>CAWFWP010000004.1:0-128602 GCA_963819585.1 uncultured Alphaproteobacteria bacterium
CATCTGCAAGGTGCTGGACGACTATGTCATCGGCCAGGTGCACGCCAAGCGCGTGCTGTCGGTCGCGGTCCACAACCACTACAAGCGGCTGAACCACGCCTCGAAATCGCGATATCGAACTGTCGAAGTCCAACATCCTGCTGATCGGCCCGACCGGCTGCGGCAAGACGCTGCTGGCGCAGACACTGGCGCGCATTCTGGATGTGCCATTCACGATGGCCGACGCGACGACGCTGACCGAGGCCGGCTATGTCGGCGAGGATGTCGAGAACATCATCCTGAAGCTGCTGCAGGCGTCGGAATACAACGTCGAACGCGCGCAGCGCGGCATCGTCTATATCGACGAAGTCGACAAGATCACGCGCAAGTCGGACAACCCGTCCATCACGCGGGACGTCATCGGCGAAGGCGTGCAGCAGGCGCTTCTGAAGATCATGGAAGGCACCGTGGCTTCCGTTCCGCCACAGGGCGGCCGCAAGCATCCGCAGCAGGAATTCCTGCAGGTCGACACGACGAACATCCTGTTCATCTGCGGCGGGGCATTTCGCGGGGCTGGAGAAGATCATCGCGCAGCGCGGCAAGGGCTCGGGCATCGGCTTCGGGGCCGATGTGAAAGACCCTGAGGCGCGGGGCGTGGGCGAATTGTTCAAGGAACTGGAGCCCGAGGATCTGCTGAAATTCGGCCTGATCCCGGAATTCGTCGGTCGCCTGCCGGTTCTGGCGACGCTGACCGACCTTGACGAGGCGGCGCTGGTCACGATCCTTACGGAACCGAAGAACGCGCTGGTCAAGCAGTATCAGCGGCTGTTCGACATCGAGGGCGTGAAGCTGACCTTCACCGACGACGCGCTGGTCGCGATCGCGCAGCGCGCGATCAAGCGGAAGACCGGCGCGCGCGGCCTCAGGTCGATCATGGAGGATATCCTGCTCGACACGATGTTCGAACTGCCGGGGATGACGAGCGTCGACGAGGTCGTGGTGAATGAGGACGCGGTGGACGGTGCCAAGGCGAAGCCGCTCCTGATCCATTCCGACACGAAGAAGGTCGCGGCGACGGCGGGGTAGGGCTGTTCAGGCCGACGGGATCGGCCGCTCGTTCGGTTTGCCGTCGATGTCACGTGCCCCGTCCACCCGCCAGCGATCATACAGAATTGCAAGATTGGCGTAGGTTTTCGGGTCATTCCGCCGCAGTTCGGCGATCACGTGGCGCGCATCATCGACAAGGCTGCACATGATACCGCGCACAGACCGGCGCAGCATCGGTTCGTCGAGATCGCCGCTTTCGATGCCGAGGGCAAGGAACTCGTAATAGTTCAGGAGCGTGATCAGCGCCCATGCGCCTTCGTTCAGATGGCGTGCCTCGGCCCTGTGCGTCTCGGTTCCGTGACGGGCGTCCGCCCGGCGGGCCTGATCCCAGTCGGCAAACGTCAGGTCCATGTATTCGGGAAAGACCGCGCGGCGTCTCTGCATCGTTTCGCGGAATTCCGACGACAGCCGGGTCTCCAGAAGCATGGTGAAGGTGTGCTGGCGCCGCTGGGCATGGCGGTTGGCCTGGGCTGACAACAGGAAGGTTGTTATTGCAGCGATGACGCCCAGAAACGCGACCAGAATGCCGCCAAGATCGGTGAAGCTGGACAGACGGCCACGCATCTCGGCCGAGGATTCGGTGTGGAGCCAGCCCACGCCTTGCCAGAGGGCCGAGCAGAATACAGCAAGAACAAACGCCAGAAATGCCAGAGAAACAAAGACCCGAACGATGCGGTCAGCCGTCAGCAATCAGTCACCCGTTGCCGAAACCCTCGCGGGGAAAGCCGTTTCCGAAACCTTCGCGGGTCATCCTGCCGTACTCCTGCAGGGACACATTCTGCCGCTGCCCAATGAACATAGTCTGAATGCCCCCGCCGTTCAAGCGCCGTGCCGCGCGCGGCCCGTCATCTGTCTGGACGCGCCCGCGCAATTGTTCCATATCACAAGGGCGCGCACCGCGACCGGAGACCCCGCCCATGACCTTCCTCCTCCGCCTTCTGACCTGGTGGAACGGCCAGACGCTCGGCACGCAGGTCTGGACCTCGCGCAAGGGCGTCCGGGTCGGCGAGGACGATCAGGGCAACATCTTCTACCAGACGCATGACGCCAAGCGGCGCTGGGTGATCTACAATGGCGAGAGCGAGGCGAGCCGTGTCTCGCCCGACTGGCATGGCTGGCTGCATCACACATGGGATGAGCCGCCGACCAAGGCCCCGCTCCGGCGCAGGGCCTGGGAGAAGCCGCATGAGGAGAATCTGACCGGGACGCTGGCGGCCTATGCGCCCCCGGGGTCGATCCGGCGCGGCGTGCCTGCCGAGCGCCGGGACTATGAGGCGTGGTCGCCGGAATAGGCCTGGATACGCTGGCCGGGTCGTCACAACCCGAAGAGGGGCACAGGAATGGCCGAAAATCTGGGCGAGGTGCTGACGGGTGCCGCTGTTGTCGCGGTCGCGGCAGGCTTTCTTGTCTATGCCGGTCAGGGCAGCCGGTTCACCGGCCCGTCCGGCGGATACGAGCTGACGGCGAGTTTCCGGTCGGTCGAGGGCGTCACGGTCGGCACGGATGTGCGGCTGGCGGGCGTCAAGGTCGGGACGGTGACGGCGCTGGCGCTGAACCCCGCGACCTATTTCGCCGATGCGCGGATCGAGGTGCAGAAGGACGTGCAGCTGCCCGATGACAGCACGATCCTGATCTCGTCCGAAGGGCTGCTGGGCGGGTCGTTTGTCGAACTGCAGCCGGGCGGCAGCCCGGACATCCTGGCCCCCGGTGCCGAGATCGAGGATACGCAAGGTGCGGTCAGCGTGGTGACGCTGCTGATGAAGTTCGCGGGCGGCGGGTCGGGCGATACCGCGTCCGGGGGCGCGGCGTCGGAATGATCTGGCGGCTGACCGGGCTTCTGTCCGCGGCGATCCTCTGCGCCGGTCCGGTCACGGCGCAGCAGGACAAGGCCCCGCCGCCGCGGCCCGAGGGGCTTGCGGGCGTCGATGCCGGGTCCGGCGAAACGGCCGTGGTCGGTGGTGAAGCCGCAGCGCAGGGCCTGCCGGTCATCCCCGGTGGAACCGGCGTCGCCTCTGCCCCCGGCGCGCTGCTGCGCGGCCTCGACAAGTCGTCGGGCACGACAACCGACATTCCGCTGATGGTCGGCGATACCAAATCCTTCGGCCGGCTGTCGATTTCTCTGACCGACTGCCGTTATCCGGTCGCCGATCCGGGCAGCAACGCCTATGCCCAGCTGATCGTCTTCGATCCCGGTCAGGAGCGGCCGAGCTTCGATGGCTGGATGGTGGCGACCAGCCCGGCCCTGTCGGCGCTGGACGATGCGCGGTACGACATCTGGGTCCTGCGCTGCATCAGTTCCTGAGCGCCCGGCGGGTCGCCCGGCGCGCTGAAATCCGCCCGCAGCTTCAGCGCGTGGCGCAGCTTGTCCTGATAGTCCCCGCGGCTGACCTCGGTCGCGCCCATCGATTTCAGGTGCGGGGTCAGGAACTGGGTGTCGAAGAGCGTGAATCCCCCCCGGTTCAGCCGGTCAACCAGATAGGCCAGCGCCACCTTTGATGCGTCGGTGCTGCGCGAGAACATGCTTTCGCCGAAGAACGCGGCCCCCAGCGTCACCCCGAAGACCCCCCCGACAAGGTGCTCATCCTGCCAGACCTCGACGGAATGGGCGTGGCCCATCTGATGCAGCCGGTCATAGAGCGCGATCAGCGGGTCGTTGATCCAGGTCTCGTTGCGGTCGGCGCAGGCCCGCACGACATCCGAAAAGCGGCTGCTGATGCGGATGACATGTGCCCCGCGCCGGATGCGGCGGGCAAGCGAGGATGAGATGTGGAAGGCGTCCAATGGGAAGATTCCCCGGCGGCGCGGATCGACCCAGTGCAGGGCGTCGTCATCACGGCTTTCGGCCATGGGGAAAATCCCCTCGGCATAGCCATTCAGCATCTGTTCTGCGGTCAGCATGGACGGCCCCAATCAGCCGCTGGTAAAGCCCTCGCCGCGTTGGACCAGGCGCGGAGAAGTCCCTGTGAAATCGGTGGGATAACTATGCCCGAGCCGGTCGGGATTGGCAAATCAAAGGCGCGGAAAACAACCTCAGGGCGCGGCGTAGGTCCGCGCAAGCCATTTTTCCAGCCAGTGGATGTTGTAGTCCCCGGACAGAAGGTCGGGTTCCTCGAGCAGTGCGTGGAACAGCGGGATGGTCGTCTCGACCCCCTGCCCATCGACGATCAGTTCACCCAGCGCCCGCTTCAGCCGCGCGATGGCTTCGGGCCGGTCGCGGCCATGCACGATCAGCTTGCCGATCAGCGAGTCGTAGTAGGGCGGGATCGTGTAGCCGTCATAGAGCGCGCTATCCATCCGGACGCCCAGCCCGCCGGGGGCGTGGAACTGGGTGATCTTGCCGGGGCGCGGCGCGAATTCCGGTATCTTCTCCGCATTGATGCGGACTTCGATGGCGTGTCCCTTGACCTTAAGGTCTTCCTGCCGGAATTCCATCGGCAGGCCAGCAGCCACGCGGATCTGTTCGCGCACAAGGTCCACGCCGAAGATGCCTTCGGTGACAGGGTGCTCGACCTGCAGCCGCGTGTTCATTTCGATGAAATAGAATTCGCCGTTCTCGTAGAGAAACTCGATGGTTCCCGCACCGATGTAGTTGATGGCGGCCACGGCGTCGGCACAGACCTTGCCGATCTTGGCACGGGTCTTTTCGTCGATCACCGGGCCGGGCGCTTCCTCGAACACCTTCTGGTGGCGGCGCTGGAGCGAGCAGTCGCGTTCGCCCAGATGCACAGCGCGGCCCTTGCCGTCGCCGAAGACCTGAATCTCGATGTGGCGCGGGGTCTGGAGGTATTTCTCCATATAGACTTCGTCATTGCCGAAGGCGGCCTTCGCCTCTGACCTTGCCGTTCGGAAGGCGATCTCCAGCTCTTCCTCGTTGTTGGCGACCTTCATGCCGCGCCCGCCGCCGCCTGCCGTCGCCTTGATGATGATCGGATAGCCCATCGCCTTGGCCTCGCGCTTGGCCTCGGCAACATCCGGCACGCCGCCGTCGGACCCGGGCACACAAGGCACGCCCAGCTTCTTCATCGTGTCCTTGGCGGTGATCTTGTCGCCCATGATGCGGATATGCTCCGCCGTCGGGCCGATGAAGGTGATCCCGTGATCCTCGAGCACCTGCACGAAGGCCGCGTTTTCCGACAGGAAGCCATAGCCCGGATGGATCGCCTGCGCGCCCGTGATCTCGCAGGCCGAGACGATGGCGGGCACGGACAGATAGCTGGCCGAGGACGGGTTCGGGCCGATGCAGACGCTCTCGTCCGCCATCCGCACATGCATCGCGTCAGCGTCCGCCGTGGAATGCACGGCGACGGATGTGATGCCCATTTCGCGGCAG
The DNA here is from genome assembly GCA_963819585.1 of uncultured Alphaproteobacteria bacterium. Classification (GTDB taxonomy): domain Bacteria; phylum Pseudomonadota; class Alphaproteobacteria; order Rhodobacterales; family Rhodobacteraceae; genus JAOADN01. The sequence goes on from CAWFWP010000004.1 coordinate 5,417, forward strand.
GCGCGCACGACCCGAAGGGCAATCTCGCCCCGGTTGGCGATCAGGATCTTGTCGAACATGGCGCGCCCCTATTCGATGATCAGCAGCGGGGCACCGTATTCGACCGGGCTACCATCCTCGACCAGGATGCGCTTGACCGTGCCCGCGCGTGGCGCGGGGATATGGTTCATCGTCTTCATCGCCTCGATGATCAGGACGGTCTGCCCCTCCTTCACCTGCGCGCCGACGGTGACGAAGACGTCCGCGCCCGGCTCGGCGGACAGATAGACGGTGCCGACCATGGGCGAGGCGACTGCCCCCGGATGGCTGGCGGGGTCGCCGCCGCCTGCAGCAGCGGCCGGCGCTGCGGGGCCCGGTGCCGCCGGGGCGGCGGGTGCAGCCGTGGGCGCATAGTGGACCGCAGGCGCGGGGGCCGCGTATTTCGACACCTTGACGTTCAGGCTGTCGTTTTCGCCGTACTCGCGCTTGACGCTGAGTTCGGCCAGATTGCTGCGGTTCAGAAGTTCGGCCAGGGCCTCGATGAAGGCCACGTCGCTTTCGTGGGGCGTCTTGGTGGTCATGCTTGTCCTCGAAGGATCCCTGTGCTGCCCGTCGTTCGCTGCGGGCGCGGTTCTGCCGGGCCGTTATACGCGGAAGGTCCGGGCGAGAAAAGCCGCGAGTTTCAGCATGTCGCCGATCCCTTAGCCGGATCATTATTTACCGTTTGATAAAAATTTTGTCCTGTGGCAGCGTCGGGCAAAAGACGCGACAGGGAGCGGCGGGCATGGCGAATGACATGCAGACACCGGGCGTGGCGGACGGGCGGCTGAACGCGGACACCTACGCTGAAAATTTCGCCGACATTGCGCCACGGTTCGACGGGCACGAGGCGCGGGTGGCGGCGGACCGCTGTTATTTCTGTCACGACGCGCCCTGCATGACGGCCTGCCCGACGACCATCGACATCCCGCTGTTCATCCGGCAGATCGCCACCGGCACGGCGGCGGCGGCGGCGAAGACCATCTTCGACCAGAACATCCTCGGCGGCATGTGCGCGCGGGTCTGCCCGACCGAACAGCTGTGCGAGGAAGCCTGCGTGCGCGAGGCGGCCGAAGGAAAGCCGGTCGAGATCGGTCGGCTGCAGCGCTATGCGACCGACACGCTGATGGAGGCGGGCGTGCATCCCTTCACGCGCGGCCCGAAGACCGGCCGCAAGGTGGCGGTGGTCGGCGCGGGTCCGGCGGGTCTGGCGGCGGCGCACCGGCTGGCGATGAAGGGCCATGCGGTTGTCCTGTTCGACGCGCGGCCCAAGGCGGGCGGCCTGAACGAATACGGGATTGCGACCTACAAGACGCCCGATGGTTTCGCGCAGGCCGAAGTGGACTGGCTGCTGAAGATCGGCGGGATCACGGTCCGTCACGGGCAGGCGCTGGGGCGCGAGGTGACGCTGGCCAGCCTGACCGGCAGCTATGACGCGGTGCTGCTGGCGGTCGGGTTGCAGGGCGTGAACGCGCTGACGGCGACGGGGGCGGACAAGGCGAACGTGACCGACGCGGTCGATTTCATCGCGGGCCTGCGGCAGGCGGGCGACAAGGCAAAGGTGCCGGTCGGGCGCGAGGTGGTGGTGATCGGCGGCGGCATGACGGCGGTGGACGCGGCGGTGCAGTCGAAGCTGCTGGGGGCCGAGAACGTGACCATCGTCTACCGGCGCGCGCAGGCCGGCATGTCGGCGAGCGGGTACGAACAGGACCACGCGAAGTCTGTCGGCGTGCGGATCATCCACAACGCGGCCCCGGTGAAGGTGCTGGGCAACGGTGCTGTCGAGGCGGTGGAATTCGCCTATACATCCGAAGGGCCGGGGGGCCTGAAGATCGGGATGGAGACGTTCCGGCTGAAGGCCGATCAGGTCTTCAAGGCGATCGGGCAAACGCTGGAAGCGCCCGAGAGGCTTGGCACTCGACGGCCGCAAGATCGCCGTAACGGGCGCGGGGCGGACGTCGCTGGCCAAAGTCTGGGCGGCGGGCGACTGCGCCAGCGGCGGCGACGACCTGACGGTGACGGCCGTAGCGGAAGGGCGCGATGCGGCCGAGGATATTCATGCGAGCTTGATGGGGTGAACTAGTATGACACCCCTTTCTTCCGCAGAACGGGCCGCCATTGCCCGCATAGGCGTTCAGGATGACCCCGCGAAGCTGCGTATCCAGATTGCGAACGCGCGGAAACAAGGCTCTCTACAGGTGGAGAGAGCGGCGTTCCAGCGGTTATGCCAGATTCAGCCCGAAGCAAATCCTGGCACAGTCGAACACGACGTTTGGCAATCCATCTTCGCATTGGAAGAAATGCTTCGGGGAGAACGCGGTAAGACTGTTCGCCTGTCCCGCACCCGTCAGAAGATCGGCCGCGACGGGGAAGCCAAGACTGTCTCAGACCTGACAATGAGGCCCGACCCATCACATGGCTTCACCGACCTCCTTAAACGAGGCTATCCCGAACTAACTTTTGAGGCGGTAGTGCTTCGTCACCCTATTACATTCCCGCCCGAGGTGTTGAATGCCGCCCGCGACCGCCTGCAAACAGCAGGATTGAACCCCGATGCGCTCTCGAACGCTGCGATAGGAGCCTGACCGATGGCCAACCTCACCACCACCTTCGTCGGCGTCAAATCCCCGAACCCGTTCTGGCTGGCATCCGCCCCGCCGACCGACAAGGAATACAACGTCCGCCGGGCCTTCGAGGCCGGGCTGGGGCGGGGTGGTGTGGAAGACGCTGGGGTCCGAGGGTCCGCCGGTCGTCAACGTCAACGGCCCGCGCTATGGGGCGATCTGGGGGGCGGACCGGCGGCTGCTGGGCCTCAACAACATCGAACTGATCACCGACCGCCCGCTGGAGGTGAACCTGCGCGAGATCAAGGCGGTCAAGCGCGACTGGCCGGACCGCGCGACTGATCGTGTCGCTGATGGTGCCCTGCGACGAGGAATCGTGGCAGGCGATCCTGAAACCCGTGGAAGAAACCGGCTGCGACGGGGTGGAGCTGAACTTCGGCTGCCCGCACGGCATGTCCGAGCGCGGCATGGGAAGCGCCGTCGGTCAGGTGCCGGAATACATCGAGATGGTGGCGCGCTGGTGCAAGAAGCACACGCGGATGCCGGTCATCGTCAAGCTGACGCCGAACATCACCGACATCCGCAAGCCCGCCGAGGCGGCCAAGCGCGGCGGGGCGGATGCGGTCAGCCTGATCAACACGATCAACTCGATCACCTCGGTCAACCTCGACAGCTTCAGCCCGGAACCCAGCATCGACGGCAAGGGCGCGCATGGCGGCTATTGCGGGCCTGCGGTGAAGCCCATCGCGCTGAACATGGTCAGCGAGATCGCGCGGGGCGAGGCCACAAAGGGTATGCCGATCAGCGGCATCGGCGGCATCACGACCTGGCGCGACGCGGCGGAATATCTGGCGCTCGGCTGCGGCAACGTGCAGGTCTGCACGGCGGCGATGACCTACGGCTTCAAGATCGTGCAGGAGATGATCTCGGGCCTGTCGCAGTATCTGGACGAAAAGGACATGGGCATCGCCGACCTGATCGGGCGCGCCGTTCCGAACGTCACCGACTGGAACCAGCTGAACCTGAACTACGTCGCCAAGGCGCGGATCGACCAGGACGCCTGCATCAAATGCGGGCGCTGCTATGCGGCCTGCGAGGACACCAGTCGCATCAGGCGATCTGGATGAAGCCGGGCCGGGTGTTCGAGGTGAACGACGCCGAATGCGTGGCCTGCAACCTCTGCGTCGATGTCTGCCCGGTCGAGGACTGCATCACGATGGAGGCGCTGCCGAAGGGTGCGGTCGATGCGCGGACCGGGCAAGGGTCGGCGACTATGCCAACTGGACGACGCATCCGAACAACCCGATGGCCAAGGTCGCGGCGGAGTAGCAGACGCGGATGTCCCGACGTGGGTCTGGAACTTCATCTTTATATATCAATATTTTATGACCTCTAACTGATGGTCCGCTGAGCATCTGCCCGCGAGGGTGGCGGCGGCCGGTGAGGCGGACTGCGGCCCTGCGCCGCAACCGTGACATCGGCGACCCGTCGCCAGGACGGGAATTCCCTACCCTCACGGTGTTTGTCTGCAACGGCAGATTGTGCTAAACTCATCCCTGCCGGGAGTTATTGCTGGCATTGCTTTGTTTTCCGCCGACCCGGCAGACGCTTTCATTCGCCAACCAGGGAACGACATTATGAACAAGAAGATTGAAGTCCGCATGCCGACCGTGATGAACATTCATCATGGCCACATGCCGCGGGAGATGACCCGCGACGCCATCGACGCACTGAAGGGCCACGACGATCCCGGCAAGTTCGGACGGATGTTTCCGATGCTGAAGCCGCTGGTGGTCGGCGACGACGCGCTGTTCGCGCTGGCCGAGGCGATGCTGGACGACCAGCCGGGCGATCCCGCCGGCAACAACCCCAACATCCCGGCCGGGTTCACCTATCTCGGCCAGTTCGTCGATCACGACATCACGCTCGACCTGACGCCGCTCGACGAACAGAAGGTCGATCCGCTGGCGATCAGGAACTTCCGGTCACCTGCGCTGGACCTCGACTCGCTCTACGGCCCGGGGCCCGAACAGGCCCCGTTCATGTACCAGCGCGACCCGGTGACGGGGCGCACGACGGCAAAGTTGATCATCGGCACCACGAAGAAAAGCCCCGACCCGAACGGCGGCGAGGTTCCGGTTCTGCCGAACGACCTGCCGCGCAGCGCGATGGGACGCGCGATCATCGGGGACGAGCGCAACGACGAGAACCTGGCCGTCGCGCAGACGCACTTTGCCTTCATCCGGTTCCACAACAAGGTGGTCGAGCATCTGAATGCGACCAAGCCCGACCTGAAGGGTGGCGCGCTGTTCGACGAGGCGCGGCGCATGGTCTCGTGGCACTATCAGTGGATCGTGCTGTTCGACTTCGTCGAGCGGCTGACAGAGCCGGGCTTGGTCCGGAAGATCATGAATGCCGGGCGCAAGCACTACCGCTTCAAGAAGCGTCCCTACATGCCGGCGGAATTCTCGGCGGCCGCCTACCGTCTGGGGCATTCGATGGTACGCGAGGCCTACAGCCACAACCGCATCTTCGGGTTCGGCCCGGGAACCTTTGCGCCCGGAACGCTGGAACTGCTGTTCGCCTTCACGGCCAAGTCGGGGGCCATCGTGGGCGATCTGTTCGACGATGCGGGCGTGGGGCCGTTCCCGCCGGTCGGTCCGCAGGAAAGACTGCCGTCGAACTGGGTGATCGACTGGCGGCGCTGGTACAATTTCGGCATCGCAGGCGTGCCGCAGAATCTGTCGCGGAGGCTCGACGCCAAGCTGGTTCCCGCGCTGCACTCGCTGCCGGGCGAAGGCGGACGCTTTGCCAACCTCGCGTTCCGGAACCTGCGGCGCGGCGTCATCCTCGGCCTGCCCTCGGGTCAGGACGTGGCGAGCGAGATCGGCGTTCCGGCGCTGACACCGGCAGAGCTGTCGACCGGGGCTGACGGTGCTGCGGCGGCGGCGGGCGGCCTGCACATCAAGACCCCGCTTTGGTACTACATCCTGAAGGAGGCCGAGGTGAAAGGCGGCGGCACGCGGCTCGGCCCGGTGGGATCGACCATCGTCGCCGAGGTGTTCCTGGGCCTGGTGCACGGCGACCACAAGTCCTTCCTCTGGCTGAAGAAGGACTGGAAGCCGGAACTGCCGGGGGCGACGGCGGGGCATTTCACGATGATCGACATGCTGAACTTCATCGGCGATCTGAATCCGGTCGGCTGACCGGACATCCGTCAGACAAGAATGGGCGCGCGGGGAAACCCGCGCGCCCGATCCGTCTGGCCCCGCCGGGTTGTCGCCTGACGCTCAGCGCAGGATGTCGAGGGACTGCTGAACTGGTGCGCCCGAGACCGCAGGTTCGGGCGTCGGCCGGGCCGGAGCGTTCTGTGGAACAGCAGCCGGGGCCGGGCCGGGGCGCGGTGCCGTCGGGTCGTTGGACGGCAGGGCGGGCGCTGGTGAGGCATCGTCCCGTCCGGTGCGCACCGCAAGACGGCGGCGGTCTGCGGCAGCCTCCATGTAGGTGCGCTCGAAGGTGGGCGGCGGACCGGTCGGCGCGTCGGGATCGGCCAGCGAGGACAGGAACGCGGCCATGCGGAACGTCTCGCCCGGCGTGCCGGCCAGGCCCGATCCGGCCGCGTCATCGCGGCCCGCCGATCCGGGCCCGGCATCGGATCCAGCAGACCCGGCGGTCCCTGCGACGGCGCGCATCGGTGCCAGAGCGGACGGCAGCGCCGCAAAGGCCAAAGCTGTCGCGGGCATCGGCCCGCCGATCTTTTCAAACATGCCCCCCGCTCCTGTAGGAAGGCCCCCACTCGGCTATGCTGCGCGCCTTCGGTGAAGGGCGCGTTAACGTCCGGGGCAATCTGCGAGGATGGTTAATGCAGTAATCCGGGTCAGGCCGCAGCAGTTTCCGGCGCCAGCAGGCGTTCGTAAAGCTGTGCCAGAAACGCCTCGGCCTCGGGGTAGGGGTCGTGGCCTTCGCCCAGAACCGCGCGGACCTGCACGTCGAAATCCGCATAGTGCTGGGTCAGCGCCCAGATCGAGAAGATCAGGTGATAGGGGTCGGTCGCCCGGATGCGGCCCTGATCGGCCCAGTTTCGGATGATCGCGCACCTTTGCATCGACCAGCGGCTTCAGATCACCCATCAGCGCGTCCATCATGCGCGGCGCGCCCTGCAGGATTTCGTTGGCGAACAGGCGGCTTTCGCGCGGATAGTCACGCGCCATGCCGATCTTGCGGCGGACATAGGACAGAATCTCGGCGACGGGTTCGCCATCGGCGTTCAGTTCGCGCAAGGGGTCAAGCCAGACATCCATCAGGCCGGTCAGAAGCGCCAGATGGATCGCTTCCTTGGATGCAAAGTAGTAGAGCAGGTTGGGCTTCGACAGCCCCGCGACCTCGGCGATCTGGTCCAGCGTCGCGCCCCGGAAGCCGTGCTGCGAAAAGACCTCGAGCGCCGCGTCAAGGATCGCGCCGGTGTTCTTCTGCTGGATGCGCGTGCGCGCCGGGGCGGGTGCGGCGTCGTCCAAGTCTCTCTCCCTTGCCAGGGCGCGGGGTCGATCGGCCCTTTCCGCGTCCGATCCTTCCTGCTAGCGTGATCCTGACCATCCGGTCAAACCCTGAATGCAATCGCAGGCGGAAGACGGGCCACCGGCCCGCCCGCCGAAGCCGAAGGAACGACGCGCATGGCGCTTGACCGCAAACCCGCCCCGAATGACCTGGCCGCCTTCTGGATGCCCTTCACCGCAAACCGGCAGTTCAAGAAGACGCCGCGTATGTTCGTGGCGGCCAAGGACATGCACTACACGACGTCCGATGGCCGTCAGGTGCTGGACGGGACGGCGGGTCTGTGGTGCTGCAACGCTGGCCATTGCCGCCCGAAGATCACCGAAGCGATCCAGCGGCAGGCGGCCGAGATGGACTATGCGCCCGCTTTCCAGATGGGGCACCCGGCGGCGTTCGAACTGGCGAACCGTCTGATCGGCATCGCGCCCGCGAACATGGAGCATGTGTTCTACACGAACTCCGGATCGGAAGCTGTTGAAACCGCTCTGAAAATCGCCATCGCCTATCACCGGGCGCGGGGCGAAGGGGCGCGGACGCGGCTGATCGGGCGCGAACGCGGCTATCACGGGGTGAATTTCGGCGGCATCTCGGTCGGCGGCATCGTCAACAACCGCAAGATGTTCGGCACGCTGCTGGCGGGCGTGGACCACCTGCCGCACACGCATCTGCCCGCGCAGAATGCTTCACCAAGGGTCAGCCGGAGCATGGCGCGAACCTGGCCGACGATCTGGAGCGCATCGTGGCGCTGCACGGGGCCGAGACCATCGCGGCGGTGATCGTGGAGCCGGTCGCGGGATCGACGGGGGTGATCCTGCCGCCGAAGGGCTATCTGGAGAAGCTGCGCGCGATCACGCGGAAGCACGGCATCCTCTTGATCCTGGATGAGGTCATCACCGGCTTCGGGCGGCTGGGGTCGCCCTTTGCAGCCCAGCATTTCGGGGTCGAGGCGGACCTGATCACGCTGGCCAAGGGCCTGACCAACGGCGTCATCCCGATGGGCGCGGTGCTGGCGACTCCGGCGGTGCACGACGCCTTCATGGCGGGGCCGGAGCACATGATCGAGCTGTTCCACGGCTATACCTATTCCGGGAACCCGATCGCGTCGGCGGCGGGGATCGCCACGCTGGAGACCTACCGCGAGGAGGGACTGTTCGAGCGCGCGGCCGAGATCGCGCCCTACTGGGAGGACGCGCTGCATTCGCTGAAGGGCCTGCCGCACGTCATCGACATCCGCAACATGGGCCTGATCGGGGCGGTGGAGCTGGAAGGCATCGCGGGCGAGCCGACGAAGCGGGCGTTCGGGGCGTTCCTCGATGCCTACGAGAAGGGGATACTGATCCGGACAACGGGCGACATCATCGCGATGAGCCCGCCGCTGATTGTGTCGAAGGGGGATATTGATCGGCTGATCGGGGTGCTGGGGGATGTGTTGAAGCACGCCGCGTAGGGTGGGCGATGGCGCCCACCACGTGGCCTGACGGTGGGCGGAATCGCCCACCCTACGCGGCGTTCCATTGTTGACCCCAAATCCGATTGGCATATTATGCCAATACCCCCATCCCCGGAACCACGCCAATGCCCACCCGCAACATCGTCCTGACCGACCGGCAGTCCGCCTTCGTCGATGCCCTCGTCGCCTCGGGCCGCTTCCAGAACGCGTCCGAAGCCCTGCGCGCGGGGCTCAGGATGCTGGAGCGTGAGGAGGCGGAGTGGGAAAAGGTCCGGGCGGGCGTGCTGGAGGGTCTGGAAGATGTCCGGCAAGGACGCACCCGGGACGGTGAGGAGGTCTTCCGCGAAGTCCGTGCCAAGTATTTCGGAAAGGCATGAAACCTGTTGCCATTTCGGACCGCGCGGCCCGAAGCCTCGACAGGATCGCGTCATTCTCAAAGGATGCGTTCGGGGCTGTCCGGGGCGACAGATACATCGCCGATCTGCTGCGGCGCTGCCGTGCCGTCGCCAATGGCAGGGCGCAGCATCAGTCCTGCCGGAGGCAATTTGCGGATGACCTGCGGGAAGACCTGCGCTTCACCCGGTCGGGCCGCCACTACATCATCTTCGTCGATACGCCGTCCAAAATCCTGATCGTTGATTTCCTCCACCAAAGCGCCGACATCGTACGGCGGCTGATCAAGGAACCCGAATGACCCGCCCCGCATGCACCGCCACGACCCTGATCGACGACGCCCGCGTCCGCGTGACGCGGTTCGACTTCGCCCCCGGGGCCGAGACCGGCTGGCACCGGCACGGGATGGACTATGTCATCACCACCCTGACCGACTGCCCGATGCTGCTGGAGGAGCCGGGCGGCGGCAGCCGCAGGGTGATGATCCCCGCAGGCACGGTCTATCGCCGCGACGAAGGAGTTGAGCACAACGTGGTCAATGACGGCACCGTCCCGATGTCCTTCATCGAACTGGAACTGAAATAACGCGGGAAGCCCGGCACCCTATCCGATCAGCGCCCGGATCGCCGCCACGACCATCGCGTGATCATCAACATCGAGCAGGCCCGACATGGTCGCCACCGCGACCATCCCTGCGCCCCGGACACAGACCGGCACCGCGCCGCCGCTGAGGGCATAGTCGGCCTCCGGCAGGCCGGATATGACAAGCGTCCGGCCTGACTTCTCGTGCAGCAGGCGCTGGAGCAGGGACGAGGTTCCGAACATCAGGGCCACATTGCCCTTGCGCCGCGCCCAGTGGTCGTTGCTGGCCGACGATCCGGGCAGGGCGGCGTGGAAGAAGGTCCGGCTGGCCGACCGGATGCTGATAACGACGGGCAGGTCGCGGTCCTGCGCGGTGGCCACCAGCGCGGCCCCGAGCCGCAGCGCATCACCTTCCGTGAAGGCGGGCAGGACAAGCGTTTCGGCCTCGGCGCGCAGGTCGTCGATGGTCATGGTGTCTCCGCGCAGTGGAAGGGTTGCCAGCGACGGGAAAAGGTCACGGCACCGCGAAGGTCAGGTTGGCCCAGAACGTCTCCCAGACCGCACCACCTTCGGCCTGTGGTTCCTTCTCGCGCAGGACGACAGCGTCCGCCATGTAGACATGGCCCCGAGCGACCGGCAGCCGCGCCACGCCGCTGCCGTCGGTGCGCACCGTCGTGATCTTCACGCCGCCCGGACCGCGGTCGAACAACTCAATCTGCGCGTCGGCGCGCGGTGCGCCCTGATAGGTCAGCCGCACCGGCAGGCCGCCCGACATGTCGTCGGTGTAGGGATTGGCCAGCGCGGTGATTTCGGTCAAGAGGCCGAAGTTGCGGTCGCTGCCTGCCGCGTTGCCGACGCCAACCAGGCACTTCGAAAAGCGCGTGTAGACTTCCGAGAAATTCGCCTCGGGCAGCCCGCGTTCGCGGTGCCGCGCGACCGCAGGCCCAAGGTCCTTGTGCTTGACGAAGCTTTCGAACTTGGCCAGCTCGGCATAGGTCACTTTCGACTGCTTCGACTGATAGACCACCACGTTCAGCCCGTCGCCCGCCGGGGCCTGCTGGACGGCGGGCACGTTGCCGATCCGGGTTTCGACGTTCTGCTTCGTGCCGCCGGAGGCGATGAAGAAGGCCTTGTTGGTGGCGGGCAGGAAGGGCAGGCGGATGCCCTCGAACTTCTGACCATTGACCAGGTCGGCCTCGATATGGACAGTCGCGTCGGGCGTGAAGTCCTTCGGCAGGATCCACAGCTCATGCGCCGTCAGGGGCTGGGCGAGCAGCAAGAAGAACAAGGGGGCAAGGCGCATGATGGGGTTCCTCCGGGTCAGGGGCACAGTGGGGGTCGGCGCGCGGCTGTCAAGCGGGTCGCTGGCCCTGATGCTGGCAATCGCGGGAATGTGGTCGGCGCTTGGCAGCGTTGCGGTGCAGGCGCATGAAGTCGTGCCCGCGATTTCGGACCTGACCATCGCGGACGGGGTGCTGACGCTGTCGGTCACGATGCCGGTGGAAGGGCCGATCGCCGGGATCAATCTCGGCACGGTGTTCGATACGAACGACGCGCCGCAGGCGGCGGATTACGATGCGTTGCGCGCGATGCCGCCGGATGCGCTGGCGGCGCGGTTCAATGCGTTCTGGCCAGGTATGGCGCAGAACTTCACGATCCTGGCAGACGGGGTGCGGATCACCCCGGACCTGACATCCTTCACGGGGGCCGACGTGGGCGATGTCGGTCTGCCGCGGCAGTCTGTCTTTGAGTTGACCGCAGCGCTTCCGCCCGAGGCGCGGTCCGTCCAGATCGGCTGGGCCCCGGCCTATGGCAGTCTGGTCGTTCGGCAAATGGGGGTGGACAAGCCCTATGACGGCTATCTGACCGAAGGCGCGCTGAGTGACCCTATCGCCATCGAAGGCGGCGGCCAGTTCGGCCAGTGGCAGACCTTCTTCCGCTATATTCCCATCGGCTTCGATCATATCGTGCCGAAGGGTCTCGACCATATCCTATTCGTGCTCGGCCTTTTCTTCCTGGCGCTGCGCATCAGGCCGCTTCTGACCCAGGTCACGGCCTTCACCGTCGCGCACACCGTATCGCTGGCCCTTGGTGCGCTCGGCATCGTCAACGTGCCTGCCAACATCGTCGAGCCCATCATCGCGGCCTCCATCGTCTATGTCGCGGTCGAGAACATCCTGTCGCCGCAGATGTCGCGCTGGCGGCCTGCGGTCGTCTTCGGCTTCGGACTGCTGCACGGCCTCGGATTCGCCGGCTGTGCTCGGCCAATCGGGCTGCCCGAGGGTGCCTTCATCCCGGCGCTGATCGGCTTCAACCTCGGCGTCGAATTCGGCCAGCTGACGGTCATCGCCGTGGCCTTCGCGCTGGTCGGCTACTGGTTCCGTGACAAGTCCTGGTACCGCGCGCGGATCGCCGTCCCTGCCTCGGTTTTCATCGCGCTGGTCGGGGCTTGGTGGGTGGTGCAGCGGACGCTGCTGGCCTGAGCGCGCGGACCCTTGCCACAGGGTCCGATTTGACCATACGGTCAGGAAATCCGGGGGCGGCAAGACCCCAAGGGAGATTGCGATGGCCGGGACAGCTTCCATCGGCGCGAACCAGCGGATCGATTCCCAGCGGCTGTGGGACAGCCTGATGGAGATGGCCAGGATCGGCCCCGGCATTGCCGGCGGCAACAACCGCCAGACGCTGACGGATGCGGATTCCGAAGGGCGGCACGTGTTCCAGCGCTGGTGCGAGGGCGCGGGGATGACCATGGGTGTGGACAGCATGGGCACCATGTTCGCCACGCGGGCCGGGACCGAGGATCTGCCGCCGGTCTACATGGGCAGCCATCTGGATACGCAGCCCACAGGCGGCAAGTATGACGGTGTGCTGGGCGTTCTGGGCGCGCTGGAGGTGGTGCGGACGATGAACGACCTCGGGATCAAGACGCGGCACCCGGTCGTGGTGACGAACTGGACCAACGAGGAGGGCGCGCGCTTCGCGCCCGCGATGCTGGCGTCGGGGTCTTCGCGGGGGTGCATACCGAGGACTATGCCAAGAGCCGGACGGACCCCGACGGCAAGGTCTTCGGCGAGGAACTGGCGCGGATCGGCTGGGTCGGCGAGGAAAAGGTCGGCGCGCGGAAGATCCATGCGATGTTCGAGCTGCATATCGAGCAGGGCCCGATCCTGGAGGCCGAGGGGAAAGAGATCGGCGTCGTCACACATGGCCAGGGCCTGTGGTGGCTGGAGATCACGCTGACCGGCAAGGACGCGCATACCGGGTCCACGCCGATGGCGATGCGGGTGAATGCGGGGCTGGGCATGGCGCGGATCACCGAGGCCGTGCACCGGATCGCGATGAGCCATCAGCCGAACGCGGTGGGGGCGGTCGGGCAGGTGTTCGTGTTCCCCAATTCGCGGAACGTGATCCCGGGGCGCGTGGTGTTCACGGTGGATATCCGCAGCCCCGAACAGGCCAAGCTGGACCTGATGCGGGGCGAGGTGGAACGCGCGGCGGCGGCGGTGGCGGCGGAGCTGGGCCTCGGGATCGGGATCGAGCCGGTCGGGCATTTCGACCCGGTGACGTTTGATCCGGGGCTGGTGAAGACGGTGCGCGGGGCGGCGGAGCGGCTGGGCTATTCGCACATGGATATCGTCAGCGGCGCGGGGCACGACGCCTGCTGGATCAACCGGGTCGCGCCGACGGTGATGGTGATGTGCCCCTGCGTGGGGGGGCTGAGCCACAACGAGGCCGAGGAGATTCAGCCCGGAATGGGCGGCGGCGGGGACGGATGTGCTGTTCCATGCGGTGGTGGAGACGGCGGGGGTGGTGGGGTGACGAGAAATTCCAGACCTCGCCCCGGGCTTGACCCGGGGCCTCCTCCCGGGCAGCGCGCCGCCTGAGGACGAGAGAGGCCCCGGGTCTTGCCCGGGGCGGGATTCGACTCTCGATTAACCGCGATCCCCCAAACCGGGCTAATGGCTCATTTCGTCTACCTCATGGCCTCCCGCCCCGGTGGGGCGATCTATGTCGGCCGCACGGCGAACCTTGCGCAACGGGTGGAGGCGCATCGCGCCGGGCTGTCGGCGCATACCGCGAAGTACAAGATCAGAACGCTTGTCTGGTTCGAGGCCCACGAGGACTTCGCGGCGAGCCTTGCGCGCGAAAGGTCAATCAAGCGCTGGCCGCGCGCCTGGAAGAACACGCTCATCCACGAACACAATCCGGACTGGCAGGACGTGACCGCGCATATTCCGATGTAAGCAGACCCCGTCCCGGGCTTGACCCGGGACCCCGTCCTGAAACCTGCGCTGCCTTTGACAGAGGTCCCGGGTCAAGCCCGGGACGGGAGTGCTGCTGCAGGCGGGAGTGGAGACGGTCTGTGTGGTGGGGTGAGGAAAAAACATGAACTTAGATGAATATGTTAAGAAAACGCCTTTGGATATAACTGGTGGCATCGCCGCCGCAGCTGATACTTCTAGATGCTGGATTGGTCCGGTTTTTGCTGAGAATACGCAACATATGCTGCCTCAAATTGTTAAATTTGAGATCGTAGTGACTGTTTCCAAAGAGGCCGGCGGAGGGATTAAGGTCTGGTCATTTGGCGATGCAAAGACGAGCGGAAGTCTGGAACACACGAACCGGATAACTTTTGAAGTGCCCGTGTATTTTGCGGTGCCTGGCAGACCGCCCAGCTCACTGGCTGTCGAAAGCCCTAAATGATACCTAAATCTCGAGGAGGTCTTTCCCTATGACCACAGTCATCCGCAACGGCACCATCGTCACCGCCGACCTCACCTACAAGGCCGACGTCCTCATCGACGGCGGCACGCATCACCGCCATCGGCCCGAGGCTGAAGGGCGACAAGACCCTCGACGCCACCGGCTGCTACGTGATGCCCGGCGGGATCGACCCCCATACGCATCTCGAGATGCCCTTCATGGGCACCTATTCCAGCGACGATTTCGAATCCGGCACCCGCGCGGCCCTGTCCGGCGGCACCACGATGGTGGTCGATTTCGTGCTGCCCGGTCAGGGCCAGGGCCTGCTCGATGCCACCCAGATGTGGCACAACAAGTCGGGGCGGGCGAACTGCGACTACAGCTACCACATGGCGATCACCTGGTGGGGCGAGGCGGTCTGGGACGACATGAAGACCGTGACGGAACGGGGCATCAACACCTTCAAGCACTTCATGGCCTACAAGGGCGCGCTGATGGTGAACGACGACGAGATGTTCGCGTCCTTCACCCGCTGCGCCGAACTGGGGGCGATCCCCTTCGTGCATGCCGAGAACGGCGATGTGGTGGCCGAGTTGCAGCGCAAGCTGCTGGCGGAGGGCAACACGGGGCCCGAGGCGCATGCCTATTCCCGCCCCCCGGCGGTCGAGGGCGAGGCGACGAACCGCGCGATCATGATCGCCGACATGGCGGGGGTGCCGGTCTATATCGTGCATACGTCCTGTGAGGAGGCGCATGAGGCGATCCGCCGGGCGCGGATGCGGGGGCAGCGGGTCTGGGGCGAGCCGCTGATCCAGCACCTGACGCTGGACGAGGGCGAGTATGCGAACAAGGACTGGGACCACGCCGCCCGCCGCGTGATGTCGCCGCCGTTCCGGTCGAAGCACCATCAGGATTCGCTCTGGGCGGGGTTGCAGTCAGGGTCGCTGTCGGTCGTGGCGACGGATCACTGCGCCTTCACCACGGCGCAGAAGCGCTTCGGCGTGGGGGATTTCACGAAGATTCCGAACGGCACGGGGGGGCTGGAGGACCGGATGCCGATGCTCTGGACCCACGGGGTGGAGACGGGGCGGATCACGATGAACGAATTCGTGGCGGTGACGTCCACGAACATCGCGAAAATCCTGAACTGCTACCCGAAGAAGGGCGCGGTGCTGGTGGGGGCGGATGCGGACCTGGTGGTCTGGGACCCGAAGAAGGGCAAGACGATTTCGGCGAAGACGCAGCAGATCGGCCATTGATTACAACGTGTTCGAGGGGAAGAAGGTGCGCGGCCTGCCGCGCTACACGCTGACGCGCGGGGTGGTGGCGGTGAACGACGGCAAGGTCGAGACGCGCGAGGGGCATGGGGAGTTCGTGGCGCGCGAACCGATGGGCGCGGTGAACCGGGCGCTGACGCAGTGGAAGGACCTGACGGCACCGAGGCCGGTGGTCCGGACGGGCGTTCCGGCGAGCGGGGTTTAGGTGTCAGCAAGACGACAGAGGTCAGGCGGGCACCAACCCCTCCAGCTCCGGCAGCAGCACCACGCTTTCCTGCTCGTGCGGGTCGGTCCGGGCGATCACCGCCCGCGCGGGCACGGTCCCGGGGTTGAACGGCAGGTGCGGCATGTCGGCGGGGATGTAGATCAGATCGCCCGCCTCGGCCTCCATCCGGTGCTGGAGGCGGTCGCCCCAGTACATCGTGCTGATCCCGTCGATCATGTAGATCGCCGTCTCGTGCGTCGCGTGCTTGTGCGCCTTGGCGCGGCCGCCGGGCGGGATCGTCAGAAGGTGCATGCAGATGGCCTGCGAACCGGTGGTTTCGCGGGCGATGCCCTCGAAATAGCTGAAGCCCTGCTTCCCGTCATAGGTCGTGGCAGGGCGGATCTTGCGGCAGATGGTCATGGGAAGCGTTCCTTGTGCGCTGAAATCACGGCTACGAATGCGCGCAGCGTAGCGCCTCCGCCGCGAGGGTCCAGACCATGACGGCACATGTGATCAGGCGTGTTATGGCAGTCCTGTTTGGCTACATCGCTGCCTGCGCGGCGGTCCTGCTGCTGTACCAGGGGTTCAGCGGTGGCCCCCTTACGCCCGTCGCGCTCGCGTCCGGGATGCTGCTTACGCTAATGCTGTCGCTTCCGGGGTTCGCTCTGCTGCGGGCCGCGCTATGGTGGGGCAGGGAGACCTCGCCGGTGTTGTTTTCGCTGGCGGGGGCGGTGAACGGCCAGGTCGCGCTGTCGCTGTTCTTCCAGCGTCCGACAGGGGACGCGGGTTTTCTGGCGATGGGGCTGGCGGCGGGGCTGGTGTACTGGGGAACCGAGCGGTGGATCGCGCGGGGGCTGATCCGGCGGGCGGGAGTGGGGACGGCATGAAGGATACCGGCGGGGCCACGGCCCCGGTGATCGAGGCGCGGGGCGTCGGGCTGACGTTTCCCACGGCGGACGGGCCGGTGACGGCGCTGACCGGCGTGGACCTGACGATCCAGCGCGGCGAGTTCGTCAGCTTCATCGGCCCGTCGGGCTGCGGCAAGACGACGTTCCTTCGGGCGGTGGCGGCGCTGGAGACGCCGACCGAAGGCACGCTGACGGTCAACGGCATGACGCCCGATGCGGCGCGGCAGGCGCGGGCCTATGGCTATGTCTTCCAGGCGGCGGGGCTGTATCCTTGGCGGACGATTGCAGGAAATGTGAAACTGCCGCTGGAGATCATGGGGTTTTCCAAGGCGGATCAGGACGCGCGTGTTCGAAAAGTGCTATCTTTGGTCGAGCTTGATGGGTTCGCGGGCAAGTTCCCGTGGCAGCTGTCGGGGGGCATGCAGCAGCGGCGCCAGCATCGCCCGGGCGCTGGCCTTCGATGCCGATATCCTGCTGATGGACGAACCCTTCGGCGCGCTGGACGAGATCGTCCGCGACCGGCTGAACGAGGAGCTTCTGAAGCTGTGGGGCGCGACCGGCAAGACGACTTTGTTCGTGACGCATTCGATCCCCGAGGCGGTGTATCTGTCCACGCGGATCGTGGTGATGAGCCCGCGTCCGGGGCGGATCACGGACGTGATCGAGAGCACGCTGCCGAGGGAGCGGCCGCTGGACATCCGGGACTTGCCCGAGTTCATCCGGATCGCGCACCGGGTGCGGGAAGGGCTGCGCGGGGGGCATGGCGATGAGGTCTAGGGGTGCCAGCATCCGTATGGCAGGTGTATGGCAATGCGCCATACGCGGCGCCCTACGGGCTGTCGCCGGAGGGGGCAGGAGTGCTGAGCATGGCCATGCCGTCCCGGACCCGCGCCACCCGGCCCGTTGCTGAGGCGGACCCGCCGTCGCGGGCGGCCTGTTGGGCGCGGTTTCTGATCTGGTCAGTCGGGGTGCCGCTGGTCGTGGTCGCGGGGCTGGCCGTCATCGCGGGCGGGCTCTGGCTGGCCGGCGGGCGGGACCTGACCAATCAGGCGATGCTGGCGATGGGCGACGCGCTGTTCTGGATCGCGGCGATTGCGCTGATGTATCCCGCGATGCTGGTGATCTGGGTGCTGGAACTGCGCGACGGTCTGCGCGCGGCGGATGCGTGGGAGCGGATGGACGCGGCAGAGCGGGCAAGCGATGCCCCCGCTGTGCGGTCGGCACGGTCAAAGGGAAAGCGCAGATGAGCGGCTCACTGATCCTCTGGCTCGCCGCCGCGATGGCGGTCTTCGTCACGGCCAACACATCCTGCGGACCTATTCGGCGTCGGGGCAGGTGTGGCTTCTGGTGGGCGCGCTGTGCCTGTTCACGCTCGGCAACCTGATGATGGTGCGGCTGATGCGGGAAAGCGGGCTCGCCATCGCGATCTCGGTCTCGTCGGTGGCGCAGCTGCTGCTGATCTCGCTGGTGGCGTTCCTGTGGTTCGGGGAGCGGCCGACGGGGATACAGCTGCTGGGGATGGCGCTGGGCGTGGTGGCGGTGACGCTGATCGCCTGGCCGCAGGGGGCGAAGGGATGAAAGCCCTCGCCCCCATCCTGACCGTCCTTCTGGCCATCGTCGCCCTCTGGTACGGCGCGTCGGTCCTTCTCAACCGGCAATGGACCTACGATCAGGCCGCCCGGGCGGAGACAACCGTTACCCTCCGACAGGTCCTGACCGACACGATGGTGCAGGAACGCCCGGTCCTGCCCGCGCCGCATCAGGTGGCGGCGGGGCTGTGGGACGGGCTGGCGGGGCAGGCGGTCACGTCGAAGAAATCGCTGGTCTGGCATGGCTGGGTCACGCTGTCGGCGACGCTCGTCGGGTTCCTGATCGGCACCACGGCGGGCATCCTGCTGGCCGTGGGCATCATCCACAACCGTGCGATGGACATGAGCGTGATGCCGTGGGCGATTGCCAGCCAGACGATCCCGATCCTGGCCATAGCACCCATGGTGATCGTGGTGCTGGCATCGCTCGGCGTCACGGGGCTGATCCCGAAGGCGATCATCTCGGCGTATCTGTCGTTCTTCCCGGTCGTCGTCGGCATGGTGAAGGGGCTGCGAGCCCCGGATCAGATGCAGCTGGATCAGCTGAAGACCTATGGTGCCAGCCGCGCGCAGACCCTGTGGAAGCTGCGCCTGCCGTCGTCGATGCCGTATCTTTTCGCGTCGCTGAAGGTCTCCATCGCGGCGAGCCTTGTCGGGGCCATCGTCGGAGAACTGCCTGCGGGCGCGACGCAGGGCCTCGGCGCGCGGCTGCTGTCGGGGAGTTACTACGGCCAGACGATCCAGATCTGGTCGGCGCTGTTCACGGCGGCGATGCTGGCGGCGGGGCTGGTGATGATCGTCGGTCTGATCGAACGCCGGACGCTGGCCCGGATGGGGATGCGGCCATGATCTGGCTTTGGGGGGCGCTGGCATTCTGGATCGCGGCCTGGGCGCTGAACGGCTGGCTGGCGCGGCAGCCGGTCGCGCAGACACGCGCCGGTCGGCTGCTGATCCCGGCGATCTTCGGCGTGACGCTTGCTGGTGCTGTGGGAGGGCGCGGTGCGGGGGCTGAATGTCAGCCCGGTGATCCTGCCCGCGCCGAGCGCGATCTGGACCACGATCCGCGACCAGGTGCCGACCCTGTGGATCGACTTCCGCCAGACGATCCTGAAGGGCGCGCTGTCGGGCTATGTCATCGGCTGCGGCGCGGCCTTTCTGACCGCCATCGCCATCGACCGCTCGCCGTTCCTGCAGCGCGGGCTGCTGCCGGTCGGCAACTTCGTCGCGGCCCTGCCCATCGTCGGCATCGCGCCGATTCTGGTGATGTGGTTCGGCTTTGACTGGCAGTCGAAGGCGGCGGTCGTGGTGGTGATGGTGTTCTTTCCGGTGCTGGTGAACACCGTCGCGGGGCTTGCGGCTAGCGAGCGGATGCAGCGCGACCTGATGGCGACCTGGGGGGCGGGATACTGGCAGGGGCTGTTCAAGCTGCGCATGCCTGCGGCGATGCCGTTCATCTTCAACGGACTGAAGATCGCGACGACCCTGGCCCTGATCGGGGCGATCGTCGCCGAATTCTTCGGCTCGCCGACGATGGGCATGGGGTTCCGGATTTCGACGGCTGTCGGGTCGCTTGCATTGCCGATGGTCTGGGCAGAGATTGCCGTCGCGGCCCTGGCCGGTTCGGCATTTTACGGGGTGGTGGCGCTGATCGAAAAGGGCGTCACCTTCTGGCATCCCTCGCAACGGGGGACGGCCTGAGAAACGACGGTAACATGGAGGTTTTGGGAATGAAGAAACTGTTGACGACGACCCTGCTGGCGGCATTCGCGGCGAGGCGGGGCACAGCGCGGCGGACGATGTGACGCTGCAGCTGAAATGGGTCACGCAGGCGCAGTTCGCGGGCTACTTCGTGGCCAAGGAAAAGGGCTACTACGACGCCGAGGGTCTGAACGTCACGATCCTGCCGGGCGGGCCGGACATCGCGCCCGAACAGGTGATCGCGGGCGGCGGCGCGGATGTGATCGTGGACTGGATGCCTGCGGCACTGGCCGCGCGCGAAAAGGGTCTGGCGCTGGTCAACATCGCGCAACCGTTCAAGCATTCGGGCCTGATGCTGACCTGCCTGAAGGAATCGGGCGTCGCGACGCCCGCCGACTTCAAGGGCAAGACGCTGGGCGTCTGGTTCTACGGCAACGAATATCCGTTCCTGTCGTGGATGGCGACGCTGGGCCTGAACACGGCCGAGGGCGGCGATGTGACGGTGCTGAAGCAGGGCTTCAACGTCGATCCGCTGCTGCAGAAGCAGGCGGCCTGCATTTCGACGATGACCTACAACGAATACGGTCAGGTTCTGGATGCGGGGATCAGCGCGGATGACCTTGTGACCTTCAAATACGAAGACCAGGGCGTGGCGACGCTTGAGGACGGTCTTTATGTGATGGAGGACAAACTGGCGGACCCGGCGTTCGAGGACAAGATGGTCCGCTTCGTGCGCGCGTCGATGAAGGGCTGGAAGGACGCGGAGGCCAATCCGGACGAGGCGGCGGGGATCGTTCTGAAGAACGACGAGACCGGCGCCCAGACCGAGGCGCATCAGAAGTTCATGATGGGCGAGGTGGCCAAGCTGACGGCCGGATCGAACGGCGCGCTGGACGTGGCGGATGCGGATCGGACGGTCAAGACACTGCTGGCGGGCGGGTCGGACCCGGTCATCACCAAGGCCCCGGAAGGGGCCTGGACCAGCGTCATCACGGACAAGGCGCTGCAGTAGCGGCTGTCTGATGAACAAGAGAGGCGCGCCCTATGGAAATGGGGCGCGCCTTTTCGCTTGCACCGGGTCGCGGATCGGGGGCAGGTTCGCCGCAAAAGCGACAATGGGTGCGGGAATGGCGGGCGGAGTGGTCAGGGCGGGGATCGTGGTGATGGCGCTGGCCTCCCTTGTGTCCTGCGGACGGCGGAACGAGGCACCGATGACGGAATGCATTGGCGGCAAGCCTGCAATCGAGCGGATCAAGGACGTGGCCCCGCCGAACTGCATGCCGGAGAGTTCGAAGCGGGCTAGGCAGCGCCGCTGTAACGGCTTTGCGCGATCAAGCACAATCCTGTCAATCTGGGTCGGCGGTTGATGTCAACGCGGGGCCTTAAACGATGGCGCGGATCGTCCATAGCGGCACGCGGCTGCGCGACCGGCGGCAGCTTCTGGGGCTGCGCCAAGCGGATGTGGCGCGCTCGGCGGGCATCTCGCCCGCCTATCTGAACCTGATCGAACACAACCGCCGCGCGCCGGGACCGGCGCTGATCGCGCGGCTGGCGGACGCGCTGAATGCCGATCCGGCGGCGCTGGAAGACGGGCGCGAAAGCATGCTCGCCATCGCCCTGCGCCGCGCGGCAGAGACGGGGGCGTCGGGGCCGGGGGCCGTACCCGAGACGGACCGGATCGAAGACTTCATCCTGCGGTTTCCGGGCTGGGCGGCGCGGCTGGCCTGGGGCGAGGCGGAGCGGGACATGCAGGGGCGGCTGGTCGCGCGCCTCGGCGACCGTCTGGCGCAGGACCCGCACCTGGCGGCCTCGCTGCACGAGATACTGTCTGCGGTAACAGGACTGCGGGCAACGGGTGAGATACTGGCAGGGGCGCGGGACATCGACGCGGGGCTGGCGGACCGGTTCCTGACAAACCTCGGCGGGGATGCGCGCCGCGTCGCGGAGGCCGCGCAGGCGCTGGTGACGTGGCTCGACACGCCGCCGGAAGGTGCAGGGGCAGCCTCGCCGCAGGAAGAGGCCGCGGCCTGGCTGGCGGCGCGGGGGTTTCATTTGGCGGCGCTGGAGGCGGGGGGCGATGCGGACGCGCTGGTGGCACGGTCAGCGGACCTGACGACGGATGCGTCACGGGTGGCAGCACTGCGGATCGCGCGCCGCTACCGCGCAGACGCCGAGGCGTTGCCGATGGCGCGGCTGACAGGGGTCCTTGCCGGACCCCATGACCCGTTGCGGATCGCGGGGACGCTGGGGCTTCTGCCCGCGCTTGTTCTGCGCCGGCTGGCGTCCTTGCCGCCGGGTGGTGCGGCCTATGGCATGGCCGCCTGCGATGCCTCGGGCGCGCTGACGCACCGCCAACCCTTGCCGGGTTTCGGGATGCCGCGCTTCGCCTCGGCCTGCCCGCTCTGGCCGCTCTACGATGCGATGCTGCGACCGGGGGTTCCGGTTGTGGCCGATCTGGCGGTCGCGGGACCCGTGCCGCTGCGGTTCCGGGCCTGGGCGGTGGCGGAAACGACCTTCCCGCAGGGATATGGCCGGCCTGGCGTGACCGAGGCGGTGATGCTGATTGCGCCAGCGGCCGGGCCGTCGGGTGGGTCCGAGCGGATCGTGGGGCCAACCTGCCGGGTCTGCACGGCGGCGGACTGTCCGGCGCGGCGCGAACCGGCAATCGGCGCGGCGGCGGGCGATGCGTTTTGACAGCCACTGCCGGGATCGGCGATACAGGGCAACGCGCGCGGGCGCAGACGACGGAACATCGGAGGGCGGACCAGAATGGCCGGGCGCATCCTGCTGATCGAGGATGAGGCGAACATCGCCCTGGCGCTGGACTTCATTCTGACGCGCGATGGCTGGACGGTCAGCACACATGGCGAGGGGGCAGAGGCGATATCGGCGATCCGCCGGGCGCGGCCCGATGTGCTGGTGCTGGACGTGATGCTGCCGGGGAGGTCGGGCTACGACATCCTGACCGAGATCCGCGCCTCGACCGATCTCTGCGACCTGCCGGTGCTGGTCCTGTCGGCGGCGGGGCAGGGCCGGGCGCGCGAAGCGGCAGAGCGCGCGGGGGCCAGCCGGTTCCTGACCAAGCCCTTCGCCAATGCCGACGTTCTGGCGCTGGTGCGCGAACTGGCCACGCCATGAGGGGCCGCGCGGCCCCGGTGTTTCTGGCCCGCAAGGGCTACCGCGCGCGGCGGCTGACGGACGCGGCGCGGCTTCTGCCGGTGGCGGGGCTGATCCTGTTCCTGCTGCCGATCCTGTGGCAACCCGCCGCGACCCCCGAGGGCGACACGGCATCGGGCTGGGTCTACCTGTTCGCGGTCTGGGCCGGGCTGATCGTCGGGGCGTTCCTGCTGTCGCGCCGCCTGATGCCGCTGACGGCGGGCGAGGATGACCCGGCAACGGACGACGCGGCCGACGGGGGCGGCGCGTGAGCGTGTCCTTCAACATTCTGGTCGCGGCCTGCCTGACCTATGTGATCCTGCTGTTCGGCGTCGCCTGGGCGGCTGAGCGCCGGGCGCTGCGCGGGCAGGACGGCTGGCTGCGCTCGCCTGTCGTCTACACGCTGTCGCTGTCGATCTACTGCACCGCCTGGACCTTCTACGGCGCGGTCGGCAATGCGGCGCGGTCGGGGCTGGAGTTCCTGACGATCTATCTGGGTCCGACGCTGGTGCTGACCGGCTGGTGGCTGGTGCTGCGGAAGCTCGTGCGGATCGGGCGGGCGGAACGCATCACGTCCATCGCCGACCTGATCTCGTCGCGCTACGGCAAGTCGAACCTTGTCGGCGTGATCGTCACGATCCTGTCGGTGCTGGCGGCCACGCCCTACATCGCGCTGCAGCTGCAGTCGGTCACGCTGTCCTTCAGCGTCTTCGCCGACACCGCGCCCGGCGGGTTGCAGGACCGGGGGGCGACGGCGCTTTGGGTCGCCTGCGGCCTTGCGCTGTTCACGATCCTGTTCGGCACGCGCAATCTAGATGCGAACGAACGGCACCACGGTGTCGTGATGGCCATCGCGGTCGAGGCGGTGGTCAAGCTGGTTGCGCTGCTGGCGGTAGGGGCATTTGTCGTCTGGGGCGTGGCGGGGGGTGTCGGCGACATTCTGGCGCGGATCGAGACCTCGCCCATCGCCGACTGGCCGATGCAGCCGGGGCGCTGGATCGGCCTGACCTTTGTCAGCGCGGCCGCGATCCTGACGCTGCCGCGGATGTTCCAGGTGATGGTGGTCGAGAACCAGGACGAACGGCATCTGGCGACGGCGTCGTGGGCGTTTCCGCTCTATCTGTTCCTGATGAGCCTGTTTGTGCTGCCGATCGCGGTGGTGGGCCTTCAGGCGATGCCCGAAGGGTCGAACCCCGATCTCTTCGTGCTGACGCTGCCTTTGGCCGAGGGGCAGGGGAAGCTCGCGATGCTGGCCTTTCTCGGCGGCTTTTCTTCGGCGACCTCGATGGTCATCGTCGCGTCCATCGCGCTGGCGACGATGGTGTCGAACCATGTCGTGACGCCTCTCTGGCTGTCCCTGCGCCCCGGCGGGGCCCGGGCGCGGGGCGACCTGCGGGGCATGGTCCTGATGACGCGGCGGATCGCCATCGCGGGGATTCTGGCGCTGGGCTATGGCTATTACCGCCTGTCGGGCGGCAGCGCGGCGCTGGCGTCCATCGGGCTGATCGCCTTTGTCGGCGTGGCGCAGACGCTGCCTGCGATGCTGGGCGGGCTGTTCTGGCGCGGGGCGACGCGCACCGGGGCGGCGGCGGGCCTGCTGACCGGGCTTGCGGTCTGGCTGTATACGCTGTTCCTGCCGTCCTTCGGGGCGGGGGGTCTGTATTCCGACGCGCTGATGGCGGGTGGCCCGTTCGGCTGGGCCTGGGCCAACCCGCGCGCGTTGTTCGGGATTTCCGGGCTGGACCCGACAATGCAAGCCCTGTTCTGGGCGACTGGTGCTGAACACGCGGCGTGTTTCTGGCGGTGTCGCTGGCGACCTTCCCGCGCCCGATCGAACGGCTGCAGGGACTGGCCTTTGTGCGTGTCTTCGACGACGCCCCCGGCGCGCGCAGCTGGCCCCGCGCCAAGGCCGAGCGCGGAAGACCTGCTGGCGATGGCGCAGGGCATCCTCGGGACGGACGAGGCGCTGGCATTCTTCGGGCAGGCAGCCCAGCGGCAGGGCAAGGCGGGCTATCTGCCCGACACGACGCCCGATTTCATCGACCGGCTGGAACGCAAGCTGGCAGGGTCGGTCGGATCGGCCACATCCCATGCAATGATGGCGCAGTTCGTGATCGGCGCTGCGGTGTCCGCACAGGACCTGATGGCCGTGGCGTCCGAGGCGCAGCAGATCATGGAGTATTCCAGCCAGATCGAAGCGAAGTCCGAGGAACTGGCGCGGACGGCGCGCGCGCTGGGCGAGGCGAATGACAAGCTGCGCGACCTTGGCGTTGCAGAAGGACACCTTCCTGAGCCAGGTCAGCCACGAGCTGCGCACGCCGATGACCTCGATCCGCGCGTTTTCCGAGATTCTGCGGGACGGCGCGGTCAGCGATGCGGAACGCGGGAAATATGCGGGCGTGATCCATGACGAGGCGATCCGGCTGACGCGGCTGCTGGATGACCTTCTGGACCTGAGCGTGCTCGAGAACCGGACTGTGCAGCTGAGCCTGTCGGTCGGCAACCTGCAGGACCTGATCGGGCGGGCGGTGCAGATGGCGAGCCACGTGCGGGCGGACCGGGAATTCACCGTGCTGCGCGATACGATCAGCGAATTTGTCCCGGTGATCACCGATGCGGACCGGCTGGTGCAGGTGCTGATCAACCTGATCTCGAACGCGCGGAAATACTGCGACGCACCAGACCCGCAGCTGCGCATCGCGGTGCGCGAACGGCGCGGGCGGATCACCATTGACCTGATCGACAACGGGACGGGCATTCCGCGCGGTGAACAGGACCGAATCTTCGAGAAGTTCGCGCGGCTGGAGGACCGGACAGGTGCTGGCGGCGCGGGTCTGGGCCTGGCGATCTGCCGCGAGATCATGGTCAACCTCGGCGGGTCGGTCGGCTATCTGCCGGGACAGGGCGGCGCTGCGTTCCGGATTTCGCTGCCGGTGCGGGCGGGGGCGGAACAGGCGGCCTGACGGGCCCCGCGAAACTGTTTCTTCACGCTGTTCTGGCACGGCTTGGCGTCTTGATGGATCGCGCGGGGGCAATGGACATGACGGCTGGGTCGGCGACGGGCGCTGCGGTTCTGCGCGGGATGCTGCGGACACGCGCGATGCCTGCGGCCGAGGCGCGCAGGGCCGAGGTGATGCGCGCGCGCATATCGCACGCCGTCGCGCGGACCGCCGAGATTCAGATGCAGCTGCCGGTGCAGGTCACGACAATCGGCGAGGCGCGCGTGCTGCCCGCAGCGATGATCGCGGGGATCGAGGCGGGCGCGCTGGTCGCGCGGCTGGACTGTGCGACGGGGCTTGGCGTCATGGCGCTGGGGGCTGCCGGGCGGCAGGCGCTGGTAGAGGTGCAGACGATGGGGCGGATCGGCGCGGGTGCCGTGCCTGACCGGCCCGGAACCCGGACCGACCTTGCGATTGCCGCGACCTATCTCGACGCGGTTCTGGCCGAACTCTCCGATCTGATCGGGGCGGTGCGGGTCGGGCGGCTGATCGACGACCCGCGCCCGATGCCGCTGCATCTGGGGGATGCGCCGATGCGGGTGATGACGGTCGGGATCGAATTCGGGGCAGCGGCCGAGCGGGCGGCAACGCTGGTTCTGGCGATCCCGGAGGCGGCCGCGCAGGATGCGCGGGGTGCGGGACATGCCCCGGGGGGCGGTTCTGCCCCGGACGGCGGCGACGGCGACGCGGATTGGGACGCACGGCTGGCCACGCATGTCATGGCCTCCGAAGCGCAGGTCAGGGCTGTGCTGTGGCGGGCAGAGCTGCCGCTGGACCGGATTCTGGCGCTGACCTGCGGGTCCGAAATTCCGATCCCGCGCGCGGCGATAGACCATGTGCAGATCGAAGGCGGCGACCGCCGCGCGATCTGCCGTGGCAGGCTCGGGCAGGCCCGCGGCCAGCGGGCCGTGCGGATAGCTGACACGCCGGCAGGGCGCGGCGGGGCAGGGGGGCAGGACAGGTCGGGCGCGCGGGCCGACGGGGCGCGGGACGAGGCTGTTGCCGCTGCCTTTGCGGGTCCGCAGAGCGGGGTGCCTGCCGGGATGGCAGAGATCGGACCGGGCGGGTTGGGGTTGGTGCAGATGTCGGATCAGCCGGGGTGAAACGGCTGTGGCCTGCACCGCACAAAAAAGCCGATCAGTATTCCCTGGCGCGGGCTATCCCAGCCGCGCGCGGAACGGCTCCAAGTCATAGCCCCAGCGCGCGGCAGTGGCAATCAGGTCATCCACCGGAACGCGGCCCGCCTGCCCCAGCGCCCAGACCACGGCACACCGTCTGCCCGACGCGCAATAGGCAAAAACGGGGCCCGATGCCCCGTCGATGGCGGCGCGCTGCGCAGCAACGATTCCGTCTGAGAAATCGCCCGTAAGCACCTGAATTTCAACAAATTCCAACCCAGCAGCCTCGACTGCGCTCCGCATCCGGGCGGCCTCAAGGGCGGGCGGAATCTCTCCGTCCGGGCGGTTGCAGATGACGCGGGTGAAGCCCGCCGCCTTGATCGCCGGAATATCGTCGGGCGTGATCTGCGGTGACACGGCATAGCCCGGGGTCAGCTGGCGGATTTCCATTTGGCTTTGCCTTTCGGTGTCCAGGGTGGCGGTACCCGAAAGGCGCGTGCGCAGCGGGCGTGCGGCGACCATACCGGCCATCATCGCAAGAAGAAAGGCCAGCCCGCCTGTTCCACCGAAACCCAGCGACGCGATGGCAGGGCCGGGGCAGAGACCCGCAAGGCCCCAGCCGATGCCGAACAGGAGCGACCCGATGACCAGCGCACGGTCTGGCCTGCCGTCGGCACGGGTCTGGATCGGTGTTCCCAGCAGGGCGACAGGCCGCCTGCGGGCGACGGCCCAGGCCAGCGTCATCGGCAGGATCGCGCCCGCCATCACGAAGGCGAGCGTCGGGTCCCACGCCCCGAAGATATCGAGAAATCCCTGCACCTTCACGGTGTCGGTCATTCCCGACAAGAGCAGGCCCGCCCCGAACAGGCCACCCGCGAACAGCGCCACAACAAGGCGCATCATGGGGCTCCGGCGATCTGGCGCAGGACCGCGACGGTCACGACGCCCGCGGCAAGGTAGATCGCGGTGGCGGCGATGCCGCGCGGGCTGAGCCGGGACAGGCCGCAGACGCCGTGTCCGGACGTGCAGCCGAGCGCAAGACGGGTGCCGAGGCCGACCAGTGCGCCCGCAGACAGGATCATCGGCCAGTTGCCGGTCAGGTGGGTGCCGTCATTGGCGGTGAAGGGCAGGATCGTCAGCGGCACAAGGATCAGCCCGGCAAGGAAGAACATCCGCTCCAGCGCGGCGCTGCCGCGCGCAGACCGGTCGACCAGACCGCCGATGATGCCGCTGGCGCCCATGATGCGGCCGCTGACCAGCAGATAGATGCTGGCCGCACCGCCGATCATCAGCCCGCCGCATAGTCCCCAGACCCAGTCCGCTGGCATTCTGCTGTCCTATTCCCGCGCAATCCGGCGCGGACCGTAGCGGCGGGTATCGGGAATGCAAGGGGGGCGGTGACGGCCGGTTGCGGGGCAGAGTGACGGACGGGCTTGCATCGCTGGCGCAATCGGCACAGCCTGTCGCTGCGGGATTTCTGGGACGCGGGCCGAGCGGCGACTGCGCCAAAATCAGGAAGGAGACCCGGGCGATGACATCCGTGGCGGAACGCAAGGCTGTGCTGGAGGCGCGCCGGAAGGCCCTGACAGCCCGGATCGCGGGGATCGGCGAGGAATTCGACACCCACGAGGCGCGCGACTGGGAGGAAATGGCGACCGAACGGGAATCCGACGAGGTGCTTGAGGATCTCGGCCTGTCAGCGCAGCACGAAATCCGCATGATCGACGCGGCGCTGCAGCGCGCCCGGGACGGCGAATACGGATACTGCGTGACCTGCGGGTCGGCGATCGACGACGAGCGGCTGGATGTGCTGCCCGCGACGCCGTTCTGCAAGAACTGCGCACCCTGACTGCGGACGACAGGCGGTAGACGGCGGGCGGCAACGGCGGGTGGGAACGGAGCGGGTGGCGGGAATGGTGGAGCTGGTCGGCTGGGCGGTGCAAGGCGGCATCGCGGTGCTGAGCATCGACAACCCTCCGGTCAATGCGCTGTCGCGGTCCCTGTCGGGGGCGCTGATCGCCGCGCTGGAGCGGGCCGTGGCCGACAGCGCAGTCACCGGGATCGTCATCCGGGCCGAGGGGCGGACCTGGCCTGCGGGGGCGGACATCCGCGAATTCGGGTCGGTGGGGCCGTCCCTTACGTCGGACCTGACGGCGCGGATCGCGGCCTGCCCGAAACCGGTGGTGGCATTGCTGCACGGAACGGCGCTGGGCGGCGGGCTGGAACTGGCGCTGGCGGCACGGGCGCGGCTGGCGGTGGCGGGCACGAAGCTGGGCCTGCCCGAAGTGGCGCTGGGCCTCTTGCCGGGGGCGGGCGGCACGCAGCGCCTGCCCAGGCTGATCGGCCCCGAGGCTGCGCTGTCGCTGATGCTGTCGGGCAAGCCGGTCACTGCGGAACATGCCGCCGAAATCGGGCTGATCGACGGGGTCGCCGATGCGACAGAGGCGCTGGACCTGGCGCTGGCGCTGGCAAGCGATCTGGCGGTGGGCGGCCCGGCGCGGGGCGCGCCGCCCGTGGCGGATGCGCGGGCATGGATGGCGGCGGTCGACCAGGGCGCGGGCGGGTCTGGCGGCAGACGGCACCGCGTTGCCCGCGCCGGCGCGGATCGTCGATTGCGTCGAGGCGGCGCTGCTGCTGCCCGAATCGGCGGGGTTCGAGGCGGAACGCGCGGCGTTCGAGGATCTGCTGGCGACACCGGAATCGGCCGCCCTGCGGCATGTGTTTCTGGCGGAACGGCGTGCGGCGCATCCGCGTGCCCTGACGGGCGCAAAACCTGCCGAGCCGCAGCGGATCGCCGTGACCGGCCCGCTGCCGGGCAGCGCGGGCGGGCTGGCCCCGGTCATCGCCGATGCCCTGTCGGCAGGGATCGCGGTTGCCGTATCCGGCGCGGACGAGCCGGGTCTTGCGGCCCTGTTCGCCGCCGTGGCGGAAGCGCAGGAGGCTGCGGTGGCCGAAGGGCGGCTGACGCGCGATGCGCTGGAACGCGACTGGGCGCGGCTGTCGGGAACCGTCGGCCCGGCGCGGGTGGCCGATGCGGATCTGGTGCTGCGGGCGGATCCGGGCGGCCCGCTGCCGCTGGGCATCGCCGCCGCCGATCTGTGGGTGGCTGAAGCACCGCCGGGGCAGGCGGGGCTGACGCTGCGGCCCGGTCTGCGGCTGGCCGAAATCGGCGTCAATGCCGTTGTGCCGCCCGTGGCGACGCTCGCGGCGATCCTCGGCTTCACACGGCGCATCGGGCGGGTGCCGGTGGTGTCCGCTCACCCCGTCCTGCCCGCGCTGGCGCGGGTACTGGCGCGCGCGGCGGACCATCTGGTCGAGGCGGGCGCGTCGCCTTATGCCGTTGACCGGGCGCTCGAAGGCTGGGGTTTCGCGTCGGGGCCGTTTGCGATGCGCGGCGCGGGCGGGCCGCTGTCGCTGCTGCTTGCCCCGTCGGCGGACAGTCTGCTGGCGCTGGTGATGGTCGAACTCGGCGGGCGGCCGTTCCACCGCCCGGGCGGCGGGGTCGAACCGGATGTGCTGGCCTTCGTCGCGGCCGCGCGCGAGGCGGCGGGGATCGTGCCGCGCCGCGTGACGGAAGCCGAGATCGTGGCGCGGGTGCAGACTGCGCTGGCGAATGCCGGGGCGCGGCTGTTGTCGGGCGATCCGGGCCTGCGCCCGTCGGATATCGACGTGGCCGCGGTCGCGGGGCTGGGGCTGGCGGGCTGGCGCGGCGGGCCGATGCAGGTGGCCGATCAGGCCGGGCTGCTGACCACGCGCAACCAGATGCGGGGGTTCGCGCTGCGCGAAGGCGGGCCGTGGTCGCTGGACCCGCTCTGGGACGACCTGATCCGGAACGGGCGACGGTTCGGCGACCTGAACGGCTGACGGCTTTCGTCAGCCGAAGACGATGCCGACGACGACCAGCATCAGCCCGATGACCGACAGGAACAGCGCGCCGAGGTTCCAGACGACGATCCGTTGCAGGCGGGCGCGCAGCGCTTCGTCCGGCAGACCGGCGCGACGGGCACGGATGACGGACAGGATGCACCACCCGAGCCCACCGAGACCGGCAAGGGTGACGGCGGCACCGATCCAGATGAGGGCTTGCATGGGTTGGGCCTCCGCTTGGGTCGGACGGAATTAGCGGGCGGGGGGCGAGGGGGCAAGGGATCACGGATCGACCGTTCATGCTTCGGGTGCGAAGGGCGGATTCGAGCCCATTAGGAACGCGCCCGCAATCGCGTGTTTTCGGTCTGTACGGCAAATCCGAACTGACCACCCGGGTTTCAGTATTGTTTTGACCCGTGATCTTTCACCCCCCAGACTTGCCATTCGTCACCAAGAAGGGTCCAGCCAGATGAGAGACGAATTCTTTGGAAACGACGATCAACGCGCGCTGTTGCGACGCGGCCGAGGGTTGGCTGCCTTGCTGGCTCAGGACAGGCGCTACAGCTACTACGGGCGCTCGGTCGGCCTGCCCGGACCTGAGGACGGCGACATCGACGAACTTGCAGCTCTGGCCGTCGTGCAGGGCAGTGCGACCTATCTTACCGTCCCGTTGAACCAGGTCGAATCCATCAAGACTTCGATATTGGCGCGCGGTCTGGTGCCCATGCTCTATGACAAGTGGGAAGGCACTCGCTCTGCCATCGCGGCGGCCCGACAGGTAGTCGCGACCCTTGCCCTACCCGAAGACCTGACCATGTTGCGTCTGGATGCATCGACACCGGATGGGCACTTGGTGTCATTGGCCGAGATGGCCTTGGGCTGCGGTGTCCTGCCGCCTTGCGGAGAGGTGTTGCGCGGCCTTTTGCGGCCTGCCGTCTGTCTGGTGGCCATAGACCGCGCGATGAGAGTGGTTTCCTGTGCCGCGTCCTCGGCCTTCGCCCATGAAGATCACCCCAAACATGGCGGGCAGGCGTGGTGGGGTATGCTGGCCACGGACCCTGCGCGGCGTGGTCAACGGTTGTCAGTTGTTCTTGGGGCACATGCCCTGCTTGAGATGGAAACAAGCTTCGGATTTGGCGATTTCATGACCGGGGTCGAGCCCGGAAACGCGCCATCAGAAGCTATCTGTGCCCGAATGGGACTTTCGCGGGGAAAGTCTGCGATCATCGGATGCACCGATCCGCGCGCCTTGGCCAGCGGACGCATGACGAAATAGCGCCTCACGGTGACAAACACGCCGCTTGCGATGGAACGGCGGGTTGATCCGCATCGCCGACATTGCCGCCAGGCGCGGGACAAAGGGTAAGCCGCGAGCCAGGTGCCTTCGGCTTCGGTCCGGGCGATAACGGGCCGCTCTGCGCAGACCGCAACGACCCGCAACGGCCACTGGAAGCACTCGGCCCCTTGCCGCTCCCGCCTGCCTCGCTTAGTCAGTCGCCGACCCGAGGACAGGAGGCCCCGATGCCCGACACCGTCACCGACGCGACCTATTCCGTGACCGCCGAGGAACTGCGCCAGTTCATCGAACGCTACGAGCATCTGGAGGCCGAAAAGCGCGACATCGCGGATCAGCAGAAGGAAGTCATGGCCGAGGCGAAGGGGCGCGGCTATGACACACGCGTACTGCGCAAGGTCATCGCACTGCGCAAGCGCGACAAGGACGACCTCGCCGAGGAAGAGGCGGTTCTGGAAATGTACAAGGCGGCGCTCGGGATGGCGTGACGGCCAGGACCGGTCTGCCAATGGCAGGTCCTCCGGGCCCGGCGCAGGTCCAACGCCCCGGCCTGCGCCGGGGCGCTTTCCAGATCTGCAATCCCTGACACATCCTCAACAGAATTCCTTGTTTTGGAAAATCATTCCTTTCCAATGCCTTGACCCCGTGTCCACATGTGGACACACGCCAGATGCCCCGAAAATCGCTCCCGATCCCGCCGCTGCCGGCCGTCAGGGCGCGATCACCTCGACGCCCTTGATCCCCGCGATGGCTGCCGCGTCCGCCTCGTAGGCGTCGGTGATCCGGTCGGTCAGCGCCTCGGTCCAGCCGGGCAGCGCCACTTCGACGTCCAGCGCATCCTCCAGCGCGAACTTCTCCAGGAACGCCGTGACCACGCGGCGGCGCTGCGGCACGCCCTTGGGCGGATACTTGGCGAAATAGGCCATCAGCCGGGTATAGCCTTCCGGCCGCATGATCGTGCGCAAGAGGTCGTCGTCGCCCTCCAGCGCCACACCCTCGGCGACACCCGCCACGCTGCGCAGCGCCTCGGGCCAGATCAGCGGCGCATCCTCGTGGCACCAGACCACCAGCCGCGCCTCGGGCAGCGCGTCGCGCATCGCGCGGATCACCGGCAGCCAGCGCAGCGACATCGGATCGGTGTCGCCCATCACCGTGCCGTAAGTGCCGCCGCGGATTTCACCGATCAGATGCGGCACCAGCGTCGCGGGGTTGCAGATGGCGATGTGGAACTCGGCTTCCGCCTCGGGGAACAGGTTGGCCAGCGCCGCGACCCGCCGCGCCGCCATGCTGTAGAACCCCGCCTCGCCGATCACCCGGTGCGCGATGCCCAGAAAATCGTCGCTGCTGAAGATGATCCGCGCCGCCGCGTCGCCGTCGGTCACGGTCTCCAGGATCGTCGCCTGGACCGACCGCGTCGCAGGCGCGCCCTTCAGCTTGGCGACCGTCTCGCGCAGCAGCATCCGGTAGCGGCCGGGCGGCGGCACCAGGATGCCGGCATCCGCCAACCCCGTGCGGTTCTTCAGAAGACAGCGCAGAAGCCGTTCCGCGTCGGTCGCATGCGCGCCGAGATGATAGACGACCTGCATCTTTCCGCGACCGACCCCGCATCCCGTGATTGCGCCGCCCCCGACGGGGGCAGCCGAGCGGGACAATAGGTGGGTTTTCTGGACAGGAAAACCGCTTTCCTGTAACCCCGCGCCATGAGCGCACGGCAGGAAATTCAGGCACTTGGCGCGCGCCATGCGCGGCACCGGTCCGGCTGGCGGATGCAGGGCGGGACGGTATGGTCGGTTGCTGCCCTGGCGATGGCTGCGCTGGTCGTGCTGCCGGTGCTGTCGGTGGCGGTGATCGCGGTCCGCCCGACCGAGAACATCTGGCCGCACCTGATCGCCACTACCCTGCCGCGCTATCTGACCAATACCGGTATTCTTGCGCTGGGTGCCGGGCTTCTGGCGGCGGCCGTTGGCACAGGTGCTGCCTGGCTGACCGCGATGTACCGCTTTCCGCTGTCGCGGACCCTCGAATGGCTGCTGCTGATGCCGCTGGCGATCCCGGCCTATGTCGGGGCCTATGCCGTGGTCGACTTCCTCGACTATGCGGGGCCCGTCCAGCAGGCGATGCGCGCCGCGTTTGGCTGGACATCGGCGCAGGACTACTGGTTTCCGCAGGTCCGCTCGCGCAGCGCGGCGGTCGTGGTCTTCGCCGCCGCCCTTTATCCTTACGTCTATCTGCTGGCCCGCGCCGCCTTCCGCGAACAGCCGGGCGGCGGGTACGAGGTGGCGCGGTCGCTGGGGCTTGGCCCGGTCGCGCTGTTCCTGCGTGTCGGAATGCCGCTGGCGCGGCCCGCCATCGCGGCGGGCGTCGCCATCGTGATGATGGAGACGGTCAGCGATTTCGGCGTCACCGATTATTTCGGCGTGCAGACGCTGACCACGGGCATCTTCACCACCTGGCTGGAAAGCGGCAATGCCGGGGGGGCGGCGCAGATCGCCTGCGTGATCCTGGCCGTCATGCTGGCCCTTGTCGCCGTCGAAAAGCGCGCCCGCCGCCACGCGCGGTTTGCCCAGTCGGCCCGCCAGTCGCGCCCGGTGGAAAGGCGCGCGCTGGCAGGCCTGCGCGCGGCGGCGGCAACCGGCCTCTGCGCGCTGCCGGTCTTCGTCGGATTCGTCCTGCCTTTCGGCGTCATCCTCGGCCATGCCACGGACAACCCCGATGCCTGGATCAGCGCGGGTCTTGCGCGCGCGCTGCTGCACACGCTGGCCACCGGCGGCACGGCGGCGATGCTGACCGTCGCTGCCGCCTTCGCGGTGGTCTACGGCATCCGCCTGACCGGGCGTCGGCTGGCCGCCTGGGTCTTGCCCGCCACCTCGATTGGCTATGCCGCACCCGGGGCAGTGCTGGCGGTCGGCATCCTGATCCCGCTGGCAGCACTCGATCACCGGGTCGCCGACGCGGTCGAAGCCGTGACGGGCCGCGACCCCGGCCTGATCCTGACCGGGACGGCAGCGGCCATCGTGCTGGCCTATGTCGTGCGGTTCTTCGCCATCGCCCAGGGCGCGGCGGATGCCGCCTTCGGCCGCGTGCCGCCTGCGCTCGCCATGGCCGCCCGATCTCTGGGCCGCAGGCCCGGCGGCGTGCTGCGCGATGTCCATCTGCCGCTCTTGCGCGGGTCGGTCGGCACCGCGCTGCTCCTGGTCTTTGTCGACTGCGTCAAGGAACTGCCCGCGACGCTGCTGCTGCGGCCCTTCAACTACGACACGCTTGCAACGCGCGTGCACGAGAAGGCGAGCCTCGAGAACCTCGGCGACGCGGCCCCGCCCGCGATCCTGGTGATGGCCGTCGGGCTGGCTGCGGTGCTGGTGCTGGCGCGGATGCATATGCGCACGCCGGGCGGCGACCGGGGGGCCGCGGCCGGCCGGGCCGCCGATCAACGGGCTTGATGCAACCGCGCCCGGCCTTTATTGGGGGTGCGCGTGCCCCAATAGCTCAGCTGGTAGAGCATCTGATTTGTAATCAGAGGGTCGGGAGTTCGAGTCTCTCTTGGGGCACCATCCGTTTCCGCCTCATCCCGGCTTCCTCGCCCGGAGATGCGTAGGGCAGTGTTCGCCGCTGTCGAGGACGGGAATCATGCGCTGCCAAATGCCGATGTTCCTGTTGACGAAGTCCTGGCCGACAATTCCAGCGGCCCGCTGACCGACCGTCCCCTGAAGGCGGGCGAGTTCCTCGCGGGCCTGAACACGATACCAGGCGTTGCGCGACAGGGTTGCGCAGTCGGAGAACCCGGCGGCCCGCATCGCGTCGAGATAGCGCGCGGGCGTGGCCATGCCGAAGTCGAGGCCCTCGGCGGCGATATAGTCGGCCATCGCAGGTGACGGGGCCTCGGTCCCGGTCAGCCAGTCCGAGGCGAGAAACCGCCCGCCGGGCCGCAGCACGCGGAACACCTCGGCCATCAGGGCGTGCTTGTCGGGGATATGGACGATGCTGTCCTTGGACAAGACGACGTCGAAGGTGCCGGGCGGGAAAGGCAGCGGGCCGGGCGCGACCTTGGCAAGGCCGATGCGGGCGCTGAGCCCGGCCTTGGCGATCAGCGCGCGGGCGTGATCCAGCACCGGGTCTTCGACATCGATGCCGGTGACAAAGCCCGCGCTGTGGCGGGCGACAAGTGCGATGTCGATGCCGCCTGCGCCGCAGCCGATGTCGAGGACGGAAAGGTCTGTCAGGTCATGCCCGCCGATGACGCGTGCGACCTCGCCCTCGCCGCCGGGCGACAGGAAGCCTTCGCCCCAGATGGCTTCCAGCATGGCGATCAGGCGGTCGGGATAGTGGATGTCGGTCATGCCAGCGCCCCGATCAGTCCGGTGTCATAGACCGCGCGACCCTTGAACACGGTCGCCAGAACCTGCGTCTCTGCCACCGCATAGGGGTCACAGGTGAAGATGTCGCGGTCGGTGACGATCAGGTCGGCGGAAAATCCGGGGCGCAGCGCGCCGGTGAAATGCCCGCGCCAGCAGGCGGCGGCAGCATGGATCGTGTAGCCCGTGACGGCTTCGTTGATCGTCATGCGCTCTTCCGGGAAGAACGGCTCGGCGCGGCCCCTGGCGCGGGGCGGTTCGCGGGTGATGGCGGTGCCGATGATCTCGAAGGGGTTGAGGGTGGAAACAGCCCAGTCCGAACTGATGCAGAAGGGCGCGCCCGCATCGATCAGGCTGCGGGTGGGATAGGTGAAGAGCGCGCGCGCGGGGCCGATCATCGCCATTGCGGGGTCGGGCACGACAGGGTCGGTCGCGGCCCAGAGCGGCTGGAAATTGGCCATGACCCCAAGCGCCGCGAAACGGGGAAAGTCGTCGGGGTGAACCAGCTGGCAATGGGCGATCTGGTGCAGGCCGGGCCAGGGGCCGTTGGCGGCGCGGGCGGCCTCGAACCCGTCAAGCGCTGCGCGGACGGCGGCGTCACCGATGCAGTGGACGTGAATCTGGAAGCGGGCGGCGTCGAGCGCGGTGAACATCCTGTCGATCTGCGGCTGGGGGAACATCAGCGGCGCATTGCCGCCGCCTGCGTCGGCATAGGGGGCGATCAGCGCGGCGGTGCGATTCTCCAGCACCCCGTCGAGGAAGAACTTGGCGGAATGCAGGTGGAACATTTCGCTTGAATGGGCGGCGCGGAGGGCGGTCAGGCGGTCAAGCACGCTGCCCGCATCATCCTTGGGTGTCACCATCATTGCGCCTGACACGCGCAGGGTCAGCGCGCCAGCGGCCTGCGCCGCAGCATAGTGCGTAACATGTTGGTCCAGGATCTGCGGATCGATCACGCCGGTGAGCCCGAGGCGGTTGGCCAACCGCATCGCGGCGCTCAGGCCCTGGGTCCAGGTCTCGGGCGCGGTGCCGGGCAGGTGCCTCAGCGCCCCGTGAATCGCGTCCTCGTGCAGCATGCCCGTCACGCGGCCAATCGCATCGCGGACGATATGGCCGTTCGGTGGGTCGGGCGTTTCGTCCGCGATCCCGGCCATACCGAGGGCGCGGGAGTTGAGGCAGGCGTTGTGGAAACTGTCGTCATAGATCAGGCAGGGCCGGTCGGGGACGGCGGCGTCGAGAATGTCGCGGGTCAGGTTGTGGTCGCCGAAATGGCCGCAGTTCCAGCCCGCCCCCCAGATCATCGGGCCGTCCCACGCGCCAGCATGGGCGCGCAGCGCGGCAGCGATGTCCGTCAGCGTCCGGCAGTCATACAGCTGCGCCGTCTCGATCAGGTCGGTGCCGCCGTTCAGAAGGTGGATATGCGCGTCCTGAAACCCCGGCAGGACCAGCCGCCCGCCTGCGTCAATGCGGCGGGCGGCGGCGGGCGGGTCGCCCTGCCCAAGCGCCGCGATGATACCGGCCCGGATCAGGACCCAGTCTGCGGTGGGCGTCGCCGGGTCCATCGTGCGGATGCGGGCGTTATGGATCAGCGTGTCAGCCAAGGCGCAGCGCCTCCAGTTCCGGCCAGTCACCGGCGGGAATGACGCGAGCCAGTTCGTTCACGTCGCGGGTCCACCCATAGAGACACAGGAATGGCACCGGCCCGACCTTGGTCAGATGCGGCTGGTGGGGCGGGTTCCAGACGGGCTGGTGCGCGGGCAGGATCGTCAGCGGATGGCCGGGGACGAAGCGCCAGCCATGCGGGCCGGTCAGGGGCGCGTAAAGCTCGGGTGCGGCATGGCAGCGGTCACGGTAGAGCACATGCGGCGCGATCAGGAACAGGCCGAGATCGAAGTCGCGCGCGGGCTGGGCCGAGGCATCCTCGCCGATCAGCGAGGCATAGGCGTGGGCGCGCACGAAATCCGCCCCGATCAGAGCCGGGTCATAGCCGTCATAGGTTCGCCAGCGCAGGTGCGGCGACGCTGCCGCGATGACGCCCGACAGATCGGGATGGGTCTGCGTCAGGGCCGAAAGGGCATCCGGCAGGTGGGCCGCGGCGACGGGGTTCGCCGCCGGGTCAGCTAAGACCGTCACCGGCCCGTCGCGCCACCGCGCGAGGCCCTCGCGCACCTCGGCAATGCCGGGTCCCGGAAGATCGGCCAGATAGCGGTCGATCCCGGCGATCAGCGACGCGCACCGCAGCCTCCGGCGCGTCCCCGGGAACCGCCAGCCCATGTGCGTCAAGCACCTGTCCGGGCCCCGACCGGTCATCTGCGGCAGCCACGCGGTAGGCTTCCAGCTGTTCCGCACTCATCCGGCCCTCCTGAAACAGCGTCATCGCCCGGCCGTAGCGGACGCGTCCCGATCCCGGCGGCCCCGGTGGAATGCCCAGATGCCCCTTCATCCGTTGGTCCGGAACGCCAGCCGTTCATCCGCCAGCCTGCGCGCCTCGGCCCGGTTCATCACGACGCCCGCCAGTGCTACGCCGATGCCCACGGTCAGCACCATCAGCGTCGCCAGCGCGTTGATGTCGGGTGTCACGCCCAGCTTGACCTTGGACCAGATCAGCAGCGGCAAGGTCGTGCTGCCGGGGCCGGAGGTGAATGAGGTGATGACGACGTCGTCGAGCGAGATGGTGAAGGCCAGAAGCCAGCCCGACAGGATCGCGGGAAAGATGACGGGCAGCGTCACGTCGAACAGCACCTGCCAGGGCCGGCTCCCCAGGTCCATCGCGGCCTCTTCTATCGCGCGGTCGGCCTGCACCATGCGGGCCTGGATGATCGTGGTCACGAAGACCATCGAGAAGGTGATGTGCGCCAGCGTGATGGTGGTGAAGCCGCGCTTTCCCGGCCAGCCGATCCATTCGGCCATCAGGATGAACATCATCAGCGACGAGATGCCGGTGATGACCTCGGGCATGATCAGGGGGCCGGTGACAAGGCCCGAAAACAGCAGCCGCCCGCGGAACCTCCGGAACCGCGCCAGCGCGATGCCCGCCATGGTGCCGAGGATCGTGGCGATGGTCGCCGAGACGAGCGCGATCTTCAGCGACAGGATCAGCGCGGCCCAGACCTGGCTGTTGTTGAACAGCGAGACATACCATTTCGTCGAGAAGCCGCCCCAGACGGTCGCAAGGCGCGATCCATTGAAGGAATAAACCACCATCGACAGGATCGGGATGTAGAAGAAGGCAAAGCCGAAGCAGAGCACGGTGATCAGGAAGACCGGGCGGCGGTTCATTTCGACCCCTCGGCGCGGGCCTGATAGTGGCTGTAGACCATCGTCGGCAGGACCATCAGCACCAGCAGTGCCACGGCGACGGCGGATGCCATCGGCCAGTCGCGCGCCGTGGCGAATTCGTCCGCGATGATGCGCCCGATCATCGGGCTGCCCGCATCGCCGACCAGCGTCGGGATGACCAGTTCGCCCGCCGCCGGGATGAAGACCAGAAGGCCGCCCGCGATGATGCCGGGCACCGACTGCGGCAGGGTGATGTCGAGGAACACGCGGCCAGGGCCGGCTGCCGAGATCGAGCGCTGCCTCGTCCAGCGTCGGGTCGAGCCGTTCGAGGCTGGCATACAGCGGCAGGATCATGAAGGGCAGGTAGGTGTAGACCATGACAAGGACGACCGCGAAATTGGTGTTCATCATCGGCACCGACTTCACGGCCCAGTCGAGCGGCACCAGAAAGTTCCAGGCATCGGTCAGCAACCCGTTGAACCAGCTGTTCTTTCCCATCAGCCCCATCCAGGCGTAGACGCGCAGCAGGAACGAGGTCCAGAACGGCAGGATGACCAGCATCAGAAGGATGGTGCGGCGCGAGGGCGAGACGCGGGTCAGGGCCAGGGCCATCGGATAGCCGATCACCAGACAGAGGATCATGGCGAGAAAGGCATTGGCGAGCGAGGTCAGGAAGGCCCGCAGATAGAGCGTGTCGGTCAGCAGCCGCGCATAGCTGCCGAAGTTCACAAGCGGATGCTCACCGCCGAAGCTGAAGGGCGGGGCGGTCGGCGTCTTGGTGGCAAAACTCATCGCCACAACGATCAGGAAGGGGATCAGGAACAGCGCGACAAGCCAGAAATACGGCGCGCCGATCAGTAGTGTCGGACCAGCCCCTGCGGTCGAACCAGCTTGTGCGCGTGGGGGACGGTTCCATCGTCAGTCCGCCAGCACGATGGCCGAGGCCGCGTCGAAGGACAGCCAGACGCGGTCGTCCCAGTCCGCCACCCGCGCGCCCTCGTCCCCGCGCCGCGCGTTGACTGCGTGGACCGACACCAGCGCGCCCGAGGGCAGGGCGATACGGTACAGGCTGTCCTTGCCGAAATAGGCGAGGTCCTTGACCGCGCCCTCGACCGCGTTCGGGCCGTCGGGCCGGTCGCGGGTGATGCGCAGTTTCTCGGGGCGGACAGCCAGCGTGACGGCCTGTCCCGCAGCAAGCCCCGGCACCTTCCGTGCGACAACCGGGCCACCGAGGCCGGGCACGGTCAGGTTCAGTCCATCCTCGCTTTCGCCCGCGACCGTGGCCTCGAATGTCGTCACCGACCCGATGAAGCCCGCGACGAACCGGCTGTTCGGGAACTCATAGACCTCGGTCGGGGTGCCGACCTGCCTGACCTGTCCCTTGTCCATCACCGCGATCCGGTCCGACAGGGTCATCGCCTCTTCCTGATCGTGCGTGACGACGATGAAGGTGACGCCCGTGCGTTCCTGGATCGACATCAGCTCGAACTGGGTATGCTCGCGCAGCTTCTTGTCCAGAGCCGCCAGCGGCTCGTCCAGCAGCAGAAGCTTCGGCTGCCGCGCCAGCGCGCGGGCGAGGGCGACGCGCTGGCGCTGGCCGCCGGAAATCTGATGCGGCTTGCGGGTGGCGAAGGGGGTCAGCTGCACCAGATCGAGCATTGCGCGCACCCGGTCGGCGCGCTGGGCCTTGGTCATCGCCTCGTGCTTCAGGCCGTAGGCGATGTTCCTTTCGACCGACATATGCGGGAACAGCGCATAGGACTGGAACATCATGTGCACCGGGCGCAGCCAGGGCGGCACGCC
Organism: uncultured Alphaproteobacteria bacterium; assembly: GCA_963819585.1. Classification (GTDB taxonomy): domain Bacteria; phylum Pseudomonadota; class Alphaproteobacteria; order Rhodobacterales; family Rhodobacteraceae; genus JAOADN01. The sequence goes on from CAWFWP010000004.1 coordinate 47,227, forward strand.
CGCCATGTCGCGCCCGTCCAGGAAGATGCTTCCCGACGTCGGTTCCTCGAACCCTGCAAGCATCCGCAGCAGCGTGGTCTTGCCGCAGCCCGACCCGCCGAGCAGCCCGAAGATCTCGCCCTTGCCGACGGACAGGGTGACGTCCTTCACCGCCGGGAAGGTCCCGAAGGACTTCGACACGCCTTCGATCCGCAGAAACGGCGTGTCCGCCTCAGCCACTCTCAGCCACCCGTCTTGATTTCGGTCCAGACCCGGTTCAGCCCGGTTTCCTGCGCCTCGGTCTGCGGTTTCGGGGTATAGAGCCGCGACAGGGTTTCTGCGTCGGGATAGACCGCCGGGTCCGACGCGATGCTGGGATCGACCAGCGCGGTCGCCTTGGCGTTGGCATTCGCATAGCCCGTGTAATCCGTGCAGGCCGCGATCACCTCGGGGCGCAGAAGGTAGTCGATGAAGCGGTAGGCGTTGTCCGCGTTCTGCGCGTCGGCCGGAATGGTCCAGACGTCGAACCACGCGGGCGCGCCGGTCCTGGGCACATAATAGGCAAGGTTCATCTCGATCCCCGCCTCGGCCGCCCGGGCCTTCGCCACTCCGTAGTCGCCCGACCAGTTGTTGATGACGCAAAGCTCGCCGTTCGGGATCGCGGTCATGTAGTTGGAATTGTCGAAGGTCGCCACATAAGGCCGGATCGCCGCGAAGGCCTCGGCCATCTTGGCATAGTCCGCCGGGCCCGCCGCGTCGGGGTCAAGCCCGAGGTATTTCATCACCGTGAAGCCGATATCGGTCGGGCTGTCGAGCAGCGAGATGCCGCAATCGGCCAGCTTGGCCGCGTTCTCGGGGTTGAAGATGGTGTCGAGGCTTTCCAGATCGGCATCGGGCAGACGTTCGCGCACCATGTCGACATTGTAGGTGAAGCCGACCGATCCCCACATATAGGGCACCCCGTAGGCAAGCTCGGGGTCGAAGCCTTCCAGGATTTTCAGCATGGCGGGGTCAAGGTTGCCCCATCCGGTCAGCCTGGCCCGGTCGAGCTTCTGACAGATGCCCGCTTTGATGAACTGCGGCAGCGTTATGCCGCTGGTCAGCACCGCGTCATAGCCCGTGGACCCCGCCAGCATCTTGGCCTGCATTTCTTCGGAACTGGCGTAAAGGTCATAGACCACCTCGATCCCGGTTTCGGCGGCGAAGTCGGCGACCGTGGTCTCGCCGATATAGTCCGCCCAGTTGTAGACGTTCACGGTGCCCGCCTGCGCCCAGGACGGGCGGACATACGGCAGGGCCAGGGCCGTGCCGCCCAAGGTGGCGAGGGCGCGTCTGCGTGTCAGTGTCATGGGCCTGTCTCCGGTGTTGCGGCGCCCGGCCAAGGGCGCGGGTTCAGTCAGGACGTGGGCTTGGGGTCGGTCGGGGCGAGCATCCCGTGGTTCAGTGCCTCGATACGATCCTCGGGCGGCGCTGCCTCCAGCGTCGCCACGGGCAGCAGCGCGCGCAGCCGGTCATGGTGCCGCCGGACGCCGTATTCCAGATCGGACAGATGAAACCCGTCGAAGGCACGCGATTTCATCGATTCGTTCGACCAGATCGTCAGCTGCTGATCCTCGGCCGAGGTCTCGCGGTCGATCCGCCGCCCCAGATAGCGCGCCGCGCGCATCTGCCGGGTTTCGTCCGGCTGCCGGTAGGTCGCATAGGACATCCGCGTCTCTCCGACCGAAATCGGGACTTCGGCGTAATACTGGATCGATTCCGGGGTGAAGATAAACACCGTGTTGGGGAACATGCCGTAATAGTTCCAGGCGCGGCGCAGATGCGGCGGCAGCCAGTCCTGCACCGGCGACAGGCGGACATAGTTGCGCACCGACCAGCGGCGGCCCGGGCGGTCGCCGTAGGTCGCGTTCGACTCGATCATCCCGTCGTCGTGGAAAATGTCGGCATAGCTGCGCCCGTAAAGGTCCTGCAACGCGGGATGGGCGAGTGCCACGTGATAGCCCTCGTTGTCCACATCGCGGACCGACTTCCAGTTGACCGGCGTGACCGGTGCCGTGGCGGGCCTGCCCGCAGGGACAAGGCCCGCGGCGCGGAATGCGGTGAAATCTGCCGCGTAGGGGTGCAGCAGGTCGGCTACGGAAGGCTGCGGGCCGGGCAGGAAGCGCAGAAAGACGAAGCCCTGCCAGATTTCCGTCTCGACCGGTTTCAGGCCGAACTCCGCGCGGTCCATGCCGCCGAAGGTCTCGGGCCGTGCGGCACCGCGCAGGCTGCCGTCCAGATTATATACCCAGCCGTGGAACGGGCAGACAATCGCCCCCTTGCAGCTGCCCGACGCGCCGTCGACGACCCGCGCGCCGCGATGACGGCAGAGGTTGTGGAAGCCGCGCACCGCGCCGTCCTGCCCGCGCATGATGACGGCGCGTTCGCCCAGAAGGTCAAACGACAGCCAGTCGCCGGGGTCGGGCAGGTCATTCACATGCCCCGCGACCTGCCAGTGGTTCAGGAACACATGCTCGCGTTCCAGCTCGAACATTCCTTGCGAATGATAGGTCCAGGCGGGCAGCCCGCGCCGGTCCCAGTCCTTTGGCACCGGGCGGCCCCTTGGCGACTGATCGGTCATGGCGCATCCCCCATCCGCTTGCGGACCCAGGCATGGAACCGCGCGATCTCGTATTCCTCGGGCATCAGCCGCGCAGCCCGGAACGCGGGCGACCGCATGCCGCGCTGGTTCATTTCGGACGCGGCACCGTCCTGGCGCATCACGGTCCTGGCAAAGGCCGCGACATCTTCGGCGTCGAACCCCGGCTGGGCCAGGGTGGCGGCCGGGAAGTGCCAGCTTGCGACCAGCCGGGTCTTTTCGGGGCCGACCGGAACGATCCGCACCGACCGCACGTAGTCCGGATGCGCCACGACATAGCCCGAGGGCCAGAGCGTGACGAAGGTGTATCCCGCGCTGCGCTCGGCCTCGGTCAGACCGGGAAACACCGGCCCGCAGACGGCACCTGTCGTGCTCCATGTCTCGGCACCCGGACGCAAGCGCGGGTCCTGCCGGGTCGTCCGGCGTCCAGCCCGCCGCCTCGGTCGCGCCCATCACGCCGGTGGCATAGACCGGGACAAGGTCGCTGAGCTCCGGGTGGATGCCGGGGCAGTGCAGGCATTCGGAGTAGTTTTCCCAGAAGGCCTTCCAGTTGCACGACAGGTCGGTCTGCCAGACATGGCCGGTGACAAGCTCGGCAAGGGGCCAGTTGTCCAGCCTGTCCAGCCCCACGTCCGATCCGATATCGCCCGGCGCATCGGCAAGGTTCAGGAACAGGAAACCGCCCCAGACCCGCGACGCGACCGGTCGGAGGCCATGTGCGCTGCGGTCGAAATCCGTCGTCGGATGGGCAAAGGCGGTGGAGATCAGCCGCCCGTCAGCCACCGCGTAGGACCAGGCGTGATAGGGGCAGGTGATCAGCTTGCCGACCGGTTCGACCGCCGCCCGGCATAGCTCGCTTCCCCGGTGCGCGCAGGTGTTGTGCCAGGCCGCGACCGCACCTGCGGCATCGCGCACGACGATCACGGGCGCTGTCCCCACTGTGGCGCGCGTCATCGTGCCGGGGCCGAAATCCGCCAGCCGCCCGGCCATCACCCATTCGGTCGCAAACACCGTCGCCATTTCGCGGTCGAACCAGCCCTGATCCAGATAGGCCGCGCGCGGCAGACCTTCGGGGCAATGGTCAAGGCGCGGCGACAGCGGGTGACTGATCGGGGGATGGCGGATGTCGTTCATCAGAACCTCTCCGGCGGGGTGGCGCGCTTGCGGGCGGGGTTGAAGAAGGGCCGCTTCCGCCAGTGTCACCGGCTGCATCAGCTTGACGTAGTGCAGTTCGCGCAAGGCATAGATTTCGGCCCAGAGGTTCCGCGCCTGCGCATGTCGGGCAGGAACCTGCGCCAGGGCGATGGATTTCTTGACCGACGGCGACCAGCAGGCCGCGGTCACGACGCCAGCCTCGTTCTTCCTGTTGTGATACAGGATCGCGCCCTCGGCGGACAGGTTGCCCGCCACCTCCAGCCCGACAAAGGCCCATGCGGGACCCTTTTCCTGTTCGGCCATCAGCGCCCGGCGACCGGTGAAATGGCCCTTATCCCAGTCGATCATCCAGCCAAGCCCCATCTCCAGCGGGCTGCGCGCGCGGTCTTCGCGCAGGGCCTGATCGGCGGGGATGAAATCGGCGTTGGTCAGGATGAACCCGGCCTCGATCCGCGCCAGGTTCAGCGCGTCGCTGCCTATGGGGCGGATGAACCACGGTGCCCCGGCGTCGAACAGATGGTCCCAGAGCGGCAGGGCAAGGCCGGGTGGAAGCCACAGTTCATACCCCAGATCGCCGGTGAACCCGGTGCGTGAGATGGTGATCGTGCCGCCCGCGAAGGGGAAATCGGCCATGCGGAAGGGACGCAGCGCGCTGACATCGAAACCGGCGGCGATCAGCACGGTGGCCGAGCAGGGGCCCTGCAGCGACAGGGCGGCGATGGTGTCGGTGATCTCGGCCACCGAGACATCAAAGCCCGCGGCGGAGTCCGTCAGCCAGGGCAGGTGGCGTTCCTGACAGCAGATCATGTAGTCATCGCGTCCCTGCCGGAACAGTGTGCCGTCATCCAGCAGCTTGCCCGCGTCGTCGCACCAGGCGGTGTAGTGCACGGACCCTACCGCCAGCTTCGCGGCATCCCGCAGGGTCAGGCGGTTCAGATAGTCAGCAGCATCGGGACCGGTGATGCGGTACTTTGATCATCGGGCACAGGTCATAGACCGAGGCCGCGTTGCGGATCGCGGTATATTCCATATCCGCATCGCCGAAGCAGAGCGGCGACATGTATCCCGCCCACGGCCCCCAGCGGTTCAGAAGGTTCAGGGGTGCCGTGCGGGCATGGAACGGCGTCTGCCGCAGCGGGGTGCGGAAATGGCCGGTCGGCTCGTGGCGCAGGTCCCTCATCTGGCGGCCTTTGCGACGGCCTGTCCGGCCAAGATTTGCCCGGCGGCGTTCCATCCCGCCGTGCCGTTGATCCCGCCGCCGGGATGGCTGCCTGCGCCCGCCAGCCAGAGGCCGGGCAGGGGCGTCGCGTATTGCGCGGCCTCGCGCAGCGGGCGGTTGAACAGCATCTGCTCGACCGCCAGTTCGCCGTGATGCCAGTTGCCCGCCCGCCATGCCGAACCGCGCCTCGATGTCAGAGGGCATCAGCAGGTCGGCATGGGCGATCAGGCTGCGGAGTCCCGGGCGCATGGGCCTCGATCTGACTTGAGCGTCGCCTCCAGCATCGCCGCCCGCGCGGTATCCGGCGCATCTTTCGGGCGGTGCGGGGCGGACTGGACGATGGCGGACAGGACGTGGTGGCCAGCGGGCGCGAAGCCGTCTTCATGCGCTGTCGGCAGCACGAGCTCCATCACCGGCGCGTCCGGAACCTCGCCGTATTTGCAGGGGTTGAAGGCGGCGTCCACAGCGGTCGAGGACGGCGCGATGACCAGCCGCGACCGCAGGTCCGCGCCCCGGAAATCCGGTCGCCCGGTCAGGCACAGCGTCAGCTTGGCCGCCGCACCCCGCGCGCGGATATGGGTGGTGCGGGTGTAGAACCCAGCGTCGAGATGACGCGGTCCGACAAGGTCGCGGAAGGTCTGACGCGGGCCGATGGCCGAGATGACAGTGCCCCCGCGCAACGCCTCTCCCGTGGCCAGCGTGACGCCGACCGCCCTGTCATCCTCGACGATGACGCCGCCGACCCGCGCCCCGGTCCGCACATCAACCCCCGCCGCCCGCGCCGCGCGGTCCATCGCAGCGGCCAGCGCGCCCATGCCGCCCTTCGGCAGCAGAGGGTCAACCCCCGTCGCCAGCCGGTTGAGATAAAGGATCAGCGAGTTCGGCGAGCGCGGCCCGAGCCAGCTGCCCAGGGTCGCGTCGAAGGCGACCAGGCCGCGCAGCCGGTCGTCGGTCAGCTCATCCTCGGCCACGTCATGCACGTTTATCAGGATCATCCGCAGCAATTCGCGGAAGTCGACGCGGCCCAATGCGCGGATGCCGATGCCATGGCGCGCCAGACGGGTCCAGTCGTTGCCGACCTTCGTCAGGCGCGGCGGCGTCATCGCGCGGAACGGGCCAAGCACGCGGGCGAAGTCCGACAGCTTGCGGTGCAGCGCAGCGAAGGCCGCCGCATCCGGGCCGCTCGGCCTTGCCGCCGTGCACGGTCAGATGATCGCCGTCGGGCGACAGCACCGTCGTCGCCAGCGGCGCATGGAAGGCGAGGCCGTGCCGCGCAAGGTCCATGCCCGCCATCACGCGCGGGTCGATGCCTTGCGTCGTGTGCGCCAGCGCGGGTGCCGCGTAGCCCGGTGCCACCTCCCACGCCCCCGCGCCGCCTCCGACCACATCTCCCGCCTCGACCAATGTCACGCGACGGCCCGACGCGGCCAGCCGCGCGGCGCAGGCCAGGCCGTTCACGCCGCCGCCGATCACGATGGCATCAGATGACCGCATAGGCATCGCTCATCCCCGCTGGAACCTTCGCCTCGCGCAGCACTTCCGCCGCCGCGTTTCGCCCAGGCGCGCCCATCACGCCGCCGCCCGGATGCGTGGACGACCCGCACATCCAGAGATCGCGGATCGGGCTGCGGTACTGCGCATAGCCGGGGACGGGGCGGTTGAAGAGCAACTGGTCGAAGGTCAGCTCGCCCTGGAAGATATTGCCCTCGGTCAGCCCGACCTCTGCCTCCAGCTCGCGCGGGGTGCGCACCTCGACATGCAGGATGCGGTCCCTGAAGCCCGGCGAATAGGCCGCGATCTGATCGATGCAGGTGCGCCCGAAGGCGTCGCGGTCGGCGTCCGACCACGGCTGTCCGCCGATCTTCGGCGGCGCGTATTGCACGAAGCAGGACATGAAATGCTTGCCCGGCGGGGTCATCGTCGGGTCGATCATCGTCGGGATCATGCAGTCCTGGAACGGATCGCGGCTGAACCGCCCCGCCTTCCAGTCGTCATAGGCGCGCTCCATCCGCTCGACGGAATCGGTGAAATGCAGGTCGCCCCGGATGTTCGGCGCGCCTTCGGGCAGGGCCGGAAAGACCGGGGCCGCATCCAGCGCGATGTTCAGCTTGCCCGACGATCCCCTGATCTTGAAGTTCCGCACCGATTTCAGGAAATCCCCCGGCAACTCGTTGGAATCGACGTGGTTCAGGAAGGTCCGTTTGACATCCATGTTGGAAATCACCCGGCGGCCCGCCACCTGATCGCCGTTCTCCAGCACCACGCCCGTCGCCCGGCCGCCCCGCACGGTGATTTCCTTCACCCCGCTGCCGGTCCGAACCTCGCCGCCCGCCGCCTTCAGCGACGCCGTAAGCGCCCGCGTGATCGACCCCATGCCGCCCCGGGCATAGCCCCAGGCCCCGACATTGCCGTCCACATCGCCCATGTAGTGGTGCAGCAGCACATAGGCCGACCCCGGCGACATCGGCCCGAGCGCGGTGCCGATGATCGCGGACACCGCCAGATAGCCCTTGATGACCGGGCTTTCGAAATACTCGTCCAGGAAGTCCGAAATCGACATCGTCCAGAACCGCACCGTCTCGGACAGCTGGCGTTCCGACATCTCGCCCAGCTTGCGCCCCAGCCACAGCATCTCGGACAGGTCGCGCGGACGGAAGCTGGACGGGTCGGGCGGCGTGCGCAGCAGCATCGGGCGGATGAACCGGCAGAACCGCAGCACGTCGCGCGAATAGCGGTCATAGGCCTCGGCATCGCGCGCCGAATGCCGGGCGAATTCGCGGCGGTTCGCGTCATGGTCGCGGAACATGCCCAGATAGCCGCCACCTTGCGTGAACACCGCGCCGCCCTCGTAGGGCAGGATCTGCAGGCCATGCTTGGGCAGTTCCAGATCGCGCATGATCTCGGGCCGGAACAGCGACGCGACATAGGAGCAGTTGGAATAGGTGAAGCCGGGATACAGCTCGCGGCTGACCGCAGCACCGCCGACCCAGTCGTTCTTTTCGACGACGCAGACCTTCATCCCGGCGCGCGCCAGATAGCAGGCCGTGACCAGCCCGTTATGCCCCGCGCCGACGATGACCGCGTCATAGGTCATGCGATGGCATCCTCTTTCGCCAGCGCCTCCACCGTCAGGTCCACCGCCTGTTCGACCGCCTTCAGCGTGTCGGTCAGGCAGGACGGGTCCGTCCCATGCGCCTCGCACATGAACCAGGGTTCGCGGCTGTCGGGTTCGACGATGATGCCGAGGTCATGCAGGTAATGCGCCATCGTGTCGTAGAAGGTGTAGTCCGACGTCTTCCACGCCCGGTAATTGTCGGGCGGGCCGGCATCGAAGAACAGGCCGAACATCGACGGATGCCCGGAATAGGAATGCACGATCCCGCGCGCGTTCAGGATCGCGCATGATCCCGGTCATCAGGTTCCGCCCGTGCTGCGCAAGCGTCTCCAGCGCGGGCGTCTCGTCCAGAATGCGCAGGCATTCCTCGGCTGCCGCCAAGCGACACGGAATGCGCGGTATAGGTGCCGCCGTGGCTTGCCCCGCCATAGCGGAAGGTGCGCATCACATCCTCGCGCCCCGCGACAACCGCGATCGGATAGCCGTTGCCCATCGCCTTGGCGAAGGTCGTGATGTCGGGCTTGACACCCAGAATGCCCTGGATACCCGACTTGCCGACGCGGAAGCCGGATTTCACCTCGTCGATGATCAGCATCACGCCGTACTGGTCGCAGAGCCGCCTTGCGAGGTGCACATAGTCGGCCCGGGCGAGGATGCCGCAGCAGTTGCCCTGAATCGGTTCGATCAGCATCGCGGCCAGACTGTCACCATGCCTGCGGAACACGTCCTCCAGCCGTTGGGCGTCGTTCATCGGGGTCAGATGCACCAGCTTGCGCACCGTCGGCGGGATGCCCTTGCCATAGGGGATCACTTCGGGGTCGGCGTTCGACCCGGCCTGCCAGCCCTCGACATCCGCCTGCCACATCGCCGCATCGAACAGGCCGTGATAGCCGCCCTCGACCAGCAGATAGCTTTCGCGTCCGGTGAAGGCACGGGCGAGGCGCAGCGCGGACATCACCGCTTCGGTCCCCGAATTGGAGAAGCGGACGAGCTCGGCGGCAGGGACCATCCGGGCGATCCGGTCGGCGACGGCCAGTTCGCGTTCGGTGGACAGCGCAAAGACGCCGCCCGACCTGCATCCCCCGCATCGCCGCCGCATCGACCCGGTCGTCGGCATAGCCGAGGATCGCGGGGCCGTAGCCGAGCCGGTAGTCGACATACCCGTTGCCGTCGATGTCCCAGGTCCGCCCGCCCTTGCCGTGGTGGACATAGATCGTCCGCTCCTCGCCCCAGTAGCGGAAGGTGGATGCGACGCCGAGCGGCAGGCGTTTCACGGCGCGCCGGAAATGAGCGTTCGATTTCCGAAGGTCGCGGTTCGGCTGGGGCGGCATGGCGGTTCCGGTCTGGTGGCTGTTGACCCAGCCTCTCATTCCATTGACTGGTTTGTCAATCAAATCCGTATTCCGCTTTTCCGGCGGGTCTGATACGCTGGGCGGACTCACCCCGACCGCGCAGGAGACGGAAGACGTGACAGACGCCGTTGACCTCAGAACCGCCCCGCCGCGCACCAAAAGCCGCGAGGCGCGGCGCGTGCAGCTGATCGAGGCGACGATCCGGACGCTGGCGGAACGCGGCTATGCACGGACGACTCTGACCGAGGTGGCCCGGACGGCGGGTCTGTCGCATGGCCTTGTGAACTTCCACTTCGACACCAAGGAAAAGCTGCTTGCGGAAACCCTGGCGCATCTTGCCGATGAATATCAGCGGAACTGGATGCAGGCGCTGGAGGATGCGGGGCCGGACCCGGCGCAGCGGCTGAATGCGCTGATCGAGGCGGATTTCCGACCCGATATCTGCACGCCGGACCGGCTGTCGGCCTGGTGCAGCTTCTGGGGCGAGGCGCAGTGCCGCCCGCTGTATCAGGAACGCTGCGGGGCGAATGACGAGCTGTACAACGGCACGATGGAAGGCATCTGCGCCGACCTGATCGCTGCCGGGGGTTATGCGGGCGATCCGGTGCGGCTGGCGCGGATCATCCGGGCGACGATCGAGGGCGTCTGGCTGGACCTGATGACGATGACCTCGCCCTACGAAGCGCAGGAGGGTCTGGCGACCGCACGCGCCTGCGCGGCGCTGTGCTTCCCCCGGCATTTCGGGCCCGATGGGCTTGTGGTGGCCTGAGCGGACAGCACGTGCACGCTGCCGGTGCCGTCAGCCGCAGCTCTGCGCCGCGAATCCCTTCGCCACCGCGTCGCCCTCGGCGCGACTGATGAACCTGCTCCAGCCCAGACTGTAGACAACGCCGTCCGCAGCCCGGTTGATGAAGGTCGCGGCAGGCTTGCCATCGGCCGACAGGATCAGCAGGCGGCCCGCGTTTTCCTCTTCCACCAGCAGGCCGCCGCCCGGCAGCACTTCCTGCAGACCTTCGGACAGTGTCTTTACGTCCAACTCGCGGAAGGCCGCGGCCCAGGGTGACGCGAACGTCCCGTCGCGGAAGTCATAGACCACGACGTCGTTGACCTCCTGCACCTTGGTCCCCTTGCCGTAGTTCAGTGAATTGTTGTTGAAAACCGCGATGCGGTGGTCGTCCAGCACATCGACGTCATGCTGATGTGCCCAGGGGCCTTGCCGGGACCAGATCACATCGTCGGTCGAAGGACGGTAGAGCAGGACCATCGACGGGCTGCGCATGCTGATGAAAACGTCGCCCCTTTTCCAGAACGGACCGTCGTCCAGGACCGGCTGAACATCGTTGATGTGCATCGGATCATTTTCGAACGTGTCTTTGGCAAGGATCGTAGAGGCAAGGCCGTGCCTCCGAAACGTGCCGGTCATCGCTACCTCGTGGAGCACTTTGCCCTGCGGGCTGACCTTTACGATGCCGTCGTCGTGGAAATCGTCCGGCAAATACTGCCGCGACTGCGGTTCCATATGCGTGGTCAGCCACAGGTTCCCGTCGGCGTCGGCCTCGGTCGAGTGGTGGTAGAGGTCGTTCTCTAGCCGCCAGACCAGGCCGCCGCACGCATCGATGCGCATCAGCGGCGACTGATGGTCCTTGATGATCAGGTCGCCCTCCGGCGTCGCCAGCGGATGTACAGCGCGGAACCGCGCGGTCGTCCAGCGGTCGAAGTTGATGAGTGTCGAGGTCTGCTCCGCCCCGTCCAGCAGCCGGTCGGCGTCAATCGGCCATTCCGCCACCTCAGTCCGGGTCGCAAGATCGTAAAGGCTGACGCGGTGGCGCTTCTGCGTCCCATCAAAGCGGCTGAACAGCAGATAGCCGTCAGGCAGTGCGGCCATGTCGCTGTAGCTCCAGCCCGACTCGCCTGCGAACCGGTCCTTCGCCAGATAAGCCGCCATTCCGTTCCCGGGCGGGCGGTTCAGCGCGTCGGACAGGTCCGAAGGGGCGGACGCGACGGCATAGACGGCCTTGCCGACCATGCCGAAGCGGTCGAAGCCCTGCGCCTCGTTCCGCGTGATGACCGCAACCGCCGCCATGCCAATCAGAGCCAGAAGGATGATGACAAGGACGACCCAGGCCTCGACCCGGCGAAACAGGAAACGTTCCATGGCCCTTTCCCCCCGTGATCCGGCGTATCCGGGTCTTTCCGGCATCGCCTGCGCCGACAGAAGCGGACGCGCGGACAGAGCTGTCAAGCGTGGGGCGGCCGCTGTCAGGGTACAGTGTTGCTTCCGGGGCGTGATCGTCCCGAAAATGGCGACAGACCGGCGCGCCAGGCTATCCGGTCGCCGAAAGGGCCCACCGGGACCTGCGGGTCAGGACCTGCGAAGGCTTGTTCGCTGTCGCGGGATAGTCCGGTGGAAAGTCAGGAATTGCGGCATTGACCGGGCAAAGACGGGGGAGTCCGGCGAGAATCCTTGAGTGAAGGTTCCGACCATGATTTTATCCTTGGCAGCGGCAGTTTGTTGGCCGCCGGTCTGAATGTGGGCGAGTGGTGTCGCGCGCGTTCCTGTAGCGACCATGAGGGTGATGATGATTGATGACCAACTGCGTTCGCGCATCAAAAGGCATGTTCTGGCAGAGTTTCTGCCTGGCGAGGCCGAAGAGAACCTGACATCCGACGTCAAGCTTGTGTCCGAGGGGATCATCGATTCTCTGGGCAGCCTGCGTCTTGTCGCGTTCCTCGAGGAAACCTTCGGCGTGACGATCCCTGCGCATCAGATCGATGCCGATCACCTCGACACCGTCGAGCAGATCGCCGCGACGGTCGAAGCCAACATGCGGGAGCTGGCCGTAGCCTGATCGGATCGGGGTCGGACAACGCCAGGCCCTGCCGACCGGCGGGGCTGCGTCGTTCGGGCTGCAGGCACAATCAGGGGTTGCCGTACCGTCAATGTTGCCGAGGTTGGATACTCTGTTGTCGGTCAATGCCGGGCTTCGGCCCGATGCGGTCTGCCTGATCCAGGCGGACGGGCAAGTCGCATCCTATGCCGCGCTGGACGCGCAGGCATCGGCGGTTGCGGCACATCTGCGTGGCCTCGGCGTCGGCCCCGGCGACCGCATCGGGCTGTCGGCACAGAAATCCATTGCGGCGGTCGCGGGCATCTTCGGCATCCTGCGCGCCGGCGCGGCCTATGTGCCGGTCGATCCGCAAGCGCCGCTGGCGCGGTCGGCGGGCATCTTCGCGGGATGCGGCGTACGGGCGGTGCTGTGCGACGCGGATGTTGCGGACCGGCTGGCGGATGCGCTGGCGGACGGGCATCCCATGGGTCAGGGGGCGGTGGTCAACGGCCTGACCTGCCTGCTTGCGATGACCCCCGGCGATCCGGGCGACCCCGCAATGGCCTATATCCTCTACACGTCGGGGTCGACGGGCGTGCCGAAGGGTGTGATCCACACCCACGCCTCGGCCTTTGCCTTTGTCGATTGGTGCAGCCGGGCGATGCACCCGACACCGGACGACCGGTTCAGCAGCCACGCGCCATTTCACTTCGACCTGTCGGTCTTCGACCTCTACCTTGCCATCAAGCACGGTGCCGCGATCCGCATCATCGGCGCGGACGAGGGGCGGCAACCGGGGGCGCTGGTCGATCTGGCCGAAAAGGAGCGTCTGACGTTCTGGTATTCGACGCCCACCGTGCTGCGGTCGATGCTGGAGTTCGGTGGATTGGAGGGCCGGGACCTGAGCGCTCTGCGGGTCCTGTGCTATGCGGGCGAGGTATTTCCGACGCTTGCGCTGAAGGCGGTGGCGCGGGTGCTGCCACATCCGGCCTGGTGGAACCTGTTCGGCCCGACCGAGACGAATGTCTGCACCGCGCACCGCCTGACCGACCCTGTGGGCATGGGCGACAGTGATGTGGTGCCGATCGGCGTGCCGGTGTCGGGCGACCGCGTGCGGGTCGCCGAGGACGATGGGACGGCGGTTGCGCGGGGTCAGCCGGGCGAGCTTCTGGTGACGGGCGGGTCGGTGATGCAGGGCTACTGGAACCTGCCCGACCGCGACGCAGCGGCCTTCGTCACGTTGGACGGCGACAGATACTACAGGACCGGCGACATCGTGGTCGAACAGGGCGACGGCACGCTGATCTATCACGGGCGGCGCGACCGCATGGTCAAGCGGCGCGGCTTCCGGATCGAGCTGGGCGAGATCGAGGCCGCGATGGGCCGCAACGCCCACCTCACGCGGGGCGCGGCGGTGCAGGTGGCGGACGCCAAGGGCGATATCCAGATCGTCCATTTCTTCTGTGGCGACGGGCTCGAAACGTCGCTTCTGGCGCTGAAGCGCTACGCTGCGACGGCGCTGCCGAAATACATGATTCCGGACCGCTTCCACCGTCTGGGCGCGATACCCATGACCTCGACCGACAAGGTCGACTACCAGGCCCTCAAGGAGACCGCGCGTGGACTTTTCGCTGAGTGACGAGCAGAAGGCGCTGCGCGACCAGATCATCCGTTTTGCGCGGGCGGAACTGTCGCCCGGCGCGGCCGAACGCGACGCGCGGCATGAATTTCCGCGCGACCTCTGGGTCAAGGCTGCGGAAATGGGCCTGCAAGGCCTGCCGATCCCGGCGGAATACGGCGGGTCCGGACTTGATGCCGTATCGACCGTCATCGCCATCGACGCGCTTGGCTATGGCTGCGAGGATAACGGCCTGACCTTCGCGATCTGCGCCCATATGCTGGCCTGCGCGGTGCCGATCTGGCTTTACGGCACCGAGGATCAGAAACGCCGATGGCTGCCCGGGATGTGCTCGGGCGAGATTGTCGCGGTGAACGCGATGACCGAGCCGGAAAGCGGCAGCGATGCCTTTAACCTGCGCACCCGCGCGGTGCCGGACGGCGAGGGGTTCGGCATCAAGGGGGCGAAGGTCTTCGGATCGAACGGGCCGGTGGCGAACCTGGCGGTTGCCTATGCTTCGACCGATTCCGAGAAGGGCTTCATGGGCGGCGTCACGGCCTTTCTGGTGCCGGAGGGGACGCCGGGATTCAGCAAGGGTCAGACGTTCGAGAAGATGGGCCTGCGCACCTGCCCGATCGGCGAGACCGTGTTCGACGACGCGGCGGTCGGCGCGGACGCTGTGCTGGGCAAAGTCGGCGGCGGCGGGCCGATATTCGCGCGGTCGATGGAATGGGAACGCATCTGCCTGGTCGCGGCGCATTGCGGACATATGGAACGTCTGCTCGATCGCTGCATCGACTATGCCAAAACTCGGAAATCGGCAGGCAAGAAGATCGGAGAGTATCAGGCGGTGTCGCACAAGATCGCCGCGATGAAGGTGCGCCTTGATGCCTCGCGTCTATTGATCTGGCGGGCGGCATCGCTGCTGGGCAAGCGGTCCAGCATGGGCCTCGATGCGTCGGTGGTGAAAGTGTTCGTCAGCGAGGCGCTGGTCGAAACCGCGCGGGACGCGATGCAGATCTTCGGCGGCAACGGCTATGTCGTGGATTACGGGATCGAACGGTCGCTGCGCGATGCGCTGTCTGCGCCGATCTATTCCGGCACGTCCGAGATGCAGCACAACATCATCGCCAGCTGGCTTGGTCTGTAAGGGCAGGGGTGCGGAACATGTCGGTAACGGAACCCAAAGTCTCTTCCGGCGGCGCGCTGGGTCTGGTCCTGTCACGCGGCGGGCTGGCCTCGCTTGCAGGGGTAGCGGGCGCGCTGGCGGTCATGCTGGCGTTGTCGATGGATTACCTTGGCGGAAATCCGGGGATCGGGCCCGTGGAAAAGCTGCTTCTGAGCGGCGGACCTGCGGCCATCCTGCTGGGGGCCGCTCTGAGGTACGGCAGCCGGGAGGCGGCAACGGAGGGGCTGATTTTTGCGGGCCTGCTGGTGCAGGCGGCGATGCTGTATACCGTAATCCGGGGCTATGAGATCGAGACGGACAGTTTCAGCGAGTTCCTGTTCGGCGTGGTCGCCACGGGATTCGTCGCCCAGCTTTTTCTGCCGCGCCCGATGCGGGGCGGATTTTTCCTGATCGTGTCGCTGGGCGCCATCTTGGCCGTGCTTGGCGCAAAGGGCGGGGCGCTTCTGATCGGGATCGGACTGGTCCTGATCGGCATCTGCCACCTGCCGGTTTCGGTCTGGCTGCGCGCGGTGCTTCTGGCGCTGATCGCGACGGGTCTGGCGCTGGTCCGGGCAGAGGTGATGCCGGTGCCGGTGCTTCGGGCGGTGCTGCCGGTGCTGGGATCGGTCTTCATGTTCCGCATCGTCATCTATCTCTACGACCGCAACTCCGGTAAAGGCCCGAAGGACGCGGCGTCGCAGTTGTCGTATTTCTTCATGCTGCCGAACGTCGTCTTCCCGTTCTTTCCGGTGGTCGATTTCACGCAGTGGGGCAAATCCCAGGGGGCGCGGCCCGATCTGGAGACGGCGCAGCGCGGCATGGTCTGGCTGATGATCGGGGTCGTGCACCTGATCCTGTACCGCGCGTTCAATTATTTCCTGTCCTTCGGCCCCGAAAGCGTTGACGGATTTGGGCAATTTCTCTGGTACGCCATCACGAACTTTGGCCTTTACCTCAAAATCTCGGGCCTGTTCCACACCGTTCTCGGTTGCCTGTATCTGTTCGGCTTCGCGTTGCCCGAGACGCATACGCGGTTCTATCTGTCTTTTTCGTTCATCGAGTTCTGGCGGCGGATCAATATCTACTGGAAGGACTTCATGCAGAAGACGGTGTTCAACCCCGTCTTCACGGCGGTGAAGCGCCGGAACGTCGCGCACCGGAACGCGCTGCTGATTGCGACTGGCGCGGTGTTTGTCGTGACCTGGGCGACCCATGCCTACCAGTGGTTCTGGTTGCGCGGCACGCTGCTGATGACCGGGCCCGACATTCTGTTCTGGACGCTCCTGGGCGTGTTCCTGATCGTGCAGATGATCCGCGAGGACCGTCCGGTGACGCCCGGCGCGCGGGCGCTGATTGGGCCCCGCCCGCTGCTGGCCCTGCGCACGGTGGCGACGATGCTGTCCATCGTGATCCTCTGGTCGCTGTGGAGTGCGGCGAGCGTTTCCGAATGGCTGGACCTTGCGGGGCGGGCGGGGGCGTCCCTGCTGCTGCGCGGTACGCCGATAACGTTCGGCGCGGTTCTGTCCACGCTGGCCTTCGCCGTCTTCCTGTTTGTGATCCTGTCGCTGGCGATGGGCTTCACGTTCGGCCTGGCACCGCCCGGATCGCATCCGAAACCTTCGGTGCTTGCCGGGCGGCGGCGCGGCTATGAAATGCTGCCGAATGCGCTGACGGTCATTGCCACGCTGGCCGTCCTGATCGCGGTGCAGCAGCCGCAGCTGCTGTCGTTCCTGCCGCGTCCGGCCAAGCTGGTCGTTGTGGATCTGGGCGCACAGCGCCTGTCGGCGCGCGATCAGGCAACGCTGACGCGCGGCTACTACGAGAACCTGACCGATGTTCGGATGATCAATTCGGACCTCTGGGCGATGCAGACGACGGACGACGAAATCCGAAAGCCGATCGAAGAGACAGACGCGGTGCGCTTTGTCGAGGATTACCGGGAATTCGTGCTGAAGCCGGATGTGGCAATTGCCTTCAAGGGCACGACCCTGTCGACCAACAGCCACGGGATGCGCGACCGCGATTATTCGCTGGCAAAACCGGACGGCACGCGCCGGATCGCGATGGTGGGCGACAGTCGGCTGATGGGGACCGGGGTTGCGGATGACCAGACCTTCGAGAACCTCATCGAGGACCGCCTTGCGGCCGAACTGGACCACGGTCAGCCCCCGGTCGAGGTGCTGAATTTCGGTGTGGCGGGATATGACCCTTTCCACAAGAACATCGTGCTGGAGACCGAGGCGGAGCGGTTCGCGCCGGATGTGGTGGTCTATATCGCGCACAACACCGAATTGAAGCTGCGCAAGGACGTTGCGGCGTGGGTGGCGGCGGGCAACCCGCCGGGCGATTACCTCGCGGAGGCGCTGGCGGCCGCCGGTGTGGAGGCTGGCCAGCCGGTCGCCGAGGTCCGCGACGCGCTGGACAAAGCCTCGGCGGGCCTCGTCGAAGCGGCTTACCGGACCTTCGCGGCGAAAGTCCGGGCGAACGGCGCGCTGCCAGTCTGGGTGTTCCTGCCATCGACGCAGAGCTACCCCGAACCGCTGCCCGAGGGCCGCAGCTTACGCGCGATGGCCGAGGTGGCGGGGTTCGTGACGATCGACCTGTACGATCTGTACACCGATGTGGAAGGCGGGCCGAAGAGCCTCTGGGTTTACGACTGGGACGACCATCCGAATGCGCGCGGTCATGTGATGATCGCGGACCGGCTGTACCGCGACCTGATGGCGCTGCCGCAGTTGCGCGCGGCAATCGGGCGGTAGGACGGCTCAGTCGAGCCAGAAGACCCGGGGCCAGGCGAGTGCCGTGTCGCGCGGAACGCGGACCTTGGCGGTCAGACTGACGGTTTTGCCGTCGCCGTCGGTGACATCGAAGCCGACGGCGTAGACGCGCGCCATCCAGGATGCCCTGACGCCGTCATCGGCGACGCGGAAGGCGATGTCGCGGTCATCTGTGCCGATGACAGCCCCCGACACGTCGGGACCGTCCGCGGCGCTGCCGTCCATGGCTTCGATACGCACGTCGGAGAGGGTGAGGCCGGGTGCCGGATCGCAGAGGTCGCAGGCATCGCGTCGGAATGTCACGGGGACCATGGTGCCGGGAGCGGCGGTCAGAAGCTCGGGCGATGCCATGACCTTCTGACTGTCGAGGCCATAGCGGGTGCGCAGGCCGTTCAGGCTGAGAAGCGTGCTGGCAAACAGGACAGCCAGCACGGCTTTGCCCGCCAGCCCGCGCCCGGAGAGGGACGCAAGCAGCACGAGGCCGGGCAGGAGCGTAACGCTGACCCAGAGCCAGCTGGAGACGGGGTTATCCTGCGGCGGCCGGATCAGCAGGAAGAAGCCGAGAACGAGGCAGAACAGGATCAGGTGCAGGCCCGCAAAGCGGGGACGCAGACGCGGGACAGCTAGCGACAGGCCGGCGGCGGCCAGAATTGCAGCGCCGGTCAGGCTGCTCATGGCGACATATTCAGCGGCCCCGAGGGTGAGCGGGCGATGCAGCGCATTGGCCCACAGCACCTCCATCCCGTCGCGGAGGTAGAAGGCAAGGAACTGCGGCTTGATGCCGACGGACCCGAAGCGGTCGAGCAGCCCGGCATAGGTGCCGCCGTCAGCAGCGGTTCGGGCGTGGGCCAGGTTGGCGGCGATGTCGGGCAGGATCAGAGCCGTGCCGCCGAGCGCGGCAAGCCACGGCGCGGCGCGGCCGAAGAGGTGGCGATGCGCGGGCAGGAGCGCCGTGAGCAGGAAGACGGGGACCAGCAGCGCGCCGATTTCATAGGTCAGGAACCCGAGGGCGGCAAAGACGGCGGCGATCCAGACGTCGCGGGGACGTTCGCAATCGAGATAGCGCTGAAAAGCCCAGAGAGCGATGGCAGAGAAGAAGAGGTAGGGGGCCATCTGAATCGCGGTGGCTGAGACGGTGATGTGGTATTCGCTGACGGCCAGGAAGGCAGCAGCGGTCAGGCCCGCGACGGGGCCGGCGGCACGGCGGGCGATCAGGGCGATGACGGGCACTGTGGCGGTGCCGGCGAGAATGGACGACAGCCGCCAGGCCCAGTGCGCGTCGCCACAGCATGCCGCCCCGGCACGAATTAGGTAGGCGGCGAGCGCGCCGTGATAATCGGTGCGAAGCGGCAGGAACGGGGCTGCAGGATCGACGGAAATCGCACGGGCAAGGGGGATCCATTCGCGTTCTTCGTCCCAGAGCCAGGTGGTGTTGAGCGCAAGCCAGAGGCGAAGCGCGAGGGCGAGAAGCGTCAGCACTGTCAGGAGGGGAAGAAAACGCGTCGCAGCGCCCGACTGGGCCAGTTGGGGTCGGCGCATCTGGGCAGGCATCCGGTTTGGGGAAGGCAACGGCAGTTTCAGGCGGCGGCGCGGGTCTGTCAAACGCATTGCGCGCGGGCCAGAGTAAACCAGCGCCGGAAAACGGGCGGACCAGGCGTGGCGCATCGGTTGATCTTGACGGGTGGCCCGGCGCTGTGGCTTTGAGGTGTGCACCGCTGACTCGGTGCCGTTTCACCAAGCCACTGAAAGTGACGCCCCCGTGCCGCAACCTGCCGATGCCCCGGTGCAGCCTGAGTTGACGGTCGATCTGGACCGCGATCTTCTGCGCAATCCCTTGCCGGTCGAACTGTTCTGGGCGCGGATCGCGCGCGGACCCGAGGCACTCCGGGCGTGGATCGGTACGGGGCGCGGTGATGCGCCTGCGGTGCTGAACGCGGGCCTGCTGCCGCTTCGGGCCGAAGCGGTGGCCCGGATCGGCGCTGCTCAGGCGGCGGGCCGGAGCGTGCGGATCAGGTCAGAGATGCATCCCGGTCTGGCCGAGGCGCTGGCGACCCAGCTGTCTGCGGGCCCGGCGCGGACTGTTGATACAGCGACAGCGGGGTATGCGTTGCTTGCGGCCCTTCGCCCGCACCAGTGGCTGAAGAACCTGCTGGTGTTTCTGCCGATGTTCGCCGCGCACCGGCTGGACGAGGAGACGATCGTCAGGACCTGTCTTGCGTTTGTGGCCTTCTGTCTTGTCGCCTCCAGCGTCTATGTCCTGAACGACCTGATCGACCTGTCGGCCGACCGCGCGCATCCCCGCAAGCGCCGCCGCCCGTTCGCCTCGGGGTCGCTGCCCATCGTCGCGGGGCACTGGATCGGGCCGCTGCTGGTTGCGGCCGGCGGTGTGATCGCGGCGGGGCTGGGGGCTGAGTTCGCGTTGCTTCTGGGGTCCTACTATGTCGTGACGCTGGCCTATTCGCTGGTGCTGAAACGCCTGCTGGTGATCGACATCTGCGTCCTTGCCGGGCTTTACACGCTGCGGATCATGGCCGGGGCCGCGGCGACGGGCATCAACCTGTCGGTCTGGATCCTTGCCTTTTCGATCTTCTTCTTCTTTTCGCTGGCGGCGGTGAAGCGGCAGGCCGAACTGGTGGATTCGTCGGCCCGGGGCGAACTGGGGGCGTCCGGGCGGGGCTACCGGGTCGGCGACCTGCCGCTGATTTCGCAGATGGCGACGGCGTCGGGCTATGTCTCGGTTCTGATCATGGCGCTCTATGTGAACTCGCCGCAGGTGCGCCAGCTGTACCAGAAACCTTCGGCGCTCTGGGGCATCTGCCTGGTGCTGCTGTTCTGGATCAGCCGCATCGTCATGGTCACGCATCGAGGGCGCATGAATGACGATCCGGTCGTCTATGCGGCGAAGGACCCGGTCAGCCTGCTTTGCGTCGGGCTGATCGTCACATCGACCATCCTTGGCGCGGTCCTGAAAGGATAGCTGAGGGCGGCAGTCCGCTTTCCGCTTGCCGTGTCCCCCATGCCGGCCCAATTCTGCGCGGACTGGTCGGATGGGGTGGGACATGACGGATCGTCTGAAGGGCAAGGTCGCGCTGATCTCGGGGGGTGCCACCGGCATGGGCGGTGCTGCGTCGCGCCTGTTCGCGGCCGAGGGCGCGCGGGTCGGGATCGTCGACCGCAACCTCGCGGCCGCCGAGGAGACTGCGGCGGCGATCCGCGCCGCAGGCGGGCAGGCGGTGGCAGTGCAGGCCGATGTGTCGGACGCAGGCCAGGTCACGGCAGCGGTCGCGGCGGTGCATGCAGAATTCGGACCCGTCACCGTGCTGTTCAACCACGCGGGCACCATCGTCATCAAACCCTTCCTTGAGACGACCGAACAGGAATGGGACTGGCTGCATGCAGTCAACGTGAAGTCGATGTTCCTGATGACCCGCGCCGTTCTGCCGCAGATGATCGCGGCGGGCGGCGGGTCGATCGTCTGCACCTCGTCGATCAGTGCCGTCGCGGGCACGCCGATGGAGGTTCTGTACGATACCACCAAGGGCGCCTGCCACATGTTCGCCCGCGCCATCGCAGTCGAGTTCCGCGACAGGGGCATCCGCTGCAACGCGGTGTGCCCCGGATTCATCGAGACGCCGCACGGCCTGCGCGAGGTCCGCGACCTTCAGGCGCTGGGCGTGGACGTGTCCGAGGCCGCGATCATGGCCGCGCAGGGCCGGATCGGACGGGCGGAAGAGGTGGCGCAGGCGGCGCTGTTCCTCGCCTCGGACGAGGCGAGCTTCGTCAGCGGCACGCATCTGTTCGTCGATAACGGGTTTACGGCGATGTGAACCACATGCTCCGGGTGAAGCCGAATATTCTTCGCCGGAAACCAATCTCGATCAGCATCGCGGCAGCGGTTTCTGCCTAGGGTCAGCCAAGGGGATCGAATTCTGTGATGCCCGCTGTGTCGTTCCCGAGTATCCGGCGGTGCGTGCCCCGACACATGTCCCACTACACCGTGTCAGCGCGTTTGCCGCCCTTTCGGGACGAAAGATCAGGGGACTGCTGTCATGATACTGAATGTTCTGTCTACTTTCGACCGCCTGAATCTTGTCAAGACGGCTTTGGACAAGGCCCCGGAAGGCCCCAAGAAAACAACGGCCGCCAAATACTATCGTGCGGCAGAGGCGGCACAGGCCAGGCGCGACGAATTGGCCACGGTCGCCCATATGAACGCAGCCGCGCGCGCGCTGTTCTGAACGACTTCGGCGTTCCGGCGGTCTGAGCGCCGCCGGAGCAGCAGTTCAGTGCAGCAGCGGCCCCGCGTGGTCCAGATAGGCGCTGTCGAACTCTGCGATGCGCGCGAGCCTGTCGAAATCGTGAAACGTGACCTGACGGTGCTGGAACGTCATCAGCCCGTCGTCGCGCAGCTGGCGCAGGACACGGTTGATATGCACCGCGCTCAGACCCAGCGCATCGGCCAGCATGTATTGCGACAGCGGACAGGCGTAGCCGTTCTTGGTGCCGAGGCCCACCAGTTTCAGCCTTGCGGCGAGTTCCAGAAAGAAGTGCGCCGTGCGTTCAAGCGCATTGCGCCGCCCCAGGCTGACCAGATGCTCCACCACCATGGCCTCGTCACGCGATGCGGCCCACAGCACAGCCGTGGCCAGTCGGGGCATCTGGGAAAAGACACTCAGCAGGTCCGACGCCATGACCTCGGACGCTTCGACGCGGGTGATGGGTTCGATGTTGTGGTCGGCAGTGCGCAGAAGGACCGAGCGCAGGCCCAGAAAATCGCCGGGGATGCGGAAATCGATGACCTGACGCGAGCCGCCGGGCAGCAGCTTGTACGAGCATACCCAGCCTTCGGCCAGGATATAGGCAGCCTGGTCGGCCTGGCCCTGACTGAAGAGGTCGAGACCGGCTGAAAACTTCCTGCGGCGGCGATACAGGTCAGACAAGGCAGTCAGCTCACCCTCGGACAGCGCGACGAACGCGCCCAGTTTACGGGCGAAAGGGCTGTCCTGAATGTTCATCGGCACCAGCCTTCCACAGCATCAGGGCATTCCGGCGGGACCGGCGGACACAGGATATATGCCCGAAATCAGCGCCGGAATGCTGATCTGGATCAAGTCAGTCTACGCTTATTCTGCGACGGTGGCGATGCGCGACCGGGTCGGCCCCCCGATGCCGGGGCCAGTCTGCCTTGTTTGGAAAGTTCAGAAGTCATGACCACCCCCTCCGATGTTGCGGGAACCGCAGCGCTTTCGATCTGCGAAGCGCTGCTTCTGGCGTTGAATGACCGCAACATCCTGCCCGAACGCGAGATCGTCGGGATTCTCCGCGATGCCGCCGCCGCGCATCAGAACGAATCTGCGACCAACGGGGCGTCAGGTCTGAACGAGGCGGTGGCGAAGCTGATCAACAGGATCATCGACGGCGGCAATTCCGTGCGCCGCCGCTGAGGCGGCAGCTCTTCGCGGGGCAAGCAACGCCCAACGCAGAAATAAATCCGGGGTGGGTGTCGAAACCGCCCGCATCCGCGTGTCATAGCATCAGAGGGGTGCGCAGGACCGCGTGCCCGTTTCCCCGCCAAGGCGGGGAGAAAGGGAACACCGATGATGCCAGAATTTGCCGAACCAACGATGACGGCCCGCGCGCCGTCGCTGCCCCGGTGGGTGGCGGGCGCGGCCGCCATAGGCGTCCTGTGGAACGCTTACGGAGTTTATCAGTTCGCGGGCAGCCTGTCGGCCACCGCGTCCGACCTGATATCGGCAGGCATGACCGAGGCACAGGCGGCGACCTATCTCGGCCTGCCCGTCTGGATGACGCTGGTCTTCGCGATCGGCGTGGCAGGCGGATTGATCGGGTCCGTCCTGATCCTGATGCGCAGCCGCATGGCGGTGCCGGTGCTGACGGCGTCGCTTGCGGGCTATCTTGCACTGTTCGCAGGGGATGGGGCCTATGGTGTCTTTGCCGGTATACCGCAGCAGCTGGCCATCCTTGGCGTCGTTGTCGTGATCGCGGCAGTCCTGCTCTGGATCGCCCGCCATGCCCGCGCCCGCAGCTGGCTTGTCTGACAATACCTGCCGGTGGCCGCCGCCGCGGTCCGGCACATCCCCTTTTCAAACCCTCAAGGATACCTGACCATGCAATACATGCTGCTTCTGAACGAGACCGAGGCCGAATTCGCCAAGCGGAACCACCCTGCGCAGGCCCAGGGCTACTGGGGCGGCTGGATGGAATTCATCACGGCGATGCGCGCCGCTGGCGTGATCGTCAAGGGCGACGGGCTGCAGGGACCCTACACCGCGACCACACTGCGGGTGCGCGACGGAAAGCGGATGGTCCAGGACGGACCCTTCGCTGACACCAAGGAGCAGCTTGGCGGCTATTTCGTGATCGAGGTGCCCGACCTTGACACCGCGCTTGACTGGGCGGCGAAAGCACCGTCGGCGCTGACCGCATCGGTCGAACTGCGTCCGGTGATGCCGCCCTATGTCGATGGCGGGGCCTGAGCGCGATGCCGGACGCGCGCGCCGCAGCCGAACTTGCGGCGCGCGCCTCGTACGGGCGGCTGCTGTCGATCCTTGCCGCCCGCACACGCGACATCGCTGCGGCCGAGGATGCGCTGGCGGACGCCTTCGCGACGGCATTGCGGGTCTGGCCGGAACGCGGCGTGCCCGCGAATCCGGATGGGTGGCTGCTGACCACTGCGCGAAACCGCGCAGCGAACGCACGGCGGCAGGACCGGACACGCGAGGCGATGACGGACGAAATCGAACGACGCGAGGCGGACCGGAAAGGTGACGCCGACGGGGTCGGTGACGACCGCCTGAAGCTCATGTTCGTCTGCGCGCACCCCGCGATTGACCCTGCGTCGCGGACGCCACTGATGCTGCAGACGGTTCTCGGGCTGGACGCTGCGCGGATCGCGGCGGCATTTCTGGTGCAGCCCGCGGCGATGGGGCAGCGCCTGGTGCGGGTCAAGGCCAAGATCCGCGATGCCGGGCTCCGGTTCGCGCTGCCCGACCCGGGTGATCTGCCGGACCGGATGTCGGACGTGCTGGACGCGGTCTACGCCGCCTTCGTGACCGGGTGGGACGCGGTGGCGGGCGCGGATGACGGCGCGCCCGGCCTGACAGGCGAAGCGATCTTTCTGGCGCGGCTCTTGGTTGCACTGATGCCGGGTGCGCCCGAGGCGAAGGGTCTGCTGGCCCTGATGCTGTTCTGCGACGCGAGGCGGGCGGCGCGACGGGACGCTGGCGGGGCGTTCGTGCCGCTGTCGCTTCAGGATTCACGGCTCTGGTCGCGCGGCGAGATCATCGAAGCCGAGGGCCTGCTGACCGAGGCGTCGCGCATGGGTGTTTTCGGGCGCTATCAGTGCGAGGCGGCGATCCAGTCGGTGCATGCGCAACGGGCAGTCACGGGCGTCCTGAATCACGGCGCGCTGACCACGCTCTACCTGATGCTGGCCGCGCACAGCCCGACGGTCGGGGTGCTGGTCGCGCAAGCCGGTGCGCTGGTCGAGGCGGGTCGGGCCGGGGACGCGCTGGCCGCGCTGGACCGGATCGGCGCGGCGCGGACCGACCGTGTATCAGCCCTGGTGGGTGACGCGGGCGCATGCGCTGGCGGCGCTGGGCCGAAGCGACGCCGCCGCCGCCGCGACGGATCGGGCGCTGGCCCTGACGCGGGACATGGACGTGGCGTCCTATCTGCGCGGCCTGCGCGACGCTTGGGCGGCCCGAAGCTGAACGGATGTCAGGGCGCGGGTGTCACCCCGCCTGTCACCGCCGCGCGGAAATTCTCGAAGAACTTCTCGCTCAGCGACCGTGCCGTCCCGGCGATCAGGCGGTTGCCGAGCTGCGCCAGCTTGCCGCCGACATCGGCGGTCGCCGTATAGCGCAGCAGCGTGCCTTCGGGGTCCTCGATCAGCTCGACCGACGCACCGCCCTTGGCGAAACCCGCGATGCCGCCGTTGCCTTCGCCGGTCAGGGTGAAGCGGTCGGGCGCGCCGGTCTGGTCCAGCGTGACCTTGCCTGCAAAGCGCGCCTTCACCGGACCGATCTTGAGCACGACCTTTGCCTCGAGGTCGGTGTCGGAATGCTTGATCAGTTCCTCGCAGCCGGGGATCGAGGAGCGCAGGATGTCCGGGTCGTTCAGCGCCGCAAAGACACGGTCGCGGGGTGCCGCGATCAGGATTTCGTCGTTCAGTTCCATATCGGGTGCTTTCTGTGCGGAAGGGCCCGGCGTGGCCGCTGTGCGGGCATCTTCACGGCTCGCCCGCCGGGGCGCAAGGGGCACGTGGTCGGCTAGGATGCAAGGCACGCCAACGATCCGTTTCACGCCGTTTTGAGGGGCAGTGCGGCCCTGGCGGCAATCCGGGATTGCGCCGGGTCGTATTGCCGTGGAAGACTGCGGGGAGGGGAGAGTTGGCGTGGGAGTTGGGGAATTTTCCGAGGCATTTCCAGCATGAGGTACCTTTCCGATCAGGCCGGGCGCTGGATCGCAGCGGGTGCCGCTTTTTTCCTGGCTTTTGCCGCGGGCATCGCGGTGATGGTGTTTCAGGTGTTTCCCTATGCTCAGGTCCAGTGGCTGCTGCTGGGCTGGGACGCGATGCGCAAGATGGAGCCGGAGCGGCTTCCGACCAATGCGCTTTATGTCTATCCCGAACCGCAGCCGATCCTCGCCGCCACCACGCTGAATCCGGGCGCAGGCAACGAACGGGTGCTGATCGCGGGCGGCTTCTGGCAGAACATGGATGCCTGTCCTGACTTCGGCTGCGTGGCCTGGGTGACGGACCGCGAGGGCCGGATCACCCATACCTGGCAGACCGATCCTGCACCGATTATGGCGGAACTGAGCGTGACCGACGGCGAAGTCACCGACATGTCGGTCTATGTCACGGGCGTCGCGCTGACCCCGGATGGCGGGCTGGTCCTGACCCTGCAGGGCCGCAACACCTTTCCCTATCAGGTCGGGATGGCCAAGATCGGTCTCGACGGCGCGTTCGAATGGGCGATCGGCAACGCGTCGCATCACTGGGCGACCGTGGGCGCGGACGGCACCATTTTTGTGCCCTCGGCCCGGTACCTGCCTGCCGATGACTACTTCGGGCAGACCCTGATCGAGCGTCAGTGCGCGGACGGGCTGGTGGATTCCGAAGGTGTCCGGGTGTTTGCCCCGGACGGAAACCTGCAGGCGGAATTCTGGATCGACGACGTGCTGGCCGATGCGGGACTGACGTCGATCCTGTATTCGGTACAGAGCGGCTGCAACCCGCATCATGTCAACGGCATCGCCGAGGTGACGCCGGCAGCCGCAGCGCGGATGCCCGGCACGAAGCCGGGCGATCTGGCCCTGAGCCTGCGCGAGACGTCGAGCATCCTTGTCCTCGACCGCGCGACCGGCGCGCTGCGACACATCATCCGGGGCGGGTTCGCGGCGCAGCACAGTCCGGTGTTTCTGCCCGACGGACGCCTGGCGTTGTTCGACAACCGCGCCGGGGACCGGTCGCTTGGCGGGTCGCGCGTGGTGGCGGTTGATCCGCGTGACGGCACGGGCGAGACGCTGTTCCCGGAAGGTGACGAAGGCGACAAGGTGCTGCCCTTCAAATCGGACGAGGCGGGCGTGATCGCGCTCAGCCCGGACGGGCAGCGCATTCTGGTCAGCGAAACCCGCAAGGGCCGCGCGGTGGAGTTCGATGTCGCGTCCTCGACGCCGCTCTGGCTTTACGAAAAGACGCTGAGCATCGCGCAGTTCGTCAAGCTGAAGGGATTGAACGAGCGCGGAACAACGGCACGGTTCTCGACCCAGGGTGCCTACTATGTCAGCGCGGACAATCCGGCAGCCGCGGATTGACAGTCGCGGAAAGGTTCAGGCGGGCGCGGAACGCGACCTATCAGTTTGCCGCGCAGGTTGTGGCGGCCAGCCTTGCCGCAAAAGCATCACCGGTGGCCTGGTCGATCCATCGGCTCCACCCGAGGCGATAGGACGATCCGTCGGATGCCGTGTTGATATAGGTCGCGCGCGTCGCCCCGTCTGCCGTGACAAAGAGCAGACGACCGGAGTTTTCCTCTTCCACCATCGCGGTCCCGTCCGGAAGGATCGTGAACAGCCCCTCGAACAGAGTCCTGACGGCTTCTGACGCCAGTGAGGTATCGAACGGGTGGGTGATGGTGTCCGTGGCGAAATCGTACACAGCGATGGAATTATGGTCGCGGACATAGGGTCCCTGGCCGCGGTCGTAGGCGTTGTTGTTGAAGACCGCGATGCGATGGTCATCAAGAATGTCGATGTCATGCTGCGCCATCCACGGTCCGCGCTTCATCCAGAGGATTTCGTCTGTGGACGGGCGGTACAGGAACAGCGTCGACATGTGCCGTGACGACAGGAAAAGATCGCCCTTCTTCCAGTAGGGACCGTCGGCCAGGACCGGCTGGATGTCGTTCAGGTGGACGGGATCACTGTCGTAGTTGCCGGTGGCGAAGATCAGGTATTCCATGCCGTGGCCGAGCAGGATCTGCGCGACCGACCGCTGCAGAAGGATGCTGCCGTCGGCTGCGACATGGGTGATCGCGTCCTCGTAGAAGTCCGGACGCACCTTCTCGACGGACTGCGGTTCGATGAGCGACGGAATCCAGAATCCGTCAGCACCGTCGGATTCGGTCGAATGGTGAAACATGAAGTCGTCATTCATCCAGGTCCGCCCGCCGCAGATGTCGATCCGCATCAACGGCCCGTGGTGGTCCTTGACGATAAGGTCGCCCTCCGGAGTCAGATAGGGATGGATCGCGCGCCAGGCGGCGCGGGTCCAGCCGGTGTAATCGGCGATGTTCGACGTGCGTTTCGCATCGGCCAGCAGCAGGTCGGCATCGGGCAGCCATTCATGGGCGAGACTGCCGTCCGCCAGCCGGAACAGCCCGACCGCGTTGCGTCCCCGGTCGGCGTCGAAACGGCTGAGCAGCACGTAGCCCGGCAGGGCAGGCCCGGGCGCAATGGTCCAGCCGGCGGGCCGGTCGGCCCAGCGTTCGGACACGAAGGTCTTCATCCGGTCATCCGACTTCAAGAGTTCCCCGACAGTCTCGGGAAGCTCGGCGACCGTCAGGGCGGCGCGGCTGGCCGCGCCGAACCGGGGCTGACCGCGTTCCGCGCTCAGCACGGCCGCACCGAAACCGATCATGGCCAGCAGACCGAGCAGTATCAGAAGCAGAATGACCCAGGCTTCGACTTTGGCGAAGATCAGCTTCTGCATGTGGACACTGAAATTCCGGATTGTGCGCACGGCAGGTAAGCCTGTCGTCGGCGCGGACCTTAGCATCGCCGCCCGGGCCGTCAACCGACTGTCGCTTCATCGGAATTCGGTTTCCCGGATCACATCGCTGGGGCCGCTTCGCACTGACTGTGCGCAGAACTTGGACAATCTCTGCTCATGGCGGCAAAAACCCGTGTCACGGTGCAGGAGTTTCGCTTACACCCGGAAGCTGTCTGACCATTGATCCGAAAGGTATTCCGCCCGATGAAATGCGTCATTCTCGCCGGGGGTCTCGGCACGCGCCTGTCGGAAGAGACGGTGCGCATCCCGAAACCGATGGTCGATATCGGCGGCCGCCCGATGCTGTGGCACATCATGAAGATCTACTCGGCGCATGGCGTGAACGACTTTATCATCTGCCTCGGCTACCGCGGTTATGTCATCAAGGAATACTTCGCCAACTTCTACCTGCACTCCTCGGACGTGACCTTCGATCTCGGCAAAAACTCGATGGAGGTCCACCGGACCCAGTCCGAACCCTGGCGCGTCACGCTTGTCGATACCGGGGCAGACAGCATGACGGGCGGGCGGCTGGGGCGGGTGATGCCGTACCTCAAGGACGAAGAGGCGTTCTGCCTGACCTATGGCGACGGTGTGGGTGACGTGAACATCAAGGGCCTGATCGGGTTCCACAAGGGCCACGGGAAACTTGCGACGGTGACGGCGGTTCCGCCGCCGCGGCGCTTCGGGCAGCTGAAGATCGAGGGCGACGCCGTCAGCGATTTCAGCGAAAAGCCGCAGGGCGACGGGGGGCTGATCAACGGCGGGTTCTTCGTGTTGTCACCGAAGGTGGCGAAATATCTCGACGGCGATGCGACGATCTGGGAACAGGCCCCGCTGCGCGGGCCTGGCCGATGACGGCCAGCTGATGGCCTATGAACACAAGGGCTTCTGGCAGCCGATGGACACGATCCGCGAAAAGCAGGAACTGGAAGAGCACTGGGCATCCGGGAAAGCCCCGTGGAAGGTCTGGGCTTGAACCGCGCCTTCTGGAACGGCCGCCGCGTCCTGGTGACGGGGCATACGGGCTTCAAGGGGGCCTGGGCCGTGGCATGGCTGCACGCCATGGGGGCCGAGGTGACGGGCTATGCCCTTGCGCCCGAAACCGAACCGAACCTGTGGAATTTGCTGCGTCTGAACGGCGTGCGGTCGGTCACGGCGGATCTGAACGACCGCGCAACCCTGGACCGGACGATGGCCGAGGCGCGGCCGCAGGTGATCCTGCATCTGGCGGCGCAGGCGCTGGTGCGGCGGTCCTACCGCGACCCGGTCGGCACCTTTGCGTCGAACGTGCTGGGCACGGTGCAGCTGCTTGATGCCGCGCGCGCCTGTCCGGACCTGCGGGCCGTCGTCGTGGCGACGTCCGACAAGGCCTATGACAATGTCGAACAGATCTGGGGCTACCGCGAGACCGACGCGATGGGCGGGCGCGACCCCTATTCGGCGTCGAAAGGGGCCTGCGAGATTGCGGCGCAGTCGATGGCGAAGTCGTTCTATGCGCCTTGGGCTGACCATCCGGCGCGGGTGGCGACGGCGCGGGCGGGCAATGTGATCGGCGGCGGCGACTGGTCCGAAGACCGGCTGGTGCCGGACATCGTGCGGGGGTGTCTGGGAGCGGAGGGGGCGGTCACGCTGCGCGCGCCGAACTCGGTCCGGCCCTGGCAGCATGTGCTGGAGCCTCTGCGCGGGTATCTGATGCTGGCCGAGCGGCTGGCAGGCGGTGACGACGCGGCGGCAGAGGGCTGGAACTTCGGCCCGGACCGGCGCGATGAACGCGCGGTGATCGAGGTCGCAGAGGCCGTGGTCGCGGGCCTCGGGCAGGGGCGCATCGTGGTGGACGAAGCGACGGCGACGCTGCATGAGGCCAGGCTTCTGCGGCTCGACTGCACCAAGGCGCGGGTCGGCCTGAACTGGACGCCCGCACTGACGTTTGAAGACTGCATCCGGCTGACCGCCGGGTGGTATGGCGGCTGGTCGCGGGGCGATGATGCCGCCGCCCTGACCGCCAGGCAGATTGCCGAGTATGAAGGATTGATCCCGTGACGAACCCCACCTGCCGGTCCTGCGGCGCGCCCCTGTCCCTGACGCTGGTCGATCTGGGGCTGCAGCCGCTGGCGAATTCCTATGTTCCCCTGGCGAATGCCCGGCTGGCCGACCCGGTCTATCCGCTGCATGCCCGGGTCTGCGAGGCCTGCTGGCTGGTGCAGGTCGATGACGTGGTCCCTGCGGAGGACATCTTTGACGGCCACTACGCCTATTTCAGTTCCTTCTCGGACAGCTGGCTGAAGCACTGCCAGGCCTACGCGGCGAAGATGACTGCCGAGCTGGGGCTGGGGCCGAAGTCGCTGGTCATCGAGATCGCGTCGAATGACGGCTATCTCCTGCAGTACTTCGCCAAGGCAGGCGTGCCGGTGCTGGGCATCGAGCCGACCGCGAACACGGCGGCAGAGGCCGAAAAAAAGGGCGTGCCGACGCGGGTGGAGTTCTTCACCGAAGCGAACGCGAAGAAACTGGCGGCGGAAGGCAAGCGCCCGAACCTCATCTGTTCCGCGAATGTCCTCGCCCATGTCCCTGACATCAATGATTTTGTGCGCGGCGTCGCGGCACTGCTGACCGGTGATGCGGTCTATACCGTGGAGTTCCCGCATCTCTTGAACATGATCCGGCACGTGCAGTTCGACACGATCTATCACGAACACTACTCCTACCTCTCGCTGATCGCGGTCGAGAAGATTTTCGCCGCGGCGGGACTGCGGGTGTTCGAGGTCGAGGAGCTGCCGACACATGGCGGGTCGCTGCGCGTCTATGGCTGCCGGAAGGCCGCTTCCCATGCCGAGCGTCCCGGCGTCGCCAAGGTTCGGGCGGACGAAGCCAGCGCAGGCTTCGACCGGGCCGAGGGCTATCTGGGCTTCACCGAGAAATGCGAAGGCGTCCGCGCCGGGCTGATGGATTTCCTGACCCAGGCGCAGGACGCGGGCCGGTCCGTCGCGGCCTATGGCGCTGCGGCCAAGGGCAACACGCTGCTGAACTACTGCGGGATCGGGGCCGACCTGATCCCCTTCTGCGTGGACAAGAACCCCGCCAAGCAGAACACGCTGCTGCCCGGCAGCCATATCCCGGTGCATGATGTCGATGAATTGCGTGACAGAAGGCCGGATTACGTGGTGATCCTGCCGTGGAACATCAAGGCGGAGGTCATCGCGCAGCTGGGCGATCTTCGGGCCGAAGGCACGCAGTTCGTGACCGCGATCCCGTCGATCAGCATCACGGCCTGATGCCCATGACCCGCCTGACCGGCGCGCGTGTCCTGCTGACCGGGGCCACCGGCCTGATCGGCCGCGCGACGGCGGCGGCGCTGGCAGGTCTGGGTGCCGAGGTGATCGCCCTGTCGCGGTCGGGCCGGTCCGTGCCGGGGGCCGTTCGGGCGGTTGCCTGCGATCTGCTGGACATGGGTGCCATGACCCGCGCTGTCGGCGATGCCCGCGCGACGCATCTGGTGCATCTTGCCTGGGCTGACGGGGCCGACCGCTGGCATTCGCCGGTGAACGATGACTGGGCCGGGGCGACGTCGACCCTGCTGCAGTGTTTTGCCGACGGCGGGGGACGGCGCGCGCTGATCGCGGGCAGTTGCGCCGAATACGACTGGACCGGGCCGGGCCTGCTGGCAGAGACCGCACCCCTGCGCCCGGCGACGCGCTACGGCCAGGCCAAGGCCCGCGCAGGCGAGGCCGCCCGTGCCGCCGCGCCCGGCCTTGGCGTCGCGCTGGTCTGGGCGCGGCCGTTCTTTGTCTTCGGGCCGGGCGAACCCGAAGGGCGGCTGGTCGGCGATCTGGTGCGCGGACTGCGGGCGGGGCGCGCATGGTGGACTGCACCGACGGGCTGCAGCGGCGCGATTTCCTCTACTCCGGCGATCTGGGGCAGGCGCTGGCGGGCCTTCTGGCATCCGATGCAACCGGCGCGGTCAACGTCGCGTCGGGCCGGGCGATTCCCGTGCGCGACCTGATCGCAGAGGTCGCGCGCCAGATCGGGCGGCCCGACCTGATCCGCCTCGGCGCGCGGCAGCGTCCCGCAGATGACCCGGCAGAGCTGTGCGCTGACGTGACCCTGCTGACCCGCGCCACCGGGTTCCGCCCCGCCCACGACCTCACCACAGGCGTCGCAGCGCTGCTGGCGGCCGAGGGGATCGCCGCATGACACGCGCGTCGCTCGCCAGCCTCGGCCATGGCCAGCGGCTGATCCGCTTTCTTGCGGTCGGTGTACTGAACACCGCCGTCGGTTACGCGCTCTATGCCGTGCTGGTGCTCGCGGGGCTGTCGCCACAGCCCGCTCTGGCTTTGGCCTTCGCGCTCGGCGTTCTGTGGAACTACGCGACCCACGCGCGTCTGGTCTTCGGCACCGAAGGCTTCCGCCGCCTGCCCGCCTATGCCGCCGCCTATGCCGCGATCTACGCCGTGAACGCATTTTCCCTTGCGCGCGCATTGGCTTACGGGTTTCATCCGCTTGTGGCGCAGGCGGTGCTGGCGGTGGTGATGGCAGGTCTGTCGTTTGTTCTTCTGTCGGCGGTTCTGACCGGCGAAATTCCTTTTATCCGCCGCAAGGCGGACCAGACCGGGAAGAGGTGATCCGATGGCGGTCGCGGACGATACGGCCCGCCTGGGACGAAAAAGCGGCCTCGCGGTCGGCGCAGTGATCGGTCTTGTGGCCGCGCTGCTGGCGATCGGCGGCATCCCGGTCCTGCGCGGCACGCTGGCGATGTGGGATCTGGGGCAGGGGCCGTCGCCCTATCTGATCCCGTCCCAGGCGTTGCGGCTCTACATCCTCACCCCCCTTGTCACGCTGGCGACCGCGATCCTGTTCCTGGCCCCCGGCCTGTCGCTGGCCGCCACCTTCGGGCGCGACAAGGGCGTCGCCTACTGGCTGATCTGCGGCTTCGCGTGGAGCCTTCCGGCGATCACCCTGCCGACTGCGGTCCTGCAGCTGGCCACCGGCACCGTCCTGAAGGGGCCTGCCTTCGGTGCCCTTGTTCTGGCGGTCGCGGTGCTCTGCTTTGCGCTTCTTGCAGTCCGGCTGTCGCAGGGCAGGCGGATGCGGCTGCGCATCGGGCCGGACCGCGCCGATCTTGTGGTCGGCGTCATCCTGTTCCTGCTGGTGCTGATCCTGCTCGCGCCCAAGTTCTACTGGGAGAATTTCACCGGCGACGGCAGCGGTTCGCTGCAGTTCGCGCGGCTCTATATCAACACCCTCTGGCCGTTCTGGATGCCCGAGGCGGGTACCATCGCCAAGGCACCGGGCCTGTCGATGGTGCTGTTCGTGCTGCCGGAAAGCTGGTTCGTGCGGCTCTGGGGCGAGGCCGAGTTTTCGGTGCGCGCGCCGTATCTGATGTATCTCGCCATGGTCTATCCGGTGATCGCGGGGCTGATCCGCTTCGGCGGGGCGGGCCTGCGGGACCGTGCGATCCATCTTGGCGACCATCTGCTGATCGCGGGCGCGCTGGGCGTCTACACGATCACCATCGTCTATTCCGGCGGCTACAACCCCTATTTCGGCGACAGCCCGATGCCCGCTGCGCGCGAGACGCTCGCCATCGCGCTGTTCCTTGGCTACGTGCTGGCGCTGGCGCAGGACCGTCTGTCGATGATGGTGCTGACCGGGCTTCTGGCATCCATCACGATCCCGACGGGCGGGCTGTGGCTGGGCATGGTGGCGGTGGCCTGCTGGCTGGTCTGGGGCCGCAGCGATCCGCGCCGGACGCGGGCAAGCATTCTTGTCGTGGCTCTGGCGCTGGCGGTGTCGGTGGGGGTGCCGATGCTGATCGGGCTTTTCGGCCTGAACTATCCGGCCGAGGGCGAGTTCGGGATCAAGGCCATCGTCAACCGGCTGCGCTATGTCGCGCTGACCGACTGGGAGAGGTTCGCCTTCGTGATCGTGCCCTGCGGCATCGTGCCCGCCGCTTTCCTGCTGACCTGGCGCAGCCAGGACCGGCTGTCCCGCGTGCTGACGCTGGCGACGGCGGCGTTCTTCCTGTTCTTCTATCTGCAGGGCTACCGCGTCCTGCTGCACCATTTCGCGCCGGTCATGCTGGCCCCGCTGGTCGTGTTCTGGCGCTCGCCGCACCTGCATACGGGCGTCGCGGCGGGGTTCCTGCGGCCCTTGGCGGGCCTCGGGCTGGCGGCGTCCTTGTGGCTGGTCTGGCCGGCCGAGATGAAACCGCACGATTTCGACCGCAGCATCGGTGCGGCCATCGAAACGTCAGGGCCGGTCTTCGAGACGGCAGAGCGGGGGCCGGGCGACCGGTTCCGGGGGTTCGATCCGAAGGCCCTGGCGGTGGCGCATGAACTGCTGGGACAGCTGTTCCCCATCGGTTACCGCGACGCCGATGCGCAGGAACGCTTCTACGGCGCGCCCCTGGTCTGGTGGTTCTATTCAGAGTTCCCGAAGCCGGACGGGCAGGCGGTGAATTACCGGATCAGGCCGGTCAGCCAGGCGGTCCCGGCGGATGGGGAGAAATTCGCCGAGGTCGACGGCTACGGCCTCTACATCGCCGACCCGGCGGTCTATGAAGCGCACCGCACGACGGTGCTGCCGACGGATACCGGCGCGCGCATCTTCGTCGTGTCGCGGGACCAGATGTTCGGCAGGGGGGCCAGAACCGGCGACCGTCTGGTGATCGATCTGGTGGCGGTGGTGCGGGGGCTGTTCGGGCTGAAAGCGCCGGCGGCAGACGAGTCAGTGCAGGAAGGGTAGCGCATGGAGCGTTCGCGGGCGGTGTTTCTGGCGGCGGCGGGGCTTCTGACTGTCGGCGTGCCCTTCCTCGGGGGCCTCTATGCCGCGCATCGCGACACGGTCGTCTACCGCAAGGTATTCGAGGTCTGGGACAATGCAACGACGCTGATCGACGAAATCCCGAACCTGCGCGGGACCGAGCCGATCCACTTCCTGCAGCCCGCGCGGTATGAAGGCGACGGCGTCACGGTGAACGACCCGCGCGCAGGCGCGGATGACCTGATCCTGCTGTCGGGGTTCCTGAAGGATGACAACTATGTGCGCCTGATCCGCCGCGACGGGTCGGTGGTCAACGAATGGCGGCTGCGCGCGCTCGACAAGCTGGCGAACCCTGCGCAGTGCCGCAATCCGCCGATGACGAACTGGAACGCGATTCCGCACGGCACCATCGCCACGCCCGATGGCGACATCGTCATCAGCTTTGAATCCTGCGGGATGGTGCGGCTGAACCGCTGCGGCAAGGTCAAGTTCGCCACGACCGAGATCACGCATCATTCGCCGAACTGGCTGGCCGACGGCGGCATCGTCATCGCGGGCGGCGAACATGTGGACAAGGCGGCCAAGGACCTGCCCTGGCCCTTCGACGGGCCCTACTGGGAGGACCTCGTCTACAAGTTCGACGCTGACGGCAAGCTGACGCTGCGCAAGCCTGTCACTGAGATGTTCATCGAAAACCAGATGGCCCCGCAGCTGACCGCCGGATCGCAGTTCAAGACGCGCGTGGATGGAGAGTTCCACCTGAACGAGGTCGAGGAACTGTCGCCGGACCTGGCCCCCGCCTTTCCGATGTTCGCTGCGGGCGACCTGATGCTGAACTTCCGCAACCTGAACATGATCGTGGTGACGGATGCGACGGCGACGAAGGTGAAATGGTTCAAGACCGGACCCTATGTCCGCCAGCATGACCCGGATTTCGGGCCGGACGGGCGGATCACGATGTTCGACAACCACTCCGACGGCTCGCTCGACGGGTCGCGCGAAGGCGGCAGCCGCGTCTGGTCGGTGGACCCCGCGACGGATCAGGCCACGCTGATCTACGGTGCCACGGATGGTCAGCGGATGTATTCGCCCGAACGCGGCACGCATCAGATGCTGCCGGACGGCAGCATGATGATCACCGAGGCGCAGGCGGGACGCGCGTTTCAGGTGACGGCGTCGGGCGAGAAGGTCTGGGAATACGTGAACCGCTACGACGCCGGGCGCATCGCCTGGCTGCACGACGCCGAGGTCTATGATCCGGGGTTCTTCACCGTGACGGACTGGAGCTGCGCCGCAGAGTAGCGTCCGCCCGACACGTTTCGCGCGCTACGGCAGGTCTGCTTAGGGAAGGTCGCGCTGCCACTGCGGCAGATAGTGCATCAGCGGCCGCCCCGGAAAAGCCGTGCGGATCGCCGCTTCGTCCAGCTTGCCGCGTTCGCCGCCGTCGATCAGGAAGATAGGTGCATCGTCCGGGAAGTCGGGCCGGTTCAGCACCAGCGCTGAAGCGGGGTTGCCGCTCGAACGGACAAGGACAACCGCGTTGCCGAACTGGCCGGTCGCGCGCGCCTCGCGCAATTCGGCGTAGACGTTCCCGTAGTCATGGTACTTTGTGACAGCCCGCCAGGGCAGGAACACCAGAAGGCCGCTGACGATCAGGACCAACAGCACTCCGTGCTTGCCTTCACCGGGCATCGCGGCGAAACCCCGCGCCGACAGCCAGACAAACGGCAGCGCCGCGATGAACCAATAGCGTGGGCCGATATAGAAGCTGCCTGCGAACCAGTAGAAGAACAGCACCGCGACTGTCGCACCGATGACTGCCCACATCGCCCGGTCAAAGGCATCGTGCGCCAGCCAGCGCAGTGCCGCAAAGACAAGGATCAGCGATCCCGCAGCCCAGCCGAACCCCTCGAACTGCAGCGAGACCAGGTTGTTGGTGGTATTGATCAGGCCTTCAAGCGCGTTGTGGCCCGGCCGGAGGTCAAGCGCGCCCCAGCCGCCGGGCGGCCCGATGTTGGGACCAAAGCCGTAGTCGTTCGCCCCGGCGTGCCAGACGCGGGACAGATAGCGGTCCTGCGGCGCAAGCAGCGGATCACCGGTCATAGCGCGGTTGTAAAGCAGATAGACCGACCCAGAGCCAATCGCGCCGGCAGAGTAAACCGCCGTTCGCAGCAGGCTGCGGGCCGGGCCGAGTGCGACCCACAGTCCGGTCAGCACACCGATCAGCAGACCATCGAGCGGTCGGGTGGTGAACACCCAGCCGATCGCCAGCCCGGCGGCCAGTAGCAGCCATGCCCCGCGACCTCGTCCGCGCTGGTCGGCAAGCGTGACGGCCCACCAGGCAACAGCGATCAGTGCCAGGGTCAGGGAATGTGTCATCAGGGACGCGGCCGAGGCGACCAGCCAGGGTGACGTCGCCAACAGTAGCGCGAAGACGGCGGCAAACCGGTCGCCGCTGCGCCGCCGCGCCATATCCTGGGCGAACCACACCGTGACCGCGAACAGGAGCGGGTTGACGATCCACGGCATGCCGATTGCAGCGCCGATTGCCAAGACGGCGGGCCAGCCGGGCGCCGTGACAGAATACCAGCCTGCGTCGTCAACGGTCAGCAGGTAGTAGACCAGCCCCGGCATCGCCGCGTCCGGCGGCGCGGGAAAGTGCAGCGCGCCCGAGACATAGGTCGCGGCCTGGAACAGGTAGGCATATTCATCCTCGACATGCGGAAGGCGCTCGAATCCCGCCCAGCAGGTGATCAGGCTTGCCGCAAAGGCCAGCAATGGGGCGACCCAGCCTGGCAGGCGCGGAACCGTCGTCACGGGAGGGCGCAGCAGCGACAGCGCCCAGAGCGCGGCAAGATGCACCGCCGTCAGTGCGCCGCCGGTGACGAGGCGAAGCGCATAACCCGCCCA
Source organism: uncultured Alphaproteobacteria bacterium (assembly GCA_963819585.1). Lineage (GTDB taxonomy): Bacteria > Pseudomonadota > Alphaproteobacteria > Rhodobacterales > Rhodobacteraceae > JAOADN01. Next base: position 86,041 of record CAWFWP010000004.1, read on the forward strand.
GTCGCTGTTGTGGGCGTGGCGCATGACCGAGACACTCAGGAAAACCGTGGCGACCGCCAGCAGAAGAAGGGGCAGCGTGCCAACGCTGCGCAAGGCGTCACGGGCGGCCCTCGTCACACCGACTGCGAACAGCACGGCAAAGGCAGCAAGCGCCTCTGCCGCGATCAGGGCGACCATCGCAAGTTCCCATGGGCCGGACGGCCGCAGCGTGGGCAGCGGGAACCAGAGCGGGTCGGTCAGATACAGCTGCGCCGCCCCGCCGGTCAGAACGGCCGCCGCAACCAACCCGAACCTGCCTATGCCGCGCCAGAGACTGAGACCGAGAACCGCAATGGCCACTGCCAGCGCCGACAGGAACCAGAACTGACGCAGCTCGGTCAGATGTGCTGCCAACCGGGGCGGCGCTGCGATCGCAGCAGCCAGAAGCCCGGCCGCCATAATCAGCGCGCCAAGCCCTGCGCCGCGCGCGGCTATGCCCATCCGGCTGGTCATCTGGTGGCCTTTCGCACGCCGTCAGACCCCAGTGACGGTTTTCTTCCGGATCGGCTGCACCTTGCCATCCGCGCTCGGCCCGCCTGCGGTGTCGCTGTCCGCCTCGCTGATGTTGATCCGCTCGCGCTCGATCACCATGGGGCCGCCGCGCACCTGATTGTGGATCGAGGTGATGTATTCGCCCAGCATCCCGATGAACAGAAGCTGGATGCCCGAAAGGAAGAACAGCGACACGATCATCGTCGTCGTCCCGCGCGGGGCATTCCCGAAGCCCAGCAGATAGGCCACGACAGACAGGATCGAGAACAGCATGCAGACCCCGGCAATGCCGACCCCGGCAAAGGTGCAGAACCGCATCGGCGCCTTGGTGAACGAGAATATCGCGTTCAGCGCCTGGTCGACCAGCATGAACAGGTTGTGCTTGCTGACGCCGCGCTTCCGCGCCCGCCAGACATAGGGGATGATGATCCGCTTGAAGCCGACCGACTGCGATGATGCCGCGGATGTAGGGGTAGTGGTCGTTGTATTGCAGCACCGCGTTCAGCACCTTGCGGTCGATCAGCTGGAATTCCCCCACATCGGGTGACAGCTCGAAGTCCGACAGTGAATTCACGATGTTGTAGAATATCTTGCGCGACGTTCTTAAGGCGAAGGTCTCCTCGCGCGTGGACCGCGCGCCCGCCACGACCTCATAGCCCTGCTCCCACAGGCCGACAAATTCCGGGATCAGTTCGGGCGGGTCCTGCAGATCGACCGGCAGCATCACCAAGAATCGCGTCGCCTGAGGCATGGCGCAGCCCGTTGAAGGTCGACCGGAACACCCCGAAGTTGCGCGCGTTGACAACGACACGCACACCCGGGTCGCGGGCCGCGATGCCGCGCAGTATCTCGACCGTGCGGTCGGTGCTGGCATTGTCGATGAACACATGTTCGAGGCGATAGCCCGGCAGGTCGCGCGCGAAGATCGCCTTGACCGTCTCGTAGCAGGTCTCGACGTTGTCTTCCTCGTTGTAGCAGGGCGATACGACGGAAATGGTCTTCATCTGCGCAAATCTCTCGCTTGGCCAATGACATGCCTGCAGCGCATGCCGAGTCGGGGCGCTCGCCCGCTTCTACCCTAGACCCGCCGCCCTGCGCGGGAAATTCCGGTTTACCGGCATTGGGGCGTCAATAGCGTGCCCGATTTGCACGGATTTCCCGCAACCGGGGCATTGTGCAGCCTATGGAAACAAACGCGCGCTACCGCCCCCGCCAGACCGGATCGCGCTTTTCGGCGAAGGCGTGCGCGCCTTCCTTGTTGTCCTCGGACCCGTAAAGACGGTCCACCGTCGGCAGGCGGCGTTGCGTGACAAGCTCAGCGCCTCCTGAAACTTCCGTGCCTCGGCCTCGCGCACCACTTCCTTGATCGCCGCGTAGACGAGGGGCGGGCCGCTCTCCAGAAGCCGCGCCAGCGCCCATGTTTTCGGCATCAGGTCGGCTTGCGTGGTGATCTCGCGCAGCAGCCCCCAGCGCAGCGCCTCCTCCGCGTCGAACCAGCGCCCGGTCAGCAGCAGGTCCATCGCGACGTGATAGGGAATGCGCTTCGGCAGCTTGATCGACCCGGCATCAGCGACCGTTCCCGACCGGATTTCCGGCAGCGCGAAGGTCGCGTTGTCCGATGCAAGGATCAGATCGCAGGACAGGGCCAGCTCCAGCCCGCCGCCGCAGGCAATGCCGTTCACCGCCGCGATGACCGGCTTGTTCAGCCCCGGCAGTTCCTGCAGACCCCCGAAGCCGCCGACGCCGTAGTCGCCATCGACCGCATCGCCCGCCGCCGCAGCCTTGAGGTCCCAGCCGGGGCAGAAGAATTTCGCGCCCTCCGCCCGCAGGATCGCCACGCGCAGGGCGTCGTCATCTCGGAAGCCCGCGAACACCTGCCCCATGACCCGGCTGGTCGCCAGATCGATCGCGTTCGCCTTCGGCCGGTCCAGCGTCACCTCCAGCACCGCGCCTTCGACCCGGGTGCGGATCGGTCCCTCGGTCAGCATCTGCATCATCAGTCCTCCATGAGCCGGATAAGGGCATCGACCGCCACCGCCCGCTCGGGCGTGGCGATCAGGGGGTTCACGTCAAGCTCGATCAGGCGCGGCTCGGCCGCCGCATAGGCCGCGACGGCCATGACAGCGGCCACGACAGCGTCCAGGTCCGCAGCGGGCCCGCCGCGCCATCCCTCCAGCAGCCGCATGGCCCTGAGCGACCCCAGCGCTGTGCGCACGTCCTCCGCGTCGCAGGGCAGCAGGACCGACGCCGTATCGGCCAACAGTTCCGCCATCACGCCGCCCGCGCCCAGCGTCAGCAGCATCAGCCCGGTCGGATCGCGCGTCACGCCAACCAGAAGCTCGGCCACTGCACCCGTCACCATCTCCTCGGCCAGAAACCCCTGTGCGCCCGTCATCGCCAGCGCCGCTTCTTCCAGCACCTCTGCCGATGCGATGTTCAGCCTGACCGCGCCCGCCTCGGTCTTGTGCGCGATGCCCAGCCCCTTCAGTGCCACAGGAAACCGCAATCCCGCCGCAGCCCCCGCCAGCGCCTCCGGCGTGGCACCCGTCACCGAACGCGGCACCGCCAGCCCATGCGCCGCCAGCGCCGCCTTCGCCTGATCCTCGCCCAGCGTCACCGAACCGGCCCCGTCGGGCCGCAGCGAGTACCGGCCCCGGAAGGTGCCTCTGCCGCAGACGCCCCGCCCGGATGCCCGCATCAATCGCCGCGATCCCCTCGGCCATCCCATGCAGGCAGACGACGCCCGCCGCATGGAACTCCGCCGTCAGCGCTCTCGTTCAGGTTCTCGGGCAGGCTCGCCAGCACCGCCGCGCGCGCCCCGGTCCGCGCGACCGCGCCCAGAATTGCATCGACAGCACAGCGATAGCCCGACGGGTCGCAGCGGTCGGCGCGCGGCAGATCAAGGATGAACAGGGTCAGCGCCCGGTCCTCGGCCAGGGCCGCCGCGAAGCAGTCCGTCATCCGGCCCGTGTCACCCCAGATGAACGTGTGGTAGTCCAAGGGGTTGGCGACCGTCACGATCGGCCCGAGGATCGTGTTCAGGCGCGCCTTCCCGGCGGGCGAGAACGGCGGGAAGGTGATCTCCGTGCCGACCGCCGCGTCCGCGATCAGGCTCGCCTCGCCGCCCGAACAGTTGACCGACCCGATCCCGCCCCCCTCCAGCGGACCGCCGAAATGCATCAGCTTCAGCGTCTCGAGGAACGCCGCCAGCCCCGTCACCTCGATCATGCCTACACGTGCGATCAGCGCCGAGGATGCGGCAGCGGACCCGGCCAGCGACGCGGTGTGCGTCATCGTCGCCGCCTGCGCCGCCTCGGACCGCCCGGATTTCAGCACCACGACCGGCTTGCCCTGCGCGCGGGCAAACTCCGCCAGCCGCTCGAAGGCGCGGATGTCGCCGAAGCCCTCGATGTGCAGCCCCAGCGCCGTGACCCGGTCATCGGCCAGCGCCGCCATGCCGAGGTCCGACAAGCGAGGTCTGCGCCTGATTGCCCGCCGTCAGCATATAGGCCAGCGGCAGGCCGCGCGCCTGCATGGTGATGTTGATCGCCACATTCGACGACTGCCCCACGATGGCCACGCCCGACGCGACCGGCACCCCGCCATGCTGGTCGGGCCAGAGCGTGACATTGTCGAGGTAGTTGAGGAACCCGTAGCAGTTGGGCCCGAGGATCGGCATGTCGCCCGCCGCCGCGACGAGCCGGCCCTGCAGGTCCGCGCCGCCGGTGCCTTCGGCCTCGGATTCCGCAAAGCCGGATGCGAAGCAGGTGGCCCCGCCCGCGCCGATAGCGGCGAGCGCTGCGATCACATCAACGGAAGCCTCGCGGTTCACGCCGACAAAGGCTGCGTCGGGCGTGCCGGGAAGATCGGCGAGGCTTGGAAAGCACGGAATGCCGAGGATGTCGGCGCGCTTGGGGTTCACCGGCCAGATCGCGCCGGTGTAGCCCGATTTCTTCAGCTGCGCCGCGACGTTCACGGCCCAGCCTCCGCCGAGCAGGGCGATGGATCTGGGGCGAAGCAGGCGGGAGAGGTCTTTCATCCCTGCGCCCTGCCGGACCAGCCGGGGCGCTGCCCCGGACCCCGGGATATTTGCGGACCGAAAATGATAACGGCCCGCCCAGATACATCAGGCAGGCCGCCATTTCCGGTCACGGTCATCGGCTTCCCAGCCTGTACCGCGGGGCGAGCGTCACTGATCTTGGTAAAGGAAGAGTTCATTTTCGGTCTGCAAATATCCTCGGGAGGGTCCGGGAGGGCAGACAGCCCTCCCGGCGGTCCGGTCAGGCGCCATGCGCCCGCAAGAGCTCACGGCTGATGATGTGCCGCTGAATCTCGCTCGTGCCCTCCCAGATCCGCTCGACCCGCGCGTCACGCCAGATGCGTTCCAGCGGCAGTTCCTCCATCAGGCCCATGCCGCCGTGGATCTGGATCGCCTCGTCCGCGACCATCGCCAGTGTCTCGGTTGCCTTCAGCTTGGCCATCGCCATGTCGCCTTCCGTCACCGTGCCCGCATCGTATTTCCAGGCGGCACTCAGCAGCAGCAGCTCCGACGCCCTGATCGCCACGGCCATGTCGGCCAGCTTGAAACTCACGCCCTGGAATTTCCCGATCTTCTGGCCGAACTGCTCGCGCTCCGCCGCCCATCCGACCGCGTGCCCGAAGGCGCGCTCCGCACGTCCAAGGCTGGTGGCCGCGACCTGAAGGCGGGTCGCGCCCAGCCAGTCATTGGCGACCTCGAAGCCCTTGTGCACCTCGCCGAGGATGTTTTCCGCGGGCACCCGGCAGTCGTCGAATTCGAGGATCGCGTTGGTGTAGCCCCGGTGGCTGACATTCCGGTAGCCGTCGCGCACCGTGAAGCCCTTGGTGCCCTTGTCCACGAAGAACGCCGTGATGCGTTTCTTCTTGCCCTTCGGCGTCTCCTCCTCGCCCGTCGCCATGAAGGCGACCGTGAAGCCTGCGATGTCGGCATGGCTGATGAAGTGCTTGGTGCCGTTCAGCACCCAGTCGGTACCATCCTGCCGCGGGCGACGCCTTCATGCCGCGCAGATCGGACCCGGCGCCGGGTTCGGTCATGGCGAGGCAGTCCCAGGTCTCGCCCCTGATGCAGGGGTCGAGCCAGCGTTTCCGTTGCGCAGGCGTGCCCGCGCAGAGGATGTTCGAGGGCCGGGCGACGCAGGTCCAGTGGAGCGCATAGTTCGCGCGGCCAAGCTCGCGCTCGTAGAGGAGCCAGGTGAGGGTATCGAGGCCGCCGCCGCCGTGTTCCGCGGGGATGTTCGCGGCATAGAGACCGGCGGCGATGGCCTTGGCCTGAACCTCGCGGATGATCTCCATCGGCAGGTGCCCGGTGCGTTCGACCAGCGCCTCATGCGGGATACAGCTCGGCCTCGACAAAGGCGCGCGTGGTCTCGGCGATCATGCGCTGTTCGTCGGAAAGGGCAAAGTCCATCGGTCCGGTCCTTCAGTAGTGCTTGCCGCGCGCGGTCACGGGCCAGAGAGCTTCGACGGTGTCGCCCCGCATGACTGCGTACCAGTCATGCAGGTTGCAGGTCGGGTCGCAATGGCCGGGGATCAGGCGCAGGCGATCACCGACGCGCAGGCGGTCATCTGGGTCATCCAGCGTGCCGTGTTCGTCCGAGGCGGCGGTGTAAGTGACGCCTGCCATGGTTGAGCACGGGGCAGGCCGCTTTCGGTCGTCGTGACCTTCAGGCCCGCGTCGCAGACGGCCTTGCCAGGGTGGGTTTTGGACAGGACGGAGGTGAGAATGAACAGGGCATGCTCGAACCCCTCGGTGTTCAGAACACGGGCGTAATGTGCGTCCATGAAGGCGTAGGATCCGCATTGCAGTTCGGTGTAGAGGCCCGAGGCGGCCTCGAGGGCGAAACTGCCGGTGCCTGCGCCGCTGACTGTCAGGCAGGGAAGACCCGCGGACAGTATGGCATCCCGCGCGGCGCGGGTACGGTCCAGCGAGGCCGCAATCGCACCGGCGCGTTCCGCAGGATCAGCAATAAGCTGCGCGGCACCCTGATAGGCCTGAAGGCCGCCGAAGGTCAGGCCGGGCGCATCGGTCACGGCGCGGGCCAGCGCGACGGCGGCTGCCGGGCGAGGTCACGCCGCAGCGACCGTGGCCGGTATCGACCTCGACCAATACGCGGATCGTGACGCCCGCCGCGACCGCCGCCGCAGACAGTTCGGCCACGCCGCCCGCATCGTCAACACATGCAGCCGTCGGCCCCGACTGCGCAAGTCGCGCCAGACGCGCGCAGCGCTCGGGCCCGCGCACTTCATTCGACACCAGAATATCCGCGATGCCCGCACGTCGGAACGCCTCGGCCTCGCTCACCTTCTGCGCACAGATGCCGACCGCCCCGCCGCGATCTGCAGGCGGGCCACGTCCGCCGACTTGTGCATCTTGCCATGCGGACGCAGCGCGACCCCGGCCGAATGCGCCGCCGCCTGCATCCGCGCGATGTTCCGGCCCAGCGCGTCGGCATCGAGGATCAGGGCGGGCGTGGCGATCTGCGCCTCGGTCCAGCCGGGCAAGGCGGGGATGTCATAGCCGGGGGTGAAGGCGGACAGGTCGGTCATGCGCCATCCCCGTCCGGGCGGTAGCCTGCGGCAAGCACGGCAACCATGGGCGCGGGCGTCAGCACGGGCACGATGCCGGACGGGCGGGGCAGGGGCGGGCCGTAGCCGTCGGGCCGGAAGGGTAGGACGGTCGCGCCCGCCACACGCGCGGCCTGCCCGTCGTGCAGGATGAACGCCCCGTCGGGCAGACCTGCGGCCTCGGCGTGATGCGCCGCGCCGTCCGTGTCGCGCCGGATGCGCGCGGGGTGCAGAACCGCGTCCATCGCCGGGCCGCGCGCATCGCCCAGACCCGCAGCCGCCCACGCCGCCTGAAAGCGCCGATAGGCCGCGCGGCGGCAGTAGCCGCAGGGCCGGTGCCCCGCCGCAAGCGCCACCGCCTCATCCAGGAAGAACAGTTCCGTCCATGTCCCCGGCGTCATCGGCACGCGGCGGACATCGCCGCCAGTGCAGCGTGCAGGAAATCCACGCCCTGTGCCGCCACCGCGCCGACCCGAGCTGGCGCCTGTCGTCATGCAGGATGCCCCGGTTGCCCGTCAGCGTGCCGCGCGCGGGGTCCGCGACGATCTCGCCCCAGGGCATGACGCGGTTCTGCAGGGCCATCCGGTCACGCGGGCAGGTGGATCGGGAATGCCGCGCGGATCGCCCGGTCGACATCCGCCGGGAATTCGGCGCGGGACCGCGTTCCGAGGATTTCCAGCTTGCGCGCGATGGCCTTCTGGATCAGGTCGGGACGGCCTTTTTCGACCCATTCCTTGGGCGAGGAGCGGTCGCCGAGCGCCGGGTAGATATAGTCGGTCTGCATCCGGCTGAGCGTCTGGTCCGACCCGAGGTAATGCCCCGGCCCCCCGATGCAGGTGGCGCGGATCGTCTCCAGCGACAGCGAGTCGTCATCGACCTCGATCCCCCGGACGCAGCGCTGCGCCTGCCCCAGAAGGTCGTCGCCCAGGATCAGGCTTTCCATGCAGAAGCCCAGAAGCGACGCGTGCATGCCTGCGCATTCATAGACAAGGTTCAGGCCCGCGAGGCCCGCCATGACGTTCGATATCGCCTGCTCCCAGCCCGCCTGCATGTCCGGCAGTTTGGCATCCGCGATCCCCGCCGCGGCACCCCCCGGCAGTCCGTAGAACCGGCACATCTGCGCGCAGCCCGCGGTCAGCAGCGCCTGTTCACCCGATCCGCCCGACATCGCCCCCGTGCGCAGGTCGGACACGAACGGCCAGGTGCCGAAGATCGCGGGGTAGCCGGGCTGGATGGCATTCACATAGACGACGCCGGCCAGACATTCTGCGACCGCCTGCACAATGGCACCCGCGATGGGCGCAGGGGCCGTGGCCCCTGCCTGGCCGGCGGACAGCAGCAGCACGGGCATGCCGCCCGCGATGCACTTCTCCATCGTGCGGCAGGCGTCGGTGGCGAATTTCATCGGCGGCACGACAAAGCAGTTCGAATTGCTGATGAACGGCCGCGCGCGCCACTTGTCCTCGCCGCCCGCGATCATGTGGATCAGGTCGAAGGCGGGTCCGACGAAATCCGGCTCGCTGAACGACGTGCCGACATGCTTGGTCGTGCCGCGCGTGCAGGCATAGATCGTGTTCAGGTCCATCGCCAGATTGTCCGCGATGTCGCGGCAGACCATCGGGCGCTGCAGGAAATGGACGTTGTCCAGCCGGTCGACGATCCGCGCCGCGTCGAACAGGTCCTGCACCGTCGATTCGCGGTAGTGCCGCCCTTCGACATCGACGACATGCACGGCGGCACCCGCTGTGCCGTAGTAGACGCGGGTGCCGGTGATGTGCAGGTCATGGTCGGACTTGCGCCCGAAAAGCGTGATGTCGCGCGCGGCGATGGCCAGCATGTCCTCGATCAGCGCGCGCGGAAACCGGATGCGCCCGTCGCTGCCCAGGATCGCGCCCGCCCGGGTCAGAATCTGGACGCCTGATTCCGGCGCGTCGGCCAGGCCGATCTCTTCCAGCGCGGTCAGGGCTGTGTGGTGGATGCGCAGAACCTCGGCTTCGGTCAGCGGGTTGTAGCGGCCGCCCGACATGCCGGGTCGCACCGGGCGCACATTGTCCGCCAGCGGGGCCGCGCGCAGCGCCGTCCGCGCTGCGCGTCCGCCCGCACGGCGGGCCGTGATCTGTTCGGTCATCGGTGCCTCCCGGTCATTGACTGGACAGTCAATGATAGCGGCAGGTTCCGCCGGGGTCGTCGGTTCGTCAAGCCCGGAAGCAACAGCCCGAACTGGCAAGAATTCGCCGATTATGATTGTCGCTCGGATGGTAACGATGTGTTGCAGGATTGACTCGGGGATCAACTCTCATCGGCTTCCCCCCGAATCAATCTTGTTCCTGCTTTGGCCCCTGCGGTAACACTTAATTAGCCAATTGAGTGGCGACTGAGCGGTGGAAGCGCGGTGAAGTATGCGCCGGTCAACAGGCCTGCTTTGAGCGCAGAACAATAACAAACGGAGTCTGTCATGAGTGAGCAAAGGAATGACCTTCAGGCCGGTGCTGCTGGCCTGTTTTGCCGTGTCCGCACTGTGGGCACCCCCGATGGCCTGGGCCGGCGGGATGGCGATGCCGATCGTGCAGGGTGAGCGAATCACAAATGCGCCCGCTGCTGCGGCGACCCGGTGCCGTACCGGCATCGGTCGCCTGCTTCTCGGGGCGGGCGCGGGCTGCGAATCCGGCGGCTCGTCGTCGGGCGGCGGCGCAGCCATCAATGGCAACGGCGGCGGCGGCAATGGCGGCGGCGGCAATGGCGGCGGCGGCAATGGCGGCGGTGGCGGCAATGGCGGCGGCAACGGCGGCGGCGGCGGCGGCGGCGATGGTGACGGCGGCGGCGATGGCGATGGCGGCGGCGATGGCGATGGCGGCGGCGATGGCGGCGGCGGCGATGGCGGCGGTGACGGCGGCGGTGACGGCGGCGGTGACGGCGGCGGCGATGGCGGCGGCGATGGTGACGGCGGCGGCGAAGGCGGCGGCGGTGGCTGCATCGGTTCTGCAGCCGATTGCGCCTACCAGGCCAATAACCCCCGCTTCGTTCCGACCGGCACGCGCGAAGAGCGCCTCGCGATCACCCGGCAGAAGCGTCTGGAGTTCAAGCTGCAGCAGCAGCAAAACCAACCTCCGGCCCCGGCACCCGAGACAGTCGCCGAAAACTGATCCTGCGACCGGCGATATGCTGATCTGACAATTCCGGGTGTCCGCCGTCTGGCGGGCACCCTTGCTGTTTTCTGGGTCCGCCCTCTGGCGCGCAGGGGCGGCCGCCTGGACGGTCGCGCGGCGTTCACCGCAAATCACAACTCGCTGACCGCCGCCCCCCGGCAGGTCCGATATTGCAGGTTTCCTGCGGCTTTCCGCCGCCCGGGGGCAGTCCGCCGCCGAAATCCGGCAGCATCCGGCCTCGGCCTTCCGGTCGGCCGTTTCCACCCCAGATACTGTCCCAGAAGGTGCCGCCCGGGCGTCTGTCGCTGACCAGCGGATGCGCGCCCCGGCCCGCCTTTCTTCATACAGGAGCAAACAATGCATAATTCCACATCACGCGGTCCCGCCCTTTCCCTGACACTCCGTTCCGCCGTTCTCGCCGCTTCGGCATTTGGCGCCTTGCTGCCTCTTGGCGCCGGTGCCGCCTTTGCGGGCGGCCTGACCGATCCCGTCGTCGAAGAGCCCATCGCCCCGCCGCCCGTCGTGCAATCGCGCGCTGACGGCGACTGGACCGGTGCGTATGGCGGCCTTGCACTCAGCTACGGCGATGCCTCGGTCGGCACGACCGACGGCAACGGCGTGCTCTACGGCATCCGCGGCGGCTATGACTACGACTTCGGTCGCTGGGTCCTCGGTGCCGGGATCGACTATGACAAGGCCCAGATCGACCTGAACGCCGGGGCCGGAACCATCGACGACGTGACCCGTCTGCGGGTGCGTGCCGGTGCCGACCTTGGCCAGTTCCTCGTCTACGGCACGGTCGGCGCGGCCCGCGCCAGTGCCACGGTCGGCGGCGTCGGCCTGTCCGACAACGGCTTTTTCGGCGGCATCGGCGCGGACTACAAACTGTCCGACACCTGGACCGTCGGGGCCGAGGTTCTGGGCCACAAGTTCAACAACTTCGACAATGCCGGCGTCGATGTCGACGTGACGACCATCGGGGTCAACACCGCCCTGCGGTTCTGACCGCAGCACCCGGCGGCGCCCGCAGCGGTGCCGCCGGATCTACCATTTCCCCGTCGCCCCGCCACCCGAGGACTTGCCGCCCCCGAACGATCCGCCCGACCCCGACGACCGGCTGACCGGGATCACCCGTTCGTGCCGGTCGCGCCAGCTGCAGTTGGTGCACCAGGTCTCGTCGCGCCAGCGTCCGGGAGTGGTGGGTGTGGCCTTCTCGACAGCCTCGCCATGCCGGTGCAGCCCCCGTGCGCCGCATTGCGGACAGCGCCTGAACCTGGTCGCCAGATCGCCGATGCGGCGGCCGAAGACGATCAGCCCCCCAATTGCGGCGAAGCCAGCGCCGAACAGCCAGACCGGCAGGCCGCCCTGCTTCGGCAGCGCCTCGGGCGGCAGCCGTTCAGCATGGCGGCCCGCGATCCGCGCGACCGTCTCGGTCACGCCCGTTTCGATGCCTTCCGACAGCCGCCCGTCGCGGAATTCCGGCACCACGTAGCGGCTGACAATGTCCTGGGCCAGCACGTCATAGCCCTGGTCATAGCCGGAGCCCAGTTCGATCCGCATCTCGCGGTCCACCGTCGCCACCAGCAGAAGGATGCCGTCATTGCGCGCCGCATCGCCGATGCCCCAGGCATTGAAGAGGCCTGTCGCAAAGCTCTCGATGTCGGGCGTCGGGTCATAGTCCGCTCGCGTCGGGATCGTCAGGACGGTCATCTCGATGCCGGTCTCGGTCTTGAGCTTCCCCAGCTGGTCCCTGATGCGCCCCGCCGCGTCGGGCGTGATGACGCCAGCAAGGTCGTTGACGAACAGGTCCGCGTGGTCGGGCCAGGGCTTGGCCGCGACGGGCAGCAGCATGGCGAGCCACAGGACGACAGACAGAACAAAACGCATGGCACGCCCCCGGTTGACCCGATACCCGCTTCTTCTGGCGGCGTGGCGCGGAAACGTCAAAGAAAACCGGGCGCCGCCTATCCGAACCGCGCCAGCATCGCGTCCACCTCGGACCCCGGCATCCCGTGCCCGAGCGGCGTGAAATCGCCCGCGCCGAACATCGCCATGTGCGGCATCGCGGATCGCGCGGTGCGTGACCCGCGCCAGCGCCGAGCCCAGCGAGATCCGCGCGACGCCCATCGCCGCGAACTCTGCCTTCGTGACCTTTGTGTAGGGTCCGGACGCCAGCGCATTGACCGGCTTGTCCGTCATCGCGCAGACCCTGCGAAGGTCCTCCACCGTCGGCGGCAGCGGCACATACAGGCAATCCGCCCCCGCCGCGTCATAGGCGGCGATGCGCGCCATCGCCTCGTCCATGCCGTAGGTGCCGTTCATCACGCCGTCCGCCCGCGCCACCAGAACGAAGTCGCGCGGCAGGCCCCGCGCCGCCGCCACCGCCGCCCGTATGCGGTCCACCGCCAGCGCGCGGTCATAGGGCGCACCATCCGGCAGCGACGTATCCTCGATGGAAATCCCCGCCAGCCCGGCCTCTGCCGCCAGCCGCACGGTTTCGGCCACCGTCTCGGGCGCGTCGCCGAAGCCGTTCTCGAAATCGCCCGACACCGGCAGCGGCGTCGCTGCCACCAGCGCCTCGGCATGGGCCAGCGCCTGGTCCCTCGTCACATGGCCGCCGTCCGGCAGCCCCAGCGTGAAGGCATGCGCCGCCGAGGATGTGGCGAGTGCCTCTGCCCCCAGCGCCGCCAGCATGCGCGCGGACCCCGCATCCCAGGCATTCGCCAGGATAAAGGGGTTGCCCCTGCGGTGCAGCGCACGGAAAGCGGGGCCGGGATCATGGCGGTTTGGCATCTTCGTCACGCTTTCTTTCTGATTTTGCCGTCAATCTGCCCTTTCCGGGCCTTTTCCGGCAAGCATTCGATTGGACCAGTTACAATTTCCGGGCCTGTCGCTGGCACGCCCCCTGTGAGAGTGAAAAAGACCATGACACGCCGCGTGATCCTGACCTGGCCGCTTCTGGCCGCCGCCCTTCTGATGACCGCCGGTTGCGGCGGCGGCTTCCGCACGGCCTATGACGCGCCGGTTCCGGCAGAGGTGTCGCAGGGCTGGCGGCTGGCGGACGTCACGGTCAGCGTCCCCGACACCCTTGCGGTGTCGGAGGAGAAGGCATTGCTGCCGCGCGCCGACATCGTCTGGCGCGAAGACCCCGAAGGTGACCGCCGGGCGCAGGTCGCAGCGATTCTTGACGGCGCGGTCCGGCAGGGCGCGACGGGTCTCGGCGGATCGCAGGGGGTTATCATCGCGCTGACCGTCTCGCGCTTCCACGCCCTGACCTTCGAGGCCGAAACGCGGCTGCAGAACGCAGGCGTGCATGACATCGAATTCACCGCGACGATCACCGATGCGGCGACGGGCGCGGTGCTGAAAGGCCCGGACCGGATCGAAGCCTCGCTTCCTGCCCTTGCGGGCGTCCAGATGGCCGAGGCCCGCGCACGCGGCGACTCCCAGAAGTCGCAGATCACCGCGCATGTCGCGCGCGTCATCGCGGGCTGGCTCGGGACCGGCCCCGACCCGCGCGGCAAATTCTCGCGGCTGGGCGGGTAGGGCGGCGAACCCGCGATACCGCCCCTGCCGCTACGCGGGGCGGCGGATTGACAGGTGCCGCGCCTGCCGCGCAGCATCGGATGCGAGAGGTCGTTTGCGGATTGCGCGAGTGCCGAACGGGTTGGCGGGGTCGGGCGGATGGGGTGTCGGGTCGGAAGATCGGACGGGGCGCGCGATGAGGAGTGCCGGGAACGGCGCCGAGCTAATGAGTCGGTCGGTCGGAACAGACGACTCACCAAGGCGAAAGATCGATATGCGCGCGCTGATGTTGCCGATGCGAATAGTTCTGCCACGGAGTTCGTTTGCCCATCGAGTCGGAAACCTAGAGCCTGGATCGTCGTCGCAATTGTGGCCCTAAAGCAATCTGGACGGAGGACAAGCAGCACAGAACAGTTGCGCTCATGCGCTACGAGCAGATCACCCGCGAAGCAGTTCAACGACAGGCATGGAAGACGCCGGACATCACGCATGGCACTGGAAGTACGCCTCAGGAGAGCTAGTCGAACGGTGCGAATGAGAGATACAGATTCTAAGGGGTAAGGGCTGCGACTGTCTCTGGCAAGCTTCCTGAAACAAGTCGTCCGTCGTCTGGCGTATTTCCTCTCTGCGGGAAGCAGCTAGCGACGCGACTACCCAGTCGGGCTAGAGAACTGCCTAAGAGCATTCGCAGTTTCTGCGGCGGATTGCGGTCAGCTAGCAAATAATGACGGGACGTACTGCTCACCGATCGACCGAGTGAACGCTACTTGAAAGCGGTCGTTTGCCTAGACGCTATCGCGTGTCGTAAGAAAATCGTCTTCGACGCATAGTTCGTCTGCCTACAAAGTGGACACCTGTTGGCCGAAGAAGTAATCGATAGCGGCCTGCGTGTCAGAAGAATCATAGTCTTTAATTATGTCAATGTTGAGATCGCCATCTCGGCAATCGAGTCTAGATAGCGACGGCGTACTCGCTCTCCGACCCCGACCGGGCTGCAACGGGATAAACTCGAGAAGCGCAGGATTTCTTCACGGATGAAGTTACGACACCAGAAACTCAGCGTACGGTGCAGTCATGGAACGTTCGCAGACCGTCAGCTAAGTTCGCTCTCGGCAATATCGGAGGCGCTGCCAGCTGAGAACCGCGGAGGTGACGGCGGCCGCGACTTCGCAGCCCGCGATTCTCTACACGCTCCGCAAACCTCTGCAACCGCTCCAGCGCGTCGGCGAAGGCCGCGTCCTCCACCGTCATCGCCACCCTGTATATGCCCGGCTGACGCCGCCCCGAAGCTTTCGCCCGGCATCACCGCGATCCGCTCGGCCTCCAGCAGCCGGTCGGCGAAGTCCGCGCCGGTCAGGCCCGTCGCGCGCACGTCCAGCATGACGAACATCGCGCCGTCCGCCGGGATCAGCCGCAGACTGTTCGACGCGCCCAGCACCTGTTGCGCAATCCCGCGACGCCGCGCGAAGGGGGCCGCGATGGCGGCCTCGAACCCCGGCCCCTGCGCCAGCGCGAACAACCCCGCGTCCTGAATGTATCCCGGAATGCCGTAGGTCGTGTTGGTCGCCAGCACCGTCACCGCCGCGATCACCTCGGGCGGCCCGACCACCCAGCCGAGCCGCGATCCCGTCATCGCATGGCTTTTCGACAGCGACCCCACGACGATCGTCCGCTCCGCCATCCCCGGCAGCGCGCGCGGGCTGACATGCGCGCCCTCCCAGACCTGCGAATCGTAGACCTCGTCCGAGATCAGCCACAGGTCGGCGTCCCGCGCCACCTGCGCGATGCGCTCCAGCGTCGCGCGCCCGTAGACCACGCCCGTCGGGTTGTTCGGCGAATTGACCAGCAGCGTCCGCGCGCCCGTCGCGCGCGCCGCCGCCGCCAGCGCATCGGCCTGCGGCTGGAACCCGTCCTCCGACCGCGCCGTCACCGCGACGGCATTGGCACCCGTCGCCCGGATCGTGCCCGGATAGGTCGCGTAATAGGGGTCGATGAACAGCCCCGTATCGCCCGCATCCAGCGTCACCATATGCGCCGAGAACAGCGCCCCCTGGCAGCCCGCCGTCACCGCGACATTCTCCCATGTCGTGGGCACGCCCGACTGCGCCTGAATCCGCGCCGCGACCGCCTCGCGCAGCGCCTGCTTGCCCGGCCCGTTGGTATAGCCGACCTGACCGCTGCGCGCCGCAGGCGTCCATCGCCGACAGGATCGCGGGGTCGGTCGGCACGTCATGCTCGCCGATGGTCAGGTTCACGACCGGCTCGCCCCGTGCCGCCATCGCGCGCGCGCGGTAATACACGTCCCAGCCGTCGCCGCCGCCTTGCGTGATATGGCCGACCCGCGCGCCCAGTTTCATGCTGTCCGTCCCCCCTGAAGGCGGGCGTTTCGACCACGGATCGGCGGGCGGGGCAAGGGCCCGGCGGGGCACACCGCGCGTCGGTTCCCCGTTGCATCGGCGCGCAATCGTTGCAAGCTAGGCGCAGAACCGACGGGGACGATCATGGACCTTCGCAAAGCCGCGCAACCGGCCCGCCGCATCACGCCCGATCAGGCCGCCCTGATGGTCCGCCCCGGCATGGTGCTCGACTACGGCGCGGTGCCTGGCCCAGCCCGATGCCTTCGACGCGGCCCTTGCCGCGCGCGCGTCGGACCTGTCCGGCATCACGATCCGCTCCTGCCTGTCCACCAAGCCCCGCGCCGTGCTCGAGGCGGACCCGGACGCCCGCGTCTTCCACTGGGTCAACCAGCACTTCTCGGGCTATGACCGGCGCAAGCACGACGCGAAGCAGTGCCTTCTACATGCCCGTCAATCTCGGCGAGATCCCCGACTATTACCGCCGCTTCATCGACCCGGTGGACATCCTGATCGTCAAGGTCCGTCCGGCGGACAAGGACGGCTGGTTCAACCTCGGTCCCACCAACCTCTGGCACCGCGCCATCGCCGAACGCGCGAAATGCGTGATCGTCGAGGAATCCGCCGCCGTGCCGCTCTGTCTCGGCGACCGCAACGGCCTGCACGAATCCGAGGTCGATTTCATCATCCGGGGCGACGACGCGCCCTATGCCGAACTGCCGAACCCGCCGCCCACGGACGTCGACCGCGCCGTCGCGCGCCTCATCATGGCCGAGATCGACGACGGCGCCTGCCTGCAGATCGGCATCGGCGGCATGCCGAACGCCGTCTGCACCCTGCTGCTGGACAGCAGCGTGCGCGACCTCGGCGTCTATACCGAGATGCTGACCGACGGCATCGTCGCCCTTTACAAGGCGGGCCGGGTGCCGGGAAACCGCAAGCAGACCGATCCGGGCCGCATCACCTACAGCTTCGCGCTGGGGTCGAAGACGCTCTACGACGCCATCGACGGCAACCCCGATTTCCACTGCGCGCCGGTCGATCTGACCAACCTGCCGCACAACATCATGAAGAACGACAACGTGGTCTCGATCAACAACACCACGCAGATCGACCTTCAGGGCCAGGCCGCATCGGAATCCGACGGCCACCGGCACATCAGCGGCACCGGCGGACAGGCGCAGTTCGTGCGCGGGGCCTATGCGTCGAAGGGCGGCAAAAGCTTCATCTGCCTTGCCTCGACCTATGACAAACGGGGCGAACGCCGCAGCCGGATCGTGCTGAACCTGACGCCCGGCAACATCGTCACGACGACGCGCAGCGACATCATGTATGTCGTCACGGAATACGGCATCGCCAATCTCAAGGGCCGGTCGGTGCCCGAACGCGCCCGTGCGCTGATCGCCCTGGCTCACCCCGATTTCCGCGAGGGGCTGGAACGGGACGCGCGCGCGGCCGGGCTGATCCCGAAGGGAATGTGAAAGGCTCAGTCCGCCAAGTCACCCAAAGCCGCCTGCACCTTCTTCGGCAGCCCGGCCCGGATGATCCTGTAGGACGCGAGCAAGCGGTGGCGCAATTCGTCCGGATCGACCGTCTCGGGCAGATAGACCCAGCTGCGGTGGAAATACGCCGCCCGCTCTGCCACCCCCGTCTCGATCAGCAGTTCCGCCATCTCGACGCTGCCGCATTTGACGTCCACGCCCTCGCGCATCGCGCCGACGCAGGCGAACATCTTGCCGCCCACCTTCCACGCATCATGCCCGCCGCCCCAGGGGTCGGACACCTCGGCCCCCGGCAGGTCGGCGCAGATCGCGTTGGTCAGGGCGCGGGTCATGGGCGTCATCATGCCACGCGGCGGGCGATGTGAAAACAGTTGGCAGAACCGGGCGCAGGCGGTAAGCAGGCGGCCATGAGAACGACCGGCACCTGCATCTGCTGCTGCATTACCATCTGACTTCCGTCAGGCGGGCCGGTCCTCTGTTTCCAAATCACAGCGAACCACGATAAGCCCGCCGCACCCGCGCGCGGACGCGCGCAAACCCAAGAACTGCGCGACCATCGGCTATGGGACCTGTGACATGACGACGATCCGGCTGCACAACACAAAGACCCGGAAGAAGGAGGCGTTCACGCCCCTCGATCCGAACAACGTGCGCATGTATGTCTGCGGCCCCACCGTCTATGACCGCGCCCATATCGGCAACGCGCGCCCGGTCGTGGTGTTCGACGTGCTCTACCGGCTGCTGCGGCACGTCTACGGGGACGATCACGTCACCTATGTCCGCAACTTCACCGACGTGGACGACAAGATCAACGACGCGGCTCTGGCGCGCAAGCAGGCGGGCGATCCGCGGTCGCTGGAGGCGCTGATCCGCGAACGGACGGACGAGACGATCGGCTGGTATCACGCCGACATGGACGCGCTGGGGGCGCTGCGGCCGAACGGTCGAGCCGAGGGCGACGGAATGGATCGCGCCGATGATCGCGATGACGGCGGACCTGATCGCCAAGGGTCACGCCTATGTGGCGGCGGGCCATGTCCTGTTCCGGGTGCGGTCCTACAAGCGACTACGGCAAGCTGTCGGGCCGGTCGGTCGATGACATGATCGCGGGCGCGCGGGTCGAGGTGTCGCCGTTCAAGGAAGACCCGATGGATTTCGTGCTGTGGAAGCCCTCCACGGACGACCTGCCGGGCTGGGACGTCGCCCTGGGGCCGGGGGCGGCCGGGCTGGCATATCGAATGCTCGGCGATGGCGCGGGAGCTGCTGGGGGAGACGTTCGACATCCATGCGGGCGGCATCGACCTGCAGTTCCCGCACCACGAGAACGAGATCGCGCAGAGCTGCTGCGCCTTGGCGACGCCGGATGACCCGGAGGGGCGCGGGAAGTTCGCGCGCTACTGGCTGCACAACGAGATGCTGCAGGTCGAGGGGAAGAAGATGTCCAAGTCGCTTGGGCAACTTCTTCACGGTGCGGGATCTGCTGGACAAGGGGATACCGGGCGAGGTGATCCGGTTCGTGCTGCTGAGCACGCATTATTCGAAGCCGATGGACTGGACGATGGAGAAGGCGGAGCAGGCGGAAGCGACGCTTCGCAGATTGGTATAGATTCTTGAAGTGCAGCAAACTACTCTTCGGAGCGGCGTCCAACTCTTAACAGACGAGTTGGAAGCATGGAACCTCGATAAGAGTGGTCGTGGAGCGCGCTTGCCAATGACCTCAACACCTACCAGGCCATCGTCGAAGTTATGAGCCTTGCGAGTTTGGATCTGAACCGATTTGCACCTTCTCTGGAGTTTCTTGGTCTGGTCAGCGACTGGGATAACTTGGGAAAGTCTCGCAACGGTCGGTACGGGACCTCATAGCGAATTCAACTTAAACGCTGTCACGACCTTCTTCGGACGCTCGCGCCGTTGCTATGAGCAGCAAGGATTTCCGAAAAGTTGATCAAATGAGAGCCGTCGTGCTCGAGGCCGGTGTTGAAGTGCGCAGATCGAAGGATGGAGTACTCTTGAGTCGCCCGAGCAGTCGTGGTTCGATCCCTCCAAACTCGAGTCCCTCAAATGACCGCGCCCAGCCTCTCCCTGAGCGGGACCAGAAAACGCACTGCGTTTTCCCCGCTCACGGCGCAACGGTGCCCCGTTCGGCCGCAGCACTGGAAAGCAGAGGCCAGCCCCCGCCCGGGCGGGGGAGAAGCCCCCGCCGAGGGGCGGGCGGGGGCTGGCCGGGGGCTTTGGCCCCCGGCGGTGCAAGCTGCACTGTTCCGCGTGGCAGACGCGATGGCGTCTGCCAAGGAAGCGATGGGTCGGCATCAGTCCGTCCTCGTCCCGGACTTGATCCGGGACCTCACATCCCTCCGCGCCACCCTCGAAGCGAGGCCCCGCACCAACCGCAGGGCGTTGTTCCATCTGCGGCACTCACCCGTAATTTTCCTTACCACAGGGTTAACGCGATCAAGAAAATGCAATAATAACAATATGTTACAACTTTGTCCACATGTGGACACCCTGCCCAAGGCCCGCCCATGACCGACCGCCTCTTCCTCTTCGACACCACCCTCCGCGACGGCCAGCAGACGCAGGGCGTCCAGTTCTCCGTCGCCGACAAGCTCCAGATCGCCGCCGCGCTGGATACCCTCGGGGTCGATTACATCGAAGGCGGCTGGCCGGGCGCCAACCCGACCGACAGCGACTTCTTCGCGGCCCCCCCCAAGACCCGCGCCACCCTGACCGCCTTCGGCATGACCAAGCGGTCGGGCCGCAGCGCCGAAAACGACGACGTCCTCGCCGCCGTCCTGAACGCCCGCACCCCGGCCGTCTGCCTCGTCGGCAAGACGCATCCCTTCCACGTCGCCACCGCCCTGAACGTGCCCCTCGACGAGAACCTCGCCAACATCGCCGCCAGCATCGCCCATGTCGTGGCGCAGGGCCGCGAGGCGCTGTTCGATGCCGAGCATTTCTTCGACGGCTTCCGCGCCGACCCCGCCTATGCCGTCGCCGCCTGCAGGGCCGCCTATGACGCCGGTGCCCGCTGGGTCGTCCTCTGCGACACCAACGGCGGCACGCTGCCGCCCGACATCCAGAAGGGCGTCGCAGCCGTCATCGCGGCAGGCATCCCCGGCACCCATGTCGGCATCCACACCCATGACGACGCCGGCCTCGGCGTGGCGAACTCCCTCGCCGCCGTCACCGCCGGCGCGCGCCAGATCCAGGGCACGCTGAACGGTCTCGGCGAACGCTGCGGCAACGCGAACCTGACGACGATCATCCCGACGCTGCTGCTGAAGGAACCCTATGCGTCAGCCGGTTCGAGACCGGCGTCACGCCCGACGCCCTGCGCGGCCTGACCACGCGTCAGCCGGATGCTCGACGACATCCTGAACCGCGTCCCGCTGCGGCCCGCGCCCTACGTCGGCGCCTCGCGCCTTCGCCCACAAGGCGGGGCTGCATGCCAGCGCGATCCTGAAGGACCCGACCACCTACGAACACGTCGCCCCCGAAACCGTCGGCAACGCCCGCGTCATCCCGATGTCCAATCAGGCGGGCCAGTCGAACCTGCGCGCGCGTCTGGTCGCGGCCGGGCTCGAGGTCGCGCCCGAAGACCCGCGCCTTGCCCGCATCCTGGAGGTGGTGAAGGACCGCGAGGATCAGGGCTATGCCTATGATTCCGCGCAGGCGTCGTTCGAACTGCTGGCGCGCCGCGAACTGGGGCTGCTGCCGCAGCTTCTTCGAGGTCAAACGCTACCGCGTGACGATCGAGCGGCGGAAGAACAAGTACAACAGGATGATCTCGCTGTCCGAGGCGGTCGTGGTGGTCAAGATCGGCGACCAGAAGATGCTGTCGGTCAGCGAAAGCATGGACGCCGAAGGCCACGACCGGGGGCCGGTCAACGCGCTGTCGAAGGCGCTGGTCAAGGACCTCGGCCCCTATCAGGGCATCATCGCCGACATGAAGCTGGTCGATTACAAGGTGCGGATCACCCAAGGCGGGACGGAGGCCGTGACGCGGGTCATCATCGACAGCGAGGACAAGGACGGCCACCGCTGGGCGACCGTCGGCGTCAGCGCGAACATCGTGGACGCCAGCTTCGAGGCGCTGCTGGACGCGATCACCTGGAAGCTGGTGCGCGACGGTGCGGTGGCGGTGTGACGCCGGATGACGGCATCGCCGCCTGCGCGGCCCTTGTCGAAAAGGGCGACCCCGACCGCTTCGCGGCGACGATGGCCGCGCCGCCGCCCGCGCGCCTGAAACTCTGGCCGCTCTACGCCTACAACCTCGAACTCGCCAAGGCGGCCTGGGTCTCGCCGGAACCGATGGTCTGCCTGATGCGCCTGCAGTGGTGGGCGGACACGGTGGCGGTCATGGGGCAGGGCGCGCCGCGCAAGGCGCATGAAGTGGCGGGGCCGCTGCATGATCTGGTCGCGGCGACTGGCCTGCCGGTCGCGCTGCTGGCGGGCATGGCCGGGGCGCGCGACTGGGATACCGGCGACTGACCCGTTCCCTGATGCCGATCGCCCTGCCGCCTATCTCGACGCCACGGCAGGCAACCTGATGTGGGCCGCCGCCCTCGCCCTTGGCGCGCCGCGCCGCCTGCTGAAACCGCCGTCCGGGACGTGGCCCATGCGCAGGGCCTCGCCGCGTGGTTCTGCGCCACTGCCGCCCTGACCGACCGCGGCCGCCACCCGCTGCCCGACCCGTCGCCCGCAGGGATCGCGCATCTGGCGGGCGCTGCCTCTGACCCGTCTCGCCCGCGCCGACCGCGACGTCCGTTCCGAAACCTGCGCGCCCCGCGCTCTACCCTGCCTGGCAGGCGCGCGGTCTGCTGACCCAGGCTGCGCGGGAACCGCAGCGGGTGCTGACCGGACGGCTCGGCCTGTCGGAATTCGCCCGCCGCGCGGGCTCTGACGCGGCTGGCGCTGACCGGGCGGCTCTAAGCCACCCGCCGTCCGCGCAAGGTCAGCCACACCAGCGACGCCCCCGCCAGAGCAAGGAACGGCAGCATGGCGATGTTCACCGCATCCCAGCCCTGAACGACACTGGCACCCGAGCAGTTCATCAGCGTGCCCGATGACAGCGAGGCGAGCGTGACGCCGCCGAAGATCGCGAAGTCGTTCATGCCCTGCATCCGGCCCTTCTCCTCGGGTGAATGGGCCGCCGTCAGCAGAGCGGTCGCTCCGATGAAGCCGAAGTTCCAGCCGATGCCCAGAAGGACCAGCGCACCGTAGAAGTTGACCAGTTCGACGCCCGTCAGTGCCACCACGCCTGCCCCTGCAAGGATTGCAAGCCCGGCGCCGACTATGGGCACAACCCCGAACCGCGTGATCAGGTGGCCGGTGAAGAAGGACGGGATGAACATCGCCAGCACATGGGCCGAGACGATGTCGGCCGCATGCGACTTGGCAAAGCCGCAGCCGACGACGGCCAGCGGGCGTCGAGGTCATCACGAGGTTCATCAGCGCATAGCTGACGCTGCCGCAGATCATCGCCACAGCGATCGCGGGGGTCTTCAGCAGGTCCACACGGCTGCGCCCGCCAGCAGCACCGGGCAGAGGTGCTGACGGGGTCGGGATGTCAAGCAGCAGGAACAGCCCCGCGCCAAGGACGTTCAGCAGGATCACGGTCAGGTAGGTGGCCAGGAAGGGCACCGCCATCGCCTCGTCCGTCAGCTTGACCAGCTGCGGCCCGACAATGGCCGAGATCAGGCCACCGGCCATGACCCAGGATATCGCCTTGGGACGGAACGATTCCGACGCGGTGTCGGTCGCGGCAAAGCGGTAGAAGCCCTGCGCCGACATGTAGATGCCGGTGAACAGCGACCCGATCACCAGATACAGGAACGACCCGGACCAGAGGCCCCAGGCCGAGATCGCGCCGCCTGCGGCACCGCCCGCGGCCCCCACATAGAACCCCGCCGCCCGTCCGTGCCGCTGCATCAGCGACGACAGCGGGTTGGCGGCCAGCATCGACCCCAGCACGGCGGCGGTGATCGGCATCGTTGCCCAGCAGGGATTGGGGGCCAGCGACTGCCCCGCCAGACCTGCCATGATGAAGATCATCGGCATCTGCCCGCCGAGCACCGCCTGCGCGGCGATCAGCACCCAGAGATTGCGGCGCGCGCGGGCATCGGGGTCGGGGATTGCGGCCATGTCGGTCATCCGGCATGGCTAGGCCCGCGCAGGCGCAGGGCGGCAAGGGCGGAATTGTATCCCGCACAGGGATCGGCAAAGGGCATGGGGTGCGGGCTTGGTCGGGCGGATCATTCACACGGACAGGGATGTGGCCGAAGGTGCCAACTGGCTGGCCACGCGCGAGCCGTGCTTTGCGGCGGCGCTGGCGCTGACCGGGCCCTTGCCGCTGCGCCGCCGCGATGACGGGTTCGCCGCACTTCTGGATGCGATCATCGGCCAGCAGGTCAGTACCGCGTCGGCCCGCGCGATCACGGCGCGGCTGGCGGCGGCGGGACTGACCGATCAGGCGGCGGTCGCGGCGGCGGGGGACGACGCGCTGCGCGCCTGCGGCCTGTCGCGGCAGAAAATCCGCTATGCAGGCGGCGTCGCGCGGGCGGCCATCGACTATGCGGCCCTGCGCGGCATGTCCGACGATCAGGTCGTGGGCGTGCTGGTCGCCCTGCCGGGCATCGGGCGCTGGACGGCAGAAATCTATGCGATGTTCGCGCTTGGCCGCGCCGATGTCTTCGCGCCGGGCGATCTGGCCCTGCAGGAGGCGGCGCGGGGCCTTTTCGGGCTGGACGCACGCCCGGACGAGAAAGCGCTGCGCGCGATGGCGGCGGACTGGTCGCCCTGGCGGTCGGTTGCGGCGCGCATTCTCTGGGCCTATTACCGCGTGATGCGGCAGCGCGACGGGGTGATCGGGTGAGGGAACTGCAATTCGGACGCCGGGCGGCGCGGTCGGGCAAGGCGCGGTCGATGGTCGTGTTCCTGCACGGCTATGGCGCGGACGGTGCCGACCTTCTGGGCCTTGCCGACCCGCTGGCCCCGCATCTGCCGGACACAGTGTTTCTGGCCCCCGACGCGCCCGAGCCTTGCGCGGGCAATCCGTTCGGTCGGCAGTGGTTTCCGATCCCCTGGCTCGACGGGTCGTCCGAGGTTCAGGCCGGGACCAGCCTTGCGGCCTCTGCCGCGCTTCTGGATGCGTTTCTGGACGCGCGGCTGGCGGAGGAGGGTCTGACGGATGCCGCGCTGGCGCTGGTCGGCTTCTCGCAGGGCACGATGATGGCCCTGCATGTGGCGCCCCGCCGCGCCAAAGCGGTGGCCGGCGTCGTCGGCTTTTCCGGGCGGCTGCTGCAACCGGGGCGTCTTGCTGCCGAGGCGCGGGTCAGGCCGCCCATCCTGCTGCTGCACGGCGATCAGGACCCGATGGTCCCGTTCGCCGATCTCGCCGTGGCCGAAACGACCCTTCGTGCCGCTGGTTTCGACGTGAACGCAGTTGTGATGAAGGGTATGGGTCACGGAATCGCGCCCGAGGGGTTGTCGGCGGCGCTGCGGTTTCTGGCCGAAAAGCTGGCCTGAGCAGGGGGACGGTGCGCTTTTCCGCCTGCCCGAAGAACAGGCAATCGGCGGCGATCCCCCACGCGACAGCGTCCGATCTGCATTCCGGACTTGAAAGAACCGGTCATGCGGTCTACTTTTTCAGCAAGGCAAGGAGAAACGCGATGGGTCTGACCTTGGTTCTGGCAGCGGCGATGTGCGCAGGCGGACTGTTTGCGATGGTCGTGACCCGCCCCGAGCCGCGCCGTGTCGAAGCCGTCGCGCGCAAGCGTCCGTCGCGCTGAACCGTCGCCCCGCCGGTGGAGTTCAGGCCCGCGCTGCGGGCCTTTTTCGTCTTTGAACCCATGCGGGTCACGCAGCCGCAATCCGTGTGTCATGCGCCTGTAACGGAACTGCGCGACCAAGACATCGCAGATCGCGGGGCTTGCCAGATGGAAAGCGCCATATATAGTTGACCCAAGGGCCAGTGGTGGGTGTCCGCAAGCCAGCCGCCATGATGCCGTAACGGGCAGTCGGAAAGGACCTGCGCGCGCATGCTCGACACCGTTCACCTTGACGATTTCCGCGCCGCCTTCGTGCGGGAGCCGTCGGCGCTGAAGCACCACCCCGCACTGGTGCTGAATGCCGACTACCGCCCGCTGTCCTATTATCCCCTGTCGCTCTGGCCCTGGCAGGAGGCGATCAAGGCCGTCTTCCTCGACCGGGTGACGATTCTCGCCGAGTACGACGAGGTCGTGCGAAGCCAGAGGGCGGCGTTCCGGATACCCTCGGTCGTGGTGCTGAAGGAATACGTCAAACCCCAGAAGCGCGTGGCCTTCACGCGCTTCAATCTTTTTCTGCGGGATGAATTCTGCTGCCAGTACTGCGCATCGAAGGGCGATCTGACCTTTGATCACGTCGTGCCGCGGTCAAAGGGCGGGATCACGGCCTGGGACAATGTCGTGGCGGCCTGCGCGCCCTGCAACCTGCGCAAGGGCAACCGGTCGCTGAAGCAGTCGGGCCTGCATCTGCGCCGCCCGCCGCACCAGCCGAGCGCCGAGGAGATGCGCAACGCGGGCCGCCGGTTCCCGCCGAACTTCCTGCATGACAGCTGGATGGACTATCTGTACTGGGATGCCGAACTGGACGCATGAAGCCGCCACGGCTCGCTTTCCGGCCCTTGTCGCAAATCCGTTACAATCCTAGGGTCGGTCCCGAGGCAGCCGCCTGTGGCGTGCCGGGAGCGCACAGCGGATGCCCATCACCCTTTTTCCGGCGATCCTCTACCTCGGCACCGCCGTCGCACTCGGGGCCGTCATCGGGGCCGAACGCCAGCTGCGCCAGCGCATGGCGGGGCTCCGGACCAATGCGCTGGTCTCGCTGGGTGCCGCCAGCTTCGTCGTGTTCGCAGCGACTTTCGACGGCGATGTCAGCCCGACGCGGGTTGCAGCACAGATCGTGTCCGGCATCGGCTTCCTCGGCGCGGGCATCATCTTCCGCGACGGGTTCACCGTCTCGGGCCTGAACACGGCCGCCACGCTGTGGTGTTCGGCGGCGGTGGGGATGCTGGCGGGCCATGGCAAGCTCGACTTCGCGCTGGTCGTCACGGGGTTTGTCGTCTTCGTCAATTTCGGAATGCGTCCCGTGGTCAAGGCGCTGAAGCGGGTGGCCGCGCGCAGTGCCGGTTCGTCCAGCGGCTATGCCGTGACGGTCGTCTGCCGCCCCGAGCAGGAGGTGCCGGTGCGCAGCCTTCTGGTGCAAAGCTTTGCTGCGGCGGGCATGCATATGATCGAGCTCGGGTCAGACGAGGCGGATAGCGGCGCGCGCGTCGCAGTCCATGCGGTGATCGCGGGCGGGTCCGGCGGACAGGGCGCGATCGAGACGGTCGTGGGAAGACTCAGCCTCGATCCGGCGATCGTGTCTGTGCGCTGGGGGATGCACGAGGGGGATTGAGTGGAAGGGCAGGCGCCGTCCCCTCAGTGCCGCTGTCCTGCGGAACCCCGAACGTCAGTGCCTACAATTCCGCTCATTCAGCGGCGGGCAGCATCCGGATGCCCTGCACTTCGGCGTACACTGATCGTGGTAGCCAGTCGTTCATCGTGCGTTCAAGCCTTGCGTCCCCGGTCACGAACAGCCGCCCCGCGCCGATCTCGCGCGCGACAGTCGAGCGACCCAGAAATATCGCGTTCAGCGAAACCTTGGTCGTCTCGATATACAGATCCACGTCGACGTCCGGCACCACGACACACATCTCTGTTTCGGTGCCGGGTTCGGCGATCAGCCAGTAGGTCGGAAACGGACCCGTTTCATCGGCAAAATGGAACCTCATGACAACGCGCCGGTGCGGGAAGAACGTGGTGCGCACCCGCTTGCCGTACTCCCACATCATGTAGGACAGATCGCTTTCGGCCAGCGCGACGTCGGCGTCGATATTGCACTGCGCCCAGATGGCGAGTGCGTTCATGGCCGCTTCCAGACCGATGGCCTTTGCTGTCCGCACGTAGTCCACCGTGCCCCTCGCGCGATCCGCGATCCGCTCCACCAGCCCCTCTTTCTCCATCTCGGCCAGGCGTTTGGACAGAATCCCAGGTGATATGTTCCCGACTGCGCGGCGGATGTCGTTGAAGCGCGAATAGCCGTTCCACAACTGGGTGAGGATCGGCAGCGTCCAGCGCGGCTCGATGACTTCGCTGGCTTTGTAGATCGCGCAGAAGTTTCCGTAGGACTTTGCGGGCATGGATCGGAGTCCTCCTGCAAGGACTCTACAAGCGGGCACCGCAACCAATCCAGTTCGAAAAGCGTAGCGCCTTCGTCCTGTTCCGCAACTGGCCGGTCGGCGGTGCAGTCGGCGAGGATCGCTGCATTGAAGACCGAAACACGAGGAGCGATATGCCATGACCGCCTTTCACAACGTCGCCGCATCTGCCGCACCCGTTCGTCAGACCCTTCGCCGGGCTCTGCACGGAACAGCCCTGCTTTGGGCCGAATGGCTCCGGCGGCGGCAGATGCATGCGGCCGTCCGACGGCTGTCACCCAAATTTCAGAAGGATATTGGTCTGACCGCCCACGATCTTGGGACGACTGCGATGTTGGACCTTCGCCTCGATGTAGAGCGGATGCTCCGCGACAGGGCTGCCGTCCGGTCGGGGAACTGGTGAACGGCCGGGAAGAACACCATTGACGCGCGCGGTTCCGGCTCTGCTGATGTCCGGCGCAGCAGGATCGCGCTCGCTATCTCTCGGTCGCGCCCTTTCCGGCGAGGATATGATCGCGGAACCTGGCGATGCGTGACACGCGCGTGGCCGGGGTTTTCGCCGAATTCAGGTTGATGGCATAGCTTTTCTGCCGCCCCGGCGTCAGGGCGTGAAACGCCTCGGCCAGTTCGGGGTCGGTATCCAGCGCCTCGGCCATCTCGTCCGGCAGGTCGATATCGCGGGCGTCTTTCGGCGGTTGGATGCCCGCCTCGGCATAGCCCATCGCTTCCGTCAGATAGGACCGGATCACGGGCTGCATCCGCATCACCTGCGCATTCTCCGTGAAGCGGATCGCGTCGGGATGCCGTGTGTTCGGCCCCTGTTTTTCAAGCACGCCGTCCGGGTCGGCCATCAGGGCGGCGTTGAAGAAGGTCAGGCGGAAATCGCCCCGGAATGCCCCGATGATCGCGATGTTGCGGTCCGCGTGCATGTAGCAGGGATGCCCCCATTTCACCGTCTCGGTCAGACCCGCCGCCAGACAGAGGCGGCGCAAGTCAGCAAGGCCAGCCGCCCACCGCTTGGTCGAGCAGTCCGGCGTGGCGAAGCGGTCGCAGCGTCCGCAGCCCTTGGTAAAGAAGTCTTCGATGTCGGTGATCATGGCGGGCATCGACTCTGGCTTCGGTGTCCCATCATAGGGCAGAAGGCACGAAACGGGAAAGCCCCGCCGACCCCGCCACACGCATCGCGGCGCGACTTGCGGCCCGCATCCGGCCCTGCGAATGTGGGTCCGTCACAGCCCGGAGCCCTGCATGACCGATCCCTTCTTCCAGCCGATCTCGGGCATGGACCTGCCGCGTTTTGCGGGCATCCCCACCTTCATGCGCCTGCCGCACGTGCCGCCGGATCACGCACGCCGCAAGGATGTGCAGATCGGGCTGCTGGGGCTGCCTTTCGACGGCGGCACGTCGAACCGCCCCGGCCCGCGCCACGGGCCGCGCGCGTTGCGCGACGCATCGACGATGATCCGTGCGATGCACCCCGTGACGGGTATGCGGCCCTTTGCAGCGGCGAACTGCGCCGATCTGGGCGATGTCGGTCCGAACCCGGTCGATGTGCTCGACACGCTCGACCGCTTCACTGCGGCCTATGAGAGGCTTGCCGCCGAAGGGATCAGACCCCTGACGGCCGGAGGTGACCATCTCTGCACGCTGCCCGTGCTGCGGGGCTTAGCAAAGGGGCGCAAGCCGCTGGGACTGCTGCATTTCGACAGCCATACGGACCTCTTTCCCGCCTATTTCGGCGGCAAGGTGCCGACCCATGGCAACCCGTTCCGATATGCGGTGGAGGAGGGGCTGCTGGACCCCGCGCGGATGATCCAGATCGGCATCAGGGGCACGATGTATGACAGCGTGGACCGCGACTTCGCCGATGCGCACGGTATCCGGATCGTGACGATCGAGGAGTTCTTCCGGCGCGGCATCGCCGATGTGATGGACGAGGCGCGGGACGTGGTGGGGCCGGACCCGGCATACCTGTCCTATGACATCGACTTCGTGGACCCGTCGGTGGCACCGGGTACAGGCACGCCGGAATGGGGCGGCCCGGATGCGTTCCAGTCGATGGAGGTCGTGCGCGCGGCGCGGGGGCTGAACATCATCGGCGCCGATCTGGTCGAGGTGTCGCCGCCGGTCGATCCGACGGGGGGCACGGCCTGGCTGGGGGCGAGCCTGATGTTCGAGATTCTGTGCGTGATGGTCGAGGCGCTGGGTGCCGGGAGGTAGCGGTCCGTGCTGACTTTGTGCCGGATACAATTCCCCGTCCTGACAACTCCGTTGGTGAAGGTTAACCCCGCCGCATGATGTCAGATTTCCTTGCAGGTGTCCGCCGTGCCCTGCCGGTCGTGCTGTCTGCACTGCCCTTCGGGCTGCTGTTCGGCGCGCTGGCCGTCGATAACGGCCTGAGCGTTGGTCAGGCCGTGCTGATGAGCGCCACGGTCTTTGCCGGGGCCAGCCAGATGGTCGGGCTGGAACTGTTCGGGACCGATGCCTCGGCTTGGCTGATCGCGGCGTCGATCTTTGTCGTCAACCTGCGCCACCTGCTCTATTCCGCGACGCTCGGCCGCCGGATGACGGGCTTCACGCCCGGACAGAGGGCCGTCAGCTTCTTCCTTCTGACCGACCCGCAATTCGCCGAGGCGGAGCGCGAGGCCGAGGCCAAGGGCGGGTTTTCGTTCGCGTGGTATCTGGGCGTCGGCGTCGCGTTCTATGTCATGTGGCAGGCGGGCACGCTGACCGGGGCGGTCTTCGGGCGGCTGATCCCAGACCCCGAGCGCTGGGGCATCGATTTCCTGCTGACGATCTATTTCCTGGGGCTGGTCATGGGGTTCCGGAAACGCGCCTTCTGGCTGCCCGTGGTCGCCGTGTCAGCAGTGACGTCTGTGGTGGCCTTCAAGCTGATCGGTTCGCCCTGGCACATCTCGGTCGGCGCGCTGGTGGGCGTGCTGTTCGCGGCAGCGTTCGGCGTTCCTGCGCAGGAGCGGGCCGATGGATAGGTTCCACACCGCCATCCTGATCGGGGCCGCGCTGACCTACCTCACGCGGATCGGCGGGCACCTGATCCTGTCGCGGTTCAAGGTGCTGCACCCGCGTGTCGAGGCGGCGCTGAACGCTGTTCCGGCGGCGGTTCTGACGACCATCGTGGCCCCCGCAGCGCTGACGCATGGCTGGGCCGAGGCGCTGACGCTGGTCATCGCAGGGCTGGCCGCGCTGCGCCTGCCGCTTTTGGGCATGGTCGGCGTCGGCTGGGTCGCGGTGGTGCTGTTGCGGCAGGTGGTCTGACGGGCGTCAGGGCAGGGCCGCCACCACGATCACCTCGACCAGATACTCTGGCGCGACCAGCTTCGATTCGCCCGTCGCGCGCGGCGGGGCATTGCCCGGCGGCACCCAGGCATCCCAGATGGCGTTCATCTGGGGGACGGTGCCCGCGTCGGCGAGCCAGACCTGTGCGGACAGAATGCGGGTCTTGTCGGTGCCCGCGAGGGCCAGGATGCGGTCCACCTCGGCCAGGCAGGTCCGGGTCTGGGCGGTGACGTCGTCGCCGGGTGTGCCGACCTGGCCGGACAGATACACGGTGCCGTTATGGATCACAGCCTCGCTCATGCGGGGGCCGGTGCCGATGCGGGTGAGGGGGGTCATGGAATGCTCCTTGGGGTGTCGCCGGGTGGCTTATCCGCGCGGGCGGGAGGGGTCCAGTGGGGATGGAGCGGGTGAAGGGAATCGAACCCTCGTCGTAAGCTTGGGAAGCTTCTGCTCTGCCATTGAGCTACACCCGCATTGCGCAGGGTTTATCCGGTGCAGCGGAACCGTGCAAGCGGGCCTGACAGGCCGGTGACGTTGGACTGTTGCCGGGAATCGCGGACTGCGCGACACTGTGCGGATTGAAACGAGGAGATTCCCGATGCGCATTCCCTTCATGCCCCGCACGATTTCGGCAGCCTTGCTCTACGCCTATGCGACCGACCGGTTGCGGGACCGCCCCGCAAACGACGAAACCGCGTCGCGGACGCTGCTTCTGGTCAGCGATCTGTTCGTCAAGGCGCGCAGCTATGCCTGGATCAACAAATCCGCCTTCTGGGCATCGCTGGTGATGTCGGTCGCCACGCTGCTGTGGCCCGCCTTTTCGGTCCTCGCGGTCGAGGGCACGACCCTGGCGGCGTTTGTCCAGTCGCCCGTCGCGCAGGCCAGCGTGACGGCGCTCGCAGCACTCGCGATTGCGCTCTACACCAACTACAAGGGCAAGCAGAACGCGATGGAAACGCTGATGCGCCGGGTGATCTTTGCCAAGCCCGAGGACATCGACGCGCTGATCCAGTCCGTTGTCGATGGGATCGAGAAGGCGGACATGGGCTTCGGCTTCATGGGGGTCGGCACACAGGGCGGTTAGGTGCCGCAGTAGGTGCGGCGCACGACCTGATCCTCCAGCGGGGCGACCTGCAGGTCGGCAAAAGCGGGATTGTCGTCGAACGGGCGGGACAACGCGTCGTTCACCCGGAAGAACGGCGCGTAATCTCCTGATACGGCTGCGGAAATGACCGAAGCGATCTGATGGTTCCGGGGGATAACCGCGGGGTTTGTGCGGGCAATCAGGGCCTGGGCATTCGGTTCGGTCGCGATCCGCGCGCGCCAGTCCGCTGCCCAGCCGTCGAACGCATCGCGGTCGGTGAATTCGTCGCGCGCGGCACCCGTGGTCATGCCGTGAAAGACGCGGGTGAAATCAGCGCCCTGCGCCGCCATGCGGGCCAGAAGCGCTTCGATCAGTTCGCGGTCGCCGTCGTCGGGCGTGGAGATGCCGATCTTGGCGCGGAACAGCGCCAGCCATTCCGCCTGATAGATGTCGCGGAAGGTGTCGATGGCCGCGGTGGCCTCTTCGACCGCTTGCGCTCCCTCGCCGATCAGCGGCAGCAGGCAGGACGCGAACTGCGCCAGGTTCCAGAGTGCCACCTGCGGCTGGTTCTGATAGGCGTAGCGCCCGGTCTGGTCGATGGAGGAGAAGACCTTGGCCGGGTCGTAGCCGTCCATGAAGGCGCAGGGCCCATAGTCGATGGTCTCGCCCGACACCGCCATGTTGTCGGTGTTCATCACGCCGTGGATGAAGCCGAGCGACATCCAGCGCGCGATCAGGCGGGCCTGAGCGGCGGTGACGGCCCGGATCAGGCCGAGCGGGCCGTCGGTGCCGGGATAGTGGCGGGCGATGACGTGGTCGGTGAGTATCTGCAGCGCCTCGGTGTCGTCCCGCGCGGCGAAATACTGGAACGTGCCGACCCGGATATGGCTGGCGGCGACGCGCGTCAGGACCGCGCCGGGATAGGGTTCCTCGCGCCAGACCGTCTCTCCGGTCGTCACGGCGGCCAGCGCGCGGGTCGTGGGCACGCCCAGTGCTGCCATCGCCTCGGACACGATGTATTCGCGGAGCACGGGGCCAAGCCATGCGCGGCCGTCGCCGCGACGCGAGAAGGGGGTCGGACCTGCGCCCTTCAATTGGATGTCGAAGCGGCGTCCGGTCCGATCCGTCACTTCGCCCAAGAGGACCGCGCGCCCGTCGCCGAGCTGCGGCACCCAGCCGCCGAACTGATGCCCGGCATAGGCCTGCGCCAGGGGGGCCGCCCCGTCAGGGACGGTGTTTCCGGCCAGCATGGCGATGCCATCAGGCGAGGTGATCGCCGCAGGGTCGATGCCAAGCTGGCGGGCAAGGGGCGCATTGACGGCAATCAGGGCCGGGGCTGCGACCGGAGCGGGCGGCTGGCGGACATAGAAGCGCGGCGGCAGGCGGGCGTAGCTGTTGTCGAAGGGAATATGCACGGTCATGCGAGGAATATAGGACGGAACGGCCGCCCGGAACATCCCTGCCTGCGGGTCGGATGCCAGCCTGCGCCGCCGCCCCCGACCAGCTTCTATTCCTGATTATTTGTGCGAAAAATCGGGATGTTGCGGCAGGCGGGCCGGATGGGTTCCGGCCCTGTGGAGCGCCCTTTGGTTGCGTGGCTGAAAGGGCGCGTGTATCAGGGGCGAAAGCCGGAAAGGCTGCAACCGGGAGGCATCATGCGTCGGGTCGTCGTCACAGGACTGGGGATGGTCACGCCGCTGGCCTGCGGGGTCGAGGAGACCTGGAGCCGCCTGATCGCGGGGCAATCGGGGGCGGGGCCGATCACGCGGTTCGATCCGGTGAACGTGATCACGCAATACGCCTGCGAGATTCCGCGCGGCGACGGGTCGGACGGGACGTTCAACCCGGATGACTGGATGGAGCCAAAGGACCAGCGCAAGGTCGATGATTTCATCCTGTACGGCATGACGGCGGCGGTGCAGGCGGTCCGGGACGCGGGCTGGGAAAACCCTGGCGAGGACGAATGCCTGCGCACGGGGGTGATGATCGGGTCGGGCATCGGGGGGCTGACCTCGATTGCCGAAACCGCCGTTCTTATCAAGGAACGCGGGCCGAAGCGGGTGTCGCCGTTCTTCATTCCGGGCGCGCTGATCAACCTTGTCAGCGGGCAGGTCAGCATCCGTTACGGCTTCAAAGGGCCGAACCATTCGGTGGTGACGGCCTGTTCGACGGGCGCGCATGCCATCGGCGACGCGGCGCGGCTGATCCTGTGGGGCGACGCGGATGTGATGGTGGCGGGGGGCTGCGAGAGCCCGATCAGCGGAGATCGGGATCGCGGGGTTCAACGCCTGCAAAGCGCTGTCCACCAAGCGCGCGGACGATCCGGCGAAGGCGTCGCGACCGTATGATGCGGACCGGGACGGGTTCGTGATGGGCGAGGGCGCGGGTGTGGTTGTGCTGGAGGAATACGAGCACGCCAAGGCGCGGGGCGCGAAGATATACGCGGAGGTGGTGGGATATGGGCTGTCGGGTGACGCCTATCACATCACGGCACCGGCGGAGGATGGCGACGGCGGATACCGGTCGATGGCGGCGGCACTGAAGCGGGCGGGGCTGTCGGCTGCGGATGTTGACTACATCAACGCGCATGGCACATCGACAATGGCGGACACGATCGAACTCGGCGCGGTGGAGCGGCTGATGGGGGACCATGCGGCGGGGGCGGTGATGTCGTCGACCAAGTCCTCCATCGGGCATCTGCTGGGTGCGGCGGGGGCTGTGGAGGCGATTTTCTGCATCCTTGCGATCCGCGACCAGATCTGTCCGCCGACGATCAACCTGGACAACCCGGCGGTGGTGCCGAAGCTGAACCTGGCGGCGAACGCGGCGGTGAAGCGGCGGGTCGATGTGGCGCTGTCGAATTCGTTCGGGTTCGGCGGTACGAATGCGAGCCTGGTGATGCGGCGGGTGACAGGCTGATGTGGCGCCACATCGCGTCGAATTTCCTGACGGTTGCGATTCTGATTCTTGTGGCGGTCGGCGGAGCGGTGGCGTGGGGGCAGCGGCAGTATGTGTCGCCTGGGCCGCTGGCTGCAGCGATCTGCCTGCGGGTGGAGAGCGGGTCAAGCTTTCGCGCGGTGGCGGATGAGCTGGATACGCGCGGGCGCGATTTCGAGCGGCTACATCTTCAAGGTCGGGGCGGATTACGAGGGGCTTTCGGGGTCGCTGAAGGCAGGGTCATATCTGGTGCAAGCCGGGAGCCACGATGCGCGAGATCGTGACGGCGGTGACGTCGAAAGCGGGCAGTCGCACCTGCGGCACCGAGGTGAATTTCCGCATCGGGGTGACGGCGACGGATGTCATCGTGCGGGAACTGGACCCGGCGACGCAGGAATTCGTGGAGATCGCGGATTTCGATCCGGTGAAGGCTCCGCCTAGCGGAATATGTGGCGCTGTCGGAGGATCCGGCGGTGCGCTGGCGGGTCACGGTGGCGGAGGGCACGACGGCCTGGCAGGTGGCCGAGGGGCTGAAGCTGGCGGATTTCCTGACGGGCGAGGTGGCGGCGGTGCCGCCGGAGGGGTCGCTGAAGCCGGACAGCTATGAGGTCGTGAAAGGGGCCGCGCGCGGCGATCTGCTGGCGGAGATGGGCACGCGGCAGGCAGCGGTGATGGCGGAGCTGTGGCCGACGCGGGCCGAGGGGCTGCCTTATGACACGCCGGAAGAGGCGATGGTGATGGCGTCGATCGTGGAGAAGGAGACAGGAGTTCCGGAGGAGCGGGGCAAGGTGGCGAGCGTGTTCGTGAACCGGTTGCGTGAGGGGATGAAGCTGCAGACGGACCCGACGGTGATCTACGGCGTGACGAAGGGGCAGGGCACCCTGGGCCGGGGGCTGCGGCAAAGCGAACTCAGACGCGATACGCCCTACAACACCTATGTGATCGACGGGCTGCCGCCGGGGCCGATTGCCAATCCGGGTGCGGCGAGCATCGCGGCGGCGCTGAACCCGGACCAGACGGATTTCCTGTTCTTCGTGGCGGACGGGACGGGCGGACATGCCTTTGCGACGACGCTGGCCGAGCATAACGAGAACGTCGCGAAATGGCGGGAAATCGAGGCGCAGGCGGGCGGGACGCAGGACGAGGGGAACTGAATTCCTAATCTCCGGTAAACGGAGCGTCCCGATAAGCTATTGATCGTGTTGAGTTTTCCGCTTGACTTTGCGAACGGTCAAAGGTAGACATCAGGGCAAGCTGGACGAGGTGGGCAAGCGGCACGGGGGTGACCCCGGGGCCGCTTTTCCTTTCCGGTGCGACAGGGACACCTTGGACCGGGGCGGTATGCATGGATGGAAAGCCGGAGGACGGAGGGCAGGACGCCGTTCCGAAGCCTGACCCTGTGACAGGCGGGGACCGGAGCCGGGATGATCCGTTCGGGATCATTCCGCCCGACATGAAGATACCGACCGAAGACGAGACGATCCGCGCAATGGATGCGCTGTGGCGGATCGTGGCGGTCGAGACGGTGGATGCGGTCCGGAAGATGAAGAGCGGCGCGTTCGACGACGTCGTGAAGCTGGATCAGATCGTGAAAGAACTGAAGGCGACCGGGCGACTGGCGCTGGAAGAGTGGAGGCGTCTTGACCAATTCCGCAAACAACCGGGCGACAAAGGGACCGGCCCTGAGGTCGATATCCACGACGCCCTCGCCGAAGTCGAAGGCAGGATGGCTCGCATCATTGCCGCCGGAGCGGATGAAGGCGGAGATTGACGCGCTGAGCCCGAACGCGCTGCTGGCGCTGCCCTATCTGTTCGAGTTCTGGGCGCTGCCGCATCAGTTGCCGCCGAAGGGCGACTGGAAGACCTGGGTCATCATGGGCGGGCGGGGCGCGGGCAAGACGCGGGCGGGGGCGGAATGGGTGCGTGCCCAGGTCGAGGGTGCGCGGCCGGCAGACAAGGGGCGCTGTTCGCGGATCGCGCTGGTGGCC
This sequence comes from uncultured Alphaproteobacteria bacterium, assembly GCA_963819585.1. Classification (GTDB taxonomy): domain Bacteria; phylum Pseudomonadota; class Alphaproteobacteria; order Rhodobacterales; family Rhodobacteraceae; genus JAOADN01. Next base: position 123,248 of record CAWFWP010000004.1, read on the forward strand.
GAGACGATCGATCAGGCGCGCGAGGTGATGGTGTTCGGCGAGAGCGGGATCATGGCCTGTACGCCGGAGGACCGGAAACCGGTCTGGGAGGCGACGCGCAAGCGGCTGGTCTGGCCGAACGGGGCGGTGGCCTATGTGATTTCGGCGCATGATCCGGAAAGCCTGCGCGGGCCGCAGTTCGACGGGGCCTGGGTGGACGAGCTGGCGAAGTGGAAGAAGGCGCGAAGAAACCTGGATGCAGCTGCAGTTTGCGCTGCGGCTGGGCGAGAATCCGCGGCAGGTGGTGACGACGACGCCGCGCGATGTGCAGGTGCTGAAGGATATTCTGGCGAAGCCATCGACGGTGGTGACGCAGGCGCCGACACGGGCGAACAAGGCGAACCTTGCGAAGAGCTTCCTGCGCGAGGTCGAGACGACCTATGGCGGCGTGCCGCTGGGGCGGCAGGAACTGGACGGGTTGCTGGTCGAGGGCATCGACGGTCCGCTCTGGTCCGGCAAGGTGATTGCGGCGGCGCAGGAGCCGCCGCCCGAGACCTTCAGCCGGATCGTGGTGGCGGTTGATCCGCCGGTGACGGGCCATGCGGGGTCGGACGATTGCGGGATCGTCGTTGTGGGTGCCGTGACGGAGGGTCCGCCGAAGGACTGGAAGGCCTGGGTGCTGGAGGACGCGACGGTGAGTGCTGCGCATCCGACGGTCTGGGCGCGGGCGGCGGTGGCGGCGTTCCACCGGCACAAGGCGGACCGGATCGTGGCGGAGGTGAACCAGGGCGGCATTCTGGTCGAGACGATGCTGCGGCTGGAGGACCCGCTGGTGCCGTGCAAATCGGTGCATGCGTCAGAAGGCAAGGTGGCGCGGGCCGAACCGGTGGCGGCGCTGTACGAGCAGGGGCGGGTGAAGCATGTGCGGCATCTGGGCGCGCTGGAGGACCAGATGCGGCGGATGGCGGTGACGGGCTATCAGGGGCGGGGCAGCCCGGACCGGGTGGATGCGCTGGTCTGGGCGCTGACGGAGCTGCTGATCGACCCGGCGAAGCGGGTCTGGGGCGACCCGAGGCTGCGGTTCATGTAGCGCGGCGGGCGCTGCGGTCTGACAAAAAGCGAATGACGGCAAGGGGTTCGGGGCCGGATGCGGCATCCTGAGCGGATGGAGAGGGATTGGTCGCATGGCGTGGAACATCTTCCGGCGGTCGGAAGCGGCAGTGCCCGAGCGCAAGGCGTCGGCGACGGGGCGGGTGGTGGCCTGGGGATCGTCGGGGCGGGTCGCGTGGAGCCCGCGCGACGTGGTGAGCCTGACGAAGGCGGGATTCCTTGGCAATCCGGTGGGGTTCCGGTCGGTGAAGCTGATCGCCGAGGCGGCGGCGGCGCTGCCACTGGTCGTGCAGGACCGCGAGCGGCGCTATGACACGCATCCGATGGCGGCGCTGATGGCGCGGCCGAATGCGGGGCAGGGACGGGCGGAGTTTCTGGAGGCGCTGTACGGTCAGCTGGTGCTGAGCGGGAACGGCTATCTGGAGGCGGTGGGGGATGCGGGGACGGGCGGTGCGCTGCCGCGCGAGCTGCATGTGCTGAGGTCGGACCGGATGAACGTGGTGCCGGGGGCGGATGGCTGGCCGGTGGCCTATGACTACACGGTCGGCGGGCGGTCGCACCGGTTCGACATGCGGGGCGCGGTGGACCCGGTCTGCCATATCAAGAGCTTTCACCCGCAGGACGACCATTACGGGCTGTCGGCGTTGCAGGCGGCGGCGGTGGCGCTGGACGTGCACAATTCGGCAAGCGCCTGGTCGAAGGCGCTGCTGGACAATGCGGCGCGGCCTTCGGGGGCGATCATCTTCAAGGGTGCGGAAGGTCAGGCGCATATGTCGCGGCGAGCAGTACGACCGGCTGGTGAGCGAGATGGAGAGCGCACCATCAGGGGGCGCGGAACGCAGGAAGGCCGATGCTGCTGGAAGGCGGGCTTGACTGGAAGCCGATGGGGTTCAGCCCCAGCGACATGGAATTCCAGAAGACCAAGGAGGCGGCGGCGCGGGAGGTGGCGACGGCTTTCGGGGTGCCGCCGATGCTGATCGGGATACCGGGCGATGCGACCTATGCGAACTATCAGGAGGCGAGCCGGGCGTTCTATCGGCTGACGGTGCTGCCGCTGGCGACGCGGGTGTCGGCGGCGATCGGGTACTGGCTGTCGACCTGGGCGGGCGAGGAAATCGAAATGAAGCCGGACCTGGATCAGGTGCCGGCGCTGGCGGCGGAGCGCGACCAGCAATGGGCGCGGGTGGGCGCGGCGGCGTTCCTGAGCGAGGCGGAGAAGCGGATGCTGCTGGGCCTGCCGGCGCGGGCGGAGGATGCCTGACTTGGCGGGCGATGCGGCGGGGTCGCGGTTTCTGAAGGAACCCTTCGACTATGCGCATCAGGCGCGGGTCGAGGCGAACGAGCGGATCGACGAGATTCAGTTCAACGTCGTGGACCGGCGGCTGGAGCGGATCGAGGAGATGATCGAAGCGGGTCGAGAAGCGGCTCTGGGCGACGGTCTACGGGGTGGTCGCGGTGATGCTGACCGAGGCGGTGCAATCGATCCTGAGCTTCGGGCCGGGATGAGGGGGGCGGGATGCGGGACGAATTCGGGCTTGAGACGAAATTCAGCCGCCTGACGGGGGTGGCCGAGACGGCGGAGGGCACGCGGATCGAGGGCTATGCGTCGCTGTTCGGCGTGGCGGACCAGGGCGGGGATGTCGTGGAGGCGGGGGCCTATGCGCGGTCGCTGAAGCGGCTGGCGGCGTCGGGCGGGCGGGTGAAGATGCTGTGGCAGCACGACCCGGCGGAACCGATCGGCATCTGGGAAGAGGTGCGCGAGGACGCGCGGGGGCTGTTCGTGAAGGGACGGCTGCTGCCGGATGTGGCGCGGGCGCGCGAGGCAGCGGCGCTGATCGGGGCGGGGGCGATTGACGGGCTGTCGATCGGCTATCGCACGGTGACGGCAGAGAAGGACGGCAAGGGCCAGCGGCATCTGCGCGAGCTGGACCTGTGGGAGGTGTCGCTGGTGACGTTCCCGATGCTGCCGGAGGCGCGGGTGGGCGCGAAGGGCGGACGCCGTCGAAGAGATGCGGGATTTGGCGGAGGCCCTGGAGGCGGGCCGCCGGATGATGGCCGGGTTGCGCCGGGGTTAACGGCGCGCGCGGCAAGGCAACCTGACTGAGGTGATGGGCATGAGACAACCTGAGGCGAAGGCCCGGGCCGGGGAAGGTGCGCCTCGGGTCCGGCAGAGGACGTGAGGACCGCAGTGGCGGGATTCATGGAGGAATTCAAAGGCTTTCAGGGCGACCTGAAAGCGCGGATGCAACAACAGGAAGAGCGACTGACCATGCTGGATCGCAAGACTTACGCCGCCGGACGCCCGGCGCTTTCGGCCCATGCCGACACCGGCGCGCCGCATCAGAAGGCCTTTGCGGCCTATCTGCGGTCGGGCGATGATGACGGGCTTCGCGGCCTGGTGCTGGAAGGCAAGGCGCTGTCGACGTCGGTCAACGCCGATGGCGGGTTCCTTGTGGCACCGGAAATGTCCGAGCGCATCATGTCGGTGCTGCGGTCAACGGCGTCGATCCGGGCGATTGCGAGCGTGGTGAATGTCGAGGCGATCAGCTTTGATGTCATCATCGACCGCACGGACGTGGGCACCGGCTGGGCGACCGAGACGGCGAGCGCGGTCGAGACGGCGACGCCGGTGATCGAACGCATCTCGATCCGGCTGCACGAGCTGACGGCGATGCCGAAGGCGTCGCAGCGGCTGCTGGATGACGCGGCGTTCGACGTCGAAGGGCTGGCTGGCGGAGCGGATCGCGAACAAGTTCGTGCGGGCCGAGGCGCAGGCCTTCATCTCCGGCGACGGGATCGACAAGCCGAAGGGGTTCCTGTACTACAACAAGATCACCAATGCGAGCTGGGCCTGGGGGCAGCTGGGCTATGTGCCGACCGGGGCGACGGGCGATTTCTCGGCGACGAATCCGTCGGACTGCATCGTGGACCTGGTCTATGCGCTGGACGCGTCCTATCGCACCAATGCGGGCTTCGTGATGAACTCGAAGACTGCGGGCGCGGTGCGCAAGATGAAGGACGCGGACGGGCGGTTCCTGTGGGCGGATGGCCTGAGCCAGGAACAGCCGGCGCGCCTGATGGGCTATCCGGTGCTGGTGGCCGAGGACATGCCGGACATCGCGGCAAACGCCTATGCCATCGCCTTCGGCGATTTCAGCGCGGGCTATACGGTGGCGGAGCGTCCGGACCTGCGCATCCTGCGCGACCCGTTCTGCGCCAAGCCGCACGTCCTGTTCTTTGCATCAAGCGCGTGGGCGGGGATGTCAGCGACTTTGCGGCGATCAAATTGCTGAAGTTCTCGATCACCTGACAAGTCGGGGCCGGGCCGGAACAGGCGTTCCGGCCCGGCGATACTGCGGACACGTTTTGACTGGGCCGGGGGCGCTGGGATGACCTTGACGGAGATAACGGGTGTGCCGCAGGCGGCGCTGCCGATCGCGCAACTGAAGGACCATTTGCGGATGGGGTCCGGGTTTTCGGACGACGCGGTGCAGGACAGCCTGGTCGAAGGCTATCTTCGGGCGGCGCTGGCGGCGGTCGAGGGGCGGACGGGAAAGGCGCTGATCGCAAGGGATTTCCTCTGGACAGTCAACGACTGGCGGTTTGACGACAGGACGGCCCTGCCGGTGGCGCCGGTCAGCGCGGTTGCGTCCTTGACGGTGAAGGATCGGGCGGGGACGGCGACGGTGATCGCGCCTTCGGCCTGGCTGCTGGTGTCGGACGCGACGATGCCGATGCTGGTCGGCGCGGGGACGTCGCTGCCGACGATCCCGGATCAGGGGACGGCGGAGGTGGTGTTAACGGGCGGCTTCGGGGCCTGGGCCTCGGTTCCGCCGGACCTGGGCCAGGCGGCGATGCTGCTGGCGGCGCATTACCATGAGAACCGCTTTGGGTCGGGCGAGACCGTCGGGCGACTGCCCTATGGAATAGAGGCGCTGCTGTCGCGCTGGATACCCCTGCGCATAACGGGCGGTGCGTGATGCGGCGGCCTATGTTGAACCGGCGGCTGACCTTGCAGGAACCGGTCCGGGTGCCGGATGGGGGCGGCGGGTTCCGGCTGACCTGGGTGACGCTGGGGGCGGTCTGGGCCGAGGTGCGGTCAGGCAGCGGCAACGAGGCGGCGGGCGAGTTTCTGACGGTGTCGAAGGTGGGCTACCGGATCACGCTGCGGGCGGCGCAGGCCGGGGCGGCCTCGCGTCCGAAGCCGGAGCAGCGGTTCCGGGATGGCACGCGGCTGTACCGGATTCAGGCGGTGACGGAGGCGGA
>CAWFWP010000005.1:0-7298 GCA_963819585.1 uncultured Alphaproteobacteria bacterium
GCTATGAAACCACGCCGGGCCGCGTGCGGCTTGGCACGCTGCTGCCTTTGAACGCCAAGGCCCCGTTCGAACTGATGAACCGCCTGCTGCGGAAGAAGGACGTGCAGAACGTCATCGACACCGTCTACCGCTACTGCGGCCAGAAGGAATTGGTCATCTTCTGCGACCAGATCATGGGTCTGGGCTTCCGCGAAGCGTTCAAGGCGGGCATTTCGTTCGGCAAGGACGACATGGTTATCCCGGATTCCAAGTGGACGATCGTCAACGAAGTCCGCGATCAGGTGAAGGAATTCGAACAGCAATACATGGACGGCCTGATCACCCAGGGCGAAAAGTACAACAAGGTCGTTGATGCCTGGTCGAAATGTTCGGACGCTGTCGCAGCCGCGATGATGACCGAGATCTCGGCCGTGCGCCGTGATGCGGACGGCGCTGAAAGCGAACCGAACTCGGTCTACATGATGTCCCACTCCGGGGCGCGGGGCTCGCCTGCGCAGATGAAGCAGCTGGGCGGGATGCGCGGCCTGATGGCCAAGCCGTCGGGCGAGATCATCGAGACGCCGATCATCTAGAACTTCAAGGAAGGTCTGACCGTTCTTGAATACTTCAACTCGACCCACGGGGCCCGCAAGGGTCTGGCCGACACCGCGCTGAAAACGGCGAACTCCGGCTATCTGACGCGGCGTCTGGTGGACGTGGCACAGGACTGCATTGTGCGGCTGCCCGATTGCGGCACCGAACGCGCGATCACCGCATCCGCTGCGGTGAACGACGGCGAGGTTGTCTCGCCGCTGTCCGAACGCATCCTCGGCCGTGTCTCGGCCGATGATGTGCTTGTCCCCGGCACGGACGAGGTGCTGGTCCGCAAGAACGAGCTGATCGACGAACGCAAGGCAGACCTGGTGGAACAGGCGGGCGTCACCAACGTCCGCATCCGTTCGGCGCTGACCTGCGAATCCGAGGAAGGCGTCTGCGCCATGTGCTACGGGCGCGACCTTGCCCGCGGCACGCTGGTCAATATCGGCGAGGCTGTCGGCATCATCGCCGCGCAGTCCATCGGCGAACCCGGCACGCAGCTGACGATGCGGACGTTCCACATCGGCGGCATCGCGCAGGGCGGCCAGCAGTCGTTCCTGGAAGCCAGCCAGGAAGGCAAGATTTCCTTCCGCAACGCGATGCTTCTGTCGAACGCCAACGGCGAGAGCATCGTCATGGGCCGCAACATGCAGATCGCGGTGCTGGACGAGACGGGGGCCGAACGCGCGGCGCACAAGATCAGCTACGGCGCGAAGATTCACGTCAAGGATGGCCAGATGGTCAAACGCGGCGCGAAGCTATTCGAATGGGACCCCTACACGCTGCCCATCATTGCCGAAAAGGCGGGGGTCGCGAAATTCGTCGACCTCATCTCGGGCATCGCCGTCCGGGAAGAGACCGACGAAGCGACGGGCATGACGCAGAAGATCGTCACCGACTGGCGCACCGCGCCGCGCGGCAACGACCTGAAGCCCGAAATCATCGTGATGGACGCTGTGACAGGCGAACCGGTGCGCAACGACGCGGGCAACCCGGTCAGCTATCAGATGTCGGTCGATGCGATCCTGTCGGTCGAAGACGGTCAGGACATCAAGGCCGGCGACGTCGTGGCGCGCATCCCGCGCGAAGGCGCGCGGACCAAGGACATCACGGGCGGCCTGCCGCGCGTGGCAGAACTGTTCGAGGCGCGGCGTCCCAAGGACCACGCGATCATCGCCGAGATCGACGGGTATGTGCGCTTTGGCAAGGACTACAAGAACAAGCGGCGGATCACCATCGAACCGTCGGACGACAGCCATCAGCCCGTCGAATACATGGTGCCGAAGGGCAAGCACATCCCGGTGCAGGAAGGCGACTTCGTGCAGAAGGGCGACTACATCATGGACGGCAACCCCGCCCCGCACGACATCCTGCGGATCATGGGGATCGAGGCGCTGGCCGATTATCTGATCGACGAAGTGCAGGACGTCTACCGACTGCAGGGCGTGAAGATCAACGACAAGCACATCGAGGTGATCGTCCGGCAGATGCTGCAGAAGATCGAAATCCTCGACTCCGGCGAAACGACGCTGCTCAAGGGCGAGAACGTCGACAAGCAGGAGTTCGACGAAGAGAACGACAAGGCCATCGCGCGCGGCGGACGTGCCGCAACCGGCGAGCCGGTACTTCTGGGCATCACCAAGGCGTCGCTGCAGACCCGCAGCTTCATCAGCGCGGCATCGTTCCAGGAAACGACGCGGGTGCTGACCGAGGCGGCGGTGCAAGGCAAGCGCGACAAGCTGGTGGGGCTGAAGGAGAACGTCATCGTTGGGCGTCTGATCCCGGCGGGGACGGGCGGGGCCACCAGCCGTGTCCGCAAGATCGCGCATGACCGCGATCAGGCGGTGATCGAGGCGCGCAAGGCCGAGGCCGAACAGGCGGCGGCGCTGGCGGCCCCGATCGACGATGTGATGGAACTGGTCGAGGACGATCTGGGCCTGGTCGATACGCCCGAAAGCCGGGATTGATCCCGCCCATTGACTGAACGGAATGGCCCCGCTTCGGCGGGGCCAGTTTTTTGTGTGGACGCGCGACAGCGCGCAGTGGGGGATGACGGCGGTATGCCGGTGCTGTCGGGCAATGCGCGGGCGGCGGGCCTGATGGTGCTGGCGATGGCCGCCTTCACCCTCAACGACACCTGCATGAAGGCCGTGACCGAGACGATGCCGCTGTTCCAGGCGATTGTCCTGCGCGGCGTGCTGTCCAGCGCTGGGCTGATCGCAATTGCCGCGCATTTGGGTGCCCTGCGCTACCGGCCGGGGCGCGAGGACCTGCGCGCCATCGGCTGGCGCACGGTGGGCGAGGTCGGCGGCACCGTCGCCTTTCTTCTGGCGCTGCGGCACATGCCGCTCGCCAACCTGTCGGCCATCATGCAGGCGATGCCCTTGCTGGTGACGCTGGCCGCCATGCTGGTCCTCGGCGAACCTGTCGGCTGGCGGCGGATCACGGCCATTCTGGTCGGGCTTGCGGGCGTGCTGCTGATTATCCGTCCCGGATCAGAGGGGTTCGACCGCTGGGCGGTCGTGGCGCTGATCTCGGTCGGATTCGTCGTCCTGCGCGATCTTGCCACCCGCCGCCTGGGCCCCGGCACGCCATCCGTGGCGGTTGCGCTGTCCGCAGCCCTGTCGGTAACACTGATGGGCGCGGTGGTTTCGCCCTTTGAAGGCTGGGTCCGCCCGGGCCTGTCCGAAGCGCTGCTCCTCTGCGGTGCGGCGGTCTTCCTGATCGGCGGCTATCTTGTGGTCGTCATGGCCACCCGGTCGGGCGATGTGGGGGCGGTCGCACCCTTCCGCTACACGGCGCTTCTGTTTGCCATCGCGCTGGGCTGGCTGATCTTCGGCGATCTGCCCGACCGGATGACCAGCCTCGGCGCGATGATCGTCGTCGCCAGCGGGCTCTACACTCTGGCGCGCGAACGGCGGCTGCGGCGCGGCACGGCCTGATCCGGCCCGCGTTTACTTCGGACCGGCGCTGACATAGAACGCCGCCGACCTGCAACCTCGGCAATCCGGATCGGGCATCGAATGATAACTGTGTCCGTCGTCATCCCCGCAAAGAACGAGGCCGGAAACATCCTGTCCCTGCTCGACGGCGTGACTGCGGCCTGCGCCGGGATGGAGCCGTTCGAGGTGATCGTTGTCGACGACGGCTCGACGGACGAGACGGCCACGGTTGTCGCTGCGCGTGCAGCCCTTGACCAGCGCATCCGTCTGGTCAGGCATGACCGCAGCGGCGGGCAGAGCGCGGCGGTGCACAGCGGGGTCCAGGCCGCGCTTGCACCTATCGTCTGCACGCTGGACGGCGACGGTCAGAACCCGCCGGAGGAGTTGCCGAAACTCATGGCACCGCTGTTGGGCGAAGGGTCCGGCAGGATCGGCATCGTCGCCGGGCAGCGCGTCGGGCGGCAGGATACATGGTCCAAGAAACTCGCGTCCCGCTTCGCCAACGGACTGCGCGCGCGTGTGCTCAAGGACGGCACGCGCGATACCGGCTGCGGTCTGAAGGCCTTCCGCCGCGAGGCGTTTCTGGCGCTTCCGTATTTCGATCACATGCACCGCTATCTGCCTGCGCTGTTCGCCCGCGACGGCTGGCAGGTCGCGCATGTCGATGTCGGCCACCGGCCGCGCGGGGCAGGGCGCTCGAACTACAGCAATCTGCAGCGCGGGCTGGTCGGCGCGGTCGATCTGTTCGGCGTCGCCTGGCTGCTTCGCCGCCGCAAGAAGGCGCGGCCCGTTGCACCGGTCTCATCCACGAAAGGCGCGCTCTGATGCACACGCTGATGTCGCTGCTGGGCGCTGACACCGCGACGGACGCCACCTGGATCATGATCGGCCTTGCCGGGCAGTTGATGTTCACCGCCCGCTTCATCGTGCAGTGGCTGGCGTCGGAACGCGCCGGGCGGTCGGTCGTGCCCGTGGCGTTCTGGTATTTCTCGATCATCGGGGGCGCCATCGTGCTGGCCTATGGACTGTACAAGCGCGACCCCGTCATCATCCTCGGGCAGCTTCCCGGGGTCGTGATCTACAGCCGCAACCTCTGGCTTATCCATGCCGAACGCCAGCCCGGCAGATGACCTGGCGCCCGGCGCGCCCGCAATGGGGTGGCGCAGGGCGGCGTATGGCGTGGTCCTTGCGGTCACCCTGTGGCGGGTCGTCGGGCTGTGGTTCGACCGGACCGACCTGTTTGTCGATGAAAGCCAGTACTGGCTCTGGGGGCAGAGCCTCGATTTCGGCTATTACTCCAAGCCGCCGCTCATCGCCTGGGTGATCCGTGGCGTCACCGCCCTTGCAGGCAGCGACAGCGCATTCTGGATCCGCTTTCCTGCGCCGTGGTTCCACGCCGCGACGGCCCTGATCCTCGCGCGCATCGCGGCACGCCAGTGGGGTCCGTCCGCCGCGGTCTGGACCGCCGCGACCTATGTGACGCTGCCATTCACCGTGGTCGGCAGCGCGATCATCTCCACCGACACGATCATGGCCCCGTACTTTGCGGCGGCCATCGCATTCTACCTGCGCCTGACCGAGACGCGCCGTCCGGTCTTTGCCGGTCTCGCGGGCGCAGCCATCGGCTTTGCGTTCCTCGCCAAATATGCGGCGGTCTATTTTCTGGTCGGGGCGGTGCTGTCCGCCGTTCTGGTGCCGCAGGCCCGGGTCGGCTGGCGCAATGCCCTGCTTCTGGTGCTGACTTTTCTGGCGGTGATTTCGCCGAATGTCCTCTGGAACCTGTCGCACGACCTGACGACGGTTCAGCACACAGCCGACAATATCGGCTGGATGCGCGCTGCCAGTCCGATGACCGGTCTCAGTCTACGAAGCCTTGGCTCTTTTCTGGGCAGCCAGTTCGCCGTTTTCGGGCCTGTTCTGTTCACCGTCCTGCTGTGGAGTTTCGTCCGGCCCCGTGCGCAAGCCGTCCGCGTCCTGACGCTGTTTGCGATCCCTGCGCTGTTGGCCGTTTCGGTTCAGGCGTTGCTCTCCAAGGCCTATGCCAACTGGGCCGTCTCGGCCTATTTCGCGGGCACGCTGATCGTCGTGGCGCTTCTTCATCACCGGGCGCGGTGGCTTCTTTGGCTGTCTCTTGCGCTGCATGCGCTGGCTGTTCTGGCGATCCCGGTTGCCACCGTAATTGCGCCGGAGCTGCACCTGGGCCGGGATCGTCCGCTGCTGGCGCGGTATCTGGGGCGCTCTGACCTGTCCCGGCAGATCGTCGCGCTGGCGCAACAGACCGGACTGACCACCGTGGTTGCCGCCGACCGCGATATTCTTGCTGACCTTTTCCATACGGGCCGCGGGTCCGGACTGACCTTCCGCGCGATACCGCCGGATGGCCGTCCGCGGAACTTCTATGAACAGACGCTTGCCCTTCCCCCGGACCAGACCGGCAGCGTGCTCGCGGTCCTCAGCGCCCCGCCCGACTGCGGCACCGGGGCGGTCCCTGCAATTGCGACCTTTGACACGACCCGAGGCGCCTATGCGCGGCTTCGCCTCGCTGCCTATGTACTGGAGGCGGCCTGTGTCACAGACCGCCCCTGACCCGCATCGCCGCTGGGCGATCACACTTGCCGTGTTTACGCTTGTCGCTGTTCTGGCCTTCACGCTGCGCCCGGGCATCGATATCGCCGTTTCCCGCCTCTTCTACGCCCCCGCAACAGGTTTCCGCCTGGCGAACGATCCTGCTGCCGCTGCAGTCCGCTGGATCATCTGGCGGATGAGCGAGGCAATCCTGTTTGTGGCGCTGGCCGCCCTTCTGGCTGCCGCTTTTCGCAGACGCATCGCCGGGATCGAACCGCGCAGGTGGGGATTTGTCGCACTACTGTATCTGGCCGGGCCGCTGCTCCTGGTGAACGGCATTCTGAAAACGTACTCCGGACGCGCGCGCCCAGCCGATATTGTCGAGTTCGGTGGCCGTGCACAGTTTACCGCACCCTTCCGGATTGCCGATCAGTGCCTGAAGAATTGCTCGTTCGTCTCGGGTGAAGGCGCGGCCGCCGTGGCGCTGGCGATTGCCGTCGTCGTTCTGGCGTCGGCCCCCTCGCTCGACTTGACGGCGCGGATACGCCGCGCCGCAGTGTTCGGGGCGGTCACGGTCGGTTTCACGGGAAGTTTCCTGCGCCTTGCCACCGGTCGGCACTTTCTGTCCGACACGATATTCGCAGCACTTTTTGTCGGAATCATCGCCGTTGTCCTGCATTATCTGATGCTGTCGCTGCGCCATGATGCAGGCCCGCAAACCCCCGGTTCGGGCCGTTGACAACCCCTGCGAACTCCCCCTATACGGCCCGCACTCTGAAGGCGGTCTCCGGCTTCGGACCTCATAATTTGAAGTGGTCATGATCCGGGCGAAAGCCTCGATCCTCTGGAATTCCACCGCGTCGTCCCCAAGCGCAGGGGACGTCTGCGGTTTTGGCGTTTTGCAATCCTGCAGGACGTCGTCGAGAAGCGGCGTGCCCGGGTCCGGGTGCGAGTATTGACGAAGCAACACGAGGAACGTGAATGCCGACGATCCAACAGCTGATCCGCAAGCCGCGGCAGCCCATCGTGCGGAAATCCAAGTCGCAGCACCTGGAATCCTGCCCGCAGAAGCGTGGCGTCTGCACGCGCGTCTACACCACAACGCCGAAGAAGCCGAACTCGGCCATGCGGAAGGTCGCCAAGGTGCGCCTGACCAACGGCTTCGAGGTGATCAGCTATATCCCCGGCGAAAAGCACAACCTTCAGGAACACTCC
>CAWFWP010000006.1:0-14845 GCA_963819585.1 uncultured Alphaproteobacteria bacterium
GGGCTGCGGCACAGGAATTCAAGGTGGAAACCGGCGGGCCGTGTCATAGGATATTGGCAGGGGCAGCAGGGTTCGAACCCGCGACCTACGGTTTTGGAGACCGTCGCTCTACCAGCTGAGCTATACCCCTGTGGACGAGGGTGGCATTACGGCAGGGCGTGGCCGAAATCAAGGGCGGCCAGTAGCGCCCGGGCCGGAATTGCGGACCTGGGCCCTTGGGACCGGGCGAACGGGTCGGCTGCGCGGCGCGCCCGCAGCGGCCGCCCTGCGCCCGCATCTCGGACCTTGGTCCGACGACGGCGCCGGACAATCGGCCCCGAAGATGGCCCGACCACCGACCCTGGCGCGAAACCGGGGGCGGTGCGGCAGATTGGGATCACCAAACGGGACAGGGGTCCCATCATTCAAGGAGAGACGACATGTTCAGGATTCTTGCGGCTGGCCTGGTGTCCGGCATTGTGCTGACCCTTCCGGTGCCGGTTTTCGCGGCTGTGAACGACATCACGGTGCTGACCGACCTCGATTACACGCAGTTCGCGCGTCACGGCAGCGATGACAGCGGGTCGGACGACCGCGGCGGCTCGGGCGGCGGCAGCAGCTCGAGCAACGATGACGATGGTGATGATGACGGCGACGACCGGGGCCGCGGACGCGGGCGCGGCGGACGCGACAACAGCAATGACGACAACAACGGCGGTGGCGGGCGCGACCGGCCGAGGGTTCCGGGCGGATCGGGCTGTGATGATCCGGGCGATATTGCCGAACATCCGGAATGCCGGCCGTAGCGCCCGACCGACGCTGGTGGGCTGAAAATCACATGGGGCCGCCATTCGCGCGGCCCCTTTTGTCGCTGCGCGGCCCGGCCCGGATCGCGACAACCCGCGGCCGATATCGCCGGTCTTGCGACGGAATGCGCGCGTCCATCCGTTTCTTCCAGCGGCGCGGCCCCGGGTGCGGGCGCGCACAGGCAAGAGCGGGGACAGATCAAGTGATACACTCTGACGGGAACGGCGCAGAGGCAGCGGGTGCGGACCGGGCCGCAGCACACGGGGTGGTGGCAAAGCTTTTGCACTGGGGCACGGCGGCTTTGCTCCTCTTCGCCTTCGTCGACAACGGCGACGTGACCAACGCGCTGCGCGACCCATCTGCCATGCGGTTCGAGGCGATCGTCGGGGCCATCGTGGCAGCAGCCTTCGCGGCGCGGTTCTGCTGGATGCAGCGCCTGAACGACGGGCCGAGCCGCCTTCCCGCCAGCGCGCCCCGGTGGGAACACCTGATCTCTCGCCTGGCGCATCACAGCATGTATCTCTGCGTGCTGGCCACCGTCGCCTCTGGTCTGATGATCTGCGGGGCGCAGACAGTCGGCGGCGGCGCGCTGGTCGGCGCGGCCAGCGGGCTCCATGAGTTCGTCGCGGGCGCAACCCTGGCCGTGATCGGCGCGCATGTCGCGGCGGCGCTCTGGCACAAGCTCATCCGCCGCGACGGGGTCTGGGAATCGATGGGGACGCCGCGGCGGCTTCCGGTATTCGGGTGGCTCCGGCGGGCGCGATCATCGGGTTAGGCCGAACGCCCCCGACTGCAAAAGACGCGCTGCCATCGCAGCGCGCCCTTCAGATTTCACCTGGTGACGTCGGGGCAAGCCCCGACCTACTTCAGGATCTTGCTGACGACGCCTGCGCCGACGGTGCGGCCGCCTTCGCGGATGGCGAAGCGGAGCTTCTCTTCCATCGCGATCGGCGCGATCAGCTCGACCTCGAACTTCAGGTTGTCGCCCGGCATCACCATCTCGGTCCCCGCCGGCAGCTTCACCGTGCCGGTCACGTCCGTCGTGCGGAAGTAGAACTGCGGCCGGTAGTTCGCGAAGAACGGCGTGTGACGCCCGCCCTCCTCCTTGGTCAGGATATAGGCCTCGGCCTCGAACACCGTGTGCGGCATCACCGATTTCGGCTTGCACAGAACCTGCCCGCGCTCCACGCCCTCGCGGTCCACGCCGCGCAGCAGCGCCCCGATGTTGTCGCCCGCCTCGCCCCGGTCCAGAAGCTTGCGGAACATCTCCACGCCCGTGCAGATCGACTTCGTCGTGTCGCGGATGCCCACGATCTCCACCTCGTCGCCGACGTTGATCACGCCGCGCTCGATCCGGCCCGTCACCACCGTGCCGCGCCCCGAGATCGAGAACACGTCCTCGATCGGCATCAGGAACGGCTGGTCGATCGCCCGCACCGGCGTCGGGATGTATTCGTCCACCGCCTTCAGAAGCGCGCGGATCGAATCCTCGCCGATCTCCTTGTCGGTCCCGTTCATCGCCGCCAGCGCGGACCCCTTCACGATCGGGATGTCGTCGCCCGGATAGTCGTAGGAGACTGAGCAGTTCCCGGACTTCCATCTCCACGAGTTCCAGAAGCTCGGCGTCATCGACCTGGTCGATCTTGTTCAGATACACCACCATGTAGGGAATCCCGACCTGACGCCCGAGCAGGATGTGCTCGCGGGTCTGCGGCATCGGGCCGTCGGCCGCGTTCACCACCAGGATCGCGCCGTCCATCTGCGCCGCACCCGTGATCATGTTCTTGACATAGTCGGCATGGCCGGGGCAGTCGACATGGGCATAGTGACGGTTCGGCGTCTCGTATTCCACATGCGCGGTCGAGATCGTGATCCCGCGCGCCTTCTCTTCCGGCGCCGCATCGATCTGGTCATAGGCCCGGAACTCGCCGAAATACTTCGTGATCGCCGCCGTCAGCGTCGTCTTGCCGTGGTCCACGTGACCGATCGTCCCCACGTTCACATGCGGTTTGGTTCGTTCGAATTTTGCCTTCGCCATGTCCAGCGCGCCTTCTGGTCAGGGGCCGGTCACCCGGCCCGTTTCAACTCGGCGCGCTAGGTATTGCGGGCGGTGGCGAAAATCAAGCGTCAGGGCGCTGCCGTTGCCGCAGCCGCCGCGGGCTTCGGCGCATCCTTCGCCTTCGGCAGCAGAGCGCGGGCCGCAGCCGCTTCGGGCGTGAACCAGGCCTTGTTCTCGACCAGCCAGGCATTGATCTGCCGCGCCGCGTTCCCGGCAAGATTGCGCATCTGCTGTTCCTTGTTCTGCGTCAGCCCGGAACTGATGAAGGTTTCCGGCGAAAACGGCTCGAACACCGTGAACTGCTTCGGTTCGGCGTTGATCTTGCGCTGTGCGGTGTCGTCCCAGACATTGACCGTGACGACCAGGATCGAGCGCGGTTTCAGCACAACCGGAATGCCGGGATAGGCCAGCGCATAGGCGTCGATGGCGGTGCCAAGGTGATAAAGCTTGTTGCCGTCATACTGCCCGGTGCGCTTTTCGATCTCGTCCTTCATCACGGCTTCCCATTCGGCAGGCGTTGCCTGCCGCGACGGGCCGACCTGTTCGGCGTTCTTGGCGACGACGATGTTGTAGCCGAGATCGAAGTCGCCCAGCGGCGATGGGGGTTTGGAAAGGTCCTCGGCAGCACAGGCCGACAGGGCAAGCGCGGCAAGGACCGCAAGAAGACGACGCGCGACGGCCATGCCGGACACTCCCGATTTCCAGTCTGGCTGTCTTAGACGAGGCAGCGCGGCGCGGCAATGTGACAGGCTTGGTGCGGCGCACCGGACAGCTATATGTGATCCATGAACCGCCTCGCACCCACCGCCGCGCCCGACCTGCCCGTCCGTGTCCCCCTCGTGACCGAGGTCTGGGGCATCTGGAAGTCGTTCCAGGTCGCCCGCCGCAACGTGCTCGAGATCATTCCCGACGTCGCCACCCGCCAGCCCATCGTCTCAGGGCGCACCGGCAAGCGCTGGCACATGGTGATGGACCCCGAGGCGAACCGGCGCGTCCTGCGCGATGCGGTCGGGAACTATCCGAAATCGGACGTGACCAAGCTGATCCTGTCGCCCGCCATCGGCGACAGCCTGTTCATCGCGGAAGGCCAGCACTGGCATTGGCAGCGCCGGGCGGCAGCCCCCGCGTTTTCGCTCCGTAACGTGCAGGCGCTGGCCCCGGTGATGACGGCGGCGGCCGAGGCGGCGTCGGCGCGTCTGGACACGCAGGCGGGTCGTGCCGCGAACCTGTTCGACGAGATGATCACCGCCACCTTCGACGTGATTTCGGATGTGACCTTTTCCGGCGGAGAGGCCTTCGACAAGGAAGCGGTGCACAAGGCCATCGACGCCTATATCGGCCAGACCGCCAAGGTCAGCATTCTCGACGTCATCGGGGCGCCGACATGGGTGCCGCGCCCGTCGCGGATGGTGTCGGCATCCGCACTGACCCAGATGAAGCGCGTCGCGGACGCGGCCATCGATGACCGCCGCAAGACGGGCCCCCGCCCGGTGCCGGACCTTCTGGACCTGCTGCTGGAGGGCGAGGACCCCGAGACGAAGCGGCAGATGAATACCGCAGAACTGCGCGACAACCTTCTGACCTTCATCGTCGCGGGGCACGAGACGACGGCGTTGTCCTTGGCCTGGTCGCTGTATCTCTGCGCCTTCGATCAGGGCGTGCAGGACCGGGCACGGGCCGAGGCGCAGGCGGTTCTGGGGGATCGCGCGGCGACGGTGGCGGACCTGCCGAAGCTGCGCTACGTCCGGCAGATCGTGGACGAGGCGCTGCGGATGTATCCGCCTGCGGCCTTCCTCAGCCGGACGGCGATGGGGGCTGATACGCTGTGCGGGCGCGAGGTGAGGCGGGGCGACACGGTGATGCTGCCGATCTACGCCCTGCACCGGAATCATCTGCTGTGGGACAATCCCGATGCCTTCGATCCGGATCGCTTCGCCGACCCGAAATCCATCGACCGCTTCGCCTATCTGCCCTTCGGCGACGGCCCGCGCATCTGCATCGGGGCCAGTTTCGCGCTGCAGGAGGCGGTGATCGTTCTGGCGACGCTGCTGGCGCGGTTCCGGTTCACGCGGGTTCCGGGCAAGGAACCGAAGCCGGTGCTGATCCTGACGCTGCGGCCGGAAGGCGGGGTCTGGTTGAAGGTCGATCGGGCCTGATCCGCCGTTCGGGGAAACCGGGCACGGATTTTTCCCCTGAATCGGATCGGGGCCGTTAATCTAGACCGGTAGGCGTTCAATCCCGAGGGGGGCAGTTACGATGAGTTTTATGGGCACTCTGGCCAAGGTCGCGATCGGCGTCGCGGTTGCGAAGGGCATCGGCGGCATGATGAAAGGGTCCGGGGGCAGCAGCACGACCCGGACACGACCGACCGGCGGCATGTTCGGCAACGCGCGTTCGGGGGGATCGTCGGGGAACCTCGGCGATGTCATGGGCGACATCCTGTCGGGCGGGCGTGGATCATCCACGGCGGGGCGCAGCACGCCGCAGGGTGGCGGCGGCGGGGGCCTCGGCGACCTGCTGGAGGAGCTGACCGGGGCCAAATCGGCGGGCCGGTCCACCGAAACCGTGACACGCGGGCGGCAGGGCGGGGGCCTGGACGACATCCTGTCGCAGGCGACGCGGGGGCGCACCTCGGGTGGCGGATCGGGCGGCATCGGACTGGACGACATCCTCGGCGGGCTTCTGGGCGGTGCCATGGGCGGCGCACTGGGCGGGGCCATGACGCGCGGCGGCGGAGCGGCGCAGGCCGACGCGCCGACCGGGCAGATCGCCCCGAATCGCGAGGGGCATTTCGGCGAGGTTCTGAACCAGGCTTTCGGCAAGAAGGGCGAGCCCGACGTGACGCCGACGCCGGAACAGAACGCGGCGGCGGGCCTGATGCTGCGGGCCATGATCCAGGCCACCAAGGCGGACGGGGAACTGGACGAGGCAGAAAAGCAGAAGCTGCTCGGCAATCTGGCTGACGCCTCGCAGGCCGAAGTGGACTTCGTGAAGCAGGAAATGGCCAAGCCTCTGGACGTCGAAGGCCTGATCCGCCAGGTGCCCCAAGGCCTCGGCCCGCAGATCTACACGATGTCGGTGATGGCCATCGACCTCGATAACCAGAACGAGGCGCAGTATCTGCACAAGCTGGCGACGGGTCTCGGGATCGGGCGCGAGGATGTGAACGGCATCCATGCCAAGCTGGGTGTGCCGGCGCTGTACGGGTGAGCGTCGGGGCACATTTTCAGGGGCTTGTCGGTCTGTCCACGTGTGGACAAACCGACAAGTCTTTGATAAATATTGGATATCTCGACGCCGTTAACCTGCCTGAAAGGTTTCGACGCCACGCCTGATACCGGTGCGGCCTTGCTGTTACTGGCGGAGCGCGCCTGAAACAGACCGCGCGAGCCCTCACCCGTCGCAGTCAGTCGAACCGGTTATCTCTCGGGAACCCGTGCGGCGGCGTCTTGCCAACCCCTGCGCGCTTGCCGATCCAGTCGCCGATTGCCGTCTCGGTCCGGGTATTGCCGTTCGGCATCGCCCAGGACAGCCCCTGCGCCAACGCGAATGTCGTGACGTCCGACAGACCGCCGTCAAGTTCCAGCTGACCCTGCCGCCCGCGCACCTGGCCGTATTTCTGCAGCCGAACGCCCTTGCCACGCGACATCTCAGGTAGGTCCGCCAGCGGGAAGACAAGCAGCTTGCGGTTCTGCGAGATGACCGCGACATGGTCGCCCGTGACCGGCTTGCACACCGCAAGCTTTGCGCCATCACCCAGATTCATCACCTGCTTGCCCGCGCGTGTCTGCGCCAGCACCTCCTCCGCCGTGACCACAAACCCGTCGCCTTCCGAAGATGCGACGAGCAGCTTCTGCCCGTCGCGGAACGGCAGCACCGCAACGATATCCGCGTCGTTCGGCAGATCGACCATCAGGCGCAGCGGTTCGCCCATGCCGCGACCGCCCGGCAGGTTCGCACCCATCAGCGTGAAAAACCGACCGTTCGAGGCCACAAAAAGGACGCGGTCGGTCGTCTCTGCTTGCAGCGTGAAGCGCCCCTCGTCGCCATCCTTGAACCTGACCTCGGCCCCCGCCGTCTGATGCCCCTTCATCGCCCGGACCCAGCCCATCTTCGACAGGATCACCGTGATCGGCTCGCGCTCGATCATCGATTCCGGTGCGATGTCGGGCGTGTCCTTGGCATCGGCAAAGACCGTCCGGCGCTGGCCGCCCGGGGCCGAATGCCCGAACTGCTTCTGGACCGCCGTCAGCTCTGACGCGATCTTCTTCCATTGCAGCCGATGGTCGCCCAGCAGATCGTCCAGATCGGCGCGTTCCAGCATCAGTGCGTCGCGCTCACGGCGCAGCTCCATCTCCTCCAGCCTGCGCAAGCTGCGCAGCCGCATGTTCAGGATCGCCTCGGTCTGCGCCTCGGTCAGTTCGCCCTCGCCCGGCGCGGGGCCGACATAGTCCTTCTCCGACATCGCGCGCGGGAAGGTGCCGCCCCAGACCTCGGCCATCAGGGCGGCCTTCGGATCGGGGTCATAGCGGATGATGTCGATCACCCGGTCGAGGTTCAGGTAGGCGACGATGAAGCCTTCCAGAATCTCCAGCCGCGCGTCGATCTTTTCCAGCCGGTGCTGGCTGCGCCGTTGCAAGACCTCCCGCCGGTGGTCGAGGAAGGCGCGCAGCACCTCTTTCAGGCTGCACACCTTCGGCGTGCGGCCGTCGATCAGCACGTTCATGTTCAGGTTGAAGCGCAGCTCCAGTTCCGAATTGCGGAACAGCATCCCCATCAGCATGTCCGGGTCCACTGTCCGCGCGCGCGGTTCGATCACGATCCGCACGTCCTCGGCGCTCTCATCGCGCACGTCCGCAAGGGCCGGGATTTTCTTGAGGTTGATCAGTTCCGCCAACCGTTCGATCAGCTTGCCCTTCTGCACCTGATAGGGGATTTCCGTGACGACGATCTGCCACATTCCCCGCCCCTGATCCTCGACCGACCACTTCGCGCGCAGCCGGAACGCCCCGCGCCCTGTGCGATACGTCTCCAGGATCGTCTCGCGCGGTTCGACAAGCACGCCGCCTGTCGGGAAATCCGGTCCCGGGATCAGGGCAACCAGATCGTCATCGGGCAGGTCGGGTTTCTTCAGCAGCGCAAGGCAGCCGTCGATCAGCTCGTGCAGGTTGTGCGGCGGGATGTTCGTGGCCATGCCGACCGCGATGCCGCTGGAGCCGTTGGCCAGCAGGTTCGGGAAGGCGGCGGGCAGGACGACGGGTTCTTCCAGCGTGCCGTCGTAATTCGGGCGGAAGTCCACGGCATTCTCGGCAAGGCCCTCCATCAGGGCTTCGGCCGCAGCGGTCAGGCGCGCCTCGGTGTACCGGCTGGCCGCCGGGTTGTCGCCGTCGATGTTGCCGAAGTTGCCCTGCCCGTCCACCAGCGGATAGCGCATGGCGAAGTCCTGCGCCAACCGCGCCATCGCGTCATAGATCGCGGCATCGCCATGCGGGTGGTAGTTGCCCATCACGTCGCCGGAAATCTTCGCCGACTTGCGGAAGGCCGATGTCGGCGACAGGCGCAGTTCGCGCATCGCATAGAGGATGCGGCGGTGGACCGGTTTCAGCCCGTCGCGCGCATCCGGCAGCGCGCGGTGCATGATCGTGGACAGCGCATAGGTCAGATACCGCTCGCCGATCGCACGCGAGAGCGGTTCGGAGGTGGTGCCGGACAGGTCGTCGTCGCTGGCGTCGGTCATGGGGGCGATCTAGCGCACAGCCCCCTGACCGTAAACAAGATGTTGCGGCGCGTCACACGCTTTCCCAATAGGCGAATCTCCGCCGATGAGTTAACCTTTATGAATATTTGGTTAACTCAACTTGGGGTGCCATCCGTTGCGCGATTATCCATTCTTCCAGAGCATCGGCCTAATGTTCTCCTTTGTGGCGGTTGCATTCTATGGCTCCGCGGTCTCGTTCACGGTCCTTTTGCCGCGTGCGGACGCGGCCCTGCCCGTCGCCGTCGAAGAACCCCTCTTTTTCGCCGGAAATTGCGATTGCCCCGATGACATCGACTCTGCCGGTCGCAGATGCGGCAAGCGCAGCGCATGGTCAAAACCGGGCGGCGCGCAACCAATCTGCAATGGCGTGCGCGGTTCCTGAACGTCCCGGTCAGTTAATGCGTTGATCCGGTTGCTGCGACGTGGTTGACGTGCCGCGCATGGACACTCAGCGTAAAGCGGCACCCCGCTCCATCCTCATCACCGGCTGCTCTTCCGGAATCGGCCACGACGCCGCGCACGGGCTGAAGCGCGCTGGCTGGCGCGTCTTTGCGACCTGCCGGAAGGAGGCGGACTGCGAGCGTCTGAGGGGCGAGGGGCTGGAAAGCTTCCCCCTCGACTATGACGACACCGACAGCATCGCGGCGGCTGTGGATGAGGCTCTGGCACGGACCGGCGGCACCCTCGACGCCGTCTTCAACAACGGGGCGTTCGCCTGTCCCGGCGCAGTGGAGGACCTGCCGACAGACGCACTGCGCGCGATATTCCAGACTAACCTGTTCGGCTATCACGAGCTGACACGGCGGGTCATCCCGGTGATGCGGGCCCAGGGGCACGGGCGGGTCGTCAACTGCTCCTCCGTCCTCGGGTCTGGTCGGTATCCGCTGGCGCGGGGCCTATGTGGCGACCAAGTTCGCGATGGAGGGGCTGACGGATGTGCTGCGGCTGGAGATGCGGGATACCAACCTGAAATTCATTCTGATCGAACCGGGGCCGATCACCAGCCTGATCCGCAAGAACGCCATCCCGCACTTCGAACGGTGGATCGACTGGCGGGCCAGCCCGAGGCGCGCACAATACGAGGTCGGCCTTCTGAAACGCCTCTACACCGACAGCGGCCCCGACCCGTTCGAACTGCCCGCCAGCGCCGTCACCGCCAAACTGATCCGCGCGCTGGAGGCACCGAACCCCAGGGCGCGCTATTACGTCACCACACCGACCTACCTGATGAGCATCGCCCGGCGCATCCTGCCGCCGCGCCTGCTCGACTGGGTGCTGTCGCGCCGGTGACGCCAGAGGGTGCCCACAGGATCGCTTTCAGGTTCGCTTTTCCGCCCGGACGGCTTACATGCGGTCGGGCAGGACGGGGAACCGAATGAGAAACGATCCGCTTTTTCTGGTTGCGGCCTTTGCCAGCCTCGCCGTGCTGGTCATCCTGATGATCGGCATCGGCGGCTTTGCCAAGGGCGGCGAGTTCAACAAGAAACACGCGAACCGGATCATGCGCTACCGCATCATCGCGCAGGCGGTGGCGGTGGCACTGATCCTGGCGTTCGTCCTGATCCGCAAATCCGGGGG
This sequence comes from uncultured Alphaproteobacteria bacterium, assembly GCA_963819585.1. Taxonomy (GTDB): domain Bacteria; phylum Pseudomonadota; class Alphaproteobacteria; order Rhodobacterales; family Rhodobacteraceae; genus JAOADN01. The sequence continues at coordinate 10,182 of CAWFWP010000006.1, forward strand.
CAACTGATGGTCGTTCTGAACCGCATCTACACCAAGACCGGCGATGCCGGGGAGACATCCCTCGGCAACGGCGCGCGGGTGGCCAAGCATGCGTTGCGGGTCAACGCCTACGGCACCGTGGACGAGACCAACGCGACCGTCGGCCTGGCGCGGCAGCATTCGGACGGCGAGATGGACCGGATGCTGGGGATGATCTCGAACGACCTGTTCGATCTGGGGGCGGACCTCTGCCGCCCGGAAATGGAGAAGGACCACGAGGCGGGCTACACCGTCCTGCGCATGGTCGAGGCGCAGGTGGACGCGGCTGGAGCGCGAGATCGACGCGATGAACGCGCGGCTGCAGCCGCTGCGCAGCTTCATCCTGCCCGGCGGATCGGCGCTGGCCGCGCAGCTGCACCTGTGCCGGACGGTCTGCCGCCGGGCGGAGCGGCTGACGGTGGAACTGGCGACGATGGAAGAGGTCAATCAGGAGGCGGTGAAATACCTCAACCGCCTGTCGGACTGGTTCTTCGTCGCGGGCCGGATCGCCAATGATGATGGCAAGGCGGATGTGCTGTGGGTGCCTGGGGCGAACCGTTAGCGGCTTCGCGGAACAGCGAAACGCGACGTTCCGTCCCTCCCTTGCGTCGATTTTGACCTGTATCCGTATCAGGACCGCGCGCTATTGAGACGCCAAACAAGGACAACCGCGCTTTGCGCGTCAGGAAGGATTTGACCCATGAAGGTTCTGGTCCCGGTCAAGCGGGTGATCGACTACAACGTGAAGGTGCGCGTCAAGGCGGACGGGTCGGGCGTTGATCTGGCGAACGTCAAGATGAGCATGAACCCCTTCGACGAGATCGCCGTCGAGGCGGCGCTGCGGCTGCGCGAGGCGGGCAAGGCGACCGAGATCGTCGTCGTCTCCGTTGGCGTGAAGCAGATCGCAGGAAACCCTGCGCACCGCGCTGGCGATGGGGGCCGACCGCGCGATCCTGATCGAGGCGACGGACAACGTGCAGACCGACATCGAGCCGCTTGGCCGTGGCCAAGCTGCTGGCGGCGGTGGTGAAGGAAGAACAGCCGGGGCTGGTGCTTGCGGGCAAGCAGGCCATCGACAATGACATGAACGCGACCGGGCAGATGCTGTCGGCACTGCTGGGCTGGTCGCAGGCGACCTTCGCGAGCGAACTCGCCATCGACGGCGACCATGCGGTCGTGACGCGCGAGGTGGATGGCGGGTTGCAGACGATCAAGGTGAAGATGCCTGCCATCGTCACGGTGGACCTGCGCCTGAACGAGCCGCGCTATGCGTCGCTGCCGAACATCATGAAGGCCAAGGCCAAGCCGCTGGCGCTCAAGACCCCCGCCGATTACGGCGTCGATGTCACGCCGCGCCTGACCGTGGTGAAGACGGTGGAACCGGCAGGCCGCAAGGCAGGCGTCAAGGTCGGGTCGGTCGCCGAACTGATCGCGAAACTGAAAGACGAAGCGGGGGTGATCTGATGGCTGTTCTGCTTCTGGCGGATGTGAACGAGGGCAAGCTTGCGACCGATGCGGTGGCCAAGACCCTTGCGGCGGTGAAGCCCCTGGGCGAGGTGCACGTGCTTGTCGCAGGCATGGGCGGCGACGCGGCGGCGGCCGAGGCCGCGACGCTGCAGGGCGTGACGAAGGTTCTGTTCGCGGGCGATCACGTCTATTGCCACGGCATGGCCGAACCGACCGCGGCGCTGATCGCCGGTCTGGCGGGGCCTTATTCGCATATCGTGGCCCCCTCGACGGCCTTCTCGAAAAGCGTGCTGCCGCGTGTGGCGGCGATGCTGGACGTGATGATCATATCCGAGGTTCTGGCCGTTCACGGCCCGGACAGCTTTGACCGCCCGATCTATGCGGGCAACGCGATCCAGACCATCACATCAACGGACGCGAAGAAGGTGATGACCATCCGCACTGCAACCTTCACGGCCGTCGGCGCAGGCGGGTCGGCGCCGGTCGAAAAGGTCGCGACGGCAGCCGATGGCAGCCTGTCGTCCTGGGTCGAGGACAAGACGGCGTCGAGCGACCGGCCCGAACTGACCAGTGCCGGGATCGTCGTGTCGGGCGGGCGCGGCGTGGGGTCCAAGGAAAGCTTCGATCTGATCGAAAAGCTGGCCGACAAGCTGGGTGCCGCCGTTGGCGCGTCGCGTGCTGCAGTTGACAGCGGCTATGCCCCGAACGACTGGCAGGTCGGGCAGACCGGCAAGGTCGTGGCCCCCGACCTTTATGTTGCGGTCGGCATTTCGGGCGCGATCCAGCATCTTGCGGGGATGAAGGACAGCAAGGTCATCGTCGCGATCAACAAGGACGAAGAGGCACCGATCTTCCAGGTCGCCGATTACGGGCTTGTCGCCGATCTGTTCACCGCCGTGCCGGAGATGATCGAGAAGCTTTAGCGCAACGCCGGTGACGCAGACCCGCCGGATCGGCGGGCATCCAGCGGGCCGTTCTACAGCAGGGCGCGGGCGACCGGACCAGCCGCAGCCGCGATTTCCGCGTGAACCTGCGGGCAGGGCATGTTGGCTGCAACCATCTCCTCCAGCTCGCCAAAGCGCATGCCTTCGGTCCCGGCACTGCGGGCCGCCGGTGACGGATCGACCCTGACGATCGCATTCGCGCCCTTGGCAACCTCGGCGACCATCTGCGCATCGATCAGCAGCGGCTCGCCCCCAAGCGTATCGGACCCCGCGGGGCCGGGCCCGTAATCGGACAGCCAGATCAGAACCTTGCGGCCCGAAAGCTTGCCCAGCAGCTGCTGCATCCGCGCGACCCAGGCCGCCTTCAGTTCCGCCTCGACCAGCTGGAATTTCTCCGGCGACCGCAGCTTCAGCTTTGACAGCATGTGCCGCGTGAAGTGGAACTCGGTGAAATCCACTTCCGGGAAAAGCGACTTCATCAGTGTCGATGCGCGCAGGAAGCGGTCATTGCGGCGCGGGTGCACCGCGTAGAACCGGTTGGTCATATTCTGCGCGCCGACCAGCTGGATGAAGGTCAGCCGTGGCCTTCACGCAGGCATCGATCAGCGTCGGGTCGCCGACGAACAGATCGACACCGGCATTCATGCAGCCGAAATTCACCACCGGCATGCCGATTTCCCGTTCCAGCAGAACGGGATAAGGATCGGTCACGAACTTGCCGTAGGTTTCGGTGCCGCCGAGGACGGCCGCATAGGCCCCATCGAGGCGTTTGCGCGGCCCCCGGAACAGAAGTTTGGACTTGCCGTAACGGCATGGAAAGTAGTCGAGCGCCCCGGCGCCCGGTTCCTGGAATGTCATTGATCCCACCTTGCGAAATAGACTCACCCACAGGCGACTGTGGCGGCAAATGCTTGCGAATTGCCTAAACGGAAACGGGGCGGGCGGCGGGGTTACGCCTTGCCAGTGCTGCGCTGCGGCGCATATGGTCGCGCGCATAGGCCAGCGGGGGCAACAATGGACATCCGGTCAGTCGGGATCGTGGGTGCGGGACAGATGGGCAACGGCATCGCCCATGTCTTCGCGCTGGCCGGATATGACGTCCTGATGACCGACATCGCGCAGGATGCGCTGGACAAGGGCCTGGCCATCATCGACCGCAACATCGAACGCCAGGTCACGCGCGGCAAGGTCACGGCTGCGGACAAGGCGGCCGCGCTGGCACGCATCCGCACGACGCTGAAGCTGGCCGATCTGGGCCAGACCGATCTGGTGATCGAGGCGGCGACAGAACGCGAGACGGTCAAGGCTGCGATTTTCGAGGATCTTGTGCCGCACCTGCAGCCGCACACGATCCTGACGTCGAACACCTCCTCGATCTCGATCACCCGGCTGGCGAGCCGCACCGACCGGCCCGAGAAATTCATGGGCTTCCACTTCATGAACCCGGTGCCGGTGATGCAGCTGGTCGAGCTGATCCGGGGCATCGCAACGGACGAGCCGACCTGGACCGCCCTGCATAAGGTCGTGGAGAAACTGGGCAAGACTGCCGCCAGCGCCGAAGATTTCCCGGCCTTCATCGTCAACCGCATCCTGATGCCGATGATCAACGAGGCGGTCTATACGCTGTACGAAGGCGTGGGCTCGGTGAAGTCGATCGACGAGATCGCTGAAGCTGGGCGCGAACCACCCGATGGGGCCGCTGGAACTGGCGGATTTCATCGGGCTGGATACCTGCCTTGCCATCATGAACGTGCTGCACGAAGGGCTGGCGGACACCAAGTACCGGCCCTGCCCGCTGCTGACGAAATATGTCGAGGCGGGCTGGCTGGGGCGCAAGACGCAGCGCGGGTTCTATGACTACCGGGGGGATGTGCCGGTGCCGACGAGGTAGAAACAAAGGGCCTTACTAGAATAGCCCCGTTTGTGAAAACACAGCCGCACCGAGCAACAAGCCGGATATCCAAAGCAGATAGTTTAGAGTTGTGCCAAGTCCGACAAGCTTGGCTTCCAAGCTTCTTACTTCGGTCCGGAGGTCTGATATCTGCTCAGCGAGCTGCGTAGTGTTTTCTCTAACCACTAGCAACATTTCATCATGGTCGTATTTGCGCCGATCAAACGGAACCCAAGCAGCTTCAGAAATTTCTTCGGCGAGGTCACCTGCTTCACTCATATTGCCCTCGAATGCTTGGCTGCATGGGTAAAGAAACGCCTACTTCCCCAACGCCAGCGTATGCT
>CAWFWP010000007.1:0-88638 GCA_963819585.1 uncultured Alphaproteobacteria bacterium
CGATCTTGGCGGCATTCTGGTCGCGTTTCTGGGCGTCATCACTGCGATAACAACCTTCCTGTTGTCAGCCCAGGCCAACCGCCATGCCCAGCGGCGCCAGCACACCTTCACCATGCTTCTGGAGACCCGGCTGTCGTCGGAATTCCGCGAAACGATGCAGAGACGCCGCGCGGTCTTTCCCGAATACATGGACCTGACGTTTGCCGACTGGGATCAGGCCCGCCGGGCGGATGCCCGTCACGGAACCGAGACGCACAGGGCTGAGGCACGCCATCTGAACGAAGGCGCATGGGCGCTGATCACGCTCCTGAACTATTACGAGTTCCTTGCCCTCGGCATCGAAAGCGGCGATCTCGACGAACCGATGCTGCGCCGGTCTGTGCGCGGTATCATGTGCAGCCTTGTCGATGATGCGCGCCACATGATCGCCGAACTGCGGCGGAATGACCCGAAAACCTACGCCAATCTTGCAATTCTGTATGATCGCTGGCGGGTGGACGGGGCACGTGACATCGACGGCAAACCGAACGAGCGGCCGATCCCGTCGGCCTGAACAGCCCTACCCCGCCGTCGCCGCGACCTTCTTCGTGTCGGAATGGATCAGGAGCGGCTTCGCCTGGCACCGTCCACCGCGTCCTCATTCACCACGACCTCGTCGACGCTGGTCATCCCCGGCAGTTCGAACATCGTGTCGAGAGGATATCCTCCATGATCGACCTGAGGCCGCGCGCGCCGGTCTTCCGCTTGATCGCGCGCTGCGCGATCGCGGCCAGCGCGTCGTCGGTGAAGGTCAGCTTCACGCCCTCGATGTCGAACAGCCGCTGATACTGCTTGACCAGCGCGTTCTTCGGTTCCGTCAGGATCGTGACCAGCGCCGCCTCGTCGAGGTCGGTCAGCGTCGCCAGAACCGGCAGGCGACCGACGAATTCCGGGATCAGGCCGAATTTCAGAAGGTCCTCGGGCTCCAGTTCCTTGAACAATTCGCCCACGCCCCGCGCCTCAGGGTCTTTCACATCGGCCCCGAAGCCGATGCCCGACCCCTTGCCGCGCTGCGCGATGATCTTCTCCAGCCCCGCAAATGCCCCGCCGCAGATGAACAGGATGTTCGTCGTGTCGACCTGCAGGAATTCCTGCTGCGGATGCTTGCGGCCACCCTGTGGCGGAACGGAAGCCACGGTGCCTTCCATGATCTTCAGAAGCGCCTGCTGCACGCCTTCGCCGCTGACGTCCCGCGTGATCGACGGATTGTCCGACTTGCGCGTGATCTTGTCGACCTCGTCGATATAGACGATGCCGCGCTGCGCGCGCTCGACGTTGTACTCCGACGCCTGCAAGAGCTTCAGGATGATGTTCTCGACATCCTCGCCCACGTACCCGGCCTCGGTCAGCGTCGTCGCGTCGGCCATCGTGAAGGGCACGTCGAGGATGCGGGCCAGAGTCTGCGCCAGCAGCGTCTTGCCGCAGCCGGTCGGGCCGATCAGCAGGATGTTGGACTTCGACAGTTCGATGTCAGACGATTTCGCCGCGTGGTTCAGCCGCTTGTAATGGTTGTGGACCGCGACCGACAGCACGCGCTTGGCGTGTTCCTGGCCGATCACGTAGTCGTCCAGAACCTTGCAGATGTCGCGCGGCGTCGGCACGCCGTCGGCCGATTTCAGGCCGCTGGTCTTGGTTTCCTCGCGGATGATGTCCATGCACAGCTCGACGCATTCATCACAGATGAACACTGTCGGACCTGCGATCAGCTTGCGGACTTCGTGCTGGCTTTTGCCGCAGAACGAACAATAAAGCGTGTTCTTGCTGTCGCTGCCTGAGTTACTTGCCATGCCAACCCCTTGCGGCCTGCATCAAGGACCGCCCACCTGACCTATAATTCCTGCCCATTGCGACAAGATTAGGGCAGGCGTCCCGCCCCCACAACGCCAAAATCGCCCCTGCCGCCGCGTCAGAACTGCCCGACCGGGTCACTTGCCTGCGTCGTCCAGCTTGGCCCGGCTGTCGAGGATGTCGTCGATCAGCCCGAAAGCCTTGGCCTCTTCCGGCGACATGAAGTTGTCGCGCTCCAGCGCCGCCTCGATCTTCTTCATCGGCTGGCCGGTGTGCTTTTCGTAGATCTCGTTCAGCCGCACCTTCAGCTTCTGGGTTTCCTGCGCGTGGATCATGATGTCGGTCGCCTGGCCCTGATAGCCGCCCGATGGTTGATGAACCATGATCCGGCTGTTCGGCAGGCTGAACCGCATGCCCTTTTCACCCGCCGTCAGCAGGAGCGACCCCATGCTGGCCGCTTGCCCGATGACAAGGGTCGAGACCTTGGGCCGGATGTATTGCATCGTGTCGTAGATCGACAGGCCGGAGGTCACCACGCCGCCAGGGCTGTTGATATACATGGCGATTTCCTTCGACGGGTTCTCCGCCTCAAGGAAAAGCAGCTGCGCGCAGATCAGCGTCGACAGCCCGTCGTGCACAGGTCCCGCAAGGAAAATGATGCGTTCCTTCAGAAGCCGCGAATAGATGTCATAGGCCCGTTCGCCGCGCGAGGTCTGCTCGACCACCATCGGCACCAGCGTGTTCATGTAGATGTCGTTGGGGTCTCTCATGGGCCTCTGCCTGTCCTGCCTTCGGCGGATGTCTACCGCGTGATCCTTACGCTTGTCTTAGTGGTGCAGCGGGGGGGGTTCAAGGGACGCCGCCTCGCATGCCTTGCCGCCCATGCCCTTGCCGCTACGGCGCGGCCGCGAATGAAGGGCCGCCGTGATCGCTCGAAATCTCCAGGATCAGCTTGCGCCTGATCGCGTCGGCGAATGCTGCGGGCGTGTCCGCCGTCACCACGAAGGCGCCCGGCCCGCCGATGATCTTGTCGGTGAATTCCGCCTCGAGCCCGGTGCCGGGCACTCCCGTGCCGGGCGCGCAGTCGCGGCACAGAAGCGGCAGGCCGTTGATAGTGATCCCCGCGGCGAGCGCCACCGCGCGCCCCTCGGCGATCAAGGGTCCGTTGAAGTTGCCCGTCGAATCCGCCGCCACGCCGCAATATCGTTGCCCTCGATCAGGTCGCGCCCCACGATCAGCGCCTGTCCGATGGCGTTGCGCCCGCGCGCCTTGCGCGGCGTGTCCAAGAGAACATCCGCAAAGCGCCGCGCATCCTCGGGCCCGGCGATCACCGTCCAGGGCGCGATGACGAAGATGTTGTCGAACTGCCCCCATTCGACATAGGTGATCGCCACGCTGCCGGTCAGCGTGCCCGTGATCGCGTCCACCACCATGGGGTCGGTCAGCGCGGTCGCATAGCTCTGCCGCTGGAACCGGATTTCCTCTTCCGTGATCGACCCCGACGAATCCGCCAGCAACACCAGCTCCAGGTGGACCTCGGTCTGCGCCAGCGCCTGACCGGGGATCAGCGCAAGCATCACGGCAACCGCACGCCACATGGCTTCCCCTTTTCAACCCTCGCGCGACGGGACCTAGCAGGCACTGCCGCGTGGTAAAGGCCCGACACCCCCCATGTCGCAGACAGGCGTCCGGGGTACCGGCCGGGCCGTTAGCCTCGGGTCCCGGGGGCTGACGATGACCGACACACTTGATGACCATGACGCAACCGGCCTTGCCGCCCTCGTCGCGGCGGGCGACGTCACGCCCATCGAACTCCTCGACCGTGCGCTGGCCCGCACCGCAGCCCTGAACCCTGCGCTGAACGCCGTCGTCCTGATGCGGGAGGATGTCGCCCGGCGCAGCATCGCTGCAGGCCTGCCCGACGGTCCGTTCCGGGGCGTCCCCTTCCTGCTCAAGGACCTCGGCTGCGAGGCGGTGGATTTCCCCAGCCACAACGGATCGCGGCTGTTCCGCGACACACGCTATGACTGCGACAGCGCCATCTTCGAACGCATCCGCGCGACCGGCGTCGTCACTTTCGGGCGCACGACGGCCCCCGAGGGCGGCGTCGGCCCGGCGACCGAGGCTGCGGTCTACGGCGGCGGCCCGACCCGCAACCCCTGGGACCTGACGCGCACGCCCGGCGGGTCGTCCGGCGGCGCGGGCGCTGCGGTGGCCGCAGGGATTGTCGCGTTTGCGCACGGGTCGGACGGCGGCGGGTCGGTGCGCATCCCGGCGTCCAACTGCGGTCTGTTCGGCTTCAAGCCGACCCGTGCCCGCCTGCCCGACGGTCCCTATGCGGGCGAAGGCTGGGCGGGCATGTCCGTCGACGGGTTCCTCACTCGGTCGGTCCGCGACACTGCCGCCATGCTCGACGCCTGCGCCGGCCCGGACCTCGGCGCGCCCTATGTCGCGCCACCCCTCCTCGACAGCCATGTGGCCGCCATCGCCCGCCCGCCGCACCGCCTCCGCGTGGCGCTCTGCGACACGACCTTCACCGGTGCTGCCATCCATCCCGACTGCCGCACCGCGGTCCATGATGCCGGGCTGTTGCTCGAAAGCCTCGGCCATGCCGTCGAACCCGCTCTGCCCCGGGCCGACTTTCCCGGCATGATGCGCGCCTGGACCCGGATCGTGGCCTGCGGCACCGCCCTTTCCGTCCGCAGCGCCCTGCGCGGGCGCGACCCGGATGGCCTTGTCGAAGCCGTCGCAATCGGGGCGATGCGCTATGCCGACACGCTTTCAGGGGCCGACTATCTGGAGGCGGTCGGCCAGATCCACGCCTTCGGCCGCCAGATGGCCGCCGCCTTCGACCGGTTCGACATAATCCTGTCCGCGACCATGGCTGAACCACCCGCCCTCATCGGGCGCTTTGCCCATACAACGGATGATTTCGTGCACTACCGCATCGGTCCCGGCATGGTCTTCGACTATTCGCCCTTCTGCGCCGTCTTCAACGCCTCCGGCCAGCCCGCTGCCTCTGTTCCCCTGCATTGGTCCGCCGAGAACCTGCCCATCGGCATCCACCTCGCCGCCCCCTTTGGCCGGGACGAGGAACTGATCGCCCTCTGCGCGGAATTGGAGCAGGCCCGCCCATGGATGCGGCGCCGCCCGCCGAAGCTTGCGGAAGGGGTTGCCAAGTGATCGCTGTCCGGCCCACCATCCGACGCGATAGCGGGCTGTCAAGGGGGCTGTTCGTTGCCTGATACCATCGCCGTCGAGGCGCGCGCGATCACCAAGCAGTTCGGTCAGGGCGACCACGCCGTGCGGGCACTGGACGAGGTGTCGGTCGCCATCCGGCAGGGCGAGTTCTTCACGCTTCTCGGCCCGTCCGGCTGCGGCAAGACCACGCTTCTGCGGATGATCGCGGGGTTTGAAAGCCCGACCTCCGGCGCGATCCTGCTCGACGGGCAGGACATCACCCACCTGCCCCCGAACAAGCGCCCGGTGAACACCGTATTCCAGTCCTACGCCCTGTTCCCGCATCTGACCGTCGCCCAGAACGTCGCCTTCGGCCTGACCATGCTCGGCCGCCCCGCGCGCAGAGGTCGCCGCCCGCACCGCCGCCATGCTGGCGCTCGTCAAGCTCGACCAGATGGCCGGGCGCAAGACCAGCCAGCTGTCCGGCGGCCAGCAGCAGCGCGTGGCGCTGGCCCGCGCGCTTGCCCCGCAGCCGAAGGTGCTGCTGCTCGACGAACCCCTCTCGGCGCTGGACCTGAAGCTGCGCAAGGAGATGCAGATCGAACTGAAGCGGCTTCAGACCGAGACCGGCATCACCTTCATCTTCGTGACCCACGATCAGGAAGAGGCGCTGACGATGTCCGACCGCATCGGCGTCATGTCGGGCGGGCAAAATCCTGCAGATCGGCAGTCCGCGCGACATCTACACCGCCCCCGCGAACCGCTTCGTCGCCAGCTTCATCGGCGAGACGAACTTTCTGTCCGCCACCGTCGCAGATGGCCGCGCAACCCTGACAGGCGGCGGGTCGGTCCCCGTCGCCGGACCCGCCCGCGCCGATGGGCGGACCGTCACGCTGACCGTCCGGCCCGAATTCGTCCGACTGACACCGCCCGGAACCGACGGGGCGATCCCCGGCACGGTGACGAACATCATCTACTTCGGCACCGACAGCCACGTCCATGCCGCCCTGCCCGACGGGACCGAGGTTGTCGCCCGCCTGCAGTCGCAGATCGACGCCTCGGCCGCGCCCCGGATCGGCGACGCCATCGGCATCGGCTTTGCACCCGGTTCCGTTCAGGTGCTGGAGGATTAGGTGGCCACGCCCTCTGCATCCCCCGCCCCGACGGCCGAGGCACGCGCCGACCGCGACGCCGCGCGGCGCAACTGGCTGATGTCGGTCCCCGTCCTTCTGGTCATGGGCCTGTGCGCCACGCTGCCGATGCTGGTCATGGTCGTCTATTCCTTCCTGACCCCCGGCAAATACGGCAATGTCGAATGGGCGTTCTCGCCCGACGGCTGGATCGGCCTGGTCCTGACCCGCGACATCTTCGACGGCACGTTCGGCTGGGCCGATGCGCATCTGACGATCCTCTGGCGCACGATCCGGCTGTCGCTGCTGACCACGCTTCTGTGCTTTGCGGTCGGTTTTCCGACCGCCTGGTTCATCGCCACGCGGCCCGCCCGGTCGCGCGCCTTCTGGCTGTTCCTCATCACCATCCCGTTCTGGACCAACCTGCTGATCCGCACCTTCGCCATCAACGAGCTGATCCGGAACGAGGGCCTCATCAACACCATCCTGCTGAAACTCGGCGTCATCGCCACGCCGATCCAGATGATCTATTCCGACGGCGCGATGCTGGCCGGCATGGTCTATGTCTACCTGCCGCTGATGGTCCTGCCGCTGTTCGCCGTCATGGACCGCTTCGACATGCGCCTGCTGGAAGCCGGCTACGACCTCTATGCCAGCCGCTGGCAGATCCTGACCCGCATCCTGCTGCCGATCCTGCGCCCCGGCATCGTCGCCGGATGCATCCTCGTGTTCATCCCCGTCGCTCGGGGCCTATGTCATTCCGCGTGTGCTCGGCGGCGGCAAGAACATGATGGTCGGCAACCTGATCGAGCTGCAGTTCGGTCAGGGCCGGAACTGGCCGCTCGGGGCCGCGCTTGCCGCCTTTCTGGCGCTGATCGTCTTCGCCGCGATGATCCTGTTTGTCCGCCGCACCAGCCGCGAGCCTGCGGCATGAAGCGGTTTTCCATCACCGGCCTGCCCGGCTTCACCCCCATCGCCGATCATCTGCTTCGTGCTTCTCTATCTGCCGATCATGACCATCGTCGCCTTCAGCTTCAACGGCGCGAAGGCGATGAACGAATGGGGCGGGCTGTCGCTGCACTGGTACCGCGTCGCCTGGGAAAACGAGGCCGTCCAGACCGTCGACCATCCGCAGCCTGATCGTCGGCTTCTGGGCCACGCTGATCGCCACCGTCGCCGCCACGCTTGCGGCCCTCGCCACGACGCGCACCAAACCCTACACGGGGCCGCGGCTTCATCTACGGCATGGTCAACCAGACACTGATCGTGCCCGAAATCGTCACCGCCATATCGCTGCTGATCTTTTTCGCCCCGATCAAGGTCGCATCCGGCTATCAGGGCCTCGGCTATCTGATCCTCGCCCACACCATCTGGGTGCTGCCGCTGGCCTATCTGCCGATCCGCGCCCGGCTCGAGGGGATGGACCTCAGCTTGGAGACCGCCGCCGCCGACCTCTATGCCAGCCGCTGGCAGACGATGCGCCATGTCACGCTGCCGCTGATCGCGCCCGCCATCCTGCCGGTGCGATGCTGTGCTTTGTCATGCTCGTTCGATGCAGTCGTCATCACCGAGTTTGTGAAATCCGGCGGACAGGATACGCTGGCGACCTATCATGCTGGGCCAGCTGCGCCGTCGGATCACGCCCGAGATCAACGCCATCTCGACCGTGCTGCTGGCCGTCACGCTGATCCTGCTGACCGCGTCTTTCCTTCTGACCAGAAAGCGGGACTGAACCCGCGAACCGACCAACCCAGGGAGTTACCGACCGATGAAACATCTGATGATGGCAACCGCCATGACCCTTGCCTCCGCCGCGCTGGCACAGGCCGAGGGCGTGCTGAACCTGTACAACTGGGGCAACTACACCATCCCCGAGCTTCTGGAGAAATTCAAGACCGAGACGGGCATCACGGTCACCGTCACCGACTATGACAGCAACGACACCGCCCTGGCCAAGGTCGAGGCGGGCGGCAGCGGATTCGATCTGGTCGTGCCCTCGGCGAACTACGTCCCGATCTGGATCGAGAAAGGCCTGATCCAGGAACTGGACCTGTCGAAGACTGCCGAACCACAAGAACATCGCGCCGGAATGGATGAGACGTCGACTGGGATCCCGGCCGCAAGTTCACCGATTCCGTGGCAGTGGGGCACGACCGGCATGGCGGTCAACCAGACGGTCTATCGAGGAGACATAAACACCATCCGCCATCTTCCTTGATCCGCCGCCCGAACTGGTCGGCAAGGTCAACGTGACGCCCGAGATGAACGATGTCGCTGGCGATGGCCACGATGTATCTGGGCGGCAAGCCCTGCACCGAGGATACCGAGATGCTGAAGAAGGTCCGCGACAAGCTGATGGAGGCCAAGCCGAAATGGAGTCGATGGACTATGGCATGGACGAAAAGATGGCGACGAACGACGTCCAGGCCTCGCTCTACTGGAACGGTGCCATCATCCGCGCGCGGCTGAAGAACCCGGACGTGCGTACGGCTTCCCCAAGGAAGGCTATCGATCTTCGATGGACCAGGCCGCGATCCTGTAGGACGCCAGGAACGTCGACAACGCCTACCTGTTCCTTGACTTCATCGTGATGCCCGAGAACGCCGCGCATGATCTCTGCCTTCGCGCGCTATGCGAACGGCATCGCCGGGTCGGAGGAGTTCATGCCCGATGAAATGAAGGACGCGCCCGAAGTCGAACATTCCCGACGGATGTGCTGGCGAACGGCGTCTTCCTCGAGACCTGCTCGCCCAAGGCGCAGGAATACATCACTGCGATCTGGACCGAGCTGCAGAAATAGCCCGGTCGCCAGATTGCGCTGGTGCGAGGGGGCCCTGCCCCCTCGCGCTCCCCCGGGATATTTGGACAACGAAGATGAACAGGGCCGCATCGTGCTGACCGACCTGTCGGCCACCGATCTGTCACGCAGGATCGCCGCGCGGGACGTGTCGGCGGCCGAGGTGATGACGGCATTCCTGGACCGCATCGAAACGGTCAATCCCGCCGTCAACGCCATCGTCAGCCTGCGCCCGCGCGACGACCTTTTGGCCGAGGCGCGCGCGGCGGATGCGTCCCCGCGCAGGGGCTGGCTGCACGGGATGCCAATCGCGGTGAAGGACCTCGTGGCAACCAGCGGACTGCGCACAACCTGGGGCTCGCCGATCCATGAACATTTTGTCCCCGATGCCGACGATCTGGTCGCGGCGCGGATGCGGGCGGCGGGGGCGATCCTGATCGGCAAGACCAACGTGCCGGAATTCGGGCTGGGGTCGCATTCCTTCAACCCGGTCTTCGGCGTCACGCGCAATCCCTATGATCTGACCCGCACTGCGGGCGGCTCGTCGGGGGGCGCGGCGGCGGCTTTGGCCGCGCGGATGGTGCCGGTGGCCGACGGGTCGGACATGATGGGGTCCTTGCGCAACCCCGCCGCCTTCTGCAACGTCTATGGGTTCCGTCCGACCTGGGGGCTGGTGCCCGCCGATGCCGACGGCGACACCTTCATGGCGACGCTGGCGACCGAGGGCCCGATGGGGCGGTCCCCCGAGGATATCGCGCGGCTGCTCGAGGTGCTGGCCGGGCCGAACCCCGAGGTGCCGTTCGGGCGCGGGGCGGAACCTTATGCGGGCTGGCTCGACGCGCCGGTGAAGGGGATGCGGATCGGCTGGCTCGGCGACTGGGGCGGGGCCTATGTCTGCGAGCCGGGGATTCTGGAGACCTGCGAGGGGGCGCTGAAGATCTTCGGGGACGCGGGCTGCATCATGGAGCATGTCGCACCGCCTTTCCCGGCGGAAAAGCTGTGGCTGTCCTGGACCACGCTGCGGGCGATGCTGAACGCCGGAAAGCGCCGGGCGCTGTATGATGATCCCGCCAGACGGGCGATGCTGAAGCCGGAGATGATCTGGGAAATCGAGCAGGGCCTGACCCTGACCGCCGCGCAGGTCTATCAGGCGAGCGTCATCCGGTCGGAGTGGTATGCCGCCCTCGCGCGGCTGTTCCGGACCTATGATGCGCTGGTCCTGCCCTCGGCGCAGGTCTGGCCATTTCCGGCGGACTGGCGCTGGCCGCAGGCGATCAATGGCCGGGCGATGGACACCTATCACCGCTGGATGGAGGTGGTGATCCCTGTATCGCTGGCCGGGGTGCCCTGCCTGTCGGTGCCTGCGGGGTTCGGGGCGGCGGGGCTGCCGACGGGGATGCAGGTCTTCGGGAAGACGGGGGATGACCGGGCGATCCTGCGGCTGGGGCAGGCCTATCACCGGGCGACCGACTGGCCGGGGAGAAGGCCGCCGCCCGACCCCGCATGAGAGCGGTCCCGAGTCGGGACCGTTTTTCGAACGAACAAAATCAATGGGTTGCGAGGCGAAATTAGGAGGTTCTTAAAACTCGGCGCGTAAACACGCCCGGATCAGCCCCGCCCGTCATACCCCATCAACGCCCCGAACAGATCCACCCGCCGGTCCCGGAACACACCCCAACTCCGCCGCAGATCGCCCACCGCATCAAGGTCGAAGGAAGCCACCAGAACCTCCTCCGCATCCCGCGACGCCTTCGCCGCCAGCCCGCCCGTCTGGTCCGCGATGAAGGACGACCCATAGAACTGCACGAACCGGTCCCCCTGCTCTTCCCGCCCGATCCGGTTCGACGCCACCACCGGCAGGATGTTCGCCGCCGCATGGCCGCGCATCACCGCTTCCCAGTGCGGCTGGCTGTCATAGCCGGGGCTCGGCGGTTCCGATCCGATGGCCGTCGGATAGAGCAGAACCTCCGCCCCCATCAGCGCCATCGCGCGCGCGCATTCCGGGAACCACTGGTCCCAGCAGATGCCGACGCCGATCCGGCCATAGGCCGTGTCCCAGACCCGGAACCCGGTGTCGCCGGGCGAGAAATAGAACTTCTCCTCGTATCCCGGCCCCTGCGGGATATGGCTTTTCCGGTAAAGGCCGAGGATGCGCCCGTCCGCATCCGCCATCGCCACCGAATTGAAATGCGCCTGCCCGGCGCGTTCGAAGAAGCTGACTGGCAGCACCACGCCCAGCTCCTTCGCCAGGGCGGCGAACCGCGCGACGATGGGGTTGCCCTCGAAGGGCAGCGCATGGGCGAAATGCGCCGGGTCCTGCGTGATGCAGAAATAGGGCGTCGCGAACAGCTCCTGCACGCAGACCACCTGCGCGCCCTGCGCCGCCGCCCGGCGGATCACCCGCTCGGCGGCGTCGAGGTTGGCTTGCAGGTTCCAGGAACAGGCGAACTGGGTCGCGGCGAGGGTGACGGTGCGCATGGGCGGGGCTCCGGGGCTAAACGTAAGCCCAGTTCGGCATATATTCTGAAGCACCGAAGCAAAGGTAAAGGCGACAACTACCACCAGTATCAACTCCCATACAATCTGGAACGTTCGGGCCGTATTGCAACTAGCGCCGCGCGCACGACCGCAGCAGCAAACATGCTAAGGCACAAAGCGATGCCTCTGCTACTATAAATGACACTGGGTTCTGAAAGAGAATGCTGATGAAGGAAGACAGAGCCATTGAGAACCCGTCACGTCCAAGCATGAATGACACGGTATGGAACACCAACCAACCAGCAAGGGCGCTGTAGATCAAAGAGTACCGATTTGGGTATGAGTGACTGGTCATTTCCAAGGCCGCGCATGTCGGGCCGAACGCGGAAGACACCTGCAGGCACTAGAAAGCAAGCTCCTTACATCCTGTAAACTCTGCTGATCAGGCCGTCTCGACGGGGTCAACAGAGGTACCACCCCGGTGTCGTTGAACAGGGCTGCGCCGATCCTAACCGGACGCATCCAGAAACCCCTCCAGCACATTCACCGTGTTCACCCCCACCGCCTCGATCGCATAGCCGCCCTCGAAGCAGAACACCGTCGGCAGGCCCATCCTGCCGATCCGCCGCCCGGCATCGGTGAAATCGGGCGAGTCGAGCTTGAAGAAGCTGATCGGGTCGTCCTTGTAGGCGTCCACGCCCAGCGAGACGACCAGCGCGTCGGCCCCCCACTTTCCGATCTGCTTGACCGCATGGTCCAAAGCCGCCGACCACGTGCCGTAGCCCGTTCCCGGCAGCATCGGCAGGTTCAGGTTCGTGCCCTCGCCCGGCCCCTCGCCCGCCTCGTCGGCATAGCCGAGGTAGTAGGGATAGGCATCCTCGGGCGCGCCGTGCAGGGACGCGAAGAACACGTCGCCGCGGCGGTAGAAGATGTCCTGCGTGCCGTTGCCGTGGTGGAAGTCGATATCGAGCACCGCCACCCGCGCGCCGCCCGTCGCGAACATCTGGGCGGCGACGGCGGCGTTGTTCAGAAAGCAGTAGCCGCCGTACTGGTCCGTCGTCGCGTGGTGGCCCGGCGGGCGGCAGAGGGCGAAGGCGGACCCTGCCCCGCCCGCGACATGGCGCTGCGCCGCCTGGGCGGAGGCCATCGAGGACAGGGCGGCGCGCCAGGTTCCGGCGGTGATCGCGGTCTCAGAAGCGTGGCAGTAATAGCCGACCTTGCCGTCGATGTAGCGCGGGATGCGGTTCATCTGCATCCGCCGCGTCGGCATGTTCGCCGCGATGATCTCGCCCGCGCAGCCTGCGGCCTTCCAGTCGTCCCAGGCGGTCTCGAAGAAGCTCAGGAAGTCATGGTCCAGCAGACCCCTGACCGGCCCCATATCCACCGGGCCGGGGTCGGAGATGTCGGTCAGCCCGCGTTCGCGCAGCCGCCGCAGGACATATTCGACGCGGGACGGCCGCTCGAACGGGGTGACAACTGGCCCCCCGACAGCTCGGCCTGCGGATAGTGATAGCGGTGATCCTCGCTGAAAAACGTCTTCATCTGCGCCCCCTGATTTGCCCGCACCCTGCCCGGATTCCGTGCCGCACGGAAGGGGTTGCCAAGCGGGGTGCCAGTGCCGACAGTCGCCCGCATGGGCAAGACCACCTCCCCCCCCGGCCTGCAGATCCGCGTCATCACCGGCGGCGGCGACTGGCTGGGCCCCGGCAAGGCCGCGATCCTGGAGGGCATCCGCGACACCGGGTCGATCGCGGCGGCGGGGCGGGCGATGGGGATGAGCTACAAGCGCGCCTGGGGGCTGGTCGAGGTTCTGAACCAGATGTTCGCGGAGCCGCTGGTGACGTCGGTGCGGGGCGGGGCCGAGGGCGGCGGGGCGGCGGTGACGGCGACCGGGCTGCGGGTGCTGGAGCTGTACCGGGCGATGGAGCGCAAGGGGAATGCGGCGCTGGCGGAGGAGCTGGCGGAGGTGGCGGGGTTGTGGGGGGAGCGGTAGGGGGCGTGTCCACATGTGGACATTTTGGTAAGGGGTTGTATTTAAATAATAATATTGGCTCTGTTTACTTGGGCTTAACCTTTGGCGGAGCGAAGGCGGTGCGTGTGAACACGCACTCTACTGGTTATTGAACGATTTGGCATGGCTGTCGGGCAAGAAATCGGAATGTAGGGTCAGCTTGGTTGCGTCGGTGCGCGGATGGTGGAGGAGCTGGGCGTTTGGGTGGACCTGGGAACCCCTTCATCGGCTCGAAGACCTCGACTTCAATCAGCGGTCAACGGTTCGTTAGTGCCAGCCAACTCTATTGCTGACCACATTCAACTGGCTACACCGATCTGTCACTTTTCCATACGAGGGCCAAGGACAGTTTCAATTACGAAGTCTGGTGCACTCGGGAGAAAAACGGTCGGAGAACTTCTTTGCAGTCAGCCAGCTTTCCAGATTGATCTCATGGGATACGGATAGATCAACTATGCCTATGAGGCCAGACCGAAAGAGGCTATGTAACTTCGATCGAGTGGTGTTTCCGGATAAGATCATTTCAGATCAGCGAGAAATTTCGACTGTCTTATGCTGGAATTCACAGAGGTTGATCTCAAAAGAAGGAGCGCTCCGAGCGAGCGCGATTTCTAGATAATCTCGCCTGGCGCTGAGAGATCAATTGACGAAGCCATCTTCGTTTAGTTGGAAATGTTGGACCAATAACCTAGCAATCGAAAGATAGTTTCTATGATTTTGATGCTATGCATCAATTTGCACACCTGATAGCTCCGAATGTTGTATGGGGATAGGAAGTCAGGCGGCACAGTTTGCCTGGAGGCAGGTCGATATGTCTTTCGCCACAGAAATATCAATAAATTTTAGTCCGTCTGGGATAAGTGGCGGGCCTGTTAATTTGTTCTACGATATTTCAAGGCCTTGAGCCGTGAAGTATTTTTTGCCTTTGCATACTCACGAAATGCTTCAAGATATCCCGTGTGTAATATTTTGTCCATCGGATAGAAACAATCTCAAAGGATGTATCACTACCAATTGATGAAAGGCTATAGTCGTCGTTATATTGCGATCCCTCTAAAGACACGGCGCAGGCACGCGCGTCCTGATTATCGCGGTTCGGGTTGCTGCATCGAACACCTTGGCCTTCGCCTTGCGGCTACGGCCAAGAGGACCGCCGACGTGCCACTGGCACGTCGCAAGAGCGGTCCTCGGGTGTGGGTGGTTAGGCTGCGCCCGATGAAGCGAGGTCCCGGGTCGAGCCCGGGACGGTGTAGGGTGGGCAATTCCGCCACCTTGATCCACCGCATGGTGGGCAGAATTGCCCACCCTACCGGGTGGCGACATCTTCCACCCCGCTATAGCCGCCCGGAAATAACGCTTGCCGTCCCGCGCCCCGTATCGTTATCTCCATCCGGACATAACGGAGTGCCCCGATGCGCCTGACATTCGCCCTTGCCGCCTGCCTTGCCGCCGCAGGCCTGACCGCCCTGCCCGCCCGTTCTGAGACCGCCCTGATCGCCGTCGCCACCAACTTCGCCGGGGCCGCCGAAGCCCTCGCCGCCGACTACGGCGCGGCCAGCGGCGACACGGTCACGATCACCGCAGGCGCGACCGGCAAGCTCTATGCCCAGATCAGCGCGGGCGCGCCGTTCGATGCGTTCCTGTCGGCGGATACCAAGACGCCGGCCAGGCTGGAGACGGACGGCACGGGCGTCGCGGGCACCGCCTTCCCCTATGCGACGGGGACGCTGGTGCTGTGGTCGGCGGATGCGGCGACGGACCTGAGCGACCCGAAGGCGGCGCTGACGGAGGCGGCGCATGTCGCCATCGCGAACCCGGACGTTGCACCCTATGGCAAGGCGGCGGTGCAGGCGATTGAAAAGCTGGGCCTGACCGACGCGTCGAGGACAAGATCGTCATGGGCGAGAACATCGGCCAGACACAGACGATGGTGGCCTCGAACGCCGCCGAGCTGGGCTTTGTCGCGGCCTCGGGGCTGGTCGGACTGGCCGGAGCCGGGCGCGTCCTGGGTGGTGCCGGGGGACATGCACGCGCCCCTGACGCAGGGCGCGATCCTGCTGGCGCACGGGGCGGAGAATACGGCGGCGAAGGGGTTCCTCGCCTATCTCGCGTCGGATGCGGGCAAGGCGACCATCGCGGGCTTCGGCTATGCGCCGGGATCGTAGCGCTTGAACTGGCACGGCGCGGGTCGGGTAAGCCCGCGGGATGATGCCGGACCTTGGCCCCCTTCTTCTGACGCTGAAACTGGCGGCGCTGGTCACCGCGATCCTGCTGGTGCTGGGCACGCCGCTGGCCTGGTGGCTGGCCCGCACAGGCTCGCGGCTGCGCCCGGTGATCGAGGCGGTGACGGCCCTGCCCCTGGTCCTGCCGCCGACGGTGCTGGGGTTCTATCTGCTGCTGCTGCTGAACCCCAAGGCCCCGCTTGGGCAGTTCTGGCTGTCGGTGACGGGCGAAAGCCTGACGTTTTCCTTCGCGGGCCTTGTCGTCGCCTCGGTCCTCTATTCCCTGCCGTTCACCGTCCAGCCGCTGCAATCGGCCTTCACGACCGTCGGGCGCGCACCGATGGAGGCGGCGGCCAGCTGCGGGGCGTCGCCGGTGGATGCCTTCCTGACCGTGGCCCTGCCCCTTGCCTCGCGCGGCTACCTGACCGCCGCCGTGCTGACCTTCGCCCATACGATCGGCGAATTCGGCGTCGTGCTGATGGTCGGCGGCAACATCCCGGGCCAGACGAAGGTCATTTCGATCGCGATCTATGAGCATGTCGAGCGGATCGACTATGCGGCGGCGCATGTCCTGTCGGGGATCCTTGTCGTCTTCTCCTTCCTCGTCCTGACCGCGCTTTACATCGTCAACCGGACCCGCACCGACGGGGCGCGCGCGTGACGGACCTGACGCTTGATCTTGCGGCGGAGCGCGGCACCTTCCGCCTGCGCGTCGATGAAACCCTGCCCCTGACCGGCGTCACCGCGCTTTTCGGCCCCAGCGGCGCGGGCAAAAGCACCCTGCTGCGCGCCATCGCGGGGTTCGACCGGCTGGCGGGCCGGATCGCGTTCGGGGATGAGGTCTGGCAGGACGGCGGGCATTTCGTGCCCCCGCACCGACGCCACGTGGCGACCGTGTTTCAGGACGCGCGGCTGTTTGCGCATCTGACCGTGCGCGGCAATCTGGACTATGCCGCGCGGCGGTCCGGCAGCCCTGCGCAGATCGCGCGCGTCGCCGACCAGCTGGCGCTTGGCCCGCTTCTGGACCGGCGCACGCAGGACCTGTCGGGCGGCGAGGCGCAGCGCGTGGCACTCGGGCGCGCGCTCCTCTCCGGCCCGCGCCTGATCCTGATGGACGAGCCGCTGTCGGCGCTGGACGCCGCACGGCGCGCGGAAATCCTGCCGATGATCGAGGCGCTGGCGGCGGCCGGCAATGTGCCCGTGATCTATGTCAGCCATTCCCTGCCCGAGGTCGCGCGCCTGGCAGACCGGGTGCTGCTGATCGAGGGTGGCCGGATCACCGGCCGGGGCAGCGTGGAAGAGGTCTTCGCGGCAGGCGGCCAGACCGACGGCAGCGGGACGCCCGAAAACGTGATTTCTGCGACGGTCACGGGTGTCACTGATGACGGTCTGACAATCGCCGATTTCCCCGGCGGCACCCTTCTGTCGGCGGACCTGACCGGCCCGCCTGGCACGAGGGTCCGGTTCCTCGTCCGTCCGCGCGACGTGATCCTGTCGCGGCACCGCCCCGAGGGCCTGTCGGCGCTGAACATCCTGCCAGCGACCGTGACGCGCGTCACCGAACGCGGGGCGTCCGCCGAGATCGGGCTGATCCTGGGCGGGTCAGATGCCGGGTCGTCGGCCGGGGGAACGCCCCTGACCGCCAGTGTCACGCTGCGGTCCTGCCGCGCCTTGGGGCTGGTCCCCGGAATCGCCTGCCACGCGATCCTGAAGACCGTGGCACTCGGCCGCGACTAGGCCCGCCCGGCGCACCCCTTCACCGTTAAAGCGGTCGCAAGATTTGGCCCCTATCGTCACGCGGACCAGCAACCCCGATCCGCGCGCAGAAGGAACCCCGCCGATGGCCGACTTGCCCGACGACCATCGCTCCGCCGCCGACCGCGTTGCCGTCGCCGCCTCGGTTTTCTTCCGCGCCACGGCCATCTCCGGGCTCTGCGCCCTGATCGTCGCGGGGCCGATGGCGTGGATGAGTTACCGGCAGGGCATTGACGCTGTCCGGCACGACCTGACCGAACATGCCTTGCAAGTGACGCCGCTGGTCGGTCACTTCGTTGCCACCGCACTCCAGACCGGGCGGCGCGATGCGGTCCAGACCGCGCTAGACGGTCTGATCAGCGGGCAGCACGGGCCGAATTCGGGCGCGTCCGTGATCGATGCCCGGGGCGATGTCATCGGCAGGGCACCCCGTCCTGACCCCGATCCCGCCCTCGCCGACCTCGCCCAGCAGGCGCTGGCCGCTGCCGCGCCCGTGACGGGCGGGGCGGGCATCGCCGCTGCGTTTCCCATCCTGTCGCCGCAGGACGGGCATGTCATCGGCGCGCTTGCCACCTCGTGGGACGCAGGTCCGATGCTGCAGGCCGAATGGACCAAGCTTGGCCGCAAGATCGCCGTCGCGGCCGGATTCTTTCTGCTCGCCCTCCTCTCCGCCGCGCTGTTGCTGCGCACCGCCATCGCCCGCCCGCTGCTCTGCCTGAACGATGCGATGGGCCGTGTGGCGTCCGGCGACTACGCGGCGACGGTTCCCGCGCAGGACCGCCGGGATGAGCTTGGCGTGATCGCGCGGTCGCTTGAACGCTTCCGGGCGTCCCTTGCGGCCTCGGCCGAGGCGACACGCATCGGGCTGTTCAAGGCCGCCGCCTTCGAAAGCTCCTCCGCCGCAATGATGATCGCCGACCATGACCGGCGCATCCTGTTCGTCAACGCCGCCGCCCGCAGCCTCTTTGCTGCCCAGCGCGATGCCGTGCGGTGCCATCTGCCGGATTTCGACATCGACCGCCTGATCGGCAGCCCGATCACCGCCCTGACAGGCAGCGCGGCCTTCGCCGGACCGCAGGACGGTACCGCCGCCGGCGACAGCACTGCGCGCCTGATCGCCTTCGGTCCCGCGCGCCTGTCGCTGGGTCTTGGCCGGGTTGCCGGACCGGACGGCGGATTGATCGGCTTTGTCGCGGAATGGAAGGATGTCACCGGCGATCTGGAAAGCGCGACCATCCTGTCCGCCATCGATTCGACGCTGCTGCGGGCCGAGATCTCGCCTGCAGGCATCTTGCTGCGGGGGAACGCCAATTTCCTTGCCGTTTCAGGGATCAACGGCGACGACCATCCCCGCCGCGACCTGCGCGCAACCCTTGCCCTTGCGGGCGAGGGCGGCACGGAGCCGCTCGAAACCCTTCTCGACCGGCGCGCCGGGGCGGCGGGGCGCTTCACGCTGTCGCGCCCGGACGGCGACGTCCGGCTGATCGAGGGACGCCTGACCCCGGTGCCGGACTTCGACGGATCGGTCCGCCAGTTCCTGCTGCTCGGCACCGACATCACCGACGCGCAGGCGGTCCTCGACAATGCGGGGGCCGAACGCCGCCGCCTTCACGAAAGCCAGCAGGCGGTTGTCGACGCCCTGCGCGCCAGCCTGGCGCAACTGGCCGAGGGCGACCTGACGGCAACCATCGGGACCGCGTTCGGCGCAGACCATGAACCCCTGCGGCGCGACTTCAACGCCGCGACCGCCCGTCTGCGCGCGGCCCTGCGCGAGGTCGCCGAAGGGGCCGTGTCGATCAATGCCGAGGCGCAGGAGATTTCGGCCTCTGCCGAAGACGTGCTGGCGCGGACCGAACGGCAGGCGGCAACGCTGGAACAGACGGCAGCCGCGCTCGACCAGCTGACCGCCTCGGTGCGCTCGGCCGCCGAGGGCGCGGGCCAGGCCGACCGGATGGTGGTGGGCACGCGCGAGAACGCGGTGCGCAGCGGTGCAGTCGTCCGCGGGGCCGTGCAGGCGATGGGCGAGATCGAGGCCAGCTCGGGCCAGATTTCGCGCATCACCGGCGTGATCGAGGAAATCGCGTTCCAGACCAACCTTCTGGCGCTGAACGCAGGCGTCGAGGCCGCGCGGGCCGGGGATGCCGGGCGCGGCTTCGCCGTTGTCGCCTCGGAGGTCAGGGCGCTGGCGCAGCGGTCATCCGACGCTGCGCGCGAAATCGCGGGCCTGATCGCCGCATCCTCGGCCCAGGTCCGCCGCGGTGTCGATCTGGTCGGCGAGGCGGGGCGCGCGATCTCGGTGATCGAGACCTCGGTGCAGGAGATTTCGGCCTGCGTCTCGGACATCGCCGTCTCGGCGCGCGAACAGTCGGTCGGCCTCGGCGAGATCAACACGGCGGTCAACGACCTCGACCAGGTCACCCAGCGCAATGCCGCGATGTTTCAGGAAACCACGGCCAGCAGCCAGGCGCTCTGCCGCGAGGCGCTGGCGCTCAGCGCCGGCATGGCGCGGTTCCGCACCGGCGACGGGCCAGACAACTGGGCCGGGGACGGCGAACAGGCCGCATTCCCGGCCGAGAGGCGGCGCAGCCGTGCTCCGGATACGCCTGAGGCAGCGGCGGCAGAGCTGGAACCGCACGCCGCAAACCGCACGCCGCCGCTCGGGTGGCCCGAACCAGAGGCCCGTTTCGCCAACACGCGCACCCGCCGCGCTGCCGGGGGGGCAGCGGCGGGAGCCTCCGGGACTGGCCGGGCGGACACGGGCGGCGCATCATCCGGCATGGTCGCGGACTGGACCGAATTCTGATCCGGGCACCCGGATGGGCCGCACCGGTGCCACACCGACCAGGCGCGCCCACCCCCCGGCCGGACCGCATTGGCCTTTCCCCGCCAATTGGCTAGATCATCGGCATGACGCACCGCAGCGGAACTGCCCTGATCGTCGCGCACGGCCAGCCGTCGGACCCTGACGGGCCCGAGGCCGAGATCGCGGCCCTCGCCGCCCGCGTCGCCCGGTTCCTGCCCGGATGGCAGGTCGGATCGGCGACGCTGGCAGGCATAGGCACGCTCGATGCCGCGGTCAGGCGGCTCGGCGCGCCGTTGGTCTTTCCGTTCTTCATGGCCGACGGCTGGTTCATCCGCGTCAACCTGCCCCGCCGCCTTGCCGCCGCCGGGGCCGAGGGGCTGACCGTCCTGACGCCGTTCGGGATTCTGCCCGAGACACTCGACCTTGACGGGAGCGCATCGCCGCCGGGGCCTGCGCCGACGCGCGACGGGCGCCTGGGGACACCACGCTGATCCTCGCCGCGCACGGGTCGGGCGTCAGCCGTCAGCCCGCCGAGGCTGCCGCCGCGACCCGCGACGCCGTCGCCGCCGCGCATGACTTCCGTGACATCCGGCTCGGTTTCATCGAAGAGCCGCCGCATCTGGCCGACACGCTGCGCGATGCAGGCGCGCAGGCGGTTCTGCTGCCCCTGTTCGTCGCGCGCTGGGGGCACGTGATGACCGACATTCCGGATGCCGTCGCGGTGTCCGGCTTCGCCGGGCGGGTACTCGACCCGATCGGGCTTCACCCTGACGTGCCCGGCATCGTCGCACGGGCGATCCTTGCCGCTTAGGCTTTCGGGCGCGTGCCCTCCGGATCATACATCGGCCGCAGGCTCGCTTCGGCCCTGATCCGCCGCCCCGCCACATCGATTTCGTAGGACGACGCCAGCACCGCCGCCGCTTCTTCGCCCTTGCAGGGCACATAGCCGAGGCCCACCGCGCCCCCCAGCGTGTGCCCGTAGGCGCCCGAGGTGATCTGCCCGACGATCCGCCCGTCGCGCAGGATCGGTTCGTTGTGGTAGAGCATCGCGTCGGGCTCGGTCAGGCGGAACTGCACCAGCCGCCGGTCAAGCCCCGCATCGCGCTTCCGCAGCACCGCTTCGCGGCCGATGAAGGCGGGCTTGGTGCGGCTGACCGCAAAGCCAAGACCCGCCTCGACCACATGATCCTCGCAGGTGATGTCATGGCCGAAATGCCGGAACGCCTTTTCGATGCGGGCGGTGTTCATCGCGTGCAGTCCGACCAGCTTCAGGCCGACTTCCTGCGCCCGCCTCCGCCAGCGTCTCGAAGACATGCCCGCACATGTCGGCGCTGACATAGATTTCCCAGCCGAGCTCGCCGACATAGGACACCCGATGTGCGCGCGCCAATCCCATGCCGATCTCGATTTCGCGCGCCGTGCCGAAGGGATGCGCGGCGTTCCCGAAGTCGTCCGGGCTAGACCAGCGCCATCAGGTCGCGCGCCTTCGGCCCCATCACCGCCAGCACGCCCTCGCCCGCCGTCACATCCGTGATCGTCGCGCGGAAGCCACCCAGATGGCGCGTCAGCCAGGCCTGATCGGCGGGGCGGGTGGCGGCGGGGGTCACCACCAGATAGGCCGTCGCGGTCAACCGGGTGACTGTAACGTCGGCCTCTATCCCGCCGTTTTCATTCAGGAACTGCGTATAGACGATGCGCCCCGGCGGCGACCGACATGTCCGCGCCGCAGACGAGGTTCAGGAAGGCCTCCGCCTCCGGCCCCTCGACGCGGATCTTCCCGAAACTCGACATGTCGTACATGCCGACGCCTTCGCGCAGCGCCCTGTGCTCGGCCGCGTTGTTGGCGAACCAGTTCTGTCGGCCCCAGGAATACTCGTAGTCCCGCGCCTGCCCGGGTTCCGCGAACCAGTTCGCGCGTTCCCACCCGGCCAGTTCGCCCATCACCGCGCCGCGCTCCAGAAGCTGCGCGTGGAACGGCGACCGCCGCACCCCCCGCGCCGTCGCCTTCTGCCGGTAGGGGAAATGGTCGGCATAGAGCAGACCCAGCGTTTCCTTTGACCGTTCAAACAGATAGCGGCGGTTCTTCTGGAACGGCTGCACGCGGCCCGACGTCCACGTCGCCCAGATCGAAGGGCCGCGATCCCGTCTCCATCCACTCCGCCAGCGCCATGCCCGCGCCGCCCGCGGACTGGATGCCGATCGAGTTGAACCCGGCGGCGACCCAGAAATTCCGCACCTCGGGCGCGGGGCCAAGCAGATAGGCGTCGTCGGGCGTGAAGCTTTCGGGGCCGTTGAAGAAGGTGTGGATGCCCGCCGTTTCCAAGCAGCGGTATGCGCTTCACCGCCGCCGACAGGATCGGCTCGAAATGGTCGAAATCCTCGGGCAGCTGGTCAAAGCAGAAGTCCTCGGGGATGCCCCGCCATCCCCCAGGGCTTCGACGCCGGCTCGAACGCGCCGACCAGATATTTGCCCGCATCCTCCTTGTAATAGGTGCATTCGTCCGGCACCCGCAGAACCGGCTGCGGCCCAAGGTTATCAATGGCTTCCGTGACGATATAGAAGTGTTCGCAGGCATGCAGCGGCACCGCGACGCCCGCCATCGCCCCCACCTCGCGCCCCCACATCCCCGCGCAGTTCACCACGTGATCGGCCGCGATATGGCCCGTGGCCTCGCCCTGGGCATAGCTGACGCCGGTGACGCGGCCTCCTGCCTGGGTCACACCCGTCACCTTCACCCCCTCGGCAATCACCGCCCCCCGCATCCGCGCGCCCCGCGCCAGCGCCAGCGCGATGTTCGCCGGGTCGCCCTGCCCGTCGGTCGGCAGCCAGACCCCCGCGACCGCCCCGTCGGTGTTCAGGTTCGGATAGCGCCGCGCCACCTCGGCGACGCTCAGCTCCTCCACCGGCACCCCGAAGGCCCGCGCCATCGCGGCGGAGCGGAACAGTTCCTCCTTGCGGTGTTCGGTCAGCGCGACGGAGATGCTGCCGACCTGCCGGTAGCCCGTCGCCACGCCCGTCTCGGCCTCCAGCTTGCCGTAGAGTTCGGCCGAATACTTGGCGAGCTTCGTCAGGTTCGCCGTCGCCCGCAGCTGCCCGATCAGCCCCGCCGCGTGCCATGTCGTGCCGCAGGTCAGCTGCTTGCGCTCCAGCAGCACGACATCGGTCCAGCCGATCTTGGTCAGGTGATAGGCGACCGAACACCCCACGACCCCGCCCCCGATGATGACGACGCGGGCGTGTTGCGGGCAGGTCGGTCATGGCGCGGGCTTTCTGATGGGTCGGGTGGGAGTATCCTATGATGCGCGGGGCGGGCGGTATGTCCAGTTGCGACGGGGGTGTCGGTCCAGAAACCTGACGCTTGCATTTTCCGCTATCACGCATTAGGTTGCTTGCATGAACAGCAAGCAGCTTCGGACGCTGGAGGCCGTCTTCACCGACCCGGTGTCAGGCACGCTGGCATGGAACGACATCGAAAGCCTGCTGATCGCCGCCGGTGCGCGGGTGATCGAAGGACGGGGCAGCCGGGTGCGGTTCGTCTGGGGGGACGAGGTGGAAAGCTTTCACCGCCCGCACCCGGTAAAGGATGCGAAACGCTATCAGGTCCGCGCGGCGCGGGACTTCCTGGAAAGGATCGGGGTGATCCCATGACGAATGCGATGACCTACAAAGGCTATGCGGCGCGGATCGACTACGACGACGCCGACGGCATCTTCACGGGGCGTCTGGCGGGCATCCGCGACGGGGTCGGGCTTCCACGCCGACACGGTCGATGACCTGCGCGCGGCGTTCCACGAGGCGGTCGAGGACTATATCGAGACCTGCGCCAAGCTGGGCAAGGACCCGCAGCGGGCGTATTCGGGGCAGATGATGTTCCGGGTGTCGCCCGAGGTTCACCAGCGCGCGGCGAAGGCGGCGGAACTGGCGGGCAAGAGCCTGAACCAGTGGGCGGAGGAGGTGCTGGGGAAGGCGGCGGGGTGAGATGGGACGCTTTCAGGGTAAAGTCTGTCTTCTAAGCGCGAGGAAACTCGTAGCAAAGAACGACTGAAGTTGGCATGAGATGGGATCAAGTAGTTCAGAAGTTTTTTTATTCACGATCGCGGTTCCTGCCTTGTTCAGAGTAAGCACCCTCGTTTCTCGATCTGATGTGCACAACAGCGATGGCATTGACACCAAATTTATGGCCACGAACTCGAAAACCATAGATGTCGTCCAATACATTCATTTCAATGCGTTTCCAAGAACGTTGGAAAGCGGTCATCCATCTGGAGTAAAGTCACGAATTGGGATAAAAGGTTTATCGCTGGAGCAATGGCTGGGCATCATGAAATTGCTCCAAGCTTCTGATGCCGCGATCTTGAATCCAGCGAACGTTCAGAATGGTAGATATTTCGATGAGCGAGAGCGTTAGTGTTCGAGGGAAACCATACAAATGCTTCGAGAAAACATGGACCACTGCAAGCCATGAAAGAACTATTGCAGCTCGGAGGATGCCTGCTGCGAATCAAAGCCGTTTGATACGATGCTTTCAGCGGAAGCCGAAGACAAGCTTGACCAGTCAAAGTCAGAATACCGCGATGTTCTCGTCATTCGTCCGGGACGCTACAACAGGTCGCTCAAGATCGGTCGTTAATTCCCCAAAAAGTTCCAGTTCCGCTATCGCCCCAAATGATGCCTTATCAGGCTGAAGGCAATCTGCAGTCTCAAGTAAATTCATATCTCGCGATCGAGCGCTCCCTATCCCTGATTGTTGCGCCCCCCTCAATGCTTCACCATCACATGCCGCACCACCGTGTAGTCCTCCAGCGCATAGCCCGACCAGATCCTTCCCGTACCCCGACTTCTTCAGCCCGCCATGCGGCATCTCGCTGACCAGCATGAAATGCGTGTTCACCCAGGTGCAGCCATAGCGCAGGCGCGCGGCCGTCTCCATCGCGCGGCCCACGTCGCGGGTCCAGACCGACGATGACAGGCCGTAATCGCTGTCATTCGCCCAATCGACCGCCTGATCCACGTCGTCGAACGGCGTGATCGAGACCACCGGGCCGAAGACCTCGCGCCGGACGATCTCATCCGTCTGCTTCGCGCCCGCCACGATGGTCGGGCGGTAGTAGAAGCCGCCGTCGCCATCCGGTCCGGGCATCACCGACCCGCCCGTGGTGATCTGAACATGGTTCAGCTCGCGCGCCCGCTCCACGAACGACGCCACCCGGTCGCGCTGGCGGAGCGAGATCAGCGGCCCGATCTCGTTCTGGCTGTCATCCTCCAGCCCCAGCTTGATCGTGCTGACGGCGGCGGTCAGGTCGGCCACAAGGTTGTCATAGACCTTCTTGCCCGCATAGATCCGGCAGGCCGCCGTGCAGTCCTGACCGGCGTTGTAATAGCCGAAGGCGCGCAGCCCCTCGACCACCGCCCCGATGTCGGCATCGTCGAACACCACGACCGGGGCCTTGCCGCCCAGTTCCAGATGCGTGCGCTTGACCGACTTGGCGGCGGCATCCAGCATCTTCTTGCCCGTCGCCACATCGCCGGTCAGGCGAAATCATGTCCACGCCGGGATGGTTGATCAGGTAGTTGCCGACGGTGCCGCCCTGCCCCGGCAGGATATTGACGACGCCGGGGGGCAGCACGTCGGCCAGAATCCGCGCCAGCTTCAGCGCGGTCAGCGGCGTCTGCTCACTGGGCTTGAAGACGACGGTGTTGCCGCCCGCGATGGCCGGGGCGAGCTTCCACGCCATCATCATCATCGGATAGTTCCAGGGCGCGATGCTGGCCACGACACCGATCGCATCGCGGCGGATCATGCTGGTGTGCCCCGCCATGTATTCGCCCGCGATCGACCCGTGCTGGTTGCGCACCGCCCCCGCGAAGAAGCGGTAGCAATCCACGATCCCCGGAATCTCGTCGCCCAGCATCGCGCCCAGGGGCTTGCCGCAGTTCAGCGCCTCCAGCGCCGCGAACCCGTCGGCCTCGGCCTCGATCCGGTCGGCGATCTTCAGAAGCACCGCCGACCGCTCCGCCGGGGTCGTCCGTGACCACCCCTCGAATGCCTTGCGCGCCGCCGCGACGGCCCGGTCCACCTGATCGGTCGAGGCCTCGGGCAGGTCAAGGATCAGGCTGCCGGTGCGCGGGTTCAGGATGTGTTCCACCTGTTCCGTCCCCGCCTCGAAGGCGGTCGCCGATCAGCGCCTGTGTGTCGATGGATTTGGTCAGCATGGGTTCTCTCCCTTATTTGCCCCCGCCTGCGGTCTCTTCGCCGCCGCCGGTCAGGTAATACGCTGCAAGGATCGGCAGCACCGTCGCCGTGAAGACGACGATGGCCACCACGTTGGTGACCGGGCGCTGGCGCGGCCGGACCAGTTCGTTCAGCATCCAGATCGGCAGGGTCGATTGCTGACCCGCCGTGAAGGTCGTCACGATCACCTCGTCGAAGGACAGGGCGAAGGCCAGCATCCCGCCCGCCAGCAGCGCGCTGCCGAGGTTCGGCAGGATGACATGCCGGAAGGTCTGGAAGCTGTTCGCGCCAAGGTCCGCAGACGCCTCCAGCATCGACACCCCCAGCCGCCGGAACCGCGCGACGGCGTTGTTGTAGACGATGACGATGCAGAAGGTCGCGTGGCCAAGGACGATGGTCCAGGTCGAAAACGGTATGTCGGCGATGGCGAAGGCCGACCGCAGCGACATGCCGGTGATGATGCCGGGCAGGGCGATGGGCAGGATGACCAGCAGCGATATGCTGTCCTGCCCGAAGAACTTCGCCCGCGCCATCGCGGCGGCGGCCGAGCGTGCCGAGGATCAGGGCAAGCGCGGTGGCGATGGCCGCGACCTTCAGCGACAGGTACAGCGGCGGCCAGATGTCGGGGCGGTCGAACCAGGCGACGGCGAACCACTTCGTGGTCAGGCCGGGGGGCGGAAACTGGAACGACTTTTCCTCGGTCGTGAAGGCGTAGAGGAAGATCAGCAGGATCGGCAGATGCAGGAACGGCGAGCCCAAGCCCGGCGCCGATCTTGAGGCCGAGGGGAGCACCGTCAGAGCGCATCGAAGGCCCCCATCCGCCGCGCGATGGCCAGATAGACCAGCATGATGACGATCGGCACGACGCTGAAGGCGGCGGCCAGCGGGATGTTCCCGGCCGTTCCTTGCAGCGAATAGACGGCCTGCCCGATGAAGAACCGGCTCGACCCGATGATCTGCGGGATGATGTAGTCGCCCAGCGTCAGCGAAAAGGTGAAGATCGACCCGGCGATCACCCCCGGCAGGGCCAGCGGCAGGATGACGCTGCCGAAACGTCCGCCACGACCCAGCGCCAAGGTCGGCCGATGCCTCGAGCATCGTTGTCGGCACCCGCTCCAAGCGACGCCTGCATCGGCAGGATCATGTAGGGCAGCCAGACATAGAGGAACACGAGGAAGGTGCCGATATAGCTGGTGGACAGCGAATTGCCCCCGATCACCGGGGTCGCCAGCACCGCGTTCAGCACGTTGCCCGCACCGATGCCTTCTGCGGCCCAGGTGATGATGCCTTCCTTGGCCAGGATCAGCTTCCACGCATAGACCTTGACCAGATAGGACGACCACAAGGGCAGCATGACGCCCAGATAGAACACCGCCTTCCAGCGTCCCTTGGCATGACGCGCGGCATAGAAGGCGATGGGAAAGGCCACGACGACACTCGCCAGCGTCACCGCCGCCGCCATCGTCACTGTCCGCAGGATCACGTCGAAATTCGACGGCAGCAGCAGCTCGCCGTAGGTTTTCAGGGTGAACTCCGTCACGACGAGACCGGAAAACTCGTCGATGGAATAAAAGCTTTGCCACAGCAGGGCGAACAGCGAGCCGACATAGACAATGCCCAGCCACAGGATCGGCAGCGCGATCAGCGCCAGCGAAAGGGTGCCCGGCCGCCGCCAGAACAGCGCCGTCAACCGGTCGCCCGCACCGCGTTCAGGGTGGGCCGCGTCGGTCATGCGCCCTCCATCAGGTGCAGGGCACGCGCGTCCCAGCCAAGGCCGACGGCTGCACCGACCTCCGGCACCCGCGATCCCGCGGGAACCAGCAGCGCAATCTCGTCCGATTCCAACGAGCCCAAATATCCCGGGGTCTGGGGCAGCGCCCCGGCCTTGACCGTCACCCTGGTCCCGGCCCCCAGATACCGTGCGCCCGTCACCGTGCCGGTCAGCCGCGCACCCTCCGTCACGAACCGCACCGCCTCGGGCCGCAGCGACGCCCAGCGCTTCGGCCCGCCGACCAAGGCGGTCACCTCGGGCGGCAGCACGTTCGACGACCCCACGAAATCCGCCACGAACCGTGTCGCCGGGCGGTCGTAGATGTCCGACGGCGATCCCACCTGCGCGATACGCCCTTCGTTGAAGACAGCCACCCGGTCAGCCATCGACAGGGCCTCCCCCTGGTCGTGCGTGACAAAAACAAACGTGATTCCAAGGCGTTGCTGCAGAGACTTCAACTCATCCTGCATCGCCTCGCGCAGCTTGAGATCCAGTGCCCCAAGGGGTTCGTCCAGCAAAAGAACGCGCGGTTCGTTCACCAGCGCACGGGCCAAAGCCACCCGCTGGCGCTGCCCGCCCGACAGCTGCGCGGGCTTCCGGCCGCCGAAGTCCGGCAGCTTGACCAGCGCCAGCATGTCCTCGGCTTTTGCCCGCCGCGCCGCGCGTCCGATGCCCCGGACCATCAGCCCGTAGGCCACGTTGTCGCGCACGCTCATATGCGGGAACAGGGCATAGTCCTGGAACACCGTGTTCACCTGCCGCCGGTTCGGCGGCACGTCCCCCATCTCGGCCCCGAAGATGCGGACCGACCCGGCGGTCGGCTTCTCGAAGCCCGAGATCAGCCGCAGGCAGGTCGTCTTGCCCGACCCCGACGGCCCCAGCATGGCAAAGAACGATCCCTCGGCAATCGTCAGGTCGACCGCATCGACGGCTTTCACCCCGGCCGAAATGGCGCGAGACGGCAAGGAATTCGACGGCGGGAGTCATGGTGTCAAGGAACATCCGTAGGGTGGGTTTTCAACCCACCTTTGCGCGCGCGGTGGGTTGAAAACCCGCGCTACCGGGGCTTCCCCTCCCGCGTGACGGGACGGGGATTGGCGGTTCGGGCTTACCGCCCGCCGATCACGCCGATATAGTCGCTGACCCAGCGGTAATAGGGCACGCAGGCCCCTTCCCCCGCCGCACAGTTCGCCACCGGCGTCGTCCAGAACCGGATCTTGTCGAAATCATCCAGACCGTTCGCCGTGCAGCCTTCGGCTGTCTGCATGCCTGATCCGTCGGTGCAGGCCTCGACCACCACCGGGTTCGACCCGAACCAGACCGACAGGTCCGACTGCAGGTTCGACGACAGCGTATGTTCCAGCCACATATAGGCGCAGTTCGGGTTCGCGGCATCCGCATGCATCATCGAGGTGTCGGCCCAGCCCGTCGCCCCTTCCGACGGGATCGTCGAGGCAATCGGCAGCCCCTCGCCCTTCAGAAGGTTCACCTGGAAGGGCCATGACCCTGACGCCACGACGCCTTCGTTCTTGAAGTCGTCCATCTGGATGAAGGCGTCGTGCCAGTAGCGGCTGACAAGCGTGCGCTGCTGCCGCAGCAGGTCCAGCGCCGCCTTGTACTGATCCTCATTCAGCTCATAAGGGCTGGTGATGCCGAGTTCGGGCTTGTGCGCCATCAGATACTGCGCGGCATCCGCGACATGGATCGGACCGTCATAGGCCTGCACCCGGCCTTCGTTCGACTTGCCGTCGGGCAGGTCCATCTTTTCGAAGACCACGTTCCACGATGTCGGAGGCTCCTTGAAGACCTCGGTGTTGTACATCAGGACGTTCGGCCCCCACTGATAGGGCACGCCGTAATGCTCGCCGCCCACGGTGAACCAGGGCGCATCCTGAAGCCGCTTGTCGACCTTGCCCCAGGACGGGATCAGGGCCGTGTTGATTGCCTGCACCCGCTTGCCCGCCACAAGGCGCAAGGACGCGTCGCCCGATGCCGTCACCAGGTCGAAGCCGCCTTCGTTCATCAGCGCGACCATTTCGTCGCTGGTGTTCGCCGTCTTGACGTTCACCTTGCAGCCCGTCGCCGTCTCGAACTTCGTCACCCAGTCATAGGCCTTGTCGGTCTCGCCCCGTTCGACATAGCCGGGCCAGGCGACGATGTTCACCTGCCCCTCGCCTGCGCCGAGCGCGGCCATCATGTGGGAATCGGCGAAGGCCAGAGACGGCAGCGCGACGGCCATCGCGGTTGTCAGGGTCAGAACGCGGTTCAGCATGGTTGTTCTCCCGTTGGTGCGTTTGTCATTGTCCGGCCGCGCCATGGGCAGCCGCCGCCTGTTTCCGGCGGATGCGGGCAGCCTATCCGAGGGCCAAGCCTTCGCAATATCAAAAGCAAGATAGGTTCTATCGGTTCAGCCGATACCTGAGCGTTTCAGCGTTCCGGCACGGCCCCCTGCGCCAGCCGGATGAAATTCCGTGCAACCGGCGACAGCGGCGCGCCCTTGCGCCAGGCAAGACCGACCTGCACCGACGGCAGGTCGCCCGACACATCGCGGATCGCGATGCGGTCGCCTTCCAGCGACCATGGGCGGTAGACCAGGCTCGGCAGCAGCGCCACGCCCGCGCCCGTGGCGACGAGGCTCCGGACCGCCTCGACCGACCGCGTGCGGAACGCGATCTCGGGCTTGACCGACAGCGCGCCCATCAGGCGGCGTGTCGCATCCTCGATCTCGTCCACCGTCAGCACGATCAGCTGCTCACCCGCCAACTGGTCCAATGTGATGGCCTCCACATCCGTCAGCGGATGGCCCATCGGCAGCCACAGCCGGTAGGGCGAGACCAGCAGCGTCTCGACATTCAGCGCCGCGCGGTCGCGGATGCCGCTGGTCAGCAGCACCGCGACATCCAGCTCGCCCCCGATCAGCAGATGCTGCAGGTATTCGCCGTTGTCCTCGATCGCGGACACGTCCACCTGCGGATGCGCCCGGCGGAAGCGCGACAGGATGTCCGACAGCACATAGCCCGCGACCAGCGAGGTGACGCCCAGCGACAGCCGCCCGGTCGCCTGCCCTGCATCCTCGGCGAAGGCCATGCGCGCGTTCGACACATCGCCCAGGATCTGCGTCGCGTGGCGCAGGAACAGGCTGCCCTTATGCGTCAGGTCCAGCCCGCGCGCGCGGCGGTCGAACAGGGTCACGCCCAGATCCTCTTCAAGCGACTGGATCGCCTCGGTGACCGAGGACTGGCTGATCGACAGCGCGCGGGCAGCGCCGGACACCGAAGCGGCTTCGGCGGCGGCGACGAAAAACTGCAACTGGCGCAAGGTGAACGCCATCAGCGCGACCCGTAGTACAGGCCCACGACATGCTCCGCCTCGGCGAAGAACAGCCAGCGGGCGGCAAAGGCCCCGGTCAGGTGGACGGCGCTGACAAACAGTGCGGCGGGGATGCCCACAGGCAGGATCAGGGACAGCAGGGCGGGGATCGCCGCGCCGAGGGTGACGGCGATGATCCGCAGGCGGGCGGAATGTTTCCGCCCGACGACATGGATCATCTCGCGGGTGATGTAGTTCGGACCGGTATGCGGCGGCGCGAAGCTGCGCACGTCACCGATGGCGTCCAGGCCGGTCGCCGCTGCCGGTGGTCTGGCCCAGCGCGGCGAACCGCGTGTCGCCGTCGCGGAAGTTCCACCACAGCAGCGCGCCGAGGGCGGCAAAGGCAAGGCGGCAGCGAGGCGGTTTCAGGGCCAGCGTCAGGCCGCCCGCGAGCGCGAACAGAAGGAACAGCGCGGGCGTGGCCCAGTGGTTCCAGCGCGGCACGGTCTTCAGCTGCGCGTAGATCATCGAGGTCGTGAAGACGGTCAGGAGGCAGAGCGAGCCCCGCAATGGCGCCGACCAGCCCCGGCGCCGCCGCCGCCGACGGCGCGCAGCGCGACCACCGCCGTCAGCAGCAGCGCCGCGACCGAGGTCCAGCCCTCCCGCGACAGCCAGCTGGTGCGCCACTGCGTGAAGGCGCGCAGCGCGCGTTCGGGGCGGCCGAGATGGAAGGTGGAGGCGAGCAGGCCTCCGACAGCGAGCGCGTAGCCGAGGCCATAGGCCGGGATCGCGCCCAAGCCGGTGGGCCGCACGACCCCGAACCCCAGCATGGCAAGGAACCCGAAGCCGAGGCCGGACAGCACGGTGAAGACGATGACCGAAGGTGCGGGGTGCATGTCAGAGGCGGCCGAGCAGCCGGTCGAGGAACCCCGCGAACCCCGTCGCCTGAATGTCCAGCAACGGGGCCAGCAGCGACGCCTCCTGCGGGGCATCCTTCTTCCGCGGCGGCAGGTATTTGTTCACGGGCTTGGTGCCCAGGTCGGGCATCAGGTCATATCCGCCGCGTTCCGCGACCAGCCTGCTGACCGCCGAGTCCGGATCGCCCAGATCGCCGAAATGCCGCGCATTCGTCGGGCAGGTCCGCACGCAGGCGGGTTCGCGGTCCTCCTCCGGCAGGTTCTCGATTGTAGATCCGGTCCACGCAGAGCGTGCACTTCTTCATCACCCCCGCCGCCGGGTCCAGTTCCCGCGCGCCGTAAGGGCAGGCCCAGGCGCACAGCCCGCAGCCGATGCAGGCATCCTCGTTGACCAGCACGATCCCGTCTTCGGCCCGCTTGTAGCTCGCCCCGGTCGGGCAGACGGTGACGCAGGGCGCATCCTCGCAGTGCAGGCAGGACCGGGGGAAATTGATGATCTGGGCGGTCGCGTCAGCGGGCTGCACCTCGTAGGAATGCACCCGGTTCAGGAAGGTGCCCACCGGCTCCGCGCCATAGGCATCCGTATCGGACAAGGGCGCGCCATAGCCCTGATCGTTCCAGCCCTTGCAGGCGGTGACACAGGCCTGACAGCCGACGCAGGTGTCAAGGTCGATGACAAGGCCGAGCTTCTTGGCGGAGGGGGGCGGGAGGGTGGTCATGCCATCCCCCCGTAATGCAGCGGCGGGAAGGCGGGCAGCGCCGCTTCCCGCGCCGCGACCTTTTCGATTCTGACCCGCAGATCGAACCACGCTGCCTGCCCGGTGATCGGGTCGGAATTCGTCCAGCGGTGTCCGTCGCCGCGTTCGGGCAGCAGTTCGTGGATCAGGTGGTTCAGCAGGAACCCCTTGGTCGCCTCGGGCGCGTCGTCGTCCAGACGCCCAGGTCCCCTTGCGCTTGCCGATGGCATTCCAGGTCCAGACCGTATGTTCGTTCAGCGCGGCCATATGCGCGACCGGGACGGTGATCGTCCCCGAAGGCGACGTCACCCGCGCCCAGTCGCCGTCAGCGAACCCATGCTCAGCCCAGACCTTCGTCGGCACATACAGCGGGTTCACCCCGTGAATCTGCCGCAGCCAGGCGTTCTGCGACCCCCAGGAATGATACATCGCCATCGGCCGCTGGGTCAGCGCGTGCAGCGGATACTCCGCCCCCGCCTCATCCCCGAAAGGCGGATACCAGACCGGCAGCGGGTCCATCGTTGACAGGATGCGCGCGCGCAGGCGCTCGGGCGGCTGGCGTTCGGAGAACCCCTCGGCGGCCAGCTGGAACCGTCGCATCGGTTCGGCGTAGATCTGGAACAGATAGGGCTGCGGCTGGTCGTAGAAGCCCATCGTGACGGCCCAGTCCTGATAGGCCCGGTTCCACGGCTTGTAGAACCGCGCGCCTTCGGGCACCTCCGCCACAAAGAACCCGCCATTCGCCTTGTAGCGTTCGATCTGGTCCGGGTTGGGCGCGCCGCGCCCCGTCGCCGTGCCGTCGCCCCGGAACCCCATCAGCGGCCCGATCCCCGCGCGGCGTTCGTGCATCTGCATGTAGTCCGCATAGTCGCGGTAGCGCGGACCGCCTTCCGCATTCACGAAGTTCGGCAGGCCCAGCCGCGCGCCGAGGTCCACTAGGACCGACTGGAACCCCTGACATCCCTGTCAGGCTCCACCACCGGCCAGCGGATCGCATCCGCCGCATGGTCCGCCTCGCAGATCGGGCGGTCGAGCAGGCTGATGCAGTCGTGGCGTTCAAGGTAGGTCGTGTCGGGCAGGATCAGGTCGGCATAGGCCACCATCTCGGACGCATAGGCGTCGGAATAGATGATGCGCGGGATCTTGTATTCGCCGTCGTCGCCCTTCGCTGTCAGCATCTCCATCACCGCGCCGGAATTCATCGAAGAATTCCACGACATGTTCGCCATGTAGAGCATCAGCGTGTCGATCCGGTACGGATCGCCCGCGACGGCGTTCGGGATGACCATGTGCATCAGGCCATGCGCCGAGAGCGGATTATCCCAGGTGAACCCCTTGTCCACGCGGGCCGGCGACAGGTCGTCGAGTTTCAGAGCAAGATGCTCGGGGCCTTGGGGGAAACCGAGGTGCGGGCCGTCAAGGGCGCGTCCGGGGGCGTAATAGCTGTGCGGCGTCGGGTGGGCGTGACTGGGCTTGGGGTATGGCGGCTTGAAGCGCATGGAACCGGGGGTTTCGACCGCGCCGATCAGAATCTGGAGAAGATGGAGCGCGCGGGCGGTCTGGAAGCCGTTGGAATGGGCGCTGATGCCCCGCATCGCGTGGAAGGCGACGGGGCGGCCCAGCATCGTCGCATGATGCTCGCCCCGGAAATCGGTCCACGCCTGATCGACCGTGATCGTCTGGTTGAACGCGACATCGGCGATTTCGGCCGCCAGCGCGCGGATGCGCGACGGCGGGGATGCCGGTGCGGTCGGCCACCGCTTCGGGCGCGAAATCGGGCGCTAAGATAACGCTCCACCATATGCGCGAACACCGTCCGGCAGCCGCGATGCGTCGCCCCGAGGTCGGGCTGCACGCCCGCCCGGTCGAACGGCACCGCGTCGCCCGTCGACCTTGTCGATCACCAGCGCCTTGCCCAGTTCGTCGCGGATCAGCAGGCCCTTCTCCTCGCCCGCAACCTCTTCGATCAGGCAGGGCGCGTTCGTCCAGCGCGCAAGGTAGTCAAGGTCGATCTTCCCCGCCGCGATCAGGCAGTGGATCAGGGCCAGCACCAGCAACCCGTCGGTGCCCGGCGTGATCCCGTACCAGTCATCGGCGACCGCGTTATACCCCGTGCGGATCGGGTTGACCCCGATCATCCGCGCGCCGCGTCCCTTCAGCTTGCCGATCCCCATCTTGATCGGATTGCTGTCGTGGTCCTCGGCCACGCCGAACAGGATGAACAGCTTCGTGCGATCCCAGTCCGGCTGGCCGAATTCCCAGAACGCGCCGCCCATCGTGTAGATGCCGGCCGCCGCCATGTTCACCGAACAGAACCCGCCATGCGCCGCGAAGTTCGGCGTGCCGAAGGACTGCGCCCAGTAGCCGGTGAAGCTCTGCGACTGGTCGCGCCCGGTGAACAGCGCGAATTTCTCCGGGTTCTTCGCGCGCAGGGGTGCCAGCCATTCGACGGCCAGTTCCAGCGCCTGATCCCAGGTGATCTTCTCGAACGCCCCCGACCCGCGCGGCCCGACGCGGCGCATCGGATGGGTCAGCCGCGACGGGGCCGTGACCTGCTTGATGCCCGACGCCCCCTTGGCGCAGAGGACACCCTTGTTGATCGGATGGTCCCGGTTGCCCTCGATATAGGTCACCTTCCCGCTGGTCAGATGCACGTTGATCCCGCAGCGGCAGGCGCACA
Organism: uncultured Alphaproteobacteria bacterium; assembly: GCA_963819585.1. GTDB lineage: Bacteria > Pseudomonadota > Alphaproteobacteria > Rhodobacterales > Rhodobacteraceae > JAOADN01. The sequence goes on from CAWFWP010000007.1 coordinate 35,851, forward strand.
TGTAGCAGGTCGTCTTGCGGACCTCGTCCGAGACCTTCGGCGACAGATCGATCACGGGTGCAGGATGGGTCAATCGCAGGGCTCCTCACGCCGAACCCTCATCGGCCGCGCCGGGCATTGGCAAGCCCGTTTGCGACAACTGTTCCGGCAATCCGGGCCTACGGCGGAACGCCCGCGCCCCATAGGACCAGTTCAGCCGGACGATTGTTCCAGACTGTGCCCTCCGCCCTTGGCCTCGCGGTCGTTCGTTGCCAGTCATCGAGGACCCTTACCGCCACGGCGGCCTTCCATGGCTGGGCTGCCGCTGTTTGACATTCATGGGCGTTGATGTCATGCTGGACATGAAATGACATGGAGTTCAGAAAATGTCATACCAGCGTCCGGAAACCATCCGTATCCGCGAAGGCGGACGCATCGTGATCCCGGCTGCGGTCCGCGCGGCCCTGGGTGTCGGCCCGGGCGATGATCTGATCGGAACGTTCGAAGACGGAGAGTTTCGCCTGACCACACGTGCCGAAAAGATCAGGCGGCTTCAGGAAAGGCTTAGAAAATACATCAGGCCCGGCGAGAGCGTCGTTGATGAATTCATCGCGGAACGGCGCGCGGAAGCTTTGCGTGAATGACGGTCGTTCTGGATTCTTCGGCCCTTCTGGCGATCAGTTTCAGTGAACCTGGCCGGGATATCGTCGAGGATGCCCTGTCCGAGGCGGTGATATCCGCAGTCAACGCGGCAGAAATGGTCGCCAAGATTATCGACAAGGGAGACCCGCCCGACCTTGCTGCGGCAAGTCTTGGCGACTTCGACATTCCCGTCATTCCCTTCGACGAGGCACAGGCCATTGATGCGGCGTTGCTGCGTAACCTGACCCGCCACGCGGGCCTCTCCCTCGGCGACCGCGCCTGCCTGGCCCTTGCCCGGTCGCTGAACGCGCCGGTGATGACCGCAGACCGCGCCTGGGCCGATCTCGACCTCGGCATCGATATCCGGCGTGATCCGCTAGACCCCCGCAGCCGCGTCACAGCGGCCACCTGCCCTGCGACTCCGGCCACCACCCGCGCGATGTCCGCCGCCGTCAGGCCCGCGTCCGCATACATCGCATCGGGGCTGGCGTGGTCGATGAACCGGTCGGGCAGCGTCATCGTCCGCACGCGCACCCGGCCGTCCAGCAGCCCCGCATTCGCCATGTGGTGCAGCACCTGCGCGCCAAAGCCGCCCGTGGATCCCTGTTCGACCGTCACCAGCGTTCCGTGATGCCGCGCCAGCCGCGCGATCAGGTCGGTGTCGAGCGGCTTGGCGAACCGCGCATCCGCCACCGTCACCGAAACACCCTCCGCCTCCAGCATCTCCGCCGCCTTCAGGCACTCTGCCAGATGCGCGCCGAAGCACAGGATCGCGGCGTCGGTGCCTTCGCGCAGCACCCGGCCCCGTCCGATCTCCAGCACCCGGCCTTCCTCCGGCATCTCCACCCCCGCGCCTTCGCCGCGCGGATAGCGGAAGGCGATGGGGCCGTCGTCGAACGCCGCCGCCGTCGCCACCATATGGACAAGTTCCGCCTCATCCCCCGCCGCCATCACCACCATGCCCGGCAGGTTCGCCATGTAGGCGACGTCGAAGGCCCCGGCATGGGTCGCCCCGTCCGCGCCGACCAGCCCCGCGCGGTCGATCGCGAAGCGCACCGGCAAACCCTGCAGGGCCACGTCATGCACGATCTGGTCATAGGCGCGCTGCAGGAAGGTCGAATAGATCGCGCAGAACGGCCGCAGCCCCGCCGCAGCCATTCCGGCGGCGAAGGTCACGCCATGCTGTTCCGCGATGCCGACGTCGAACACCCGGGCCGGAAAGCGCTTCGCAAGGATGTCCAGACCAGTTCCCGAGGGCATCGCCGCAGTGATCGCCACGATCTTCGGATCGCGCGCCGCCGCCTCGGTCAGCGCATTGCCGAATACGGATGTGTAGGCGGGTGCGTTCGACTTCGCCTTGGCCTGCACGCCCGTATCCACGTCGAACTTGGCGACGCCGTGATACTTGTCCGCACTCGTCTCGGCGGGCGCATAGCCCTTGCCCTTCTTCGTGATCGCGTGGATCAGCACCGGCCCCGCCGCCCGGCTCCGCGCCGCCCGCAGGGTCGCCAGCAGCGTCGGCATGTCATGCCCGTCCACCGGCCCCATGTACGAAAAACCCAGTTCCTCGAACAACGTCCCGCCGCCGGGCATTCCCGTCACCAGCGCCCGCGCGCGGCGCGCGCCGTCGCGGATCGGGCCGGGCAATGCGGCTTCGATACCGTCCGCCACATCCTTCAGGATCGCGAAGGGCGTAAACTTGTGCAGGTCGATCAGGTATTTCGACATCGCCCCCACCGGCGGTGCGATCGACATGTCGTTGTCGTTCAGGATCACGATCAGACGCTTGCCCAGATGTCCCGCGTGGTTCATCGCCTCGTACGCCATGCCTGCGGTGATCGCCCCGTCGCCGATCACCGCGATGGCATCGCCTGTCGGCTGGCCCATCTCGCGCCCGACCGTGAAACCCAGCGCGGCCGAGATCGAGGTCGAGGAATGCGCGGCGCCGAACGGATCGTATTCGCTCTCGGACCGCTTGGTGAACCCGCTCAGGCCGCCCTTCTGGCGCAGCGTCCGCATCCGGTCACGCCGTCCGGTCAGTATCTTGTGCGGATAGCACTGGTGGCCCACGTCCCAGATCAGCTTGTCGACCGGCGTGTTGAACACCGCATGGATCGCCACAGTCAGTTCGACCACCCCCAGCGACGATCCCAGATGCCCGCCCGTCTCGCTGACCACCGAAATCGTCTCGGCGCGCAGTTCGTGCGCCAGACGGCCCAGTTCTTCGTCCGTCAGGCGCTTCAGGTCGGCTGGGCCCCCGACACGATCCAGCGTCGGCGTGTCGGGACGGGGCGGCAGGGTCTGAGCGGTCATGGTCGGGTCTCCGTCATGTGGGTCGTCACGCTTCCGGAATGGTCCGGCTGTGGGTCTCCAGCGTGATGTTGTCCGGCTCCGGTCCGCTGCGGGTGCCGGTGTCGAGCGCATCGATAGCCGCTATCTGTCCAGATGTAAGCGTAAATTCGAAAACGTCGAAGTTCTCGGCCAGGCGGGCCGGTTTCGTTGACTTCGGAATGACGGAACGGCCGGCTTGCAGGTGCCAGCGGAGCATCACCTGCGCGGCGGTACGGCCGTGCGCCTGCGCGATGCCCAGCAGCGTCGGGTCCTCCAGCGTGCTCTTCTGGCCTCCCCGGTAGAAGGTGATGCCGCCGATGGGCGACCAAGCCTGGGTCACGATGCCATGCGCCGCGTTCAAGCGCTGCAAGGCTGGTTGCTGAAAGTAGGGGTGAAGCTCGATCTGGTTGACCGCGGGCACCACGGCAGCCTCGGCCAGCAGCCGGTCAAGATGCGCGGGCATGAAGTTGCTGACACCGATGGCGTGCGCGCGACCGTCGGCCAGAAGCGTCTCGAGCGCCTTGTAGGCGCCGAGAGTGCGCTCGAACGCCGACGGCATCGGCTGGTGCAGAAGCAGAAGGTCGAGCTGATCGACGCCAAGCTTGCGCGCGCTTTTGTCGAAGGCGTGCAGCGCGGCGTCATAGCCGTAATCGTTGATCCATATCTTGGTTTCGATGAAAACGTCCGCGCGGGCGACACCGGACCGGCGGATGCCTTCGCCGACCTCGCGCTCGTTCAGATAGGCGGCGGCGGTGTCGATCAGCCGGTAGCCCTGGCGCAGCGCCGTCTCGACCGAGGCGCTGGTGACATCGGGCGGGGTCTGAAAGACGCCGAGGCCGATGGCCGGCATCGCGACACCATTGTTGAGGGTGAGTGTCGTGGGTTGCATAGGCGAATCCTCTGGTCGGTCCGGCGGACATCGTCGAGCCAGCTTCGCGCATTCCTGCAGGAACTGCAAAAAAGTGCCGTGCGTGATCTGACGCACGGCACCAGGTTCCTGCAGCCAGCAGGTAGGGAACCGGGCAATGTGCGCCCCGGGTCCGGGCCGGCCAAGTGGCCCGAACAGCGTGCGGGCCGGGCGGTTCCGATGCCGCCCGGTCCCGGTGTCGCGGTCAGGCGAAGTCGGTCGGACCCGCCGGAACGCTGATGCTGCTTTCCGGCGTCGGGTCCGGCGTCTCGCGGCTCTGGTCCGGCAGAAGCCGCCCCAGACCCGCGATGACCCAGATCGTCACCAGCAGAATGAAAAGACAGAGTGCCGCATATCCCGCGCCCTGCATCATCTTCTGCAGGACCCAGCCGCGAAGCGCGCCGCGTGCCTTCTTCCTGGTAGTACATCTTGTCAGCCATTGCCTGCCCCTCTCAATCCAGCGGCGCGTAGCCGTGCTGCTGCGCCCAGACGAACCAGTTGTCGACGACCGTTCCCGACAGCAGGATGCCGATGCCGCCGGTCAGCGGGCACAGGATCGCGAACCACCAGGCCCAGCGATGGATGCCTTCCATCGTCGCGTTGAAGCCCATCGTCCAGCGCCAGAACAGGGCGGCGCGTTCCGATGCGGTGCCCCGGTCCACGATCTGTTCCAGCTCGCGGTCGCCGCCCAGACGGCTGACCGCCAGGATCGTCGCCCCGTGCATCGCGAACAGCAGCGCCGATCCGTAGAGGAAGGCGATGGAGAGCGCGTGGAACGGATTGTAGAACAGGTTGCCGTGGGTCAGCGAGAAGTTGTTGGTCCAGTCCAGATGCGGGAAGATGCCGTAGGGCACCGCCTCGGACCAGCTGCCCATCAAGATCGGGCGGAAGAGACCCAGCACCATGAACAGCCAGATCGCCGCCAGGAACGCCCAGGACACATGCTTGCCCAGACCCAGCGCCTCGGCCCTGAGGTAGGTGCGGATCCACCACGCCCAGACCGAGATCAGCAGGAAGAAGGATGCGATGATCCACAACCCGCCTTCCGCCAGCGGGGCCATGCCGAGGCCGTATTCCGGTGCCGGCGGTTCCAGCGCCATCCAGAACAGGTCGCGCAGGAACACCGCCGGGTTCAGCCCGGCCAGGTGCCAGAACCAGGCCCCCACCATCATGAACCAGATCGCCCCCGTGGCCAGCGACACGACGCCGAAAGTGCCGAGATAGATCGGCCCCAGCTGGGCGTTGCCGAACCAGCCCGCAAGGTTGCTGAAGCGGGCCGACTTGGTGCGTTTCCAGGTCTCGACGCCTTCGGTCATGCCCATTTCCGGCGATCCCCGCACCTGAACCTGGGTGAAGATGTTCTGATACTTAGCCATTTACGCCTCCCGCGAATTCCGGCCCACCACGGCAGGTTCAGCCACCAGTCCCACCAGACGACCCATTGGTCGAACCAGATCGTCCCGGAGATGACGATGCAGATCGCCGACCAGAAGGCCGCGTTCAGCGCCAGAAGCAGGCCCAGACGGTGGATGCCCAGCGTGCCGACCGAATAGCCGATCAGGTCGCGGAAATAGGTGTCCTCGTGGTCCGGCGTGCGCATCGTCTTGCCCTTGCCGGGGTTGGCCGCCGTCAGGATCAGCCCGCCGTGCAGGGCCAGCGCCAGACACGTCGTAAAGAAGAAGCTGACCGCGATCATGTGGACCGGGTTGTAGTGGAAGTTGCCGTAGGTGTAGCCGGTGTTGGACACCCAATCGAGGTGGCTGAAGATGCCATAGGGGAATGCGTATCCCCAGGCCCCCATCAGCACCGGCCGGATCACCACCAGCGTCACATAGGCAAAGATCGCAAAGCCGAAGGCGAAGGGCACATGCATGCCCATGCCCAGCTTGCGCGCAGATCTCGACCTCGCGCAGCGCCCAGCTGACAAAGGCCCCGATGGCGCAGATCGTGATGATCTGCCAGAGCCCGCCCTCGCGCAGAGGCGCGATGCCAAGTCCGTATTCAAGCGCGGGCGGGTCGATCGAGATCAGCCACGGGTTCCAGACGCCTTCCAGCGCCGCGCCGTAGAAGATCAGGATGGTGCCGAGGGCGGCGAAGAAGAAGGTCGTGACCCCGAAGAAGCCGACGTAGAACGGCCCGACCCAGAAGTCGAACAGGCTGCCCCCGATCAGCGTGCCGCCCGGCACGCGGTATTTTCGTTCGAAGCTGAGCAGTGCCATGCTTCCCTCTCCGCTATCGTTTTGGGTCCGGCACCCCGCCTGCGGGCGACGCCCGCCGGGTCCGGCCTTCCCTGTGTGTGGTCGTTACGGGCGGCCCGGTCCGGGACCGCCCGCAACAGAGGGTCATCCGGTCAGTTGGTTGCAGCCGCCGGCATCTCGGCCATAGCCCGAGCGCCTGCTTCCTGAGCCAGTTGTAACCAGGAGTGCTGAGCAGGACGAGATGGATCATCGCTGCCAGCAGGAACAGGAACACGCCTTGCGCCACGAAGACGCGACGCGGATCGAAGATCAGCCAGATCTTGTAGAACTTGCTCATGCTTCATTCCCCCTCAGAGCCACGGACGCCAGATGTACACCGCCAGATGAGCGACGACGGCGATGGCCGTGAACAGCCAAAGCCCGCTCATGTAGACGGAGTGCAGTTCTTGCGCCTGCTCGTCGGTCAGACCTGTGAAACTCAGGTCGGATTCTATCAGCCATACTATCCTCCGGATCGTTCGACTGACGCCGCATACCCTGCGGCTGGGTTTCGGATTGGCTGATCGCCCTTGCCGAGGTCTTCACCCTTTCGGCCGCTTTCGGACCGTCGGAGCGAATGCGCGGATCGGCCGTTTCAGGCCGAGAAAATCATGGGCGTGATCGCCTTGGCATCATACCAGGCGCGCGCAAGGGCCCGAGCCGCGGGACCGCGCGCGTGCGGAGCAGCGCGTAGGTCCAGGTCATCAGGCCCACCGGCAGCGCCAGCAGGAAGATCAGGGCGAAGTAGGCCCGGAATTCGGCCCGTGGCACGCGCACGGGATGCGCTGCGCCCCGTCCCCCATCGCGCCGTTGGCCGTATGATCGCTCATGGTTCTCCTCCCTTGAGTGTCTCGGTTCGTGCTGGTCGTCATGCCTTCGCGCTGACCCAGTGCCTCGACGGTTTCCCGCACGACACGTTCGGCACCCGCGTCAAGCGCGGCCTTCTCGGCCGCATCGCGCAAGGTCCGCGCGGCGGAAATCCGGGTCAGGATCGGGTGCTGCGACACGATCCGGTCCAGTTCCGCCTGCGCATCCGCATCCCAGGGGAAATCGCGGCGCAGCGTCGTGGGCGTGGCCGCGGCGCTGTCCATCTCGGTGCCCAGCGGCAGGATGTGGAACAGCGCGTCGAACAGGCCGTTGCAGACTTCCTGCAGCAGATAGGCCGCGCCCGCATAGCCCATGAACGGCGTGCCCGTGGCGCGCCGGATCGCGGCACCGGGGAAGCTGAGCGGGGATGAAGGCCGGCGGCGGCCCATGCCCGCCCTTCAGTCTCGGCCAGATACATCTTCTCGTTGATCGACCCCATCACGATCAGCGGGCGATTCTGCTGCATCAGCGCGCGGACTTCCTCGTTGTTGGTCTTCTTGCCCGCCACCCGCGCCACCGCAAAGGCGCAGGGCAGGCCCAGATCGGCTTCCAGATAATTGCGGATGCCGCGCGCATAGGTCTCGTTCGCCACGATGGCGAAGCTGGCCGTGGCGAAGAAATCCTGCGTGACGCTGACCGCCACAGGTCCCAGACCGGCTTCAGCGTCGAATGCTTTTCCCGCTCGATGAACGGCTCCGGGTCCAGCCCCAGCATCTCGCCCAGCGTCCGCAGGAACTGCGTCGTGCTTTCGACCCCGATCGGGCGCCTGCAGATAGGGCTTGCCCAGAACCTCGGCCAGGCCCCGTCCGAATTCGCGGTACATCACCACGTTGACGTCGGCATTCGACCAGATTGCCGCATCTCGGCCATATGCGCGCCCAAGCGGCATGCACCATGTTGATCTCGGCCCCGATGCCTTCGACCAGACGGCGGATTTCGTGCAGGTCCGACGCCATGTTGAACACGCCGTACATCGGCCCCAGGATGTTGACGCGCGGCTTCGCGCCCTCGGGCCGTTTCGTCTCGGGCGGCATCCGGCCCTTGGTCATGCCGAATTCGGTGAAGATCCAGGTCATCGCGCGGTCGGCGCACTGCCACTGATCCTCGTCGATCGTGCGCGGCAGGAACCGCTGGATGTTCGTGCCCGCCGGCGTCACGCCGCCGCCGATCATCTCGGCAATGCGACCCGGTGACCACGACCGCAGGCAGTGCCGGGTCCAGCGTCTTCCAGGCCCGCTTCATCGAGTCTTCGGTGCCCGCAGCCCATCTCCTCTTCGCCCAGACCGGTCACCACGATGGGCAACTCATGCGGCGGCAGCGCGTCGGTGTAGTGCAGGACCGATGTCACCGGCAGGTTCTCACAGCCCGACCGGGCCGTCGATCACGACCTGCAGGCCCTTGACGGCGCAGAACGCATAGACCGCCCCCCAGTAGCCGCCCGCCCGGTCATGATCCTGCACCAGCATCAGATCATCTCCTCGGCTTTGGCGGCCTTGGCCGCCTTGTCGAGTTTCTTCTGATGGATCGCGCGGAAGTCGGGGCGCAGGTTCGGCGCATCCTTCCCAGATGCCCGCGGTGTCGCCCGTGCCCACGCCTTCGAAGAACGCCTTCATCTTGTCCATCCGGTCCTGTTGCCGATGGCGGCATTGACCACCTGCGCCAGCGACCCCGCACCCGCCGGTCCCATCAGGGGCCGCGCCGAGATGAGGTTGGTGAAGTAAAGGCTGGAATCGCCAGCTCCTTGGCCTTCTGCACCACCGGCGTCGTGCCGATGGCCAGATCCGGCTGGATCGCCTCCATCGCCGACAGGTCATCCTCCAGGCTCGCGCGGTACTTGACCTTGACGCCCCGCGCCTCCAGCCAGTCGCGGTCCGCATGCCGACTACGCGGTTCTTCGCGCAGGCGGTGCCGACATAAGGCACATCCGCGCCGCTTTCGATCAGCAGCCGCGCGACCAGCAGTTCGCGACCCTTCATAGCCCGAAAGCGTGATCGGTCCCCTTGATCGGCGTTCGCCGCCAGCGCGCCCTTGATCGCGGGCAGGAACGCATTCTGCGCCGCCGCAACACGTTCCGGCAGCGACATTCCAAAGGCGTCGCCGATCGCTCGCCAGCCAGTCCGCAGTGCCGTCATGCCCGACCGGGGCCGACCCGACGATGGGCCGCCCCGCCGCCTGAAACTCGCGCATCGCCGCCGTGTAGAACGGATGGATCGCCGCGACCGACCCCGCAATCCAGCGCCGCATACAGCTCGCGCCATTCGCGGCACGGCACCACCGGACCCGCCGCCAGACCCATCGGGGCCAGCATCGCGCCGATCATCATCGGATCGGCCGGGAACATCTCGCCCAGCAGCGTCACGGTCGGGCGGTCGGACTTGCCGCCCTTGCGGCGCCGGCACCGGCCCCGCCTCGATCTCGGCGCGGGCATATTTCAGCATCGCGCCGGCCAGCACGTCCTTGGCCTCGGCATGGGTCGGGACGCCAAAGCCCGGCACGTCGATGCCGACGATCCGCACGCCGTTGATTTCGCTCGGCAACAGCTTCAGCGGCACACCGGAAGCCGTCGGCACGCAAAGGTTCGTCACCACCACCGCATCATAGCGGTCCGGGTCGGCCAGTTCGTGCACCGCGTCGCGGATGTCCTCGAACAGCTTGCCGGTGACCAGCGTTTCCGAGTTGAACGGCACATAGCCCACCGACCGCCGCGCGCCGTAGAAATGGCGACACAAAGGTCAGGCCATAGACGCAGCAGGCCGATCCCGACAGCACCGTCGCCACCCGCCGCATCCGCAGGCCCACGCGCAGCGACCCGAAGGCCGGGCACATCGACTGCGGCTTGTCATGCGGGCCTTGCGGATAGTCGCGCGCAAACTGGTCGAGCATCTCCGAATTGCCCGCCGCCCGCGCCGCCGCCTCCATCTGCCCGCAGCCGCGTGGCAGCCGATGCCGTCGCCGCCCTGCAGCCGGCACATCCGGCGCATCGCGCCCGAGGATCACCTCGGCCGCCCCTGCCCCGTCATATGCCACTTCGCGGTCATGCGTCTGCCAGTTCCTTGCGGGGTGCGGATTGCCGTTTCGCGGCCTCAGACGCTTCAGCGCCTCTTCCCAGGCTTTCGAGTTCGTCGAGGTCAAACATTGTCGTAGACCACTTCCAGGCGATTTCTTGGCTTCCGAGAACTTGCCCGCGCATGTCGGCATCGGTTGCGGGCGTCAGGACGAAGTCCGCGCCGGTTGTCTCGCGCTCGAAACAGGCCCAGCAGCCCGTCCTGGCGTCAGCGCCTTGGGCCTGACCGGCGGGGCCGCGCCGACACGCATCGGCCAGCTCCGCGAACAGCGCGCCCCATGGGCCTCGCAGCCGTGCCAACGATCTGATAATTCGCCGATTTCCGGCGCAGGTCGTCGTCCGCGGGATGCTGGCAAGGACCGGGATCTTCGCCGACCTTGGCGAAGGCCGCCGCCTCGCCGGTGCCGTCATCCTTGTTGATGACCAGCCCCGCGACGCCGACATTGCCGCCCAGCTTGCGGAAATATTCCACCGCCGAGCAGACGTTGTTCGCCACATACAGCGACTGCAGGTCGTTCGACCCGACGATGATCACCTTCTGCGCCATGTCGCGCGCGATCGGCAGGCCGAACCCGCCGCAGACCACGTCGCCGAGGAAGTCCAGCAGCACGATAGTCGAAGTCCCAGTCATGGAACCCCAGCTTCTCCAGCAGTTCAAACCCGTGGATGATCCCGCGCCCGCCGCAGCCGCGGCCCACTTCCGGCCCGCCCAGTTCCATCGCGAAGACGCCGCCGCGCTTGAAGCAGACGTCGCCGATCTTCACCTCTTCCCCCGCCAGCTTCTTGCGGGTCGAGGTTTCGATGATCGTCGGGCAGGCCTTGCCGCCGAACAGCAGGCTGGTGGTGTCGGATTTCGGGTCGCAGCCGATCAGCAGCACGCGCTTGCCCATCTCGGCCATCATGTGGCGACAGGTTGGCCAGCGTGAACGATTTGCCGATGCCGCCCTTGCCGTAGATCGCGATGATCTGGGTCTTCTTGGTCGGCGCCTCGTGCGGGACTTCCAGCGTCGGTTCTTCCTGCGCCTCGTCGCGCAGCCGCTGCGTCGAAGTCCTTCAGGTTCGGGATATCGAGGGTCATGCGACCGCGCTCCAGTCCAGGATCATTTTCAGGCAGTCAGGGTCGGTGAAGGCGGTCTCGTAGGCGGCGGGCGCGTCCGCGGCGGCGCAGCGGTGGGTGATCAGACCCGCAAGCGACAGCGCGCCGGATTCGATCAGGGCGCGCGTCGCGATCATGTCGTCGGGCGCCCATTCGGCGGCGATGCGCAGCCGCGCTTCCTTCATGAAGGCGGGCGGGAAGGCGAAGGTGATGGGCTGGGTGTAGAACCCCGCCAGCACGATCTCGCCGCCCTTGGCGATGCGCCCGATCAGCGTGTTCAGCAGAGCCGCGTCGCCCGAGGCATCATAGATCGCCCGGTAATCGCGGCGCGGATCGCCGTCGGGGTGGACGACATCGATAGCCGGTCGCACCGCCTGCCGCGTTCGGGATCGGTTTCCCAGACCGTCGGCGCGGCGCCGCCGGCAGCCAGCGTCAGCCGCGCCAGCAGCCGGCCCAGCACGCCGTGCCCGACGATCAGATCGGGCAGCGCGTGGTCCAGCCCGGCCATCGCATGCCGCGCCGTCGCGGCCAGCGCCAGAAGCGCGCCCTCGGCCCCCATGCCCGCGTCGATCCGGGTGACGCGGGCGCCCGGCGTCACCAGACATCTGCGACGCGGCCCCGAACAGTCCGCGGATATTGCCGTCAAAGCAGCTGGCACCGGGCACAAAGACATGCTCGCCGGTCCGGAACCCGGATTCGGGCCCGCTTCGACCACCTCGCCCACCGCCTCGTAGCCCGGCACCAGCGGATAGCCCATGCCCGGAAAGGGCGGCATCGTGCCTGACCAGAACAGCTTTTCCGTGCCCGTGGAAATGCCGGAAAAGCGCGTCGCAACCACGACATCGGCAGCACCGGGCGGCGCGACCGTCACGCTGTCCAGCGACAGCTGACGTGGCCCCGAAACGATGACGGCCGATGCGTTCACGCGATGCTCCCCACCTGACCTGCCGATGCGCCTGCGTCTTCAAGACTCGCGTCCGGCCGATCACTTAAATGTCAGTCTAAGCTGACAATTTAGACTGTCAATTAAAATGGACACATTTCCGCCACCTTACCGCCTCAGCGACGGATCGCCGTCACGGTGCTGGTCAGGAAACTGCGGTATCCGCGCCGGATCGTGATGTCGCCGAACCCTGCCGCACGCATCGCATCAGCGATCTCGGCCGCCGAACGGGTGCGCCCCGTGCGCATCGCCATCGTGTAGAACGCAAAATACGTGTCGGTGATGCGGTCCGGACTTGCCCCGCCCGACATCGGTTCGGACACGATCAGCCGCCCGCCCGGCGGAAGTGCGGCATGCACCGAGCGCAACAGGGCCGCGACCGTGGCGTCGGCATGGTCATAGAGCACCCGCACCAGGCTGATCGCATCGGCCCCCGGCGGCAGCGGATCGTCGCGGAAACTGCCCTCTGCCACCGCGAACCGCGCGCCTTTCGGCACCGCGCGCACGACAGCGGGCAGGTCGAACAGCGTCAGCCTCATCGCCGGATATTTCGCCGAAGCCGCCGCCAGGAACGCCCCCGTCCCGCCGCCGACATCCATCAGGTGACGCACCCCCGACAGGTCCACCTGCGCCAGCGTCTCCTCCGCCACCAGCGCCTGGCTGTCGGCCATCAGCGCCGAATACCGCGCCGTGATCGCGGGATCGACCGCCCCGCCCGCGCCGAACACATAGGGCCAGAACCGCGCCAGTTCCGGGTCTGTCTCGCCCCTCAGAAACGCCACCGGGTCCGCCAGATCGCGGTAGAGGACGTCGTGGTGCCGCACCATCGCCTCCAGCCCCGGCACGCCGATCAGGGCCGCGCCCCGCCGCGCCAGTGCAGAACTGCCGTCCCGCCTGCGCCGAAGCAGCCCGAGCCCCGCCGCCGCCTGCAGCAGCACCGCCATCCGCTCCGCCGGAACGCTCGCCCGCTGCGCCAGCGACAGGGCCGTCGCCGGTCCGTCCGCGAGCAGATGCAGCAGCCGCAGTTCGACCACCGCGAACAGCACCTGACTCTGCACAAAGCCTGCGACGATGTCGAACAGGGCGGCCCCCTCCGCCCGCGCGATCCGGCGCAATCCCGGCACCCGCGCCGCCCATGACTGGAACCCGCGCGATGCGATCAGGCGGTTCAGCGCACCACCCAAGCCCGCGCGCGGCGGCCCCGCCGATGCGGGCCGCCCGGCGTCTGACGTGACCGACATGTCAGGCCCGGCTGGCTGCAGTGACGGGCGCCACCGGCGTCATCCGTTCGGCCTGGGCCCGCACCATATGCGCCAGCATCGCCTCGCCCGGGCAGGACGGGATCGACGCGATCGCCCCGCCGAGGATGTCCTTCAGCCGACGGATCGCACCCTGCACGCCCAGTTCCGACACGGCGTTCGGGCGGTCGTGAACAGCATCCTGCTGCGCGGGCTTGCCCAGCGTCTCCGCGTCATACAGCGCGTCCCGCAGGTCGTCAGCGACCTGGAATGCCTCGCCGATCCGCGCGCCCAGTTCTTCCCAAGGCTCCGCGTCCTGCCCGGCCGCAACCGCGCCCATCTGCGTCGCCGCTATGAACAGGGCACCCGTCTTGGCCCGGTGATAGGCGGAAAGATCGACCGTCGCTTCGCTTTCCCAGCCCTGCCCCGCGCAGATGCCACCGGGCATTCCGGTCCGCGCGGCAAGGATGCGGACCAGTTCGATGGCCCGCAGCGGCGCGGGCGCTGCCGCCTTCGCCAGCGTCTCGAAGGCCAGCACGATCAGGCTGTCGCCGGTCAGCACCGCCAGCGGCTCGCTGTAGGCCCGATGAACCGAGGGCTTGCCGCGCCGCATGTCGGCATCGTCAAACGCGGGCAGGTCGTCATGCACAAGGCTGGCGCAGTGGATCAGCTCGATGGCCGCGCAGGCGGCGTCGGTCAGGGCCGGGCTGTCATCGCCGCAGGCGCGTGCCACCGACATCAGGATCGTCGGCCGGATCCGCGCGCCGCCGGGTGTCACTGCATATTCAAGTGCTCCGGCCAGCCGCTGCGGCGCATCCGCCCCTTGGGCCGACTGGATCGCGCCCGCAATCGCCGCTTCGATCCGACGGTCCATAAGGCCTCTCCCGCAACGCACTGTCAGCCTGACTGGACAGGCAACTGTAAATCATGCTGGACAGTTTTTGGCGCGGAGTCAACAATTGCGGCAGGCACCCAGACGGGGCCGGAGGACAAGGGCTTGGACGAAGGGCCGGACAAGGCCGTGTGTGATCGGTGCGGGCATCGGCGGCCTTGCCGCTGCGGTGCGGCTGGCAACGGCGGGCTTCGACGTGACGGTCATCGAGGCGGCGTCGGCCCCCGGCGGCAAAATGCGCTGCGTTCCCTCGGCGGCGGGGCCGGTCGACGCGGGGCCGACCGTGCTGACGATGCGGTCCGTCTTCGACGATCTGTTCCGCGCCGCCGGAACCGACCTTGACCGGCATCTCACCTTGATCCCGCAACCCGTCATCGCGCGGCACTTCTGGCCCGACGGATCGGTCCTCGACCTCCATTCCGACCGCGATGCATCGGCGCGTGCCGTCCGCGACTGGGGCGGCACGACAGCCGAACACGACTTCCGCGCCTTCTGCTCCAAGGCCGAGGCCGCCTACCGCGCCTTTGACCGGCCCGTCATGCAAAGCCCCCGCCCGCGCCTTGGGGGCATCCTGGCCGGGGCCGCACGCGCACCGTCGCTCTGGCCCGCGCTCCTGTCCGGCATGACGCTCCGCCGGTTCCTGCAAGGCCAGTTCCGCGACCCGCGCCTCGCGCAGCTGTTCGGGCGTTACGCCACCTATGTCGGCGGCGCGCCCGATCTTTCGCCCGCCGTCCTGTCGCTGATCTGGCATGCCGAGGAACAGGGTGTCTGGGCCGTGCAAGGCGGGATGCACCGGCTGGCACAGGCCCTCGCCGACCTTGCCGCCGCGCAGGGCGCGCAGTTCCGCTACGACACAAGCGTGGCGCGCATCCTGACCCGCGCGGGTCGCGTCACGGGTGTGCAGACCGCTGATGGACACACCATTCCCGCCACGCGCATCCTCTTCAACGGCGATCCCGCCGCGCTGACCCTTGGCCTGCTCGGCCCTGATGCGCAGGGTGCCATCGCACCGGCCGCGACCACGCCGCGCAGCCATTCCGCCTGGGTCTGGTCCTTCGCCGCCCGCCTGACCGGCCCGGCGCGTCCGCTGGCGCATCACAACGTCTTCTTCTCGGATGATCCCTCGGGTGAATACACGCCCCTCGCCCAAGGCCGCGATCAGACCGCCCCCAGCCTCTACATCTGCGCCGAGGACCGCGCGGACGGAACAGTTCCGGACGGACCCGAACGCTTCGAGATCATCCTCAACGCCCCGCCGACCACCCGGTCCCGCGCGGCCCCCGACCCTGATGAGGTGCAGACATGTCTGACGCGGACCTTCGGGACCCTCGCGCGCTTCGGCCTCACCTTCGACCCGCTGCCGGACGCGCACCACGCTGACCGGACCGGCACAGTTCGCGCATCTGTTTCCGGGGTCGATGGGGTCGATCTACGGGCGCTCTCCGCACGGGGCGCTGGCGGCCTTCCGGCGTCCGCAGGCAGCGACGCGCCTTCCGGGCCTCTGGATCGCGGGGGGCGGGGCGCATCCGGGGGCGGGGGTTCCGATGGCGGCCATCTCCGGCCGGCACGCGGCCGAGGCGATGATCGCGGACCGCGATTTGACATCCAGGTCGGGCCGGACGGCTATGCCTGGTGGTACATCGACGGCGTCAGCGACGACGGTTCCCGCGCCGTCTCGGTCATAGGCTTTATCGGGTCGGTCTTTTCGCCCTGGTACCGGTGGTCCGGCCGCCGGAACCCGGCCGACCATTGCTGCATCAACGTGGCAACCTACGGTCCCGGCGGGCGCTTCACCATGACCGACCGGGGCCAGGCCGCGCTGCGTCAGGCGCATGACATGCTGGAGGTCGGGCCCAGCCGGATGATCTGGCGCGACGGCCAGCTTGTCATCGACATCGACGAGATGTCAGCCCCGCCCCTGCCCGGCCGCGTCAAAGGCCGCATCACCCTGACGCCCAGCGCCGTCACGTCGGTCGAAGTCCCTTTGACGCCGGACGGCGCGCACATCTGGCGGCCCTTCGCGCCGGTCGCCAAGATCGAGGTCGATCTGAACCGGGGCTGGCAGTTCACTGGCCACGGCTATTTCGACGCGAATTTCGGCACCGCCGCACTGGAAGCGGACTTCCGCACCTGGACCTGGGGCCGCTTTCCGACCCGCGAGGGTGCCGTCTGCTTCTATGACGCGACCCGCAGCGACGGGTCCGAACTCGCCGTCAGCGTGGCGTTCGACGCGGATGGTTCCGCCCGCGAAATCGTGGCCCCGCCCCCCGCCCGCCTGTCCCGCACGCTCTGGGCGCTGGCGCGCGGCACCCGCGCCGACCCCGGCTATCGCCCGCAGCAGGTCAAGGGAATGCTCGATGCGCCCTTCTACAGCCGCTCGATGGTGCGCACCCAGATCGGCGGCGAGGAGACGGTCGGCGTGCACGAGGCGCTGGATCTGCGCCGCTTTGCCTCTCCGCTGCTGAAACCGATGCTCGCGCTGCGCGTGCCGCGCCGCAAGGGATGGCAGTTCAAGGAGTAGGCGTCACCTCGGGGGCAGCCCCCGCCTCGCCCACCGCCTTCAGCGCCACCGCCGACACGGGGGCCAGCGCCACGCCCTTGGTCCCTTCCGCCGCCCAGCCGAAGATCGCGGTCACCGTCTCGGGCAGGCTCGACGCCATCACCACCACCTGGCCGGTCTGCACCGCCTCGAACGCCGCGCGGTCCAGCGCACGGCGGATCGCCTCTGACCGCTCGCCGCCCTCGTCCAGCACCCGCCAGATTTCGGCATGCGGCAGCTTTTCCTCTGCCGCGATGCCGCTGGCCGGGTTCAGCCCCTTGGCATAGCTCACCAGCCCCACGCCCTCGGGCTTCAGCATCGCCACCAGATGGTCCGCCGATTGCCGGTTGCTCTGGAACGGCGCGGTTTCGGTGCCGAGGAACAGCGCCGCATCCGGCAGCGCCTCGCGGTAGCCCTGATACATCACCTCAAGGTCCGAAGCGGTCGCCGCGTCGGTCAGCGTGGATGCCAGAAGGGCGATCTCGAATCCCGCAGCCCGGTAGAGGTCCGCCCGCGCGCGCGCATCGGGCAGAGTCGGGTCGATGGCGATGGTCACGGGGAAGGCAAATGTCGCAAGGGTTTCCGCCGACAGTCCCCCTGCCGCCTCGCCGCGATCCACGATCAAAAGCGACAGCAGCGGCAGGTTGCCCGGGTTCTCGAACGCAGCACCATAGCGGCGGACGGCAGGTTGGTCTGCCTCATCGACTGTCACAACCGGCAGAGTGTTCTCTTCCGCTGCGCCGGGCGCGGGCGCTGCCTCTTCGCCGCCGATGCGCGGCAGCCGGTTCACCTTGACCCCCGGCACCGGCTTGAACCCCGGCCGCGGCGCGTCGGCGACCCCGATCGGCGGTTCCGGCGCATCGGGCGAGATCACGGGCGGCAGATCCTCGGGTTCGACCGGGGCCGCCTCTGGTGTCGCCTCGGGGGCGGCCTGAGCATCGACCGCAGGTTCGGCGGCGGGCGGCCCGGCGACCGGTTCAGCCACCGGGGCGGGCTGTGGCTCGGGGGCGGCTTCGGCCACAGGGGCCGCAGTCCCGGCGTCGGCGACGGCTTCGGGTTCCGGCACCGCTTCAGGCGCAGGTGCGGGGGTCGTGTCGGCTGTCGGGGCGTCGGCCGCGGATGCCGAGGGCGCGAGCGCTGCGGGCGCGGCGGCGACGACTGCGGGCGCTTCTGTCGACAGCGCATCTCCCGTCGCCGCGGGCGTTTCGGGCGCATCCGGGGCCGCAGGTGCCTCGGATTGCCCCTCGGGCGCATCCGCAGGTTCCAGCGAGGCCAGATCGGGCTCGGGCTCTGCGGCCGGGGCCGCGACCGCAGGGGCGTCGGCCACCGGCGGTTCGGGCTCGGCCCCCGGCAAGATCGCGTCCTCCTCGGGCTTTGCCTTGGCGAATTCCGACCCGGCCGGAACCTCGACCACGCCCGTTTCCGGCGTCACCGCCTCGGGCTGCGCCACTGGCGCTTCTGCCATCGGTTCCTCGGCACCGTCAGCGTCGCTTGCCACCGCACCCAGATCGGGTGCCGCATCCGGCGTCTCCGCCGGTTCCGCCAACGAGGCCGCAGGCCCAGCAGCGCCGCCGCCATGGAAGGGCAACGGCACCGCCAGCGACGCCGCACCGACCAGAAGTGCCGACACCGCAGCACCCGAAAGCAGACCGCCTAGAAAACCGCCCATGACCGTCTCCGTCCTCAAGACCCTGACGGACCAGGTCCGCCGGGTCTGTCTGCCCTCGTCCGATGCCTGTTCCGGCACCTTGCCCGACGGGCCGCGCTGTCACGTCTTGACAGTCGCCGCCCGACATCGCCCTTTTGTCGCTGCCCTCTATAGCGCCTCATCCCGCCGGGTTCATCCGGAAATGACAGGACCGCCGCCCGATGCTTCTGCTGATCGACAATTATGACAGCTTCACCTACAACCTCGTCCACTATCTGGGCGAGCTGGGGGCCGAGGTCACGGTCCGCCGCAACGATGCGCTGGACGTCCAGCAGGCGATGGCGATGCATCCTGACGCTATCGTCCTGTCGCCCGGTCCTTGCGACCCTGCCCAGGCGGGCATCTGCCTGGCGCTGACCGAAGCCGCCGCCGAAACCCGCACGCCCCTTCTTGGCGTCTGTCTCGGACATCAGGCCATCGGTCAGGCCTTCGGCGGCAATGTCGTGCGCTGCCATGAGATCGTGCATGGCAAGATGGGCGTGATGCATCATGCGGGACAGGGCATCTTCGCGGGGCTGCCCTCGCCATTCCAGGCGACGCGATACCATTCGCTGATCGTGGACCGCGCCACCCTGCCCGACTGCCTTGAGGTCACGGCCTGGCTGGAGGATGGTACGATCATGGGCCTGCGGCACCGCGACCTGCCGATCGAAGGCGTGCAGTTCCACCCCGAATCCATCGCCTCGGAACACGGCCACAGGATGCTCGCCACCTTCCTCGATACGGCTCGCGTCCCCCGGACGGTCCCGGCATGAGCGATGTTCTCCGGCCGCTGATCGGCATCGCCGCTGATCGCCCCCTGACGCGGGACGAAGCCGAACGCGCGTTCGGCGCGCTGTTCGACGGCGCCGCAACCCCCAGCCAGATCGGCGGGTTCCTGATGGCGCTGCGGGTGCGCGGCGAGACTGTCGATGAAATCGCCGCCGCTGCGCGCGTGATGCGTGCCAAGTGCAACGCCGTGCGCGCGCCGGCTGGCGCGATGGACATCGTCGGCACCGGGGGCGACGGCAAGGGCACGCTGAACATATCGACCGCCACAGCCTTTGTGGTCGCAGGCGCAGGCGTGACAGTGGCCAAGCACGGCAACCGGAACCTGTCGTCTAAATCGGGCGCGGCGGATGCGCTGACACAGTTGGGCGTCAATGTGAATGTCGGGCCGGATGTGGTTGAAAAAGCTATTGAAACCTGCGGCATCGGCTTCATGATGGCACCGATGCACCACCCCGCGATCCGGCATGTCATGCCGACGCGCGCCGAACTTGGCACGCGGACGATCTTCAACCTGTTGGGGCCGCTGACCAACCCTGCGGGCGTTAAGCGGCAGCTGACCGGGGCCTTTTCGCGCCAGTGGATAAGGCCGATGGCCGAGACCCTGGGCGCGCTGGGGTCCGAGGCGGCCTGGCTGGTCCACGGGGCCGACGGGACGGATGAGATTTCCATCGCCGGACCGACCTTTGTGGCGAAGCTGGAAGCCGGGCGCGTGACCGACGGCGAGATTCACCCTGAGGAGGCGGGTCTTGCGGCGCATCCCTTCGAATCGATCCTAGGCGGAACGCCCGAGGAAAACGCCGTGGCCTTCCGCGCCCTGCTCGACGGCGCGAAGGGGCCTACCGCGATGCGGTTCTGCTGAATGCGGCGGCGGCACTGGTCATCGCCGGACGTGCCGCGTCGCTGACCGAGGGCGTCGAGCGGGCGCGGGTCTCCATCGATTCGGGCGCGGCCAAGGCAAAGGTCGCGGCACTGGTCGCGGCGACCGCCGGGGCATGATCCCCGACGCCTGGGCGCATCTGCCCTTCTTCGCAGAAGACTGGCCCCGGATCGCCGCCGCACTGGCGGCAGAGACGCGCATCATTCTGCCGCCCGAGGATCAGCGATTCGCTGCGCTGGATATCGCGGCACCAGAGGCCGTGCGGGTGGTGATCCTCGGTCAGGATCCCTATCCGACCCCCGGCCACGCGATGGGTCTAGCCTTCTCAGTGGCACCTGGCGTGCGTTCACTGCCGCGATCTTTATCAAATATTTTCAAGGAACTGCATACCGATCTTGGTGTCGATCGCCGTAACGGTGATCTCTCGGACTGGGCGCGGCAGGGCGTTCTCCTTCTCAACACCTGCCTCACCGTTCCGTCCGGCGCGGCAGGCGGTCACGCGAGGCTCGGCTGGCAGCGCCTTGCCGAACAGGTGCTCGCCGAGGTCTCGCGCCAGCCTTGCGCCTTCCTCCTCTGGGGCGCGCATGCGCAGGCCATGGCCCAGCATATCCGCCCGACCGGCCACCTGATCCTGCGGTCCGCGCACCCCTCGCCCCTCTCCGCCCGGCGCGGCTTCTTCGGGTCGCGCCCGTTCAGCCGGGTCAATCACTGGCTGGCGGCGCGCGGTCAGCCTCCTATCGACTGGGCGGGCAGCGCTTTTCAACCCGGCCCCCCGGCGGTATGACGGGCGCATGGACATCCTCGACCGCATCAAGGCCTATAAGCTGGACGAAATCGCCGCCGCGAAACGCGCGCGACCCTTATCCGGCATCGAGGCTGAGGCCCGCGCCGCCGGTCCGGTGCGGTCGTTCGCCGACGCGCTGCGCGACGCCCCCGGCTATGCCCTGATCGCCGAGATCAAGAAGGCCTCGCCCTCCAAGGGCCTGATCCGCGCCGACTTCGACCCGCCCTCCCTCGCCCGCGCCTATGCTACGGGCGGGGCTGCCTGCCTGTCCGTCCTGACCGACGGCCCGTCCTTCCAAGGCGCGCCCGGCTACCTTACCGCCGCCCGCGCCGCCTGCGCCCTGCCTGTCCTGCGCAAGGATTTCCTCTACGATGCCTATCAGGTGGCCGAAGCGCGCGCCTGGGGGGCGGACTGCATCCTGATCATCATGGCGTCGGTCGATGACGGCCTCGCCGCCGAACTGGAATCCGCTGCGCGCGACTGGGGCATGGATGCGCTGATCGAGGTGCATGACGCCGACGAGATGGAGCGGGCGCTCCGACTCTCCTCACCCATGATCGGTGTGAATAATAGAAATCTCAAGACATTCCAGGTCGATCTTCAGGTGACGCGCGAATTGTCGCGGATGGTGCCCGATGACAGGCTGCTGGTCGCCGAAAGCGGCCTTTTCACCCCCGCCGACCTCGCCGATCTGGCGGCACATGGCGCGGACGCCTTCCTGATCGGCGAAAGCCTGATGCGGCAGACGGACGTGACCGCCGCCACCCGGGCGATCCTGACGCCGTCTGTCGCGGCGGGGGCCTGACCCGATGGCGCTGACCCATTTCGACGATCAGGGCCGTGCGCAGATGGTCGATGTGACCGACAAGGCGATCACCGACCGCATCGCCGTGGCCGAGGCACAGGTCGTGATGCTGCCCGCGACGCTGGCGCATGTGACGGCGGGCACCGCGAAAAAGGGCGACGTCATGGGCGTCGCGCGGCTGGCCGGGATCATGGCGGCAAAGCGCACATCCGACCTGATCCCTCTCTGCCACCCGCTGCCCATTACCAAGGTCACGCTGGACCTGACCGCCGATCCGGCCCTGCCCGGCATCCGGATCGCGGCGACCGTGCGCACCACGGGGCAGACGGGGGTCGAGATGGAGGCGCTGACAGCAGCGTCCGTCGCGGCGCTGACCGTCTATGACATGCTTAAGGCGGTCGAGAAATCCATGCGGATCGAGGGGATACGGCTGGTTCTTAAGGATGGTGGCAAGTCGGGCCGCTATGCGCCCGACGAGGCAGCCCGTTGATCACCGTCGAGGAAGCGCTGGCGCGACTTTTCGCGCTCGTATCGCCCCTGCCGCCCGAAACCGTCCCCCTCCGCCAGGCTGCTGGCCGCGTCCTCGCCAGCGAAGTCACCTCCGCCCGTGACCAGCCGCCCTTCCCCGCCTCCGCGATGGACGGCTACGCGATCCGCGACGCCGACCATACTGCCGGCACCACGCTGGCCGTGATCGGCACATCCCAGGCTGGGCGGCGCTTCGACGGCACGCTGGCCACAGGCCACACCGTCCGCATCTTCACCGGCGCGCCCGTCCCGGAGGGCGCAGACCGCGTCGTGCTGCAGGAAGACGTCACCCGCGACGGTGACCGCATCACCCTGGGGGCCAAGCTGGAGGAGGCCACGCATATCCGCCCGGCCGGTCAGGACTTCCGCGCCGGTGCCGTCATTCCCGCCCCGCGCCGCCTGTCCGCGCAGGACCTCGCCCTGGTCGCGTCGATGAACGTCCCCGAAGTGGCCGTGACCCGCCGCCCCGTCGTTGCGCTGATCGCGACGGGGGATGAGCTTGTCATGCCCGGCGACATCCCTTCGCCCGACCAGATCATCGCCTCGAACAGCTTCGCCCTTGCCGCGATGGCCGAAGCGGCAGGGGCCGAGGTGCGCATGCTGCCCATCGCCCGCGACAGCGAGGCATCGCTGAAAACCATCCTGTCGCTGGCCGACGATGCCGACCTGATCGTCACCATCGGCGGGGCCAGCGTCGGCGAACACGACCTGATCGCAGGGGTTGCTGCGGGCATGGGCCTCGACCTCGCCTTCCACAAGATCGCCATGCGCCCCGGCAAGCCGCTTCTGGCAGGCCGCCTTGCCGCGGCCCTTCTGCTCGGACTGCCCGGCAATCCGGTGTCGGCCGTGGTCTGCGGGCATCTGTTCCTTCTTCCCGTGATCCGCGCGATGTCGGGGCTGCCGCCCGCCCCCGCGGCGACGCTGCGCGCCGAACTGGCGGCGGACGTCGGCCCGACCGGCCCGCGTGCGCATTACATGCGGGCGCGGCTGGAACCGGGCGACGCCCTGCCCCGCATTCGCCCGTTCGACAGACAGGACTCGGCGCTGCTGACCATCCTGTCGCAGGCCGACGCGCTGCTGATCCGCCCCTTGGGTGACGGGCCGCGACCGGCAGGAACGATTGTCGACTACGTGCCGCTCTGACCCGCCGCTCTGTTAAGATTGGTTGACACAAACCGGGAACACGCCTAGAACATAGGCCGAACCGATGTCCTGATCGAGCAGGGGACCAAAAACAATGCTGACACGCAAACAACTGGAACTGTTGGATTTCATCAAGAAGCGGACAGACCGCGACGGTGTTCCGCCCTCCTTCGACGAAATGAAAGAGGCACTCGATCTCCGCTCCAAGTCCGGCATCCACCGCCTGATCACCGCACTGGAAGAGCGCGGCTTCATCCGGCGGCTGGCGCACCGGGCGCGGGCGCTCGAGATCCTGAAGCTGCCCGAGGCGATGGAACGCCCTGGCTTCAACCCCAAGGTGATCGCGGGCGACCGCACCGATCCTCCGCCGGGCGCGATGCCGGTCGCCGCGATCCACGCGATCGAACTGCCGGTGATGGGCCGCATCGCGGCGGGCGTGCCGATCGAGGCGATCTCCGAAGTCAGCCACCATGTCGCGGTGCCGGGCAGCATGCTGTCGGGCAAGGGCCAGCACTACGCGCTGGAGGTCAAGGGCGACTCGATGATCGAGGCGGGGATCAACGACGGTGACATCGTGGTGATCCGCGAACAGCAGACGGCCGAGAACGGCGACATCGTCGTGGCGCTGGTCGAAGGCTATGAGGCGACGCTGAAGCGCTTCCGCCGCAAGGGCGGGATGATCGCGCTCGAGGCTGCGAACCCAGCCTATGAGACGCGGGTGCTGCCGGACCATCAGGTCAAGGTGCAGGGCCGCCTGGTCGGGCTGATCCGGAGCTACTGAGCGCCGCCGCGACGGTCGTTGATGGGGCGTCGGGTCCATCCGGCTGGGGTTTGCCGAAGCGACGGACGCGCTGTCGGGCGGTTCCACAGCCGGTCGCCCGAGACGTCACGGGCCGTCGTGATCGTTGGCCCTTTCGATGTCTGTGACACCGCAACGGCCCCTGTAGCGGCGAGTCGCCTGCGGTCCCAGACGTCACAGTCTCCGCTGCCCGCCCAGTCCCCCTCGATCACGATCAGCGCGTTCCCCGTGCACAGCGGCAGGGCGCGTTCGCCCGCAGTCTTGCCCGTCAGATGGATCAGCGCCCGTCCGTCGAATACAGCGTCGGACCGGCCCTTCGACGCCGTGAACGCCCCGCGCGCGAAGGCGGTTTCCTGATCGATCAGCTCGCCGTCGTCCTGCAGCCAGTTCTCGGCGACAAAGCCCGCCCCTTTCGCCTTCGACGGCGCGCGGCCCGTGTCGGTCATCAGCCCCACCAGCGCGCCGTCCCCCGCGATCAGCAGATCGGGCCGTCCGCTCATCGGCCACAGCGCGAGACTTGCACCGACTGCCGCAACCCCCACCAGCCGCAGCGGCCCCCGGGCGAGAAACGCCAGCGCCCCGCCCAGCGCGAAGACCGGCAGGACGTACCAGCCGGGGCTCGGCACCGCCGCGACTGCCCCGTCCATGCCCGCCACGAACACGGCGATGGCCAGGATCAGCTCGGTCCCTTTCTGCATCAGCCAGAAGGCAGGGGCAGCCAGCCCCAGAGGCGACAGAATCGCCGCCATCACGCCTGCGGGCATCACGATGACGCCCATCACCGGCACCGCCAGCAGGTTCGCGATCAGCCCGTATCCGGCGATCCGGTTGAAATGCGCCGCAGCGATCGGCCCGGTCGCCAGCCCCGCAATGGCCGATGACAACACCAGCAGGATGACGGGGCGCAGGATCGCGGGTACCCGCTCCCGGTGATCGGCCCAGATGGCATAAATAGCGATCAGCGCCGCCGTCGCACCGAAGGACATCTGGAAGCCGGGGTTCAGCAGGCTCTCGGGTGTCAGCAGAAGCACGGTGACCGCCGCAATCGCAAGGCTACGCATCGAAATCGCGCGCCGGTCGGACAGCACCGCGATCAGCATCACCGCCGCCATGATCCAGGCGCGCCGCGTGGCCACGTCCGGCCCGGCAAGCAGCATGTAAGCAGTCGCCGCCCCCAACGCCGCCACCGCCGCCACCTTCTTGCCGTTCACCCGCAGTCCCAGCGGCGGCACCAGCGCCAGCCCGTAGCGCACCAGCGCAAAGACAAACCCCACGACGAGCCCCATGTGGAGGCCCGAGATCGAGATCATGTGGGACAGATTCGACGCCCGCATCACCTCGTTCGTCGCCTCGCTGACGCCCGACCTGTCGCCGGTCATGAAGGCCGCTGCCAGCGCGCCCGCCTGGCCGGGCATCCGGCCCTGCATCTCGCGCGACAGGACCATGCGCGCGCCAAAGGCCAGCATTCCGGGGCTGCGGCTGTCGGGCCGGGCGACCAGAACCGGCGGCACATGGGTATAGCCGACGGCCCCCAGACGCGCGAACCAGGCGATGCGCTGGAAATCGAAGCCGCCGGGTGCTACCGGCCCCTGCGGTGCGGCCAGATGGCCCGTCACCATGATCCGCGCGCCGGGCATCGGCACGGTCCCGACCGGGTCCCCGTGCAGCGCCAGCCTGACGCGCGCGGGAGTTATGGCGGGGTCAACGTCTGACAAAACAACACGGTCCAGCGTGATGCGGATCGCATCCGAGAATGACCGGTCGATTTCCACGATCCGTCCCTCGACAGGGCCGTAATAGCGGAACGGCAGCACCGGGGCCGCGACGAGGTGGGCGCGTGCGGCGGCAAGGACCAGACCGAAGGTCAGCAGGAACGCGGTCAGCAGCGGCGCGTGCCAGCGGACATCCGCCCGCAGGCGCGCCACCAGCAAAGTCGCGCAAACCAGCGCAAGCAGCGCCAGTGCAACCAGCCGCGGTTCCACCGGCAGCTTGAAATAGGCCCCGATTCCGATCGCCAGGACCACCGGCACCCATGGGAACAACTGCCCCCCGGCGCCGCCAAGGGCGTCCAAGGAGATATGCCGCCCTGCCCCAGCCACCTTGCCCTGTCCTCGCCCGTTGCCTAAGACGCCTGTCGCAGCCTGATCCGACATGGTTGCTGAAAGGTTAAGCCCGCCTATGTCTTCCGCCATGCCCACCGCCACCGCCCCGGTCGTCACACGCTTCGCGCCCTCACCCACCGGCTACCTGCATATCGGCGGCGCGCGCACCGCGCTGTTCAACTGGCTTTATGCGCGGGGGCGCGGCGGGAAATTCCTGCTGCGGATCGAGGACACCGACCGCGAGCGTTCAACGCCCGAGGCGACGGCGGCGATCCTGCAGGGGCTGACATGGCTCGGCCTCGACTGGGACGGCGACGTGGTCAGCCAGTGGGACCGCAAGGACCGCCATGCCGAGGTTGCGCATGCAATGCTCGCGCGCGGGAACGGCCTACAAGTGCTTCTGCACGCAAGCGGAAATCGAAGCGTTCCGCGAGGCGGCGCGGGCCGAGGGGCGGTCCACACTGTTCCAGAGCCCTTGGCGCGACGCCGATCCCGCAACATATCCAGACCTGCCCTTCGTGATCCGCATCAAGGCCCCGCGCACCGGCCAGACCGTTATCGAGGATGCGGTGCAGGGCACCGTGACCTTCGGCAATGACCAGTTGGACGATATGGTTTGTTTACGCTCTGACGGTACACCGACCTACATGCTGGCCGTTGTCGTCGATGACCACGACATGGGCGTCACCCACGTGATCCGGGGCGACGATCACCTGAACAATGCCGCGCGGCAGACGCTGATCTATCAGGGCATGGGCTGGGATGTGCCGGTCTGGGCGCATCTGCCGCTGATCTTCGGCCCCGATGGCAAGAAGCTGTCCAAACGCCACGGCGCGGTCGGTCTGCATGAATACGCCGCGATGGGCTATCCCGCACCCGCGATGCGCAACTACCTTGCGCGGTTGGGGTGGAGCCACGGCGATGATGAAATTTTCAGCGACGATCAGGCCAGGGAATGGTTCGATCTGTCGGGCATCGGCCGCGCGCCGGCCCGGCTTGACTTCAAGAAGCTCGAAAACGTCTCGGGTCATCACATTGCAGCTGCAGAAACCGGCGTTCTTCTGCCGCAGATCGACGCCTGGCTTGCTGCCGCAGACCACCCCGCGCTGACCTCCGCGCAGCGCGACGGATTGGCGCGTGCGATGTATTGCCTGCAGGATCGTGCGAAGACCATCCCGGAACTGATTGAAAAGGCTCACTTCGTCCTGAGCCAGCGTCCGATTGCGCCGGACCAGGCCGCCGAAAAACTGCTTACCGCCGAAGGGCGCAGGCTGCTGGTTGATTTGACGCCGCAGTTGCAAAATGTTACGTGGTTGAAAGATGGAATTGAGGCGGCACTGACTGCCTTTGCTGCTGCGCAGCAAGATCGGATTCGGCGCGCTTGCGGGGCCGCTGCGCGCCGCCCTCGCCGGACGGACGGCCACGCCCAGCGTCTATGACATGATGCTGGTGCTGGGCCGGGATGAGACGTTGGACAGACTGAGGGACGCGACGGTCTGACACCGACCGCACCGCGACCGCGCTGACTGGAAAGGAACGCACGATGCCCGATACCACTGCGCCTGCACCGAAATCCGTGACGCTGTCCATCGACGGCAAGACCGTCAGCCTGCCGGTCCTGCGTCCGACCGTCGGCCCCGACGTGATCGACATCCGCAAGCTGTATGCCGAGGCGGGCGTGTTCACCTACGACCCCGGCTTCACCTCGACCGCCGCCTGCGATTCGACGATCACCTATATCGACGGCGACAAGGGCGAGTTGCTGTATCGCGGCTATCCCATTGAACAGCTGGCCGAAAAGTCGAACTTTCTCGAAACCTGTTTCCTGCTGCTCTACGGCAACCTTCCCAGCGCAGCCGAAATGGCCGATTTCCGCGAACGTGTGACCAAGCACACGATGGTGCATGAACAGATGCACTATTTCTTCCGCGGGTTCCGGCGCGACGCGCATCCGATGGCGACCATGGTCGGCGTCGTCGGGGCGATGAGCGCGTTCTACCACGACTCGACCGACATCAACGACCCCTGGCAGCGCGAGGTCGCGGCGATCCGGATGATCGCGAAGCTGCCGACCATCGCCGCGATGGCCTACAAATACTCGGTCGGCCAGCCCTTCGTCTATCCGAAGAACTCCCTCGATTACGCCTCGAACTTCCTGAACATGTGCTTCGCGGTTCCGGCCGAGGATTATGTGGTGTCGCCGGTTCTGGCCAAGGCGCTGGACCGGATCATGATGCTGCATGCCGATCACGAACAGAACGCCTCGACCAGCACGGTGCGTCTGGCCGGGTCGTCGGGGGCAAACCCCTTTGCCTGCATCGCGGCGGGCATCGCCTGCCTCTGGGGGCCTGCACATGGCGGCGCGAACCAGGCGGCGCTGGAACAGCTGCGCGAGATCGGGTCGGTGGACCGCATTCCGGACTTCATCGCCAAGGCCAAGGACAAGACGAGCGGCATCAAGCTGATGGGCTTCGGGCACCGGGTCTACAAGAACTTCGACCCGCGCGCGAAGGTGATGAAGGAAAGCTGCGACGAAGTGCTGGACCTGCTGGGCATCCACAACAACGAGACACTGAAAGTGGCGAAGGAGCTGGAGCGTATCGCGCTGCAGGACGAGTACTTCATCAGCAAGAAGCTGTATCCGAACGTGGATTTCTATTCCGGCATCATCCTCGAGGCAATCGGCTTTCCGACGTCGATGTTCACGCCGATCTTCGCGATCTCGCGCACCGTGGGCTGGATCAGCCAGTGGCGCGAGATGATCGCGGACCCGACGCAGAAGATCGGCCGCCCGCGCCAGCTGTACGTGGGCGAGACGCAGCGCGACTACCGCGACATCGGCGCGCGGTAGGGACGGCCGGCAGTTGGCTGCGATACGCTTGTCGGCACGCGCCGAACGGTGCAACTTGGGAAAGTAAACCAGCTTTCGTAGGGGCTTACGCCATCTCCGTATCACGCATGGGCATGCGCGGGCAGAGCCGCCAGCCGTTCCTTGCTGATCCGCTCGGCGTCCCGCCCGTAAACCTCCTCATAGTGGTCGAACGTGCTCTCGTGCCACGCCGTGCCTTGCGTCGCCGACCCCAGCGCCTGTGCCAGATCGTCCAGCGCCGACACCGGCAGCAGCGCGCGGAACAGGTCCCAGCCCCGATGCGTGGGATCACGGTCAAAGCCGAGGACCTGGCCGGACAGCGACGCGATCAGCGACACCATCGCGCCCGCGAATACGGACGGGATGTGCACGTCGACCCGGTGGATCGGCTGCAGCAGCACCGGCCCTGCCTTGGGCAGCGCCTCGCGCAGCGCCATGCGCCCCGCCGTGCGGAAGGCGAAATCCGATGAATCGACGGCATGATACTTGCCGTCGGTCAGCGTCACCGACAGATCGGCGACCGGAAACCCCAGCGGCCCGCGCGTCAGCGCCTCGCGCGCGCCTTCCTCGACCGACGGGATGAAGTTGCGCGGCACGGCACCGCCCTTGACCACCTCGTCGAACCGGAACCCCTCGCCCCGCGACAGCGGCTGGACCCTGACATGAATGTCGGCGAACTGCCCAGCCCCGCCGGATTGCTTGCGGTGGCGGTACTGTTCCTCGACCGGGGCCGAGATCGTCTCCAGATACTGCGGTGCCGTCACCCGCGCCGTGACCGCCACCCCGAAATCGTCGGCAAAGGACGCAAGGACATGCCGCAGATGGATCGGCCCCTGCAGTCCCAGCACGGCGTGGCCCGTCTCGGCATCCTGACTGATCGCCAGCATCGGGTCAGCCTCGCCCAGACGCGGCAGCGCCGTGGACAGGCGCACCTCGTCGCGGTCCTCGGCCGGGGTCACGATCCGGGCGATGGCGGGCGGCGTCGCGCGCGCCCACGCGGGCAAGGGCTGGCTGGCCTTCGCGGTGAAGACATTCCCGGCATTCAACTGGTCGGACTTGACCGACAGCGCGATGTCGCCCGCCTCGATATGGTCCTGCCCGGCCCTGCCGCCGATTTCGGCGACCCCGCCCAGACCGGCCCCGGCCAGCGGGCTTCCGGTGGCGATGCCGGAACCTACCGCGCGCAGAAAGACGCATTTTCCCAGATGCTTGCGGATCTGCGCATGGAACCCGACCGCGACCGCGTCGGGTTGGCCAAGACGCGCCTTCAGCACGTTGACCGTCGGCACCTCATGCCGCAGCGCCTTCATCAGACGCAGCACGCCGTTCGCGTGCGCTGGCTGCGCCGAGGAAGGCCGGGATCAGCTCGGCCCCTTCGGTTTCGCGCCGCGCGATGGAGTAGAGCACGTCGGACGGCGGCGCGCGGTCTTCGATAAGCTCCTCCAGCAGCTTGTCGTCGAAGTCCGACATGCTCTCCAGCAGTTCCGCCCGCGCCTCGGCCTCGCGGTCCGCGCAGGTCGGCGGGCATCTCGACCAGGACCGAGGTTTGGCCCTCGCGATAGCGCCAGGCGCGTTCCGAGATCAGATCGACCGCGCCCACGATCCGCCCGCCCTCGCGGATCGGCACCTGCCGCAGGACGATGGAATGGTTGGTATAGGCCTGCAGCGCCGCGACGATGTCGCGCACCCGGCCCTTGGGCAGGTCCATCCGGTTGATGAAGATCAGGCAGGGCAGACCCGCATCGTCGATGGCGCGCAGATAGGGGGCGGCCAGCACCGCCTCCTCCGGGTCGGCCCCGACACAGAGCACGGCGGCATCGCTGGCCGCCAGCGCGGCCCCGGCCATACGGGCGAATTCCGGGCCGCCTGCCAGATCGATGGCGACCCAGTTTTCGGACATGAAGCCGAAGCGGGTGAAGGACAGATGCGCGGCAGTCTCATGTTTCGCGGGTGTGCCGTCGAGGGCGGCCAGCCGCTTCACCAGTTCGGTCTTGCCCGATTGCGATGGTCCGAGAACGGTGAAGGCGCGCATGAAACAGTCCCCCCGAAAAGCACGATCACGCTTGCGGGCATCCTGTCCCGGCCCCCGTGCCTTCGGGCCGATCACCTGCCCCTTTGACCTGACTGTCGGACGGCGGGCGGGCCTTGGTCAAGGCTTGATCGCGGGGCGGGGTGGTCAGTCGGCCTGACCGGTCATCGTGACCGGACCGCCGTCTTCGCGGACCCGCAGGTCGAGCGTGCCGCCTTCGCCCGCCGAAAGCTTCGACCGCGACGGGGCGTCCGGCGATCAGCGGGGACAGGCCACGATAGCGAAAGCGGGCGGGGGTGCGGCCCAGAACACGCGCGGCGAGGTTCAGCATCAGGATGGCCTGCAAAGGGCCGTGGACGACCAGACCGGCATAGCCTTCCGCCTCGGTGGCGTAGGGGCGGTCATAGTGGATGCGGTGGCCGTTGAAGGTGAGGGCCGAGAAGCGGAAGAGGAGGACGGGATCAGGGGTCAGCGCGAACGCTGCGCGGGGCGTGCCGCGATCCGGTGCGGGCGGCGCAGGCGGTGTCGCCGCACCGGGGGCCGGGGCAGCGCGATAGACGATGTCCTGCCGTTCGGCGATGGCCTCGGTGCCGCCGGAGACATAGCTGTTGTTCAGCGTGACAAAGCCGAGGCGGCCGGTCCCGCCCTCCTTGAAGGCGATGTCGCCTATCGTCCCGGTCCGCGTGACCTGCGCCCCGGGGGTCAGGTCGCCGTGAAAGGCAATCTCACCCCCCGCCCACATCCGTCGGATAAGGCCGAGGTCCGGCAGGGCGATACCCAGTTTCAGGTGGCCGTCCTGGCCGAGATGGTCGGCGTCCAGCACCTCGGGCGACAGGCACCAGTGGATGCCGAGGGGGACCGGAGTGTCGGCGAGCCAGGGGCCGAGGGTCGCACGGTAATGCGCAACAAGGCGATCTGAGAGGATGTCGGTCCGCAGGGTCTGCCGTCCGATCCAGTCTGCATGGCCCGTGTCTGTCATCCGATCCCCCTGCCTAGCGCACCGCCGCAATCGGCCCTTCGGCCCGGCCGTGGATGAACTGGTCGAGATACGGGTCCCCTGCCCCGTCCATCTGCCCGACCGGCCCGGTCCAGCGGATCACGCCGTCATGCAGCATGGCAACATGATCGGCAATCGCGCGGACCGAGGACATGTCATGCGTGATGGTGACGGCGGTCGCGCCCATCTCGGTCACGATCTCGCGGATCAGTTCGTTGATGACGCCTGCCATGATCGGGTCGAGGCCGGTGGTGGGTTCGTCGAAGAAGATGATCTCCGGGTCCGCCGCGATGGCGCGGGCCAGGCCGACGCGCTTCTGCATGCCGCCGGACAGTTCGGCGGGGAACAGGTCGGCGACAGCGGGCGAGAGGCCGACGCGGGCGAGCTTGGTCAACGCGATCGTCGCGCGCCTGATCCTTGGGGCGCTTGGCAGGGCCGCGCAGCAGGCGGAAGGCGACGTTCTGCCAGACCGGAAGGCTGTCGAACAGCGCGCCGCCCTGAAACAGCATCCCGAACCGGGCAAGGAACGCATCGCGCGCGGCGGTGGCGGCGTCTAGCCCGTCGATGGTGATCTGGCCCTTGTCGGGGCGGACAAGCCCGAGGACGCATTTCAGAAGGACGGATTTGCCCGTGCCCGACCCGCCGATGACGACCATGCTGCTGCCCGTGGGCACGTCGAGCGTGACGCCGCGCAGAACGCGGTTCGGGCCGAAGGATTTGTGGACATCGCGGAAGCGGATCATGCGGAGAAGAAC
The DNA here is from genome assembly GCA_963819585.1 of uncultured Alphaproteobacteria bacterium. Classification (GTDB taxonomy): domain Bacteria; phylum Pseudomonadota; class Alphaproteobacteria; order Rhodobacterales; family Rhodobacteraceae; genus JAOADN01. The sequence continues at coordinate 68,753 of CAWFWP010000007.1, forward strand.
AGTTCGGTCAGCACATAGTTCGACGCCAAGGATCAGCACGCTGGCCGCGACAACGGCGGACTTGGTGGCACGTCCGACCCCCTGCGCCCCGCGCCCGGAATTCATTCCGAACCAGCAGCCCATCAGCGCGATCAGCGCGCCGAACACCGCGCCTTTCACGAGGCCGGACCCCACATCCCAGAATTCCAGGAAGTCGCGGGTGTTGGCCATATAGGTCGCCGCGTTGAAGCCGAGGCGGTTCACGCCGACCGTGAACCCGCCGAGGATGCCGATGATGTCACCGACCCCGACCAGAACCGGCACGGCGAGCGTCGCGGCCAGCAGGCGGGGGACGGCGAGGTATTTCAGCGGGTCGGTGGAGAGCGTTGTCAGCGCGTCGATCTGTTCGGTGACTTTCATCGTGCCAAGTTCCGCCGCGATGGACTGATGCGACGCGCGCGGCGACCATCAGGCCGCCGAGGACGGGGCCAAGTTCGCGCACCATGCCGATGGCGACGATCGAGGGCACGACCGCCTCGGCATTGAAGCGCGCGCCGCCCGCGTAGATCTGCAGGGCCAGCGCGCCGCCCGTGAACAGCGCGGTCATCCCCACGACCGGAAGGGACAGCCAGCCGATATGGAGCAGCTGCTGGAGAAATTCGCGCAGATAGAAGGGCGGACGGACAAGATGCGAGACGATGCTGGCCGCGAAACGCGCGATGCGCCCGACGGCCGCAAGCGCGCCGAATACGGCGCGGCCGAGGGCGGCGAGGGGGGAGAGGACAAGCGTCATCCCTGATAGGTCCGGGCGTAGCGCGCGCCGAGCGAGGTGAGGATTTCATAGCCGATGGTGCCTGCCGCCTCGGCAAGGGCATCGACGCCCTGATGCGGCCCGACTGATGTCGAGCGCGTCGGGAACCTCTTGCAGGGCTGTCACGTCCACGGTGATCAGGTCCATCGACACGCGCCCGATCAGCGGGCAGGAAACATCCCCCGCCCAGAGGCTGCCTTTGCCCGACAGCGACCGCAGCAGCCCGTCGGCATAGCCGCCCGAGACCGTGGCGACCCTCATGTCATGGTCAGCGGTGAAGCCCTGCGCATAGCCCACCGTTTCGCCCGCCGCGACGTTGCGGACCTGCACGACCGGCAGCGACAGGCGCACGACCGGCTGCGCCTCGGCAAAGGGCGCGCCGCCGAAAAGGCCGATGCCGGGGCGCGTGACGTCGAAATGATAGGACGGACCCAGCAGCATCCCGCCGGTCGCTGCCAGCGACCGGCGCAGGTCCAGCCCGTCGGTCATCCGGCGGAACTCGGCCAACTGGCCCGCGTTCATCGGGTTGCCGGGCTCGTCCGCGCAGGCCAGATGCGACATGACCAGCGCAGGTTTCGCCTTCAGCACCTTGGCCGCGACGCCGCGCCATTCGTCCGCCTCCATCCCCAGCCGGTTCATCCCGGTATCGAGCTGGATGCCGAAGGGCTGACCGGGAAGCGCTTCGAAATGGCGCTGCACCTGACCGGGTGACGACAGCATCGGGATCAGCTTCGCCTCGGCGATCAGCTGGGTGTCGCCCGCCATATGGCCGCACATGACGTGAATCGGGGGGCCTTTGCCGAGGACCTTGCGCAATGCCGCGCCCTCTTCCGCGACGGCGACGAAGAAAGCCCGGGCCCCTGCCTCGGCCAGCGCCTTTGCGACCGGGGCAAGACCCAAGCCATAGGCGTCGGCCTTGACGACGGCCCCCGTCTCGACCCGCCCGTCCAGCGCGGACAGCGCGCGCCAGTTGGCGGCGATGGCGTCCAGATCGATGGTCAGGGTGCCGGTGGTCATGGGGCTTGGATGTCGGGCGCGCCTGCGTGAAGGTCAAGCGGAAAAGGAAACAACGGCCTCGTCGGCGGCGGCAGGTTCCCCGGGGCGTGAGATCAGAAGCGCCACGTCGATCAGCGCGCGTGCGACCGACAGGCCGCCGGGACAGGTCATGTACTGGGCGGACCAGACCGGCCCGAACTTTTCCTTGAAGGCGCGCAGGCCCTCGAAGCTGTAGAATTCGTCGCCGCGCCGGTAGACCAGCGTGCCGATGCGCGCCCAGAGCGGTGCCAAGGGGTGATCGGGCAGCCCGGACAGCGGCGCGCCGCCAAGGCTGAACCAGCGATAGCCCTGCGACTGGGCATAGAGGATCGCCTCGGTCATCAGGGCATCCATCAGGACGGGCGACTGCCCGGGCAGATGCCGCATCAGGTCGATGGCCATCTCCATCCCGGCCCCGCGCCAGAGATTGGCGAAGGCGACGATGCGTCCGTCGCGCCGCATGACGGCAAGATCGAACTCCGCGAGGTAGTCCGGATCGAAGCGGCCGAGTGAAAACCCCTTCTCGGACCCCTTGCGCGCCGCAAGCCAGGCGTCGGAGACGTCACGGAGCGCGTCAAGCTCGGCGGGGACCTTTGGCTTGGCAAGCACCTCAAAGGTCAGCCCGTCCCGCTTCGCGCGCCCGGTCGCATAGCGCAGGTCCTTGCGGGCGGGTCCGTCGAGCGAAAAACCCGCCAGGTCCACCCGCGCCACCTCGCCCGTCTTCACGATGGCCTGGCCAAGGTCGAGAAACGACACGATCCGGTCTGCGGGAATCCCGTAAAAGACCGCGCGCCCGCCCGCGCGGTCAGTCTTGAGCATGAAATCCCAGATCAGGCGGTCGCCCGACGCCGCTGCCCCGACCGGCCCGCCAAGGCAGACCCAGCTGCGGCCCGCGCGGCCATACATGAGGAACGCGTCATTGTCCGGGGCGATCAGGAACCGCTTGTCACCCAGAAGCGCAACCTGCCGGGCGGAATCAGGGCAATCGGCGATCAGCCGCCGGACCGTGTCCGGCACCGGATCGGCCTGCGGCCTGCCGCGCACCGGGCGGTTCACAAGCGCGTCGAGCGTCAGCGCCGCGACCGCGACGGACAGCACCAGGGCCGCGCGCAGGAAACGCGGGGCGTCGCCATGCCATGCGAACTGCCACCACAGCTCGCCGCGCGTGGCGACGTTGCCGTAGCCGAGGAACCCGATGGCGATGGCCGCGAGCACGGTCAGCACGACCAGCAGCGTCCAGACCGGCGTCGGACGGAAGCTGCGCTACTCGCCGCGCCGGTAGAACTGGCGGCGGCTCAGCATCAGTGCCCCCGCGACGGCCAGCAGGATCGTCGCGTCCTCCCAGTCAAGGTCCTTGAGGACGGAGAACCCGGCACCCGCGATCAGGACGCCGATGGCGGCGATCCGCGCCTGCTGCATTCGCAGCGCAAGGCCGCGGGCCAGCACGATCAGCGCCAGACCTGCAAGGCTGGCGGACAGGTGCGAGGCCTCGGCGAAGGGCAGCGGAAGCACATCACGCAAAAGCGCCGTGCGCCAGTTCTGCGCTGGTGCGGATGCGGACAGAAGCAGGACAAGGCCGCCCGCGAAGACCATCGCGGCCAGAAGGAAGGGCGCGAGCGGCCGCAGGGCCAGCCCGAATTCAAAGACCGCGTAGGTCCAGTCGGGCCAGCCATCCGGCAGGCTGCGCCAGCGGCCACGCGCCGGGCCGCGATTTTCCGGCGGCATGCTCACGCCGATGGCCTCCGTCTGGTCCGGATCACCGGAACCCGTCGGCTGCGCCGTCCTGCCAGGGTTTCACCAGATTGCCGAAGCGGGTGAAACGGCCCTCGAAGGACAGATCGACCGAGCCGATGGGGCCGTGGCGCTGCTTGCCGATGATGACTTCGGCCTTGCCGTGCACCTGTTCCATCACCGCCTGCCATTTGGCCATGCCGTCCAGATCGTGGTCGCCCGGCTTTTCGCGTTCCTTGTAGTATTCCTCGCGGAACACGAACATCACCACGTCGGCGTCCTGCTCGATGGACCCGGATTCGCGCAGGTCCGACAGCTGCGGGCGCTTGTCGTCGCGGCTTTCCACCGCGCGGGACAGCTGGGACAGCGCAATGACCGGCACGTCGAGTTCCTTGGCGATGGCCTTCAGGCCTTGGGTGATCTCGCTGACTTCGTTCACGCGGTTGTCCTTGGCCGACGCCGGGCGGACCAGCTGCAGATAGTCGACGAATCAGCACGTCCAGCCCCTGCGTCCGCTTCAGCCGCCGCGCGCGGGCGGCCAGCTGGCTGATCGGCAGGGCGGGCGTGTCGTCGATGAACAGCGGGCACGCCTCAAGCGCCTTGGCCGCCTCGACAAAGCGGCGGAATTCGGCCTCGGTCATGTCGCCCCGCCGGATCTGTTCGGAGGGCACCTCGGACGCCTCGGAGAGAATCGCGGGCGGCAAGCTGCTCTGACGACATCTCGAGGCTGAAGAACCCGACAACGCCGCCGTTCACCGATCCTTCGGACCCGTCCGGCAGCCGCCCGCGCTTGTGGGCCTTGGCGATGTTGAAGGCGATGTTGGTGGCAAGCGAGGTCTTGCCCATCGAGGGGCGGCCCGCAAGGATCAGAAGGTCGGACTTGTGCAGGCCGCCGAGTTTCTTGTCGAGATCGGCAAGACCGGTCGAAATGCCCGCCAGCCCGCCGTCGCGCTGATAGGCGGCGTTGGCCATATTCACCGCATCCGTGACGGCCTTCAGGAAGGACACGAAGCCCTTTTCGGCATGACCCTGTTCGCCGAGCGTGTAGAGCTGCTGTTCGGCGGCGACGATCTGTTCCTTCGGATCGTCATCGACCGCGACCGACTGCGCGCGGGCGGATATGTTCTGGCCCAGCAGGATCAGTTCGCGCCGCACCGCCAGTTCGTAGATCATCTGCGCATAGTCGCGCGCAGCGAATGCGGAAATCGCCGACCCCGCCAGCCGCGCGAGATAGGCCGGGCCGCCGAGTTCGCGCAGGCCCGTATCGTCTTCCAGATAGCCTTTCAGCGTGACGGGCGAGGCAAGCGCGTTCTTCGTGATGCGCGCCACCGCGATCTCGAAGATGCGCTGATGGACGGGTTCATAGAAATGTTCGGCCTTCACGAGGGCCGCAATGCGGTCATAGATGTCGTTGTTGGTCAGGATGACGCCCAGAAGCTGCTGCTCCGCCTCGATGTTGTGCGGCATGGCTTCCGTGCTGACCGGCGCAAGCTGCACCGGACGGATCGTCGCGACGTCGTTCATTTTGGTCCCCCGTTCGGCCAAGGGGTATGCGCCATCCCGCGCGGGCAAGGCAAATTGTATATTGCTGTGGATTTGCTGTGGATAAGCCAGCCACCGCAACAGGTTGCGGCCCATTGGCACGCAGTGTCAAGCTGTAGCCGAAGCTGCACTTCGCGGTTGAGGCCGATTTCAGCGCACCCGCAGATGCGCGTCAGCGCTTCGCGCGCGCTTCCTGCCACGGACGCGGCGCTTTCAGGAAGCGTTCCACCTCGGCGAGTGTTTCCTTGCCGAACGCCTCCGAATCGCGCGCCTCGGTCAGCACGTCCCACCAGGTGCAGAGGTGATGCAGGCTGATCCCGTGGCCGGACAGTGTCGCGGTCGTTTCGGGAAAGATGTCGTAATAGAAGATGACGGCAGTGTGGGCGCAGGTCGCCCCCGTCTCGCGGATCGCATCGACAAAAGAGAGTTTAGACCCGCCGTCGGTGGTCAGGTCTTCGACCAGCAGCACCCGGTCTCCCTCGCCCATCACGCCTTCGATCCGCGCGTTGCGGCCATAGCCTTTGGGCTTTTTGCGGACATAGGTCATCGGCAGGGCCAGCCGTTCGGCGACCAGAGCCGCAAAGGGTATTCCCGCCGTTTCGCCGCCCGCGATATTGGTGAACGCCTCGAACCCTGCGTCGCGCATCACGGTGACGGCCATGAAGTCCATCAGGGTGGCGCGGATCCGGGGAAAGGAGATCAGCTTGCGGCAGTCGATGTAGGTGGGCGAGGGCAGGCCCGAGGCGAGCGTGAAGGGGGTTTCGGCGTTGAAATGGACGGCCCTGATTTCCAGCAGCATCCGCGCCGTCAGACGCGCGATCTCGGACTTCGGGGGGAAGGAAGAGGGGATCATGCCGGTAGCTCCGCTGTCGCATTCGTCGTGACGGGCATGCTCCCCCGCCGGAGGCATCCGTCATCGGCCCAAAATGCCTCCGGCGGGAGTATTTGGGCCAAGATGAAATCTCAAGCCTGAACGTGCCAATGAAGAGGGAAGCCGGGGTCGAACACAGTGACCGGCCCCGCGCCCGTGTCGATCTTAGCGGGATAGGCAACCGGACCGCGCCGGGTCAGGGTGATCGTCGCATCGTTCGCCGAAAGGCCGTAGAACGCGGCACCGTTCCGAGACGTGAACGCCTCGAGCCGGTCGAGTGCACCCTCATCCTCGAACACCTGCGCGAGCACGGACATCGTGTTCGTCGCCGTGAAGCAGCCCGCGCAGCCGCAGGGATGTTCCTTCAGCGGGTCGGGATGCGGCGCGGAATCGGTCCCGAGGAAGAAGCGGCGCCTCGCCCGATGTCGCGGCCTGCCGCAGGGCGAGGCGATGGATCTCGCGCTTGGCGACCGGCAGGCAGTAGTAGTGCGGCCGGATGCCGCCGGCCAGGATGTGGTTGCGGTTGATGACAAGGTGATGCGTGGTGATGGTCGCGGCAAGGTCCGGCCCGGCCGCGCGGGCATAGGCAACGCCCTCGCGCGTCGTGATATGTTCCATGACGACGCGCAGATCCGGGCGTACGGCGGCGCAGCGGATCCAGCACGGTGTCGATGAACACCGCCTCGCGGTCGAAGATATCGACCGCAGGGTCGGTCACCTCGCCATGCACGCAGAGCGGCAGGCCGATTTCGGCCATGCGGTCGAGCACGGGCTGCACCCTTGCAAAATCGCGGACGCCGGAATGGGAGTTGGTGGTGGCCCCCGCGGGATAGAGCTTGACCGCCTTGACCACGCCCGAAGCGTGGGCGGCGGCGACATCGTCGGGATCGGTGCCTTCGGTCAGGTAGAGCGTCATCAGCGGCTGAAACCCTGACCCCTCGGGCAGGGCCGCAAGGATGCGGTCGCGGTAGGCCACGGCGTCGGTCAGCGTCACGACCGGCGGCACGAGGTTCGGCATGATGATCGCGCGGGCGAAGTGGCGGGCGGATTCCGGGGCCATCGCCGCCAGCATCGCGCCGTCGCGCAGGTGCAGGTGCATGTCGTCCGGGCGGCGGATCGTGAGGGTTGTCATGGGCTGGCCATACACCGTGGCGGGTTCGGTTTCCAGCCGCGCGGCGGGTGGGTGGCTGCCTGAGTTTTGGGCAGAACGCCGCCGGATCGGCCCCGGACTGCGGGATTGCGCTGCGCCGGGGGTGACAGGCAACGGGCGCGGCGGCTATTCCGGGCGCATGCTCGACCATTCCGGCACCGATACACTGCTCCAACGCGCGCGAGGCCGCGCGGAGGTGGCGCTGGCGCTTCGGGACGGAAAGACGGTAGTGGCACGCCTGGCGCAGGAAGGTGCCGCGAAGGCGTTCCTGCCCGAGGTGCATGGCGGCCAGACCGAAGTGGTCTTCCTGAACACAGCGGGGGGTCTTGCGGGCGGTGACCGGCACGATCTGTCACTGACGCTTGCGCCGGGTACTGCAGCGGTGGCGACGACGCAGACGGCGGAACGGGCCTATCGGAGCCTGTCGTCGCCTGCCGAGGTGCGCGTGACGCTGTCGGTCGGCACCGGCGCGCGGCTGGACTGGCTGCCGCAGGAGACGATCCTCTATGACGCGGCCGCGCTGGACCGCCGGACGCGGGTGATGCTGGCCGGGGGCGCGTCCGTCCTGATGACCGAGACGGTCTTTCTGGGTCGGATCGCGATGGGCGAGGCGGTGACCGCGCTGCATCTGGCGGACCGGCGCGAGGTCTGGTCACAGGGACGGCCGGTCTGGATCGACCGCCTTGGCATCGGGACGGATACGCTCGCCCCGCGCCTGGCCCTTCTGGACGGCGCCCGGGCCTTCGCGACCATTGCGCTGATCGGACAGGGCGCGGAAGATGCGCTGGGGCCTCTCCGTGCGGCCCTGAGCGGCTGCGAAGGCATCCGCGCGGGGGCGTCAGGCTGGGACGGAAAATGCATCCTGCGCCTGGCGGGGATGCGCGGGATGGATGTGAAACGGGCCGTCGCCGTCGCTGCGACGGTGCTGCGGCAGGGGGCGCCCCTGCCCCGGGTCTGGCAGAGATGAGGTTGGAATGAACCTGACACCACGCGAAAAGGGCAAGCTGCTGATCAGCCTTGCGGCGATGGTCGCGCGCGGGCGGCTGGCGCGGGGCGTGAAGCTGAATCATCCGGAAGCAATCGCGCTGATCTCTGACTTCGTCGTCGAGGGCGCGCGCGACGGGCGCAGCGTGGCCGACCTGATGGAGGCGGGCGCGCATGTGGTGACGCGCAGCCAGTGCATGACGGGGATCGCAGAGATGATCCATGACGTGCAGGTCGAGGCGACCTTTCCCGACGGCACCAAGCTTGTGACCGTTCACCATCCGATCCGATAGGAGGTTCCTCATGCGCTATCCCACGCTGTTCACGTCCCTGCTGATGCCGGTCGCCGCGCAGGCGCATGACGGCGCGCCGTTCCACCTGCATCCGCACGGCGCAGAACCCGCTGTCGCGGGCCTCGGCGTTCTGGCGCTGATCGCGCTGATCGGGGCGGCGGTGTTCCGGGGGCGGCGATGATCCCGGGGGAGGTTCTGACAGCAGCCGACGATATCACGCTGAATGCCGGCTGTGCTGCGGTGACGATCCGGGTCGCCAATACCGGCGACAGACCGGTGCAGGTCGGCAGCCACTATCACTTTGCGGAAACCAATCCCGGGCTGTCGTTCGACCGCGATGCCGCGCGGGGGATGCGGCTGGATATCGCGGCGGGGACGGCTGTGCGGTTCGAGCCTGGACAGGAGCGGGATGTGACCCTGGTGCCTTACGGCGGGGACCGGGTCGTCGTCGGATTCAACCAGAAGATCATGGGGGCGCTTTAGCGACCGCGGTTAAGTCAGGGAGGATAAGCCATGTGCGATGTTTGCGTGATCAATGCGGTGAAGACGGACATGCTGAGCCGCCGGAGCCTGTTCATCGGCGCGGCAGCTGTCGGGGCGGCGGCCGTGGGTGCGGGAATGATGTCGGCGCGCCCGGCGCTGGCGCAGGCAACCGGGCGGGTGATCGACCTGACGCATACCTATGACGGAGCGTTCCCGACCTTCGACGGCAATCCGGGCATCCTGTACGAAGAGTCGGTGAATTTCGACAAGAACGGCTATCAACTGTGGAAGCTCACGATATTCGAGCATACCGGCACCCATATCGATGCGCCCCTGCATTTCACCAAGGACGGCATGTCGGTGGCCGAACTGGAGCCCCAGGGGCTGATCGCGCCGCTGTCCGTCATCGACATCACGGCCAAGGCGGCCGACGACGCGAATGCGATGGTCGAGCCTGCGGATATCGAGGCCTGGATGAGCATGAACGGCCCGATACCCGAGGGCGGCTGTGTGGCGATGCATTCGGGCTGGGCGGCAAAGGTGGGCGATCCGCTTTACCGCAACACGCCGGACGGCAAGCTCGCCTTCCCCGGATTCTCCAAGGCCGCGACCGACATGCTGGCCGAGATGGGCGCGGGCGCGATCGGTGTGGACACCCTGTCGCTCGACCCTGGCAATTCGCCGGATTTCGGCGTGCATTTCTCGTGGCTGCCGGGCGGACGCTTCGGCATCGAGAACATGGCGAACCTGGACAAGCTGCCCGCAGCGGGGGCGACGGTGTTCATCGGCGCGCCGAAACACGCCAAGGGCACCGGCGGGCCGGCGCGCGTGATGGCCGTGATCTGATGTCGACGGTTCCTCCTGTGTCGGACGAGGTGGCGGGGGCTAAGACCCGCGCGCTTTTTTCAGGTGGTGTGGCTGGGTTTTCAGGCTGCCCGATCCGCGTGATGGATCGTTTTTCCGGTTGCCGCCTCACCCTGCGCTTCGATCAACGCGCGCTTCAACTCGACGGATTCTCATCTCCCGCAAGCGAGGATTAACCCATGCCCGCAACCCTTTCCCGTGCCACCTATGCCGCGATGTACGGCCCGACCACCGGAGACCGGGTGCGGCTGGCCGACACGGATCTTCTGATCGAGGTCGAGAAAGACCTCACAACCTATGGGGAAGAGGTGAAATTCGGCGGCGGCAAGGTGATCCGCGACGGCATGGGCCAGTCGCAGCGGACCCGCGCCGAAGGGGCGATGGACACCGTCATCACCAACGCGCTGATCCTCGACTGGACCGGCATCTACAAGGCGGATGTCGGCCTGCGCGGCGGGCGCATCGCCAAGATCGGCAGGGCCGGAAACCCCGACACGCAGCCCGCAGTCACCGTGGTCATCGGACCTGGGACCGAGATCATCGCGGGCGAAGGGCGCATCCTGACCGCCGGTGGGATGGACGCGCATATCCATTTCATCGCGCCCCAGCAGATCGAAGATGCGCTGCATTCCGGGATCACGACGATGCTGGGCGGTGGCACCGGGCCCGCGCATGGCACGCTTGCCACGACGTGCACGCCGGGGCCGTGGCATATCGGGCGCATGCTCCAGTCGCTCGACGCCTTTCCGATCAACTTCGGACTGTCGGGAAAAGGCAATGCGTCGCAGCCCGCAGCACTGGTCGAGATGGTCAATGCCGGGGCCTGTGCGCTGAAACTTCATGAAGACTGGGGCACGACGCCTGCCGCCATCGACTGCTGCCTGACAGTGGCCGACGCGATGGACGTTCAGGTGATGATCCATACAGACACGCTGAACGAAAGCGGGTTCGTCGAACATACCCTGGCGGCGATCAAAGGCCGGACGATCCACGCCTTCCACACCGAAGGCGCGGGCGGCGGGCATGCGCCCGATATTCTTAAGGTGGTGGGGCATGCGAACGTGATCCCGTCCTCCACCAACCCGACGATGCCCTACACGGTCAACACGCTGGAAGAGCATCTGGACATGCTGATGGTCTGCCACCATCTGGACAGGTCGATCCCCGAGGACGTGGCCTTTGCCGAAAGCCGCATCCGCAAGGAAACCATTGCGGCCGAGGATATCCTGCACGACATGGGCGCGATGAGCATCATCTCGTCCGACAGCCAGGCGATGGGGCGGATCGGCGAAGTGATCACGCGGACCTGGCAGACCGCGCACAAGATGCGCCAGCAGCGCGGACGGCTGGCGGGCGAGACGGGCGACAACGACAACCTGCGCGCGCGGCGCTATGTGGCGAAATACACGATCAACCCGGCGATCGCCCAAGGAATGAGCCATGAGATCGGGTCGGTGGAAGAGGGCAAGCGCGCCGATCTGGTGCTGTGGAACCCGGCGTTTTTCGGGGTGAAGCCGGAAATGGTGCTGGTGGGGGGGACCATCGCGATGGCGCAGATGGGCGACCCGAATGCCTCGATCCCGACGCCGCAGCCGGTCTATTCGCGCCCGATGTTCGGGGCGTTCGGACGGTCGGTGGAGCGGGGCGCGGTGCTGTTCGTGTCGCAGGCGGCCGAGGCGTCGGGTCTGAGGGGCGAACTGGGTGTGGCTAAGGATTTCGTGGCGGTGCGGGGGACACGGGACATCGGCAAGGCCGACATGCGCCTGAACGACGCGCGGCCAGCGGTCGAGGTGGACCCGGAAACCTATGAGGTGCGGGCGGATGGCGAACTGCTGACCTGCGAGCCGGCGAAGGAACTGCCGATGGCGCAGCGGTACTTTCTGTTTTGAATGATTCAACCCGAAAATCGATTGTTTACTGGAGGTTGGCCAATGCTACTTTGGAAGTCATTGAGTTTTTGGCAGCCAGCGCAGACTACATTGAGCGTCGGAATGAATACTTTTCAGATCGAATTTTCTTGCAGAATATCGGACACGGATTTGAGGTGCTCTTGAAGTCCGTTCTGCTTGATGCGGGCTATGATGAACGCAGTGTCAGAAGTTATGGGCACGGGCTACGTGGGCTTTGGAACGAGGCGATGAAATTTAACTTCATTGCTCCTGCTCGCGTGATCAATTTAGCAGTTGAGAAAAAGGAGGAATATGCCTTTGGAACAAAGGCTACTGATGGAGTCTTGGCCTTCTGGACTCTCAGAGCTGCGGATCACTATCCGTTGGTTCCCGAGATGGGTGCAGGTTGGCAGTTTTTTTGGGACTTCTTCGGTGTTCTCGACGAGCAATATTCGGGAACCGACTACAGGCTAAAGTATCCTGACGGCAAGTTGGAGATTTCGGTGAACTGGCGAGTGCTTCTCATTGGGTTGCGAACTATGGTTACCTACTTTGAGATTCATGACCATTGACCCGTTGATTTCGGTTTCCAGATTTCGCTAACCTGCATGGCAAATTGCAACGTCGCTTGGGCAGTCAAACCATCAACTTGATCTCGCTCATGTTTGGCATGGGTGACCCACGTGCGGGTCAGTGAGGTGTTTTATGCACAGTCGACGCTGCCAGCAGTCGGAATCGTTTGACTGAAAGGAATGCTTGACGCTCTGCCGCACGAAGATGGCTGAATTCCGCAACCAAGTGTTATGGATCGCAGCCCCACCCCCGCCCTTTTCCCTTAACGCAGCCTTAAAGTTGTCCCGCTTCCGGCCCCAATCCGCCCGCTTCATTTGACTTTGTGGCCCCTGACACGTAACTTCGCTGCCTTGGGAGGGGGCTGGAGGGTCTTATGACTTCGGCCTTGGGCGTTCTGCCCGCATTGTTCATGATGCTCGTCCTGTTCGGCATTCCGCCGATGCTGAGCATGTTGTCCGCCTCGCGCCGGGCGGCGCGGCTGCGGGCACGCCAGCGGCCGGATTCGTCGTATCGCCTCGCCGCCCTCGCATCGGCCGCAGCGTTCCTGTTCAACATGATCGTTCTCTTGCCGACCGCGCAGGCCATGGCCGATGGCGGCGCGCAGATCACCGCGCTGCACTGGATCGCGCTTGGCCTGTCCTGGATCTGCTTCTGGTCCTGGGTCGTGATCTCGGTCATGGGCCGTCGCCGCCGCCGCGTCTACTGACGCCCTTCCGCCGCCGGGGACCGCACGCTATCACCGCGCCATGCTGCGCCTTGCCAACCTGTCGCTTCTGATCCTGTTTCCCGTCGCCTGGTTCGGGCCGCTTCTGCGCGCGGGCCTTCTGCCGTTCTTCGACCTTGACGCGATATCCGTCATCTCGGGTCTTCAGGCGCTATGGGCGAAGGACGTATTCCTTGCCCTGCTTGTCACCTTCTTCGCACTCTTCGCACCCTACATGAAAGCCATCGGCCTGGCGCTGATCCACTTCCGCCTCGCCTCGCCGCGTCTCATGCCCGCCCTTCACCTGCTGGGGCGGCTGGCGATGGCCGACATCTTCCTGATCGCGCTTTACATCGTGGTGGCCAAGGGCGTCGGCGTGGGCCGGGTCGAGACCGACTGGGGGCTTTACCTCTTCACCTTCTGCATCCTTGCCAGCATGGTCATCGCGCATCTGACCCCCGAGGGGCGCAGGGGCTGACCCCACCGCTTGCGCCGGTCAGTCGTGTCGGGCATCACGAACGGATGGCAAAACCCCCCTCGCCCGTTTTCGTCTGTTCGGCCTGCGGTGCGGCCCACAAGAAATGGGCCGGGCGCTGCGACGCCTGCGGGGCGTGGAACTCGATCTCGGAAGAAGCGCCGTTGTCCGCCGGTCCGGCGTCCAGGACCCTTGGCGCGGCCAAGGGCCGGACGATCCCGCTGACCAGCCTGACGACCGAGGAAGCCCCCCCGCCCCGTGCCGGATCGGGGATCGGCGAATTGGACCGGGTGCTGGGCGGCGGGCTGGTGGCAGCTTCGGCGGTACTGGTGGGGGGCGATCCCGGCATCGGCAAATCGACGCTGCTGCTGCAGGCGGCGGCGAGTTTCGCGCGCATGGGCCTGTCCTGCCTCTATGTCTCGGGCGAGGAGGCAGCGGCGCAGGTGCGGATGCGGGCCGCGCGGTTGGGCCTGTCGGATGCGCCCGTGCGGCTGGCGGCCGAGACGAACCTGCGCGACATCCTGACGACGCTGGATGCGGAGCGCCCCGATCTGGTGGTGATCGATTCGATCCAGACGATGTGGGCCGACAGCGTCGAGGCCGCGCCGGGGTCGGTCGCGCAGGTCCGGGCCTGCGCGCATGAACTGGTGTCCTTCGCCAAGCGGCGCGGCACGGCGGTGATCCTGGTCGGGCATGTGACAAAGGACGGTCAGATCGCCGGGCCGCGCGTGGTCGAGCACATGGTGGATACCGTGCTCTACTTCGAGGGCGAGCGCGGGCACCAGTTCCGCATTCTGCGCGCCGTGAAGAACCGCTTCGGCCCGTCGGATGAGATCGGCGTGTTCGAGATGACGGGTGCGGGGCTGGCCGAGGTGGCGAACCCTTCGGCGCTGTTCCTATCCGAACGCGGCACGCCCAGTCCGGGGTCGGTCGTCTTTGCGGGGATCGAGGGTACCCGGCCGGTGCTGTGCGAGATTCAGGCGCTGGTGGCCCCTTCGACGCTGGGCACACCGCGCCGGACGGTGGTGGGGCTGGATGGCGGTCGTCTTTCAACGATCCTTGCCGTGCTCGAGGCGCGCTGCGGCATTCCTTTCGCGGGTCTCGACGTGTTCCTGAACGTCGCGGGCGGCTTGCGCGTCAATGAACCCGCCGCCGACCTGGCCGTCGCGGCGGCGCTGCTTTCCGCAAGGGAAGACGTGGCGCTGCCCGCAGACTGTGTCGTTTTTGGCGAAATCAGCCTGTCAGGTGCGCTCCGTCCGGTGGGCCAGACCGAAAACCGGTTGAAAGAAGCCCGAAAACTTGGTTTCACAACGGCCATCGCGCCCGAGAACGGCAACAAGACCGGGGGCGGTGAAGGAAGCGAGGGCATCAGGGTGCGTCAGATACCCGACCTTGCGACTTTCGTGGGCGACCACTTCGGGGCGGGCTGACCGCAAGGAGCGAGGGCATGGAAGGCTTTACAATCATCGACGCCGTTGTGGCGGTCGTCATCCTTCTGTCGGCGATCCTCGCCTACAGCCGGGGTGTCGTGCGGGAAGTCGCTGGCCATTCTGGGCTGGGTCGCCGCCGCCGTGCTGGCCTTCATCTTCGCGCCGCAGGCCCAGCCGCTGATCAAGCAGATACCGGTCCTTTCGGACTTCCTGGGTGACAGCTGCGAATTGTCGATCATCGCGGCGTTCGCGGCGGTCTTCGCGCTGTCGCTGATCGTCGTGTCGATATTCACCTCGCTGTTCTCCTCGGCCGTGCAGCGGTCGGCCCTTGGCGGCGTCGATCAGGCGCTGGGGTTCCTGTTCGGCGTTCTGCGCGGGATCGTCCTGGTCGCGGTGGCATTCGTGGTCTACGACCGCGTGATCGCCGGCGGATCGGTGCCGATGGTGGACGACTCGCGCTCGGCCAAGGTGTTTGCGTCGATGCAGGACCCGATCAATGGCCTCATGCCGCAGGATGCGCCGGGCTGGATCGTCGGCGCGCTACGAGGATCTGATCGGGGCCTGCGATGCGCCCGCCGGCGGCACGGGAACAACCGCGCCCGCGACCGATACCGGGGCCGCGACCACCAGCCCCTGACGCCAATCGCGCATTTTCCTGTGACGGTCGCGTGACAGTCCGGGTGCAACCGACTAAAGCATCCTCACCCCTAGCCGGGTGAGTTTGTCGCGCGTCCTATCGGGTCGGAGCACCTTGTGCATGAAGCCGTTCCTCAGCCATCCTTTCGATGACGACAAGCTGAAGGAAGAATGCGGGATATTCGGCGTGATCGGGGTTGCCGACGCGGCGAATTTCGTGGCCTTGGGCCTGCACGCCCTGCAGCACCGGGGCCAGGAAGCGGGCGGCATCGTCGCCTACGATCCGGACGAAGGGTTCAACAGCGCCCGCCGCTTCGGCTATGTCCGCGACAACTTCACCAAGCCGGACGTGATGGAAACCCTGCCGGGCAGCCTGGCCATCGGGCATGTGCGCTATTCCACCGCCGGGTCCAAGGGCCATACCGCGATCCGCGACGTGCAGCCGTTCTTCGGCGAATTCGCGGTCGGCGGCTGTGCCATCGCGCACAACGGCAACCTGACCAATGCCACGGCTTTGCGCAAACAGCTGATCGAGCGCGGCGCGATTTTCCAGTCGTCGTCGGACAGCGAATGCATCATCCACCTGATGGCGCGGTCGATGCAGAAGACGCTGGCCGAACGGATCAAGGATGCGCTTGCGCGCGGTCGAAGGCGCGTTTTCCGTCATCGCCATGACACGGACGAAGCTGATCGGCGTCCGCGACCCGATGGGCGTGCGGCCGCTGGTGCTGGGGCGGGTCGGCGACACGGGCTATGTGCTGGCGTCGGAAACCTGCGCGCTGGACATCATCGGGGCGGATTTCATCCGCGAGATCAACCCCGGCGAGATGGTGGTGATCGAGAAGAACACGCTTGTCTCTTCGCAGCCCTTCGCGCCCGCCGCGTCACGGTTCTGCATCTTCGAGCATGTCTATTTCAGCCGCCCCGACAGCATCCTTGGCGGACGGTCGGTCTATGAAACCCGCCGCCAGATCGGCGTCGAACTGGCGCGCGAGGCCCCGGTGGAGGCGGATCTGGTGTGCCCGGTGCCGGATTGCGGCACTCCCGCTGCCATCGGCTACAGCCAGGAATCCGGCATTCCCTATGCGATGGGGATCATCCGCAACCAGTATATGGGCCGGACCTTCATCGAACCGACCGAAAGCATCCGCAACATGGGCGTGCGGCTGAAGCTGAACGTCAATCGCGCGCTGATCCGGGGCAAGCGGGTGGTGCTGGTCGATGACAGCGTTGTGCGCGGAACGACCAGCCGCAAGATCAAGGAAATGATCCTGGATGCGGGTGCCGCCGAGGTGCACTTCCGCATCGCCTCGCCACCCACGGCCTGGCCCTGCTTCTACGGCGTCGACACGCCTGAACGGTCGAAACTTCTGGCCGCGACGATGTCCGAGGATGAGATGCGCGACTGGATCGGTGTGAATTCGCTGCGCTTCATCTCGCTGGACGGCCTCTACCGCGCCGCAGGCGAGGCGGCGGGGCGCGACCCTGATCGACCGCAATACTGCGATGCCTGTTTCTCGGGGGAATACCCCGTCGCGCCTTCGGACAAGATCGAGGAAGGCTTCCGGATGAAGGCGGCGGAGTGAGCGCGGGCGACGTCGACGCCTACCTTGCCGCCCTGCCGCAGGACCAGCGCGCCTGCCTGTCGGACCTGTGCGCGCGCATTCGCGTGATCCTGCCGGAGTGCGAGGAGACGATCAGCTATGCGATGCCCGCGCACCGCCAGCGGGGCCCCGGGGGCAAGGTCGTGATCGGATATGCGGGGTTCGCGCGGCACTGCGGCATCTATCCGCATTCGGGCTGGATCATCCCGCAGATGGCGGCGGACCTGACGGAGTGGAAGACGTCGAAAAGCGGCGTTCTGTTCAAGCCGGTCCGGCCCTTGCCTGACAGCATTCTGCGCCGGATCATCGCGCTGCGCCTGAAGGAAATCGCCAGTGGCTGACCCCATCCGCTATCGCCCGCATCACTTCCTCTGCTCACTGGGGTTCGAGGGGAAAGGCTATTCCGAAGGCTTCACGGCGAACATGTCGGCCATCGTGATGGGGCGGCTGAGGGCGGTGGACGGCGATGCGACGGTGATCGGGGTGACCGGGGGCCTCGACGACATCTGCGCGCCCTGCCCCAAGAACCGGGGCCACGCATGCGAGGTGCAGGCAAAAATCGACCGGCTGGACGCGGCGCATTCAGCGGCACTGGGGATTAGGGCGGGCGACCGGCTGACCTGGGGGCAGGCGCAGGAGCGGATCAGGGCAGCGTGCCGCCGGGTTCGCTGAAGACGCTCTGCGCGGGCTGCGAGTGGGAACCCTACGGCATGTGCGAGGCGGCGCTGGCGCGGCTGCATGCGGGGGCGACTGCGCGCTGACTACAGCACGCGGTCGAGCGCCGCGATCAGCCGGGCCACATCATCCGCGCTGGTATAGTGAACGGCTGACAGGCGCAGGACGCCCTGATCCATGTCAACGCCCATCGCCTGCAACGGGCGGTTCGCATAAAACGTGCCGCCAAGGCAGTTGATGCCGTGGTCCGCCAGTTCCGCCGCGACCGGCTCTGCCGCGCGGCCAAGGTCCACGGCCACGGTGGGCGCGCGGAGAAGCGCATCGCGCGGGCCGATCAGCCGCAGATCGTTCCGGTTGGCCAGGTAGTCGAGAAGCGGCTGGATCACGGCGGTTTCCGCCGCGCGCAGCAGGTCGTGCACAGCCCCTGCCCTGCGCCGCGCATCCGGCTCGGCGTTGAAGTGGCGGGCGTGGAGCGCGTCGATGTAGTCCGCGATCCCGGCGCAGGCAGCGATCTGGGCGTGGTCGGGACCGGCGGGCGTGAAGCGCTTGTAGAGCGTATCGGCGTTGAACCAATGGCCCTGATTGGGCAGCCGCTCACCCAGCGCGCGCCGGATCGCCATGATGCCCTGATGCGGACCGAAGACCTTATAGGCCGAGAAGAGATAGATATCCGCGCCCAGCGCACCCACGTCCGGCACGCCATGCGGGGCGTAGCTGACGCCATCGACGCAGGCGACGGCCCCGGCGGAATGCGCCATCGTCACGATGTCGGCGACCGGGTTTATCTCGGCCACCACGTTCGAGCAGTGCGGGAAGCAGACCAGCCGGACGCGGCCATCGGCCAGCAGCGGCTGCAGCCGCGCCGGATCCAGATGCCCGGTCGCGGGATCGATCCGCCATTCGCGGACCTCGACGCCATCCTCTGCCAGCCGCCGCCACGGACCCGAATTCGCCTCGTGGTCCTGATCGGTGACGACAATTGCATCGCCCAGCGTCAGCGCGCGGCGGAAGGCCTGGGCAAGCACATAGGTGTTGGCGCTCGTCGAGGGGCCAAAGCTGAGTTCGTCCGGCGCGATTCCCATCATCGCAGACAGCCGCGTCCGGGCCTCGTCCATCTCGGCACCGCCCGCCGCCGATGCGGCGTAGGCCGAATAGGGCTGGACCTTGCGTTCCCGGTAGAACCGCGTCAGGCGGTCCACGACCTGTGCGCAAGGGTAGCTGCCGCCCGCATTCTCGAAGAAGGCCTGATCGGCAAGGCCCGGTTCAGAAAAAGCCGGAAACTGCGCGCGCACGTAGTCGAGATCAAGCGCCATGAGGACACCTCCGGCGGCGATCTGTGGCGGTTCGGGCGGGTTCGGTCAAGCGGCTGGACACTGCTTTCAGGCGTTCACGTCCACCACGACCCGCCCCTGAACCTGACCCTTCAGGATCGCGCGGCCGAGGTCGGGCAGGTCGCTCAGACTTGCAGGCCGGATCATCGCGCGCAAGCGATCAAGCGGCAGGTCGCGCGCGATGCGGTCCCACGCGCGGATGCGGTCCGGATAGGGCCGCAGGACCGAGTCGATGCCGAGCAGGTTCACGCCGCGCAACAGGAACGGGATGACAGTGGCGGGCAGTGCGGTCCCGCCTGCCAGCCCGACCGCCGCGACGCTTGCGTTGTATTTCATCTGGCCAAGCACCCGCGCCAGCATCGCCCCCCCCACCGCATCGATGCACCCGGCCCAGGTTCCGCCTCCAGCGGGCGGGCGACGGTCTCGGCCAGATCGGCGCGCGGGACGATCCGCGCAGCACCGAGATCGCGAAGGTAGGCTTCGGTTTCGGGTCGCCCCGTCACAGCGGCGACGCGGTAGCCAAGCTGCGCCAGAACCGCGACGGCGACCGACCGACGCCCCCCGCCGCCCCTGTCACAAGAACCTCGCCTTTTTCGGGGCTTAGCCCATGATCCTCAAGCGCCATGACAGCCAGCATCGCGGTCAGCCCGGCAGTACCGACCGCCATCGCGTCGCGCGTCGTCAGGGGCTTCGGCAACGGAACCAGCCAGTCGCCGCTGACCCGCGCCCGCGTCGCATACCCGCCCCACTGGCGTCGCCAACATGCCAGCCTGTCAGATGACCTCGTCGCCGGGCGTGCAGCGCGGATCTCGTCGAGATGCGACTGT
>CAWFWP010000008.1:0-7623 GCA_963819585.1 uncultured Alphaproteobacteria bacterium
GATTGGCGAGTGCCTGAAAAATCTGATCGAGCGACTGTTGCATTGGCGAGTCTCTATATTGATAGTATTCAATATAGAGACTCGCCTAACTATATGCAAGCCGGACTTTCTCAGCCCGCATCCGTTTAGTTCACGACCTTCCGGTCACTGTCGGGCGCAGACTTCTCCCGGCGCACGATAGTATTGCCGAACGATATCGGAGAACTCCCCAGCATTGGCCATGCACCTTTGCACGCCAGTCAACCATTTTTGACTGACAAACGGGCGCCAGTCGGTTGACTGCTCCTCCAGTTGTGCTACAATCACCGTCAACAACAACATTTAGAGCGAGGCACAAGATGCAGTTGATCTCGGTTCGGACGGTTCGTCCGGCACCGAAGGCTAGATCTTTCGATGAGCCTTCAGGAAATGGCGGCCGGCCTTGGTGTAAGCAACACTTTCCTGTCAGCCGTAGAAATAGGGAAAAGACCCGTTCCTGACTACTGGGTAGAACAGGTTACGAATATACTTCGTTTGGATGAACCCAGCGAGAGCGATCTTCGGGCAATAGTGGAATCCCAAAAAGTTACTAAGTCCATTGCCGATTTGGGTGACGAAAAACTCAAGGACCTTACAGAGGCAATTCTTCAGGTGCGTTCGCAACTCAGTGAGCAGGACTTCGACCAAATAACATCTCTAGTGAAAACGCTCGCAAAGCATCGCGCAACAACGGAGGCAGCATGAGCAAGATTCCTCAGAATGCCAGAGAAATCCTCCTTCATGCGGAGAAGATCAGGGAGAAATCCGGATACACCGGAGGCCCCGTCAACGTTATGGGCATCCTTGATCGAATGCTGCTTGAGTATGGCCTCATTTATCACATCGTCGAAGATCTGCGGGATCGAAATGGAGTTCCTCAAGATGCACGTCTGAACTGTGGCCCTAGTCCTTTCATCGAAATCACAAACGATACATATAAGGGTTCCCTTGATTGGCACCCTCGCTGTTCGTTTACAGTTGCTCACGAAATCGGCCATTACGTCCTGCATAGGGAGGCTTTCACCTCTTCGGTTGCTCTCCCAAGAATGTCTGCCGGTGCATCAAGTTTCAGGCTTGAACACCCGCAAGAAGAGGCAGAGGCAAACTGTTTCGCGGGCGCTTTGCTCCTACCCTTGCAAGCCGTGACGCCTTCTACAAAGCCTGAAACTGCCGCAGCAGAGTTTCGACTCTCTATCGTCGCCGCCGAGATCAGCATTAGGACTGCGCGGGCTTGCTTCCCAAGCAAATGGAGACTGACACCTTGATCAAATTCAACGCGACAGTCCCGTCATGGATCATTGGCCTGGCGATCATAGCAGCGACGGTGGTCATAGTTGCGACGATGACTACGGGAAAGTCCATGAAACTTGAACGGACGCCTGACAAAGACTCAGATTATCGTCGAATGATGGAGGCAGTCACGATGATTGCCCCCAAAATCTTCTAAAATCGCCGCTCAGCCAGCATCCTTGTAGTTCACAACCTTGCGGTCGCTGTCCGGTGCCGACTTCTGCCGCCGCACGATCAGGCGGTTCAGCGCGTTCACATAGGCCTTGGCAGATGCCACGACCGTATCGGTGTCCGCCGCCTGGCCCGTGGCGATCTTGCCGTCCTCCTCGATCCGCACGCTGACGGTCGCCTGCGCGTCGGTGCCTTCGGTCACGGCGTGGATCTGGTAAAGCTGCAGCACCACGTCATGCGGGAAGATCGCCTTCACCGCCTTGAAGGTCGCATCTACCGGCCCGTCGCCTTCCGCTGTTACCCGGTGGTCCGTGCCGTCCACGGTCAGGATCAGGTCCGCCGTCTGCGGCGCTTCGGTCCCGCAGACCACGCGCAGGAACTTGACCTGCAGATGGTCATGCACTGCGTCCGACGCAGACTCGCGCATCAGGGCGATCAGGTCATCCTCGTAGACCTCTTTCTTGCGGTCGGCCAAGGCCTTGAACCGCACGAACAGGTCGTTCAGCTGGTTGTCCGCCAGATCATAGCCGAGGTCCGCCATCTTGGCCCGCAGCGCGGCGCGGCCCGAATGCTTGCCGAGGACAAGGTTGGTTTCCTTCAGGCCCACGTCCGACGGCCGCATGATCTCGAACGTCTCGGCGTTCTTCAGCATGCCGTCCTGATGGATGCCCAATTCATGCGCGAAGGCATTCTTGCCGACGATGGCCTTGTTGAACTGCACCGGAAAGCCGCTGACCGTCGCCACGCGCCGCGAGATGCCGATGATCCTGGTCGTGTCGATGCCGGTGCGATAGGGCAGGATGTCGTTCCGGACCTTCAGCGCCATCACCACCTCTTCCAGCGCCGTGTTGCCCGCGCGTTCGCCAAGGCCGTTGATCGTGCATTCGATCTGCCGCGCCCCCGCCTCGACCGCCGCCAGCGCATTCGCCGTCGCCATGCCGAGGTCGTTGTGGCAGTGCGTGGCGAAGATCACCCGTCCGCCCCCGGCACCCGTTCCATCAGCATCCGGATCAGTGCGGCGCTTTCGCGGGGGGCCGTATAGCCGACCGTGTCGGGGATGTTGATCGTCGTGGCCCCGGCCTTGATCGCCACCTCGACCGTCTGGCACAGATAGTCATGCTCCGTCCGCGTCGCATCCATCGGCGACCACTGCACGTTGTCGCAGAGGTTGCGCGCATGGGTCACGGTGTCGTGGATGCGCTCTACCATCTGTTCCTTGGTCAGGTTGGGGATCGCCCGGTGTAGCGGCGAGGTGCCGATGAAGGTGTGGATGCGCGGGCGGCGGGCATGTTTCACCGCCTCCCAGCAGCGGTCGATGTCCTTGTAGCTGGCGCGGGCGAGGCCGCAGATGACCGAGGTCTTCGCGCGTTTCGCGATCTCGGACACGGCGGCGAAGTCGCCTTCCGACGCGATTGGGAAACCGGCCTCGATGATATCGACGCCCATTTCGTCCAGCAGCCCGGCGATTTCGACCTTTTCGTCATGGGTCATCGTGGCACCCGGCGACTGTTCGCCGTCACGCAGCGTGGTGTCGAAAATCAGGACGTGGTCCTGTTTGCTCTTGTCGGTCATGGTTCTGACTTTCCGTTGAACTCTGGCTCTGCTGCGGCGCTTGTCACCTCTGAGCGGTCGCGCCCCTTGGGCACGCTCAGAGGCGGATAAGAAGCAGAAGGCCGGAAAGCGGCAGCACACCGACGGCACCCGGAACGGGTGCCTGATGGGTCGCGGAAAGGCTGGTGCTGCGGATCATGGAGCGCGACTATAAGGAAACGGGCGCAAAGGGAAAGGTAAAAATAGGGGCGCGGCGGCTGCGGCAGAACCGCCATAGTCGGATGAATTCGCAACCGGGGGGCGACGGGATATGGCGCTTCGCCTGCCGCACTTCTATTCTGCGGCGCGAGGCAATGCCCGGGTCGGCCGGGGCGACAGAACACGGGGACCACCCGGTTGAGCAAGGCGCAGAACCCCTATTCCGACCTGCCGCCGCGCGCCTTCTGGCGCAGCGGCGTGGCCGAGGCCGGGCTGTTCGGGCTGGCCGACCTGTGGTAATGCAAGTGGAAACTGCCCGCCGATGCCCGCTTTGCCACCTACGGGTCGTGCTTTGCCCAGCATATCAGCCGCGCGCTGATCGCCCGGCAGCTGCCCTGGGTCGATGCCGAACCCGCACCCGGCCGGACGCCTGCGGAACTTGCGAAATCCCATAACTACGGCGTCTTTTCGTCCCGCACCGCCAACATCTACACGGCGGCGCAGCTTCTGCTGCTGGCGAGGCTGGCGACCGGCGAGACGGCGGTCGAGGCGCCCGAACTGTGGGAGGGCGGGGGCCGGGTCTATGACAGCCTGCGCCCCGCCATCGAACCGAACGGCTTCGCCAGCCGGGATGAAGCGCTGCTCAGCCGGGCGACGATGGCGGGCGCGTTCCTGCGGTCCATCGCCGATGCCGATGTCTTCGTCTTTACCCTGGGGCTGACCGAAGGCTGGGAAAATGCCGCCACCGGCCAGCCCTATCCGATGTGCCCCGGCACCACGGCGGGCGTGTTCGATGCGGACAATCATGTCTTCCGCAACTATGCCTACCCGCTGATCATGGCCGACCTGATGGAAGCCCGCGCGATCCTGCGCCGCGTCAATCCCGGCATACGGCTGCTGCTGACCGTCTCGCCCGTGCCGTTGACGGCCACGGCATCGGGCAACCATGTTCTGGTGGCCACCACCTATTCCAAATCCGTTCTGCGCGCCGTCGCCGGAGATGCGGCGGCGGATGACGAGGCCACCGATTATTTCCCGTCCTACGAGATCATCACCGGTGCGCCGACCCGGTCGGCGTTCTTCGAGCCGAACATGCGGTCGGTCGCGCAGGCAGGTGTCGATCTGGTGATGTCGCATTTCTTCCGGGGGCTGGACCTGTCGGCCCCGGTCCGCGCCAAGGGGCCGTCGAAGCGCGCGCTGGCCGAGGCCGAGGCGCAGACGGCGATGAAGGCCGAGGATCTGGCCTGCGAAGAGGCGATCCTGGAGCGGTTCAATGACGCCTGACGCTCCGCTGAACGACGACACGCCTTCAGCCGAAGACGATGCGCCGGGACCGGGCTTTGCCCCGGTGCCGGACCCGGAACTGATGATCCTTGGCGACAGCCACTCGATGGCGCTGAAGGCGGGCTGCGAAGACCAGGGGCTGGCAGCGGACCTGTTGTCGCTTTCCGGGAACATCTGGCATTCCGGGCTGATCTCGTTCCACCCGACCTCGGGCCTGACGCTGAAGGGCCGGGTGCAGAAGGACAGGCTGGACGCGGCCAAGGCCCGGCACGCACCGCGCGGCCTGATCCGCCCTGATCTGCCGCTGATCGTGTCGGCCGGGTTCCATGTCGGCCGTCTGGTGCCGCCCTTCGGCACGCGCGGCCATGTCACCGACGCCGAGGGATTTGCCGCCGACGAAGACGGCCTCTTCGTATCCTCCGGGTTTCTGCGCACCTATGTCCAGTATCATCGGGGCCAGCACATCTATACCCTGAAGCGCATCGCGCGGCGCGCACCTGTCGTCGTCGTCGCCCCGCCACCCGTCTATGCCGGGATAAACCACAAGGCCTTCATCGACACGATCATCGGGCTGATGCGGACCGGGGGGCTGACCGTCTACGACCCCCGCGACGATTTCGCGCATCTTGGACACACCCTGCCCCCGGACTATCTGGCAGCGGACGGGGTTCACGGCAATGCGCGCTACGGGTCGGAGGTGATCGGCGCGATGTTGTCGCGGGGCATGATCCGGCGCAGGGCAGGCTGAAACGCCCCGCCAAAGGGGGGCGACGATGCGGTCACTGGTGATCGGGGCGACGGGCGGGATCGGCGGGGCGGTCACTGCAAGGCTGGGTGACCGGGGCGAGGTTCTGACCCTGTCGCGGCGCGACGGGCTGGATGTGACGGACGAGGCGTCGGTCAGCACAGCGCTTGGCCGGTTGGAGGGCAGCTTCGATCTGATCTTCGTCGCCACCGGTGCGCTCGGGACACCGGAGAAAGCGATACGCGCCCTGACGCCGGGCGAAATGGCGCGCCAGTTCGCCGTCAACGCAATGGGTCCGGCGCTGGTCCTGAAGCACGCTTTGTGCCTGATCCCGCGCGACCGGCGGGCGGTGTTCGCGGCCCTGTCGGCGCGGGTCGGGTCGATCGGCGACAACGGCCTCGGCGGCTGGTATTCCTACCGCGCGTCGAAGGCGGCGCTGAACCAGCTGCTGAAGACCGCATCCGTGGAAATCGCGCGCAGCCACCGGCAGGCGATTGTCGCGGGGCTGCATCCGGGCACCGTCGATACCGCCTTCACCGAAGGCTACGGGCACGACAAGGTCAGCCCCGATCAGGCGGCGGCGAACCTGCTGGCGGTGACCGACGCGCTGACCCCTGCGCAAACCGGGGGCTTCTTCGACTTCGCGGGCAAGGTCGTGCCCTGGTGAGGCTGGTCCTCGTCCTCGGCGACCAACTGACCCCCGGCATCGCTGCGCTGAAGGCGGCGGACCGCGCAGCGGACGTCGTGGTGATGGCAGAGGTTCTGGGCGAGGCGACCTATGTCCGCCATCATCCGCAGAAGATCGCGCTGATCTTCGCGGCGATGCGCAAGCATGCCGAGCTGCTGCGGGCCGACGGCTGGACGGTTGCCTATGCGCGGCTGGACGACCCGGACAACACCCAGACCATCGCGGGCGAATTGATCCGCCGCGCGGCAGAGACCGGGGCGGACGGCGTTCTGGCGACGGAGCCGGGCGAATGGCGGGTCATCCGCGATCTGGCAGCACTTCCCCTTGCCGTCAGGACCCTGCCCGATGACCGGTTCCTGTGTTCGACGGCCGAGTTTGCGACGTGGGCCAGGGACCGCAAGCAGTTCCGGATGGAATGGTTCTACCGCGACATGCGGCGGAAGACGGGTCTGCTGATGGAGGGCGATCAGCCCGCGGGCGGGCAGTGGAACTACGACCACGACAACCGCAGGCCCGCCAAGTCCGACCTGTTCCGGGCCGCGCCGCCGGAGGTCGCCCCGGATGCGGTGACGGAAGAGGTTCTGGCGCTGGTCGAGGCGCGGTTCGGCGGCAACTTCGGCCGTCTGCGCCCGTTCCGCTGGGCGACGGACCGGGCCGGGGCGCTGGCGGCACTCGATCACTTCATCGCCCACAACCTCGCCGATTTCGGCACCTATCAGGATGCGATGCTTGCGGGCGACCCCTTCCTGCATCACGCGGTGATCTCGCCCTATCTGAACATCGGCCTGCTGACCCCGGCAGAGGTCTGCAGGGCAGCCGAGGCCGCATGGAAAGCGGGCCGCGTGCCGATCAATTCGGCAGAGGGGTTCATCCGCCAGATTCTCGGCTGGCGGGAATTCGTGCGTGGCATCTATTTCCATCAGGGGCCGGGCTATGCGTCGCGCAACGTGCTCGGGCACACCCGTGATCTGCCGCCCCTCTACTGGGGCGCGCCGACGAAGATGGCCTGCATGGCCGCGGCGGTCGGCCAGACCCGCGACCTTGCCTATGCGCATCACATCCAGCGGCTGATGGTCACAGGCAACTTCGCCCTGCTGGCCGGGGTGGACCCGGGGCAGGTGCATGAGTGGTATCTGGCCGTCTATGCCGACGCCTTCGAATGGGTCGAGGCCCCGAACACGGTGGGGATGAGCCAGTTCGCCGACGGCGGCGTGGTGGGGTCGAAGCCCTATGTGTCGTCGGGGGCCTATATCGACCGGATGAGCGACTACTGCGATGGCTGCGCCTATTCGGTGAAGGACAAGGCGGGGGACAGGGCCTGCCCCTTCAACCTGCTCTACTGGCACTTCCTGACGCGGCACCGGGAGAGGTTCGCGGGCAACCCGAGGATGGCGCAGATGTACCGGACATGGGACCGGATGGAGGCGGGGCACCGGGACAGGGTGCTGGACGGGGCGGAAGGGTTTCTGGGAAGGATGGAGGCGGGGGAGGGGGTGTAGGGCGGGGTTTACCCCGCCATCGTCCGTCACCCTGGGTCGCATCCAAATGAAGATCGTTCACGAACGATCTTCGGGCATTGACGTGTCTTCATGAAGACCCTTCTTCTCGCGCGATGCGGAAGTCTCTCAACCATCCGTAATGTCCGCCGAACCTTAACGCGGGGTTAAAATGCCTCATC
>CAWFWP010000009.1:0-387579 GCA_963819585.1 uncultured Alphaproteobacteria bacterium
GCAGGGTGCCGCCCCAGCCGCCGTCGATGAACGAGATGTCCGAAAAGCAGATGGCGCAGGCGTCAAGCGTGACCTCGACCTCGCCCGCGAGGGGTGCGCGAAGGTCAACCTCTTCGATGGTCAGCGGCGCTTTGAACGCGTGGCAGACTGCGGCGCGGACTTTCGGCATCGGTACCCCCCTTGGCTTGACGGGCACGATGCTGGATTGCACCCTGCCCCGGCGCGCAGAGCCGCGACACCATTGTGTCGCAAACGCTCAGTCGCCTGTGCCGAACCGCGCGATGGTTGCGGCAAACAGCGCCGGATCGGCATTCCCGCCCGAGGCGACACAGACGGCCGCGTCACCCTCGATCCGGTGGGCGTGGAAAAGCGCGGCGGCCAGCGCCACCGCCCCGCCGGGTTCCAGCACGATCTTCAGCCGCGCGGCGGCGATGGCCACTGCGCGCAGCGCTTCCTCGTCGCTGACCGCAAGGCCGGGGCCAGCGGCCCGACGCAGGATGGGAAAGGTCAGCGCGCCCGGCTCGGCGTCAGGATCGCATCGCAGACCGATCCGGTTGTCTGCGCGTTGCGCTGCGGCGAACCCAGCGCCAGCGAACGGGCCATGTCATCGAAGCCCTCCGGTTCGCAGGTGCGGACGCGGAGACCCGGCGCGCGCGCCTCCAGCGCAACCGCGATCCCGGATGACAGTCCTCCTCCGCCGCAGCAGACGAGCACGTCGGCGCGGGTCACGCCCGCCTCGGCAGCCTGTGCCGCGATCTCCAGCCCCGTCGTCCCCTGCCCCGCAATGACCTGCGGGTCGTCGAAAGGTTTGATCAGCGTCAGGCCGCGCTCTAAGACAGGCGTGCCCCGATGGCATCGCGGTCGCCTGTTGTGCGATCGAAGAGAACGACCTCGGCCCCAAGGGCACGGGTGTTGTCGATCTTCAGCCGGGGTGCGTCGGAAGGCATGATGATCACGCAGGGTGCGCGTGCATCCGCGCCGCAAGGGCCACGCCCTGCGCATGGTTGCCACTTGAGAACGCGATGACGCCGTTCGCGCGGGCCTCCGGCGGCAGGGCCGACACCGCCGACCACCCGCCGCGGAACTTGAACGATCCCGTGTGCTGAAGGCATTCCGCCTTGACCAGGACGCGCCGGCCGGCAAGGCGGTCGATGTCGGGTGAGGACAGCATCGGCGTGATCCGCGCATGTCCCCTCAGCCGCTCCGCCGCTGCCTCGATCATCCCGATGTTCATCGCATTTGACCCAGCCACGACCGTATCGCGGCCAGCGCGCCTGGTTCGTCCAGGAACGGCACATGCCCCCGCCCCGGCACCTCGGCAAACACCATGTCGGGGCGGCGGCGGGCCATCTCATCGGCGGTGGCCCGTGACAGAAGGTCGGAGTTCGCCGCCCGGATCAGCGCAAGGGGCAGTCCCGCGCAGGCATCGAACATCGGCCAGAGGTCGAGCGGCGGAAGCGCGAAGGCCGCGGCCACCGCATCGCGCAGCGCGGGGTCGTAGCGGATGCGCAGACCGTCCGGCGTTTCCTCGTAAAGCCGTGCCGCGAAGGCCTGCCAGCGGTCGGGCGGCAGATCGGTGAAACCGGGCATCGTCTCGGGCAGGTGCTCCGCAAGCACCGCGAGCGTGGGCGCGGAGGGGTTCCGCCCGATATAGGTCAGGATGCCGTCCAGCCCGCCCTTTTCCATGACCGGGCCGATGTCGTTCAGGCACAGGCCCGCCAGACGGTCGTGCGCGGTCAGCGCCAGCAGCATCCCGATCAGCCCGCCGCGCGACGTGCCGAGGATCGCGGCGCGGGCAATCCCCAGATGGTCGAGCAACGCCAGCGCATCCTGCGCCTCCTGCACGATGGTGTAGGTCGCGGGCCCGGTCCTGTCCGACCGGCCCCGTCCGCGATAGTCCATGCGGATCAGGCGGACATCCGGCAGATGCGGGGCGACAAAGTCGAAATCCCCCGAATTGCGCGTCAGCCCCGCCAGACACAGGACCGGCAGTCCGGCACCCTCGTCGGCGAAGTAAAGCGATGCGCCGTCCAGCGCTCTGAAATGCGGCATCAGCCCTTGCCCATCGCTTCGGTGGCCGCTGCCATATCCATCCACATCGGTTCCCAGATATGCCCGTCCGGGTCGGCGAAGGCGCGGGAATACATGAAGCCGTGGTCCTGCGCTGGCCGCGCCTCGGTCCCCCCCGCCTTCAGCGCCGCGTCGGCGATGGCATCGACGCCGGCGCGGTCGTCGCGCGACAGGGCCAGCAGATGGGCGGTCGCCTTGGTCTCGTCCGCAACGGGCAGCGTGGTGAAATCGGCGAAGCGCTTGCGGGTCAGCAGCATGGCGAAGATCGTGTCGGATATGACCATGCAGGCCGCCGTGTCATCGGTGAACTGCGGATTGAAATCAAAGCCCAGCGCCCGGTAGAACGCCATCGACCTCGGCAGGTCGGCGACGGGGAGGTTGACGAAGATCATCTGGGGCATGGCGTTTTCTCCATTGTTCGTCTTGCCCAAATATTCCGGGGGTCCGGGGCAGCGCCCCGGCGCTCGCAGCCGGGGTCAGCCCTCCGCCTGCGCGATCCCCATCACATGCACGCCGCCGTCCACGCGGATGATCTCGCCCGTCGTGAAGGCCCCGGCGTCCGACGCCAGATAGACCGCCGTGCCGCCCACCGCCTCCAGCGTCGCGTTCGACCGCATGGGGGCGGTCGCCTCGGTCTGGCGGTAGGTCGCGCGGGCCGAACCGATCGCGGACCCGGCCAGCGTCTTCATCGGGCCGGGCGAGACGGCGTTGACGCGGATGCCCTGCGGACCCAGGTCGGCCGCGAGATAGCGCACGGATGCCTCGAGCGCGGCCTTGGCGACGCCCATGACGTTGTAGCAGGGCATCACGCGGTTGGACCCTTCGAAGGTCAGCGTCAGGATCGTGCCGCCGTCGGGCATCATCGCCGCCGCGCGGCGGGCCACGTCGATGAAGGAAAAGCAGGAGATGTCCATCGTCTGGGCGAAGTTCGCGCGCGTCGTGTCGCGGAAGCGGAAGTCGGCGGCCAGTTCGGCCTTGTCGGTATAGGCGATGGCATGGACGAGGAAATCGAGCTTGCCCCATTCCGATGCAAGCCGGGCGAAGGCCGCATCCAGCGAGGCCGGGTTCATCACGTCGGCATCGACGAGGATGGATGATCCGACCGAGGCGGCCAGCGGTTCGACCCGCTTGCCGAACGCCTCGCCCTGATAGGTGAAGGCCAGTTCCGCGCCCTGATCCGCCATCGCCCTGGCGATGCCCCAGGCGATGGACCGTTCGTTGGCGACGCCCATGATCAGGCCCCGCCTGCCCTGCATCAGTCCGGCCATATGCCTGTCCCCATCGTGTTTTTATGAAATCAGTCCAGATACTTGCTCATCAGCAGCGTCGCGTTGGTGCCGCCGAAGCCGAAGCTGTTGGACATGACGGAATCCAGTTTCACGCCCTCGCGCAGCGTCGTCACGATCTCGGACGGGTCGAGCGCCGGGTCGAGCGTCGTGACATTGGCCGAGGCGGCGATGAAATCCTTGTTCATCATGATCAGGGAATAGATCGCCTCCCACACGCCCGCGCCGCCAAGGCAGTGGCCGGTCAGCGACTTGGTCGATGCGATGGGCGGGGTGGAACCCCGACCGAAGACGCGGCGGATTGCCTCCACCTCGGTCACGTCACCGACCATGGTCGATGTGCCGTGGCTGTTGATGTAGTCGATCTTGCGGCCCTTGGGCAGGGTGGCCAGGGCAAGCCGCATCGCCCGTTCGCCGCCTTCGCCGCTCGGCGCGACCATGTCGTAGCCGTCGGAGGTGGCACCGTAGCCAGTCACTTCGGCGTATATCTTCGCGCCCCGGGCAAGGGCGTGTTCCAGTTCCTCCAAAACCACAAGACCGCCGCCGCCTGCGATGACGAAGCCGTCCCGCGTCGCATCGTAGGTGCGGGACGCGGTGGCAGGAGCGTCGTTGTACTTCGACGACATCGCCCCCATCGCGTCGAACAGGCAGGACAGCGTCCAGTCCAGTTCCTCGCCGCCGCCCGCGAAGACGATGTCCTGCTTGCCCATCTGGATCAGCTCGGTCCCGTTGCCGATGCAGTGCGCCGAGGTGGAACAGGCCGAGGTGATGGAATAGTTCACGCCCCTGATCTTGAACGGCGTCGCAAGGCAGGCGGAGACGGTCGAGGACATGCCCTTGGTCACGCTGAACGGCCCGATGCGCTTCGGCGCACCGGTTTCGCGGACGATATTGTGGGCGCGGTAGAAAGCCTTGGTCGAAGGCCCGCCCGAACCGACGATGATGCCGGTGCGGTCGTTCGAGATGTCGCTGTCGGACAGGCCGCTGTCGGCCAATGCCTCGCGCATGGCGATGTAGGTATAGGCCGCGCCGTCGCCCATGAAGCGCAGGTCGCGTTTGTCGATGTGATCCTCAATGGTGATTTTCGGCGCGCCGTGCACCTGGCAGCGGAAGCCTTGTTCGGCGTAGTCGGGCGCGAAGACGATACCCGACCGCCCGGCGCGAAGCGAGGCTTCGACCTCGGGGACGGTGTTGCCGATGGACGAGACAATGCCCATCCCGGTGATGACGACACGGCGCATGGGGCCTCCTCAACCTTGGTTGGGCCTGTTTAGGGGAGTGGGGGGAAGGGGGCAAGCGGGGAGGGGGTGAAGGGTGTGAACGGCAAAGGAGCAAGACTACTTGGCACCCGAACGTTCCATTCGGACAGGAAAAGGAGCTTTGGCCAGCAACATGTAGGGGAGACGATCAATCGCCAAGAAATCGCTACAGAAACAGCTCTTTTGCATCGGGATGGTCACTCAGCTGCTTTGGGCGATAAGGCTGCATTTCTCCAAGATGGGACACCGCGTCAGCCTTGAGCCTTACCAACACTGATGGATGGAGTGCAAAACCCGCGTCCACCGTGCGCGGCTTTGATGGCCACCGCTTCTTAATCGGCCCGAGATCGAACATGTAGGTTTCCTCATGCTGCATCCCAGTAGGGTCGGGCGCCATGTAGAGTTTGTCCGAGTTGACCAATACCTCTGGAACGCATTCTTTCAGCTCTTCGAGCATCCACTGAAGGGCGATATCGCTCAGCCGGGACTCGGGCTCTGGATAGCTGCCGCCGATGTCACTGTGGCACCCTGCGAACCAGACCTGCTTCAGCCAAGCTGGCGTGCGCTGCTTTGCCTTTTCTGCCTCTGCCGCCATCGCCCAACTGACACGGGGAAAGTTTTCTCTGTGCTCATCAATCGCTAAAGCGTGCCGGGCATGTCCGACTTCCGAATCGAGCCACCGATCATAGTTACTCAGGTTCCATTTGGCGTAGTGACCATTCTTCCAGATCGAGGGCCAGTCCATAGGCCGGAAGATATTCAAAGGCCGGTGCTCGTCTGGAGAGAAATACTTCCATTGAGACCATTTCAGCCGTCCATACCAGAAAGCGACAACACCGAGGAACACGAGCAGCATAGCCGTGGTGATCCAATGCAGGGAAAACCAGACCGATGCCAAGACTGCAGCAATCAGGAACGCAACACTCCCCGCCGCCAGAATTCCGACTTTGGCGTTGCCGAGTGCCGCAACAGTATCGAAAACACCAATGAAGGTGGGTTGGACGTTTCCCTGAACATCGGTCTCTGCATCGGGCACAAAGCTCCCATACTTCTGGCGGAACCGACGCCCGAGTTCCTCCCGCCGCTCCTGGTACGGTGCTTTCCCGCGCGGATACCCGTTTCCGTGGTTGTAAACATAGTTCACGGCATCACTGGCGATCTTGCGCAGACGCGGTCCAAATCGCGGCACACGGGATCCATCTGGCATCCGCGTCGGAATGCCGCAGAGGTTCATTACATTGGCGACGGCGCGAACCGTATAGGCACCCCGGGAAAAACCGAACAACAGAACACGGTCACCGGGCTCGTAGTGGGAAATAATCTTTTCATAACAGTCGATTACATTCTCATCAATGCCTGTCCCGACCGCAGCCGACAGTGCGTTCCTAAGGCGCTTCAATGTAAAGCCGCCCACCTCGCCTGCCCCAAGACCCGGATCATAGAAACAGACCTGCTCGAACGGTCTGATGGGCGACCATGGACCGGGCCGCATAGCCTGGTACATCTTGTAGATATTCGATAGGCGCTGGTCAGGGCGCAGCCCGCCGACCTGCCCTGTTCCGTCTGAAAAGATAAGGATGTTCTTGCCCATGGCTCGCCCGCATAGTTCTATTTTTGTTCTATAGTCATCTAGTGACGGCTAACCGTCAATCACAATCTATGGATGTCGAGCGTCGGCAGTCCGGTCGCAAGTCATCTTCCGCACAGAACGACTGGAAACTGACCGCCGTGACAGAGTGAATGCGATGGCACTCACGCCACCGACAGCGCGACCTTCATGTCCTTGACCAGATAGATCGCCTCGCCGTCCGCCTCGACGCGCCCGTCCGCGACGCCCATCGTCAGCCGGCGGGTCTGGATCGCCTTGGTGAAATCGACGAAGTAGGTCAGGCGTCTTCCGGTCCGGCCGCACCATGCCGGTCAGCTTGACCTCGCCCACGCCCAGCGCATAGCCGCGCCCCTGCCAGCCGCGCCAGCCGAGGTTGAAGCCGGTCAGCTGCCAGAGGCCGTCAAGGCCGAGGCAGCCGGGCATGATGGGATTGCCGGGAAAGTGGCAGTCGAAGAACCATAAGGCAGGCGTGATGTCGAATTCCGCCACGACATGGCCCTGGCCATGCGCGCCGCCGTCGCCGGAAATGTCGGTGATCCGGTCCATCATCAGCATCGGCGGGGCGGGCAGCTGGGCGTTGCCGGGGCCGAACAGATCGCCCGCCGCGCATTTCAGAAGGGCAGCCTTGTCAAAATATGTCGGATAGTCCGGCATCCCGCCCCCCCTGTGCGCCCGCTTCCCGGCGTTGCGGGACGGATCCGGACCCGTCTAGCATCCACCTCCGCGACAGGGCAAGCCCGTGGCAGGGCGCACCAACTCCGCCCAGCTGCCGGGCCGCCGACGCGGAACGCGGGATTGCTTTGAACGGTCGTCCCGGACTATATTCCCGACAGTTTCAGTAAAGGCGCCCATGCGGACCATTGCCCTTGATCGCGGAACGCGCTGGCTGGCGCGGGCGGGCATGCGCCCGACCCGTCAGCGTGTCGCTTTGGCGGCACTGCTGGTCGGCGACGGCCAGAACCGGCATGTGACCGCCGAGGGCCTGCACGCATCGGCCCAGGGCGCGGGCGAGGCGGTGTCGCTGGCGACCGTCTACAACACGCTGCGCGCCTTCTGCGGCGCGGGCCTGATCCACGAAATCACCGTCGATGGCAGCCGGTCCTATTTCGACACGCGGATGGACGACCATCCGCATTTCTACTGGGAAGACACCGCCGAACTGACCGACGCGCCGGCTGACCAGCTGGAAATCGCGCGCCTGCCGGAGGTCCCGGCAGGGGCCGAGGTCGCACGCGTCGATGTCGTGATCCGCCTGCGGCGGGCCTGAGACCGGCGCTGAGACTGGGCGACGGACGACGACGCACCACCGGAACCGGACGGGGCTCCCGGCGTTACCGAACCGCGAAGCTGGCATCCGCCGCTTCTGTACCCCGGGGGCAGATATGATCACGATCCGCTATGGCTATGACTTCCTGATCGAAAGCCCCAAGCCCACGCCGCTGATCTGCATGCTGGACATGCGGCAGGAACGGCAGGCCGACGTCATTCAGGGCGACGGGTTCCACACCGACCCTGCCGTCCCCTCCACGCTCTACCGGGATGCCTTCGGCAACGCCTGCCGCAGGCTGGTCGCGCCGCAGGGCACTCTGCGGATGTGGTCGCAGGGGATCGTGCGCGACACCGGCGGCACGGACTGGATCGATCCGGCGGCGCAGGAGTGCGCGGTGCAGGACCTGCCCGACGACACGCTGATGTTCCTGCTCGGCAGCCGGTACTGCGAGACCGACCGGATCAGCCAGCGCGCGTGGGACATGTTCGGCGCGATGGCCCCGGGCTGGTGCCGCGTGCAGGCGATCAGCGACTTTGTCCACGGGCACATCACATTCGACTACATGCAGGCCCGCGCGACACGGACGGCGTTCGAGGCGCTGGAGGAGCGCATCGGTGTCTGCCGCGACTTCGCGCATACGATGATCGCGCTCTGCCGCAGCCTGAACATCCCGGCACGCTACGTGAACGGCTATCTCGGCGACATCGGCGTGCCCGTCGCCGGGCCGATGGACTACGCGGCCTGGGTCGAGGTCTATCTGGGCGGGCGCTGGGCGACGTTCGATCCACGCAACAACGCGCGGCGGATCGGTCGGATCAAGGTCGCGCATGGCCGCGACGCGGCGGATGTGCCGCTGATCCATTCGTTCGGGCCGCATGTGCTGACGCAGTTCACGGTGATCTGCGAACAGGAATTGCCCCTGGCCGCGTGACCGGGCCAGAGGCGGAAGCGCGGGCCGCGCCGGGGGGCACGGCCCGGTGGGAAATCACTTCGGAACCAGCACCGCGTCGATGACGTGGATCACGCCGTTCGACTGGTCGACGTCGCCGATGGTGATCGTGCCGATGTTCTTCGATTCCGAATAGACCATCGCGGTGTCGCCCTTGAACTTCACCGACAGGGCGTCGCCCGACAGGGTCTGCAGGTTCGCGAAGCCGTCGGCCCCGACCATCTGTGCGCAGGTCGGCCAGTTTCAGATCGCCCGCGACGACATGCGCGGTCAGGACCTTGGTCAGCATGTCCTTGTTTTCCGGCATCAAGAGCGTGTCCACGGTCCCTGCGGGCAGCGCCGCGAAGGCGTCGTTGACGGGGGCGAAGACGGTGAACGGGCCCGGGCCCATCAGGGCATCCACCAGACCGGCGGCCTTGACGGCGGCGACGAGGGTCGTGTGGTCGGCCGAGTTCACGGCGTTTTCGACGATGTTCTTTTCCTCGAACATCGCGGCACCGCCGACCATCGGATTGGCGGCGAAGGCGGGGGCGGCGGCAAGGGCAAGAACGGCGGTCAGGATACGGGCGGAAAGGGTCATGGTGAGCTTCCTCTGATGGGGGACAGGGCCGGTCCCTGTCCTTGTGGGGGAAGCTACGGGGCGGGGTCGAGGAAGTTGCGGTTTGGGGGGCGAAAAGGGGCGGTCCCACGGTGGGACCATTAATAAGTCTTTTGAAATCAAGGGGTATGGGAGAAAATTATGGGTTTGTTAGCTGATCCGGTCAGCTATTGAGGCCGAGGACCGCCCTTGCCGACCTGCCAGTGGCAGGTCGCGCGGTACTCTTGGCTGTAGCCGCAAGGCGAAGGCCAAGGGGTTCGATGAAGCAACCCGAACGGCGATAATCAGGACGCGCGTGCCTGCGGCTGGCGCGGCTTCGCGCCTGCCGAGGGGCAGGCAGGCGCGGCCTGATTTGTCACGGGCCAAATCAGGCAAGAGAAGGAAGGCCAGGCCATATCCATTCAGACCATCGCTCAAAACCACTGCCCCGGCTCAATCAGCCCGAGGTCCATCAGCTGCTGGCTCTCCCAGCCGAACCTCACCGAGTTGTGCCACTGGAAGGTCGGGATGTCGAAGGTGCTGCCGGGGTTGGTTTTCAGCGCTTTCGCGGTGCGGAAAGATGCGACGGCGGCGGTCAGGTTGTTGTGCCAGGGGCAGGCATAGGTGTTGTATTCCTCGATGTTGAAGGTGTGATCCTCGCGCAGGGTCAGGCCCTTCTGGGCGCGGAACAGGCCGATGCGGTCGATCTTGCGGCGGGGTTTCGGGATATGCTCCTCGAACCGCCAGCGCAGCCCGCCGAAGAAGTCGAGCTGGCGCTCCTTGGGGTGGCCCTGGTTCTTCGGATCGGGCCGGGCCAGCGCGTAATAGCCGGACCGGTCAAGCATCGCCTCGGCCGCGTTCACGGCGTCAGGATTGCGTGCAAGATCAGGGGCATAGAGGTCGATGACATAAGTCAGGACCGAGTCGCGGCGTTCCTCGGTCTGAAACGCGATGACCTCGGCGATGCTGCGCGTCTCGCAGTAGGGATAGAGCAGGAATTCCGCATTGTAGCAGTAGTGCAGCCAGGTGGTCTCGGGCGCGATCTGCAGGATCGGGTTCAGCGCGCGGGTCAGCGCGGCGTCGGCGGCGGTGTTCCAGCGGACGACATGCAGGCGCGCGGTGACAGCGTCGGGCAGGTCGGGCGGCAGCGGGATGGCCGCAGGCAGCAGAACGACGGTGGCGCGGAAGCCGGACTTGTGAAGATGGAGCAGGGTCGAGGCAATTTCGACGGGATCCTCGGCCAGCACCACGGCGACGGGCCCCCTGGCCAGAACCGGCCCGGCGCGCCCCAGAAAATCCTCCAGCCCGGAATAGTCCACCTGTGCCCGCCTGCCGCTTCGCCCTTGCGATCAGAACTCGGTCATGCCCGCGCGCAATGCAAGGGGTGCGGGGGCTGCGGCATTGCCCCGCAGGGGCGATCCGCGCTAAAGGGCAGCGCGCGCCCCGAGAGACGGAACGCGCATCAGGACCCCTGCCGATGACCGCGCCGAAGAAGCTTTTCATCAAGACCTACGGCTGTCAGATGAACGTCTATGACAGCGAGCGCATGGCCGAGGCGATGGGCGCGGACGGCTATGTGGCGACGGATCTGGCCGACGATGCGGACCTGGTGCTGCTGAACACCTGCCACATAAGGGAAAAGGCGTCCGAGAAGGTGTTCTCGGACCTCGGACGGCTGCGGCCGCTGAAGGCGGCAAAGCCGGGCATGAAGATCGGCGTGGCGGGCTGCGTCGCGCAGGCCGAGGGCGCCGAGATCATGCGGCGGATGCCTCTGGTCGATCTGGTGGTGGGGCCGCAGAGCTATCACCGGCTGCCCGCGATGGTAAAGGCGGTCGGGCGCGGCGAGCGGGCTATCGACACGGACTTCCCGGCGGAAGACAAGTTCGACCACCTGCCGGAGCGTCCGGTGCTGGCGCGCCCGACGGCATTCCTGACGGTGCAGGAAGGCTGCGACAAGTTCTGCGCGTTCTGCGTGGTGCCTTATACGCGGGGGTCCGAGGTCAGCCGCCCGTCCGACCGCATCCT
The DNA here is from genome assembly GCA_963819585.1 of uncultured Alphaproteobacteria bacterium. Lineage (GTDB taxonomy): Bacteria > Pseudomonadota > Alphaproteobacteria > Rhodobacterales > Rhodobacteraceae > JAOADN01. Next base: position 11,046 of record CAWFWP010000009.1, read on the forward strand.
GTCCGAGGCCCGCGCCCTTGTCGAAAAGGGCGTGCGGGAGATCACGCTGCTGGGGCAGAACGTGAATGCCTATCACGCGCACCAGGGCGGGCTGGCGGGGCTGATCCGGGAACTGGCCGCGATCGATGGTCTGGCGCGCATCCGGTACACGACAAGCCACCCGAACGACATGTCGGATGCGTTGATCGCAGCGCATGGGGACGAGCCGAAGCTGATGCCCTGTCTGCATCTGCCGGTGCAGTCGGGGTCGGACGCGGTGCTGCGCGCGATGAACCGCAAGCACACGGCAGAGGGCTATCTGCGCCTGATCGGGCGGATCCGGGCGGCGCGGCCTGATATCCTGCTGACGAGCGATTTCATCGTGGGGTTCCCCGGCGAGACGGATGCGGACTTTCAGGCGACGCTGGACCTGATCCGCGCGGTCGGTTTCGGTGCCGCCTATTCCTTTCGCTATTCCGCGCGGCCGGGAACGCCCGCGGCGGGGCGCGCGGAGGTTCCGTCGGAAGTCGCGGACGCCCGCCTTCAGACGCTGCAGGCGCTGATCGCGGACCAGCAGCAGGCGGTTCAGCGGTCAATGATCGGGCGCGAGGTGACGGTGCTGGTGGAAAAACCGGGACGAATGCCGGGACAGATGACGGGCAAGTCTGAATACCTGCATGCCGTGCATCTGACCGGCGCGGGCTGCGCGCCGGGCGAACTGTTGCGCGCGCATGTGGTGCGGTCCGAGCGCAACTCGCTCGGCGCGCGAATCCTGGTGGCGTGAGGGCGACACCGTCGCCTTTCCGGCGCGTGGGCGCGTCGACAGCCTTCCTTTCCGGCGGGAATCGGCTAGGGATGTTAACGGTTGACGTGCGCGGGCCTGCCGGATGCCTGCAGAGCGAAGGTTCGGGGGTTCAAGATGCGCAGCGTGATTGCAGGCCTGACGGCGATGCTGAGCCTGGCGCTGGCTGTTGCAGGACATGCTGAAACCGCTGTGAATTCCGGACTGCCCGAAGATCAGTATCGCCCGGCGATCTGGATCGATCCGGACGGCTGCCAGCACTGGGTGATGGATGACGGCCAGCGCGGCTTCATGGACCCGGTGCGGACGATGGACGGCAAGCCGGTCTGCCTGCGCGGGGCGCGGGCGAAGAACGACCCGGTGTTTCCGGTGCCGGAAACGGCCGAGGCGTTCAAACCGGCGATCTGGATCGATCCGGACGGCTGTCAGCACTGGGCGATGGACGAAAAGGGCCGGGGGTTCATGGACCTTGTGCTGGACCGCGCGGGCAAGCCAATCTGCGGCAGGCCTGCCCCGGTCTGCGGCAGTTTCGCGGCGGATCAGCTGTTTGCCACGGCAAGTGCTGCGATCCCGGCGTCCGAGCGGGCTCGGCTTGCGGACTTCTTCCGTGCGAAGGGCGGGACGGCGGTGCAGATCGCGGGCCACACGGACAGCCGGGGCAGTGCTGCATCGAACATGGCGCTGGGGAAGGCGCGGGCCGCTGCGGTCGCATCGGTCGCCCGCACCAGCGGGGCCAAGGTGGCAAGCGTGGTGTCGTTCGGCGAGACCCGGCCCGCGAAGTCGAACAAGACGCCGGGCGGCATGGCCGCCAACCGGCGCGTCGAAATTTCCTGCGTGAACTGAGGGGACAGGATGATGCTGCGCAAACTTGCCATGGCCGCGATGCTGTTGCCTCTGGTGTCCGCCTGCGAAGGCGACGGCACGGACAAAACGAACGACTACGGCATCGACCGGAAATCGCTGACGGACCTGAAGGCGGGCATCTGGATCGATCCGAACGGCTGCGACCACTGGATCGTCGATGACGGGCTGGAAGGCTATCTGTCGGCGCGCCTGACGCCGGACGGAAAGCCGGTCTGTTCGGGCAAGGCCCCCGGCGGATACGCCTATGGGCCATACCGGGACGGGTCCATTTTTAACCGGAACTGACCGGGCGATCCGGCGGCGGCGGTAAGGGGTCGCCCGGCAGGATTCCGGCGCGGACGCAGTTTGCCTTTCTGGACAGGCTTGATTTGCGCCCCGGCTGCGGGCACCATCGCTTTGTGGCCTTGATCAAAGGGAGACCGCCGTTTGGGCATCAGTGCGCTGACCCCCCCGCCCGACCCCGAGGATGTGCATGAAACGCTCCTCGAATTTCCCAACAACCGCATCCTGATCGATCTCTGCGGCGAATTTGACCGCAACCTCGCGCAGATCGAGCATCAGCTTGGCGTGCATATCCTGAGGCGCGGCAATCAGATCGCCGTGGTCGGCCAGGGACAGGCGCGCAGGCAGTCCGCATCTGTCCTTCAGGGTCTCTATGCGCGGCTTGAAACCGGACGCGCGATCGAGGCGGGCGACATCGACGCGGCGATCCGGATGAGCACGGAAACCTTCGACGCGCCCGCGAGCCTGGACGAACAGCTGGAGATGTTCCAGTCGGGCCGCTACGAACTGCGCACCCGCAAGAAGCAGGTCGAGCCGCGCACCGAGGCGCAGAAGGCCTATGTGAAGAATCTGTTCCTGAACGAACTGGCCTTCGGCATCGGGCCTGCGGGCACCGGCAAGACCTATCTGGCGGTGGCCGTCGGCGTGACGATGCTGATCGGCGGGCATGTGGACAAGATCGTGCTGTCGCGCCCGGCGGTGGAAGCCGGTGAACGGCTGGGGTTCCTGCCGGGCGACATGAAGGAAAAGGTCGATCCCTACATGCAGCCGCTGTACGACGCGCTGAACGACTTTCTTCCCGCCAAGCAGGTCGAGAAGCTGATCGCCGAAAAGCGGATCGAGATTGCGCCCTTGGCCTTCATGCGGGGCCGCACGCTGGCACATGCCTTTGTCGTGCTGGACGAGGCGCAGAACGCGACGACGATGCAGATGAAGATGTTCCTGACCCGTCTGGGCGAAGGCAGCCGGATGGTCGTGACCGGCGACCGCACACAGGTGGACCTGCCGCGCGGCGTGCAGTCAGGCCTGCAGGACGCGGAGCGCATCCTGTCGGACGTGAAGGGCGTCAGCTTCAACTACTTCACGTCGAAGGATGTCGTCCGGCATCCGCTTGTGGCGAAGATCATCGAAGCCTATGACCGCGACGATGGAGCCGCTGGTTGACACCCTGATCGAGGACGCCCGGTGGGAGGCGTTCGGTCTGGCCGAGCTGGCGGAAGCTGCGGCGCAAGCGACACTGACGGCGCTGCGTTTGCCCGCCGAGGGCTTCGAGATCAGCCTTCTGGGCTGTTCGGACACCCGCATTGCCGAACTGAACGCGGATTTCCGGGGCAAGCCGCAGCCGACAAATGTGCTGTCCTGGCCGTCGCACGAACGGGGGGCAGACCAGGATGGATTTCCGCCACACCGGCCGCAGGCTGGCCAGCCGGAAATGCCGGAGGAGTTGGGGGATATCGCCATCGCCTGGGAGACCTGCCAGCGCGAGGCAGAGGAGCAGGGCAAGGACGCGCGGGCGCATGTGAGCCATCTTCTGGTCCACGGCACGCTGCATCTTCTGGGCTTCGATCATGTCCGCGACAAGGATGCGGCCTTGATGGAAGGGCACGAGGTGCGGATACTGGCAGCGATGGGTCTTGATGACCCCTATCGGTAAGGGCGTCCCCGGGCGGGACCGCGGAAGGACAAGATGAGCGACACCATAGAGGGTGCGGATGCCGGGTCCGAGGGCGCTGCGGACGCATCCGACAGTAGCGGCCAGAAAGGCTTTCTGGGCCGTATCCTGAGTGCGTTTTCCGCAGGGGAACCAGCCCAGGACAATGGCGATGCGGGCGGTGACGCGGCGCCGGCGCAGAAACCGGCAGGCGGCATGGGGCAGCTGCGGCGCCTGCAGGTCGAGGACGTGGCCATCCCGAAGGTCGAGATCGAGGCACTGGCGCTGACGGCGACCCTGCCGGAGGTCGTGGAGGCGTTCCGCAAAAGCGGCTATTCGCGCTTGCCGGTCTTCAAGGGGACGCTCGACATGCCGCAGGGCATCGTCCACCTGAAGGATTTCGCGATCCAGCAGTTCTTCACAGACCCGAAGCCGCGTTTCAACCTGCGCAAGATGCTGCGCCCGCTGATCTATGCGCCGCCCTCGATGCCCGCGCATATCCTTTTGCAGAAGATGCAGGCGGAGCGCATTCATATGGCGCTGGTGATCGACGAATACGGCGGCGTGGACGGGCTGGTGACGATCGAGGACCTGATCGAGCAGATCGTGGGCGAGATCGAGGACGAGCACGACACGTCCGAAGCGGGTCTGTGGGTCGAGGAGAAGCCGGGCCAGTATCTGGTGCAGGCCCGCGCAGACCTGGCCGAATTCGAGGCCGAAACCGGAATGCGGATCGCGGTCGAGGAAAAGGCCGAAGAGGTGGACAGTGTGGGCGGCCTCGTCTTCATGCTGTCGGGCCGCATTCCGTCGCGGGGCGAGGTGATCAAGCACGACAGCGGCGTCGAATTCGAGGTTGTCGATGCCGATCCGCGCCGGATCAAGCGGCTCAGGGTGCGCCTGCCGCAGGCGACGGCAAGCTGAGCCGAGCGGTCGGTCAGCGCGCGGGATGGCTGCGCAGCCTCGGGTCGCCTCGGCCACCGCTCCGGCATCTCGGGATCAGCGGCCGCCCTTGGTGCCGTCTGCGCTTCGGGTCTTGCCCCGCTGGGTCTGTGGTTTCTCACCCTGCCCGGCGCTGTCGGTCCTGACGCTGCGGATCGCGCGGGCGCAAGGTGCCGCGTGCGCCTGGACGGGATGGGCGGCGGGCGCGGGGTATTTCGCGGCGGCGATGTTCTGGATCGTGGAGCCGTTCCTGGTCGATCCGGTCGAGTGATGGCTGGATGGCGCCCTTCGCGCTGGTCCTGATGTCCGGGGGCATGGCGCTGTTCTGGGGGCTTGCCGGGGCGCGTTGCAGGGATCGGGCGCAGCCGCCCCGCAGCGCGCGCTGGGTTTCGCTGTCGGTCTGGCCGCGACGGACCTTCTGCGCGGCTATGTCCTGACGGGATTTCCCTGGGCGCTGATCGGTCATGTCTGGATCGGCACGCCGGTCATGCAGGCGGCGGCATTCGTCGGCCCGGTCGGTCTGTCGCTGATCGCCACGCTGGCCGCCGCCCTTCCGGTGCTGTCCGCCCGGCTCACGCGGGCGCGTCGCGCTGACTGTGGTGTCCGCTACGGCGGTTGCAGCTCTGTGGATCGGCGGGACACTGCGCCTGGGCGAAGATGTTGCCGAGCGTGACCCGGCCATCCGCGTCCGGCTTGTCCAGCCGAACGCCACCCAGTCGCTGAAATGGCGCGCCGACATGTGGGATCTCTTCCTCGACCGGCAGATGCAGGCCACCGCCCTGCCCGCCGATCCGCCGCTGAACCTGATCGTCTGGCCCGAAACCGCCGTGCCCTGGCTGCTGGACCGGACCGGTTCGCTGTTCGCCGAGATGACCGCCGCGTCGCGCGGCGTTCCGATCGCTCTGGGCATCCAGCGCGGCGGATGGGCCGCGCTATTTCAACAGCCTGGCGGTGATCGGCGGCAGCGGCAGCGTGACCCATGTCTACGACAAATGGCATCTGGTCCCGTTCGGCGAATACATCCCGGCGGGCGACCTGCTTGCCGCCATCGGCATCCGCGCCTTTGCCGCACGCGAAGGCAACGGCTACAGCGCCGGTCCCGGACCCCGGGTGCTCGATCTCGGACCGCGCAGGCCGCGTGCTGCCGCTGATCTGCTACGAGGCGGTGTTTCCGCAGGACCTGCGCACGCCCGGACCGCCCCGACTGGATCCTGCAGGTCACGAACGACGGCTGGTTCGGCAATCTGGCAGGCCCATATCAGCATCTGGCGCAGGCGCGCCTGCGCGCCGTCGAACAGGGACTGCCGCTGCTGCGCGCCGCCAATACCGGGATCACTGCGGTGATTGACGCGCGGGGCCGGATACGCGCCAGCCTGCCCTTGAACACGGTCGGGCATCTGGATGCCGCCGTCCCCCCTGCCCTGCCGCCCACGCTTTACGCGCGCACGGGTGACTGGCCTGCAACAGTCCTGCTGTCGCTGGCGCTATTGGCCCTGATTATCCGCCGCGTCCGCGTCGGTCATTGACCGGCCCCGGCACTCCCGCTAAGGCAGAGCGTCCTGCTGTCACAACGGCTTCCTGGCGTGACAGGTCAACCCAATGGAGCGTTTCCCATGTCCCGCCAAGATTACATTTTCACCTCGGAATCCGTGTCCGAGGGGCATCCCGACAAGGTCTGCGACCGCATTTCGGATGCCGTGCTCGACGCCTTCCTGACCGAAGAACCGAATGCGCGCGTCGCCTGCGAAACCTTTGCGACGACGAACCGCGTGGTGGTCGGCGGCGAGGTGGGCCTGTCGGACAAGGGCAAGACCGCCGCCATGATGACCCGGATCGACGGCATCGTGCGCGATTGCGTCCAGGACATCGGATACGAGCAGGACATGTTCCACTGGAACACCTGCGAGGTGACGAACCTGCTGCATCCGCAGTCGGCGCATATCGCCCAGGGCGTGGACAAGGACGGCGCGGGCGATCAGGGGATCATGTTCGGCTATGCGACGGACGAGACGCCGGAACTGATGCCCGCCCCGATCCAGTATGCCCATGCGATCCTGCGGCGGCTGGCGGAAGTGCGGAAGTCCGGGCAGGAACCGACGCTCAAGCCCGATGCGAAATCGCAGATCTCGCTGCGCTACGAGGGCGGCAAGCCGGTCGAGGTGATGTCGCTGGTGCTGTCCACGCAGCACGCGCATGAAAGCCAGACGAGCGCGGACATCCGGGCGATTGTGGAGCCCTACATCACCGACGTTCTGCCGAAGGGCTGGCTGACCAAGAACACCGAATGGTGGGTGAACCCGACGGGGACCTTCGTGATCGGCGGCCCGGACGGCGACGCGGGCCTGACGGGGCGCAAGATCATCGTGGACACCTATGGCGGCGCGGCCCCGCATGGCGGCGGCGCGTTCAGCGGCAAGGACCCGACCAAGGTGGACCGGTCGGCGGCCTATGCCGCGCGCTATCTGGCGAAGAACGTCGTCGCATCGGGCCTTGCGCGGCGCTGCTGCATCCAGGTCGCCTATGCGATCGGGGTGGCGAAACCGCTGGCGATCTATGCCGACACGTACGGCACGGGTGGCGGTGCCCGAGGCTGCGATCGAGGCGGCGGTGGCGAAGGTGATGGACCTGACCCCGCGCGGCATCCGCACACAGCTGGGCCTGAACAGGCCGATCTATGCGCGCACCAGCGCCTATGGGCATTTCGGGCGCGCGCCCGAGGCGGATGGCGGGTTCAGCTGGGAACGGACGGACCTGGCCGAGGCGCTGAAGAAGGCGGTGTGACGGGGCGGGCGCCGCTCAGGCCCCCGTCAACGCGCCGTGAACCAGGGCACGCAGTTCCTTGCGCACCGGTATCGCGCTGGACGGCAAGAGCTGCGTGAACAGGATCACCACCATGTCGTCTACCGGACTGACCCAGAAGAAGGTGCCCGCCGCGCCGCCCCAGCCAAAGTCGCCGACCTGCGCGGAAATCCCCGCCTTCGCGGGATCCAGCACAACTGAGCCCAGAAGACCGAAGCCCACGCCGTCGAACTGCGTCTCAGCCCAGACTTCGGTCGCCATCGCGGCCAGATCGCCCGGCAGGTGGTTTCGGGTCGCCAGTTGCAGCGTCCGCGGACTCAGAAGGCGCGCGCCGCCCCGCACCCCGCCACCCCGCAGCATCTCGGCGAAGCGCCAATAGTCGTCGATCGACCCGACCAGGCCTCCCCCGCCGCAGAACGTGTCGACCCGGCCCTGCCGCCATGCCGATGTCGCCGCCGCCTCGTGCAGCGCCATGCCGCCGTCGGTCGTCACATACAATGGCGGAAAGCGGCGCATCGCGGTGTCGGGCACCCAGAAGCCGGTATCGGTCATGCCTAGCGGGTCGAAGATCCGGGTGGCGAAATACCGGTCCAGCGACATGCCGGACACCACTTCGACGATACGACCGATGACATCACTGCCGGCGCTGTATTGCCACCGCGTGCCCGGCGCCCACTCCAGCGGCAGTTCCGCAATCCTGCGCACCATCCGGTCGAGCCCGCCATAGCCCATAGCCATGCCAAGCGTCTCGCGGGCATAAGCCTCGCCCAGAATCCGCGGGTTGGTGAACAGGCTCAGTCCCGCGGTGTGGGTCAGCAGGTGATGGATCGTCATCTTCGTCGGCGTCGGCACGGTCTGGTCCAGCGCGGTGGCGCCCGGAATCAGGAGCTGGACATTCTTGAACTCGGGCAGATAGGCTTCGACTGGATCGTCCAAATGCACCCGTGCCTCTTCGTGCAGCATCAGGAGGGCAACGGCGGTCACCGGTTTGGTCATCGAGTAGATGCGGGCGACAAGATCGCGCGACCATGGGCGGCGGGCCTCCACGTCAGCCCAGCCGACACTGTCGAAATAGGCAAGCTCGCCATGCCGTGCGATCAGCACCGCCCCGCCCGGCCAGCGCGCGCTGTCGGTATAGCGTTGCATCCAGGGGCCGATACGCGCCAGCCGTGCCGGATCGAAGCCAAGTCGCGTGGGATCGCGAACGGGTTCGTCGGGTGCTGGGTCCATCTGACATGCCTCCTTTGGCAAGCCGAAGTGCATCGCGCGATCCTGCACCGGAGCCGTATCTATTGCCAATGCTATCGCGCGCCCGGTCGCGCGTGCAGTCCAGGATGTCAGCCGCGTTTGCCTTGCCCTTGCTGCATGAAGAACGGCAGCACTGCGTCGTAGGAGGGTGCCGACAGGATGTCCTCTGCCGACATTCCCAGATCGGCCTCCGCTTCGTCGGGCAGGCTGGCAAACCGCGCCTGGCGCATATGGGCGTCCTTCACCCTTGCGAAATGCGCCTGCGTTTCCAGCGGGATCGAGGCCAGCTGGCGGACGAAGGCGCGCAACGCGGCGAACTGACGGCGCTGCGACGGATTTCCGACATTTGTCAGGGTTGCGGACATGGCGTGATCTCCCTCCGGTTCTGCTGGCGGGCCACGGCGCTTGCCGCATCCCTGAACCCAAGGCTATGCTTAGGGGCCAGTCGGCGCTTGAGCGCCGCTTGTGTTTTTGATGTGGATTTTGGGGGGGAAGCGTCGGTGCCGACCGCATGAAACTTCGCTTCGCCGCCTTCACCCTCGACCTTGACCGCGGCGAGCTGCGCGGGCCGGACGGTGTCCGCCACGTCGAACCCAAGGTCTTTGCAGCGCTGCGGCATCTGGCCGAGAACACCGACCGGGTGATCGGTCTTGCCGAACTGATCGAGACTGTCTGGGGCGGCCTGCACATCTCGGATGCGGCTGTCGCCACCGTCATCAAGCTGGCGCGCAAGGCGGTGGATGACACGGGCGACGCGCAGGCGGTCATCCGGACGGTGCGCGGTCAGGGGTTCCGCATGGTCGCGCCGGTGACGATCCTGTCGGCGGCGAGGGTCGCGGTCAGCGACGTGGCACCGGTGCCGACGCCACCCGACGCGCCGCGCGGCCCGCCGACCATCGCCGTCCTGCCCTTCCGGATGCCGACCGAGGCAGGCCCCGCCCTTCTGGGCGACGCCGTGGCCGCCGAGGTCGCGGCGCACCTGTCGCGCCTGCGCTGGCTGCGGGTCATCGCCCGCGAGTCGTCGTTCCGGTTCCGGGGGCCGACCGTCGATCTGGGTGCCTTGCAGAGCGTTCTGGGTGCCGACTACGCGGTCACAGGCGAGATGTGGCATGGACGCGCCAGGGCGATGGTCGGCGCAGGTCGAGCTTTCTGACACCCGGACCCAGTCGGTTCTGTGGACCGACCGCATCACGGCCGAGGCCGGGGATATTTCGGCGTTCCGCGAGGCGGTCGCCGCCGCCGTGCTGGCTGAACTGGAAATCCGCGTGCCGCTGAACGAGGCGACACGGGCGCAGGGCAAGCCTGTCGATGCGCTGGATGCCTGGGAGGCGTTCCATCTGGGCTTGCGTCAGGCCTATCGCTTCACCCGCGAAGGAAACGCACAGGCGGCCGCGCTGTTCGAACGTGCGACAGTGCTGGACCCGTTCTTCGCCCCGGCTTTCGCCGCCCGGTCGTTCACCAGCTTTCAGGATGCTATGATGGGCTACGCCGCCGACCGGACGCGGGCCATTGCCGACGTGCAGCGCTTTGCCGAGCGCGGGATCGAGATCGACCCGCTGGACCCCGCCGCCAACTTCGCGATGGGGCGCAGCCATCTTGTGTCGCGGCGGCCCGACGACTGCATCGACTGGCTTGACCGGGCGATCGGACTGAACCCGAGCTATGCCAAGGCGCATTACTCCCGTGGCTTCGCCCAGCTTCAGTCTGCGCGTGTCTCCGACCCGGCCCCGTCGCTTTCGGAATCGATCCGTCTCAGCCCGCTCGATCCGCTGATGGGCCCGATGCTTGTGCACCTCGGCCTCACCCAGCTTGTCGGCGGGCGGTATGCGGAGGCGGCTGGCCTTGCGGCGCGCGGAGCAAGGGTCGCACCGAACCACACGTTTCTTACCATGGTGGCCGCCGCGACCGCCACCCTTGCGGACGATGCCGTGGCGGCAGCGCACTGGCGGACGGTCACCCTCGAACGCCGTCCCGACGCCTCGGTCAGCCTGTTCCGGCAAGGCCCGCAATACGCGCCGGATCTGGATGGCTTGCTTCACGCCGCGCTGCGCCGGGCCGGTTTCCCGGACTGACGGCTGCGCGACTGGGGCAGTTGACGCGCACAGCCCCGTTGACACCTCACTAAGTCCCGTCGAACGCCGTCAGGATCGGGCATGGCCCCGCATCGCCGCAGCCGCAGGCATGCGCCAGCCGCGCAAGGTTGGCACGGGCCGCCTGCATATCCGCGATCTTTGCGTCCAGCGCGGCGATGCGCGCCCGCGCCATTTCATGCGCGCGGGGACGGTCGTCGGTGGCATCGAGCCTGATAAGCTCGCCGATTTCCTCCAGCGTGAACCCCGCCGCCTGCGCGGCCCTGATGAACCGCAGATGCCGCACGTCCCCTGCCCCATAGCGCCGCACCCCGCCTGCCGGGCGCTCCGGTTCAGCCATCAGCCCGCGACGCTGGTAATAGCGCACGGTCTCGACCCCGACGCCGCCTGCATCGGCCAGTCGCGCGATTGTCATCTGTGTCATGCCTTGAACTCCGGACCATGCTACGGACCCTACATAGGCGGCAGGCAGACACCGCACAACAAGGAGAGCGTCATGGACGCCGCCGTGAAACAGGCCACGATCTATCGCATGGTCTATGACACCCATACCTGCCCCTGGGGGCTGCGCGCGCTGCACCTGCTGAAGAAGAACGGCTACGCCATCGACGACCACCCGTTGCGTGACAAGGCCGAGACGGAGCGGTTCAAGGAGGCGGAAGGCGTCAAGACGACGCCGCAGATATTCATCGGTGGCCAGCGCGTCGGCGGGCACGATGATCTGCGGCGGTTCCTGGGGCTGACCGTCCGCGACCCCAAGGCGCTGACCTATCGCCCGGTGATCGCGCTGTTCGCGATGACGGCGCTGATGGCGCTGGCGGTCAGCATGGCGGTCTATGGCACGCCCTTCACGATCCGCGCGGCGGAATGGTTCATCGGATTTTCGATGTGCGTGCTGGCAATGCTGAAGCTGCGCGATGTCGAGACCTTTGCGACGATGTTCCTGAACTATGACCTCTTGGCCAAGCGCTGGCTGCCCTATGGCTATGTCTATCCGTTTGCCGAGGGGCTGGCGGGCGTGCTGATGGTCGCGGGTATACTGCCCTGGCTGTCGGTGCCGCTGGCGCTGACCATCGGCACCATCGGCGCGGTGTCGGTGATCAAAGCGGTCTATGTGGACAAGCGCGAGATCAAATGCGCCTGCGTCGGCGGGGACAGCAATGTGCCCTCTGGGTTTCGTGTCGCTGACCGAGAACCTGATGATGGTGGCGATGGCGGTGTGGATGGGGACTCGGCTGCGCTTCGGGCGGCGCGATGCGGATGTCGGACCTGTTGCCGGTGGCACCGGCGATGGCGCAGGACGAGGCACCCTCGACGGCGGGCTACAAGACAGCCATGGATGCGATGATGGGGGGCATGATGGTGCCCTACACGGGCGACGCGGACGTCGATTTCGTGCGCGGCATGATCCCGCATCATCAGGGGGCCATCGACATGGCCAAGGTGGTGCTGGAATTCGGCAAGGACGCCGAAATCCGGGCACTGGCCGAGGGCGTGATCAAGGCGCAGGAAGGCGAGATCGCGCAGATGACAGCCTGGCTGAAGGCGCATGGGGCAGAGTGACCGGGGCTTTGCGGGCTTGACCGGCTGCTGGGCCGGAGGCTAGAGGCGCGGACCCCGACCGGAGCCTGAGCGCGTGCAAGACGACCCTGCCGAACGGCGCAATTTCTACGGACGCATCCGTGGCAAGACGATGCGCGCATCGCAGAAAGGCTATCTGGCGGACGATCTGGGGCGCTGGCGGATAGCGGGCGTGCATCGGGACGAGAACCCGGAGCGGCGGAAGATCGATACCGCGGCGCTGTTCGGCGGCAAGCCGGTCTGGCTGGAAATCGGCTTTGGCGGGGGCGAGCATCTGATCCACATGGCAGCGCTGAACCCCGGTGTCGGCATCATTGGCTGCGAGGTCTTTGTGAACGGCGTGGCGATGCTGCTGGGCAAGATGCGCGACGCGGGCGTCGGGAACGCTGCGCTTTACGACGGAGATGTCCGGGACCTGCTGGAGGTGCTGCCGGAGGGGTCGGTGTCGAAGGCCTTCCTGAACTACCCCGACCCCTGGCCAAAGCGACGGCACCACCGGCGGCGGTTCGTGACGCAGGATCATCTGACGATGTTGCACAAGGTAATGACATCGGGCGCGGAGTTCCGGGTGGCGACGGACATCCCGGATTACGCGCGCCAGACGCTGGCCGAGGCGCCGAAGGCGGGTTTCGAACTGGTGTCTGGGGGCGGGGTACCCTGGGCCGACTGGTATTCGACCCGCTACGAACAGAAGGCGCTGCGCGAGGCGCGGGTGCCGCATTACATGACGTTCCGGCGGGTGTGAGGCGGACGGGTGGCCAACGTTGACAGGGAACGAACGCGGCTTTTAGGATAATGACCCAAATGCGCGGGCGAGTCCTTTCAACAGGAGAGCCAGATGCTGGTTAGGCGACCCGAAGTAATGATACCGGCAGGATTGCTGCTGTTGAGCGCGGTGCCGATCATCGCGGGGATTGCTCGTCTGGGCGAGTTGGCAGGCGGCGTTGCCACGCCCGAAAGCGAGCGGTTCTTCGTTGCGCCGGTGCCGTTCGTCCTGCACATCTTTTGCGTTGCGGCCTTCAGCATCCTTGGCGCGCTGCAGTTCTGGCCGGATTTCCGCCGCGGCGGACGGCGCTGGCACAGATACGCGGGTCGGCTTGTGGTCCCTACCGGACTGATTTCGGCTGCCACGGGCATCTGGATGACGTTGTACTATGACCTGCCGCCGATGGACGGCAGGGTGCTGAACGCGATCCGGCTGGCAGTGGGCGCGGGCATGTTCGTGTCGCTTTGCCTTGGCTATGCGGCGATCCGGCGGAGCGCCTATCTGCGGCACAGCGAATGGATGATCCGCGCCTACGCGCTGGGCTTGGGTGCGGGGACGCAGGTGCTGACGCATTTGCCGTGGTTCATTCTGGTTGGACCGCAGCCCGATGTCGTGCCGCGTACCGTGATGATGGGTGGTGCCTGGGCGATCAATATCGCGGTGGCGGAATATGTCATCCGGCGCCGCCGCAAAATGGTCCGACCCACCGCGATGAGGACCTGAGACGCGGGGAATTTCCGGCGGGTATATTTGTCCTTGTTGAAAGGAGCGCGGGGCATGGACCCCCTTCCGGCCCTGCGCTATCAGGCGCGGGCAATGAAGGAGACGTCCATGTCCGGCCACGGCACCGCCATTCCGATGACCGCCCGCCGGTCGGGTCCGCTGCACGGCACGGCCGATGTGCCGGGCGACAAGTCGATCAGCCATCGGGCGCTGATCCTCGGCGCGCTGGCGGTGGGCGAGACGAAGGTGACGGGGCTGCTGGAGGGGCAGGACGTGCTCGATACCGCAGCCGCGATGCGGGCCTTCGGGGCGGACGTCACGCGGCATGGGGATGGGTGCTTGGTCGGTGCATGGCGTCGGCGTCGGCGGGTTTGCGGAACCGGGCAACGTGATCGACTGCGGCAATTCGGGCACCGGCGTGCGGCTTGATCATGGGGGCGATGGCGACAACGCCGATCACGGCGACCTTCACCGGGGATGCCAGCCTCAACAAGCGCCCGATGGGGCGGGTGACGGACCCGCTGGCGCTGTTCGGCGCGCGGGCCTGGGGACGGCAAGGGGGGCGGCTGCCGATGACGGTTGTGGGCGCGGCGATGCCGGTGCCGGTGCGCTATACGACGCCGGTCGCATCGGCGCAGGTCAAGTCGGCGGTTCTGCTGGCCGGGCTGAACGCGCCGGGGCAGACGGTGGTGATCGAGCGCGAACCGACGCGGGACCATTCGGAACGGATGCTGCGGGGGTTCGGAGCGGAGGTGGCGGTCGAGAAGACGTCGGAGGGCTCAGTCATCACGCTGACCGGGCAGCCGGAACTGCGGCCCGCAGACGGTGGCGGTGCCGCGCGATCCGTCATCGGCGGCCTTCCCGGTCTGCGCGGCGCTGATCGTGGAGGGGTCGGACATCCTGGTGCCCGGCGTCAGCCAGAACACGACGCGGAACGGGCTTTACGTGACGCTGGCCGAAATGGGCGCGGATATCGACTTCGCCGATCCGCGCGAAGAAGGCGGCGAGCCGGTGGCGGACCTGCGGGTGCGGTTCAGCGGGAACATGAAGGGCATCGAGGTGCCGGAAGATCGCGCGGCGAGCATGATCGACGAGTTTCCGGTGCTGTCGGTCGTGGCGGCCTTTGCGACCGGGCGGACGGTGATGCGCGGGGTGAAGGAACTGCGCGTCAAGGAAAGCGACCGGATCGACGCGATGGCGCGGGGGCTGGAAGCCTGCGGCGTGCGGGTGGAGGAGGACGAGGATACGCTGATCGTGCACGGGATGGGTGCGGGCGGCGTGCCGGGCGGGGCGATCTGCAAGCACGCATATCGACCACCGGATCGCGATGAGTTTCCTGGTGCTGGGACTGGCGTCGAAAAAGCCGGTCAGCGTGGATGACGGATCGCCCATCGCCACCAGCTTTCCGGTGTTCGAGGGGCTGATGGCGGGGCTGGGGGCGGAGATTTCGCGGGACTGAATGCCTGTGGTAGTATCCCCTCGGGACCATCAGGGAACGAGGGGGCTGCATGGGACGGATCGCGTTCTGGGCGGTCATCGCCGCGACGCTGGCGATCTATCTGGTCATGGTCATCTGGTCGCTGCCCAAGGTGGCGGATGCGGCGGGGGGCCTCGCGCCCTTCGACCTGCGGCCGCTGGGATATAGCGAGGCCGAGGCGCGGGCCTTTCTGGCCGCCCTGAGCGATGACGGGCATCGGTTCTATGTTGATGTTCAGCACCGGCTGGACCTTGCCTATCCGGCGCTTTTGGCGGCCAGCCTGTCGCTGTGCTTCGCCCGGCTGATCGGAAGCCGCACCCTAAGGACGGCGCTGATCGCGGTCGCACTGGGCGGGATGGCTGCGGACTATGCGGAAAACCTGATGGTCGGGCGGATGCTGACCGACCCCGGCGTTTCAGCACCGGCGGACCTGATCGCGTATGCGAGTGCGGCAACCGTCGCAAAAAGCGTGCTGAGCGCTGCGGCGATGACAGCGCTTCTGGCGGCGGTTGTCTTTCGCGTCTGGTCACGTCCGCGGCGGCGATAGATCGGCGGCTGATCACGGCCCGGCAAGGATCGCCCGGCCGATCTGCTCATGTGCCGCACGCACGTCCGGCGGCAGATCGCGGACGCCTTTTTCCCATGGGCCGTCGATCCCGCCTGCCCAGGAATAGGCGAGGATCGCCGCGATATCGCCGCGCCTCAGCGCCAAGAGCGTAGTAGGCGCGCGCCACTTCGGCCATGCCCGCCTCTGTGATACCTGCCTCGGCATGGACCGGCGTGTGCATCGCATCCATCACCAGCACCAGATGCTGGTCCGGCGTCATGCCTGCCCGCGCGCGGTCGAGGTAGGCGGTGTAGAGCGGCTCGGCACCGGGGTCAGGCACGGCATAGGCATCAAAGCCCCAGTAGTCGATCTGCGGCGGAACCGGGCGTGGGCCGCCGGGATCGTAAGCGTCGATCACCATGACGCGGGCTTCGGGATAGGTCTGGCGCAGGGTGTCGGCGGCGGCGGCGAGGTCAGCGGGTGGCAGCTTGCGCAGGACAGGCTCGTCGACGAGGTAGAACAGGATGTCTGACGCGGGCACTGTGCTTTCGGTAATCGCCTGCGTTACGAGCATCCAGAGGGCGGGCGCTTCGGGCGAAGGGCGCAAGCCATCAGGTGTCATGTCAAAGAACGCAGGCTCGACGTGCAGAAGCGGTGTGAAGCCATGCGCGACGGCATTCCGAAGGCGCGTCGCTGTCACCGTGGGATCGGGGTCGAGGCAGATGTGGCTGAGATTGGTGAACCCCGCCACCTCATCGCTGTAGTCGGTGATTGCGGTGGCGTCGTGCGGATCGTCGAGCCCGCAGTCGATGCCTGTGTAGCCGAACCAACGCAGGTCTTCTGCACGGCCCGGGGCCAGCGCCAGCAGGGACATCAGCGTAGCAAGACACAAGACGTGGCGGTGCGGCATGGACCGAAGTATAGCGGGACAGAAACCAGCCTGACAGGACGATATTCCGCATGATCTTCACAGTCGCCATCGACGGCCCGGCCGCCGCCGGAAAAGGCACGATTGCCAAAGCGGTCGCCGCGCATTTCGGATTTGAATACCTGGACACGGGGCTTCTCTATCGGGCGGCAGCGCGCAAGGTGATGGACGGGATGGACCCGGTCGCAGCGGCCAAGGCGCTGACCCCGCATGACTTCAAGCGCGAGGGGTTACGGACGGCGAAGGTCGGGCAGGCGGCATCCAAGATCGCGGCGATGCCGCAGGTGCGCGCGGCGCTGATCCGGTTCCAGCACCAGGTCGCGCGGAGCGAGGGCGGCGCGGTGCTGGATGGGCGCGACATCGGCACGGTGATCTGCCCCGAAGCCGAGGTGAAGCTGTTCGTGACGGCAAGCGACGAGGTGCGGGCGGAACGGCGGCACGCGGAACTGTCAGGCAAGGGGGCCGCGATGACGGTGGGCGATGTTCTGGCCGACCTGCGGGCGCGCGATGCGCGGGACCGGGAACGGGCGGTGGCCCCGCTGGTGGCGGCGGCGGATGCGGTGATGCTGGACACGTCTGCGATGACGGTGGATCAGGCGGTGGCCGAGGCGGTGCGGATCGTCGGCGAACGGCTGAACACGCAGGGTTGACTGACCCGGTGGGGCAATCCGTGCGTATGCTGCCTGCATCAAGAGGGAATCGAAGTATGCGCAGCATCGTTCTGGGACTGGTTCTGGCGACTGGCGTTTCGCATGCGGCGATGGCGGCACCGCCGGACGCGCCGTTCAATTCGATCGACGGCGGCACGCTGTCGATTGCGGACTATGCCGGGCATCCGGTTCTGGTGGTGAACACCGCGTCCTTCTGCGCCTTCACGCCGCAGTATGAGGGGCTGCAAGCGCTGTATGACGCCTATCGCGGCAAGGGGCTGGTCGTGCTGGCCGTGCCGTCCGAGGATTTCAACCAGGAATACGGGACCAATGCCGAGGTGAAGGAGTTCTGCGAGTTGACCTATGGCATCGACATGCCGATGACCGAGATCACGCATGTGGCCGGGGATCAGGCGCATCCGTTCTTCAAGTGGGTCAAGGATCAGACCGGGTTCGAGCCGGGCTGGAATTTCAACAAGATCCTGCTCGACGGCAAAGGCGACGTGGTGGCGACCTGGGGGTCGGGACCGAAGCCGATGTCAGGTGCGATCACGGGGAAGATCGAGGCGCTGCTGAACTAGGCTTGCGCCCGCCCGCGCTTCGCCGTTCTGTGACGGGACGGGGGTGCGACATGACCGACATCAGGATACCGGACCTGTCAGGCAAAGCAGTGCTGATCACCGGGTCATCGACCGGGATTGGCGCGGCACTGGCGCGGGCCTTCGCGGCTCAGGGGGCCTTGGTAGGCGTCCACTACAATGCAAGCCGGGACGCGGCCGAGACTCTGACGTCGGAAATCGTCGTGGGCGGCGGCCATGCCCATCTGATTCATGCCGACGTCTCGACCGGCGAAGGCGCGCGGCGGGCTGTCGATGAGGCGGTCCGCGCCTTCGGACGGCTGGACGGGCTGATCAACAACGCAGGCGGCATGGTGCGGCGGATCGCCTACAGCGATGTGTCGGAGAAGGACTATGACGAGATCATGGACCTGAACGCGCGGTCGGTGGTGGTGGCGTCGCAGGCGGCGATCCCGCATCTGAAGGCGGCGGCGGGCAGCACAGGGGATGGCTTCATCATCAACACGACATCCATCGCGGCGCGGAACGGGGCGGGCGGCGGGGCGGGGATGTACGGGTCGTCGAAGGCCTTCGTGTCGAATGTCACGCGGGGGATGGCGAAGGAACTGATCCCGTTCGGCATCCGGGTGAATGCAGTCGCGCCGGGGGTGATCGACACGCCGTTCCACGAGAGATATTCGACCGCGGCGCAGATGGAGGCCATGCGTGGCGACGGTGCCTGCTGGGCGGGTCGGGGTGGCGGAGGATTGCGTCGGCGCCTATCTGTTCCTGGCGAGCCGCGCGCTGTCGGGGTATGTGGTGGGACAGGTGATCGAGGTGAACGGCGGGCAGCTGATGCCGTGAATGTCCACATGTGGACAAACTTGCAAAACATTGATATATAAAGATTATTTAAGTCTTGTTAACCATTTGGCAAGTGTTTGACGCCCGCGCGGGCAAGAAAAATCAGGATGGCGGGATGAGCGATACAGTGACCGAAGTGGCGGATGCCGAACTGCTGCCGCCCGTCCCGGTGGACCGCAATCCGCTGAAAGGCGTGCTGCTGGTCATGGGTGCGGCGCTGCTGTTCGCGCTGGCGGATGTGACGACGAAGCATCTGGCGCAGAAGTTCAACGTGCCGCTGGTCGTCGGCATTGCGCTATGCGGTGAACCTTCTGCTGCTTCTGGTCTTCCTTGTCCCGCGTCACGGTCGGGAGCTTTTCCGGACGGACCGCACGGGGCTGGTGATCCTGCGCGGCGGGTTTCTGGCCTTCGCGTCGCTGACGATGGGCATGGCGCTGACGCTGATGCCGGTGGCCGAGACGGTCGCGATCATCTACATCGCGCCGATCCTGGTGATGCTGCTGTCGGTGGTCCTGCTGAAAGAGAGGGTCGGCCCGGCAGGCTGGATCGGGGCGGCCGCGGGGTTCGCGGGCGTCCTGCTGATCGTGCGGCCGGGCAGCGGACTGGTGCCTTTGGGCGTGGCGTTCGCGATGGCGAACGCCTGCGCCTCGGCGGCCTATCACCTGACGACGCGCAGTCTGGCGCGGACGGAAAGTGCTATGGCGATGATGGTCTGGACGGCGCTGGTGGGCACCGTGATCTTCGGCGCGATGCTGCCCTGGTCGCTGAGGGGTCCGGTGCCGACATGGGCCGATGCGGGTCTGATGCTGGGTCTGGGGGCGCTGGCGACGGGGGGGCATTACCTGTTCACGCTGGCCTACCGCGAGGCGCGGGCGTCGTTCCTGGCCCCGGTGAACTACCTGCATCTGGTCTGGGCGGCGGTGCTGGGCTGGCTGGTGTTTTCCAGGTGCCGGACGGGCTGGGGCTGGTGGGGATCGCGCTGGTCGTGGCGGCGGGGGTGGCTGTGGCGGTGCGGTCGGGGCGGGGGTGAGCGTCGGGCTTGCCATCCGCCCCCCCTTCCCCTATACGCCCGCACGTCGAACAGGCCGTCAGAGCCGGAGCGTACGAGGTCGAGCAGGGTCGGAGGTTTCCGACCCTGATTTTTTCGTAGGCTGCGCAGAGGACGGCAAGACCAAACCCCAAGACCGGCGGAGACAACCGCATGGCCCGTGAAACATGACAAAAGGAAACTGAACACGCATGTGCGCTAAAGCGACGATGGAGGAATTCGAAGCCCTTCTGAACGAAAGCTTCGAAATGGACACGCCCGAAGAGGGCTCGGTTGTCAAAGGCAAGGTCATCGCCATCGAGGCGGGACAGGCCATCATCGATGTCGGCTACAAGATGGAAGGCCGCATCGACATCAAGGAATTCGCAAATCCCGGCGAGCAGCCCGAAATCGCCATCGGCGATACGGTCGAGGTCTATCTGGACCGCGTCGAGAATGCGCGTGGCGAGGCATCGATCAGCCGCGAGAAGGCCAAGCGCGAAGAGGCCTGGGACCGGCTTGAAAAGGCCTATGCCGCCGAGACCCGCGTCGACGGCGCGATCTTCGGCCGCGTCAAGGGCGGCTTCACGGTCGATCTGGGCGGCGCTGTCGCGTTCCTGCCGGGCTCGCAGGTCGATGTGCGTCCGGTGCGCGATGCCGGCCCGCTGATGGGCATGAAGCAGCCGTTCCAGATTCTGAAGATGGACCGCCGCCGGGGCAACATCGTCGTGTCGCGCCGCGCGATCCTGGAAGAATCCCGTGCGGAACAGCGCGCCGAAGTCATCGGCAACCTGACCGAGGGCCAGACGGTGGACGGCGTGGTCAAGAACATCACCGAATACGGTGCGTTCGTTGATCTGGGCGGCGTGGACGGCCTGCTGCACGTCACCGACATGGCCTGGCGCCGGGTCAACCACCCGAACGAGATCCTGAACATCGGCGAGACCGTCAAGGTTCAGGTGATCAAGATCAACAAGGAAACCCACCGGATTTCGCTGGGCATGAAGCAGCTGCAGTCGGATCCGTGGGATTCGGTGCAGGACAAGTTCCCGCTGGAATCGGTCCACAAGGGCCGCGTGACGAACATCACCGACTACGGCGCGTTCGTGGAACTGGAAGCGGGCGTCGAGGGTCTGGTCCATGTCAGCGAAATGAGCTGGACCAAGAAGAACGTGCATCCCGGCAAGATCGTGTCCACTTCGCAGGAAGTCGATGTGATGGTGCTGGAGATCGATACGGCCAAGCGCCGCGTCAGCCTTGGCCTGAAGCAGACGATGCGCAACCCGTGGGAAGTGTTCGCGGAAACGCATCCCGTGGGCACGATGATCGAGGGCGAGGTCAAGAACATCACCGAATTCGGTCTGTTCGTGGGTCTCGACAACGACATCGACGGCATGGTGCACCTGTCGGACCTGTCGTGGGACCAGCGCGGCGAAGACGCGATCCAGTCGTACCGCAAGGGCGACACGGTGAAGGCCGCGGTCACGGAAGTCGACGTCGAGAAGGAACGCATTTCGCTTAGCGTCAAGGCGCTGGGCGAAGACACGTTCAGCGACGCGGTCGATGGCGTGAAGCGCGGGTCGGTCATCACGACGACTGTGACGGCGATCGAAGAGGGCGGGATCGAGGTGGAGTACAACGGCATGAAGTCGTTCATCCGCCGCAGCGATCTGTCGCGCGACCGGTCCGACCAGCGGCCCGAGCGGTTCCAGGTGGGCGACCATGTGGATGCGCGCGTGACGGCGGTGGACGGCAAGACCCGCAAGCTGGGCCTGTCGATCAAGGCGCGCGAGATCGCGGAAGAGAAAGAGGCGGTCGAACAGTATGGCTCGTCCGACTCGGGCGCGTCGCTGGGCGACATCCTTGGCGCGGCGCTGAAGTCTTCGGGCGACAAGTAAGCGTCACGGCAAAAGTCTGACGCGGCCCTGCCCCACCGGGCGGGGCCGCTTTCTTTTTTGCGCGAATCGGTCGCAGGCTTGGGCGATGCGAAAGATGCGATTCGCGGCGATGCTGCGCCGCAACAGGCGGGCCGGGGCGCGGGGGACCGGGCGAAACGGGTCTAAACAGCGGGAATTCCACAGTATTCCATCGGCTTTCCTGTTTGAGGCCGAAAGGTTTGCGCCTATAGTCGGGCGCGAAAAACACGTGGCGGCGCTGCCCAGAAGCCGACCCGAGGGGGGTTAGATGATCCGTTCGGAACTGATCCAGAAAGTATCAGACGACAATCCGCATCTGTTTCAGCGGGACGTGGAGCGGATCGTGAACACGATCTTCGAGGAAATCATCGAGGCGATGGCGCGGGGCGACCGGGTCGAACTGCGCGGCTTCGGGGCGTTTTCGGTGAAGAAGCGCGACGCGCGCACGGGGCGGAACCCGCGCACGGGCGAATCGGTCAAGGTGGACCAGAAATGCGTGCCGTTCTTCAAGACCGGCAAGCTGCTGCGCGACCGTCTGAACGGGGGCTGAGCCGCGCGGATGGTCCGGTTCCTGCGCATCTTGTTCCTTGTGATCCTGGGGCTGGTGCTGCTGACGGTGGCGTTTGCGAACCGGCAGGTGGTGACGCTGAAGCTGCTGCCGGACGACATGGAGACGTTTCTGGGCCTGGGGCTGATGGTGGACCTGCCGCTGTTCCTGATCATCTTCGCGGGGATTCTGGTCGGGCTGCTGATCGGCTTTGTCTGGGAGTGGTTCCGCGAGGCCAAGCACCGGACCGAGGCCACGACGCGGCGGCGCGAGGTGTCGCAGCTGTCGCGTGAGGTCAACCGCCTGCGCGAAAAGGACGCCAAGCCGAAGGACGATGTGCTGGCGCTGCTTGAGGGTCCGGGGTCCGCGCGGTAAGCGGGTGCCATGTCAGTCAGGGTGAAAATCTGCGGCCTGCGCGAGGCGGGCCATGTCATGGCCGCCGCCGGGGCGGGTGCTGCCTATATCGGGCTGAACTTTTTCCCGAAGTCGCCGCGTTTCGTGACGCTTGCCGAGGCGCGCGCGCTGGCCCTCGCGGCACCCGAGGGACTGTGCAAGGTGGCGCTGACGGTCGATGCGGATGACGCAACGCTGGAGGCGATCCTGGCCGATGTCCCGATCGACATGCTGCAGCTGCACGGGCATGAGACACCAGCGCGCGTGGCGGCGGTGCGGGCGCGGTTCGGCCTGCCGGTGATGAAGGTCGTGGGCGTGTCGGATGCGGGCGACCTTGCGCAGGTCGCGGAACATGAGCCGGTCGCTGACCAGATCATGGTCGATGCCAAACCGCCGAAAGGCGCGGTTCTGCCGGGCGGCAACGGCGTCGCGTTTGACTGGGGGCTGATCGCGGGGCGGCGGTGGACCAAGCCCTGGATGCTGGCGGGGGGGCTGACGGCGGCGAATGTGGCCGAGGCGGTGCGGCTGACAGGGGCGCGGCAGGTGGATGTGTCATCGGGTGTGGAAAGCGCGCCGGGGGTCAAGGACGCCGAACTGATCGCGGCTTTCGTGAAGGCGGCGCTGGGGGCGTGATCACCAGACGCGGCGGATCGGCAGAGCGTCGAAGACGGTGTCGGCGGAGATCAGGATGTCGCCGCCATGCAGAGCCGTCGCTGCAATCATCCTGTCGAAGGGATCGCGATGCGACCAGTCGAGAAGTCCTGCCAGTAAACAGACTGCGGGTGTCGGCACGGCAGCAAAAGCAGTTTGAAGGTCCATTTCCGTATCGAGACGTTCGATGAACCTTCTCATTTCGTCCCACTTCCCAAGCCTGACCTTCTGTGCAACTTCGTAAATGCTGACGGTACTGACGCGCACCAGTTCGGCAGTCGCGATCAGCTCGACGGTTCGGGACGGAATCATTTCCGGGCGGTTGGTCGCCCAAACCCAAGCGTGAGTATCCAGAAGAACAGACGTCAATCGCCGCCTTCCCAAAGTCGCAGTTCATCTTCCGGCATCGGCTCCAGAAAGTCAGGGATCGGACCTTTGACCAGACCCGCCATCGTCCCGAATTTGAATCCGGACTTGGTGATCGGCACCAGGCGGACGACGGGTGTATCACCCTTCGCGATGATGACCTCCTCGCCCGCCAAGGCGGCGTCGATCAGTTTGGACAGATTGGTCTTGGCGGCGTGAACTTTGTAGTGCATCGCGCGTATCCTCCTGCTTAGCTAACTTAGCTAACCTCGTCTCGTTTTTCAAGCGGCACACTTTACCCCGTCCGGTGCGGGGGCTACATCCGTCGGGTACCCCGGAGGACGCCATGCCCGACGATATTCTCAACAGCTTCATGACCGGGCCTGACGAACAGGGCCGTTTCGGCCAGTTCGGCGGGCGCTTCGTGTCAGAGACGCTGATGCCGCTGATCCTTGATCTGGAACAGCGCTACGAGCATGCCAAGACCGATCCGACGTTCTGGGCCGAGATGGACTGGCTTTGGAAGCACTATGTCGGCCGCCCCTCGCCGCTCTACTTCGCGGAACGGCTGACCAACCATCTGGGCGGTGCGAAGATCTACCTGAAGCGCGACGAGCTGAACCATACCGGCGCGCACAAGATCAATAACGTGCTGGGGCAGATCATTCTGGCGCGCCGGATGGGCAAGCCGCGCATCATCGCCGAGACCGGCGCGGGACAGCACGGTGTGGCGACCGCGACCGTCTGCGCCAAGTTCGGGTTGAAATGCGTCGTCTACATGGGCGCGCATGACGTCGAACGGCAGGCCCCGAACGTGTTCCGGATGCGGCTGCTGGGGGCCGAGGTCATTCCGGTGACATCCGGGCGCGGGAC
Organism: uncultured Alphaproteobacteria bacterium; assembly: GCA_963819585.1. Lineage (GTDB taxonomy): Bacteria > Pseudomonadota > Alphaproteobacteria > Rhodobacterales > Rhodobacteraceae > JAOADN01. The sequence continues at coordinate 35,566 of CAWFWP010000009.1, forward strand.
GCTGAAGGACGCGATGAACGATGCGCTGCGCGACTGGGTGACGAATGTGCGCGACACGTTCTACTGCATCGGCACGGTGGCGGGGCCGCACCCCTACCCTGCCATGGTGCGTGATTTCCAGTCGATCATCGGCAAGGAAGTCCGCTGGCAGCTGGCCGAGCAGGAGGGCGAGGGACGCCTGCCCGACACGGTGATCGCGGCCATCGGCGGCGGGTCGAACGCGATGGGGCTGTTCTATCCGTTCCTCGACGACAAATCCGTGCGGATCATCGGGGTGGAGGCAGGCGGCAAGGGCGTCGATGACCGGATGCAGCACTGCGCGTCGCTGACCGGCGGACGGCCGGGCGTGCTGCATGGCAACCGGACCTATCTGCTGCAGGACCCGGACGGGCAGATCCTGGAGGGGTTCAGCATCAGCGCGGGTCTGGATTATCCCGGCATCGGGCCGGAACATGCCTGGCTGCACGACACGGGACGGGCGGAGTATGTCAGCATCACCGACAAGGAGGCGCTAGAGGCGTTCCAGCTGTCCTGCCAGCTGGAGGGGATCATCCCGGCGCTGGAGCCGAGCCATGCGCTGGCGCATGTGATGAAGATCGCGCCGAAGCTGCCGCGCGGCCATATCATCGTGATGAACATGTGCGGGCGCGGCGACAAGGACATCTTCACGGTGGCCAAGCATCTGGGGTTCGATATGAAGGTCTGAAGATGCGGCTTCTCAGCGCAGCTTGACGACGACCTTGCCCTTGGCCCGCCCGGATTCGACATAGGCCAAAGCCTCGCGCGTGCTCTCGAAGGGGAAAACCCGGTCCACCACCGGGCGGATCGCCCCGGATTCGATGAGTGCCGTGATCTTGCCGAGTTCCGTGCCTTCCGCCCACATGAACAGGAAAGAGAAATCCACGCCCCGGTGCCTGGCCCTGCTCCGGATGCCGCGGCTCAGCAGCCGGAAAAGCAGTCGCAGCCCCAGGTTCAGCCCCTGTTTCCTGGCGAACTGCGGGTCCGGCGGGCCGGAAATCGAGACCAGCTTGCCCCCCGGCCCCAGCACGCCCAGCGATTTCTCCAGCGTCCTGCCGTCCTGGCTGTTCAGCACCACATCGTAGCCGGACAGGATTTTCGCGAAATCCTGGGTCTTGTAATCGATCACCACATCGGCCCCCAGCCCCTTGACCAGATCGGCGTTCGCGCCGCTCACTGTTGTCGCAACCGTGGCGCCCAGATGCCTGGCCAGTTGAATCGCGAACGTGCCCACGCCGCCGGACCCGGCCTGAATGAACACCTTCTGCCCCGGCTTCAGCGCGGCCACATCCACCAGCGCCTGCCAGGCGGTCAGGCCAACCAGCGGAATCGAGGCGGACTCTGCCATGCTCAGGTTCCGCGGCTTCAGGGCCAGGTCGGCTTCGGGCACGGCGATGAATTCGGCAAAGGTCCCGATACGGCCATCGCGCGGACGCCCATAGACTTCGTCGCCGGGCTTGAACTTGCGCGCCTTCGCCCCGGTCCGCACCACGACACCGGCCAGATCATGGCCGAGGATGAACGGCGGGCGGTAGGGCAGGATCAGCTTGAACTCGCCGCGCCTGATCTTGGAATCAAGAAGGTTCAGGCCGGCGGCATGCACCTCGACCAGCACATCGCTTTCGTCCAGGTCCGGCTCTGGCATATCGCCTTGGCGCAATCGCCGGTCTTGGTGTATTTGTCGACAATGAATGCCTTCATGGCGGTGTTCTCCAGGTCAGGACCAGACCGTATCAGGCAGGCAGGCGGAACTGACGGCGCAGCGTCCGGTCGAGCATCGCGGCTGGGGCGAAGCGGCGCAGCATCCCAACGATCCGGGCGGATTTGCCTGCGGAGTAGCGGCGGCGAGGGCTTCTGGCGGTCGCAGCTTTCACGACTACTTTCGCCACGACTTCCGGGCGGTCGGCTTGCGGCATCACATCGGCCAGCAGCGCCTCGACTCCGGCGCGGGCCTGATCGTACTCCCGCAACGGCAAATCCGGCAGGATGCCGTTCTGGTCAAAGACGGTCCGCACGTAGGCCGGTTCGATGACCGAGACCCGGATGTTGAAGACCCGCACCTCGTGATCGAGCGATTCCGAATAGCCTTCGACCGCGTGCTTGGCAGCAGAGTAATGCGCCGAATACGGCGCAGGGACCAGTCCCAGGATCGAGCCGATGTTGATGATGCGCCCAGCGCGGCGCTGTCGCATCGAGGGCAGGACCGCGTTGGTCATCCGCACCACCCCGAACAGGTTGACGTCGAACAGGCCCTGGACCTGAGCAACCGAGGATTCCTCGGCTCCCGCCAGAAGCCCGATTCCCGCATTGTTGACCAGAAGGTCGATCCGGCCGGTCTGCTTCAGCACCTGTGCGGCCAGCGCTGCGACCGAACTTTCATTGGTCACGTCGCAGACCAGCATCGTGACCCCCTCTGGCCCCTCCGCGCCCGCCTTGCGGCTGGTGCCGAATACGGTGAAACCTTCCCGCGCCAGCGCCTCGGCAGTGGCGCGACCGATGCCCGAAGAAGCTCCTGTCACGATTGCAGTTTTCCCTGAACCCGCGTTCATATGAGGCTCCCATATCTCCGGCGTATGGCCGCCGGGGGCAATTGCATTACTGTCACTTAGTGATATTATGATCGTATTGCAATAGAGAGTCCCGCAGGAGGCACCATGCGCTACGAAAAAGGCCGCAAGGACGCATCGCGCGACCGGATCATCGAGGTTGCGACGGAACGATTCCGCACCGACGGCATCGCGGCCAGCGGGCTGGCGGGCATCATGGCCGAGGCCGGACTGACCAACGGCGCCTTCTATCCACATTTCCGCTCAAAGGCGGCGCTGGTCCGCGGCTGCGTGTCCAAGGCGCTGGAAACCCAGGCAGATCAGTTGCGCGAGGCCGTGGCGGCGGGCGGGCTGGAGGCGGTGATCGACCTCTACCTATCGGCGGCGCACCGGGACAATCCTGGCAAGGGCTGCGCCTCGGCGACGCTGCTGCCCGAGATCGCGCGCGCGCCGTCCGACACCCGGCAAGCCTATACTCAGGATTTGCAGGCGCTGGCCCGCGACATGTCGGCAGGGCTTCCTCCGCAATGTCCTGACCCGGAGGCCGCGACATTCGCCATCTTCGCCACGCTAGTGGGCACGCTGCAACTGGCCCGTGCGGTGGAAGGGCCGGACCTGTCGGACCGCATCCTGGAGGCCGGGAAACAGGCGGCGCGCAGGCTGACGCTGCCCTGATTGCCGTCAGCGTGAAGCCGCCTGCAAGACGCTGCTAGACCGAGATTTGGACAGGCTTCGCAAGCGTGGCTCCAGCGCTGCCGGCCTTCCAGCCGTCCCGCGGCCTTGATGGCATCATCCCTGCGCTGGAGCCGTCCCACGCGCTGGCGCATGTGATGAAGATCGCGCCGACGCTGCCGCGCGACCATATCATCGTGATGAACATGTGCGGGCGGGGCGACAAGGACATCTTCACGGTGGCCAAGCATCTGGGGTTCGAGATGAAGGTCTGACGGGCATCTGCCGCGCCGGCCACTGACCCGTCCATGCTCCGCTGTGGCGGGCATATAAACCAGGGTTTATGCCTCTGCCCCGTTGGTTTAGCGCGCCGCGACTAAACCTGTGGCAGGTATCCATCGTCCGGGCCGTCGGTCACATCACGATCACTCCGCCCAAAATGGCGCTGCGACAGATGAACCGACATGGAACCCTGAGGAGACATCCGATGAAAAAACTGATGCTGACAACGATGGCGGGCATATTTGCCGCCAGCATGAGCATGGCCGCGATCACGACCGACGCGATCATCTCGGACTTTCAGGCGCAGGGCTACACCCGCGTCGAGGTAAAGGTCGGCCCGACCCAGATGAAGGTCGAGGCGATCCGGGGCACCAAGAAGGTCGAGGTCATCTATGACATCGCTTCCGGTTCCGAACTGAAGCGTGAAGTGGGGACGGTCGGCGCGTTCGACAACACGACGCCCGGCGTTCAGGTCCGCGACCGCGGGCGGGATTTTGTGCGCGGCAGCGACGACAGCAGTGACGATGACAATAGCGGCGACGACAACAGCGATGACGATGACAGCGACGAAGACGACAACAGTGGCAGCAGCGGCAATTCGGGCAGCGGCGGCGGCAGCAATTCCGGCAGCGACGACGACTGAGATACCTGTGGCCTGACTACACGAAACGCCGCACACTGGCGGCTGCGGGCACAAGCGCCCTGGAACCTAGGACGGTCCGGGGCGGATGCCTGAAAGGACGCGACCGACGATGGACCGACGATCATTGCTTGCCGCAGCTTTCGGGGTCGGGGTCAGCCTTGCGGCACCTGCCTTTGCTGCGGATATCGGGGATACTCTTGTCGCGCAGCTGCGCGGGCAGGGATACACCGACATCTCGGTCACAAGAACGCTTCTGGGCCGCATCCGGATCTTTGCCATAAGCGCGGAGTTCCAGCGCGAGATCATCATCAATCCGCGGACCGGCGAGATTCTGCGCGACTACTGGGAAGCGGTGGCCGACGGGGGCGGCGTGCCGCAGCTGATCGACCCGTCGAAGAGCGGAAGCGGTTCCGGCAGCAACAGCGGGTCGGGCAGCAACAGCGGTTCAGGCGGTGGGGGCTCGGGCAGCGGCTCAGGCGGGAGCGGTTCGGGCAGCGGCAGCGGTTCAGGTGGAAGCGGGTCGGGTGGAAGCGGGTCTGGCGGCGGGGGCAGCGACGATGACGACTGACATCTCGGTCAGTCGTCATCCGCCAGTAAGACAGCAGTAAGGGTGCGTCCAGTGAGCGACCGTTTCTTCGTACTCCTGATCCTGATCGTCCAGATCGCCTGTGCCGCGTTCTTTCTGTCGGACATCGTGCTGACCATGTTCGGCATCAGGTCGCGGCCGATCAGCTGGCAGTCCCGCGAACTGCTTGAAATCGGCGCGGGGGTCGGGCTGATCCTGGGCGTCGGGCTGGGGGCGGCGGCTTTGCAGAAAACGATGAAGCGGCAGCGGCTGGCCGAGGAAAGGCTGCGGCGTGCGTCGGGCATCTTCATGGACCTGCTCAACGAACGTTTCGACGACTGGGGCCTGACCGCCGCCGAACGCGATGTGGCGCTGTTCGCCATCAAGGGGATGAGCACGCAGGAAATCGCGACGCTGCGGTCGACTTCGGAGGGGACGGTGAAGGCCCAGACCAACGCGATCTACCGCAAGGCGGGCGTGACGGGGCGTCCGCAGCTTCTGAGCCTGTTCATCGAGGATCTGATGGACGAAACGGGCACGACATCGGGCGAGCTGCGCCGCACCGCGGGTGCTGTGGCGGATCAGGCCGCCGAGTAGGCCTTCAGCACATCCAGAGGAACAATGTCGGCCGCCCGCAGATGCGTGGCGGCAAGATGGACCTTGGGGGCGCAACCTTCGTGATGCGCCTGCAGGAATTCGTGCGGCGCAGAGGCACCAGCGGTCGCCGGGCTTCAGTCCTGGAAAGCGGAACTCGGGCCGGGGCGTGGACAGGTCATTGCCGAGGTATTTCGACAGGGCAAGGAATTCGGCGGTCATCACGGCGCAGACAGTGTGGCTGCCGGTGTCTTCGGTGCAGGTGTTGCAGGCCCCGTCCCGGAAAAAGCCGGTCAGGGGCGCGGTCGAGCAGGGTTCGAGCGGCTGGCCGAGGACGTTGAGCGAAGGGTCGGGGGTCATCGGTTGGTCCTTTGCACGGTCATGTCACGGCACCGCCGACAGCATCAGGAAGACCAGGAAGATCGACAGATGCACAGCCCCCTGCAGCACCGTTGTGCGCCCGGTGCCGAGCGTCAGCGAGCTGACAAAGAGGGTCAGTACCAGCAGCACCATGTTCTCTTCCGACAGGCCGAGGACAAGCGGCAGATCGACCGCAAGTGACACCAGCGCGACGGTCGGGATTGTCAGCCCGATGCTGGCGACGGCTGACCCGAGGGCCAGGTTCATGCTGCTCTGCAACCGGTTCGCAAGGGCGGCCTTGGTTGCAGCAAGACCTTCGGGCAGCAGCACGACGGCAGCGATCACGACGCCGACGAAGGCCTGCGGCAGGTTCGCCGCAAGGACGGCAGTTTCCAGCGGCTTCGACAGTATCTTGGCGAACAGAACGACAGCGGACAGGGCGACCGGCAGCAGGACAAGGCTGACGACCGATGTGCGGTCGGAGGGCAGGACATGCGCATCGGGACGGGCATCGGCAGGCAGCTGCGCGATTTCGAGAAAGTATTCGCGGTGGCGGACAGTCTGGACGAACACAAAGACGAGGTAGAGCGCCAGCGAAACGGCGCCTATGACGACCAGCTGCGCGGGCGCATAGATCGGACCGCGGACGGCGATCGTGAAATTCGGCATCACCAGCGCTAACGTGGCGAGCGTTCCGAGGACCGCCAGCGTGGCCGACGCGCCGTCGATGCGGAAGCTCTGCTCGCGGTGGCGCTGCGCACCGAGGACAAGACAGGCACCGACAACGCCGTTCAGGACGATCATCACCGCTGCATAGACCGTATCGCGTGCGACAGCATCGCTGCCCGGCGTATCCGACAGCAGGATCGAGACGATCAGCGCCACTTCGATGACGGTGACGGCGACGGCCAGCAGGATCGACCCGAAGGGTTCCCCGAGTCGCAGGGCCAGCACTTCGGCGTGATGAACCGAGGCGAAGACGGACGCGCCAAGCAGGGCGGCATAGGCCAGCAGAAAGGGTGGCGTATCACCGGGCAGCAGACCGGACTGGCGCGCGGCAAGTGCTACGAGCGCGAGCAGGGGCACAACCCAGCTCCACATCGGGATTCGGTCGGGACTTGCTGGCTTCATTCGGATTGCCCCGGCGGGGCCGCCCACCTGACCCAGCGTCCGTGGAAATCCGCGCGCCCGAGATCGAGGATGACGTCATCGGGCCAGAGGTGCAAGCCGAGCGCGGCGCTGTCGGGCAGCGTCGTCAGCCTCCATCCAGACATGGGCGACGGGGGCCTGTCGGCGTTGCCCGCGCACCGGCCGCAGCCAGCAATGCGTCGATCCGGATTCGCGTATCGGTGGGAAAGTATTGCCGGGCGATGGTGTGGAAGACGAAGTGCAGGTGCCCTTCACGCGGCCCGGCAAGTCGCTGCGCGAGCCAGTCGGCAGCATCCATCCGTGCGATCTGCGGCCGCAGCTGCCGGGCCAGCGCGAGGGCGGCTTCGGTGCGGGCGACGCGGTCGGCCTGATCGGGCCAGATGTAGGACAGCAGGCGCTGGCGGTCGGCAACCGGATCGAGCGGGGAAAGGTCGGTCCCGGCACGGTCGGCGATGACGGGTGCGGTCGGTTCCGGCAGGGGGCCGTTCCAGTCGGGTTCGAGGGTAAGTGTGGCATCGTCGGGTCCGAAGCGTGCTGACCCGATCTGAAGGGCGTAGCGGTCGAACAGCAGGTTCAGGCCCGCGCTGGAGCCGAGTTCGGACAGGACGAAAGGCAGGTCATAGCGCGCGCGCAGCCAGTGCGCGGCGGCGATCAGGACAGATGACCGGCGCACCTCGTTCGTCTGGGGCGCGTGGTCGAGCCGCGCCATCAGCCAGTCTTCGTGCCGCCGGATGGCGTCGGTCGACGGCAGCCAAGCAGGCGGTCGTCGGACGGGGACTGGCCGGATACGGGATAGACAGCCGCGAGTGCGGGATCGCGGCCTTCGATCACGAGGCCGTTCAGCGCGCCAGCCAGACGCAGGGCGACGGCGGCGGCGCGGAGGTCGCCGGGCCAGCGGGCGATCCGGTCGGCGAGCGGCCCGGGCGGCAGGCCATGATCGGCGAGCAGGCGCAGAAGGCGGGCGTTGAACGGCGATCCAAGCGCCGCACAGCCATCGGCCTGGCCACGGAAATGGTCGGTCCAGGTCACCGGAAACGGTCTGCGAGGCGGCGGAGAAGGCCGACGGGGGTTTCATCCGGCTTTGGCTCGGTGCGGTGCCTCCGGCGGCGTCGGGGCGCAGGCCCGGCGCGGGTTTCGTGGGTGGCCGACGACCGGGGCGGCGCGGTCCGCAGGGCGACAGCGTTCAGGAAGCGGGCCTCATCGCCTGCGGCAAGGTGTGGCACACCCTCGGACAGGCCGGTCAGCAGGTCCGCCAGCCAGTCGGCGTCGGCCTTGGCGAAGTCGGACAGGACATAACCCGACACCCGGTCCTTGTGGCCCGGATGGCCGATGCCGAGGCGGACGCGGCGGAAGTCGGGGCCGATATGGGCGTCCATCGACCGGATGCCGTTGTGCCCGGCGCTGCCGCCGCCGGTCTTGACGCGGGCCTTGCCGGGGGCGAGGTCCAGTTCGTCGTAGAACACGGTCACGTCGGCAGGGGTCAGCTTGTAGAACCGCATCGCCTCGCCCACCGACTGGCCCGAGACGTTCATGAAGGTCTGGGGTTTCAGGAGGACGATCTTTTCGCCGGACAGGATGCCGTCGCTGACCTGCCCCTGAAACTTGGCCTTCCATGGACCGAAGCCATGATCGGCAGCGATCCGGTCGACGGCCATGAAGCCGATATTGTGGCGGTTGCCCGCGTGTTTCGCGCCGGGATTGCCGAGGCCGACGAAGAGCAGCATCAGGGGTTCCTTCCGTCGGGGCCGAAAGTAGGGGGCGGGTGAGACGGATGCAATCACGGTGGCCGAAAATGAACAGGGCGCGCGGGATGACCCCGGCGCGCCCTGCCCTGCAATTCGGTCGCGGATCAGGCGGCGGGCGCTTCGCCCGCGTCGGCCTCATCCTCGTCGGCGGCTTTCAGACCCGAGGGCGGCGTGATGTTCGCGATCACGAAGTTCCGCTTGATCGTCGGCGTCGCACCCTTCGGCAGGGCGATGTCCTCGATATGGATGACGTCGCCGATATCGCGCCCGGTCAGATCGACCGTGATGTGATCCGGGATGTCGCCCGCGGTCACTTCCAGTTCCACTTCGGGGCGCACGATGGTCAGGGTTCCGCCGCGCTTGATGCCGGGGGCCTTGTCGTGGTTTTCGAAGGTGACGTGGATGAACAGGTTGATGCGGCTGGACTGGCGCAGGCGCATCAGGTCGAGATGCGTCGGCTTGTCCATCACCACGTCGCGCTGCACGTTGCGGCAGATGACGCGGACGTCTTCCTGGCCTTCGACCTTGAGGTTGAAGAGCGTCTGCAGGAAGCGGCCCGCCTTGAGGCGCTTGAACAGCGTGTAGTATTCGATGTTGATCGGCTGCGGGCTCTTTGCCGTCGCCATATACGATGCCGGGTACGTGTCCGTCGCGACGGGCTTGACGGGCGGCCCCCTTGCCTGTCCCCGTCCGTACCACGGCCTGAAGATCCGGGATCTCGCCAGCCATAGTGTTCTCCAATGTTGTCAAACGCCCGCCCTCCAAGGGTGTGCGGACGCGAGGCGCAGCCTATAGGGCAGATTTGGCGGGTTGGGAAGGGGGGAGGGCCTTGTATTCGGCGGACCATGAAACAGCCTTGGTCACTCCGCAGCGGTCTCGGTGCGCTCCTGCTCGGTCGGCCTTGGGGTGGCTGCCACGGATGATCTTGCGAACCATTTTGTGAAGGAACGACGCAGCCTGGCATCCCCGACGATCTGGAACTGGTCGGACCCTGTCACCGACCTGAGAGGCACGTCGCCCATCCATGCCTGGATCAGCATTTTCGAAGGCGAGGTCACATAGCAATCGACGTCCTTGCCAGGGTCTTCGTAGCACAGGTCGATCTCGGAACCCGCGCAGACCAGCCACCATCGGCTGAACTGGTCGAGGTCGGGAAACGTGAACTGAAGCACCGTCTCGCCGTCGGGAAACGCCGAGGTATCGATTTCGCGCTGCAGGTCGAACATCAGGCAGGTGATGTCGAGATCGTCCTGGTCCATCGCGTCCCGCGCCCAGCGCATCCCCCAGACGGCATAGGCCTCGATCAGGCCCGACAGTTCGCGCCCGGCAGGCGTCAGCCGGTATTCGTGCCCGCGCTTGCCGCTGACCTGCCGCTTTGCGATCACGCCGTTCGCCTCGAGTTCCTTCAGGCGTGTATTCAGGACAGTCGGGGAAATGCGCGGCATCCCGCGTTGCAGCCTGCTGAACCGGTCACCACCCAGAAGCATCTCGCGCACGATCAGGATCGCCCAGGGATCGCCGAGAATCTCGGCGGCTTTGGCAACGGGGCAGAACTGGCCGTAGCTTTTCATCGACGCCGTCTCCGTTCGGGAGTGATCGTAGGACGACACATCGAGCTACGCAATCCGTAGCTGGTTAATGCGTTTCGCGCAGTTTTTCAGGCGCGACAAACCGACCATACCCGCGTGATCGGACATCATGCATTGAACAGGAGAGCCATATGCTCACGTTTCTGACCAATATTCTTCACGTCTTCGGGATCGTGTTCCTGCGGTTCAGGATGCTGCCGCGCATCTGGTGCGTCTGGCTGGTCGGCCGTCAACCTCGGGTGCCTGTTCTTTCTGACCCACGTCGAGGGTCAGGTCGTGCTTGGCGTGACCCTTGTTGCGGTGGTTGCGCAATCGCTGATCTACGGGCGGCTGGGCTTCACCCGCGTGCTGGGGTCAACCCACCTTTTATGGGTGCCGATGTTCGCATGGATGGCATCTAGGCTGGAGTCGATCACCCTCTATCCGGACCTGGGCCGCTGGCTCGCCGTGCTTGCAGCAACAAACGCGATATCGCTGATGATCGACGGAACGGATGTCGTCCGCTTTCTGAGGGGCGAGAGGGACCCGCACTATGCATGGCACAGGAACTTGCCCTAGACCGTCCCCTTGCGTTTCGCGGAGGGCCGGTGGTATCTGGAGCGAAGATGGCATCCAAAGCGCTTTGGATGCCCGCTCCGGAGCCTTCACATGTCCATCCTGACCGCTGCCCGTGTCTCGCGGGCGCAGATCGCTGCCTTGTCCGCTGTCGGCGTCTTCTGGGGCTGTTTCGCGGTCATGGTGCCGGACTTCAAATCAGCGGTGGGCGCGACGGACGGGGTGTTCGGCCTGTGCCTGATGATGTCCTCGGTCGGCGGGATCATCGCGATGTATTCCGCGCCGCGTGTCGGCCCGATGCTGGGCCGCAGGCTGCTGCCTGTCGCGGGCGTCTTGCTGGCGCTGGTCGGGACAGTCCCGTTTCTGGCCCCGTCGATCGCCGCTTTCGGCGTGGCGATGTTCCTGCTTGGGATGGCGATGTCCTTCTACGACATTTCCGCGAACATGCGCATCGCAGCGCTGGAGACGCGGCATGGGATGCACCTGCAGAACCTGAACCATGCGATGTTCTCATTTTCCTTCGCGGCGTCGGCCTATGTCACGACGCTCGCCCGCACGGCAGGATGGTCGCCTGCGGAGGTGTTGCCCTGGCTTGTCGCCGCTTTGCTGGCACTGGCATTTGCGGCCAGCGAAGGCCGGGACTGGATGCCAGCGCCGCCGCATCACGACGAAAGCGGCGCAGGGATGCCGTGGGGCGTGGTGCTGATGGCGGCGGCGATCCTGTTTGCGGCCTTTGTCAGCGAGAACGCGAATGAAAGCTGGTCGGCACTGCATATCGAACGCACGCTGGGCGCGCCCGCGGGCGAGGGCGGGCTCGGGCCGACGATGCTGGGACTGACGATGGGAATCGGACGGTTGTCCGGGCAGCTTCTGACGGCGCGGCTGGGCGATTTACGGCTGATTTTCTGGGGTGCGGTTCTGGGCACGGTCGGGTTGGTGCTGCTGGCGCTGGCCCCTTCGCAGAACATCGCCGTGACGGGTGTCGGCCTGTTCGGACTGGGCGTTGCGGTGATGGTGCCGACGGCGAATGCGATCCTCAGCCGGATGGTGCCGCCGGGGTTGCAGGGCATCGCGATCTCGCGCGCCTGGATGGTCGGGTTTTCGGGGTTCTTCGTGGGTCCGAGCCTTGTCGGGGCAATCGCGCAGGCGACGTCGCTGCGGGTGTCGTTCCTGTTCGTCGCGGCGGTGATGGCGACGATCCTGCCGACGGTGCTGCTGCTTCAGCGCCGCGACCGGGCGGCAGCGCGTCAGGAATAGGTTTCGAAAAATCCCTGCGGCACCAGCAGGTTCTCGCGGCGGAGGTTCCTGACATCGCGTTCGCCGCAGAGCGCCAGCGTGGTGTCGAGTTCCTTGTGCAGCACCTCTAGCGCCTTGGTGACGCCCGCCTGCCCCATCGCGCCGAGACCGTAGATGTAGGACCGGCCGATCATGGTGGACGTGGCCCCGAGTGCCAGCGCCTTCAGGATGTCTTGCCCAGTGCGGATGCCGCCGTCGATCATCACTTCGCACCGCCCGCCGACCGCCGCGACGATGGCGGGCAGCATGCGGATGGTGGACAGCGCGCCATCGAGCTGCCGCCCGCCGTGGTTCGACACGACGATGGCGTCGGCCCCGGCATCGACGGCAAGGCGAGCGTCATCAGGGTCGAGGATGCCTTTCAGGATCAGCTTGCCGCCCCACTGGTCGCGGATGCGCGCAATCTTGGACCAGTCGAGTTTCAGGTCGAACTGTTCGTTGGCCCAGGCGGTCAGGTCGGACAGTTTCTCGACGTTCTTGACGTGGCCGACGATATTGCGGAACTGGCGGCGGGGCGTGCGCAGCATCCCCAGCGACCAGCGCGGTTTCAGGGCCATGTCGATCATGTTCGGGATCGTCAGCTTGGGCGGGCTGGACAGGCCGTTGCGCAGGTCCTTGTGTCTTTGCCCAAGAATTTGCAGGTCGAGGGTGAGAACAAGGGCCGAGCATTTCGCGGCGCGCGCGCGTTCGATGACGGCATCGACGAAATCCTCGTCGCGCATCACGTAAAGCTGGAACCAGAAGGGCGTCGGGCTGGCTGCGGCGACATCCTCGATGGAACAGATCGACATCGTGGATAGGGTGTAGGGCACGCCGAAGGCGGCGGCGGCGCGGGCGGCGAGGATTTCGCCGTCGGGATGCTGCATCCCGGTGGACCCGACCGGGGCGAGGGCGACGGGCATCGCGGCAGGCTGGCCGATGATCGTCGTCGCGGTGGACCGGCCTGACATGTCGACGGCGACCTTCTGACGCAGGCGTATTGCGGCGAAGTCGTCGCTGTTGGCGCGGAAGGTCTGTTCGGTGTAGCTGCCGCTTTCGCAGTAGTCGTAGAACATCCGGGGCGTGCGGCGACGGTAGAGACGCTTGAGGTCGTCGATGCAGGCGATGACTGGCATGTCAGGTCCCTTGGTTGTGCGTGATCTAGCAACCGGTGCGACCAGCCGCAAGCGACGGCCGCTCAGGGGCCGATCAGTGCATCGCGGATCGGGCCGATCCAGCTGCCGTCCTTGTCCACCGCGTCGAATTCAGCGTGGAAGGCCCAGTTGCACCAGGCAAAGCCGCGCTTTTCGGCGGCGAAACGGACGGCTGTCAGCCAGTTTGCCCGCTGGTCCAGCGGCACCTTTGCGTTCACGCCGAATTCGCCGAGGAAAACGGGCTGGTCGTGCTTTGCAGCCCAGGCGGCGACGCGGTCGAAATCGCGGTAAAGCGTGGCAAGGTCGGGCTTGCTGCCCCAGGTCAGACCGGTCTTGTAGCGGCGACCCCTGTTGTCCGTCATTCCCTGGGCGGTAAAGTCAAAAGGGTCGTAGTAGTGGAAGGTGGCGATCAGGTTGGGGTCGTCGGGCGGGATCGCGCGGGTCAGGGCATCGAAGCTGTTCCACCGGTCGGCCCCGTAGACGATGGTGCGCGTCGGATTGGTCCTGCGGATCGTGGCGACAAGGCGGGTATTGGCACGGTCCATGAAGCCCTTGGGGAAAGCCCCGGGCGGTTCGTTGACCAGTTCGAAGATCAGATTGGACGGCGCGTCGCTGTAATGCGCGGCAATCTGCGCCCAGATGCCGTCGATGCGGTCCAGTTCAGCCTGCGATCCGTCCTTGAAGGCGCGGTCGTGATGGACGTCGATGATGGTGGTGAGACCGGCGTCCAGCGCCCAGCCGATGACCTGATCGACGCGGTCGAGGAAAGCCGCGTTGATGGTGTAGGGGGCGGATTTTCTGGCATGGGCTGACCAGCGGATCGGGATGCGGACGGCATCGAAACCTGCGGACGCGACCATCCTGATGTCGTCGTGGCGAATGACGTAGCCCCATTCACCCTCGGTGGGCGCATCAAGCGCGTTGCCCAGGTTGATGCAGGATTTGAAGCCGGGGGACTTTGCCTCGGCGACCGAGGCGAAGCACAGGCTGGCGAGCAGGACCGCAGGGATGATGCGGCCCCGCATCACGCCCGGTGCGCGCCGTCGGCGAGACCCTTCACGAAGGCGAGGATGTCGGCCGGCGCCGCGTTTTTCCTCGACCATCTTCACGATGGCCGATCCGACAACGCAGCCATCGGCGACGGATGCGATCTTCTGCGCGGCTTCGGGGGTGCGGATGCCGAAGCCGACGATGACCGGCAGGTCGGTCGAGGCCTTGATCCGCGCGACTTCGGGGGCGACGTCGCCCGCCTGCGCGGCCCCTGCCCCGGTGATGCCGGTGATCGAGACGTAGTAGACGAAACCGGAGGTGTTCTGGAGCACCTTGGGCAGGCGCTGCGCATCGGTCGTGGGGGTGGCGAGGCGGATGAAGTTCAGGCCTGCACCTTGAGCGGGGATGCAAAGCTCGGCGTCTTCCTCGGGCGGCAGATCGACGACGATCAGGCCATCGACGCCTGCGGCCTTGGCGTCGGCCAGGAACCGGTCCACGCCGCGCGAATAGATCGGGTTGTAGTAGCCCATCATCACGATGGGGGTGGCGGCGTCACCCGCACGGAAGTCGCGGACCATCTGCAGGGTCTTTTCCAGCGTCTGGCCGCCTTCCAGCGCACGCTGGCCGGCCAGCTGGATCGTCGGGCCGTCGGCCATCGGATCGGTGAAGGGCATGCCGAGTTCGATGACATCGACGCCTGCGGCGGGCAGGCCCTGCATGATGGTCAGTGACGTCGCAAGATCGGGGTCGCCCGCCATGATGTAGGCGACGAACGCCTTTTTCTTTGCGGCCTTAAGCCGTGCAAAGGTGTCATCGATCCGTGTCATCCGCCCCTCCGGTCCGTTCCCCGCGATGTGCGGGAAACGGCGGGAAAAGGCAATGCCGTCACGCGGGCGCGGTCGGTGCGAGCGTGATCATCCAGTTGGTGCCGAAGCGGTCGGTCAGCATCCCGAACGCCTCGGACCAGAAGGTCTTGCCCAGGGGCATGTTGATCGTGGCGCCTTCGGACAGGCGGGCGAAGATGCGTTCCGCCTCGGCCTTGTCACGTGCGCCGTGAAAGACGCTGACGCCCGCCTGCGGCTTGAACCAGTCGGGCGGCGCGTCGGCGCCCATCAGCGGCACGCCGCCCAGCGTGAACTGGCTGTGCATGATCTTGTCGCCCCAGTCAGCGCCCATGCCACCCGGCGGCACGTCGGTGCCGGTCATGAATTCAAGGTCGGTCGCGCCGAAGATGTCGGCGTAAAGGGTCATCGCCTCGCGGCAGTTGCCGTTGAAGCCGAGATAGGGGCAGAAGCTCATGGCGGTCCTCGCTTATGCAGCAGGCACGGTCGATATGATCCAGTGCGTGCCGAATCTGTCCTTCACCATGCCGAAGCCGGGCGAGAAGAAGGTGGGCTGGAACGGCTGAATGACCGCGCCGCCCTTTCCCAGACCATCGAACCAGCCTTGCGCCGTGGCGACGTCGGGGGCGGCCTGCATGACCGAAAACCCGGCCTGCGCGTGCCCGTCGGTGCCGGGAGGATAGTCGGATGCCATGAGCGTGCCGTCGCCGATGGTGACTTGGGCATGCATGACGCGGGGGCTGTCCTTCCAGTCGGGCGGGGACTGCGGCCCGTCGGCATAGCGCATCATCTGAATGTCGGTGCCACCGAAGACCTTGGCATAGAACGCCATCGCCTCGGCGCACTGGCCCTGGAAGTGGATGTAGGGATGTGTCGGCATGATCTGGGTCCTCTTGCTGAGCAGACTAGCCTTATCGGGATGGCGATCAATGATCGACTTGGGGCGGAACCGGCCGCCACCCGTTGACCCCGCCACGGGCGCGGCTAGGGTCAGGCGCAACGTGATCCACAGGACCAGCCTTGCCTTTCTTCTGCTTGCGCCCGCGCTGGCCGTGATGGCCTTTTCGGGCGTCGTGCCGCTTGGCTTCGCCGTCTATTACGCTTTCCACGATGTCTTCGCGGGCAACAGCTTTGTCTGGGTCGGCACGCAGTGGTTCGAAACCGTCCTGACCTCGCCCGATTTCTGGGCAGCCATCGGGCGGACCGCGGGCTTTACCGTTCTGGTGCTTCTGGTCGAGGTTCCGCTGGGGCTGTGGATAGCGGTCAGGATGCCTGCGCAGGGCCTGCTGGCGTCGATCTGCTGGTGATCTTCGCGATCCCGCTGCTGGCCCCGCTGCTGGTCGTGGGATACCTGTGGAAGGTGATGACACTGCCGGACACGGGCCTGCTGTCCGCCGCAGCCGATCTGGTGGGCGGCACGCTGGACCTGAACAATCCGGTCACGAGCTGGGCCGTGCTTCTGATGATGGATGTGTGGCACTGGACCGGGCTTGTCGTGCTGCTGTCCTATGCGGGTCTGCGTGCGATCCCGGAGCCATACTATCAGGCCGCCCGGATCGACGGCGCGCGCGGCTGGGCGATCTTCCGGCATGTCGAGCTGCCGCGCCTGCGGCTGGTCCTGCTGATCGCGGTGCTGCTGCGGGCGATGGACAGTTTCATGATCTATACCGAGGCCTATGTCGTCACGCGCGGAGGGCCGGACGTGGCGACCACCTTCATTTCGCACGAGTTGGTCCAGACAGCGCTGATCCAATTCGATCTGGGTGAAGGGGCGGCGATCTCGGTGATCTATCTGGTGATCGTGGCAACGGTGTCGTGGGCGTTCTTCCGCGCCATCGTCCCGGCGGAACGCAGGGAATGAAGGCACCTCTGTCGCCCGTGCCGGTCCTGTTCGCGCTGGTCGTGCTTGTGCCGGTCTACTGGCTGGTCACGATGAGCCTGAAGACGAACGCGGAAATTGCGGGAGCGCTGACGCTGGTCCCGATGGCACCGACGCTGCAATCCTATGTGACGATCCTGACCGACCCGGACTGGTACTGGGGCTATCTGAATGCGTTCATCTATGTGGCGATGAACGTCGCGATTTCGGTCGGGGTGGCGATACCGGCCGCCTATGCCCTGTCGCGCAGCCGGTTTCCCGGGCACCGCGCGCTGTTCTTCGGGCTGCTGATGTTCCGGATGATGGCGCCGCCGATCCTGCTGGTGCCGTTCGTGCAGATATTCTCGGACCTGGGGATGATCGACACGCATCTGGCGGTCGCGCTGGCGCACTGCTTTTTCAACGTGCCGCTGGCGATCTGGATACTGGAGGGGTTCATCTCGGGCATCCCGCGCGAGATGGACGAGACGGCGCGCATCGACGGCTACGGAGTGCCGCGCTTTTTTCTGCGCATCCTTCTGCCGCAGATCGCGCCCGGCGTGGCGGTCGCGGCGTTCTTCTGCTTCATGTTCAGCTGGATCGAGTTCCTGATGGCGAATGCGCTGACAACGGTGAACGCCAAGCCCATCGCGGGGATCATGTCGCGCGCGGGGGGCGTCCTGGTCGGGGACTACGGGCTGCTGGCGGCGGCGAGCGTTTTGGGGATGTTGCCCGGGACGATCCTGATCGTTGTGATGCGCAGGCATCTGGCGCGGGGATTTTCGATGGGACGGGTGATCTGAACCAGCCTTGGGGCGATGCTTGAACCCCGGGACCGGCCCCACTAGAAGCGGGCGGTCATCAGGGGAGAGCGCGCATGGGTTTCAAGATGGGGATCGTCGGGCTGCCGAATGTCGGCAAATCGACGCTGTTCAACGCGCTGACCCGGACCGCCGCCGCGCAGGCCGCGAACTTTCCCTTCTGCACCATCGAGCCGAACGTGGGCGAGGTGGCGGTGCCCGACCCGCGTCTGGAAAAGCTGGCAGCGATTGCGCAGTCAAAGCAGATCATCCCGACGCGGATCACCTTCGTCGATATCGCGGGGCTGGTCAGGGGGGCGTCGAAGGGCGAGGGACTGGGCAACCAGTTTCTGGCGAACATCCGCGAGACGGATGCGATAGCCCATGTGCTGCGGTGCTTCGAGGACGGGGATGTGACGCATGTCGAGGGGCGGATCGACCCGTTGAGCGATGCCGAGACCATCGAGACCGAGCTGATGATCGCAGACCTGGAAAGCATCGAGCGGCGGCTGGCGGGCGTGTCGAAGAAGGCCAAGGGCGGCGACAAGGAGGCGCTGGCGCAGGAAAAGCTGCTGCGTCTGGCGCAGGCGGCGCTCGAGGCGGGGAGGCCTGCCAGAGCGGTAAGTGTTTCAGAAGACGACAGAAAATCCTGGGACATGCTGCAACTGCTGACGGCGAAGCCGGTGCTGTACGTCTGCAATGTCGAGGAGGCGTCGGCAGCCACGGGGAATTCGCTGTCGAAGAAGGTCGCGGCGAAGGCCGCGGCGCAGGGGGCGGCTTCGGTCGTGATCTCGGCGAAGATCGAGGAGGAACTGGCGCAGATGCCCGCCGACGACGCCGCGATGTTCCTGGAGGAGATGGGGCTGCACGAGGCGGGGTTGGACCGGCTGATCCGCGAGGGATACAAGCTGTTGGGATTGCAGACCTATTTCACGGTCGGCCCAAAGGAAGCGCGGGCCTGGACGATCACGAAGGGCACACTGGCCCCCCAGGCGGCGGGCGTGATCCACGGCGATTTCGAGCGCGGGTTCATCCGGTCGGAGACGGTGGGATACGAGGATTACGTGGCCGGAAACGGCGAGGCGGGGGCCAAGGTGGCGGGGAAGTTCCGGGTCGAGGGGAAGACCTATGAGGTGCAGGACGGCGATGTGCTGCATTTCCTGTTCAACGCGTGAAGCTTCCGCCTAATGCCCTGCGGGCGTTGGAATAAATTCTCAGATTCGACCGTCCGGTGGGTGCCAGCATGCGTATGGCGGGTGTATGGCAACGCGCCATACGCGGGGCTGGTGGCTGGGGCGTTAACCATGACCGGCGAATTCGGGGCGGACGGGGTGGTGCGCAATGAACGCGCACCCTACGCGGCAGAAGTTGGCGGCCTGAAGCTTGGCCCTGCGCGGTCCCCCAGCCCGGCCCACCCTACCCGCGTTGCAGCGCGGGCGGGGGAGCGTTGGGAGGGTGGACGCGATACGACCAGCCTGCCTTACTTAAGCCTGGAATGCCTGTGCGGCGGCACGGGCGCGGGAGGAGATGAATGTGACATGTTCGTGACGGGAAAGCGACCGGATGCGCGATCCTGCGTCATGGCCTGCGGGGCGTCCGGCGAGGGCGGAGGAGCGGCCGAGGCGGGCTTTTTCGATGAAATTGGTCATGGGTGGTCTCCGGTCTGGGGTGTGTGATGGATGTCTGTGTGTTCGTTGTCCTGCGCTCGTTACTGCCACAATCGTTACCTTGGCATTAACCTTCGACCACGGAAATGTCGGGAAATGGGCGCAGATGTGTGCCGATTGCGGCTTTTCAGCGGTCATTTGTAGACAACCATCGGTTGTGTGAACTGCTGTGTTGCGAAAGTCGAAACAAGGGGTGCAGGATCGGCATGTCCTGACGCAGGGTAAGGCAAGTGCTTGGCAGAAAAAGGAAATAACGAAAAGGCGGCGCGGGTTGCACGACGCGGGAAGTCACAGGAGCAATTCCGCGTGGAATCCAAACGGCTTACACCACTCTCCTCATGCGTGTCACATCACCGCGCCGACCTGCCACGGCACGAATTCGTTGTCACCCAGTCCCAGCGCCTCGGACTTGGTTGTCTCGCCTGACGCAACGGCAAGGACCTTGTCGAGGATCTCGGCCCCCTTGTCGGCCAGCGAGCGCCCTTCCGACAGGATGTCGCCGCAGTTGATGTCCATATCCTCGGGCATCGAGCGGTAGAGCGAATCGTTCGTGGCGACCTTGATCGTCGGCGCGGGCTTGGACCCGAAGGCGGACCCTCGCCCGGTGGTGAAGACGACGACCTGCGCGCCGCCCGCGATCTGCCCTGTGGCCGAGACAGGATCGTAGCCGGGCGTGTCCATGAAGACGAAGCCGGGTTCCGTCACCTGCTCGGCATAGTCGTAGAACGCCGTGAGCGGCGTCGAGCCGCCCTTGGCGGCGGCCCCGAGCGATTTTTCCAGGATCGTGGTCAGCCCGCCCAGCTTGTTCCCGGGACTGGGATTGTTGTCCATGCTGCCGCCGTTCATCGCGGTGTAGCCTTCCCACCATTTGATGCAGGCGATCAGGCGGTCGGCGACCGCGGGACTGACGGCGCGGCGGAGGAGGAGCTGCTCGGCCCCATAGATTTCGGGCGTCTCGGACAGGATCGCGGTGCCGCCGAGGCCGACGAGCATGTCGGAGGCGACGCCGAGCGCGGGGTTGGCGGTGATGCCGGAATAGCCGTCGGACCCGCCGCATTGCAGAGCGAGGCGGAGGGCGGAGGCGGGGCAATCCTCGCGCGTCGCGCGGTTCACCTCGGGCAGAAGCTCGGTCACCTTGGCCTTGATCGCGGCGATGGTGGCGCGGGTGCCGCCGGTTTCCTGGATGGTCAGGCCGTGAAAGCGGTCGGCGGCGGCCGCGCCGAAGACATGCTTCATCCGGGCGACCTGCATCACCTCGCACCCCAGACCGACAAAGACGGCGGCCCCCACGTTCGGATGCGTCGCATGGCCCCAGAGCACACGCTGAAGGATATCATAGCCGCGCCCCTCGGCCGCCATGCCGCAGCCGGTGCCATGCGCGAAGGCAACGATGCCGTCGACGTTGGGATAGGCGTCGAGCAGGCCGGAAGCCTCGATTTCCCACGCCGCGCGACGGATGACAGTCGCCGAACAGTTCACAGTCGCGCAGAGGGCGATGTAGTTGCGGGTGCCGATCTGGCCACCGGGGCGGCGATAGCCGCGGAACGTGCGGGGGGACAGGGCGGGAACGGCGGCGCGGGCGACCGCGAGATCAACACCGATGCGGTAGTCGGTGTCATGATCGGAAAAGGCGCAGTTCTGGGTGTGGACGTGATCGCCCGGCCCGATGGGGGCCGAGGCATGGCCGATGACCTGGCCGAATTTCAGGACAGCCTCGCCCAGGCCGATGGCGCTGCGGGCGATCTTGTGGCCGCCCGCGACGGGGCCGGAAAGGGGATGACCAAGACCCAGCGGGTCGGACCCGGCAGCCGGCGCGTTCGGTCAGGATGGCGACGTTGTCGGCGGGGTTCAGTAGGATCGGTTCAGCCATCGTCACGCCCTGTTCCAGCATAGCACCGTTCCGTCGGCCACACCGCGGACGGTCTTTGCACTGGCGATACAGTCAATCGCGTCAGGTTCCAATGACTAACATGTCAGTCCGGTTCAGGCGCGCACGGACCGGCCCTGCCGGCGGATCAACCGCCAGGCGGAAAGGGCGAGGACTGGCGCCGCGGTGGCAAATGCGAGACGCCAGCCTTCAGAGGTCATCAGCCAATGGAGAAGCGTGAAGGCGGATGCGACATAGACCCAGCGCTGCAGGGTCTTCCACTTCGGCCCCAGCCGACGCACGGCGTCATCGGTCGAGGTGACAGCCAGCGGAATGAAGATCGCAAACGCAATCCATCCGGTGAGGATTTCGGGACGGAGGAAGGATTTGAGGATGCGCGTCAGGTCGATCTGGACCATCCAGATGGCGATGTGCAGGACCGTATAAGCAAAAGCGGCAACGCCGAGATAGCGGCGGCGGGGCTTGAGGAACAGGAGCGACTTTGACAGCATCATCAGGGGCGTGACGAGCAGGGCGGCAGCGAGAAACAGGCAGGCGGCGATGCCGGTCCACATGACATAGGGAAACTTCATCCCAAGCAGCCCGTGAGCGACGACGTAAACGGCGGGAAGAGCCATCACGGCCCAGAGTGCGTAGTCCAGATCGATACCCCGGCGCGGTCCGCCGGTCGAAGCATTGGCCATGATCTTCCTTAACTGTTGTGCAGTCGGGGGGAGGTGTATCGCGTCGGAGGGCTCATGCAAATACCGGACAGTCTGACCTGCCCGGCATTCTGTGTCCGTCCGGCTGTCGGGCCTACTCCGCCGCCAGCGCCGCAGGCATCGCCTTCGGCTTGACTTCCATTTCCTCGTGATAGGAGCGTTCGACGTTCACATCCCAGACGTTGAAGTTCTCGCCGAGGATGTTGCGGGCGGCATACATCGCCGACAGCATCGAATGGTCCTGGTTGTTGTAGCGGTGCAGGCCGTTGCGCCCGACCGTCTGGAAGTTCTCGAGCGTGCTGATCCAGCCTTCCAGAACGTCCAGCGCCTCGCGGTATTCGCCATCATAGACCGGATAGGCCTTGGGCTGACGGATGATCGCGGCACCGATGACGTCACCGGCCTTGGCGAGGCCGAGCGTTTCAAGCTCGGACGCGGCCAGCGCGCGCAGGTCCTCGTCCGACATGTTCCACAGACCGTCGCCCTTCTGGCAGAAGTATTCCATGCCGATCGAGGCGGTGTTCTGGTCGGGCAGCATTTCCTTGGACCAGGCGCGGAAGTTCTGGATGCGACCGACCTTGACCTTGGGCGAATGGATGTAGATCCAGTTGTCCTTGAAGGGATCGGCGTGGTCGAGCACCAGCGTCACGATCAGGAAATCGCGGTATTTCAGCTTGTTGGCAGCTTCGATGACCTCGGCAGGCGGGGGCGGGTCCATCGCGTGGATCAGGTCGCGCAGCGCCATCGTGTTGATGAAATGCTCGCCCTCGACGACCTCGAGCACCGGGTCGCGCCCGTCCTCGTGCCAGTGCCGCACCTCGACCGACGTGACCTTGTTGCCCTTGCGGTTCACGCGCACGACTTCCGCGCGCAGGTTCACCTCGCCGCCGCGTTCATCGATCAGTTCCTGTGTCCGTTCCCACATCATGCCGGGGCCGAGGCGCGGATACTGAAATTCCTCGATCAGGCTGGTCGTGTCGTTCGAGCCCGAGATCGCGTTCCAGACGGCCTTGAACAGCGACAGGTTCTTGATCCGCTGGGCGGCCCAGTCGGCGCGGATTTCGCGTGGGCTGATGCCCCAGACCTTCTGCGTGTAGCTGCGGAAGAAGTGCATGTAGAGACGGCCGCCGAAGCGGTTGATGACCCAGTCCTCGAAGCTGTCTTCCTGGCGGCTGGGGCGGACCTGCCATTTGAAGTAGGACAGCAGGATGCGCATGAACTCGTAGGGTCCGATGTTGGTCAGCGCGTTGAACAGCTTCAGCGGGTAGTCGTAGAATTTCTCGCGGTAGTAGATGCGCGACAGGCGCGGCACGGTGATGAAGTCACCGCCCAGCACCTCTTTCCACATCGCCTCGACTTCGCGGACCTTCGTGAAAAAGCGGTGGCCGCCGATGTCGAACCGGTAGCCGTTGTTGGATTCGGTCCGGGAAATGCCGCCCACCATCGCGGACGCCTCGTAGACGCGCGGCACATGCACGCCGCTTCGCTTCTGCAGTTCATACGCGGCCGTCAGGCCAGCCGG
Organism: uncultured Alphaproteobacteria bacterium; assembly: GCA_963819585.1. GTDB lineage: Bacteria > Pseudomonadota > Alphaproteobacteria > Rhodobacterales > Rhodobacteraceae > JAOADN01. The sequence goes on from CAWFWP010000009.1 coordinate 58,981, forward strand.
TCCGGCGCCAATCACGACGACCGGAACAGCACGGTTTCCATGCGAGTCCGACACTACGACACCCCTAAGCAATAAAAAACAAAATGTCCCACCAACAAGTCACCATACCCTGCCGGCGGGCCGTCGCAAAACACTTCTCTGCAATTGCATCATAGACCATTTCCCATGTCGAACCAATGTCGGGCAAGTGAGGAAATCGTGACCGAAACGTGGAGAATTGCCCTAGCGTCAACCAATTTTCGTGCAGTGCGGCGCCCATGTGCGGTAGATCGCCGCAACCAAGGCGTGTCCCGGACATCCGAATCGTTCGTCACAGTCAGTCCGGCTGGGCGATTCGCGCTTTGGCAAAGCTGTGGCCGGTCTGCCGACGGCGGCTTTCCCCGGCCGACGCCATGGCGTATCGCACGGACGGACCAGGACGGGAGACGCCAGGTGGCCGGGTTGCCGGACTTTCTGATCATCGGGGCGGCGCGGGCCGGGACGACGGCGTTGCATTCCTATCTGCGGCAGGCCCCGGACATCTTCATGCCCGCGCACAAGGAGCCGAATTTCTTCGCGTTCGAGGACGAGGCGCTGGCCTGCAGGGGGCCGGGGGCGGAGTTCATCAACAACTCGGTGACACGGATGGCGGACTACCGCACGCTGTTCGCCGGTGCGGGGCCGGGCCAACGTCTTGGCGAGGCGTCTCCGCTGTACCTGTATTCGCCAAAAGCGCCCGAGCGTATCGCGCATCACCTGCCCGAGGTCCGGATGGTGGCGATCCTGCGCAACCCGGTGGATCAGGCATTTTCACACTTCCTCTACGCGACAAAGTACCGGATCGAACCGATCGCGGATTTCACGGAAGCCCTGCGGCGCGAGGAGGAACGCATGGCGGCGGGATGGCAGCCCTTGTTCGGGTATTCGCAGCTTTCCGCGCTATGCCGAGCAGCTGGAGCGGTATTTCGCGCGGTTCCAGAAGGAGCAGATCCTGATCCGGACCTATGAGGACTATCTGGCGGACCCGGTGGGGCTGATGGCGGATATCCTGGGGCATATCGGGGCGGACCGGTCGTTCCGGGCGGATATGAGCGAGAAGATGAATGCGGGCGGGCGGCCGAAGAACGCGGCGTTCCAGGATTTCCTGATGAAGTCGAACCCGGTGACGCGGGCGATCGGGCTGGTGGTGCCGAAAGCGGCGCGGCTGCGGATGCGGGACCGGCTGGCGGCGCTGAACATGGTGCGCGACGACCGGATGCCGAAGGCGGCGAAGGCAATCCTGCTGGAGCGGCTGGGGCCGGAGATCGAGCGGCTGGGGCCGATGATCGGGCGCGATCTGAGCGGGTGGCTGGGGTAAGCGCGCGACCTGATCTGCGCGCCCGGCCCTGTCACACCTTGACCAGCCGTCCACCCGTCACATCCACCCCCCGCGAGGCGAAGGCATTGCGGGTGTCGAGGATCAGCTGGGCCTGCGCGGCCACCAGCGCATAGTCCACAGCCGTATGATCCGTGGCGACCAGCACGGCGTCATAGTCGCCGACGGTGGCCAAGTCCTGCGACACCCGTCCCGCGAGGCCGGGATGGTCGCGCGTCACCGGCATGACCGGGAAATAAGGGTCGTGATAGGCGCAATCGGCCCCCAGCGCCTCGAGCCGGTTCAGGATTGCCAGCGCCGGGCTTTCGCGCGAATCCTCGATGTCCTTCTTGTAGGCGATGCCGAGGATCAGGATGCGCGCACCCTTGATCGCGCGGCCCCGCTTGCCGAGTTCGGCTGCGGTGCGGTTGGCAATCAGGTCCGGCGCGCCGTCATTGTTGGCACGGGCAAGGTCGATGATCGGCACGGACGACCCGACATCCTGCGCCCGCCAGGAGAGATAGACCGGCGAGACCGGGATGCAGTCGCCGCCGATGCCGGGACCGGGATAGAACGGCATGTAGCCGAACGGCTTGGTCGCGGCGGCCTTGACCACCTCCCACACATCGACGCCCATCGCGTCGAGTGCCACCTTCAACTCGTTCACCAGCGCGATGTTCACGGTGCGGAAGCTGTTCTCGACCAGTTTCACGGCTTCGGCGGTGGCGGTGGACGACACCGGGACCGTCTTGGTCACGACGTGGGAATAGACCTGTTCGACCAGATTGCGCGAGTGGTCGTCGTCGGCGCCGACGATCTTCGGGATCGTGCGGGTCGAGAAATGGGCGTTGCCGGGGTCTTCGCGTTCGGGCGAGAAACCGAGGAAGAAATCGACACCCGCGCGCAAGCCGGAGCGTTCGAGGATCGGCTTGACGACGGTTGCGGTGGCACCTGGCCAGACGGTGCTTTCGAGGACGACAAGCTGGCCGGGGCGCAGCCATTCGGCGATGCGCTCGACGGCGGAGACCACGTATTTCAGCTCGGGCTCGCGGGTGTCGGACAGGGGCGTCGGCACGCAGATCAGGATCACGTCCTGACTGGCGAGGCGCGAGAAATCGGCGGTCGCGCCGAATTTTCCGGTGGCGACGGCGGCGGCGATGCGGTCGTCGGCGAAATAGGAGATGACCTTTTCGCCGCCATTGATGCGCGCAACGCGGTCGGCGTTGATGTCGAAGCCGGTGGTCGGGAAGCCGGCCTCGGAAATGGTCAGGGCGAGCGGAAGACCAACATAGCCGAGGCCGAGCGTGGCGACAGCCGCCTCACGGGCGTCGATGCGGGCCTTCAGGGCGGCATAATGGGAAAACACGCTGTTCATCAATCAACCCCGGACAATCGTTCCCCCCACGGGAAGCGGGGTTAGCACAGGATCGCAGGGATTCGGAGTAAGAAATTCCGTGCCGGGGTGGTTGCGGGGGATTTGAGGCGCGGATTGTTGACCTTGGGGAAACAAGACCGGGGAGGCGCGGCGATTAGCGCGGCAGCGTGGCGAGACCCTGCGCAAATTCGATGCAGGGCGCGAATCCGAGACGGTCCTCGGTCCCGGCGAGGTCAATGACGGGCGACGCGGAGTATAGCGCCAGGGCGCTGCGGTCGGGGAAGACGGGGCCGGACGGGGGCCGGATGCGGGTGAGAAGCGCGTCGAAGCGGCGCGAGCCGAGGGCGCGGCGGAGGGCGGCACTGATACGGGCGGCGGCGGAGGGGCCCTTCGGGGCTGTTTCAGTGGGCGGGCCGAGGCGGGCGGCAAGTTCGGCATGGGGACGGAGGATAACCTGGCCGGTGCCGATATGGGTGGCATAGCCGCCGTAGAAATCGGCCCATGTCATGCGGTCGGGACCGGACAGGAGGAAGCGTTCGCGGCCAAGGTCGGGCAGCAGCGCGGCGCGGATCGCGGCCTCGACCACATCATCGACATGGATCGCGGGGCAGAGACCGGGGGGATCGGGCAGGACGATGCCGCCTGCGCGGAGCGCGCGGATCGGCGCATCGGTCCAGAGGGCACTGCCGGGGCCATAGACGATGGTCGGTTGCAGGATGGCGGCGGGAATCGGGCCGTCGATCAGCGCCTGCTCCATCGCGGCCTTGGTCCGACGGTAGTCGCCGCCCTGCCCCGGCGTGATCGGCGTGGCGAGGGTGATGGGGCCTGCGGGCCAAGTGTCGTAGACGACCGCGGAACTGGCATGGACGATGCGCCCAATCCCGGCATCGGCGGCGGCGCGAGTCAGGCTGCGGAAGGCGGCGAGATTGTCGGAGCCGGGGGCACGGACGTCGTAGGCGAAATGGAAGAGCGTATCGCGGTCTTTGAGGAGGCGTGACATGGCGGCCGTATCGGTCAGCGCGGTGATCTCGACCTGCGCCCCGGCGGCACGCAGGGACTGCGCGTCATGGCCGCTGCGCAGGATCGCCGTGACCTCTGCCCCGTCGCGGATCAGCGCCGTCGATCAGCCTGCGACCGATGAAGCCGCGCCCGCCGGTGACGGCGACGCGGCGGCCGGTGAGGCGCTTTTCATCAGGGCTGCGGGAGATTTGCGTCAATTCGGAAACGATCCTGAAGAAAACACGGGCACTTCCATCATTCCGGAAACCCGCGCGGGTTGACGCGATGGTCGCCCTGCCGCTTGGGTGTTAGCATGACGAGCGTTGACGCGCGCAAGGGATTTGGGACGGGCACATGGATATTCTGGTGACGGGGGGCGCGGGGTTCATCGGGTCGCACCTGACCGAACGGCTTTTGGCCGAGGGGCACAAGGTGACGGCGCTGGACGATTTTTCGACCGGGCGGCCCGAGAATCTGGCCCCCGTGCGCGGCAGCAACCGGTTCGATCTGGTCGAAGGGACGATCCTGGACGCCGGTCTGGTGACGCGGCTGGTGGACCGCTGCGACGCGGTATTCCATCTGGCGGCGGCGGTCGGTGTGAAGAAAATCATGGACGAGCCGTCGCGGTCGATCCTGACCAACGTCACGGGCACCGAGCATGTGCTGAAGGCGGCGATTCCGGGCAAAAAGCTGACCTTCATTGCCTCGACCTCCGAAGTCTACGGCAAGGCGTCGAAGTTTCCGTTCAGTGAGGATGACGACCTGACCATCGGGCCGACGAAGAACATCCGCTGGTCCTATGCCTGCGCCAAGACGCTGGATGAATTCCTGACGCTGGCCTATGTGCGCGAGGTCGGCCTGCCTGCCGTCATCCTGCGGTTCTTCAACACGACGGGGCCGCGCCAGACCGGGCGCTATGGCATGGTGCTGCCAAACTTCGTGCAGGCGGCACTGGAGAACCGGCCGCTGCAGGTGCACGGCACAGGCGAGCAGTCGCGCTGCTTCGGGCATGTGGCGGATGTGGTCGAGGCGCTGATGCGGCTGATGGCGACGCCCGAGGCGCAGGGTCAGGTGTTCAACGTGGCGAACGATCAGGAGGTGACGATCCGGGGCCTCGCCGAACAGGTGATCGCCGCGACCGGCTCGCGGTCGAAGATCGACATGGTGCCCTATTCGGCGGTCTATGCCGAAGGGTTCGAGGATATGCAGCGGCGTCTGCCGGATGTGTCGAAGCTGGAACGCTTCACCGGGTTCCGCCCGCGCCGCCCCCTGTCCGAGATCATCGCCGACATCGTCGCGGAGAAGCGCGCGAGCATGGCGGCATGACGCCCGGCGCACGTCTGGAGAAAGCTGGTCCGCGACGCGGCGACGGCAGTGCTGCCTGCGGGCACGCGCGACTGGATCCGCGCGCAGCAGCGGCGCTACAAGCTGCAATCGGTGCCGGTTGGCGGCGTGAATTTCGGCGGGCTGCGCCGGCTGTCGCCGATTTCCGCGATCTTCGGCAAGGACCGCGACCTGCTGACGATCGAGCGGTACTACATCGAGGAATTCCTGCGGAACAATGCCGCCGACGTGCAGGGCCGGTGCCTCGAGATGGGCGATCCGACCTATATCCGCAGGTTCGGCGGCGACCGGGTAAGCCAGGCGGATGTGCTGAACTATGTCGAGGGTAATCCGCAGGCGACCATCGTGGCCGACCTGACCGACGCGCCGCATATCCCGGACAACACGTTCGACTGCATCATCATCACCCAGACGCTGCAGATGATCTTCGATGTGGACAAGGCGATCGCCACGCTCGCCCGGATCCTGAAACCCGGCGGCGTGGTCTTGTGCACGTCGCACGGCATGACGCGGGTGGCGCGGCGCGAGGGCGTGGATGACTGGGGCGAATACTGGCATTTCACCACGCAGTCGAAGCGGCGGCTGTTCCATGCGCATTTCCCGAAGGACCATGTGCAGGTGTCGACCGTGGGGAACGTCTTCACCTGCATCTGCAACCTGCACGGCCTTGGCGCGTCAGAGATCGACCCGGTCGAGCTGAGCACGCATGACCCGAACTACGAAATGCTCGTGCTGGTCCGCGCGGTGAAACCCAAGTGAGGATGTTCCGCGACCAGACATGGTTGTGGGCGATCCTGCTGGTCGCGGCGGCAGCGCGGATCGTCGGATTGAACGCGCCGCTGTGGTACGACGAAATGCTGACGGTGACGACGCATCTGCGCCCGTCCTGGGGGGCGTTCTTCACCGATTATTCGATGAACCATCACTATTTCCACGACCTGTTCGCCAAGGCTTCTATGGGCCTGTTCGGCGACAGTGCCTGGGCTGTGCGCCTGCCTGCGATGCTGTTCGGTCTGGCGTCCATCGCGGCGATGTGGGTATTGGCGCGGGATGTGGCGGGGGCGGGTCCGGCGCATGTGACGGCGCTGCTGCTGGCGGTCAGCTATCATCACATCTGGTTCAGCCAGAACGCGCGCGGCTACACGGCGCTGGCGCTGTTCTCGACGCTGGGGATGCTGCTGTTCCTGCGGGGGATGCGGGAGCCGAAGGCGGCGACCTGGATCGGCTTCGGTCTGTGTCTTGCGGCGGCGGTGTTCACGCATCTGACGGGGGCGTTTTTCTTTGTGGCGCTGGGCCTGGCCTGGCTGGCGGCGCTGGTCGTGATGCCCGACCGGACGGGGCGCATCGGCCTGCCTCTGCTGGGCGCGGCGGTCGGGATCGGGATCACGGCACTTGTCTATCTGCCGCTGATCCCGGGCATTCTGGCAACGGTCGGATCGGTTGGCGATACGTCGTCGCTGGACGTGATGCAGGAATATCAGAACCCGATCTGGACAGCGGTCGAGGCCGTGCGGACGGGGGTTGGCAGCGGCGGGGGGCTGCTGACAGGGCTGGTGGGCCTGCTGGTGGTCGCGCTGGTCGGGATCGGGGCGGGTGTCGCGGGCCGGACCGCGCCCCTGTTCGCACCCGCGGTGCTGCTGTCGATGGCGGTGACGGTTGCGATCCTGATGATGCTGGGGATGCGGCTGTGGCCGCGGTTCTTCTTCGTGGACATCGGTTTCCTGATGCTGCTGATCGTGCTGGGGGTGCGGGCGGTCAGCGGGTGGATCGCTGCGGTTCTGTCGGCAGGTCTGGCGCGGCTGGTCTGGCCGGTCGCGGTTGTTGCCATGGTGGCGGTGTCCTGCGGGCTTGCGGCGCGGAACTACGCGATGCCGAAGCAGGACCTTGCCGGGGCTTACGCGCTGGTCGAGGCGGCGCGGAAGCCCGGTGAGCGGGTCTATGCGGTAGGGCACGCGGGCACGGCGTTCCGGGACTACTTCGGCGCGGACTGGCAGCCGGTCATGGAAGACGCAGACTACAAGGCGGCGATGGCGCAGCCGGGGCCGGTGACGCTGGTGGTCGCCTTTCCGGCGCGCAGCTTCCGACGCATCCCGGCGCTCGCGGCGGACCGTGCGGGCGTCCTGACCGAGGTGAAGTGGTTCCCCGGCAGCCTCGGCGATGGCGGCGTCGTCGTGCTGCACCGCGACTGACATGACCGATATCGTCATCGGGTCGGGTCCGGCGGGCGTCTCTGCGGCGACGGCGCTGCTGGACCGGGGGCGCAGGGTTCTGATGATCGACGGGGGGCAGGCGTTCGGCCCGGCGGATCAGGGGCTGAAGACAGCGCTGGCGGCGACAAGGCCGGAGGGGTGGAGCGCTGCGCAGCGGCATGCGTGGGCCGCGCCGCAGTTCGAGGGCGTTCCGGGCCAGACGCGGCGCTACGGGTCGGACGCCGGGATGGAGCCTGCGGCGGCGACCTGGGCCGACGCGGCGGGCGTGGCGTTGCGGGCGTCGATGGCGGATGGCGGGCTGTCGAACCTCTGGGGGGCGGCAGTGCTGCCCTACCGGCAGGCCGATATCGCGGACTGGCCGGTTACGGCAAATGACCTGGCCCCACACTACCGGGCGGTCGCGGGGTTCCTGCCTGTTCAGGGGACGGACGCGCTGGACGGGCTGTTCCCGGCCTTTCCGATGGCGGGCCGGGCGGCGCTGGGCGCAAGCGCGCAGGCGCGCGGGGTGCTGCGGCGGCTGTCGGGCAAGGGCGAGCCGGACGTTTCGGTGGGTCAGGCGCGGGTGGCGGTGGCAGAGGGGTGCCGGGCCTGCGGGATGTGCCTGCATGGCTGCCCCTGGGACCTGATCTGGTCGGCGAGGGCGACACTGGCGGGGCTGCGGGGGCGGGCGGGGTTCGAGTACCGGGCGAGGCCGCCGGTTGTAGCGGTCGAAGGGTCGGAAGATGCCGTGACCGTGCGGCTGGCGGACGGGACAAGCCTTGGCGGGGCGCGGGTCTATCTGGGCGCGGGGGTGCTTCAAACCGCGCGCATCCTGATGGCATCTGGCTTTGCGGACCGGATGGAGCTGCTGGACAGCCAGCAGGTGCTGATGCCGTTCCTGCACCGCTGGGCACCGCCAGCAGCCCCGGACCGACCACCCCTCACGACCCTGCCGCAGGTGTTTGTCGAGATTGACCGGGCGGCGGTCTCGCCGCATCTGGTGCATGCGCAGCTTTACACCTGGAACGACCATTTCCCGCGCGACCTGATTGCGAATTACGGGCGGATTCCGGGGGCGGCCCCTGTCCTGCGCGCGCTGGCACGGCGGCTGATCGTGGCGCAGGTGTTCCTGCATTCGGCGCATTCGGGGCGGATCGGACTGCGGCTTGCCGCAGACGGGCGGCTGCTGGCCGAACCTTTGGCCAATCCGGACACGCCCGCACGCCTTGATGCCGCGCTGGCCGTGCTGCGCCGGACGCTGGCGCGCGCCGGGCTGACCGCCCTCCCCTTCGCGCGGCGCGTCGGCGCGCCGGGGTCGAGCTTCCATGTCGGCGGCAGCCTGCCGATGTCGGACCGCCCGGCGCGCGGTCAGAGCGACGCAGTGGGCAGACCCGAGGGTGCGGGCCGCGTGCATGTCATCGACGCGTCGGTATTCCCTTCGGTCCCCGCGACGACGATCACATTCAGCGTCATGGCCAACGCGCACAGGATTGCGGCGATTGCAGTCGATTAGCCCAGCGCGGCGGCAAAATCCGCCGGACGCGGCGGGACCGTCAACCGGACGGCGACCCTTCAAGGGGCCTATAACCAAAGTTGGATATTGCGCAGGACCGGCTTTCTGCGATGAAATCGCCCGGGGTGCGACGTGATTGCACGGTGATTGGGTGAAACAATGACAATATTTTTCAGTGACTCATTTCTGTGGTTCGGCAGCATGATTGCTAGGCTGCGGCTGGCTGTGTTGCTGTCTGCCGCCTTGCTGCTTCCCGGCATAGGCGCGGCGCATGTGTTTCAGACATCCGAGGGCATCCTGTTCTTCAATCGGGACGCGACGACGTTCAGCATGCAGTTCGACATGAATCTCGAGGCCATGCTGGCCGAGATCGACCCGTCGCTGGCAGATACGTCCGAAAGCCCGAATGCGGCGGAATACAACCGCCTGCGGGCACTGCCTTCGGCCGACATGCGGACAGCCTTCGATGCGAAGAAGGCCGAGTTCCTGTCAAAGTTCCGTTTCGAGCTGGACGGCAAACCGGTCGCGGCGCGGCTGCTGACCGAGACCTTTCGTGACAACCCGGACCTGACGCGGGCTCGAATCACGAAGCTGGAGATGACCGGCGATCTGCCGCCGGGGGCCAAGGCCTTCACCTTCGGCTGGGACCCGAGCTACGGCAAACTGACCGTCAGAACGACCGGTGCACGGTCGAAATCGATGCATATCGAGGTGCTGGATAACGGTACGACAAGCGCCCCCATGATCATCGACGACCTGAAGGCGCGCACGGTCTGGGACATGATCGGAGACTTTCTGGTCATCGGGTTCTCGCATATCCTGCCGAAGGGTCTGGACCATATCCTGTTCGTGGTCGGCATCTTCCTGCTGTCGATCAAGTTGCGGCCCATCCTTACGCAGGTCACGGCGTTCACTGTGGCCCACACAATCACGCTGGGACTGGGCGCGCTGGGCGCGATCAACATTCCGGCCAGTATCGTCGAGCCGCTGATCGCGGCGTCGATCGTCTATGTCGCGGTGGAGAATATCCTGCGACCGACGCTGAGCCCCTGGCGGCCTGCCGTTGTGTTCATGTTCGGCCTGCTGCACGGGTTGGGATTTGCCGCACTGCTGCGCGAGTTCGATCTGACCGGCAGTAATTTCGTTGTCGGACTTCTGAGTTTCAACGTGGGCGTCGAACTGGGCCAGTTGGCGATCATCGCGCTGTGCTTCCTGCTGATTGGCATCTGGTTCGGGAACAAGCCGTGGTACCGGCAACGGATCGTGATCCCGGGATCGCTGATCATCTCGGCCATCGGGGCCTACTGGTTCGTGCAGCGTGTGACGGGTTGGCCGTCGTTCGAGATCGGGTTCGGTTAAGACGCGCCGCCGCCCTCGAACGCCCCCGCATCCAGCCGCCGCGCCAGCGTTGCGTCGCCCCTGCGGTGGGCGGCGCGCGCGAAGGCCGCGCCGTAGGCGGCCATCACGCGGTCTTCGCGCCAGTTCGCCTCGAACCCCGCGCGGGCAGCCTGCCCGAGACGGTCGCGCGTGGTGGGATCGGCCTGGATCGTCCGCATCGCGGCCACCAGTTCTTCTTCGGTCGTAAACAGCGCCCCGCCACCCGACGCCTCGACGATTTCGGGGAACGGACCGAGGCGGCGCGCGATCACGGGTGTGCCGAGGCGGAAGCTTTCGATCAGGATGATGCCGAAGGTTTCGTAGCAGACCGATGGCACGATCAGGCCGAGCGCGCCCCGGTAATAGGCGTTCAGTTCGTCGGGCGTCTTGCGGCCGAGGAATTTTATGCGCGGGTTGGGGGCAGCCTGGGCCTTCAGCGTATCGGCATAGTCGCCGTCGCCGAGGATCAGAAGATCGGCATCGGGATAGCGGTCGAAGGCGGGGAAGACGTCCTGCAGGCCCTTGATCTTTTCCAATCGCCCGACAAACAGAAAATACGGGCGGTCGTGGCCGCGATAGGGGGCGACTGCGGTGTGGTCCAGATCCGGCAGGAAATAGGGCAGAACCTCCATCGACTGGCGCAGGCCGAATTCGGCGTGTTTGGCGCGGCTGAAGCCTGACTTGGCGACGATCAGGTCCATTGCGTCGAGGTTCCGGTCAAGCGCGCCGGTATAGCGCCAGAGCTGGGGCGGGCGTTTGTGAGTCAGGACGCATTTCAGGCATTCGCGCTTGTCGCAGAGTTCACGCCCGTGACGCCAGAGGACATGCGTCGGGCAAACCAGCCAATGCTCATGCGCCTCATAGACCTTGAGCGCGTCGCCTATCGCCAGAAGGCCGGGGCCGCCGACAAGGCTTATGTTGTTGTACCATAGGATATCAGGCTTTCGGTCGGCGATGATCCTGCGGATGCGGGCGGCGTGCACGACAGGTCGGCCCGTCTGCTGGGTCAGCAGGTTCGACAACATGCCGCTGCGGGCGCGCAGGCCGATGCGGGTCACGCCGTCGCCGGTTGTGTCGGTCCCCGGTTTTCCGCCGAGGATCACATAGCTGTCCTCGTCATGCACAACCGTCACCTCGTGCCCTCGGGCGGCCAGCGCCCGGGCCATGCGCTGCACGCCGATGGCATCGCCGCCGAAGGAATAGGGCGGGTAGAAGGTAGTGAACATCAGGATGCGAAGGGGCGTCATGGTGTCTCGATCAGGGGAGGTTCAGGCGTCACCGCCGACGGATTGCGGAGCGCGTTCCAGAGGCGGCGCAGGCGATCAGGCATGAAGACGAGGGTGAGGAGAGCGTAGACCAGAACGCCCGCCGGTATGCCGACGGCCAGCGCCCCGTCCCCGCGCAGGGCCGGGACCGCCCGCAGAAGGGTGGCGACACCGGCAGCCATGACAAGTGCGCAGAGAAGCGGCAGCAGATGCGGGCGCAGCAGGGCCGTGACGGGCGTGCGGGCGACATCGGCGGCAAGGCGGAAGCGGAGCGGCCATGGAATCAGATAGCCCCCGACAACACCGGCCGCGACGGCGAGGATGCCGTGGGGTGCTGCAACAAGGGAAAACGCCCCGATCAGCAGCGCATTTCCCCAGGCGATCCGCGTCAGCTCGCCTGCGCGCCCTGCCGCGAGGCAGAGCGCCTGCTGGATCTTCTCGATGCTGAAATAGGCCCCGGCGATGCAAAGAACGGCGAGGACGGGTGCCGCAGGCCGCCATTCGGGACCGAAGAGGGCGAGGATGGCGGGGAAGGCAACGGCTGCGAGACCCGCGAAGAGCGGGAAGGCGACAAGACCGAGGAAGGCGGAGATGTCGGACAAGAGCCGCCCGGTCTGGCCGCCTTCGCGGGTGATGGCGGCGAAGGCGGGCTGAGCGACCATGCGCAGCGGCACGACAATGAGGAACGAGATCATTTCGGTGATGCGCCAGGCGAGCGAATAGAGGCCCGTCGCCACGGGCCCGAGGGTCAGGCCGAGGATCAGGACCGGCAGCTGCGTGGCCGACAGCTCGGCCGCGCGCAGACCCGCAACCTGACCGCCGAAGCGGGCGGCGCGCGCGAAATCGGCACGGCTGGCGGTCAGGCCGGGACGCCAGCGGACGGCAGCCCAGGCAAGAGTGACGTTGACTGCGACCTGGGTCAGACGCTGCCCGGCGAGGGCCCAGAGGCTGAAGCCTGCGATTGCCAGGCCGATGCCGACCACCCCGCCCGCGATCACCCCGACGGCGGCGCGGATCGACAGGACGCGGAAGTTCAGGTCCCGGCGCAGGATGGCGACGGGCACAGCAGTCAGCGCGATGAGAAGGACGGTCGGCGAGAGGGCCAGGATCAGGCCCTCCACCTTCGGCGTTCCGTAGAGCGCGGCCAAGGGCGCGGCGGACAAAGCGATCAGAAAGGTCAGCACCACGCCGAGGCCCGCCAGCAACCAGAAGGCGGCATCGCGGTCGGCGTCGCTGACCTCGGGGGCCGAGATCAGGCCTTCGGCAAAGGTCTCGCGCACGAGGAATTCGGACAGGACGATGACGACCGAGGCCATTGCCAGAATGCCGAAGGCGTGCGCCCCGAGAAGCCGGGCGAGGATCACGAAGACCGCGAAGTTCACCGCCTGTTCGACCCAGTTTCCGGCTGCCATCCAGACAGCGCCGCCGAGAAACCGGCGCGACCCGGTCATGGTGCGACCTGCCGCGTGGCGGACGGGCGACAGGCGGGGGAAATCGTCCGGGGGGAAGGTGGCTTGCGCTGGCCTGACGGGGCACGGACGCGGACAGTGCGGGGATGCATATTCTGATGATCTGCACGAATTTCCGGCCCGGCGGCATTCAGCGCCACGTGCTCGACCTGACGGACGACCTGCGCGCGCGGGGGCATGAGGTCACACTGGCGGGCGACGGCGGCGACTGGGAGAGCAAGGCGCGGGCGGGAGATTTCATTCCGCTGGCGCTGAACGGCGTGGCGGGGGTTGCGGGCGGCGGGCCGGTCGGGCGCGTCGGCGGCCTCGCGCGGCAGGCGATGGCGCTGCGCAAGGCGATCAAGGGGCGCAGGGTGGATGTGATCCATGCGCACGAGACAGCGCCAGCACTGGTCGCGCGCGCGGCGACCGTGGGCACGGGGTTGCCCATCGTGATGACCTATCACGGGGCGGCGCCCCCGCGCGAGGCATCGGTCGCGCGGATCGGACGGCTCTGCGCCGACCTGGTGATCTCGCCGAGTGCCACGTCGCTGGAGGCGCTGATCGCCAAGGGTCTGCCGCGCGACCGGACGCAGGTGATCGGGCTGGGCGTGGCGACCCCGGCCGCACCGGACGCGGGCGACGTGGCGGCGCTGCGGGCGCGGCTGCTGGACGGCAAGGCGGGACCCTTGGTCGTCAGCCTGTCGCGGCTTTCGGAGCAGAAGGGCATCGACGTGATGGTGGATGTGACCGCACGGGTGGCAAAGGACTATCCGGGCGTCGTGGTCGCGGTGGCGGGGGGCGGACCGCTGAGCGATGTCGTGGCGGACTGGGCGCGCGATGCGGGGGTCGCGGGGAACATGCGGTTCCTTGGTCCCGTCAGTACGGTGCCGCAGCATCTGCGGGCGGCGGACCTTTTCCTGCTGACCTCGCGGTGGGAGAACCTGCCGATCTCGATCGTCGAGGCGTTCCGGGCGGGTCTGCCGGTGGTGGCCACGGACTGTGGCGGGGTGCGGGAACTGGTCGATGAGAACGTCGGGGCACTTCTGCCCGTGGGCGACGCGGCGGGGATCGCCGGTGCGGTGGCAGGGCTGATCGGCGATCCGGAGCTGCGCGCGGCCAAGGGTGCTGCGGCATTCGCCCGCAGCGCGGAGGACCGGTTCGACCCGGCGGCGGTCCATGCGCGCTTCGCGGACATGTATCGGGAGCTGATCGCACGGCATCGCGGCTAGACGCCCGTCCAGGGTTTCATCAGCGCGCCCCGGATGGCGCGCAGCGCGCGGCGGCGGGCAAGGTAGGCAGCGCCCTGCCCCGCAAGATGCGCCCGCCAGCGGCGTTCGTCGGTGAAATAGAACATCTCGATGCGCGGCAGGTCATGCGGCGGGGCCACCGGTGAGGCCGTCGCAAGGGATGTCCCGACCGAGCTTGCGTAGTGCCGGGCGATCCGTGACCGGACGCGCGCGTCGGTGCGTCCGTAGGGCGGCGCGAAATGGCGAACCTCGCGGCCCAGATGATCCGCAAGCGCCTCGCGCGACCGGGTCAGTTCCTCGTCCAGCGCGGCATCGGCCAGCGCGGGCATATCGGCATGGCTGACGGTGTGGCTGCCGAAATCCACGCCCTCCTTGGCCAGCGCGCGGATCGTGGCCCATGACATGAGGTTGCGCGGCGGGTCGGCGATGCCACGCCACCCCTCGGCGCGCCCGACCCAGCCGGTCGGGATGTAGACGATTGGGCGGAAGCCGTGGCGGGACATGACCGGCAAGGCGGCATCGGCGAAATCCTGAAATCCGTCATCGAAGGTGAGGATGACGGAGCGCGGCGGAAGAGCTTTGCCCCCGTCCCGCGCCGCGAGCATGTCGTCGAGCGCGATCACGGGCACCCCGCATCCGCGACGGCGCGCATCTGCATGGCGAAGGTCGCAGGCGGCGATGCAGGTCGGCCCCCCGGCGTCGGATACCGAATGATACATCAGGATATCGACGACCGGGCTGGCCAAGGATCAATCCTCGACCCGGTGGGATTCGAATTCGTGCCGGTGCGCGGCCCATGGCCGTGCTGTCGAGCGTGCCGTCCTTCTGCAGCACATCGGCGGCGGCATAGGCCATGGCGAAGGCATGATGGGTGTTGTCATGCGCGAACAGGCCCTGCCGCCCGAAGCTGAGGAAGCCTTCGAGGCCCAGCAGCCATTTGTCCACGGTCTCGAAGTTCTTCTGATAATCGAGATCATAGACCGGATAGGCATGCGCCAGCCTGCGGGTTTCGCAGCGGATCACGGGCACGGTGACGGGCAGGCCGAGCTGGCCGAGCCAGTCGCAGTAGTGCTTGCCCAGTTCCTCGTCCGACATGTCCCACCATTTCTCGCCCGGATCGCAGGGCAGTTCGGCGCAGAGGATGGTGCGGTCCGTCGGCCCGGCGGCGGAATTGTAGTTCTTCGGTTCCGACATCCGGCTGATCGGGATCGAGGTTTCGGGGAAGTAATGCGCGTCGTATTCGGTGAAGCGGTCGGTGCCGAGGATCAGGTAGACGAGGATCATGCCCCGGAAGCGGATCGCCTCGGCAGCCGCCATCACCTCGGGCGGCGGGCGGCGGGTCCATCAGGCGCACGACCGTGGTCAGGGGAATTGTCGAATAGACCTGTTCCGCCGACACCCGGCGGTTTGTCTTCCCCTCGCGCAGGACCAGTCCGGTCACGCGGTTGTCCTGGCGTTCGATCTTGGCGATGTCGGCCCCGAACTTGAACGCAGCACCCTGTTCGGTGGCCTTGGCGACCATCGACTGAGAAATCTGCCCGAAGCCCTGCTTCGGATAGTAGAAGCGCCCCGTCGTCGGGCCCTTCATGCCCGGCAGCATCCGCGCCATCTTGGCGAGTATCTTGCCGACCGACCCGCTGGATACGCGCCGTTCGGCTAGCGTGACGGACAGCTTGTCGGGGTCGAGGCCCCAGAGCTTGCGGACGTACGGGAAGTAGAAGTTCTCGGAAATCGTCGGGCCGAGGCCGGAATAGAGGACCGAGGAAAAGGTCTTGGCCCCGCCGCGTTTCTTGCGGAACGGCTTGAACAGCATGTCGCCCAGCAGCGAGGCCGCGAAGGGCTTCGGCAGGCGGAGGAGCGCGTCGGCGGGTTCGAGCGGGAAGTGAATCCACTTGCCGCCGAGGCGGATGCGCCCGTGGCGGGGTTGCAGCAGCAAGTCGTCGCCCAGAAGCGATTTGACGTCGGCGATCACGGTCGGGTCGGCGACCGGGTGGAACCGGTGCGATCCGTAGTCGCACCAGATTCCATCGATCTGGAAAGAGGTGGAATTACCCCCGGCGACGGGCGCGCGTTCCAGCACCTCGACAAAAGCCTTGTCGTGCTTGGTCAGCGCATAGGCGGCGGCGATCCCGGCCGGGCCTGCGCCAAGGACCGTCACCCTTGGCTTCGTCATCACCGGGGCCGCATGCATGTTCTGTGTCACCCGCTCGATCATCATTGCCTTACCCACTCACCAATCAAACACACCGGCACGACATATGCCGCCGTCACTTTGTCACCGTCACTCTGTCACGGGCTTCGCTTTCTGCCAGCCGGTTCCAGACACCAGCAACACCAGCGCGCCGACAGCCCCGGCCCCGAACATCACCGCCTGCCAGACCAGACCCGCCGCCACGACCTGCGGCGCGGCGGCCCCGAAGGGCACCATCAGCGCGGCCAGCGAGGATTCGCGGACGCCGAGGCCGTTCAGCGAGATCGGCAGGACGGCGACGATCTTGGCGAGCGGCCAGGCGAAGAACCAGACGGCCAGCGGTACAGACAGCCCGACGGCGAGGCCAAGGCGGGCGGAGAGCCAGATGAACAGCGACTGGATGGCCAAGGAAAGGGCCAGCGTGACGACCAGCAGGCCGGGACGGCGGCCGAGACCGGCAAAGGCGTCGGCGGTGCGCAGTGCGAGGGCCTTCGCGGGAAGCCGGGCGATGCGGGTCCAGAGGAGACGGATCAAGGCCGGGGACGGCATAGACGAAGAGGGCAAGACCCCCGACCAGCAGGGCGGCGATCTCGATCCCGAGGGTCAGGCCGGAGGAGGTGCCGCGCAGGACGAGGAGGCCGGACAGCGACAGGCAGGCCATGCCGATCATGTCGATCAGGCGGTCCGCGACCGACCCGGCGGCCAGTTTCGGGCCGTCGCGCATGGTGACATGCGCCATCGCAGCGCGGACGGCGTCGCCGCCGGCTGCACCGGGCAGGCACAGGTTGGCGGCAAGTCCCGCGAAATGCGCGCGGAGCGCGGTCAGATAGGGCAGGCCACGGTCAAGCAGCAGCCACCATTTCCCGGCATTGGCGGCGTGTCCGGCAAGGAAGGCGGCAAGAACGCCCGCATAAAGCGGCAGCGTGATGCGCGAGAAGCCCTCGATGATGGCCTCGCGCGGCAGCAGCCAGAACAGGGCGGCCAGAAACAGGGCCGACCCGCCCGCGCGGATGCCCCACTTCCGCATCGCTTTGCCGGACATCGCCACCTCAGGGCCGCAGATGCAGGCGCGAGATCATGTCGGCGATCAGGCCCAGCGACCAGATGATGAGCGCGGACAGAAAGGCGAAGATCGTCGTCTCGGACAGGTTGTCCATCCAGATGTCGTAGATGAACTTCACCGTGCCGAGGCCCATCAGCGCAAGGCCGAATGGGATGAAGACGCGCAAGGGGTTGAAGAGCACCGTCATGCGCAGGACGAGGATGATGAAGTTGAGGAAATCGACCGGGCGGATCTTCGATTTGCCGACGCGGCGCCCGTATTCGATGGGCGTATAGATCATCCGCTTGCCGTTGCATGACATGCAGAGCGTGATCGTCGTGGTGAAGCTGAACTTCTGCGGCAGAAGCGGGATGAAGGGGACAAGCTCGGACTTGCGAAAGACGCGCAGACCCGAATTCAGGTCCTTGAGCCTGCGTTCAGCGAGGAAGGAGGCGAAGGTGTTCAGCACCCATTTCGCGGGTTTGCGGATCATCGGCACGTTCTTCATCGCGGCACCGCGGTCGCCCACCACCATGTCCTGCGTCCGGCACATCGCCAGCATCGGCGGCAGGTAGCGCGCCGGGTACGTCCCGTCGGCATCGAGAATCGCCACGTATTCGTATTGCGCGTGCTTGATGCCGCGCTTCAGGCTGGCGCCGTAGCCGGTGTTGACCTGGTTGGTGTCCACGACGACGCCCGTCTCCCGGGCGATCTCCAGCGTGCGGTCCTCGGACCCGTCGTCGATCACGATGATCTCATACGGCACGCCCGTCGCGTCCATCTCGCGCCGCACATCCTCGATGGTCTGGCGCACTGCGCCTTCCTCGTTGAAGGCGGGGATGACGACGGACAGGGACATACCCTCAAGCTCGGGCTTGGCCGTGCGGGTGCCCGCATCGCCGACAAAAGACCCTTCCATTTCAATGCTTTCCTTCACCGATACCGCCTCATGGCACATGCAGCCGGTCTTTCCGGCCGAGGATATGATATTCGAACAGGCACCAGACAAAGGCCGATGCCGAATAGACATAGTAAAGCTGGTGCCAGCCCAGCGCACCCAGCGCGAAGACAAGCCCACCCGCGCGCCGCATAAAGCTGAAAAGCGGCCAGTTCAGGGCAAGTGCTGCGGCCGCCAGCAGGATCGGCAGGGGCCAGAGCTGTGGCAGGAAGGGCAATATCAGGACGGACAGGATCAGCAGGCCCGCGACCAGCGCCTTGGCGCGTTCCGCCTTGCTTGTGTTCAGGTCGTCGCCGACGCCTTCGCGAGCGATCATCAGCCGCGACCACGGCAGCGCGCGGCGGAAGATGTCGGTGAAAAGGGCGTTGCGCGGCGTCCAGACCTTGAGGTGCTTGCCCAGAAGCGTCGGGTCCACGGTGATGCGGAACCCGGCACGGCGGATGCGGTAGCCAAGCTCGATATCCTCGATAGACGGCACGCGGTAGGTTTCGACATCGAAGCCGCCGATCCGGCGGAACACATCCGCGCGCACCGCGCCGCAGCCCGCCCAGAAAGTCGCGGAATCGCGGCGCGCGGTCTGATGGTAGAAGCGGTGCATCAGGTTCTTGTAGCGCGAGAACCAGGGCGTGCCGTCGGGGCTGTCGTCGTAGGATCCGAAGACCGCGCCAACCTCGGGGTCCGCGAAGGCGGCGGCGACTTTCTCGGCGCCCTCGTCCCATGCGATCACATCGGAATCGACGAACCAGAGCACGTCGCCCTTGGCCTCGGTCGCGGCGAGGTTGCGGGCGACGCCGGGGCCGCCGTTCTGCGGCGTGGTCATCACGCGCGCGCCAAGGCTGCGTGCGACCCCGGCAGTGTCATCAGGCGAACGGTCATCGACCACAATGACCTCGGCGACCGCGCCACGGGCCTGCATGGCCATCAGCGGGGCCAGCACGCGGGGCAGCAGATGCTCGGCACGGAAGGCCGGGACGATGACCGAGATGGTCACGCTCATCGCGCCACCCCGCTGCGCCCGAAGCGCGCAAACAGCAGCAGCATGGCGGCCAGCAAAGGCAGGAGCCAGATGACGCGCATGCCGTAGCGCGTCGCGGGCTGCGACAGCGCCCCGCAGACAAAAGCGTTGGCGAGGATGCCGAGCAGAACAACTATGGCGAAGCCGCGCAGGTCTTTCGGCAGGCGGTCGCGCTGCACGAGGAGGACACAGGTCACGGCCAGCGAAGCGGCATAGAGCAGGCCCTGGAGCCAGGTGAGCGGAGTCAGCCACGCGCCGTCGGGCGACAGGCGGCCGGACTGGAACGAGCCAGAGATCATGCCCGGCACGCCGACATGCTGGTCTACGATGTTTTCCGTCGGGATCGTCATGTCGACGCTGAACATGCCCGCCTGCCGGAAGGTGTTCCGGGTCAGCGCCCACAGAACGGCGACAGGCCGGTCCCGCAGGACGGCGAGGAAGAATTTACGCTGCTCCTGGGCCACAAGGCGCTGGTCCTGATCGGGCATCAGCTTGAAAGAGCCGAGGTTCGGGTCGGTCTGGAACAGGATATGCGAGGCGGTCAGCCGCCACGGGTCATCGGATTTCTGCAGTTCGGCATAGAGCAGGCAGGTGCGGGTCGCGGCATCGGGGCAGGTGTCGGCAAGGTAGTCATAGCCGACGCCATCCTGAATCAGGCGGGCGGTGATGAAGGGCTTGATGACGACCTGCGCATCGGCGACCCGGCTGGCGGCGGCGCGGAACACGTATTGCTGGCCGAACCCCGCAAGAAGGATCAGCACGACCAGTGCGATCCCGGCAATGCCGCGCCAGCCAGACAGGATCAGCGCGGCCAGCACGGCCACCGGCACCATCGCGGCGGCGATGGCCAGATGCGACAGATGCGCGACAACGGCAAAGGCGCCGAGGCCGACAGCCAGCAGGCATTCGCCGCGCGTCATGTGGCGGCCAAAGGCAGCAAGCGTGGCGATCATCAGCAGGAGGATCGGGGCGAAAATGTCGGGCATCAGGTAGGAGACGACAAAGGGCAGCGAGCCGAGGCTGGCGGCAAGGACGGGAAGGCCGACGAGTGCCGCCACGGGGAGTTCGGGGGCATAGACGCGGGCAGCAATGCGGGCGGGCAGCCAGACAGCGGCCAGAACGGCCAGCGCATGGACAACATCGGCGAGGTCGAGCACGCCAAGCTGGGCAAGAGTGCCGAAGAACAGCGAATAGGCGATGGAGCGGGAGCCATCGACGGTGGTTTTGGGCGTTGCAGCAATGGTGCCCGCAGGGTCTGCAATGGACGGATCGACTGCCGCCGGTGCCGGGTCGATCAGGCCGATCTGCTCCAGCGCCTCGGACCCTTGGGTGATGTAGCCGACGGTGTCCCAGTAGAATAACGGCCGCCCGTTGAGCGCCAGGACCGACAGGCATGCGGCCAGAGCCAGCGTATACCAGAGCCAGCCGGGAATACGCGCCAGGGCGGGCGCGCCGGACAGGCTGTCACTGGTCAGGCCGCGATCCATCACGCCGCCCCGCGCCCCTTGTCCTCGGCACGGTTCAGCGCGTCGAAATAGGCGATGGTCGCCGACAGGCCCTGTTTCAGGTCCACCTTCGGCTCCCACCCTAGCGCCTTGCGGGCAAGGCTGATGTCGGGCCGGCGCTGGACCGGATCGTCCTGCGGCAAAGGTTCGTTCACCAGCCGCGACCGCGATCCGGTCATGCGCGATCACCGTCTCGGCCAGTTCGCGGATCGTCATCTCGACCGGGTTGCCGATATTGACCGGCCCGGTCACGTCGTCGCCCGACTCCATCAGCCGGATCAGCCCGTCGATCAGGTCGGACACGAAGCAGAAGGATCGCGTCTGGGTGCCTTCGCCGTAGATCGTGATCGGAGCGCCTTGCAGCGCCTGATTGATGAAGTTCGACACCACGCGCCCGTCCTGCGGATGCATCCGGGGGCCGTAGGTGTTGAAGATGCGCGCGACCTTTATCCGCAGGTTGTGCTGGCGGTGATAGTCAAAGAACAGGGTCTCGGCGCAGCGCTTGCCTTCGTCATAGCAGGACCGGAAGCCGATCGGGTTCACGTTGCCCCAGTAATCCTCGGTCTGCGGATGCACAACCGGGTCGCCGTAGACCTCGGACGTGCTGGCCTGCAGGATCTTCGCGCGCAGCCGCTTGGCCAGACCCAGCATGTTGATCGCGCCGTGCACGGATGGTCTTGGTCGTCTGCACCGGGTCGTGCTGGTAGTGGATCGGGCTGGCCGGGCAGGCGAGGTTGTAGATTTCATCGACCTCGACATAGAGCGGGAAGGTCACGTCGTGGCGCATCACCTCGAACCGGGGATTGCCGATCAGATGCGCGACATTGGCGCGCCGACCGGTGAAGTAGTTGTCGACGCAGAGCACGTCATGCCCGGCCTCGATCAGCCGGTCGCAGAGATGCGAGCCGAGAAAGCCCGCCCCGCCCGTCACCAGTATCCGTTTCGACGTCGCACTCATGCCTGCGTTCCGTTCCCTTGCGCCTGAAGGCGGCCATGCCCCGGCCCGCCGCAGATGGCTGATGTGATCTTGCCGCTGACCCTGGCCTTTGTCAGGCTGGTCACTTGATGGCCAGGAAGCCTTCGAAGCACAGATACTTCTGCACGGTCATCACGTCCTTGAAACCGGCTCGAGCCATCAGGTCGATGTTGCCCTGGCTGGAGAACGGCTCCATCACGCCCTTCAGGCTGCGCGCCTTTTCGACAATCTCTTCCGGCGTGAAGCCGTTGCGGTATTTGAAGTCGTTGTAGAGCTGCGCGATCATGTCCTGGAAGCGTGCATCCGGCGCGCGGACCTTTTCGAACATGACCAGCGCACCGCCCCAGTTCAGGCGTTCGTAGATCTTGTCGAACAGCTCCTGCCGGTGGCGCGGGGGCACGAACTGGATCGTATAGTGGCTGACGATCAGGTCGGACTTTTCAAGTTCCAGATGCCGGGCGTCGCCCTGCACGATCTGGACCGAAGGCATGTCGGCACAGTGTTGTTCCGCAGCCTTGACCATCGGCGGCTCGATCTCGATGCCGACAAACCGCGCGCCGGCCTTGGCCTGGTTGTGAACGGCCAGCTTGCGGATCATCTCGCCGGTCGAGGTCCCGATTTCGTAGACGATGCTGTCGGAATGCACGAAGTAGTCTGACAGCTGGCAGGTCAGATCATGCCCGGATTCGTACAGCGGCACTGACTGCCGGATATGGTCAACGAACGTATCGGCAACATTGTTGCCGAAGGTCCAGCCCGCATTCTGGGCTTCAATCTTCTGGCCGACACCCATCACAAAACTCCTGTCTCAAAAATCCGAAGCCTGCCCTGAGAATGCAGGACCCGCCCGATCATCTTCCCCCCGAGGGAGCAGTATAGCCTGCCTTCGGGCACGGGGACCAAGGTTTTTATCAAATATGCCCGAACTATGGCCTTTCGGCCCTGCGGCGTCAGGTCGGGGTTTCCAGACCCCGGCGTTCCGGGCAAGCCACCGCCGTTTGGTTCCGTCGCGGCAACAGTGACATCACCCTGCGGTGGCCGCGCGGTACCAGGCGACGATTTTCGCGCGTTCTTCCGGCTCGATATAGCTGACATTCGCGGGCGGCATCGCATGGGTCAGGCCCGCGTTCACATAGATGCGTCGTGCCTGCGCGGCGATGTCGGCGGTCGAATTCAAGGATGACGCCCTTCGGTGCCCAGTGGATGCCCTCGTACGCGGGTTCCGCCGCGTGGCACATCGAACAGCGGCCAAGCACAATGCTTTCCACGTCCGCGAACCCGTCGGCGCGGGCAAAGCGCTCGGCAGCCGGTGTCATTGCCGTCTGGTCGCGGATCGGCGCAGGCAGGGTCGACAGCCAGACGATCAGCAGGAAGATCAGCGCAGTGACGATCCAGGTCCAGTGCGGGTTGCCCCGGCGCGCGTGATGCGTGTTGAACCAGTGCCGGATCGTGACCCCCATCAGGAAGACGAGGGCAGCGATCAGCCAGTTCCAGTGGCTCGCGAAGGCCAAGGGATAGTGGTTCGACAGCATCAGGAAGATGACCGGCAGGGTCAGGTAGTTGTTGTGCGTGCTGCGCTGCTTGGCGATCTTGCCGTATTTCGCGTCCGGCTTGCGCCCCGCGATCAGGTCGGCCACCACCACGCGCTGGTTCGGCATGATGATGAAGAACACGTTGCCGGTCATGATGCTGGCGGTGAAGGCCCCCAGATGCAGCAGCGCCGCGCGGCCGGAGAAAACATGGGTGTAGCCCCAGGCGACGGCGACCAGCACGGCGAACAGCAGGACCATCAGCAGCGTGGTGTTGTCGCCCAGCCTCGATTTGCAGAGCAGGTCATAGACGACCCAGCCGCCCGCCAGCGACGCGAGCGAGATGAGGATCGCCTGCCAGACGGGGATGTCCATGACGGCCGGATCGACGAGATAGAGGTCCGCGCCGAGGTAGTAGACGAGGATGAGGAGCGTGAAGCCTGACAGCCAGGTCCAGTAGCTTTCCCATTTGAACCAGATCAGGTCTCCGGGCATCGCCGCCGGGGCCACGAGGTATTTCTGCACATGGTAGAACCCGCCGCCATGCACCTGCCACTCCTCTCCGTCCGCCCCGCTGGCAAGGTTGCGGTCACGGTGCAGGCCAAGGTCGAGCGCGATGAAATAGAAGGACGACCCGATCCATGCGACGGCCGTGATCACATGCAGCCAGCGCACCGCGAATTCCAGCCATTCGGCGAGGATGAACCCAGTCGTTCATCAGCTGCCCCGGTAGGTCGAATAGCCGTAGGGCGACAGCAGCAGCGGCACATGGTAGTGCGCGGCAGCGTCCGTCACCCCGAAGCGGATCGGGATTTGGTCAAGGAACAGCACCTCGTCGCGCGCCTGCCCCGTCGCGCGCAGATAGTCCCCCGCGCAGAAAACGAGTTCATATCCGCCGACGGTGAATGCCTTGCCCGCCAGCACCGGCGCATCCGCACGGCCATCGGCATTCGTCACGACTTCCGCGATCTTCTTGTGGCTGTTCCCGGTCACCCGGTAGAGCCAGATCGTCATGCCCACGGCAGGCTGCCCCCGAGCCGTATCCAGCACATGCGTCGTCAGATATCCTTCGGCCATCCCCGCCCCCGCGAAACACGCTCTGGCAATTCCGCCAATCCTGCGCATTGTTGGGCGGAGTGACCGCCAAGAGCAAGCCGACAGCAGCACAGATGAACCGTTATCCCCGCGACATGACCGGATACGGGGCGAACCCGCCCGACGCCGCCTGGCCCGGCGGCGCACGCATCGCGGTGTCGCTGGTGCTGAACTACGAGGAAGGCGGCGAGAACAGCATCCTGCACGGCGACGCGGCGTCCGAGGCGTTCCTGTCGGAAATCGTGGGTGCCGCGCCCTGGCCGGGGCAGCGGCACTGGAACATGGAATCGATCTATGACTACGGCGCGCGGGCGGGGTTCTGGCGGCTGCACCGCCTGTTCACGGGCATGCGCCTGCCGGTGACGGTCTATGGCGTGGCGACGGCCTTGGCGCGCGCGCCGGAACAGGTCCGCGCGATGAAGGGCGCAGGCTGGGACATCGCCAGCCACGGCCTGAAATGGGTCGAACACAAGGACATGCCCGAAGATCAGGAGCGTGCCAGCATCGCCGAGGCGATCCGGCTGCATGCCGAGGTGACAGGAAGCCGCCCGACCGGCTGGTACACCGGGCGCTGTTCGGTGAACACGGTGCGTCTGGTCGCCGAGGAGGGCGGGTTCGACTGGATCAGCGACACCTATGACGACGATCTGCCCTACTGGGCGCAGGTGGGTGGGCGCGACCAGCTGATCATCCCCTACACGCTGGACGCGAACGACATGCGGTTCGCCACGCCGCAGGGGTTCAACACGGGCGATCATTTCTTCGCTTATCTCAAGGACAGCTTCGACTGCCTCTATGCGGAAGGCGCGGCAGGGGCCGCCAAGATGATGAGCATCGGGCTGCACTGCCGCCTGATCGGGCGACCGGGGCGGGTCATGGGGCTGAAGCGGTTTCTGGACTATGCGGCGGGGCATGAAGGTGTCTGGTTCGCCACGCGGTCCGACATCGCCCGGCACTGGGCGGCGACACATCCTCCGGTTGCACGGACGCGACCCTCATGTATGGATCGGGATGCCTTTGTGGCGGCATTCTGCGGCATTTTCGAACATTCGCCCTGGATCGCCGAGAGGGCGTTCGACGGCGAGATGGGGGCGGCGCATGACAGCGCGGTGGGCCTGCACTCCGCGCTGACCCGCGTGTTCCGACGCGCAAGCGACGAGGAGCGCATGGGCGTGCTGCGGGCGCATCCCGATCTGGCTGGCAAGCTGGCGGCGGCGAAACGGCTGACCGCGGACAGCACGGCCGAACAGGCGAGCGCAGGACTGGACGCGCTGACCGATGTCGAGCGCGCGGAATTCACCCGCCTGAACGCGGACTATGTCGCGCGGCACGGCTTCCCCTTCATCATCGCTGTCCGAGACCATTCCAGGGCGGGCATCCTTGCTGCCTTCGCCCGCCGCACTGCCAATGACACCGCGACCGAGTTCGGCGAAGCCTGCGCACAGGTCGAACGCATCGCCGAACTCCGTCTGAAAGCGATCCTGCCATGAGCGGTTATTACTTCCCCAAGGGCGGGCTGCCGGGCCAGTCGAAAGACCTGACCGGCAAGGCGATGTTCACCGACGCCTACTGCGTCATACCGCGCGGGTGCTTTTCCGACATCGTCACCAGCTATCTGCCCGGCTGGACCGGCACCAAGCTGTGGCTGATCGCGCGGCCCATGTCAGGGTTTTCCGAGACCTTCAGCCAGTATGTGATGGAGGTCGCACCGGATGGCGGGTCAGACACGCCCGACCCGGACTCCGGCGCGGAGAGCGTGATCTTCGTGACCGACGGCGAGGTCTGGCTGTCGATCGACGGTCAGGACCATGCCCTGACCCCGGGCGGCTATGCGTATCTGCCGCCGGGATGCGTCTGGCATCTGCGGAACGGCACCGACCATCCGGCGCGGTTCCACTGGATCCGCAAGCTCTACGAGCCTGCCCCCGGCATCCCCGCGCCCGCGCCCTTCGTCACCTCGGACCGCGCGGTCGATCCCATTGCGATGCCTGATACCAACGGGGCCTGGGCCACCACGCGCTTTGTCGATCCTGCCGACATCGCGCATGACATGCATGTCAACATCGTCACCTTCCAGCCCGGCGGGCGCATCCCGTTCGAGGAGACGCATGTGATGGAGCACGGGCTCTACGTGCTGGAGGGGCGCGCGCGCTATCTGCTGAACCGCGACTGGGTGGAGGTCGAGGCGGGCGATTTCATGTGGCTGCGCGCCTATTGCCCGCAGGCCTGTGTCGCGGAGGGCGACGGGCCGTTCCGCTATCTTCTTTACAAGGATGTGAACCGCCATGCCCGGCTGCGCGGGGTCGGAGCGTTCGGGCGGTGAGCCGCAACCTTGCCCCATCGCCCCTGACGGCAGAGGCCTTCGCGCCCTTCGGCGATGTTCTGGAAGCCTCCGGCCCGCCCGACCGGATCATCAACGACGGGATGGCGGGCCGCTGGCACGACCGGGCGCGGATGGACTTCGGGCCAGGCGGGCGGGCGGGGATTTCGCTGTTCGACGCGGTTCCGCGACGGCTGCCCTATGCCTTCGATCTGATCGAGCGGCACCCGCTGGGCAGCCAGACCTTCCTGCCGATGACGCTGCACCCCTTCCTGGTGATCGTCGCGCCGGACGAAGGCGACAGGCCGGGCACGCCGCTTGCCTTTCTGACCGCATCCGGACAGGGGATCAACCTGCATCGCGGCACCTGGCACGGGGTGCTGACGCCACTGCACGCACCGGGCCTCTTCGCGGTTATGGACCGGATCGGCGAGGGTCTGAATCTGGAGGAGGTCCGGTATCCTGACCCCTGGACGGTGCTTGCGCAGGGCGTGTGACGCCGCAGCCGCGACGCAGGTTGCCTGTTTCTTGAACGCGCAGGTCCGCTCATCAGCCCTTGCGGGCCTCTTCGCTCGAGCGGGCGAAAAGCGGCCGCAGGGAGCAATGAGGACATATTGCGCACAGGACGCCCAACGGGGCAAAGCTGGGTCAGGCCGCCGCAAGCCGTCCCGCCGCTACGCCGTCCCGCAGGATGTCCACAATCCGACCTGCCGCCTGCCCGTCGCCATAGGGCGAGCGGTGCGTCACCATCCGCGCGTAAGCGGCCGGGTCGTCAAGCAGGTGCTGCGCCTTCGCGCGGATCGCCTCGGTCTGCGTCCCGACCAGCGCCGTCACGCCTGCCGCCAGCGCCTCGGGCCGTTCCGTTGTGTCGCGCAGGACCAGAACCGGCTTTCCCAACGCAGGGGCCTCTTCCTGCACGCCGCCGGAATCCGACAGGATCAGCGTCGCAGACCGCATCGCCGCGATGAATTCGGCATAGCCCAGCGGCTCGCACAACGTCACCCGCGCCCGGCCCGCAAAGTGCCGCATCAGCATGCCGCGCACATTGGGGTTCGGGTGCATCGGGATCAACAGGTCCAGGTCGGGGTTGTCGGCGACAAGACGATCCAGTGCTACACAGATGCGCGACAGGGCTTGCCCGAAATTCTCGCGCCGGTGCAGCGTCACCAGCAGCCGCCGCCGGATGCCGGTGCCGAGGGGCAGCGCTGCGGCGGCGGGCAGGCGCTGCGCAATGGCAAGCGCGTCGATGACCGTGTTGCCGGTGACATGGATGCTGCCGGGGTCATAGCCCTCGGCCAGCAGGGCCGCAGCAGCCGCCTCGGTCGGCGCGAAATGCCAGCGGGTCATCCGCGCGGTCAGGACGCGGTTAAGCTCTTCCGGGAACGGGCTGGCCAGATCGCCCGTGCGCAGGCCCGCCTCGACATGGCCGAAAGGGATGCCGCCGTAGAAGGCGGCGAGCGAGGTGGTGAGGACGGTCGTCGTGTCGCCCTGCCCTAGCACGATGTCGGGCGCGGTTTCGGCAAGCGTCGCATCCAGCCGCAGCATCAGCCGCCCGGTCAGCGCAGACAGGCTCTGGTCAGGCTGCATGATGTCGAGGTCGATGTCGGGGACAATCCCGAACAGGTCCAGCACCTGATCCATCAGCGCACGGTGCTGGGCCGTGGCGAGGACGAGGCAGCGGAAGGCGGGATCGGCGCGCAGGGCGTGGATGACCGGGGCCATCTTGATTGCCTCGGGGCGGGTTCCGACAGTGCAGAGGACTGTGGTGGTCATGCGGCGGTCCTTTCGGCGCAGGTGAGGCAGTCAGCGAGGGCGGTCAGCGCGCTGTCCTGCCGGTTCGCCGCGATCAGACGGTCAGCGAGCGGCGGGGGAAGCGACCCCAGAAGCCGCGCGACCCTGTCCGCAGGAAGATCAGCGTCGCGGTCGGTCGCGTTCAGATGCAGGTCGGGCGGGAGGCGCAGCGGCAGACCTTCCGCCGCCAGTCCCGCCGCGATGCGCGCGACATCTGCCGCGAAATGCTCGGTGCGCGCGACATGGCCTGCGCTGCTGAGGTTAGATTGTGCCAGGTCCAGATCGTAGACGACCCCGTCCGCTGTCCGCCGCGCGACGGCGCGTCCCCGGAAGGGGGCAGCAAGCGCGCGGGTCTGCCCGTTTGAGACATGGACAACTTCGGACGGATCGTCGAGCGAGGCCGCGACCCAGTCGCCGAAGGACAGGCGCGCGGCCAGATCACCCGTGCGCGTGCCGTCGGCTGACTGGCGCTTGAACCGCCAGATCGAGGCTGCGCGCAGGACCGGATCGCGCAGGAAGACGACTGACAGGACTCGGTAGGCCGGAGAGACAGGTGCCGGCAGCAGGATCTGGTGCGACGAAAAGGCAACCGCCCCGGTCTTGCGCGCGATGATCCGGTCGAGCTGTTCCTGGTCGATGGTGAAGAACGGAAACGGGCCGTCGAAGGACAGGTGCCGGTCGCCGAAACTGTGCCGCAGGATCGCGTCGAAGGACGTGCCGGAGTTCTTGAAGATGTGGTAGTGGCAGATGACGGTCCGGACTGGCGGCGCGGCCCGTGCGGACGTTTCGGAGCGCACGGCAGGTCCCTGCGGGAACCGGGGGTTCTGAGCGGTCATCGGCGAGGCTCCAGCGTCGCGGCGGGGCGCGATGTGCGGTAGGCATGCGGCACCCAGGGACCGCGCCGCGCCTCGAACACCGCGCGGTTCCGCTCGAACAGGTCGCGCTTGCGGTCTGCGCCGAGGGCGTCGAAGCTGGCCGACAGGTGGTGATGCACGAAGGCATCTTCGGCCAGCACGCAGCGGTAGCCCTGCGCCCGGATTTCCGCGCAGTGGTCGTCGTCCTCGAACATGCCCTGGCCGAAGACTTCGGCCAGGGGGCCGAAGCGTTCGAAATCGCGCCGCCGCAGCATAGCGCAGAAATAGGCCGCAACACGGATGTCGCTTGCCTGCCCGCGATGGCCGGTCGTCACCCGGCGCATCTCGGCCACCATCGCCGCCATGTCGGCGTACGCCACCGCCACCCGCGCCTCGTTGCCGATCGCGTTGGTGAGGGGACCGACCACACCGATGGACGGGTCGCGTTCCAGATGCGCCACCATCGCGGCCACGGCACCGGGTGCCACATAGGTGTCGTTGTTCAGCAGAAGGACATAGTCGCCAGTGGCGGCCGCAATGCCCCGGTTGTTTCCGGCCGCAAAGCCGAGGTTGCGGCCGTTCTCGATCAGGCGGATGCGCGCGTCGGCCTTCGACGCCGCCCTCAGCCGCGCCAGTGCCGTCTCATCCGAGCCATTGTCGATGAGGAGGATCTCCAGCGCAGGATAGATACCGCCGCCCTGCATCACCGACTGGAGCGCGGCGAGGGTCAGCGTGACGTCGCCGTAGGACAGGATGACCACCGACACCTTGGGCGCGCGCAGCATCGCCTGCAGGAACCCCCCGGCCCGTTCCGTCCAGGTGTTGTCATCGGCATAGCGCCGAAGGCGGTCGGCATAAGCGTGATCCCTTCCCGCTTCGGCGGCCGCGCGGAGGGCTGCGGCAAAGCCCCCGGCATCGCTCGCCCGGAAGACCAGGTCGCCCGCCCGGGCCAGCTCCGGCATGGGCGTGGCCACGGTCGGGCGGCCCGCCGCACAGTGTTCGTAGAACTTCACCGGGTCGCAGGCCTGGATGATCGGCGTCAGCTGGAACGGGATCGTCATCACGTCCATCGCCGCGACAAAGCCGGGCACGTCGGCATAGGGCACCTCGCCGTAGAGCCGGACATTCGGCAGCTTGCCCAGCGCCAGTGCCGAAGGGTCAGTCACGGACCCGCAGAGGTGGAACTCGGCATCGGGCATGGTCCGCGCGACCTCGGCGACGAGGCCGGTGTCGAACCAGTCCGCGATCGCGCCGACATAACCGACGCGCAGGGGTCTTGCGCCCGGCTCGGAGCACGCCGGAGCGGCGGAAAGCCAGGCCGGGGCAACCGCATCATCCGCGCTGGCGAAATGTGCGGCCGATGCCGCGTTGCGCACCAGGGTGACAGGCCGGTCGGCCCCGTGCCGCCGCAGCAGGTGCTCGGAGGACACGATCATGCGGTCGGCCCCGGCAATCATGTCGGCCTCGGCCGCCAGCATATGCGGCAGCGTGTTCGAGAATCCCGACAGGTCGTCCATGCAGTCGAAGATGATCCGGTTCTGCGCCGGAAGATGGCGCAGGAACGCCCACCAGTAAGGGATGCTGGACGACCAGCTGGCGGGTCGGCGACGCGCCGACCCGGTCGCAGAAGCCGGTGAAGGCGTCGATCCAGCGCCGGGTCTGGTCCGGGCGCGGCACGCCGGTATAGGTCGGGATCAGCCCGACGCCGCGCGCGCCGAGGCGGACGACACACAGACCCGGCGCGATGGCGCGGATCGCGGGCGGCGACAGATCGGTTTCCATTTCGACGTAGAAAACGCGGTGACCGCGCGCGGCGAACTCGCGTGCGAGATGCTGCGGGCGCTGGGTCCGGAAATCCCAGGCGATGATCGAGAAGATGAAGATGTCGTCGCAGGTGCTGTCTGCCGGTCTTGGGGCGACGATGACGGGCATGTCCGGGGCGGACGATGCGGCAGGTGGCGCGACAAGGGCGGCGGGCACGCCCTCCGGCCCGGGCAGCAGCGCCTTCAGCCGTTCGACCTGCGCATGGGTCAGCACCCGGCGCAGACCCTGCCCGGCGAGACCGCGCAGGTTGCGGAGCGCGGGCGCGAGCACCGTCATCTGTTCCGCGCGGCAACGTGCGGCAAGGGCGGCGATCTGCGCCTTCCGACCGGCGCAGCGCGTCGTCCAGCCTGTCCCGGTCCGCCTCCGCGCGGGCAAGGTTCGCCGACGTCGTCCGCGATGTCGCGGTCGGCCTCGGCCAGGGCGTCGGCGTAGCTGTCCCGCTCGGCCTGACTGGCCGTCAGGCACTGCTGCATCTGCTGCCGCCTTTTCGGCTTCTCCCGCCAAGAGGTGCTGCTGATGCCGTATTTCGGCCTGTGACGTCTCCAGCGAAACCGACAGCTGCGTCGTCCGGCCCCAGGCATCCCGAAGTGCCGCATCCGCTGTCTCGCGCGCCAGAACTTCGGCGGCCAGCGCCGCCGCCGTGCGGTCCAGCTGCGCAACCGCAGTGTCGCGCTGCGCCTCGGTTGCCGCCAACTGCTGCTGCAGGGACCGCGCGGACCCGGTGTGCAGCAAGCCTTGCCGCACGGCGTCATCGCGTTGCGCCTCGGTCGCGGCCAGTTGCTGCTGAAGGGATCGTGCGGCATGCGCGTGTTCCCCGCCCTGCCTGTCCGCGTCAGCGCGCTGTGTCTCGGCTACGGCAAGCCGGGCCGAGAGCGATTTCAGGTGCACCGCCGCGCGACGTTCGGTCGCGGCAGGTGCCGCAGTGATCTTGGCGAGACGGGCCTGGAAACCCTGCAGCGCTGCCTGCGGCGGCATGCGCCGCAGCCGTGCTGTGCCGGACAGCCGCTGGAACAGATCGTCGCACAAGGTGGCGATCGGCGTGTCTCCGGTCGGGATACCGCATGGGTCCGACCGCAGCAGGGCCGGGTCGAACCTGCCGGACGCCGCCGGTTCCGCGTCCGCAGGCACGTCGGCTGCGGTGCGATCCGGATGTCCCGCAGACAGCAGCGGCATCGGGGCTTCGCCGGTGGCCCAGCCGGGGAAAAGCACCATCTGCCGCTGCATGCCCGCCGACTGGAGCAGAACCGCAAGCGTCTGTGCGGCCCAGATCATCAGGCCCTGCGTCATATCGATCCCGTCGCGGCGCGCGAGCGACGCGGCCACAGCCCCCGGCGCGCGCAGTGCGATCAGCAGGCGGGCGGGCACATGCGCGGCCTCGAGCGCCTTGCGCCAGTGCGGAAGGGTCAGCGACAGGCGCGGGTCCTTCACGATGACCCGCCCGCCGCCGGGAAAGCTGCGGCGAAGCGCTCGGGCGATATCGTCGGAATGATCGGCGGCTGCGTCCGGAAGATCGGTCAGGATGCTGTCCCAGCGGCGGCCGTCAGCGGCCAGGATGGCATCGTTCAGCGCGACCACCGCCGCCGGTTCGTTATGGCCGCCGGGATTGTCGGGCGCACCGGGGCGGCGATCCACCGGCAGGGCGTATCCGTGCCGCGCCATCTCGGCGGCAAGCACCGAGGTTCCGCTGCGATGCATCCCTGCGATCAGCAGCACCTCGGTCAAAGTCTGGTCCGCCCGGCGCTCCGGCACGCCCGAAGACGCGCGTTGGCCGCGCCCACCTGTCGCGCGGGCCGGGAGGTCCCCGGGCAGCACCCGGGATACCGTCCTGTCCGCCGCTCTCTTTTCTGCGGCTTCGGGTCCGATGATCCGCATGTCGTTCATCGCGCGGCCCCCGCTGCTGCGTCTGCCGTCCGCGCGGTCGCGCGCGGGGCTGACCCGCTCACCCGGCGGCGCACGGCGTCTGGCGGAGTGCCGCTGGCCGCAGGCGCACCCATCGCGCCGCCGTCCGCGCAGGCGGCGGCAGCGGGACCCGGCACACCGTCATGTACCGCAAGCCAGGTCATCACAAAGGCCCTCATCGCAGCGTCGTCGCCTCCGTCGGCAAGCGACCGCAGATCACGCAGCAGGCCCGCCACCTCGATCTCGCTGACGCCCGGCTCGACCACCTGCAGGATGCCCGGCACGCTGCACGGCAGGGTTGCGGTGGCCGTGGTCACGGTTTCATGCAGCCGCTCGCCCGGCCGCAGGCCGGTGACGACAAGTTCAACGTCGCCCCGAGGGTTGGCGGCGTCCCGCAAAGTCTTGCCCGCAGCCCGGATCATCGCCACGGCAAGGTCGCGGATCGCAACTGGGATGCCCATGTCGATCAGGAAAATCTCACCCCCGCGCGCCACCGACCCTGCCGTCAGGACCAGCCGGACGGCATCCGTCACCGACATGAAGTATCGCGTCGCGCGCGGGTCGGTCAGCGTGACCGGGCCGCCGCGCGCGATCTGCTCGGCGAAGACCGGGGCGACCGAGCCGGAGGATCCGAAGACATTGCCGAAGCGCACCGTCGAAAATGTCGTCACCGAAGGGCGCGCAGCGCAGTCCTGCACGATCAGTTCGGCCAGCCGCTTCGACGCGCCCATGACGCCCGACGGGCGGACCGCCTTGTCGGTCGAGACAAGCACGAAGCGGGCGACCCCAGCATCGCGCGCGGCTGCCGCAAGCACGGCCGTGCCAAGGGTGTTGTTCAGTATGCCTGCGCGGGGGTTCGTCTCGACAAGATGGACATGCTTGTAGGCTGCGGCATGCATAATGACGGATACAGCGTGCCGTTTCAGCAACTGCGCGATCAAAGGCCGGTCGGCGACCGAGCCAAGGACGGGGATGACGCTGGCATCCGCAGGAAGGTGCCGGACGACATCGTTCAGGGCGGCCTCGGACGTGTCGAGCATCACGAGGCAGGCAGGACCAGCCGCCAGAACCTGACGGCAGAGTTCCGACCCGATGCTGCCCCCGGCCCCGGTGATCAGGACGGACTGGCCGGAATAGGCATCCCGGAATTCGGCCAGATCCGGAATTCCAACGTCGACGGAAGGCGTGATCGGGTCCACCGGCCCTCTGGCTGCTCCGTCAAGGCTTCCGATGAGCGCCTTTTCCGCGTGCCCGGATCGAAGACCGGCATTCGGGCCCACGTCCGCGCCGGATCGGAAAGCTGCGGCGGACATGACCGCCGCAAGCAAGGTACCAAGACCCGCGAGAGGCCCAACACAGAATCGGATCAACCCCCTTCCGGGTCGCGTGTCCGTCGTCCGAGCGTCCCGCGCTGGGTGGTCTTCGACCGGACCCTTGTCTGCCTTCGTATCCGCTGCGCGCATTCTGCCCCCCGCGATCCGGCGGCGTCCCCTTGATGACCCGACCCGGATGGGCCGGAAAGGACGCGGCTTCGACACGGGATCGTCAGGCGATTCTCCTCGATTTTTGGTTAATGGGATCATGCCAGACGTTCGATTTTTGTTCCTGGCGCCGGAATTCCGCGCAACTCGGTCTGGCGCACCCACGGAATTCCCCTGATACCGCCGATGGGCACCGCCAGCGTGCGCCCGATCAGGACAAGATCCAGACCGGTGCAGCGCCGGGCCTGATAGATCAGGTCGATCCGCGCCTTGCGGGCCACGCAGCGCCGAAGATAGGTCTGCTCGGCCTCGGCAGATGTCCGGCAAAGGGCAAGAGTACGCGCCTCGTGTCGGTGGAATGTCAGACTGGCAAGCCCGGTCACGCCGGGGCGCGACGCAAGAACACGGGTGTAGAGTTCCGGGCGGGCCGCGACGACTGCAGGCAGCGGCGGGCGCGGCCCGACAAAGCTCATGTCGCCGCGCAGGATGTTCCAGAGCTGGGGCAGCTCATCCAGCCGGGCGCGCCGCAGCACGCTGCCGCACCACGTCACCCGCGCGGCGCTGTGGCCTGCCGTCACCGTCTCGGGTCCCGGAAGCATGGTGCGGAACTTCCACAACCGGAACGACCGGTCCGGCGACCGCATCCGGACCGAGGCGAAAAACACCGGGCGGCCCTGCAGTGCCAGCAGCACGGCCGCGATGACCAGCATCAGCGGCACCAGCGGCATCAGCAGGAGAAGAACAAGCAGAAGATCGAGACAGCGTTTGCCGGGCGTCATCGGTCATCCCCAGTTGCCGAAGCAGGCCGGTGCAGACGGCCTGTTTTGCAAATCCTGCCGGATCAGGCTTAATTCACCACTAAGGACAGTCATGAAACGGCAGAGCGGGATGACCGGAACAAGAAGTGCTACCGGGCCGACAGCGGATGGGGCGGCATGATCCGGCGCGTCGCGTCCATGATCCGGCTGCTCTGGATCGCAGCAGGCGTTGCGGTTTTCATCTGGGCCATCGGTACGTCGCCCTTCACGCAGCCGGTCGCCGAGAGGAGCCTCGCCGAAATCCGCTTTGCCATCGACCGCGCGGTTGCACGCGACGTGACACCCGACTGGCTGCGCCCGCGTCTGGCCGACGCCGTAGCCGATGACGATCCTGACCGCGTCATGCTGCTTCTCGACCTTGCCGACAACCGCGCACTGACCATCCCCGCCGACAAGCGCGCAGAGGCCGAGGCGCTGATCGCCGCGCATGATGGCACCTTGGCGACGGCCGCCGATTGCGGCAGCTGTGCCATCGACATCGCGTCCTGCCGGTCGGTCGCGCTGATCGCGGCCTGCGCGCTGCCGTTCGAGCTGTCGCCGCTGGGCGACCTGACGGCGCTCGGCCGCGCGGGAACCGACTGGATGACCGGCAGCGACGTCGACGAGATCGACGCGGGTCTGGCGGCGCTGGGCCTGACAGCAACCGCCGCGACCTTAGCGTCCGGCGGCACCAGCTTGACGGTGAAATATGGCGCGACCGTCCTGCGGCTGGCGCGGAAACTGGGCGCGCTGCCGCCCGGCATGGCGCGCGCGATCCGTGCGGCAGCGACGGCAGGTGACGGTGGTGCGGCCTTGGGACGGATCGCGGGCGATATCGGGCGGCTGCGCGACGCTACATCGACCGCCGAGACGCTGACGCTGCTGCGCCTGGCCGATACGCCCGGCGACCTGTCGCGTCTTGCCCGCGTGGCCGAGGCGGCGGGCCCCGATACGCGCAAGACCGTCGAGGTTCTGGGCAAGGCCCGCACCCTGCGCATCGCGTCGCGCCTGTCGGATGCCGTGCTTGGCATCTTCGGACTTGCCGCCTGGCTTGCCGCGCAGGCTGCGGCGCTTCTGGGATCGCTGCTGGGCTGGGTTGTCCGGCCGCTGACACGGCCTACGCGCAGGGGGTCATCCGGTGGCTCGGGCCGTGTTGCCTAAGCGCGGCCGAACCGCCATGATCGCCCCTGTCACCATCCGGGGGGAACGATGCGCAAGTTTCTGGTCGTGCTGGATGACAGCCGGGAGTGCCTGAACGCCATGCGCTTCGCTGCCCTGCGGGCCGCTCACACCGGTGCAGGCGTGACGATTCTGTCGATCATCGCGCCCGAGGAATTCCAGGGCCTGTTCGGCGTCGCCGACATCATGCGGGCCGAGGCGCGCGAACGGATCGAGGCGCATTACGAGGTCTTCGCCAAGTGGATGCGCGACCGGCAGGGAATCAACCCCGAACTGGTGATCCGCGAGGGCGAAGTGGTGAAGGAGATCCTGAGCCTGATCGGCGAGGATGCCGAGATCGGGGTGCTGGTGCTGGGGGCCGGCACCGAAAAGAGCGGCCCGGGACCGCTGGTGACGGCGATGACGCGCGCGGCAGGGACGCTGCCGATCCCGGTGACGATCGTGCCGGGCGAGATTTCGAAGGAACGGCTGGAGGCGATCACATAGGAATGGTCCTGACCAGGCGCGTCTTGCTTGCCAGCTGCTGTGCCATCTGGGCGGCTGGGTTCGCCCACGCATCGGAACTGACCTCCGCTCCGTTTGATGCGGAACGCCTGTCCTACGCCGAAAAGCGGATACTGCAGGCCGCGCTGGAGCTGTCGGGCGACTACCTCGGTCTGCTCGACGGCGACTGGGGCGAAGCCAGCCGGACAGCGCTGGAAAGCTACACCATAAGGACGACAGGCATCGAAAGCCCGACCTTCGCCCAGGTCGTGCCCCTGCTCGCCGCCCTCATCGCCGAGCGCGACGCGAACGGCTGGCGGATGATCCACGATCCGGCCACCGAGATGTCCTACGCCTTTCCGGAAACATTTCTCAGCCGCAGCGCTGATCCGGATGTGACCGAATTCACCAGCGCGGACGGGGGTTTCAACCTGATCGTCGACTTTTCGACCCGCGAAGCGGCATTGGCGATCCATCAGGACATCGTCGGCGGTGCAGTTGCGGGCACCGAAGCCTATGCAAGCGTACGCGATGACCGGCTTGTCAGTTCAGCGCGCCTGCCGGGCGATATTGTCGCCTATGTGCGATCCGACGCAGCGGCGGAAGGCTTTCTGACGATCAGCATCATCGCGGCAGCTGTCCACAAGCCGAAGCTGGCCTTTCTGTCGTCAAGCATCCAGCACGGCAGGGCACCGGATTTCGATCTGCCCGCCACCGGAGTGCTGGCGCAACTGCTGTCAGACAGTCCGCCTTGAGTTTCAGAACGATGGCGCATCTTGCCGCAATCGTGTCCGGAACAACCTTAGAACCATTCCAAACCTTGACTCGCACCGCCCCGGGGCGCATATCCGACTGCAACAGTCGGAGATACGCACATGTTCATCCAGACCGAATCCACGCCGAACCCCGCGACGCTGAAGTTCATGCCGGGGCAGTCTGTGCTCGACGCGGGCACTGCCGATTTCCCGAATGCGGAGTCTGCGGCGAAGTCGCCGCTGGCGGGCCGGATTTTTGCGACATCCGGCGTGACGGGTGTCTTCTTCGGGACCGATTTCGTGACGGTGACCAAGGCGGCAGACGTGCAGTGGGACCATCTGAAACCTGCGATCCTCGGCGCGATCATGGAGCACTACCAGTCCGGCGCACCGGTCCTGCTGGGCGAAGGTTCGGGCCAGGGAGCCGACGGCGGACATGTCGCGCATGACGGTCCGGATGCGGCCATCGTGACGCAGATCAAGGAACTGCTGGATACCCGCGTACGCCCTGCGGTGGCGCAGGACGGCGGCGACATCACTTTCCACGGCTTCGACCGGGGAGTTGTCTATCTGCACATGCAGGGGGCCTGCGCGGGCTGCCCGTCCTCGACGCTGACACTGAAGATGGGCATCGAGAACCTGCTGCGGCACTACATCCCGGAAGTTGTCGAGGTCCGGCCCGTCGCGGCCTGACCCTCTGTCTTGGCCGACCCGCTGATCCTGGCCTTCGACACCTCGGCCGCGCATTGCGCGGCCGCTTTGCTGTCGGGCGACCGGGTTCTGGCAGAACGGGCCGAAGCGATGGACAAGGGACAAGCCGAGCGGCTGTTCCCGTTGCTGGAGGACCTGCTGACGGACGCCGGTTGCGGCTGGCGCGACCTGACCGCGCTTGGTGTCGGGACCGGGCCGGGGAACTTCACCGGGGTGCGGATTGCGGTGGCGGCCGCGCGGGGACTGGCGCTGTCGCTGGACATCCCTGCCATCGGCATCCCGGGGCTCGAGGCGCTGGCCTTCGGGCGGGCGGGACCGGTGCGCGCCGCCCTGCCCGCACCGCGCGGCGCGCTGTATCTGCAGGACTTCCGGCACGGAGAGGCCGTCGGACCGGCGCGCATCGCCGATACCGATGACGCGGAGTTCTGGCCGCAGGCTGGTCAGTCCGTGCCGGTGGGCGACTGGCCGGACCCGCCGCAGGACCGCCCTGATCTGCGGGTCGAACGCCCCGATCTAGCCTGGCGGATGCACGCGATTGCCCGGCTGGCGCTGCGGAAGGCGGAAACACCGCAGCCGCGCCCGGCCCCGCTGTATCTGCGCCCCGCCGATGCTGCCCCGGCCCGCGACGGCCCGCCCCTCCTCCTGCCATGACGCCGGACGAACTGGCCCGGCTGCACCGGCTGTCCTTCACGCTGCCGCGGCCTTGGTCGGCGGCGGAATTCGAGGCGCTGACCGCCCAGCCGCAGGTCATTCTGCTGGCCGAAGGCGAGGCGTTCCTTCTGGGCCGCGTCATCGCGGACGAGGCCGAAATCCTGACCCTTGCCGTGCCGCCGGACCGCCGCCGCAACGGGTCAGGGCTGCGGCTGGCCTGTCAGTTCCTTGACCGGGCGGCGGCGCTTGGCGCCGCGACAGTGTTCCTTGAGGTCGCGTCGGGCAACATTGCCGCGCAAGCGCTCTACGCGCGTGCGGGATTCCTGCAGACCGGCCGCCGGCGCGGCTATTTCAGCGACGGGGCGGGCCGGACCGAAGATGCGCTGGTCCTGTCGCGCAAGGTCGGGCCGACCGATGCCGCCGCTTTGACCAAAAGGTAAAAACCGCCCCTCAGCCCGACAGAATCCAGTTGACCGGCCCCGCCAAAGCGGCGCTAATCCTCTCCGATCCGCAAGAGATCGGCCCGCCTTTCGCGGGCCCGCCCCCTGACCGGGGCGGCGCAAAATCTGAACCGGGAGCTGACCATGACCCTTCTGACGAAATTCCTCGGCGCGGCCGCGACGCTGGCGCTGACATCCGGCGCGGCACTGGCCGATCCGGCCATCATCTTCGACCTCGGCGGCAAGTTCGACAAATCCTTCAACGAAGCCGCCTTCAACGGCGCGCAGCGCTGGGCGAGCGAGACCGGCGGCACGTTCAAGGAACTGGAAATGCAGTCGGAAGCCCAGCGCGAACAGGCGCTGCGCCGTCTGGCCGAAGCGGGTGCCAACCCCGTCGTGATGACGGGCTTTGCCTTCGGCGACGTCCTGAACACCGTCGCGCCGGACTTCCCCGACACCAAGTTCGCGATCATCGACATGGTTGTCGATCAACCGAACGTGAAGTCGGTCGTCTTCACCGAGGATCAGGGCAGCTATCTGGTCGGCATGATGGCCGCGATGGCGTCGAAGACCGGAACGGTCGGCTTTGTCGGCGGCATGGACATCCCGCTGATCCGCCGCTTTGCCTGCGGCTATGCGCAGGGCGTCAAGGCGGTGAACCCGGATGCCACGATCATCGCCAACATGACCGGCACGACGCCCGCCGCCTGGAACGACCCGGTGAAGGGCGCGGAACTGGCCAAGGCGCAGAAATCGCAAGGCGCTGACGTGATCTACGCGGCGGCAGGCGGCACCGGCATCGGCGTTCTGCAGGCGGCGGCGGATGAGGGCATCCTGTCGATCGGCGTCGACAGCAACCAGAACTACCTGCATCCGGGCCAGGTCCTGACCTCGATGATGAAGCGCGTCGACAACGCGGTCTACGAGGCCTTCACGCAAGGCACGGAAATGACGGCTGGCGTCAACGTCATGGACCTCAAGGCGGGCGGCGTGGACTATGCGCTGGACGACAACAACAAGGCGCTGGTGACGGCCGACATGCAGGCCGCCGTGGATGCGGCAAAGGCCAAGATCATCGCCGGGGAACTGGCGGTCCACGACTATATGTCGGACGAAACCTGCCCGGCGCTCACGTTCTGAGATGCCCCTGACGGGCATGGTCTGAGATGACCCTCACGGGTCTGGCGGGGCGGCATTCCGATGCCGCCCCCACCTCCCCTGCACCGGCCATCGAGCTGCGCGGGATATCGAAGGCCTTCGGGCCGGTCCAGGCCAACAAGA
The DNA here is from genome assembly GCA_963819585.1 of uncultured Alphaproteobacteria bacterium. Classification (GTDB taxonomy): domain Bacteria; phylum Pseudomonadota; class Alphaproteobacteria; order Rhodobacterales; family Rhodobacteraceae; genus JAOADN01. The sequence continues at coordinate 99,851 of CAWFWP010000009.1, forward strand.
ACATCTCGATCCGCGTCATGCCGGGCACGATCCACGGGATCATCGGCGAGAACGGCGCGGGAAAATCGACGCTGATGTCGATCCTCTACGGCTTCTACCGCGCCGATGCGGGCGAGATCATCGTCGGCGGCAAGCCCGTGCACATCCCCGACAGCCAGGCCGCGATCCGCGCGGGCATCGGCATGGTGTTCCAGCATTTCAAGCTGGTGCAGAATTTCTCGGTGCTGGAGAATGTCGTGCTGGGCGCCGAGGAGGGCGCGCTGCTGCGCCCGTCGCTGGCCCGCGCCCGCAAGGTGCTGTCCGATCTGGCGCGCGAATACGAACTGGACGTGGAGCCGGACACGCTGATCGAGGATCTGTCGGTCGGCCATCAGCAGCGCGTCGAAATCCTCAAGGCGCTGTTCCGCCATGCCGACATCCTGATCCTGGACGAGCCGACCGGGGTGCTGACCCCGGACGAGGCGGACCATCTGTTCCGCATCCTGAAGGGCCTGAAAGATCAGGGCAAGACGATCATCCTGATCACCCACAAGCTGCGCGAGATCATGGAGATCACCGACACCGTCAGCGTGATGCGGCGGGGCGAGATGACTGCGACGGTCAAGACCGTCCGAGACCTCGCCCGAGGAGCTGGCCGAACTGATGGTGGGCCGCAAGGTCCTGCTGGAGGTGACCAAGGTGCCGGCGAAGCCCGGCCGCACGGTGCTGGAGGTCGAGAACCTGCGCGTGCGCGGCGAAAACGGGGTCGAGCGGGTCAAAGGCATCAGCCTGACGATCCGCGCAGGGGAAATTCTGGGCATCGCGGGGGTCGCGGGCAACGGGCAGTCGGAACTCCTGGAGGTGCTGGGCGGCATCCGCACGGGCACCGGGTCGATCCGGGTCAACGGCAAGCCCATCGACCTGACCGGGCGGCATTCGGACGGGCGGTCACGCCGTGCCGACGGGATCGCGCATGTGCCCGAAGACCGCCAGCACCTTGGTCTTATCATGGATTTCACGGCGTGGGAAAACTGCGCCTTCGGCTATCACAGCGACGCGGCATACCAGAAGAACGCGCTGCTGATGGACAACGACGCGCTGCGGCGCGACGCGGAAGGCAAGATCGGCCGGTTCGACGTGCGGCCTGCCAACTGCTGGCTGCCCGCGAAGAATTTCTCGGGCGGGAACCAGCAGAAGATCGTCGTGGCGCGCGAGATCGAGCGGAACCCCGACCTGCTGCTGGTCGGCCAGCCGACGCGGGGGGTGGATATCGGGGCGATCGAGTTCATCCACAAGCAGATCGTGGCGCTGCGGGACGCAGGCAAAGCGATCCTGCTGGTCAGCGTGGAGCTTGACGAAATCCTGTCGCTGTCGGACCGGATCGCGGTGATGTTCGACGGGCACATCATGGGGACGCGCGACGCCGAGGCGACAAACGCGCGCGAGATCGGGCTGATGATGGCGGGGATTCCAGACGCCGAGGCGCGGGCCAAGGCCGGGGGACGGGCGGCATGACCAAACTTCCCCCCTGGGCCGACTTCGTGCTGGTCCCGCTCATCAGCCTTCTGCTCGCGGCTATCGTCTCGGCCCTGGTGCTCCTCGGCATCGGGCAAAGCCCGGTCGAGGCGTTCAACGTGATGGTCGACGGGGCGATAGGGTCGCCCTATGGCTGGGGCTACACACTCTATTACGCCACGTCCTTCATGTTCACCGGGCTGTCGGTCGTCGTGGCCTTCCATGCGGGCCTGTTCAACATCGGCGGCGAGGGGCAGGCGCAGCTTGGCGGCCTCGGCGTCGCACTCGTCTGTCTTGCCCTGCCCTGGCCGCACTGGACGCCTGGCGCTGGCTGCCGCGATGATCGGGGCGGCCGCCTTCGGGGCCGCCTGGGCCGCGATCCCGGCGTGGCTGCAGGCCAAACGCGGCAGCCATATCGTCATCACGACGATCATGTTCAACTACATCGCCGCCGCCTTCCTGATCTACGTGCTGGTCAACATCCTGCGCCCGGCGGGCCAGATGGACCCCGCCAGCGCCCGCTTCCCCGCAGGCGCCAAGCTGCCGCAGTTCCATGACATCCCGGTCCTGCGCACGCTGTTCGCCAAGGTCGGCCCCGACGGCACGCCGAAGCTGAGCGCTGCCGGTCTGCCCACCTACGAACAGGTCCCCGCCAACGTCACCTTCTTCGTGGCGCTGATCGCCTGCTTTCTGGTCTGGGTGCTGCTGTGGCGCACCCGGCTCGGCTATGAGATCCGCGCCTTCGGCAAATCGCAGGCAGCATCCGCCTATGCGGGGATATCCGCCTTCAAGGTCACAATGATCGCCATGGTGATCTCGGGCGGACTGGCGGGCCTGATGTCGATCAACAACGTGATGGGCGAAAGCGAACGGCTACTGCAGAATTCGTCCGAGGGCGCGGGCTTCATCGGCATCGCCGTCGCGCTGATGGGGCGGAACCACCCGCTCGGCGTGTTCCTCGCCGCGATCCTGTTCGGGTTCCTCTATCAGGGCGGGGCCGAACTGGGCCTCTGGACCTCGATCCCGATCGAGCTGCGCATCGTCGTGCAGGGGCTGGTGATCCTGTTCACCGGCGCGCTCGACATGATGGTCCGCATGATGCTGGGCGTGTTCTTCCGGCCCCGCAGGCAGGCGGCCGCCTGATGGACTACGCCACGCTTCTCCAGATTCTCGAACTCGACCCTGCGGCTGGCGACGCCTTTGCTGCTGGCCTGCCTCGCGGGCCTGTTTTCCGAGCGCGCGGGCATTTTCGACATCGGGCTCGAGGGCAAGATGCTCGCCGCCGCGATGGCGACCGGGGCGGTGTCGTTCCTGACCGGCTCGGTCTGGATCGGCCTTATGGCGGGCATCGCCGCGTCGATGATCTTCGCCATGCTGCACGGCCTCGCCTCCATCACCTTCCGGGGCAATCAGCTGATCTCGGGCGTGGCCCTCAACTTCGTGGCGTCCGGCATCACCGTCCTGATCGCGCAGGACCTGTTCGGTCAGGGCGGTCGTACGCCACCCCTGGAAGGGGCCGCGCGGTTCAACCCGATCACCCTGCCCTTCGCCGAGGCGCTTTCGGGTGTCCCGGTGATCGGTCCCTTCTATGCCGAGGTCGTCTCTGGTCATGGACTGATGGTCTATGTCGCGCTGCTGGCGGTGCCGGTCACCTGGTGGGTGCTGTACCGAACCCGCTTCGGCCTGCGCCTGCGCGCTGTGGGCGAAGCGCCCGAGGCGGTGGATACGGCGGGCATTTCGGTCGTCCGACTGCGCTTCGCCGCCGTCGCGATCACTGGTCTGCTCTGCGGGCTGGCCGGGGCCTACATGTCCGCCGGTCTGCAGGCAGGCTTTGGCCGGGAAATGACCGCAGGGCGCGGCTATGTCGCGCTCGCTGCGCTGATCTTCGCCAAATGGCGGCCGTGGTACGCGCTCTGGGCGACGCTGCTCTTCGGGTTCCTGCAGGCGATGGCTCTGCGCCCCGACGTGATTCAGAACTGGTTCGGTTTCGCAATCCCGATACCGGCGCTCGACGCGCTTCCTTACGTCCTGACCGTGATCGTGCTGGCAGGCTTCGGCGGCCGCGCGATTCCGCCCCGCGCAGGCGGCGAGCCCTATGTCAAAGAGCGCTGATCTCGCCGCCCTCGTCCGCGCACGGGCAGGCGATGCGCCGGTGCATGTCGGGCTGATCCTCGGGTCGGGCCTCGGCCATATCGCCGGGGCGGTCAGCGGCGCTGCCATTCCCTATGCCGACCTGCCGGGCTTTCCGAAAGGCGGCGTGTCGGGGCACAACCCGCTGCTGGCGATCGGCGATCTGGAGGGCCAGCGCGTCGCGGTCTTCGGCGGGCGGGCGCACTACTATGAGCACGGGGTTCCCGATGCGATGCGCCTGCCGCTGGAGGTGCTGCGCGATCTGGGCGCGACACAGCTGATCGTCACGAACGCAGCCGGATCGATGGTGCCGGGCAATCCGCCCGGGTCCTTGATGCTTCTGTCAGACCACATCAACTTTTCGGGCCTGAACCCATTGATCGGCGAGCCGACCGACGCGCGCTTTGTGCCGATGACGGACGCGCATGACCCGACCATGCGCGCCGCCCTGAAATCCGCCGCGCGGGCCGAGGATGTGGCGCTGGCCGAGGGCGTCTACGCCTGGTATTCCGGCCCCTCCTTCGAAACGCCTGCCGAAATCCGCGCGATCCGGGGCATGGGTGCCGATGCCGTCGGCATGTCCACGGTGCCCGAGATCATCCTTGCCCGCTTCCTCGGCCTGCGGGTCGCGGCAGTCAGTGTCATCACCAACATGGCAGCCGGGATGAGCGACGAGAAGATCAGCCACGAACACACCAAGGCCATGGCCCCCATCGGGGCGGCCAAGCTGGAACGGGTCATCCGACGATACCTGCGCGATCTGGACTGACCCGCGCGGCGGCTCTGGCATGGCCACGATCCGCAGCGTCATTTGACAACCGCGCTGCCAAGGGCGCATGACTTCTGAAAACCCCGCCAATAGCGCGCGACCCGGGCAGTCAACATGCAGCTTTACCTGCCCATCGCAGAGGTTTCGGTGAATGCCTTTCTGCTGCTTGGCCTCGGCGGCCTTGTCGGCATCATGTCCGGCCTGTTCGGCGTCGGCGGCGGGTTCCTGATCACCCCCTTGCTGTTCTTCATCGGCGTTCCGCCGACCGTCGCGGTGGCCACTGGCGCAAACCAGGTCGTCGCCTCCTCCGTCTCGGGCGTGTTGGCCCATCTCAGGCGCAAGACCGTTGACATACGGATGGGCACCGTCCTGCTTGCGGGGGGAATCGTCGGGTCAGCGCTGGGCATCTGGGCATTCAACACGCTCAGCCGCCTCGGCCAGATCGACCTTGTGGTGCAGCTTTCCTACGTCCTGTTCCTTGGCACTGTCGGCCTCCTCATGCTGCAGGAATCGCTCCGCGCGATGAACCGCGCCCGGCGCGGTGCACCAGCGACGGCACGGCGCCAGCACATGTGGGTCCACCGCATGCCGCTGAAGGTCAAGTTCCGCACTTCGGGCCTCTATATCAGCGTCATTCCCCCGTTTCTCGTCGGCCTCGGCGTCGGCGTGCTGGCCGCGATCATGGGTGTCGGCGGCGGGTTCATCATGGTGCCCGCGATGATCTACCTGCTGGGAATGCCGACCAAAGTCGTCGTCGGCACCTCGCTGTTCCAGATCATCTTCGTCGCCGGTTTCACCACCTTCATGCACGCCTTCACGAACCAGTCGGTTGACCTCATGCTGGCGGTCCTGCTGATCGCGGGCGGCGTGATCGGCGCGCAGATCGGCACCCGGATCGGCGGCAAACTCAAAGCCGAACAGCTGCGTATCCTGTTGGCGGTGCTGGTTCTGGCGGTCTGCGCGCGTGTCGCCGCCGACCTGCTGATCGAACCCGATGACCTCTACTCGCTGTCGATCGCGGGGCGTCCATGATCCGCTGGGCCGCCCTTGTTGCCCTGCTTGCCTGCCCGGCGCTGGCCGAGGAAAAGGTCGTCGCCGGTCTCAGCCGCGACCAGGTGGCGATCACCGCGAATTTCGACGGGTCCGACATCCTGATCTACGGCGCGGTCAAGCGCGAGGTGCCGATCCCGACCTCCAGTCCGCTGGAGGTCATCGTGACCGTCGAAGGTCCGCTGAAACCGATCGTCGTGCGCCGCAAGTCGCGTGAGGCCGGGCTGTGGATCAACACCGATTCCGTCACAGTGGATTCCGCCCCGAGCTTCTACGAAGTGGCGACGACCGGGCCGCTCTACGATGTGCTGTCCTACACCGAGGACCTGCGCCACCGGATTTCGCTGACCCGGATGATCCGGTCGGTCGGCGCGCCGTCCGAGATCGCGGATGCCGAGACCTTCAAGGAGGCGCTGATGCGTATCCGGGGACTGCGCGGCGATTACCGGCTGACCGAAGGTGCGGTCGAGTTGGCCGAAGAGACACTGTTCCGCGCCGATATCGACCTGCCCGCGAACCTGACCGAGGGGCGCTATACCGCGCGCATCTTCCTGCTGCGTGACCGCAAGGTCGTCGATGTCGGCACGCAGGTCATACGGGTGCGCAAGGTCGGGCTGGAACGCGCGCTGTGGGGGTTGGCCAACAGCGAGCCTGCGCTTTACGGGCTTTTATCGCTGATTATCGCGGTCGCGGCGGGCTGGGCGGCGTCGGCGGCGTTCCGGTTCATCAGGAACTGACGCTGCGCTATCCGCGCCCGACAAACGGCATCTTCGTCGCCATGATCGTCATCGTCAGCACGTTGGTGGACAGCGGCAGCGACGCCATCGACAGCACCGCCTCGGCCACCTCGCCCAGCTGCATCCGGTCCTCGACGCGCGTGCTGCCATCGGCCTGGATGATCCCGGCGGCCATCTTGTCGGCCATCTGGCTGGCCGCGTTGCCGATGTCGATCTGCCCGCAGGCGATGTCGAAGGGCCGGCCGTCCAGCGACAGTGTCTTCGTCAGGCCGGTGACGGCGTGTTTGGTCGTCGTGTAGCACACCGAACCGGGGCGCGGGGCATGCGCGCTGATCGACCCGTTGTTGATGATCCGCCCGCCCTGCGGCGACTGCGCCCGCATCTGGCGGAAGGCTGCCCGGGCGCAGAGGAACATGCCCGTCAGGTTGACGGCCAGCGTGTCGGTCCAGTCCGACAGAGGGATTTCGTCGATCAGCCCGGCAGGCTTTGACATCCCTGCATTGTTGAACAGTGCATCGATCCGCCCGAACCGCGCGCCGACCGCGGCGAAGGCCGCATCAACCGAGGCCGCGTCGGACACATCGCACGGCACCGCCAGCGCGGCGTCACGACCGTTCACGGCTTCCGCCAGCGCATCGGCGCGCCGGGCAAGGAAGGCCACGTTCCAGCCCGCCGCCAGGAACCTGTCAGCCGTGGCACGCCCGATCCCCGAGCTTGCGCCGGTCACGACAATCGTCTGTGCCATGTCAGAAAGCCTTGAATGTCATGGTCGTCAGGGTCCGGCTGATGCCCGTGATATCGAACAGCCGGGCGTTCAGCCACTGGCCCACATCCTCTTCCTCGGGGATGTAGACCTTGGCGATCAGATCGTATTCCCCGCTGGTCGAATACAGCTCGGACACCACCTCGCGGTCGTAGATCGCGTCGGCGACCTCGTATGTCTTGCCCGGATGGCACCGGAACTGAACGAACACACAGCGCATGGCCTGCCCCCCGTTTCCCTGCCTTCTTATGTCTCTTCCGGCCCGCCCGCCAGAGCCAGCGCCGCCTGCGGGCGCGGAAGATCGTCGATGCCAAGCGGTGCCAGCGGCCGCCCGAGGCGCGACCGGACGACCCAGATCAGCCGCGTCTCGGCCCGCGTGATCGCCACGTAGGCAAGGCGCTTCCACAGCGGCAGCCCGGCCTCGGACCGGCCCGACTGCGCGGCGGCATAAAGATCGGGCGCGAAGACCTGCACGGTGTCCCACTGCGACCCTTGTGCCTTGTGGATCGTCACCGCCGCGCCATGCAGGAACGCCGCACCCATCGTCGCGGCGGTCGGGATGAAGGGTTCGTCCCGGTCCGGATGTTCGATCTTGATGATCGAGGCTGCGGAAACCTGCGGGTCTTCCGCCCCGACCACGTGCAGCCGCGCGAAATTGTCCTTCTTGCCCGGGCCCAGATAGACGACCTGTGCGCCCTTGATCAGGCCCCGCGCCTCCAGATCGATGCGCTTCTTGCGGTGCTTCAGGGGCAGTTCGATCCCGTCGCAGATCAGGGGTTCCCCGGGCAGCAGCATGTCCTCGGGCGCGTCGAACGCGCCGCGGAACGCCTGGATCATCTTCACCCGCGTCACGTTGCGCCAGACCAGCGCCGGCGACCGCGCCATCAGGTCCGCGTCCAGCCGCTCGGACACCACAACCCGGTCGTCGTCGCGCGCGGCCTGCCGCACCATGTCCTCGAAGCCGTCGAACGTCAGGTCGGGATCGCCGAGCGCATGCGCCAGGTCGAGGATCGGGCTGTCCCATTCCTGGCGGTGGATGCGGTCGAGGATCAGGCGCTGCGACGCGGGCAGCTTGTCGAACACCATTTCGCCCGACTGGCCGACCGGGGCCAGCTGCGCAGGATCGCCGAACAGGACCAGCGTCGGGAAGATTTCGCGCAGGTCGTCGAGCTGGCGTTCGTCCAGCATCGAGGCTTCGTCGACAAAACCGAGGTCCAGCGGGTCTTCGCGCCGCTTCCAGCCCTTGATGAAGTCCGACCCGCGCAGACCCCGCCGTCGCCAGCGCGCCGGGCACGGATTTGAAGCTGTCGTAGAACAGCTTGGCCCGGTCGAGCGCGGCCTCGGTCAGACCTTCGACAACCGGCCGCGGCTCCGCCGTTCGCCAGCCATTCGGCGATCTTCTCGTACTGCGGGTCATAGACCGGCGTGTAGAGGATGCGGTGGATCGTCGTCGCGGGCACCCCGCGCGACCGCAGCACGCTGGCCGCCTTGTTCGTCGGCGCAAGAATCGCAAGCGTCCGGCGGTCGCGCCGCCTCCGCCCCTCCCAGTCGCCGGAGACCAGATCGACGCCCGCCTCCTGCAACGCCCCGGTCAGCGCGGCCAGCAGCATCGTCTTGCCGGACCCGGCCTTGCCGATCACCGCGCGGACCGTGGCCTTGCCCGGCGCATCCGGTGTCAGCAGGCCGTTGACGATATCGACCCCGGCCCCACGCAGCATGTCGGACAGGCTGTCCCAGGCCGAAGCCTGATCGTCGGAGAATGTCAGCTGCGGCACGCCCATGCGCGCGACCCTAGTCAGGCCATACGCCGAAGGCAAGGCGCGATGCCGCAGCAAATCCGCTGCGGCAGCTCAGGCCGCGCTTCGCGACTTCGCCCAGCGACATCCGGAACCAGTGCCGCGACACATCCGGCGCGATTCCGGCGCGCAGCGCCAGCCTCATCCGGACCGCCTCGGAAAACGTCCACAGGCCGAGCCCGATCGCATCGCGCCCCACACCCTCTGTCCCGATCAGCGCCGGTTCCCAGCCGAGCAGCCGGTAGATGCGCACCATCCGTGCGTCGAAGACGCCCAGCGCCTGCCGCAGACCAAACCCCGCGCCGACTTCGGCCCCGCCCAGCATCAGGGCGGCGGACATGTTTGCCTCGGCTCCTTCGGCCAGGCAGAACCGGGTGCACTCCCAGATGTCGGATCGGGAAATCCCGTCCTGCCCCGCAAGATGGGCAAAGTGATCGCGCGCCATATGCGCGCCGGTCGTCGGAAGAAAGCGCATCGATCCGCCATGGGTTCCGTCCGGACGCTCCCAGATCACGTACAGCGGCCGCGTCGACATCGTACTCGTCGCACTCACACCCATCCCGATCGACCTTGACGGCCCATCCCAGCCGGTCGCGGAACTGTGCCGCCCGGTCCCTGAACATCGATGCCGCAAGACGGGGAAAAACGGCAAGCCGGTCGCCCGGCACAAATCTCAGCATGCACACCTCCGCTGGAAAGACGGAGGGGCCTAGCAGAGACGGGTTAATACCTTGGTCTGTGACCGTGCGGTCAGATCGTCACATAGCCCAGCGCCACGGCCTTTGCGACGGCATGCGTCGTGTTCGTCGCTTCGAGCTTGCCGCGCGCGCTTTCGACATAGTCCCGGAACGTGTGTTCCGAGATCGACAGACCGTCCGCCGCCTGCGACCGGTTCATGCCCAGGGCCAGCATGGTCAGTGCATCCATCTCCCGCGGGGACAGGATGTTGCGGCGAAGGAAATCGGTGCCGTGTTCCAGTTCCAGCGCCCGCTGGTTCAGGAAATGCGCGATCAGGATGAGCCGTCCCAGATGATGCTGGGTGAACTTCTCCCACGTGCCGTCCGTTGCGCGGTCCGACACCGTGAACATGGCGAACTGCCCGCGCGGCCCCCGGATCGGCACGGAAAATCCCTGGTTGCCGACGCCTGCGTCCTGCGCTTCGCCCATGAACGCCCGCTGTACGCGGCCCGACCAGTCGAGGCGCTTCCAGTCCACCGGATTGAATCGCTGATAGCACCCCTGCACGACCGGATCGATGCGCGCGTAATCCTCGCCGATATAGCGATGCACCCAATCCTGCGAATAGGTCAGCGCCGCATATTGCTGCCCAGTCGAATTCACCGAATGATAGATGATATGTTCGACATTCAACTCGTCGCGCGTCGCGACGATAATCGACTGAAAGTCGTCAAGCGTGTTCGCTTGGCGCAGCTGATCGACGAACCGCTCCATCTGGGTCTGCATGCGCTGCCATCCCCCCGATCACCCCTAGGCTGACCGTTGCGATTTCTGCCGCCGCGACCAGTGAAGTATCTTCCAGCTGCTCCGCCAGCACGGAGAGCCCGTTACCCTTGGCAAAGGCCCTGAGATCGTCCAGCACGTCCAGGATCCAGTCATACTGCATTTTCACACCCGCGTGAAGTGGGCGGTCAGTAAACTTTCAACCGCCGCGTGTTAATCTTTGCAGGAAACTCTCGACTGGAACAACTCACCGAAAAAGGGGGGGGCACGGTTTCATAAGCCATTGAAATATAAGCACTGGTTCAAGGAAAAATTTAAAGCCCGCCCTTTCTAGGGGGCGGGCTGGTCACGATTTGCTTACGATTTCACAGCGCTTTGGGACCGGCTTCCAGAGCATCCTCGAATGTCCGCAAACCCGCGCGCGGCGACTGCACCAGAACGGCCATGTTGCCGGGTTTATGTTCGTTCCGTCGCATTTTCATATGCGCCGCAGGAATCTCCGCCCAGGGGAACACTTCCGACATGCAGGGGTCGAGCCGCCGCTCGAGCATCAGCTTGTTCGCGGCGCTCGCCTGTTTGAGGTTGGCGAAATGGCTGCCCTGAACCCGCTTCTGGTGCATCCAGAGATACCGCGCATCCATCGTCAGGTTAAAGCCGCTGGTTCCGGCGCAGATGACGACCATGCCGCCGCGCTTGACGACAAAGACGCAGACCGGAAAGGTCGACTCGCCCGGATGCTCGAACACCATGTCGACGTTGTTGCCCTTGCCCGTGATGTCCCAGATCGCCTTGCCGAACTTGCGCACCTCGCCGAACCAGGCCTTGTATTCCGGCGAGTTGACCGTGGGCATCTGGCCCCAGCAGTTGAAGTCCTTGCGGTTGATGACGCCCTTTGCGCCCAGGCCCATCACGAAATTCGCGTTTGTCCTCATCGCTGATGACGCCGATGGCATTCGCACCCGCCGTGTTGATCAACTGGATCGCATAGGACCCGAGCCCCCCCGAAGCGCCCCAGACCAGCACGTTCTGCGCCCGGCTGAAGCTCGTGCGGCTTGTGCCCGAACAGCATCCGGTAAGCCGTCGCCAGCGTCAGCGTGTAGCAGGCGCTTTCTTCCCAGGTCAGGTGCTTTGGCCGCGCCATCAGCTGCTGCGCCTGAACCCGCGTGAACTGCGCGAAACTGCCGTCCGGCGTCTCATAGCCCCAGATGCGCTGAGAGGGCGAAAACATCGGCTCGCCGCCGTTGCATTCCTCGTCGTCGCCGTCGTCCTGGTTGCAGTGCACCACAACCTCGTCGCCGACCTTCCAGCGCTTCACCTTGTCGCCGACCTTCCAGACGATGCCCGACGCATCGCTGCCCGCGATGTGAAACGGCGCGCCATGCACATCGAACGGGCTGATCGGCAGACCCAGCGCGGCCCAGACGCCGTTGTAATTGACGCCCGCCGCCATCACGAGCACCAGCACCTCGTTGCTGTCGATCGTCGGCGTCTCGACCACTTCGACCTGCATCGCCGTGTCCGGCTCTCCGTGGCGTTCGCGCCGGATCGCCCAGGCATGCATCCGCGCCGGAACATGGCCGAGCGGCGGCATCTCGCCCAGTTCGTACAGGTCCTTCACCGGTGCATCGTAGGGAAGCATCCCCGGAGCGTTCACATCCAGCGCCATCGTCATCTCCTGCCGGCCTTCGTTGCTGCAGCGCAGAATCGCGCCGTCACGGGCAGGGATAGAATCGGCAAAGTAATATTGCAACAGTTTTATACGTGCTTTTTGTAATTTTATGTCCCTGTCGATTCTTTCTCCAGAAGCTGCAGGATCGACCCGGCATAAAAGCCGATCACCGCGCGGTTATGATCTGCCACGTGCAGCCGGTTCCCGTCGCGCAGCACGATGCGGCGGCGGACGAGTTCGTCCAGCCCCGCCGAAACCGCTGCAGCCACCCCACCCGGCGGCAGCGTCAGCTGCGCGCCCCCGGCCTCCAGACTGGCAAGTATCGAGGCCGCGCGCCCCTCGGTGCCGCCGATATCCGTGTCGGGATCGTCCCGCAGCGCGGCCGCCGTCAGAGGGACCGGAAGGACAGGAACGATCCGCCGCACCCGGTCCATCAGCTCACCCGCCAGCGCCTCGGTCGACCGCTCGCCCGCGCCCGTCAGAAACTCGGCCAGTGACAAAGGTGCACCGAAGCTCACGGCCGCCGTCCCGAACCGGCGGAACCTCCCGCGCAGCTTCCGCCAGAGGTTGCGCATGAGGAAGGCGAAGATTGTCCGGATGCCGGCGCGGAAGCGCCGCTCGCCCGCCTTCGCCGCTGAGACAAGTATGCGGTCCTCGAGCACCCGGTCATAGTTCATCGCCACGGGTATGAAGACGACGTCCCGCCCACCAGGCGCGTAGCCCTGCATGAAATAGGACAGAATCCCCAGCTTCGGCACACCGACCCGCCCGTCCAGGCTAAGGCCGCCTTCTGGAAAAATCGCCTGAGTCACGCCCTCTTCCGTGGCCATCTGCACGTAGCGCTGCAGCACGCGGCGATAGAGCGGATTGTTCGATTTCCGCCGGATGAAATAGGCCCCCATCGACCGGATGAGCGCCGACAAGGGCCAGACCCGCGCCCATTCGCCCACCGCATAGGACAGCGCGGTGCGGCCCGACGCCAGATAGGTGACAAGCACGTAATCCATGTTGGACCGGTGGTTCATCACAAAAACAACCGTCGCCTTCGGGTCGATCGCGCGCAGCTGGTCGGCATCAAGCGTACCGATGCGGACGCGGTAGATAAGCCGCGCCAGCCACCTCGCCAGCCGCGTCCCCAGCCCGAAATAAACCGAGGCCGAGAACGACGGCACGATTTCACGCGCATAACCCCGCGCGCGCTCCAGCACCACGCTTTCCGGCTCGCCCCGTTCGGCCGCCGCCGCCACCACCGCCTCGGCCACCTTCGGGTCATGCGCCAGCCGGACGATCATGTCGTTGCGTTCCATCAGCTTGAAGGGCTGGATCGGCCGGTCGAGCCGCTTGTTCAGCTCCCCCACCACCCGCTCCATCCTGCGGCGGAAGAACCAGCGGACCGAGGGGAACAGGAAGTTCGAAGCAAAGGCCACCGCCGCGAAGGCGAGGATTAGGATCAGCAGCCAAAGGGGTACCGCGACGGTCTGGAACATGGCCGCGACCGTGACAAATAATTGCCGCGCGGTAAATCGCTGGCAGCACGTCGCCCCGGCCTTCAATCACGCAGCGGTGACGTGTCGTGACCGCGCCGCGTGCTACTTTTGATGCCCGACAGTCACGTCATCACTGCCGAAGGAGGACCCCGATGATCCGCAGAACCCTGACAGCGACCGCTTTCGTCTTCGCCGCAACCGCAGCCTTCGCGCAGGATGGCGGCATGAGTTTCTTCGTCACCAGCCAGAACCCCGGCAACGGCGGCAATTTTGGCGGCATCACCGGTGCCGACGCGCATTGCGCAGCCCTTGCGGAGGCCGCGGGTACCACGGGCAAGACATGGCGCGCCTATCTTTCGACCAGTACCGAGAATGCGCGGGACCGGATCGGCACCGGGCCGTGGGTCAACGCTGCGGGCGCGACAATCGCCGAAAGCGTCGATGCGCTGCACGGCGACCTGAACAACCTGACCAAGGAAACCGCCCTGAACGAAAAAGGCGAGGTCGTGAACGGTCGCGGTGACGAACCCAACCGCCATGACATCCTGACCGGATCACTGCCGGACGGCACCGTCGCCGCAGGCCAAACCTGCGAGGACTGGACCAGCGATGCGGCAGAGGCCGTCGGAATGGTGGGCCATCACGACCGCACGGGGCTGGACGATTCGCCACCTGCCAAATCGTGGAACTCGTCCCACGGATCACGCGGCGGCTGCGGAACTCGAGGCGCTGCGCGGCACGGGCGGGGATGGCCTGCTCTACTGCTTCGCGGCCGACTGACCCCGGAATGCGGCCGGTGCGTCCAGCACCGACCCCTCTTTTTGCAGCGCAGCAACTGGACGCGCAACTTTGCGTCGCGTAGGGTGCTTACCGGACAATAATATTGCTCACTGGTGCGCCTGATGACCGACCGCAACGCCCGCGACCAACCCTGGCTGATCCGCACCTACTCCGGCCATTCCAGCGCGGCCGCCTCGAACGCGCTCTATCGTTCCAACCTCGCCAAGGGGCAGACGGGCCTCTCCGTAGCCTTCGACCTGCCGACCCAGACCGGCTATGACGCTGATCACCCCCTGGCGCGCGGCGAGGTCGGCAAGGTCGGCGTGCCCGTGGGCCATCTGGGCGACATGCGCGCGCTGTTCGACGGCATTCCGCTTGCGCAGATGAACACGTCGATGACGATAAACGCGACCGCGCCCTGGCTGCTGGCGCTGTATGTCGCCGTGGCCGAGGAACAGGGGGCGGACATCGCGGGCCTTCAGGGCACCGTGCAGAACGACATCGTCAAGGAATACCTGTCGCGGGGCACCTATGTCTTCCCGCCCGCCCCGTCGCTGAAGCTGACGACCGACATTGCGGCGTGGACCGGGATCCACCTGCCAAAATGGAACCCGACCAATGTCTGCTCCTACCACCTGCAAGAGGCAGGGGCGACACCGGAACAGGAACTCGCGTTCGCGCTGGCCACGGCCTGCGCCGTGCTGGACGACCTGCGCGAAAAGGTTCCCGCCGCCGATTTTCCGGCGATGGCAGGCCGCATCAGCTTCTTCGTCAACGCGGGCATCCGCTTCGTGACCGAGATGTGCAAGATGCGCGCCTTCACCGAGCTGTGGGACGATCTTCTGCGCACCCGCTACGGCATCGCCGACGGCCGCCACCGCCGGTTCCGCTATGGCGTGCAGGTCAACAGCCTCGGCCTGACCGAACAGCAGCCGGAAAACAACGTCTACCGCATCCTGCTGGAAATGCTGGCCGTCACTCTGTCGAAGAACGCCCGCGCCCGCGCCGTGCAATTGCCCGCCTGGAACGAGGCGCTGGGCCTGCCCTCCCCGTGGGACCAGCAATGGTCGCTGCGCATGCAGCAGGTTCTGGCGTACGAGACGGACCTGCTCGACTACGGCGATCTGTTCGACGGCAATCCGGTCATCGCGGAGAAGGTCGCGGAACTGAAATCGGGTGCGCTGGCCGAACTGGCGCTGATCGACGGCATGGGCGGGGCCATTGCCGCCATAAACTATATGAAAGGCCGCCTGGTCGAGGCCAATGCCGAGCGGATGGCTAAGATCGAGAGCGGCGAAACCGTCGTCGTTGGCGTCAACCGCTGGACCGACGGCGCGCCCTCGCCCCTGATGGCCGCTGGCGGCGGCACTGTCACCGTCGATCCGGCGGCGGAGGCCGCGCAGATCGCGTCGCTGACGGCATGGCGCTCCAGCCGCGATGACCGGGTGGTTGAGGCCGCCATCGCCGCGCTCGCCGCCGCCGCCCGCGCGGGCGACAACATCATGCCCGCATCCGTAGCCGCCGCGAAGGCGGGCGTCACCACCGGCGAATGGGCCGGGACGCTGCGCGCCGTCCACGGCGAATACCGCGCCCCGACCGGCGTCGCCCGCGCGCCGTCGAACCGGACCGAAGGGCTGGACGACATCCGCGAGGCCGTCGATGCCGTCTCGAAAAGCCTCGGGCGGCGGCTCAAGTTCCTGATCGGCAAGCCGGGCCTGGACGGCCATTCCAACGGGGCCGAACAGATCGCTTTCCGCGCCCGCGACTGCGGCATGGACATCACCTATGAAGGCATCCGCCTGACCCCAGACCAGATCGTCGCCGCCGCCGCGCGGGACGAGGCGCATGTGATCGGCCTGTCGATCCTTTCCGGCGGGCATATCGAGGCGGTTACGCAGGTGCTGGCGGGGCTGCGCAACGCTGGGCTGTCCCATATCCCGGTGATCGTCGGCGGGATCATCCCCGACGAGGATGCCGCCACGCTTCTGGCCGCAGGCGTGGCAAGGGTCTACACGCCTAAGGACTTCGCCCTGAACCGCATCATGGCGGATATTGTGACGCTGGCGGAGCCAGCGAAGGCCGCCGCCGAATGATGCGGAAGTCGCAGGTTCGGTCGGGCATCCCGGGGGTGCGGCGCACGGAATTCCACACTTTGAAAGCCACAGCATTCGCGTAATCTCACAGGCGATTTCCAAGGGAGGTTATTTTGAAACTCTGGTCGCTGGCAGCACTCCTCGCTCTTTCCCTCATCCCCGGCACTGCCGCCCTCGCGCAGGGCCTGTCGTTCCTGCCGCCGCCCTTCCAGCAGCGCATCGCCGCTGCCGCCGCCGACTGCGCCGGCTTCGGCGGCATCCTGACACTCCGCCGCGGCTTCGTCTCCCGCCCCGAACTCAGCGGCGACAGTCAGCGCGACTGGGCGATGGACGAACGACGGTTCGAATGCTCGACCACGCCACGGCCTCTACTGCGGCACCGGCGGCTGCCCCGTTCAGTTCGTGATCGACGGCATTTCCTCTGACTTGCTTGCCAAGCAGTGGAAGGTCATCGAGTTTGGCGGCGCCCCTGTTGTGGTCGCGTATGTGCACGGATCGCAATGCGGCGGCACCAACCTCAACCGCTGCGTGGCCGCGCAGATCTGGGAGAACGGCCAGTGGAACGTCGTCGGCGGGGTCATTCCCTGACCGGGCCGACCGGCGGGACGGGACCGAACGACCTATTCACGTCCTATGCATGCAAGCTGCATGTTGTTTTTGCTGCTGGAAGGGCTGGCTGATCCCCCTCTATAGTCCTGCGAAACGGAAGGCCCTGCATGACCCCCCATATCAACGCCAAGCCCGGCGACATCGCCGAAACCGTCCTGATGCCCGGCGATCCGCGCCGGGCGAAATGGGCGGCCGAGACCTTCCTGACCGACGCCCGCCTTGTCAACGAAGTGCGCGGAATGCTCGGGTTCACGGGCACCTACAGGGGCAACCCGGTGACGATCCACGGCTCCGGCATGGGCATGCCGTCGCTGTCGATCTACGCCAATGAGCTGATCTCGAAATACGGGGCGAAAACGCTGATCCGTATCGGGTCAGCGGGGGCGATGCAGACGTATGTGAATGTACGCGATGTTGTCATCGCGATGACCGCGTCATCCCTCGGCACCCCGTCGCGCGGGTTCTTCCGCGAGATGAACTTCGCTCCGACCGCGAGCTGGCCGCTGCTGCGGGCGGCGGCGCAAGCCGCTGAGACAAAAGGGGTTCCTGTCCATGTCGGCGGCATCTTCTCGTCCGAGGCCTTCTATGACGAACGCCACGACCTGACCCAGATGCTGACCCGCCACGGCACGCTGTGCGTCGAGATGGAGACGGCCGAGCTTTACACCGTCGCCGCCCGCCTTGGCGCGCGGGCGCTGTCAGTCCTGACGATTTCCGACCATCTGCTGCGCGACGAGGCGCTGCCGCCCGAGGACCGCGAGCGGTCCTTCGGCGATATGGTGGAAATTGCCTTGGAAGCAGCCTTCGCCTGAAGGCTGCCGTCACGGTCAACGCCCGTGGCTGCGATCATAGGCGCTGCGCACGGGCTGCCGCCAAGCGGCGTCCGCCGGGCCGAAGACCTCGACCAGCAGCGGATAGCAGGCCGCCGCGTCGCTGGAATGCTCGGCCGAACAGTCGCCCCCCGGACAGGCGCTGAGCGCGCCGAGCAGGTCGATTTCCGCCATGAAGTCAATGTGATCGCCGGGCCGCACCGGGCTCGCCTTCATGAAATACTGCCCCGTATCGCGGGTGAAGCCCGTGCACATGAACACGTTCAGCACGTCGTGCACATGGCCCTCCGCCTCATGCAGAGGCAGTCCCGCTGCATCGGCAAGGGCGCGCGTCAGGTTGGAATGGCAGCAATGGTGATACTGGTCGCCGCCCGACAGCAGGTTGTGCGTGTAGGGATCGCAGCGCGTGCCGATCACGTCATGCACCGAACCGCCGAAGTCGTCGAACCCGTACCAGTCCAGCGTGTCGGCGATGATCGTCGCCAGCGGGCGGAAGTGCGGCAGGTTCGACCACATCCTGTCGCCGGTCGACAGATGCGTGCCGTGCAGCGCGCGGGTCTTGCCCGAGAAAAAGCGTTCGCTCAGATCGGCGGCATTCCAGAGGTTCAGGTCCCCGACCTGCGGGCCATCGACCGAGGTGATGCGGAAGACATGGCCTGCCGGCACGCGGAATGTCCGGGCGTCGCGCGGCGGGACGAGGGTCTCGGACAGCTTCATCATGCCTGATGCCAGCCTGCGGTAGCGCGCCAGATCCGGCGGCGGCAGCGTCTCGACCGGATAGCAGGTGACCGGGCGCACGCCCCTGCGGGCCTCGGCGTCGGCTGGCGGGGCGGTCTCGGGCAGGGCTGGTTTCACTAGCGGTCTCCGACAGGGTCGCGCCACTCCGTCACAAGCTGCACAAAAGCGAAAGCCCCGGCGCGGTGGCCGGGGCTTTCCATCAGGCTTGATGCGTGGATCAGGCCGCGCGACGGTCGCCCGCCGGACGGTTCGGACGGCGGCTGTGCTTCAGCTTCGGCTTGCCGAAGTCGGCAACCTGCCCGCCCGGTTTGGCCTGCCCGCCGGGCCTGCCCTGACCTTGCCGCGACCCACCGCCGGGACGCCCGCTCTTCTTCGCAGGCGCTGCGCCCGGAACGCCGACCCAGGGCGCGCCGCCGATCACCGGGATCGACGCCTTCATCGTCTTTTCGATGGCCTTCAATTCATCCATCTCGGCAGGCGCGCAGAACGCCACCGCGCGTCCCTCGGCCCCGGCGCGCGCCGTCCGGCCGATCCGATGGACATAGTTCTCGGGCACGTTCGGCATGTCGTAATTGTAGACATGCCCGACCATCGGAATGTCGATGCCGCGCGCCGCCACATCAGTCGCCACCAGCACCTTCAGACGGCCTGCCTTGAATTCCGCCAGTGCCCGGTCGCGCTGACCCTGGCTCTTGTTGCCGTGGATCGAACCCGCAGCAAAGCCCCAGCTGTCCAGCAGCTTCATCAGCTTTTCCGAACCGTGCTTGGTCCGTCCAAAGACAATGGCGCGTTCGTCAGGATGCTGGCGCAGGTAGCTCTCCAGCAGCTTCGCCTTGTCGCCCTGCGGCGTGAAGTGCACGCCCTGGACGATCTTTTCAATGGGCTTGCCTGCCGGGGCGACCTCGACCCGGATCGGGTCGCGCAGGTAGTCGCCCGCGACTTCGGCCATCAGCTTGGGCATCGTCGCCGAGAACAGCAGCGTCTGGCGGCGCAGTGGGATCAGCTTGGCGATCTGGCGCAGCGAATGGATGAAGCCCATGTCGAGCATGTGGTCAGCTTCGTCCAGCACGAGGAACTTCACCGCCTCCAGCGTCACCGCGCGGCGGTCGATCAGGTCGATCAGCCGGCCCGGCGTGGCGACAAGGATATCGACACCGCGCGACAGCTTGTCGGACTGCGCGTTCAGCGACGCGCCGCCGGTCACGACAAGCACCTTGGTCGGCGTGCCGCGGGCGAACAGCATCAGGTTCGCCTCGATCTGCTTGGCCAGTTCCCGCGTCGGCGCAAGGATCAGCGCATGCACGTTGCTTCGGCAGGGGCTTGCGGCGCTCGCCGGTCAGCATCTGGATGATCGGCAGGCCGAAGGCCGCCGTCTTGCCGGTGCCGGTCTGGGCAAGACCCATCACGTCGCGGCCCTGCAGGACCAGCGGAATGGCCTTGGCCTGGATCGGCGTCGGGTCGGTCAGGTTCATCTCGGTCAGGCGCGTCATCAGACGCGCATCAAGGCCGAGGGATTGGAAGTCAGTCATATTTTGTCTTTCATGGGGGCAGCCAGTGCCCCGTTGGGTCAATATCGCCATAGCCGGTCCCAAGGACCGGAGGCGACGGCGCTGAAGGTCCGGCAGACACTGACGACTCACGGGCCGGATGCCCGCAAAGCCGGTCTGCCGACTGGAACCCCTGCGTGACGGTGGGAACCTTTTTGCGGGCTGGTTGTCGCCCTGTCCCGGCCTTCGGCACTCGAAGCGCCCGCCCTGCTCACGCGGCAGGGGGCCTTGGGATGGGCGCTACATGGCCACCAAAGCCTGAAAAGTCAATGAAGATTCGCGGATGGGCGGCGCGCGTCCGCCCCGCCTGTTGCGCTCACGCGGCTTCCAGCACCTCGACCGCCAGAACCGTCGGCAAGTGCCGCGCGACCTCGGACCATGTCTCGCCCGCATCGCGGCTGCCGAAGACCGACCCCGAATTGGTGCCGAAATACACCCCCGCCGGATCGCGGCGGTCATTCGTCATCGCCTGACGCAGCACGGTGAAGAAGCAGTTCTGCTGCGGCAGACCGTTCCGCATCGCCTGCCAGCTGTCGCCTCCGTCGCGCGACCGCCAGACCGCTGCCGAGGCGTCCGGTGGAAACCGCCCCTGCGTGTCCCCGTTCAGAGGCATCGTCCAGATCGTCTGGGGGTCGGTCGGATGCACCGCGATCGGGAAAGCCGAAGGTCGAGGGCAGCCCCTCGGTCACGTCATCCCAGCTGCGCCCGCCGTCGCTGCTGCGGTACACGCCGTGGTGGTTCTGCTGATAGAGCAGGTCGCCCCCGTTTCCCGGCGCCCGCACCATGTTGTGCACGCAGTGCCCTGTCTCGCCGCCGCGCGGGGCCGCCGGATGGTCATGGTGCTGGTGCGGTTCGTTCGACAGCCGGTTACGCCGGTCCCATGTCCGCCCGCCATCCTCGGTGGCGAACACACCTGCCGCCGATATCCCGACCCACATCTTCTTCGCGTCCGAGGGATCGGCGACGATGGTGTGCAGCACCAGCCCGGCCGCTCCGCCGTTCCAGTCCGGGCGCGAGGGGTGGTCGGTCAGCCCGTTGACTTTGTCCCATGTCAGGCCGCCGTCCCGGCTGGCCAGCAGTGTCGCAGGCTTGGTCCCGGCATAAAGCACGCCATGCGCATAGCCCAGCGACCAGACTTGGCTGATCTCCTTGCCGAAAGGCGGCTCCTCGCCGGTCCAGCCGATCATCTTGGCGAAGTCCGGGTCGTTCGCCGCCCATTCGTCCATCTGACCCTTCGACAGCTTGGCCAGCGCCCAGGTCTCGCCGCCGTCGGCAGACCGCCAGACCCCCGCGCCGTGCCAGTCGCCGCCCCCCGCCGCCCAGAGCGTGCCGGTCGCCGGATCGCCCGCCGCATGGTTGATCGGCCAGCCGTCGCAGAGCGGGCCTTTGACGGTCCAGCTGACCCGGTCTGTGCTGTCGACCAGGAACAGTCCCTTTGTCGTGCACACAAGCAACCGCACCGATGCCGCCATGACCCGCCCTCCCCCGGTCAGAACACCAATATCAGTCTAGCACCGACCTGCGGGACGCGGCAACGAAGTCGAAGCTGCGCACGGGCTGCAATCAGCCGGGACGGTAGCCGAAGTGCGCCTCCTGATCGCGATCGAGTTCGGACCAGAGAAGGGCAAGATCGTCTGGGCTCAGGTCAGCGTAGAGCTTCGGCTGGTACGAACCCGACCGCGCATTGCCGCGTTCGGTCTCGACGGGCGCGAAGGCGGCGGCAGGGCGCAGACGCCGAAACGCGCCGCCACGGCCTGCACCAGACCAGCCGGGTCGCGCGCCGCATCTTCGTAGCGGACCAACGCATGATTGCCGAACATGCCGCACATCCGAAGAAACCCCGCAGTCTTCGCGTTGCGCAGCCTCAGCACATTCCGGAACCGCAGCCCGGTTGCCGGATCGCGGTCCCACAGCAGTTCCTGCCCCCAGCGCGGATCGCCCTTGCGAACCCCGAAGCCCCGGTCGTCGACGACCGAGAACCATTCGGCCCGGATGAAGTCGGAGATCGGCAGGCCGCGCAGCCTGCGCCCTGCATGCCAGGGTTTCGCATGCAGGCTGCCGACCCAGGTCACGGGATTGCGGACCATCACGACGGCCAGCATGTCGGGCGGTGCCGCGATCATCGCTCGGGAAGCCGTGCTTCCAGCCATAGCGGAACCCGCTGCGCCCGCTGTCGCCCCGTTCGGCCTCCAATGTCGGGAAGTTCTGCCGGAGCAGGGCATCGACGAAATTGGTGCCCGAGTTCCGCTCGCCGTAGACGAGGAAGCGGCGGATCGGGCGTTCCCGAAGGCCGGTCCGGATGAAGCCCGGCCAGTCTGCTGCAGCGCTTCGTCACACCACCCGCTCGACCATCATCTTCTTGATCTCAGCAATCGCCTTCGCCGGGTTCAGGCCCTTGGGGCAGGTCTTGGCGCAGTTCATGATCGTGTGGCAGCGGTAGAGCTTGAAGGGGTCTTCGAGATCGTCCAGCCGCTCGCCCGTCGCCTCGTCGCGGCTGAATCGATGATCCAGCGGTAGGCATGAAGCAACGCGGCGGGGCCGAGGTATTTGTCGCTGTTCCACCAGTAGCTGGGGCAGGCGGTCGAACAGGATGCGCACATGACGCATTCATAGAGGCCGTCCAGCTTCTTCCGGTCGTCGATGGACTGCCGCCATTCCTTGGCGGGGCGGTTGGTCTTGGTTTCCAGCCAGGGCATGATCGATGGCATGCTGGGCATAGAAATGCGTCAGGTCGGGGACAAGGTCCTTGACCACCGGCAGGTGCGGCAGCGGATAGATTTTCACGTCGCCCTTGACCTCGTCGAGGCCGTAGATGCAGGCCAACGTGTTGATCCCGCCGATGTTCATCGCGCACGACCCGCAGATGCCCTCGCGGCAGGACCGCCGGAAGGTCAGCGTCGGGTCGATCTCGGACTTGATCTTGATAAGCGCGTCCAGAACCATCGGCCCGCAGGTGTCCAGATCGACGAAATACGTATCGACCCGGGGGTTTTCGCCGTCATCGGGGGTCCAGCGATAGACCTGGAACTTGCGCACATTCGTGCCCGCCGGTCGCGGCCAGGTCTTGCCGGTCCGGATTTTCGAGTTCTTGGGCAGCGTGAACTGGACCATGGGTCAGCCTTTCCAGTCGGGAGCGTGTGTAAAGCGGCTGCGACGGCGGCTGCCCGGAGCGGTCTGAAACACGCAGGAATCGTACAGCGCCGAGGGGTCGCGGCCCTGGATGAAGTCGGACGAGACCGCGACCTTGCCGCCGACATAGGGGCCGCCGCCCGGGCCGACCGAAGTGCCGACATAGACCTCTCCGCGCGGCTGGGTCGCAAGGCGCGCGCGCTCGAAGCATTCGGCCTCGGCGGCTTCGCGGGTGACGGGGCCGCAGGCAGAGAGGAGAGCCAGCAGAGCCGCACCTACAGCTGCTGTCCGCATCAATACACCCGCGCCTTCGGCGCGATCTTCTTCAGACGTGATACCGCCCTCCGCCTCGGTCGTCAGCGGATCAAGGTGCACGGGCCGCGTCGTCAGCGTCACCTTCGCGCCGTCCACCACCGCCAGCGAATGCACCCGCCACTTCCCGTCGTCGCGGTCCGGGATAATCCTCATGCGCATGCGCCCCGCGGCTTTCCTTCCGCGCCTCGGCCGCGACGATGGTGGCCAGCGCGTTCGGCATCAGGTTGGTCAGTTCCAGCGTCTCCATCAGGTCGCTGTTCCAGACCATGCTGCGGTCGGTGACCTTGATGTCGTCCATCTTGGCCGCCACGCGCTCCATCTTCGCCACGCCCTCGGCCAGCGTCTTCGACGACCGGAACACGGCGGCATCGGCCTGCATCGTCTTCTGCATCTCCAGCCGCAGGTCGGCCGTGCCCGTGCCGCCGTTGGCGTTCCGCAGACCGTCGAAGCGGGCCAGCGCCTTGTCCACCTCGGCCTTGTTCGTGGCTGGCACCGCCGATTTCGGATCGACCACCTCCGCCGCGCGGATCGCGGCGGCGCGGCCGAAGACCACAAGGTCGATGAGGGAGTTGGAGCCGAGGCGGTTCGCGCCGTGGACGCGACGCGCAGCCCGCCTCGCCCACGGCCATCAGGCCGGGGAACAGGCGGTCGGGGTCGGCCTTGGTCGGGTTCAGCACCTCGCCCCAGTAGTTCGTGGGGATGCCGCCCATGTTGTAATGCACCGTCGGCAGAACCGGGATCGGCTCGCGCGTCAGATCGACGCCCGCGAAGATTTTCGCGCTTTCGGAAATTCCGGGAAGCCGTTCGTGCAGCGTCGCGGGCGGGATATGCGACAGGTTCAGGTGGATGTGGTCCTTGTCCGGCCCGACCCCGCGACCCTCGCGGATTTCGATGGTCATGCAGCGGCTGACCACATCGCGCGACGCGAGGTCCTTGTAGGTCGGCGCATAGCGTTCCATGAACCGCTCGCCTTCGGAATTGGTCAGATACCCGCCCTCGCCCCGCGCGCCTTCGGTGATGAGGCAGCCCGATCCGTAGATGCCGGTCGGGTGGAACTGGACGAATTCCATGTCCTGCAACGGCAGGCCCGCCCGCGCCACCATGCCGCCGCCGTCGCCGGTGCAGGTATGGGCGCTTGTCGCGCTGAAATACGCGCGGCCATAGCCGCCCGTCGCCAGCACGGTCATCTTGGCATTGAAGACGTGGATCGTGCCGTCGTCGAGCTTCCAGCAGACGACGCCGGTGCAGAGGCCGTCGGTGATGATCAGGTCGAGCGCGAAATATTCGATGTAGAACTCGGCATTGTTCTTCAGGCTCTGGCCGTACAGCGTGTGCAGGATCGCGTGGCCCGTCCGGTCGGCAGCGGCGCAGGTGCGCTGCACCGGGGGGCCTTCGCCGTATTCGGTCGTGTGGCCGCCGAATGGGCGCTGATAGATGCGCCCGTCCTCGGTCCGGCTGAACGGCACGCCGTAATGCTCCAGCTCATAGACCGCCTTCGGCGCCTCGCGGACGAGGTATTCCATCGCGTCCATGTCGCCCAGCCAGTCCGACCCCTTGACGGTGTCGTACATGTGCCACTGCCAGCTGTCCGGCCCCATGTTGCCCAAGGACGCCGCGATGCCACCCTGAGCGGCGACCGTGTGGCTGCGCGTCGGGAACACCTTGGTGACGCAGGCCGTGCGCAGGCCGCGTTCGGCCATGCCCAGCGTGGCGCGCAGTCCGGCACCACCTGCGCCGACGACGACCACGTCGTAGTCATGGGTTTCATAGGGGTAAGCGGTCATGCGGTCATTCCTTAGAGCGCCAGCTTGACGAGCGCGAACAGCCCCGTCGCGATGCACAGGTAACTAAGGCAGGTGACGCCGATGATAAGGGCCTTCCTTGTCGCACCCTGCGCATAGTCCTCGATCATCACCTGCGCGCCGTTCTTGAAGTGCAGGAATCCGGTGACGATCGTCAGCCCCGCGATGATCGCCGGGAATGGCCGCGCGAAATACGCCGTCACCTCGGCATGGGTGCCGCCGACGATCCGCCCGAAGGTGAAGATGAACAGCGGGATCAGGATCGCCAGCGCGACGGACGACACCTGCATCTGCCAGAAGTGCTCGGTTCCGGTCTTGGAGGACCCGAGGCCCGTGGCGCGCTTGCGGTCGGTCAGATAAGCCATTGCGCCCTCACAGGATCACGATGGTGACAAGCGTCAGCAGGACCGACCCGCCGATCACCGCCCAGCCGAGCTTTTCCGCCGTCGGAATGTCCAGCCCGCGCCCGCTGTCGAACCACAGGTGCCGCAGACCCGCGCAGAAATGGTACCAGACCGCCCAGATCGAGCCTGCGAAGATCAGCTTGCCGAACCAGGACCGCATGATCCCGTCCACAAACGCGAAGTACTCCGGCCCTGTCGCGGCAGCCAGCAGCCACCAGACGATCAGGACGCCCGCCACGATCAGCCCGTTGCCGGTGATCCGCGTCAGGATCGAGGTCAGCATCGGAATCTGCCAGCGGTAGATCTGGATGTGCGGCGATAGCGGGCGGTCCTGTGGCCGGATTCCGCGATTTACGTCAGCCATGCTCGGTTTCCCTGGGGTGTTCCGCTGCTGCGGGATATGTCCTGCCGCCTTGCGGGCCATGAATAACGATTCTGCCGCCCAAGTCACGTGCGCAATGCTGCACCTGCATTGCTTTCTAACCTCTTAGCGCGCGACATATCGCCTTTGTGATCATGTTAGTTTTGCCCCGTCCGCTCCGGATCGGGACAGTTCCCGACCCGTCAGTGCTCGCTCAGCTTAGTCTCCGCGGTGTAGGTGCCGGGTGCGTCCTTCACCACCGCCTGGCCGCAGCGCATCACGCCGCGCGCGGCGTCGAAACCATAGGTCGGCGACCCGTGCAGCGACCAGCCCTTGTTCAGCGCATCCGTCACCTTGTGACAGAAGGCCGACGTGTCCTCCTCGGAGAGGAACCGGTAGAGTTTCATCCGTAGGTTCCCATGAACGGGCTGTGCCCTAGCCAGACGTGAATCCCCGCGATCACGCCGTAGATGACAACGACCACGACCAGCGTGATGACGTTCCGCGAGGCCGGTCCGGGCTCTGGTCGCACCCACTCTGCCTGCGCGTTGATCATGAGGATCGAAAGCACCGCCCAGATCCCCATGCCGCCGAACAGGATCAGCGACGCCATGTCGCCGTTCACAAGCAGATGCGCGATCGCCCAGACCACCACGGACAGCAGCATCGGGTGCCGCAGCCGCCCACGCCACGATCCCTTTGTCTGCGACAGTGCGAACAGGAAAACCGCGATCAGCATCAGAAGGTTGTTCAGATGTCCCATGCCCGCAAAGGGCGTGTAGACCGGCACGATTACGGCCCCGCGATAGCCCATGACCATCAGCACGACGGCGATGACGGACAGGATCGCAACGACCAGCTTGCCGGTATTGTCCCCCAGCGCTGCCCGCAGATCCGGGGTCAGGCGCTTGAACAGATGCGATGCCCACCACAGCAGAACGCCGATTGTCAGCAGGGTCATCGCGCCATCCTTCCGCACTACTTGGCTTCGGGCTGCGTTGTGCGCCGCATTCCGGGGCCGCACAAGATGTCCAGTCATACGCCCGGCATCCGGCAACGCCCATTCCGTTAACCAATATTTGGCCCTTCTTCGGGCAGATTTGCCCATCGCCGCCGGACACGCCGTCCTGCGGGCACCCCCGGAGGGCCATCGATGACCAGACAGAACCTGTTCGCCCTGTCGCTCGGTTTTGCGGCTGCGGCTCTGATCGCGACCAGCGTCCGCGCGCAGAGCGCACAATGCGGTGAACGCACCGCCGTCGCCGAACGCCTCGCCTCGGGATACGGCGAGACGCGGCAATCCGCGGGTCTCGCCGCGAACAATTCGATGATCGAGGTCTATGCGTCGGATGCGACCGGCACCTGGACCATCGTCGTCACCACTCCCGCCGGCACGACCTGTCTTGTCGCTTCCGGCACCAACTACCAGACCCTGGCCGAAGCGCTGCCGAAACCGGGCGACGATGCCTGACCCTCAAGCCGGGCCTCGCCTCAGGCGATGCCCGACTGGCCCCAGGCGTCCCAGAGCAGCTTGAGCGAAACCAGCAACAGGGCCCACGTGACCAGCTTGTAGAACAGGTCCTGCGGGATGACCCGCACCAGACGCACGCCCGCATAGACTGCCAGAGCAGCAGGCAGCATCAGCATCGCTGCCGTATGCAGATTGTCTGCAGAGAACTGGCCCAGCGCCCAGTAGGGCAGCAGCTTCACCGCATTGACGATGGCGAACAGGATCGTCGTCGTGCCCGCAAAGACCGTCTTGTCCAGCCGCTGCGGCTGGACATAGACCTGATAGGGCGGCGCGCCCGCATGGCTGACGAAGCTCGTGAACCCCGCGACCGTGCCCCAGAACAGCCCCGGCCCGATCCTGCCCTGCCGCGCCGGACCCTCGGGCACCTTCCGCAGCAGCAGGTTCAACGCAAACGCGAAGCCGATCAGCCCGACCAACCCCGTCACGACCCATTCCGTGACCACGCTCGCCGTAGCCCACCCCAGCCCGATGCCGAGTATCGCCGCAGGTGCCAGGATCAGCAGGTTGCGCCGGTCAAAGCTGTGCCGGTAGGCATAGAGCCCGAAGACATCCGACACGACATAGACCGGCAGCAGCAGCCCCGCGGCCGTCACCGCAGGTGTCGCCAATGCCAGCACCGGCACGGCCAGCATGCCCACCAGCGGCAGGCCGCCCTTCGACATTCCCACCAGAACCGCCGCGATCACGGCCAGCGTCCAGTACAGCGGATCGTGCACCCCGTTGCCCCTTCGCGGCCCCATGCAACGGCAACAAGCCGCGCTGCACCGCGATCTAGCGCAAGCCCGGGCCGCGCGAAAGACGCCTCTTGATCTTCCGGAAACCGGCCCGCCCTGTCCCTGACGCACAGCCTTTCGCTTGCGCGGGCGTGGATGACCGATTACCCCAACGCGCGACTCTCACCATCACAAGGGATGACCCGACATGGCGCGCGCAAAAATCGCTCTCATCGGTGCCGGACAGATCGGCGGCACGCTTGCCCTTCTGGCCGCGCAGAAGGAACTCGGCGACGTCGTCCTGTTCGACGTGATGGAGGGAACGCCGCAGGGCAAGGCGCTCGACATCGCCCAGTCCGGCCCCGTCGCCGGGTTCGACGCGACCATGAAAGGCACCAACGACTACGCCGACATCGCCGGGGCCGATGTCTGCATCGTCACCGCAGGCGTCCCCCGCAAACCGGGGATGAGCCGCGACGACCTGCTTGGCATCAACCTGAAAGTGATGAAGGCCGTCGGCGAAGGCATCCGCGCCCATGCCCCCAACGCCTTCGTCATCTGCATCACCAACCCGCTCGACGCAATGGTCTGGGCGCTGCGCGAATTCTCCGCCCTGCCGCACAACAAGGTCGTCGGCATGGCCGGCGTGCTCGATTCCGCCCGCTTCCGCCATTTCCTGTCGCTCGAATTCAACGTCTCGATGCGCGATGTCACCGCTTTTGTCCTCGGCGGCCACGGCGACACGATGGTCCCCCTCACCCGCTATTCCACGGTTGCGGGCATCCCCCTGCCGGACCTCGTCACAATGGGCTGGACCACGCAGGAGAGACTGGATTCCATCGTCCAGCGCACCCGTGACGGCGGGGCCGAGATCGTCGGCCTGCTGAAGACCGGATCGGCCTTCTACGCCCCTGCGACAAGCGCCATCGAAATGGCCGAAGCCTATCTCGGCGACCAGAAGCGCCTTCTGCCCTGCGCCGCCTTCGTCAACGGGGCCTACGGGCTGACCGGTCTCTATGTCGGTGTGCCGACGATCCTTGGTGCAGGCGGGGTCGAACGGATCGCCGAGATCAAGCTGTCGCCCGACGAACAGGCGATGTTCGACAAGTCGGTCGAGGCGGTGAATGGCCTGGTCGCCGCCTGCAAGGTGATCGACCCGTCGCTCGCATGACGCCGGTGCCCGGGCGGTCGCCTGACCCCCGGCGTGTCCTCCTCCTCGGCGCGACTGGCACCATCGGCCGCGCCGCCGCTGTCGGCCTGATCGCGCGCGGACATGCTGTCACCGCCATCGTCCGCCCCGGGCGCGACCCCGTGCTGTGCGACGGGATCGACTTGCGCCATGCCGACGTGACCGACCCCGCGTCGCTGGCCCGCGACGGAATCCGGGGCGATCGGTTCGACGCGCTTGTCTCGTGCCTCGCCTCGCGCACCGGCGCGCCAGCCGACGCCTGGGCCATCGACCACCGCGCCCACCTCGGCGCGCTCGACGCCGCACGGACTGCGGGCGTGCGGCACTTTGTCCTCCTCTCCGCCATCTGCGTGCAGAAGCCCCGCCTTGCCTTCCAGCAGGCCAAGCTTGCCTTCGAACAGGCGCTGATCGGCTCCGGCCTCGACTGGACGATTGTTCGCCCCACCGCCTATTTCAAATCGCTCGCCGGGCAGATCGCCCGCGTGCGCGACGGGCGGCCGTTCCTGATCTTCGGCGACGGCCGCATGACCGCCTGCAAGCCCGTCAGTGACCGCGACCTGGCCGCCTTCCTCGCCGATTGCCTCGATGACCCCGCGCGGCGCAACCGCATCCTTCCCATCGGCGGCCCCGGCCCGGCGATCACGCCGCTTGCGCAGGGTGAGATACTGTTCCGGCTGACCGGACGCGCGCCCCGCTTCCGGTCGTCCCGCCTGCTTTTCTTGATGCCGTCATCGGCGGCCTCACCGTCGCGGGAAAACTGTCGCCGAGCCTCCGGGCCAAAGCCGACCTCGCCCGCATCGGGCGCTACTATGCCACCGAATCCATGCTGCTTCTCGACCCCGCGACCGGGCGGTACAACGCCGATGCCACGCCTGAGACGGGCAGCGACCGGCTGCGAGGATTTCTACGCCCGCGTCCTCTCCGGGGCCGAGACCGTCAACCTTGGCGACCATGCGGTGTTCTGACCCATGCCGCACGCCTCGCCCTACCTGACACCCGGCTTCTACGACGACGCCCTGGCCCGTGGCCGCCACCGCGACATCGTCGGCGGCCGCTGGGGCGAAACCGGGCGTGTGCAGATGACGATCCTGCAGGACGCAGGGCTGCGCCCGCATCACCGCCTGCTCGACATCGGCTGCGGGGCCCTGCGCCTTGGCCACCTTGCCGTGCCCTTCCTCGATCCCGGCCACTACTGGGGCACCGACGCCTCTCTGGCCCTGATGAGGCGCGGATATGAGGTTGAACTGACCGACAAGTCCCGCCTGCCGCCCGCCCAGCTGATCGAAGACAGCGACTTTGCCCTGCCCGATGTGCCCGCCGATAT
Source organism: uncultured Alphaproteobacteria bacterium (assembly GCA_963819585.1). Taxonomy (GTDB): domain Bacteria; phylum Pseudomonadota; class Alphaproteobacteria; order Rhodobacterales; family Rhodobacteraceae; genus JAOADN01. The sequence goes on from CAWFWP010000009.1 coordinate 130,572, forward strand.
CGACTATGCCATCGCCTTCGGCGTCTTCACACACCTGCCCGCCCCTGCCCTGTCCGCCTGTCTGCACAGCCTGCGCACCCGCTGTCCGAGCCTGACCGCCTTCCTCTTCACCGTGTTTGCCGCCCCCGACGACCCCGGCAATCCCCACCGTCAGCGCGACGGCGTCGTGACCCACCCCGACCGCCCGCCCTATCACCGGCCCTTGGGCGACATCCTCGCCGACGCCGATAGCGCCGGTTTTACGGCCCTGATCCGGCCCGACCGGCTGCCGCGCGGCCAGACGCTGGTCATAGCCACGCACCGCACCGATCCCGCCGCGACTCAGGGTTAGCGCAACCATCGTCGCCTTATGTGATCACACATTTTTTGCGTGTGATCACATTTGTCGCATTTCTGCCCGCCCCCCGCATTTCGCAATGTCCGGTCAATCTTTTCTGTGCCATCAGAAAGCGCGGAAACCGAACTGGATCAATGCCATGAACATACACGAATACCAGGCCAAGGGGCTGCTGCGCCAATACGGCATCCCGGTTTCCGACGGGCGCGTCGTCACCCGCGCCGAAGACGCCAAGACGGCGGCGGGCGAGATCGACGGGCCGGTCTGGGTGGTCAAAAGCCAGATCCACGCAGGCGGCCGCGGCAAGGGCAAGTTCAAGGAGGCGGCAGCAGGCGAAAAGGGCGGCGTCCGCATCACAAGGTCGGTGGGCGAGGCCGCGACCGAGGCCGCCAGGATGCTGGGCCGCACGCTGGTCACCATCCAGACCGGCCCCGCGGGCAAGCAGGTCAACCGCGTCTATATCGAGGACGGCAGCGACATCGCGCGCGAACTGTATCTGGCCCTGCTGATCGACCGCAAAACCCGCCGCATCTCCTTCGTCTCCTCCACCGAAGGCGGCATGAACATCGAGGATGTGGCGCATGACACGCCCGAGAAGATCCTGACCTTCGACATCGACCCCGCCACCGGCATCCAGCCCTTCCACGGCCGCCGCGTCGCCTTTGCCCTGGGGCTCGAAGGCAAGCAGGTCAAGCAATGCGTCGATCTGCTGAACCGTCTCTTCCGGCTGTTCATGGAAAAGGACGCCGAGATGATCGAGATCAACCCGCTGGTCGTCACGACCGACGGCGACGTCAAATGCCTCGACGCCAAGATGGGCTTCGACAACAACGCCCTCTACCGCCAGCCCGAGGTCATGGCCCTGCGGGACGAGACCGAGGAGGACCCGAAGGAACTCGCGGCCTCCAAGTTCGACCTCAACTACATCGCGCTCGACGGCGAGATCGGCTGCATGGTCAACGGCGCGGGCCTTGCGATGGCCACGATGGACATCATCAAGCTCTACGGCGCCGAACCCGCCAACTTCCTCGACGTCGGCGGCGGCGCGACCAAGGAAAAGGTGACGGAAGCGTTCAAGATCATCACCATCCGACCCGAACGTGAAGGGCATCCTCGTCAACATCTTCGGCGGCATCATGCGCTGCGACATCATCGCCGAGGGCATCGTCGCGGCGGTGAAGGAGGTCGGCCTGAAGGTGCCGCTGGTCGTGCGGCTGGAGGGGACGAACGTGGACCTGGGCAAGAAGATCATCCGCGAGTCCGGGCTGAACGTGATCGCGGCGGACGACCTGCGGGACGGGGCGGAGAAGATCGTGAAGGCGGTACGGGGGCTGAGATGGCCGAGATAGCACGTTGCGCTTGTTATCAGCGCGTCATTGGGCTCGATTACCTTAATGCTGTTCATTCCCACCGTGGCGTGCATCGTTGCATCGTCAGCGATCTTGAATGCTGCAAAGGCGGATTACTCACTACGGTCATCTACCTCGTGATTTGCACCTTGCGATGCCTGAACGCGCTCGCATTTTTGCGCTCAATATCAGCAATCCGTAAGGTGCGTGATTTCACGCACCTCTCTTAGAACCTACACCTTAAGGACCCCCAAGTGACCCCCTCCGCCCGCCCCTCACGCCGCTCTGATCCGCCTCTCCTGCTTGCCGATGGCGTCGATTTCGCGGCTCTGTTCGCCGTCGGCGCAGAAGCAGTCCAACGCCGTCCTGCTTCTGAATTTCGGCCTGGCAATCCGGCGTCATGCTCGAAACAGCGCGCCAGTCCAGGCGGTCGTCCGGCATTCAGCGCCGCAGCTTCCCTGATCAGCCGCTCGAAGCGCGATGCGCGAACGCCGAGCGCCTGGCACCGCTTTCCGCGCCCGCCGAAACCGTCCGCCCGAACATCCTGCGGGCCAGATGGCACCGTCCTGCGACGTGCATCACCATCCACCTTCCGCCCAGTTGACGCCGCCCCGCTTGTCGGCATCGATCCTGAACCAGACCGCCCCCGGCCAGTTTCGCGCCGATCCCGGCGGGACAGGCATCGACCTGCGATGATTTTTTCCGAAGCCGCCGACGCGATCCCGCTCATGGTGACGGTCGGCGCAACCGATCTCTCCGCCGATCATCCCGCCCTCGTACAGCATCGTCATCTCCACCATTTTCGCAGTGTAAGGCACCCTGAATGTCCGTCCTCGTCAACAAATCCACCCGCGTCATCTGCCAGGGCTTCACCGGCAGCCAGGGCACGTTCCATTCCGAACAGGCCATCGCCTACGGCACGAAGATGGTCGGCGGCGTCACCCCCGGCAAAGGCGGCACCGACCATCTCGGCCTGCCGGTGTTCGACAGCGTCCACGCCGCCGTGGCCAAGACCGGCGCGAACGCCTCCGTCATCTACGTCCCCCCGCCCTTCGCCGCCGACAGCATCCTCGAGGCCATCGACGCCGAAATCCCGCTCGTCGTCTGCATCACCGAAGGCATCCCGGTGCTCGACATGATGCGCGTCAAGCGCGCGCTGCAGGGGTCGAAGACCATCCTGATCGGCCCGAACTGCCCCGGCGTGATGACCCCCGGCGAATGCAAGATCGGCATCATGCCCGGCAGCATCTTCACAAGCGCGGGTCGGTCGGCGTTGTATCGCGCTCCGGCACGCTTACCTACGAGGCGGTGAAACAGACATCCGACGTGGGTCTGGGCCAGTCATCTGCCGTCGGCATCGGCGGCGACCCGATCAAGGGCACCGAGCACATCGACGTGCTGGAATGGTTCCTGGCCGACCCCGAGACGCAGAGCATCATCATGATCGGCGAGATCGGCGGCGCGGCCGAGGAAGAAGCGGCGCAGTTCCTGATGGACGAGAAGAAGCGCGGCCGCTGGAAACCGACCGCAGGCTTCATCGCGGGCCGGACGGCGCCCAAGGGCCGCCGGATGGGCCATGCCGGGCGCCATCGTCGCAGGCGGCAAGGGCGACGCGGAATAGCAAGATCGAGGCGATGAAATCGGCAGGCATCGTCGTGGCCGACAGCCCGGCGGGACTGGGCGAGGCCGTGCTGAAGGCGATCGGGACGTGAATTCGTAGGGCGGGGTTCACCCCGCCAGTGGCGCAACGGCGGGGTGAACCCCGCCCTACAAATCATCGGAGACCAACCATGACCGACCAATCCCCCAACGACGCCTTCCACGCCTCGTCCTTCCTGCAGGGCGCGAATGCCGACTACGTGGAAAACCTCTACGCCGCCTACGCGCAGAACCCCGAGGCGGTCGATGCCTCCTGGGCCGCATTCTTCCGCTCGCTCGGCGACAGCGACCGCGATGTCCGCAACGAAGCCGCAGGGGCCAAGCTGGTCGCGCGCCGACTGGCCGCCGATGCCCGCCGATGACCTGACCTCCGCCCTGACCGGCCTCTGGCCCGCCGACGCTCCGCAAGCCAAGGGCACCGCCGACAAGATCACGGCCAAGGCCGCCGAGACGGGCGTTCAGGTCAATGACGAGGCGGTCAAGCGTGCGGTCCTCGACTCGATCCGCGCCCTGATGATCATCCGCGCCTACCGCATCCGGGGCCATCTGGTCGCCGATCTCGACCCGCTTGGCCATGAAGGACGGCAAGCTGCACCCGGAACTTGACGCGGCCAGCTACGGCTTTGCCGAGGCCGACCTGGACCGGCCGATCTTCATCGACAAGGTGCTGGGTCTTGAACACGCCTCGATGCGCCAGATCCTCGACATCGTGAAGCGCACCTACTGCGGCACCTTCGCGCTGCAGTACATGCACATCTCCGACCCCGAACAGGCCGCCTGGCTGAAGGAACGCATCGAAGGCTACGGCAAGGAAATCGCCTTCACCCGCGAGGGGCGCAAGGCGATCCTGAACAAGCTGGTCGAGGCCGAGGGCTTCGAGAAGTTCCTGCACGTCAAATACATGGGCACCAAGCGCTTCGGCCTCGACGGGGCAGAGGCGCTGATCCCCGCGATGGAGCAGATCATCAAGCGCGGCGGCGACCTGGGCGTCACCGACATCGTCATCGGGATGCCGCACCGGGGGCGTCTGTCGGTTCTCGCGAACGTGCTGGCCAAGCCCTACAAGGCGATCTTCAACGAATTCCAGGGCGGCAGTCCTTCAAGCCCGAAGACGTGGACGGGTCGGGCGACGTCAAATACCACCTCGGCGCCTCCAGCGACCGCACGTTCGACGGCAACACCGTGCACCTGTCGCTGACCGCCAACCCGAGCCACCTCGAGGCGGTGAACCCCGTCGTCCTCGGCAAGGTCCGCGCCAAGCAGGCGCAGATGGGCGATACGTCGCGCCAGCAGTCACTGCCGATCCTGCTGCACGGCGACGCGGCCTTCGCAGGGCAGGGCGTCGTCGCGGAATGCTTCGGCCTGTCCGGCCTGGTCGGCCACCGCACCGGCGGCACGATCCACATCATCGTGAACAACCAGATCGGCTTCACCACCGCGCCGTCGTTCAGCCGGTCCTCGCCCTACCCGACCGACATCGCCCTGATGGTCGAAGCGCCGATCTTCCACGTCAACGGCGACGATCCCGAGGCGGTGGTCCATGCCGCCAAGGTCGCCACCGAATACCGCCAGAAGTTCCACAAGGACGTCGTGCTCGACATCTTCTGCTACCGCCGCTTCGGTCATAACGAAGGCGACGAGCCGATGTTCACCAACCCCTTGATGTACAAGGCGATCAAGACCCACAAGACGACGCTGCAGATCTACACCGAGCGGCTGGTCAAGGACGGCCTGATCCCCGAGGGCGAGATCGAGGATATGAAGGCCGCCTTCCAGGCGCGGCTGAATTCGGAATTCGAGGTCGGCAAGGATTACAAGCCGAACAAGGCCGACTGGCTGGACGGGCGCTGGTCGGGCGTCGAACGTGAGGGGACAGAATACACCCCCGGCGACACCGCCGTCGCCCCCGAAACGCTGGCCGAGATCGGTCGCGGCCTGACCGCCGTTCCCGATGGCTTCGACCTGCACAAGACCGTCGGCCGCCAGCTCGAGGCAAAATCCCAGATGTTCGCCACCGGCACCGGGTTCGACTGGGCGACGGCCGAGGCCGCCGCCTTCGGCTCGCTTCTGACCGAGGGCTTCCCCGTCCGCCTGTCGGGCCAGGACTGCACCCGCGGCACCTTCAGCCAGCGCCATTCCGCCTTCGTCGACCAGACGACCGAGGAACGCTACTATCCGATGAACCACATCCGCGCGGGGCAGGCGCGGTACGAGGTCATCGACTCGATGCTCTCCGAATACGCCGTCCTCGGCTTCGAATACGGCTATTCGCTCGCCGAACCGAACGCCCTGACGATCTGGGAGGCGCAGTTCGGCGACTTCGCCAACGGCGCGCAGATCATGATCGACCAGTTCATCTGTTCGGGCGAAAGCAAATGGCTGCGGATGTCCGGCCTCGTCATGCTGCTGCCGCACGGCTACGAAGGCCAGGGACCCGAGCATTCCAGCGCCCGGCTCGAACGCTTCCTCCAGATGTCCGCCAACGACAACTGGATCGTCGCCAACTGCTCCACCCCCGCCAACTACTTCCACATCCTGCGCCGCCAGCTGCACCGCCAGTTCCGCAAGCCGCTGGTCCTGATGACGCCGAAGTCGCTGCTGCGGCACCCGATGTGCATCTCGGACGCCGCCGACTTCACCACCGGGTCCACCTTCCACCGCGTGTTGTGGGACGACGCGCAGAAGGGGCATTCGGACACGACCCTCGCCCCCGACGACCAGATCAAGCGCGTCGTCATCTGCTCCGGCAAGGTCTACTTCGACCTGCTCGCCGAACGCGACAAGCGCGGCATCGACGATGTCTATCTTCTGCGGCTCGAACAGTTCTACCCCTTCCCCGCCCAGGCCCTGACCAAGGAACTGGAACGTTTCAAGGGCGCCGAAGCCGTCTGGTGCCAGGAAGAACCCAAGAACCAGGGGGCCTGGACCTTCGTCGAACCCAACCTCGAATGGGTGCTCGGCCGCATCGGTGCCACCCATCCGCGCCCGCGCTATGCCGGCCGCGCCGCCGCCGCCTCGCCCGCAACCGGCCTCGCCTCCAAGCACAAGGCCGAGCAGGAGGCGCTGGTGAACGACGCCCTGACCATAGGCGGCGCGGCATGACCCGCCGCGCCCCTCCCTTTTCCGCGACTTCCGTGAGGACAAAATGACCGACGTGATGGTGCCGACACTCGGCGAAAGCGTGACCGAGGCGACCGTGGCCACCTGGTTCAAGAAGGTGGGCGATACAGTCGCGCTGGACGAAATGCTGTGCGAACTGGAGACCGACAAGGTGTCGGTCGAGGTCCCCTCACCGGTCGCGGGCGTCCTGACCGAGATCATCGCGCCCGAAGGGTCGACCGTCGATGCCAGGGCGCGCCTCGCCATCGTCGCCGAAGGGTCCGCCGCGCCCGCCCCGGTCAAGCCCCCCGTCAAGGCCGACGCCCCGCCCGAGGCCAAGGCCGCCGCCGTGGTCGGCTCGCCCGGTGCCGGACCGGAAACGCTGGCCCCCCGCGCCGATGTCGAGGATGCCCCCGCCGCGAAAAAGGCGATGGCCGAGGCGGGTCTGACCCCGGATCAGGTCACGGGAACGGGCCGCGACGGGCGGGTGATGAAGGAGGATGTGGCCAAGGTGGCGGCGCAGCCCGCGCCCGCCCCGGCCCCTGTCCCGGTCTCCGTCGCCCCCGCCCCAGCCGCGCCCCCCCGCGCGCCCAGCCCGGCCGAGGATGCCGCGCGCGAGGAACGGGTCAAGATCACCCGCCTGCGCGCCACCATCGCCCGCCGCCTGAAGGACGCGCAGAACACCGCCGCCATGCTGACCACCTACAACGAGGTGGACATGTCCGCGGTCATGGCGCTGCGCAACACCTACAAGGACGCCTTCGAGAAGAAGCACGGCGTCAAGATGGGCTTCATGTCCTTCTTCGTGAAGGCCTGCACCCACGCCCTGAAGGAAGTGCCCGAGGTCAACGCCGAAATCGACGGCGGCGATGTCGTCTACAAGAACTACGTCCATATGGGCGTCGCCGTCGGCACGCCCTCGGGCCTCGTCGTCCCCGTCGTCCGCGACGCCGACGCGATGTCCTTCGCCCAGATCGAAAAGAAGATCGCCGAGCTTGGCCTCCGCGCCCGCGACGGCAAGCTGAGCATGGCCGAAATGCAGGGCGGGTCCTTCACCATCTCGAACGGCGGCGTCTACGGCGTCGCTGATGTCCTCCCCCATCCTGAACCCGCCGCAGTCCGGCATCCTCGGCATGCACAAGATCCAGGACCGCCCGGTGGTCGTGGGCGGCCAGATCGTCATCCGCCCGATGATGTATCTCGCCCTCAGCTACGACCACCGGATCGTGGACGGCAAGGGCGCGGTGACGTTCCTTGTGCGCGTCAAGGAGGCGCTGGAGGACCCGCAGCGGTTGCTGTTGGATTTGTGATGCGCCTTGCCGTCCTCGGAATGGTCGGGTTGGCAGTCTGGTGGTTTGGATTGCTCGTCTTCGTTCTCTATTCGGCCTATTCTGGTGGCCCGGCTTCCGGGGAATATAGCGGCTTCGCATACCTCATTTATATTGCGTTGGCCGCGTTCGCATTGGGCCATTTGGCGATTGCATATGGTCTCGCGGGTCGCGTGAAAGTTATTGTCGCGGCTGCACTTTGTCTGGCGGGTTTTGAGCTTATCCGGCTCCTGCCATTCCTGCGGGTGCAAGTCTCCCATTTTGCCGAACAGCCCCTCCCGATGTTCTCTATGCTACTTCGGGCCTTTTTTGCCCTCATGGTCGTAGTCGGGGTGGCATACTGGGCGCTTCTGCAATTGAACGCGAGAAATAGGAAATAGTCCCCATGCACCTCCTCCCCCATCCCCCATTCCCAACCTGTCATCCCCGCGAAGGCGGGGACCCAGCCCGGCTGTCCCATCTGGCCCCCCGCCTTCGCGGGGGTGACAGTGTTCCCCCGCCCCGGCCCTGAGCCGGGGCCCCGACCGCACCCTCCGCGCAACGTCCGAGGTCCCGGATCAAGCCCGGGACGCGATGTGAAGGAAACTCCCATGCACCTCCTCGCCACCATCGCCACCTCCGGCTACGACGCCTGGAAAACCGACTTCGACGCCCATGCCGAGGATCGCGGCCAGTCCGGCCTGACCCTCCTCCAGCTCTGGCGCGGTGCCGACGACTGCGACACCGTCACCGCCCTGTTCGAGGTCGCCGACCGCCCCCGCGCCGAGGCCTGGGTCAAGCGCCAGTCCGCCCTCGGCCCCACGGTCACGGCCCAGTTCCTGAGGACGGCGTGACCATTTCCGCCAATTGTCATCCCCGCGAAAGCGGGGACCCACACCCCGGCCCGACCTGGGCCCCCGCTTTCGCGGGGGTGACAGCACCCGTAGGGTGGGGTTTCACCCCACCATTTCCGTGACGCAAGGTGGGGTGGAACCCCACCCTACAAGGGCAAAGTGATGACCACCGAACTCACCGTCCTCGCCCTCGCCGGCCTCCTTCAGGCTGTCCAGTACGGCCTGATGTCGCTCCCCGCGAATATCGAGCTTGGGACCGCCGTCACCACCGGCCCCCGCGACGCACCCGACATCATGGGCCGCCTCAGCCCCCGCACCGGCCGCCTGGTCCGCGCGCTGAACAATCATTTCGAGGCGCTGATCCTCTTCACCCTCGCGGTCGTCGTCGTCACCCTCGGCAACCAGTCCACTGCCCTGACGCAGGCCTGCGCCTGGGTCTACCTAGCCGCCCGCATCGCCTACATCCCCGCTTACTGGCTGGGTCTCGCCCCCTGGCGGTCGGCGATCTGGTGCGTCGGGTTCGGTGCGACCGTTCTGATGATCGCGGCGAGCCTGATCTGATGATGCCCATTCCAATGAGCCGGAATATCCCGGGGGAGGCGGCGCGAAGCGCCGACGGGGGCAGCGCCCCCTTCCGCACCATGCCACCCGAACGTATGGCGCATTGCCATACACCTGCCATACACTTGCTGGCACCCCGTTTCCCCTACGATGACCCCAAGGACCTGACCCATGGCTGACTTCGACACCATCATCATCGGCGCAGGCCCCGGCGGCTATGTCGCCGCGATCCGGGCCGCCCAGCTGGGCCAGAAAGTGGCCGTCGTCGAAGGCCGCGACACCCTCGGCGGCACCTGCCTGAACATCGGCTGCATCCCGTCCAAGGCGCTGCTGCACGCCAGCCACATGCTGCACGAAGCCCATGAAAACTTTGGCAAAATGGGTCTGATCGGGGCCGCGCCGACGGTCGACTGGGGCAGGATGCTGGCCTACAAGACGGACGTGGTGGGTCAGAACACCAAGGGGATCGAGTTCCTGTTCAAGAAGAACAAGGTGACCTGGCTGAAAGGCTGGGCCAGCATCCCCGCCGCCGGTCAGGTCAAGGTCGGGGATGACATCCACACAGCAAAAAACATAGTCATAGCAACGGGTTCCGAGGCATCCAGCCTCCCCGGCGTCACCGTGGACGAGGTCACGGTCGTCACCTCCGAAGGGGCGCTGGCGCTGGCCGCGATCCCCAAAACGATGGTGGTGATCGGCGCAGGCGTGATCGGACTGGAGATGGGCTCGGTCTATGCCCGCCTCGGCACGCAGGTGACGGTCATCGAATATCTCGACGCGATCACCCCCGGCATGGACGCCGAAGTGGCCAAGACGTTCCAGAGAATCCTTGGGAAACAGGGGCTTAAGTTCATCCTCGGGGCAGCCGTTCAGGGCGTGACCAAGGGCAAGACCGGCGCGACCGTCGCCTACAAACTCCGCAAGGACGACAGCGCGGCCAGCCTAGACGCCGATGTCGTCCTCGTCGCCACAGGCCGCAAACCCTATACTGCCGGGCTAGGGTTGGAGGGTCTGGGGGTCGAGATGGGACCGCGCGGCACCATCAAGACCGACGCGCATTTTGCGACCAATATCAACGGCATATACGCCATCGGCGACGCCGTGGCAGGCCCGATGCTGGCCCACAAGGCCGAGGATGAGGGCATGGCGGTCGCCGAAATCCTGTCGGGCCGCGCCGGGCCACGTTAACTACAACGTCATTCCCGGCGTGATCTACACGACGCCGGAAGTGGCGAATGTGGGGGCGACGGAAGAACAGCTCAAGGAGCAGGGCCGCGCCTACAAGGTGGGCAAGTTTCCCTTCATGGGCAATGCCCGCGCCAAGGCGGTGTTCCAGGGTGACGGCTTCGTGAAACTCCTCGCCGACGCCGCGACCGACCGCATTCTGGGGTGCCACATCATAGGCCCGTCGGCGGGCGACCTCATTCATGAAGTTTGTGTAGCGATGGAGTTCGGCGCATCAGCACAAGATTTGGCGCTCACGTGCCACGCGCACCCCACCTATAGCGAGGCGGTGCGCGAAGCGGCGCTGGCCTGCGGCGACGGGGCGATCCACGCCTGACGGACAGCTCAGGTCATCAGGTGCCGCAAACCCTGCGTCACATCCGTCCGGACCGCCAGCCGCAGTGCCGGTTCGTCCCCCGCCTTCAGCGCCGCCAGGATCACCCGGTGCGTCGCCGGCGCCTCGGTCCGGCGCAGCCGTGAATAGACCGCGCGCATCGTCGGGCCCAGCTGCAGCCAGATCGTCTCGGTCATAGCCAGCATCGCGGGCGACTGGGCGCGCAGATAGAGCATCCGGTGAAACTCCAGATTCGTGCGCATGTAGCCCACCGCATCGTGCCGGGCGACCGCCTCGCCGTTGGCCGCGTTGATCGCCTGCAACCGCTCGATCAGCGCGAAATGCGCCCGCGGCAGCGCGCGGCTCGCCAGTTCCGGCTCGATCAGCGCCCGCATCGTCGCCAGTTCCTCGATCCGCTCGTTCGACAGTTCCGGCGTCGCCACCCGCCCCGATGCCGACAGCGACAGCGCCCCTTCCGCCACCAGCCGCCTCAAAGCCTCGCGCACCGGCGTCATCGACAACCCGTTCGCGCGCCCGAGGCCCCGCAGCGTCATCGCCTGGCCGGGCGCGATCTCGCCATGCATGATCTGCTGGCGCAGCATCCGGTACAGCCGGTCATGCGCCGCACCGCCGCTGTCCGCGATCCGGGGGCCTGCCTGCACTGTCATTCCCGCGCCCCGAAATCATAGGCGTGCAACCCCGTGCCATGCGACTTCAGCCAGCGCCGGTGCCGTTCGTAATCCGGCATCAGCCGCGCGACAACAGCCCAGAATCGTGCCGAATGGTTCATCTCGGCCAGATGCGCCACCTCATGCGCCGCGACATAGGACAGCACCTCCGGTGGGGCCAGGATCAGCCGCCACGAATACATCAGGCTCCCGTCCGGCGCGCAGGACCCCCAGCGCGACCGCGTGTCGCGCAGCGTGATCCGCGTGAACCGCAACCCCAGCATCGCCGCATACCGCTCGCTTTCGACCTGCAGGCGCTGGCGCGCCCGCAGCTTCAGATAGGCCGCCACCCGTGCCGCCGCGCGGACCGGATCGTCCGGCACCACCAGCGCGCCTGCTTCCATCCGGACGGAACGGACCATCCCTCCGACCACCGGCACTGCCACCCCTTCGACCGGAATCACCGACCCGATCCCCACCGGCTGCACCACCCGCGTCCGCATGAGCGCCCGGCGCAGCCAGTCCGCCTGCCCCGCCGCAAAGCCCAGCGCCTCGGTCTCGCGCGCATGCAAGGGCATCGACAGCGTCACCGCCCCGTCGATCCGCGACACGCGCAGCGAAAACCGCCGCGCCGCCTTTGACCGGCGTAAGGTGATCTCGATCGACGGATCGGTCGGAAGGGTGTGCCTGCTCATCTGCGCCCGCGTTTTGGCGCGATCATAGCCGGGACGCGGCGTCGCGTGAACTGCCATCGGCAGACCTGCGCGGTTTCCCGAAAAAGCCCTTTGACACCCTGCCATGCTTGTGGCAGTTGCCAGCTTTCGAATGAACACCCGAACCGGAAGGAGTGCTCCGTGCCGAAGGATGAATGGGGCGTCAAGCGTCTCTGCCCGCATTGCGCCAGCCGCTTTTACGATCTGCGCAACGATCCGATGACCTGCCCGGAATGCAGCCACACCTTCACGGCTGACAGCCTTGTGACCGGCCGTGGCCGGACCATGATCGCCGAGAAGGCGGTCGTGAAGGAACGCGATCTCGAGATCGACGAACTGGCCGACGAGGAAGACATCGAAGCCGAAGGCGCGGATGTCGATCTGGACGACGATCTTCTGGAAGACGATGAAGACGACAACGTCTCGCTGGACGAAATCGCCGACGTTCCGGGCGGCGACGAAGAACCGTAAGGCCGATCAGGGGCCGCTCCGGCGGCCCCGGCGCGCAGTCTGACGCTGCCGCTTTTCTCTTGCAGTGCGGGGGACCCTTCCCTATACCCCGCGCCACGCGGACACCCCCCAAGTGTCCGGTCTGACATCCGGGGCCGTAGCTCAGTTGGGAGAGCGCTTGAATGGCATTCAAGAGGTCAGCGGTTCGATCCCGCTCGGCTCCACCATGTCCCGCTGACCTTCGCCGCCCGTCCGCTCACCGGACCAGACCGACATCCGCCGCGTCGATGATGATCGCGCAGTCGTGGAACGCCGCAATCTCGGCCTCCTGCAGCGCCCGCTCCTCCGCCGTGGCGGCAAAAACCCGCTCCACCCGGAACCCGAACTGCTCCAGCCCGCAGGTGTTCAGCGTCGTGATGATGACCGGCTCGATTCCCCGTTCGATGGCGGCAGCGGCGAGCCTGCGCGCAAGGTCCGACGGATCGGTCAGCGCGGCGGTGATCCGAACGCCGATGCCCGGTCGGTCGCTTGGCGGGCTGTTCCAAAGGCCAGCCGGTGGCGGAAAGCCCGCGTCCGCACTGTCCCACGGGATACAGGTCTCCGGCACCGGCGCACCGAAAACCGGCCCGTCCAGGTCGACCGGGCGCTGCGGCGTGATCCGCGCCATGACTGACATCCAGTCGATCGCGCTCATCGGGCCAGCTCCGCATCGATGATCGCCGCGGCGGCCGCCGTGCCTGGCTCCGGCAGTTCGACCGCTGCCAGCGCCTTCCGCATCACGTCGCCCTTGTCGGTGTCCAGAAACGCCGTCACCTCACGCTCAAGCTGCATCAGATCGGTCGGCAGCACCGTGACGGCCAGCCCCCGGTCGGACGCCGACCGCGCGCGGCGTTCCTGGTCTTCCATCGTCATGCCGGTCTGGGGCAGGAAGACTGCCGGAACGCCACCATAAAGGAATTCGTGGAACGAGTTGTAGCCAGCAGCCGAGACCACGACATCCGCCGCCTGTGCGATATCGCCTGCGTGCAGCGTCGATACGACCTTGCTGCGCGACCATCCGAACAAAGATGGGGCCACCGATGAGCCCGGCCAGACGACGATCAGATGCAGCATGTCGGGTCTGCGTTCGGCCAGAAGGCAGAGGTGGTGAAGATGGGCGTCCCGGTCCGAGGCTGTTCCGGCCCCCAGCATCGAGACGACAAGACGGTCGAAGCGAACTTTCAAGGTGTCGGACAAGCGGTTTCGGATATCGGCGCGCGGAATCCCATCGCTTTCATTTCGTATCGACAATCGGACCGAATGTGCAAAACCTTCTTGCCAAAGGTCATCAGGACTGTCTGTCTCCGGGAATGCCTCTCCGGGCACGATCACATTCTCAAAGGCTTTCTCGCGGGCAAGCAGTTCCCTTGATTCAAAGGGTGCTCGCCAGGTCCCTCTGCGGATCCAGACCGTTCTCAGGTCGCGGTCACGGATAGCGCGAAGAAGCGATTCAAACACGTAGATGCCCGTCAAAGACCAGCACATCGCCGCGATCAACCGCTGGTAACAATCGGCGGTAGGTCACCATGTCATGGGCAGGTGCGCTGTGGCCTTCCTTCTGCCAGTTCAGAAGCGGCAGCACCGGAAACCCGCGCGACGCGACCAGCCCCGTACAGGTCGGAAACACCGCAAAGGCGCAGCGGTCGCGCGCCTGCATCCGGTCCGCGATCAGCAGCGTACGCCGGGCATGCCCCAGACCGACGCCGTTGATCGGATAGAACACCGCCTTGGGCGGGCGCGTCGCAGAAGCGGCTTTTGCCGGTCGCGTCGACAGACCGATCGCTTCTGCCAGACGCCCGAAGGACGCCGCCCGAAGCCACGGGCTCGCTCCAGCCTGCCGGATGATCTGCTCCCGCGACGGAAGCACCGTGTCGCGCAGATAGTCCGAAAGGCCCGCCAGATGCGATGGTCCGCGCAGGACCGGGGCACCGCTGCGCAGAAGGGAGTGTCCCTCGGTCATGTCGATAACCGGCCTCGGGGTCCCAAGCATGTCGAGCACCCATCGCGCTGCACGCGGCTCCACCATCGTGCCGCCCAGGATCACGGCGATCTCGGTGCTGGCCGCCAGTGCCGCAGGCGCAAGCTCGGTTGCGCGGTAGGTTTCACACCGGGGCGCAGCTACCGATACGCCGCTCTCGGGCGCGTGGCTCGTGCTGCCCAGGATGACCGACAGATCGAACAGGCCGCTGCGGTCCATCGCATCCAGCGCGACCCGTGCCGCCGGGTCGTCCAAGCTGCCGGCCTGCGCCCAGACGCGGACGCGGGGTTTCTGCCGTCCGGCCCCAGGGTCCGCCCCCGAGGGGCCGATGACGAATGCGACCGTGTCCTCACCTGAGAAACCGGCAGGGCCGAGGCGCGCCAGATCGACAAGACCGGGTTCGATCCCCGTGGCATGCGCCACCTTGGACTGGGCGTCGATCATCGACTGCCGGTCTGCGAACCGCCCGATAACCGTCGTCTTCCGCAACCCACCCGACCACGCCCTCAGGACCGAAGATGGCAGCCCCCCGATGCGCTCGGCACCGATGACGATCAGGTGGTCCGGCGATACGCCTTCCGCGTCGGCCAGATAAGGGGCCGCTTCCAGATGCAGGTCAAATCCGATGTCGGGCGGAAGACCGTCCGCATCAATGCAGACCTCATAGCCGTGCGACCGCAGCAGGCCCGCGAACAGAAGCTTGCTCTCGAACGCTTCGGCTGTCTGCTGCCCCGCTTCGATCAGGATCATGCCGCAACCGCCATGCTGCCTTCGAACAATGGCAGGACACGCGCCCGGAATGCCGCCGCGCTCCAGTGCCCCAGCGCCGCCTGTGCACGCCGGACACGGTCGCAATAGTCCAGCGGATGGGCAACATGATGCGCGATGATCGCGTCGACCTCTTCGGGTCGCGCCGGGACCACCGCATCACCGAAGATTTCAGACAGCGCTGGATCGGCTATCACCATTTTTCCCGCGATGATCGCCTCGCCGACCGACCGGCAGAAGCTTTCCCGCCAGGTTGGCGCGACGAAATAAACCATGAAATCAATGTCCCGCAGATAGTCCTGCACCGGAACCGCATCGAACGGAAGCAGCTTCCAGTGCCGGGTCCGGTTTTCGTCCTGCGTGAAGGGGCCGAACCCCAGGATCACATTCGCCTCGGCATGGCGCGGGAACAGCGCCGTCATCGTTTCGGGTGACGGAAACTTTTCCAGACCCGCGCGCGAATGCCGCCCGCGCCGGTCACGCGGAGCGGGCGTCGGGGCAAGCATCGGTCCCTCCAGGATGTTGGTCCAGTCCTCGGGCAGAACCTGCCAGCCGCTGGCCGCGCCGGAACGAGTGATCCATTCGTTCACCATACGCCGGTTGTACGCAGACACCGGCGCGATCCATCGGCGCAGGGCGAACGACGACCCTGCGATCCTGTTCAGGACACCCGCGACATCAAAGGCTTCGTGGCCGCCGGGCCGCAGAAAATTCTCGTGGGATACGACCACCAGATCGCGGGCCGCGATGCGTGTCGGCAATGCGCCCAGCGGACTCAGAAACAGAGGATTGTGGATCACGACGATGTCCGCCGAAATCGACGGCAAATCCCACTGCAAGTCCAGTCCGGCGTCCGCCAATGCTGCCTCGGCGGTCGGCGAAGGGGCCAGACCCTTCAACCGCCCGCCAGACAGGGCGTGGACACGCACCCGCGCCAGGTCCGCCGTCACCTTGATTTCCTCGGCGAAGGACGACGACGTTCCACCCCGGAATCGGGGGTCCATCAGATAGGCTAGGGTCGGGCGTGACGCCATCGGTCCCGGGCGGTAAGGCTCCATCGGCTCAGTGGATGATGACGACGGGCTCGCTGTCAACTCCGCCCGCTGCACCCCCCCGGGACGAGAAGCAGTCCAGAAGCCCGCGTTCAGTGCTGGCGACGAAGACACGCAGTTCGCGCGCCAGGGGGTCGTTGCCCTCCAGCAGCGTCGGCTGGCTGGTCACGAAAGACCACAGGCCGCCGCAGTCCTTGCTCTGGATAAACGACTCGATCCGCTCCAGATCGCCCAGCGAAGCGCCCTGCTGGCCGCGCGCGGCCCCCGCAATCATCAGCATCGCGGTCACGACCGCCAAAAGCCTCGGACTCGGCATCACACACTCCCCTGCAACCGGCCTCTCCCGACCGGTCGCGGCAAATTACCTACACTGTCTCGTCCCGAAGTCACAGATGGTCTCCGTTGCGCAGCTGTGCCGCGATCCGGTCGCGCAGCGCCTGCACCGGGTCCCGTTTCGGCTGGGCCGGGGCCGATGCCTTGCGCGTGGTGGATTTCTTTGCCTTCTTCGCAGGCTTCGCCGACGCCTCGGCCATCGCTGGCTTGCCGGAAATCCAGATTTCGATAGTGCCGGGCGGCGGCGGCGACATGACAGACGTGAAGTCCCGCACTTCACCGCCCACCGATTCGGCCGCAGCCGCAGCGGCCCCGGCATCCGCCGGGTGGTAGAACCGGACATGCGTTTTCTTGACGTTGATCTTCAGCGCCTTGCCTGCAACCGGTGTGAATCCCGCTGCCCTGACCTTTTCCGTCAGTTCACCCACCAGCGCAGCATCTGCCGAGGCAACCGACAGCACCCTCAGGGTGATATCCGCATATCTGGGCGTCACAGGCGCGTCGGCGGCCGTGAAACTCGCCGCAAGCGGCAGCACATCGGCCTTGTCCTGGACGGTCCGCAGCGCGGCGGGCCGGGCAAGCCGCAGGCCCGGTGCATTGTCGCCTGGCCGCAATATCGCGGCATCGGCGGCATCGCCTGCACTTTGCCCCACGGCCACCGACGGAACAAATGCCAGCGGACGAAGACCCGAGGCGCGCACAATCCCCGGTGCAGCATCGGGTCCGCCCGACGCAGGTCCCGGGAACCTCAGTGCCGCTGTACGCACTGGCAGCGCATCGCCCGCGGGGAATCCGGCAGCCTCTGCTGCGGCATCCGGGGCGATGGGCGCGGCCCCGAGGACCGGAAGGGCTGCGGGCGCTCCGTCAGATACCGCCACCGCTGCTGGCGGATTTTGTGCTGCGGCAACCGGTTCCACTGGCTGCGCCGCGACCGGTGCCGAAAGGTCCGTGATCTGCGTCGCCACCGGCGGCCGGACGGCTTCAATCGGTTGCGGAGCGGAGGTTGCCGGGACTGCACCTGCCAACTCCTGACCGGGCGAGGGCAGCAGCTGCGGCAATAGCACGCCGCCAAGCCCCAGACCCAATCCCAGGCCAAAGGCCATGCCGACCCACATCAGCCGCGACCCGACGCGCTTTATGTCGCTCTGCGGGTCCGCCGATGGCTGGACCGACAGGTGCATTGACCGCTCCGGCGGGACAAGCGCCACGGCCGTGCCGACGGCAGGCCGCCCGGTCGCTGCAAGGCTACCAACTGCCAGGTTGCCGACGGCATGCCGCCCACCGCCGTTCGGGGCAGACAGGCCGGGCCGCAACACCGGTGCATCGACCGCTGCCTGCGTGCGCATGCGCCTGCGTTCGGCCAGATCGGTGGTAGCCGCCATTTCCCACGGTCGCGGGCCGCGCATCGAATCGACCGCAACGCCGCCCTTCGCCCGCTCTTCCAGAACCTTGTTCCGCGCCAGACGGGCCTGCTCCAGCCGGGCTTCCCAGTCTGCGGACTTCAGCAAAGCTTCTACCTGCGCCGGCGACACGTCCGTGTCCGGGTCAGGTTTCACATCGTTCGGCACAGTGCCCATCTACCCCACCCCGGCAGCGGGCCGACCACCAAGGCCGACCGCGGGCTTCACCCAAGACTACTGACTTCAATCCGTTCAGAGGCTGAAACGACAGCAGCGCCTCTCAGGTTCCGATGGTATGGTGAACATATCGTTAATTCAAACCCGAATCGCCAAGGCCGCGTTCACGTCGCGGCTACTGTTGCGGTTCAAGCTCCAATACGACCTCTGGCCAGCCGTCGATCCTGCCCACGATCTTGTTGCCCGGGCAGCACCGGTCCGACCCCGGCAGGCGTGCCCGTGAAGATCAGATCGCCCGCACCGAGATGATAGAGCCCCGAGAGATGGGCGAGAATCTCGTCCACTGACCAGACCATATCCGACAGCCGTCCGACCTGGCGGTCCTGCCCGTCAAGGCTCAGGCGGATCGCCTTGCCCTGCAGGTCGCCCGCATCGGCCCGCCGCGTGATCGCGCCCACAATGGCCGACCCTTCGACATCCTTGCCCGTGTCCCAGGGCTGGCGCTTTTCCTTCGATGCCGCCTGCAGGTCGCGCCGGGTCATGTCCAGACCGACGGCATAGCCCAGGATCGCCGCGCTGGTCGCGCTTGCATCGGCATTGAACAGCGGCGCGCCCAGCGCCACGACCAGTTCGACCTCGTGGTGATAGTCCGCCGTGCCGGGCGGATAGGGCATCCGCGCGGGCGACGCAGCAAGGGCCGTCAGGGATTTGGTGAAATAGAACGGTGCCGACCGGTCGATGGTGCTGCCCATCTCCTTCGCGTGGTCCGCATAGTTGCGCCCGACACAGAAGATGCGGTGCACCGGATATTCAGCCGTCTCGCCGACGACCGGGATCGAGCGGACGGCGGGCGGCGGGAACAGATAGTCCGTCATTCGCCGTACGGCACCCAGATGTTCTTCACCTGCGTCGCGCGCCGCAGGAATTCGCGGCCCTGCCCGTCGGCGCTCAGCCAGTCGCGGTTCGGCGGGCGTCCAGGTGACCTTCAGGTTCCCCGCGCTCATGCCCTCGACCGCCTTCGCGCCGTCCGCCGACCCGCAGTACCACATCGCGGCCACGTCATCATGCTCGGCCAGCGTCTTCACCAGTTCCTCGCGCGCGCCGGTCACGATGTTGACCACGCCGCCCGGCACGTCGCTGGTCTCCAGCACCTGATACAGGTCCGTCGCCGCCAGCGGCATGTTCTGCGACGGCACCGCCACGACCGGTTGCCCATCGCGATCGCGGGCAGGACGAGGCGACAGGAACCCCAGAAGCGGCGCGTCGGTCGGGCAGGCGATGCCCATCACGCCGTAGGGTTCGGGCATGGCCAGCGTCACATGGGCCGATTTCGTCGAATGCACCGCGCCGTCGTACTTGTCGGCCTGCGCGGCATACTAGAACGCCCGCCGGATGCTGACCGCGACCTCTTCCGCCGCCTTCGCCACGCCCGCTTCCTTGCAGCCGCGCCGCGAACTCCGCCTCGCGCTGGCTCAGGTTCTCGGCGAGGTAATACAGCACCTGCGCCCGGTTGTGCCCCGTGGCCTTGCCCCAGCCCTTCGCCGCATGCGCCGCCTCGACCGCGTTGCGGATGTCCTTGCGGTTGCCAAGACCCGCCAGGCCGACGACGCGCCCCTTATGCGCGTCACCGCATAGGAATAGCCGCCGTCGGGCCGCTTCTGCGCGCCGCCGATATACAGCTTCGCCGTCCGGTCGATGGCCGCGACCTTGCCCGCCGGTCCGCGGCATCGGCGTCGCATCCGGCGCGACCAGCGCCGCCTCGGCGTTTCGCCTTCACCCCCGGCAGCGTCAGGTATTCGAACATCCCCTCGCGCCCGCCCTCGCGGCCATAGCCGCTTTCGCGGTAGCCGCCGAAGCCCGCGCCCGCATCCATCACGTTGGTGCAGTTGATCCAGAGGATCCCCGCCTTGATCTTCGACGCGACATCCAGCGCCAGATTGATGTTTTCCGACCAGACCGTCGCCGCCAGCCCGTAGCGCGTGTTGTTCGCCAGCTCGACCGCCTCATCCGGCGTGCGGAAGGTCGTCAGCGTGGCGACCGGGCCGAAGATTTCCACTTCCGCAACCGGATTGGCCGGATGCACATCGGTGAAGAACCCCGGCGCAAAGAAGCTGCCCGCCTTGGGAATCGGGCAATCCGCCTGATGCAGGACGCGCCCCGGCCTTTTGCCCTTCCGCAACCAGACCGCTGAATCCGCGTCCAGTTGCACAGGGTCAACAATCGCCCCCACATCCGTGGACTTGTCCAGCGGATCGCCCAGCCGCAGCTTGGCCATCCGCGCTTTCAGTTTCGCGACAAAGGCGGCTTCCGACGCTTTCCTGCACCAGAATGCGGCGACCCGGCGCAGCAGACCTGCCCCTGATTGAACCAGATCGCATCGACCACGCCCTCGACCGCCGCATCCAGATCGGCATCCGCAAACACGACGAAGGGCGACTTGCCGCCCAGTTCCAGCGTCAGCTTCTTGCCCGTCCCCGCCGTCGCGCGTGCGGATCGCGCGGCCCACTTCGGTCGATCCGGTGAACGCCACCTTGTCCACCTCCGCTGCCACCAGCGCCGCCCCGGTCTCGCCGTCGCCCGTGACGATGTTCACCACGCCCTTCGGCAGCCCGACCTCGGCACAGATTTCGGCAAAGGCCAGCGCCGTCAGCGGCGTGTATTCGGCGGGCTTCAGCACCACCGTGTTCCCCGCCGCCAAGCGCGGGCGCGATCTTCCAGGCCAGCATCAGCAGCGGGAAGTTCCACGGGATGATCTGGCCGCAGACGCCGACCGGCTTTGCCCCCGGAAACTCATCCGCCAGCATCTCGGCCCAGCCCGCGTGGTGATAGAAATGCCGCGCGACCAGCGGCACGTCGATGTCGCGCGTCTCGCGGATCGGCTTGCCGTTGTCGATCACCTCCAGCACCGCAAGGAACCGTTCGCGCTTCTGGATCGTCCGCGCGATGGCATAGAGCCACTTCGCCCGCTCATGCCCCGGCAGCTTTGACCAGCCCGGAAGCGCCGCCCGCGCCGCCTTGACCGCCGCCGCCACATCCGCCGCGGTGCCCTGCGTCACATCGGCAATCTTTTCGCCGGTCGCAGGGTTCTTCACCGCAAAAGTCCTGCCCGGTTTCGTGAACGCCCCACCGATGTAGTGACCGAACGGCCCCTTCGCCTTCAGCCACTTCGTCACAATGTCGCTGGCCTCGGGTGCCGGGCCGTAGTCCATCGTCGCCAGGATTTCCGTGACGGTCGGCATCATGTCCCCCTATGCCAGCGCATGGCGTGACGAGGCCGCATAGCGCCCGGTCAGGTGATGTTCCAGTTGCCGCTCGATATCGGCCAGCATCGACGATGCGCCAAGGCGGAACAGATGCGGCTGCAGCCAGTCGTTGCCCAGCTCTTCCTTCATCAGGATCTGCCAGGCAATCGCATCCTTCGCCGCCTTCATGCCGCCCGCAGGCTTGAACCCGATCCGGTATCCCGGTCCGCGTCGCCATAGTCCCGCAGCGCGCGGACCATGACCAGCGACACCGGCAGGGTCGCGTTCACGCCCTCTTTCCCGGTCGAGGTCTTGATGAAATCCGCCCCCGCCTGCATCGCCACCATGCTGGCCTTGTAGACATTGCGCAGCGTCTTCAGGTCGCCCGTCGCGAGGATCGCCTTCAGATGCGCCGCCCCGCAGGCCTCGCGCATCGCCGCCACCTCGTCGTACAAGGCGGTCCAGTTCCCATCCAGCACATGCGCCCGCGTGATGACGATGTCGATCTCGTCCGCACCCTCGTCCACCGCATAGCGGATTTCCTCCAGCCGCAGCCGCAGCGGCATCAGCCCCGCCGGAAATCCCGGTCGCGACCGACGCGACCGGAATCCCCGATCCCCGCAGCGCGCGCACCGCCGCCGAAACCATCGTCGGATAGACGCAGATCGCCCCGGTCGTCAGCCGGTCGATCCCCAGCCCTGCCATGATGTGATCCGCCAAGCGGCCGGCGCGCCTTGGCGCACAGCCGCTCGACCCGGTGCTCGGTATCGTCCCCCGACAACGTGGTCAGGTCGATGCAGCGCACCGCGTTCACCAGCCACGCCGCCTGCCATGCCTTCTTGACCGTCCGCCGCGTGGTCAGCGTCGCCGCCCGCCGTTCCGCCGCCTGCGTGTTCACCGCGACATGATCGAACCAGTCCGCCTGAAGCGGCACGCCGGGGTTGCGTTCGGTATTCGGCAGAAGCATTGGCGCGCGTCCGGACTTTGCTACGCCGTCACGCTAGCCGAACTCCCCCTGCCCCGCAACGCGCGGGTTTGACCGGAAGGTCAAAAATCAGCGCCCGCCATCTATGTAGCGCCGCATCACCGTCTCGGTGCCTTCCGCCCAGACCGCCCGCAGCATCGCCGCGAACCGGTCCGCCACTGCCTTGTCCAGCCGCAGGTCACCATAGACTTCGGTCATCCCCAGCCACTCTCCAGGATCGCTGCGGGCCGCCTTTGCCCGTTCCGTCAGCCGGTCCCAATTCGGATCGTTCGGCGCGATCACCGCACCGCTTTCGCTCGTCCCGTGGCAATACCGGCACCACAGCGCTGACAACAGGATCAGCCCATCGGGCACAGCACCCTTGGCCCGGTTGTCACGGATCGACGGCACGATGAACTTCGGCTGGCGGTTCGACCCATCCAGGCACAGCCGCCGCACAGTGTCAGCCACATCCGGGTTGGAAAACCGGTCGATAATCAGGGACTTGTAGTCGCCCAGGCTGACACCCGGCACCGCAGGCACGATCGGCAGAACCTCGCGCGATTCGACAGCGTCGAGGAACGACCGGATCAGCGGGTTCTGCATCGCCTCATGCACGAATTCCACGTCCATCAGCCCACCCGGATAGGCGATGATCGCGTGGCCGCCGTTCAGGATTCGGATTTTCATCGTCTCGAACCGGTCCACCTGATCGGTGAATGTCACGCCGACCTTCTCCAGCGGCGGACGACCAGCGGGGAAGTTGTCTTCCATCACCCATTGCCGGAACGGCTCGCAGGTCACGGGCCAGGCGTCATCGACGCCCATCGCCGCTGCCATCGCGCGCTCGCGGTCCCCAGTCGCGGGCGTGATCCGGTCAACCATTGAATTCGGAAAGGCAACGTTGGCCGCTATCCAGTCCGCGAAGGCCGGATCAGACAGCCGCGCAAGGCCCGTCACCGCGTCTTTCGTCACATGACCGTTATGCGGAACGTTGTCGCAGCACATCACGGTAAAGGCCGGAACCCCCGCCGCCCGCCGCGCCCTCAGCGCCGCGATGATCGCGCCGAACGCCGTATCGGGCGCGCCCGGGTTGGCCGCGTCCTTGACGATGTCCGGATGATCCGGGCTGAACGTCCCGGTCTTCGGGTCGATGTAGTAGCCGCCCTCGGTCACGGTCAGCGACACGATCCGTATCCCCGGATCGCTCATCGCCGCGATCAGCGACGGGTTGCCCGGCTCGACCGGCACGAAACCCGTCATCGCCCCCGTCACCCGCGCCGAATGCCCCGTCGGTGCCAGTTCGATCACCGTCGTCAGCCAGTCCTGCCCCTCCAGCGCCGCGCGCATCTTCGCGTCGCCCGCGCGCACCCCGGCGCCGATCAGCGCCCAGTCATGGCCAAGCCCTGCGTTGAACAGGTCGTCCAGATAGACCGCCTGATGCGCCCGGTGAAAATTCCCGCAGCCGATATGCACGATTCCCGGCGTCAGCTTGGACCGGTCATAGCGTGGTCGCGCGACGGAAGCGGGCAGTGACGCAAGGGTGGCATTCGACAGTCCCATCAGCTCATCCAGTTCCCGCCGTCCACATTGTAGGTCTGGGCGACGATGTAATCGGCCTCGGGCGAGGCCAGGAAAATTGCCATTCCGGTCAGGTCGGCAGCGGTGCCCATGCGGCCGTAAGGCACGGCTGCGCCGACCGCCCGCTTCTTCTCGCCCGGCTTCAGATTCTCGTGTTTCGCAAACATCGAATCGACATGGTCCCAGTGCTCGCCGTCCACGACACCCGGTGCGATGGCATTCACGTTGATCCCGTGCTTTATCAGGTCCAGCCCGGCAGACTGCGTCAGGCTGATGACCGCCGCCTTCGTCGCGCAGTAGACCCCGACCAGCCCCTCGCCCCGCCGCCCGGCCTGCGACGCCATATTGACGATCTTGCCGCCCTTGCCCCGCGCGATCATCGACCGCGCCGCCGCCTGCAGCATGAACAGCGTCCCCGCGACATTGATCCGGAACAGCCGGTCATAGCTGTCGCGCGTGATCTCGACGATCGGGGCCAGGTCGAACAGCGCCGCGTTGTTGATCAGAATGTCCAGACCGCCTTGCCGGTTCTCAACCGTCTTCACCGCAGCGTCGATGCTCGCCTGATCGGTCACGTCCAGATGCACCGCATAAGCCTGCGGCCCGATCCCCTTCGCTGCCGCCTCCGCCGCTGCCATGTTGATGTCGGCGATGGCGACGGTCGCCCCTTCGGCCACATAGGCCTCCGCAAATGACCTTCCAATGCCCCGCGCCGCCCCCGTGATCAGCGCCGATTTCCCGTCCAGGCGTTTCACAGCCGCAGTCCGTCCTTGTCGAACCTGTGCAGGTTATGCGCCTCGGGCGTCAGCCAGATCGTATCGCCGTGGTTGACGTCCAGATGTCCGACCGACCTCACCGTCATCGTTCCGTGATCCGTGTGAACATGCAGGAAAGTGTCGCTGCCCAGATGCTCGCTGACGCTGACCGTGGCTTTCCACGTTCCGCTGTCGCGGCTCAGCGCGACATGCTCGGGCCGGATGCCGATTGTCGCGGCTCCGTGCTTCGCCGCTTCCGCCCCCGACACGAGGTTCATCTTCGGGCTGCCGATGAATCCCGCCACGAACGCATTCCGCGGCGCGCGGTACAGCTCCAGCGGGCTGCCCACCTGTTCGATCCGGCCTGCGTTCAGCACGACGATCTTGTCGGCCATCGTCATCGCCTCGA
The DNA here is from genome assembly GCA_963819585.1 of uncultured Alphaproteobacteria bacterium. Classification (GTDB taxonomy): domain Bacteria; phylum Pseudomonadota; class Alphaproteobacteria; order Rhodobacterales; family Rhodobacteraceae; genus JAOADN01. The sequence continues at coordinate 155,825 of CAWFWP010000009.1, forward strand.
CCTGATCATGCGTCACATAGATCATCGTCGTCTTCAGACGCTGGTGCAGTTCCGTGATCTCAAGCCGCATGCCCACGCGCAGCGCCGCATCGAGGTTCGACAGCGGTTCGTCGAACAGGAAAGCCGCAGGTTCCCGCACGATCGCCCTGCCGATCGCCACGCGCTGCCGCTGCCCGCCCGACAGCTGCCCCGGCTTGCGGTCCAGATAGCTCGCCAGGTTCAGCACCTTGGCAGCCGCCATGACCTTTTCTTCCGCCTTGACCGGGTCCATACCCGCCATCTTCAGCGGAAAGGCGATGTTCTTCTTCACCGACATATGCGGGTAAAGCGCATAGGACTGGAACACCATCGCCAGCCCCCGCTTGGCAGGCGGAAGCGCGGTCGCGTCCTTGCCGTCGATGCTGATCGTGCCGCTGGACGTGTCCTCCAGCCCCGCGATCAGGCGCAGCAGGGTGGACTTTCCGCAGCCCGACGGCCCGACGAAGACGACGAATTCGCCGTCGTTGATATCCAGGTCCACGCCCGGAATGACATGCACGTCGCCGAACGACTTGCGGACCTGTTTCAGCGTGATCTGTCCCATGCCGTTCTCCTATTTCACCGCGCCGAACGTCAGGCCGCGGACGAGTTGTTTCTGGCTGAACCAGCCCAAGATCAGAATTGGTGCGATGGCCATGGTCGAGGCCGCCGACAGTTTCGCGTAAAACAGGCCCTGTGGCGCCGAAAAGCTGGCGATGAAGGCGGACAGGGGCGCGGCCTTGGTCGTGGTCAAGGTGATGGTCCAGAACGCCTCGTTCCACGCCAGGATGATGTTCAGAAGCATGGTCGAGGCGATGCCCGGAACGGCCATGGGCGTCAGGACATAGAGGATTTCGTTTTGCAGGGACGCGCCGTCCATGCGGGCGGCCTCAAGGATTTCGCCCGGGATTTCCTTGAAATAGGTGTAGAGCATCCAGACGATGACGGGCAGGTTCATCAGCATCAGGGCCAGGACAAGGCCGATACGGGTATCGAACAGGCCGGTGCGCTGGAAGATCAGATACATCGGGATCAGCACGGCGGCGGATGGCATCATCTTGGTGGACAGCATCCACATCAGCAGGTCTTTGGTCTTGGGACCGGGCACAAAGGCCATGGACCAAGCGGCCGGGATGGCGATGAGCAGGCCCAGAAGGGTGGAGCCGACCGAAATGACCACTGAGTTCCAGAAGAAGCGCGGATAGTCCGAGCGGCCCCAGACCTCGGCATAGTTTTCCAGCGTCCAGTCGGCGCTGAAAAGCTGGGGTGGCGATGCGACGGCGCTGACTTCGGTCTTGAAGCTGGTCAGGATCGTCCAGAGCACCGGGAAGAAGATCAGGAGCGCGACCGTCCAGGCGGCGACCGTGAACAACACCTTGCGACGTGGTGTGACTGAGCGTGCCATGTTTGTCTCCGTCTTTCAGGCGTCGAGATTCTTGCCCATGCTGCGCATGAGGAAGTAGGCAACGATGTTGGCAAGGATGACGGCGATGATCCCACCTGCCGCCGCGCGCCCGATATCCTTGGCGATCACGGCCTGTTTGTAGATCATGTACGGCAGGGTGGTGGAGGCCGAGCCGGGGCCGCCCTGCGTGGTGGTGAATATTTCACCGAAGATGCCCAGAAGGAAAATCGTCTGGATCAGGACGACGACGGTGATCGACCGGGTCATATGCGGCAGCACGATATAGCGGAACCGGCTGAAGGCGCTTGCCCCGTCCATCTCGGCCGCCTCAAGCTGTTCCGATGACATCGACTGCAGCGCGGTCAGCAGGATCAGCGTGGCAAAGGGCAGCCATTCCCAGGACACTATGAAAATCACCGATGACATCGGATAGTTTTCCAGAAACAGGATCGGCTCGAAACCAAGGCCCTGCGCGAGCGAGGCAAGCATGCCGTTCTGGGGGTGCATGAACAGGTTTTCCCAGATCGATGCGGCAACGGGCGGCATGACGAAGAAGGGCGAGATCACGAGGATACGCAGCGGTCCCTGGCCCCAGACCGGTTGATCGATCAACAGGGCGATCAGGACGCCGAAGATGACGGTGATGGCCAGAACGCCGCAGACGAGCAGAAGCGTGTTCGAGATGGCCAGCCAGAAATCCGGCGAGTTGAAGAACCATGTGTAGTTGTTGAAACCGGCCCAGCCCGCACGTTCAGGCGACAGCAGGCGATAGATGCGGAACGAGAACCAGATGGTCAGGGCCAGCGGCACGATCATCCAGATGAACAGCACGATGACCGAGGGTGCGACCATCAGGCGTGCAGCCATGCGTGAGGATTGCGTTGCCACTTGCGTCTCCAATTCAGAGGTGAAGCTGATCAACTTGCACGGACGTCGCCGGGCCATATCCCAGCAACTCGAAACATGCGCGGAAAGAAGGGGACCCGGCCCGGATGCGCGCCGGGTCCCTGCGTTTTACTTTATGTAGCCGGCCGAGGTCATTTCCTCGGTAGCCAGAGCCTGAGCTTCGGCAAGGGCGTCATCGACCGACTTCTGACCGGCCAGAGCCGCCGAGAAGATTTCGCCGACGCTCGTTGCCAGACCTGCAAACTCCGGGATCGCGACGAACTGCACGCCGACATAGGGCACCGGCTTCACAGACGGATTGGTCGGGTCAGCCGCGTTGATCGAGTCGATGGTCATCTTTGCGAACGGCAACGCTGCGTATTCCGGGTTGGAATAGAGCGAAGTGCGCGTGCCGGGAGGAGCGGCGGCCCAGCCTTCCTTGGACGCGACAAGGGCCAGATAGTCCTTGTTGGTCGCCCAGTTGACGAAGGTCTTGGCAGCGTCCTTGGCGTCAGACGACGCCGGGATCGCCAGCGACCAGGCCCAGAGCCAGTTCGCACGCTTGCCGAGGCCCATGTCGGGGGCCAGGGCAAAGCCGACCTTGTCGGCAAACTCGGACTGCTTGGGATCTGTCAGCGACGAAGCCGAAACGGTGGCGTCCATGCGCATCGCGCACTTGCCCTGCAGCGACAGCGTCAGGTTCTCGTTGTAGCCGTTGTTCGACGCGCCGGGCGGACCGTATTTGGTCAGAAGCTCGACGTAGTCGGTCATGACCGCTTTCCATTCCGGCTGGTCGAACTGGGGATGCCAGTTTTCGTCGAACCAGCGCGCACCATAGGAATTGGCCATGGTGGTCAGGAAGGCCATGTTCTCGCCCCAGCCGGCCTTGCCGCGCAGGCAGATGCCATAGATGCCAGCCTCGGTGTCCGTCATCGCAGCTGCAGCTGCCTTGATGTCGTCCCAGGTCGGTGCGTCGGGGATCGTGATGCCGGCCTTTTCGGCCAGGTCCTTGCGATAGTTCACGAACGACAATTCGCCGTAGAACGGCGAAGCGTAGAGGTTGCCGTCAACCGTCAGGCCCCCGCGGATGGCGGGCAGCAGGTCGTCAACATCGTAGTCGGCGGGCAGGTCATTCAGGCTCTCCAGCCAGCCCTGCTTGCCCCAGATCGGAACCTCGTAGGTGCCGATCGTGACGACGTCATACTGGCCACCGCCGGTTGCGATGTCAGCGGTGACGTTCTGACGCAAAACGTTTTCTTCCAGCGTCACCCACTCGACCTTGATGTCGGGGTGTTTCGCATAGAAGTCGTCCATCAGGCCCTGCATGCGGACCATGTCGCCGTTGTTCACGGTCGCGACGGTGATCGTCGTTTCTGCGGATGCGGCAGCGGCAAGCGCGCCGATCGCGCACGCGCCAAGCAGCGCGCGGACAGTCAGTGTCATTCTTATCCTCCCTTGCAAACTGAGCAGATGCCCGTTGCATGAACAATTAATCACCACATTTGAGAGAGTCGTCAACGAAAAAGTGTCGTCTGCGGCAACAATAGCACCTTAAGAAACGAGTCGCGTCGCCGTTCGCTCGTCCGTCACCAGACCGTTGATGATCCGCCCCGCCATCGCCCCGCGGATTGCCGCGACCTTGCTGTCGCCAGCCGCCACCGCGATCACCGGTGTCTCGCGCCCCGGTTCGATCCGGATACCCCCGACCAGCGCGTTCCGCGCCGAATCGATGTAGTGACCGTCCGCGTCATAGACCCAGCTCACGATCTCGCCCACCGCGCCCTGCCCCTGCAGCTCTGCCAGAACCTCGCGGCTGACGAACCCGTCCAGGTACAGCGGCGCGTCATTGCCCATCTGCCCGATGCCCACAAAGGTGATGTCCGGACGCGATGCCAGCGCCACCACATTCTGCACCGGGCGCAGATGCATGAAGAACGCCCGCTCTTCCGCCGTGTCCGACACCACCGGCACCGGCATCGGGTAATGCGGGGCCGACAGCTTTTCCGCGATCTTCATGATGACGTCGAACAGCGTCGCCGACCCGTCGGGCGCGATGTTCCCGATCAGTGACACGATCCTGTGGTTTCCCCCGCCCTCGATCGGCGTGAACTGTTCCGCCATCGACCGCAGCGCCCGGCCCGTCCCCAGCGCCACGATCAGCGGCTCTGGGCTGCGCAGATACCGCTCCAGCAGCCGCGCCGCCGGGGCCGCTATGGCCCGGTTCGCATCCGCCCCTGGGCCCAGGTCCGGGGCCACGACCGCCGTCTTCAGACCGAACCGCCGGATCAGCTCTGCCTCCAGCTCCAGACAGGCGCCGATCTTGTGGTCGAGCCGCACATGGATCAGCCCTTCCGCCATAGCCCGGCTGACCAGCCGCTGCGCCCGCTGGCGCGATACGCCCAGTTCCGTCGCAATCTGGTCCTGCGTCAGACCGCCCACGTAGTACAGCCACCCTGCCCGCGCAGCGACATCAAGGATCGTCGGTTCCGGCTCGGGTCGGTTCATGTCCGTCACTCAGCCTTTCTCGGCAAACGCGGATCAATCTGGAAGAATTCGCCGAACGATGCAAATGCCGCGTCGGGACGGTCCGCCGCGCCCACCAGATCAGTGATGCCCCTCAGATGGCTGCCCCCCGCGAAATGCCACACGTTCATGCCCGCCGCCCGCGCCGCACGGATGCCGTTCAGACTGTCCTCGATCACCAGGCAGCGCGTCGCCGCAATGCCCATCTTGCGCGCCGCCAGCAGGAACAGGTCGGGTGCGGGCTTGCCATGCTCGACCTCGGCCGCAGTTGTCAGACGACTGCCTACCAGACCCTCCAGTCCCACGATCTCCAGCGAGGTTCGCGCCCGGCCAGCGCTCGACGATGTCGCCACGCACCAGGGCAACGCCAGCTGTTCCAGCACCGCGCGCACGCCCGGCATGATCCGCAGGTCGCGCCGGAACGCCGCCAGCAGCCGCGCCCGGTACTGCTCCTCGAATTCCGGCGGAAGGCCCACGCCGAACCCTTCCCGGATCACCTTCATCACCGTCGGATAGCTGCGCCCCAGGAAATGCCGCGCCACGTAGGGCAGATCGATGTCCACGCCCAAGGCCGCAAGCTCGGTCACAAGCATCCGCGCCGATATGATCTCGCTGTCGATCAGAACCCCGTCGCAGTCGAAGATCACCAGATCGACGCCGCGCGCCGCTGCGTCGCTCAGGGCTTCTTCCTCCAGCTTGCCAGCCAGCCCTTCGCCCGCTTGCCCGCCATCTCGGCCTGCCCGCCCACCTGATCGAAGGTCTCGCTGACTTCCGCGATCGCCGGGTCGATGCTGCGTTCGCGGAACTGCATCCACATCCGCCGCAGCATGAACAGACAGAACGCCAGGAACGTCAGCACGATGATGCTGACCCATGGAATGATCCGCACATCCGGCCCCGCCACCAGCTTCACGTTCACCGCGTTCGGATAGATGCTGATGAACGGGATCCGCCAGCCGTAATGCGTCACCGACACCCATTTCGGCGCCGTCTCCTCCGACTTCAGGTTCGTCGCCTCGGCCTGCAGGGTCGAGCTGTCGTATTTGAAATACGGCGGCCAGACCCATCCCGTATCCTCGTTCCGATAGACGATGGATTTGCCGTTCGGGAACACCGCCTCGATGAACCGGATGTCGCGCGTCGTCGCCAACTCGCCCGTCCCCGCATCCGCCGACCCGTAGAAGATCGCGTTCGACCCCACCGTCGTCAGCCGGTTGTAGGTGTTGGTGATCCGCACGATGTCATGCTGCGGCAGTTCGTAGTGAAAGAACAGGAACAGGGCCAGCAGGACGAAAAGGCGGAAGCCCCATTTGATGTAGGTCCACATGGCTGATGCTCCTTACTGCACATTCACGAAATAGACGATGACCGCCACCGCGACCATCGGGATCACATAGACAAGCCAGATCAGCCGCTTGCGCAGCCCGTGTTCATAGTGGTCCATCCCGTCCTGGATGAACGCATCCCGCGCAGCACCGGTTGCGCCCTCGTTCGCCGGGTCCGTATCCCAGCGCTTTTCCAGCTTTTCGCGCCGGACCGACCGCGAATAGATCGACACCAGCACATAGATCACCGTCAGCCCGATGAACTCCGCCACCCATATCCGCAAGAGCTCGAAGATCATCGCCGCACCTTGCCCAGCGCGCCCCAGGGCCCGACCTTGTCCACCATGCTCTTCCCCCTGCCGGACGCTCCCCCGGCCTTGCCCCAGGGCGACGGTTCCTCCATCGCCGGTTCCGGCCCGAACAGCGCGTCGCGCGCGCCCTGCCGGTCCACCTGATACTCCCGCGCGAGGAAATCCGCCACGAATGTCTGCTTCGGCTGATCCCAGGTCGCGTACAGCCGGTAGAACAGCTCCTTGTGGCAGATGAACAGCTGCCGCACGTCAAGCGGCGACAGTTCCGACAACAGCTGGTTCACCAGATCACGGTCCGGATGCGCCGTCGCCCGCAGCGAATAGAAATACGACGGATGGTCCGACGTGATCCGTGGCCAGGCCCCGCCCCCCTCGACCCAGCGCAGCAGCGCCGCCAGACCCTGAAACTCCGCCGGCAGGCGCGGCCCCAGCGCATTCGCCACCGTCCGCAGGTCGCGCCGCGTCGCCGTGGACGTGTCGATGCCCAAGCGCGCTCGCCGCATCGACCAGAATGAAGTCCATCTTCTGCCGGATGATCGCCCCCGGGTCCGCCCCCCGCGCCATCACGATGGGCTCCACCAGCCCGTTGATCTCCAGAAACTTCGCGATCTGGTTCCGGTCGCCCAGATCGAAGACATATTCGATGGGCATCGGCCCCAGCGTCTCCTTCGGCTCCACCGTGATCGCCGCCGGATGATCCACGCCCCGGAAGATGTAGATGCCCCCGAAATGCGAGGTCCAGAAATTCACCTGATCGTATTCCGACGCGCGCAGAGCGACCGGGTTCGTCGTCACGTCCCCGGTCTTCTTCGCCAGCGCGATCATGTCCGCGATCAGCGCGTCGTCGTACCAGGCATCCTCTTCGCCCTTGAACCGGTCGATCATCGCCGTCAGCTTGCCCGCCTCGGCGATCTGGTTGCCCGTCGTGTCCGCCACCACCTTCACCTTGCGGATGTCGAACAGTTTCGCGGGCGTCTCGATGGCGAAGACCGTGTTCTCCAGCTCCCCCGCCACCGCATCCCGCGCCGTCAGCGTGAACAGCTGCGCCTCGTTCTCCTCGATGAACCGCCGCAGGATCCCGCGCGAGGTCGAGAATTTCGCATTCAAGCAGCGGCGCTTCCTTCTGGTCGGTGGACAGCAAGTATGAACTGCCGGTTCGCCCCGTCGGCGTTCAGGTAATTCAGATCGTCCAGCTCATCTCCGATCTCGGGGGAGAAGCCGGATATGTCGATATGGAAGTCCTTCAGTTTCGTTTGCTTTTTGGTCAGCGATTTGAGCGCGCGGTTGTAGCGCTCGATCAGCGCGGGGGAGTCCACGGCGATCAGGTTGCCGAACATCAGGCCGCTTGAGATGAGGAGGTTCATTTAGCTGGCCACCGAATTATAGACAGGAGCAAAGAGGTCACCAAGAAAATAGCAAGGCCCACAGAAGCAATCACAAGGCCGAGGGCCGCGAGTACTTCCATATGGCTTGTCGGACGCGCTGCACTGCCCATCCTCAAATAGACGCAGGGGGAAATAGAGATTACAATCGACAGCAACCGCCAGATAAATTGCTGTTAACACGACAGACAAGAACATCAGAATTCCAAGCATGATCCGCTTTGGGCTTCCTGCAGACAATTCCCGAGGCCAAAATACTCGAAGACAGGCCCACGATGCCGATGAACAGGCAAGTGACCAATAGAAAAGCCGGCGTCACCCCTTCCCCCCCAGATACCGCTTCTTCGCCTCTTCCTGCCGCCCGAAGTCCCGGACCATCCCCTCGATCGCCACCTCGTCCGACTTGTCCGCATAGCGGAACTCGCTGTCGGCATACCGGTTGATCTCCTGCACCACCATCTCGACCGTGATCGGCTTGCGCAGGTCCTTTATCATCGCCGCCTTGTCGTCATAGGGCTTGAACAGGAACAGATCCGGCTTTTCCATCCACTCGTCCGGCAGCTCGAAATCCATCGCCCGCACCTTCACCGCGTCGGTGATGTTCTTGACCGCGCGGCCGGTGAACCGGTCATCCGCCATCTGGATCGCCTTCAGATACGCCCCCAGCTTGGCCAGCGTGTCCAGCGCCCCGATCTTGCCCTCCACATCCTTCCAGACGCGCAGCAGCCCCTCCTCCTTCGGCTGCGCATAGCTGGCGAAGCTCTCCGCCACCGCCTTCCGGATTTCCTGCGCGGCATAAAGGTCATGCTCCCCCAGCGGGATCGCATGGTTCTTGCCCAGCAGCATCGCCAGAATGTCGATGTAGTCGTCCTCGCACTGCGGCCCGTCCACCAGGAACCGCGCCCCGGCCCGCTGCCGCAGCGCGTCGTCCACATTTTCCGGATAATTCGAAAACATCCCGAACGTGCAGTTCCCCCGCACCACCGTGTTGGCCCCCGCGAAGGCCTCCATCAGCACCGCCGTGATCTCCTGCTGGCCCGCGCTCGACCCCCGCTCGCCGCGCTTGCCCGCCACCTGGTCGATGTCATCCACCGTTCCGAACCCGATCACCGCCGGGTCCATCACGCTGGTGATGAACGCCTTCGCGTTCTGCCCCGACTTGCCCTGATAGCTGTCCACATTGTCGATCGACAGGTTCTGATACCGGAACGGATAGCCCGCCACCTTGCAATAGCCGTCGATCAGCCCCGCCATCATCTGGATCAGCGTCGTCTTGCCTGTCCCCGGCTTGCCGTCGCCCATGAAGGTGAAGATGAACCCGCCCAGTTCCGCGAAGGGGTTGAGTTTGCGTTCAAAATCATAGGCCATCAGCATCTTGGCCAGCCGCATCGCCTGATACTTGGCGATGTGGTTGCCCACGACCTCCTCGGGCTTCTTGAACGCCATCGTCAGCGTCGAGCCGCGCGCCTTCCGCGCCGGTTCGAACCCCGAAATCGGGAAATCATCCGCCTCGACCCGGTAGTTGGCACCCGTGAACGCCTGAATCCGCGCCGCCGTCGCCCCGCGCGCCTTGACCCGTGCCATCAGTTGTTCGGCATAGGCCAGCACCGTCGCCACCAGCTTCGGGTCGTCCGCCGCAAACACCGCGATCTTCTGGTCCAGCTCCCACAGCGCGCCATGCAGGGCCAGCGGCGCATTGTCCGTCAGCACCTCGTCAACGCTGCCCACTTCCACCGTCTCGGCCCCCGCCTGCGCCGCCAGCAGAAACGCCGTGGCATTGCCGAACACCGACAGGACCGCCAGCGCCTCGGCGGTCAGCAGTTCCGAAAACTCCGCCTTCCGGTCCGGTGGCAGCCGCCCTTCCAGATTTGCTTTCTTAAGTTCTGTAAGTCCGGAAACTCCCGAAATCTGTTCACCAACGCGCCAGCGCAATCGCCAAGGCCCGCCGCAAGCGCCTGCAGCACATTCGCCTCGACGGGCGCCACGATGGGGTCATCGCCCCCCACCGCCATCACCCGGTCGATGATCCTGACACCCTCGGCCTTGGCCGTCGGCACCGTCACCAGCCCCGGCGTCGTGGACCGGAACATCGGCCGTGTCCCGATCCCCGGCGACCGTTCCGCCCGTCCGCCGCCACCGGCGCGACGCTTTCGCCAGCCGCGGCGCGTGGTCGAACCCCGCCAGCAGCGACGCCGCCGCCCCGTACTGCGCGCGGATCGCCTCTTCCTTCAGTTCCATCTCGTCGCGCGGCGCGCTCATGTCCTGCTCCTACTGCATAGACCCACCACCCGTCCGTCCTTGCCCACCACGAACTTCCGCACCGACCGGAACCCCTCGGGGTCCTTCTCGGCCAGCACCTGGAACGGCAGCTGCGGCAGGATCAGGCTGCGCGCCACCCGCGTCGCGCCCGATATCCGCGCCGGTCAGCGGGTCCAGCTTGAACACCTCGCGCTCGGCGTCGGTGAACCAGCCCTTCTCCACCTCGACCCGCTCGCTTTCCAGCTCCTCGACCGTCCAGGCCAGCGCCCAGTCATCCTCCGACCCCGCCTTCGCCCCTTCCAGCACCTGCCTTATCGGCCCGGTCTGCATCGTATAGCCCGCCGAATACATCGGCCCGACATATACGCGGCGCAGGCGCTTCGGGTGCAGGTCGCTGAAATCGGTGTCAAATCCCTTGGCGATGGTCAGAAGCTTCAGCCCCCCCGACGACTGCGCCATCAGATGCGCCTGCGCGGCGGGCCAGCGCCCGGCGTCCTTGGGCAGCGCGCGGCTGCCCGAATCCTCGACCTCCATGAGATAAATCACCGGCAGGTTCTGCTGGCTGTCATAGACCGCCCAGTGCAGCATGAACCGCCGCCGTTCCGGCCCCACATCCGCGATCCAGATCGCCTGCGGATGCATCTGCGCAAAGAACAGGCCGCCTTCCGTCAGCGCCTGATAATACAGCCGCTGCGACATGCGCGTACTGCAGCTGCAGCGGCACGGTCCGTTCCGCCACGATCTGCCGGATCATCTCGGATTTCAGATGCGCTTCGTCCGGCATATCCTTCAGATGCGTGTCCGCCTGCGCCGCATCGTTGGCCAGCGTCACGATTTCCTGAAATACCGGAAATCCGCTTTCATGCACATCCATCGTCAGATGCCGCTGGGTGACGCCCTCAAGCCGCCCCGAGATCAGATACTTCATCCCCAGCGCCCGGAACGACGCCGCCATCGCCGCCAGATACCCCGCCAGGATCGCGGTATCCGTCTCGGTCAGCGTCCGCTCGCCCTGCATCACCTTCGCCACATTCGCCAGATGTGCCGTGATCCGGTCGAACTTGGCGAAATAGGCCCGCGCGACGGGTTCGTCAGATAGCGGCTTGTGGTCGGCGGTCAAGTCAGTTTCGGGCATTTAGATCGTTGCCTTCGCGGTCGACGTGGTAAAGCCAGCGATCCCAAAGACCATATTTTTCGTATGCCGACTTCTCCGGCGACCAACGGTGCGACCGATACATGTAGTAACCTGCGAGGCGTATGACTCCACCGAAAAACAAGATCATCAAGCCCAAGATGAAAAGCGCCTCACAACAAACGACAGTCCACCATTGCTGTGCTCCTGACAGGTGGATCGTGAGAATTTCCCGAAACGCAGCAAGTACTAGAAGCGGAGCCGCAAGCAGCACTCCCACGATCAGAGTAACGGTTATCTGACGTCTAAACCCCATCACCCGCCATACAGATTCTTGTCGTGCTTCTCGACAATCGCCGCGAAGCGCCGCGCGAACCGCTCGTCCGCCTTCGCTTTCTCCTCCAGCACCTTGCGCGCAAAGACCATGTTCGCCTCATGGCCCTCCATCATGTCGGCCATCCGGTCGTTCGTCGCCGTGCCGATGGCCGCCATCGCCTCCTGCGCCGCCTTGTCGGTCTCGACCCCGATCTCGTTGATCCGGTGCGCCACATCCTGCTGCTGCGCGGTCTTCAGCGATTTGGTCAGCGCGTCATACAGGACCACGCGCTGCTTGGTGTCCGTCTGCAGCTTGTTGATCAGCACCATCTGCGTCGCTGCCTGGTTCTGAAGGCTGTCCATCCAGGTCTTGCCGGTCTCGATATACCGCTCCAGCGTCTGCGACTTGGCCAGCTTGACCTGTTCGTCCTGCACCAGCGCATTGTGCTGCCGGTTCAGGTCGGCCAGCTGCGTCTCCAGCCGCGTGCGGGCCGCCGCGTCCTGCTCGACGCTGATCTTGTTCTCGAGCTCGATGATCTTCGGGTCCATCGCCGTCACCTGCGCGCGCACCGATTCCAGTTCGCCCACGGTTCCCTCGCGGTCGGCCAGCGTCTCGGTCAGGTTCTTTTCAACCTTCGTCTTTTGCGTGTTCAGCATGTCGAGCTGCCCCTGCAGCAGCTTCACGATGGTGTCGGACTTCGCGATCAGGTCCTGCAGCTTGTCGTCGACCGACGCCTCGCGAAGGCGTTCGGCCCGCATCGAATCCGACTTCTGGTCGGAAAACACGCCGACGAACGTTTCCCACCCCGTCTTCGACCGCATCTCGTCGAAGTCCTTGCTGAACCCCGAGGTCACATCGTCCAGCCCCATGATCAGTTCGGCGATATTTGCGTTCATCATGTCGGCATGGCTCTGCACATCGGCCAGCGTCGCGTTGGCCACGTCGATGGACAACCCGCTTCCGGTCTTCAGACCGGCCTGCGCCGTTTCGATCCTCGTCGTCAGCTCGCTGATCTTCGACTGCGCCTCCGCGACCTGCTTCTGGCTCTCGATGATCTGGGCGTCGAAATCGGCCATCTGGTGCTCTCCGATGTTAATCACGTTTACACTATCTGGGGAGGCCCGCGCATTTTGCATCCCCCGACCCTCGAAAAAACCTAACCCTTCCCTTCCCGCCCGTCACCCCGGATTCGCCCGCCTTGCCCCACCCCTGCCCCGCGACTAGCCTTGCGCCATGCAGGATGGCCTGACTGACCGCCTTTTCGCCGAAATCGACGCCCGCCGCGACGATCTCGTTGCGCTGACCCAAGCCCTGATCCGCATCCCGACGCTGAACCCGCCCGGGCAGAATTACCTTGAAATCTGCGAATTCCTCGGCGAACGCCTCGCCCGCTCCGGCTTCGCCACCGAACTCATCCGCGCCCACGGCAGCCCTGGCGACACCGACGCGCACCCCCGCTGGAACCTGGTCGCTCGCCGCCAAGGCCCCGAACCCGGCGACTGCGTCCATTTCAACAGCCACCACGATGTCGTCACCGTCGGCCAGGGCTGGACCCGCGATCCCTTCGGCGGGCAGGTCGAAGGCGACCGCATCTATGGCCGCGGGGCCTGCGACATGAAGGGCGGCCTGGCGGCAAGCGTCATCGCTGCCGAGGCATTCATCACCGCCTGCCCCGCCTTCAGAGGCTCCCTTGAAATCTCCGCCACAGCGGATGAGGAGACCGGCGGCTACGGCGGGGTCGCCTATCTGGCGGAACAGGGCCGCTTTGCCCATGTCACCCATGTCCTGATCCCCGAACCGCTGAACAAGAACCGCATCTGCCTTGGCCATCGAGGCGTCTGGTGGGCCGAGATCGAGGCCAAGGGCCGCATCGCCCACGGCTCGATGCCCTTCCTCGGCGATTCTGCGATCCGCCACATGGGCGCGGTGCTGCACGAGATCGAGACGGTCCTCCTGCCCCTCCTCGCCACCCGGCACACCGCCATGCCCGTGGTGCCCGAGGGCGCGCGCCTGCCGACGCTGAACATCAACTCGATCCACGGCGGCGAGGCGGACCAGACCGGCACAGACGCGCTGCCCGCGCCGCTTGTCGCCGACCGCTGCCGCATCGTCATCGACCGCCGCTTCCTGATCGAGGAGGAGATCGGCGAGGTGAAAGCCGAAATCGCGGCGCTTCTCGACCGGGTGAAGGCCGCCCGCCCCAGCTTCCAGTACGATATCCGCGACCTGTTCGAGGTGCAGCCCGTCATGGCTCCCCGCGACGCCCCCATCGTCGCCGCCACCGCCCGCGCCATCACCCGCGTCCTCGGCCTGCCCCCCGACTATGTCGTCTCGCCCGGCACCTACGACCAGAAGCACATCGACCGCATCGGACGCCTGAACAACTGCATCGCCTACGGCCCCGGCATCCTCGACCTCGCACACCAGCCCGATGAATGGGTGGGGATCACCGACATGATGGACAGTGCAAAGGTCATGGCGCTGGTGCTGGCAGACCTGCTCGCCCTCTGACCCATTTTCGGTCTGTAAATATCCCGGGGGCGCGGGGGGCCGGCCCCAGCCGCGCAACGCCTTCACACCGCGATATTGTCGATCAGCCGCACGCCACCCACCCAGACCGCCGCCAGCAGCCGCGCCTCGCGCGCATACTTATCCACCCAGACCAGCGTCTGCGCATCGCAGAGATCCAGATACTCGACCTTCTCGAACCCCGCCCCAAGCAGGTCATCCCGCCCGACCCGCAGCGCATCCGCCACCGGGAACTTCGCCCGGATCGCCGCCGCCACCGCCGACATCACGCGCGGCAGCGCCCCCGCGATCTCCCTCGCCTCGGGCGACAGCCGCACGTTCCGCGACGACCGCGCCAGACCGTCCGCCTCGCGCATCGTCGGGCATCCGACCACCGTCACCCCCAGGTTCAGGTCCGCCGCCAGCCGCCGCACGACCTGCAACTGCTGCCAGTCCTTCTCGCCGAAATAGGCCCGATCCGCGCCGGTCATCCCGAACAGCTTCGTCACCACCGTCGCCACGCCGTCGAAATGCCCCGGCCGGTGCAGCCCCTCCAGCCGCTCGGCCAGCCCCGTCACCCTGACGTTCGTCACGAATCCCTCAGGGTACACCTCCTCCGGCGCAGGCGCATAGATCACGTCCACGCCCAGCGGAGCCAGCAACCGCGCATCCGCCGCCTCATCCCGCGGGTATTTCTTCAGGTCGTCCGGGTTGTTGAACTGCTTCGGGTTCACGAAGATCGTCACGATCACCCGCCCGCAGTCGCGCTTGGCCGCCCGCACCAGGCTCAGATGCCCCTCATGCAGCGCGCCCATCGTCGGCACCACGCCCACGACCGCACCCGCCTTGCGCCAGCCAGCGCTCAGCGCCTGCATCCCGGCCACATCCCGAACGATCACCCCTTGGCCTCGTCGCCGAACACATGCTCCGCCGCCGGGAACGTCCGCCCCCGCACCTCCGCCGCGTAGCCGGCAATCGCCCTGTCGGCATCCGCCGCCAGATCACCGAAGCGCTTGACGAATTTCGGCTTGAAAGCCGTGAACAGCCCCAGCATGTCGTCCACCACCAGGATCTGCCCGTCGCAGCCTGCCGATGCCCCGATCCCGATGGTCGGAATGCGCAATTCCTTCGTGATCTCATCTGCCAGCCGCTTGGGCACCTTCTCCAGCACCACGGAAAACGCGCCCGCTTCGTCAATCGCCTTCGCATCCGCCATGATGCGCCCGCTGTCGTTTCCCCGCCCCTGCACCCGGTAGCCGCCCAGCGTGTTCACCGACTGCGGCGTCAGGCCCACATGCGCCATCACCGGTATCCCCCGCGCGGTCAGATGCGCGATGGTCGGGGCCATATGCACCCCGCCCTCCAGCTTGACCGCATGGCACTCCGTCTCGCGCATGATCCGCGCCGCTGACCGGAAAGCCTGATCCGGCCCCTCCTCGTACGACCCGAACGGCATGTCCACGACGAACAGCGCCTCGCTAAGCCCCCGCCCCACCGCCTGCCCGTGCAGGATCATCATGTCGAGCGTCGCCTGCAGCGTGGACGGATGCCCGTGCAGCACCATGGCGACCGAGTTGCCGACCAGCACCACATCACAGTGCTTGTCCGCCAGCCGCGCGATGGGAGTCGTATAGGCGGTCAGGCACACCAGCGGATCGCCGCCCTTGCGCGCGCGAATATCGAGCGGAGTGACCCTGCGGGATGGTCCTGTTGCACTCATCGGCTCTCTCCCCGCGCCCTCCGCGCAAAGGAACCTTAGCCGCAGCGCAGCAAGCCTGCCAGTAGGCTTTCCGCAGAGCAGGATTGCGGGTTACGACTGGACGCGATCACAACGGGAACCGCCCATGCCCAGCCACCTTCTCCATCTCACCCCCTCCGCCGCCACGCCCGCCCACGACCGCCCCGCGCCCGAAAAGGTCCTAGTAGGCGACCCGCAGTTCACCACATGGAACGTCGAGGACCGCGACGGCCTCTACTGTGGCATCTGGGAATCCACCCCCGGCAAATGGCGCATCGCCTATGACGAATGGGAATACTGCCGCATCCTGTCCGGCCGCTCCGTCATCACAGACGACGCGACCGGGGAAGCGCACACGCTGACAGCAGGCGACAGTTTCATCCTCCGACCCGGCTTCACCGGCTCGTGGGAAGTGATCGAGACGACGCGGAAAGACTACGTCATACGCCTCTGACGGACACCGCAGCCGTTTGCCTCAGTTGATCACGCTGAACACATCGTCCGGGTCTTTCACCGGGGCCGGCTGCGTTCGCGCTCAGGTTCGGCGGCGGTCCCAGATTGCCGTAGATGTCCTCGGGCGGCACGATCACCGGCGGCATCTCGATTCCCCGGCCCGAGAATTCCGGCTCCAGCAGCAGCGATTCTTCCTGGCTCCGCACGAAGACCCGCGTCCCGGATGACACCCTGCTGAACAGGTCGATCACATCGTGGTTGAACAGCCGGATGCAGCCCGCCGAACTGTTGTTGCCGATCGAGGCGACGTCATTCGTGCCGTGAATTCGGTACCGCGTGTCGCGCCCGTTCCGGTACAGATACAGCGCGCGTGCGCCCAAGGGGCTTGCCAGCCCGCCCGGAATGCCGCCCGCGAACGGCCCGTAAACCTCGGGCTCGCGCCGCACCATGTTCGCCGTCGGCGTCCATCCCGGCCAGAGCTTCATGTCGCCGACGACAGCCGAGCCTTTGAACCCCTTGCCCTCGCGCCCCACCGCGATCGGATAGCGGATCGCGTTGCCACCCTCCTCGACGAGGTACAGGAACTTGGCGAACGGATCGACGACGATGGTCCCCGGTTCCTCGCTGCCCGCATAGGTCACTTCCGCCCGGCGGTTCGGCGGGACGAGGAATTCCGGCGAAATCGGCGGCAGTTCATAGCCCGCATCCGCGATGGTGCCGTAGCCCTCGACGTCCGGTGCCGCCTGCGTCACGCCGCCGCCCCCGCCGCCGCAGGCAGCCAGGAACGCGGTCAGGATCAGCGGCAGCACAAGCCGCACCGGCATATGGCAAGGGTCGTTCAGCAAACGCATGGCAGCATCCACAATATGATTTGCAGCGCCGACCATGCCGCGCGAGCGTCACGCAAAGTCGGCACATCCCCGCTCCCGACACAAACGCATTGCGTCGGGGCGTCAAGGTCAAAGCGCCGTCACTGCTGAAAAAACTCGCCGACACCGGCAGCGCGGGCACATCCAGCGCCCCCTTCAGCCCACCACGTTGAACCCAGGCCCATAGGGATACTTCGTGATGTCCTCGTTCCCCGTTTCCGTGATGAACAGGATGTCATGCTCGCGGTAGCCCCCCGCACCCGGCTGCCCCTCCGGGATCGTCAGCATCGGCTCCATGCTGATCACCATCCCCGGCTCCAGGACCGTGTCGATGTCCTCGCGCAGTTCCAGCCCCGCCTCGCGCCCGTAGTAGTGGCTGAGGATCCCGAAGGAATGACCATAGCCGAAGGTCCGGTACTGCAGCATCTGGCGTTCCTCGAAGAAGGTGTTGATTTTTTGCGTCACCTCCGCGCAGGTCGCCCCCGGAACGAGCAGGCTCATCCCGTATTCATGCGCTGCCACGTTCACGTCCCAGACATGACGGCTGGCCGCATCGACCTCGCCCACGAACATGCGTCCGCTCCAGCGCGGTGTAGTAGCCGGAAATCATCGGGAACGTGTTCAGGCTCAGGATATCCCCGCGCCGCAGCAGCCGGCTCGTCACCGGGTTGTGCGCCCCGTCCGTGTTGATCCCCGACTGGAACCAGACCCAGGTGTCGCGGTATTCCGCATCCGGGAAGCGCTTCGCGATTTCCAGCTCCATCGCGTCGCGCCCCGCCATCGCCACGTCGATCTCGCGGATGCCCTCGCGGATCGTCTCGCGGATCGCGTACCCCCCCACATCCGCCACCGCCGCCCCGTGCCGGATCAGATCCAGTTCGGCGTTGTGACTTCCGCATCCGCTGCTGCATCGTCGCGGGCGCGATATCCACGCCCCGCGACGGCTTAAGGAAGGCGTTCAGCTTCTCTGACCGCTCCAGCGTCAGATGATCCGCCTCGCAGCCGATCACGCGGCCGCGTGCCGGTCACCGACGCGACCGCCCGCCAGAAGTTGTCGCGCGTCCAGTCCGTATAGGTGATGTTGTCGCCATGGCAGCGCCGCCAGGGCTGACCCGCATCGATGCCCGCCGAAATCGTCACCGACTCCGTCGCTGTCACGACCAGCCCATAGGGCCGCCCGAAGCTGCAATAGAGGAACCCCGAATAATAGGCGATGTTGTGCATCGACGGTGAACACCGCCGCGTCCACCCCCGCCTCTGCCATGATCGCGCGCAGGCCCGCCAGCCTCGCATCGTACTCGCTGGCCGCAAACGGCAGCACTCTGTCGCCCTGATGAAACCGATAGCGTTCCGGACGTTCCGTCATGTCTCAGACCCTCATGTCACGGGGTCCGCACCTGCGACGGAACCCCGAAAGGTCCCGGCGTACAGGACGTGGCGGGCTCACCCGCAAGCGTCGGGGAAGAGTCCCCGGTGGCGACGCCATCGCCACGGCTCACCGTCGAAAATGAACGATGACACCGTTCGCGGCAAGCCCTTTCATCCCTGTCAGCGCCGATGACCACGGCTTCCCGATCCCATGCGGCTTGAAGGAACGCCCGCGCCCCGCTACTCCGAATCCATCCGCTGTCTATCGCGCAGCAAGCCTCCGCCAAGCGAGTCCGCCATGCCCCATCCCACCGAAGACCGCATCGCCGCCCTTGTCGATCAGATGACGCTCGACCGAACAGGTCAGCCTGCTGTCGGGCGAGGATTTCTGGTCGCTGCCCGCCATCGACCGCCTTGGCATCGGCAAGCTTCGCATGACCGACGGCCCGAACGGCGCGCGCGGCGGCGGATCGCTGATCGGCGGCGTCGCTTCGGCCGCCTTCCCCGTGGGCATCGCGCTGGGGGCCACATGGAATCCTGATCTTCTGCGCGAAATCGGTGTCGCGTTGGCCGAAGAGGTGAAATCGAAGGGTGCCCATGTCTCGCTCGGGCCGACCGTCAACATCCACCGCAGCCAGACCAATGGCCGCAACTTCGAATGCTATTCCGAAGACCCGGTCCTGACCGCCGATCTGGCCGTGGCGATGATCGACGGACTGCAATCACAAGGCATCGCCGCCACGATCAAGCACTTCGCGGGCAACGAATCCGAATTTCAGCGCGCCACGATCAGCAGCGAAATCGACGAGCGCACCCTGCGCGAGGTTTATCTGGTCCCGTTCGAGGCTGCGGTGAAACGCGCGGGCGTCTGGGCGGTGATGAGCAGCTACAACCGGCTCGGCGGCACGTTCACCTCGGAACACGGTTGGCTTCTCGACACTGTGCTGCGCGGCGAATGGGGCTTTGACGGCGCGGTCATGTCCGACTGGTTCGGCAGCCACGCGACCGCGCCCACGCTGAACGCCGGGCTCGACATCGAAATGCCCGGGCCGCCCCGCGACCGGGGCGACAAGGCGATCGCCGCGGTTGCCGCAGGCGACGTGACCGCCGCCACCATCCGCACGCGCGCCCTGAACGTCCTGCGCCTGATGGCCCGGACCGGCGCGATCGACGACCACCGCCCGCATCACGAACAGGCAGACGACCGCCCCGGACACCGCGCCCTGATCCGCCGCGCAGGCGCCGAAGGAACGGTTCTTCTGACCAACGACGGCATCTTGCCGCTTGCAACCCACGGGACCATCGCCGTCATCGGTCCCAATGCCAAAACCGCCCAGATCATGGGCGGCGGGTCGTCCCAGTTGAACCCGCACTACCGCGTCAGCCCGTGGGACGGGCTGGTCGCGGCCTTGGGCGAAGACCGTCTGACCTACGCCTATGGCTGCGACAACGCCAAGTTCCAGCCGCTTCTGCAAGGACCGCTGCGGATGGACATCTTTGCCGACCGCACGCTCTCCGGCGAACCCGTAGCGACCGACACGCTGGCCGAGGCACAGGGGTTCTGGTTCGGCACGCTGAAGGGCGGGGTCGCCGCCGCCGACTTCTCGGCCCGCTTCGCCGCCGACTTTGTCGCGCCGCAGACCGGCGTCTGGCGTCTGGGCCTCCGCGCGGCAGGCCTTGCCCGGGTCCGGGTGAACGGCGTCGAAGTCGCCGAAGCCTGGGAAAGCTGGACCCGGGGCGACACCTTCTTCGAGGAAGGCTGCGACGAAGTGCTGGCCGATGTGCCGATGACGGCGGGCCAGAGCTATGCCATCGAGATCGACTTCGCGTCCAAACCGCCCGCGCTGTTCACGTTTTCGGCTTTGGCAGTGGGTCTCGGTCTGCCAGCGGGCGACGCCGAAATCACCGATGCCGTCGCCGCCGCCCGCGCCGCCGAAACGGTCATCCTCTGCGTCGGTCGCGACGGAAGCTGGGATACCGAAGGGGCCGACCTGCCCGGCATCGCCCTGCCCGGACGTCAGGACGAACTGATCGCCGCCGTCGCGGCGGCCAATCCGCGCACCGTCGTCGTGCTGCAGACCGGCGGCCCCGTCGCCATGCCGTGGCTCGGCGATGTCGCCGCCGTCCTGCAGGCATGGTATCCGGGGCAGGAAACCGGGAACGCCATCGCCGATGTGCTGCACGGGCCGCGCCGAACCGGGTGGCCGCCTGCCCCAGACCTTCCCCGCCCGCTGGCAGGACGGGGCGACATGGTCACAGGACCCCGAGGTCTATCCCGGTCTCGATGGCCGGGTCCGGTACGAGGAAGGCGTGTTCATCGGCTACCGCCACCACGACCGCACCGGCACCCCGCCGCTGTTCGCCTTCGGTCACGGCCTGTCCTACACGACCTTCGATCTGTCCGACCTGTCCGTGGACGGCTCGGTTCTTGAGGCGACAGGTGCGGCCACGGTCAGCGTGACCGTCACGAACACCGGGCCGCGCGCGGGGTCCGAGGTGGTGCAGCTTTATGTCATTCCCGCGCCGTCGCCGGTCAGACGCCCCCGATCCGAACTCAAGGCCCATGCCAAAGTCACGCTCGCCCCGGGCGAGGCCCGCCGCATCGCGCTGTCCCTGTCCGCCCGCGATTTCGCGTGGTTCAGCACGGATCGGGGTCTGTGGGTGGTCGAGGCGGGCGAATACGGCGTGTCGGTCGGGCGGTCAGCCACGGCCCGTCCGCTCTCCGCATCGGTGCATCTGACCACGGCGCGAACGCTGGCACCCTAAAACCACGCCCCGCAGGTAAGGGTTACGCAATCCTTACAAGATGACCTAACCTATTGATCCAAAACGACCAAAAACATGTCCCACCGTGGGACGCCCCTCACACAGACCGCGTGATCCCGCCATCCACCCGCAGGTTCTGCCCCGTGATGTATCCCGCCGCATCGGACGCAAGGAAACTCACCACCCCCGCGATCTCCTCGACCGTCCCGTACCGCCCCATCGGCACCCGCGCCCGCCAGGCTTCCTTCTCCGGCAGGCTGTCGATGAACCCCGGCAGCACGTTGTTCATCCGCACGTTGTCGCCCGCGAATTCATCCGCGAACAGCTTGGTGAACGCCGCGAGTCCCGCCCGGAAGACGCCCGATGTCGGGAAGGCCGGGTCCGGCTCGAACGCCGCGAAAGTCGAGATGTTGATGATCGACCCGCCCTTCTGCGCCCGCATCACCGGCGCCACCAGCCGCGCGGGCCGCACTGCGGACAGGAAATAGACCTCCATGCCCCTGGCCCAGTCCGCATCGGTCAGGTCCAAAACCGGCGCACGCGGCCCGTGCCCAGCCGAATTCACAAGCGCATCGACCCGCCCCCAGCGGTCCATCACCGCATCGAACAGCCGTTTCACATCACCGTCCGACTGGTTCGACCCCGTGACGCCGATCCCGCCAAGCTCGGCCGCCAAAGCCTCGCCTTTGCCCGAGGACGAGAGGATGCCCACCGCAAACCCGTCCGCTGCCAGCCGCCGCGCCGCCCCCGCACCCATCCCACTGCCGCCCGCCGTGATGATCGCCACTTTCTGCATGATGCCCTCCTTCGATGGCCGCCCCTGCCTGCCAGCCTTCCGCCCCGCCCGCAAGCCGGGGGCTTCACGCCCCCGGACCCCCGTGGGATACTTGCGGACCAAAAGTGGAGCGAAAGCACCGATGAAACCCGTCACCCTGACCGAGAAACTGTCGCGGATATCGACCCACTGGGACCCTCATGTCGTCGCCGACTACAACAACAACGACGCGATGCTCGTGAAATTCCATGGCGAGTTTCCCTTTCACCACCACCCCGACACCGACGACTTCTTCCTGGTGATCGCGGGCGAGGTTCTGCTCGATGTCGAGGACGCCACGCATATCCTGCGTCCGGGCGACCTGTTCGTCGTGCCTGCAGGCGTCACCCACCGCCCCCGCGCGAATGAAGAGGCTCAGGTCCTGCTGATCGAACCGAAGGGCACGCCCAACACTGGCGACCCTGCCACGGCAGCGAAGAAGGCGCGCCTCTGATGCGTCCCGGACCCCGCAACCTCATCACCGATATTCCCGGCCTCCGCGTCGGCAACGCCGCCGATGCCCGCATCCGCACCGGCACCACGGTGCTGACCGCCGACCGCCCCTTCACCGCCGCTGTTCATGTCATGGGCGGAGCGCCAGGCACGCGCGAGACGGACCTGCTGTCACCCGACCGTCTGGTCCAACAGGTCGATGCGCTTGTCCTGTCCGGCGGGTCCGCCTTCGGCCTCGATGCCTGCGGCGGCGTCATGGACGCCCTTGCCGCCATGGGACGCGGCTTCGCCGTCGGCACTGCCCGGGTGCCCATCGCCCCCGGCGCGATCCTGTTCGACCTGCTGAACGGTGGCGACAAGGCTTGGGGCGACGATAGCCCCTACAAGGCCATCGGCCGCACCGCCCTCGATGCAGCCGCGACCAGCTTCGCCCTCGGCACCACCGGCGCAGGGACCGGTGCCCTGATCCACGGTCTGAAAGGCGGCCTCGGCTCGGCCTCCGCCATCCTTGACAGCGGCTTCACCGTCGGCGCGCTTGTCGCTGTCAACGCCCTCGGTACCGTCACCATCGGCAACGGTCCGCACTTCTGGGCCGCACCATGGGAGATGGACGGCGAGTTCGGCGGGCTCGGCCTGCCCTCCGCCTTCGACCCCACCGCTGAACCGCCAGCCTCAAAACGCCCCGGCGAGGCCACCACCATCGCCATCGTCGCCACCGACGCAGTGCTGACCCAGGCACAGGCGCAGCGCATGGCCATCGCCGCCCATGACGGCATGGCCCGCGCCATCGTCCCGTCCCACACTCTCCTCGACGGCGACCTCGTCTTCGCCGCCGCCACCGGCGACCGGCCCCTGACCGACCCCATCGCCGACCAGTTCGCCCTCGGCCACGCCGCCGCGGCCTGCCTGTCGCGTGCCATCGCCCGCGCGGTCTTCCTCGCCCGCCCCGAAGCCGGCGACATCCTGCCGGCTTGGTCGTCGCGCTATTCCTGACCCATCAGCGCCCGCATCAGCGGGCTGTCCGCCCGCTCCAGCCCCTCGATCACGTCGAAATGGTGCTTGTCCGCCTCGACCGTCACCGGCACGCCCCAGCCCTCGCCCAGCCAGCGCGCCTGATCCAGGAACGCCGGGCGCTCGTCGCCCCCGACCCAGACGTGCACCGGCATCGCCTCGTCGTTCAGCAGAAACGCCGGGCTTTCGTCCATCGCTTCCATCGCATCGATCTTCAGGTCAGCGTTCATCGACGTCTCGCGCAGCGGTCCCAGGTCGGACAGGGGCGAAATCGGCATCACCACGGCCACCCGCTCCGCCACGTCCTCATGCAGCACCCCTTCGCAGGCCATCCGCGCCGCGAGATGCCCGCCCGCCGAATGCCCCGCGATCAGGATCGGTCCCGCCACCCGGCGCGATGCCTCGCCCACCGCTACCGCGATCTCGCGCACCATCGCCCCGATCCGCGCCGCAGGGGCCAGCGTGTATCCCGGCATCGCCACGGCGAATCCCCGCGCCAGCGCCCCCGCTGCCAAGTGCGAAAAATCGCGCGGCCCGAACAGGTGCCAGTATCCGCCGTGGATGAAGACCATCAGCCCGACAGGCTCGCCCACCGGACGGAACAGGTCGAACCAGGTCCGCTCGCCCTTGCCGTAGGGCACGCCCAGCTCCGCCCGCGCCCCCAGCCCCGCGCGGAAAGCTGTCGCTGCTGCGGCCCAGCGCGCCGGAAACTCCTCACCGCCGGGGATGTATTTCATGTTAGAATAGGCTTCATCGTTCGTCATCGCCTGCCCCCGGCTGGACTTCTCCTGCCCCCGCATGGCATTCCCTGACGCCAAATCCAAGGGAGGTTCCCATGCTCGATTCCCCCACGACCCTCGCCCACCTTCTCAAGGACCCGATCGCTCCTCGTCACCAAAGCCTATGTCGCGGGCGAATGGATCGACGCCGACGACAAATCGACCTTCCCCGTCAGCAATCCCGCCCGCGGCGACGTCATCTGCAAGCTGCCGAACCTCGGGCGGGCCGAGACCGCGCGTGCCATCGCCGCCGCCGACAAGGCGCGCCACGAATGGGCCGCCCGCACCGGCAAGGAACGCGCCGCGATCCTGCGCAAATGGGCCGACCTCATGGTCGCCAATGCCGATGACCTCGGCGCGATCCTGACCGCCGAGATGGGCAAGCCCCTGCCCGAGGCGAAGGGCGAGGTGATCTACGGCGCATCCTTCATCGAATGGTTCGGCGAAGAGGCCAAGCGCATCTACGGCGAGACGATCCCCGGGCATCAGCGCAACCTGCGCCTGATGGTCATCAAGCAGCCCATCGGCGTCGCCGCCTCGATCACGCCGTGGAATTTCCCCAACGCCATGATCGCCCGCAAGGTCGCCCCGGCGCTGGCCGCAGGCTGCGGCTTTGTCGCCCGTCCCGCCGCCGAAACGCCCCTGTCGGCCCTCGCGATGGCCGTCCTCGCCGAACGCGCGGGCATCCCCGCCGGGCTGTTCTCGGTCATCACCTCCAAACGCTCCTCCGACATCGGGCGCGAATTCTGCGAAAACCCGGCGGTCCGCAAGCTGACCTTCACCGGGTCGACCGAGGTCGGGCCGCATCCTGCTCCGTCAGGCCGCCGATCAGGTGATGAAATGCTCGATGGAACTCGGCGGCAACGCACCCTTCATCGTCTTCGACGACGCCGATCTGGATAAAGCCGTCGAAGGCGCGATGATCTCGAAGTTCCGCAACAACGGCCAGACCTGCGTCTGCGCCAACCGCATCTACGTCCAGTCCGCCGTCTACGACGCCTTCGCCGAAAAGCTGGCGGTCGCGGTCGGCAAGCTGACCATCGGCGACGGGCTTGAACCCGGCATCTCGACCGGCCCCCTGATCAACATGGCGGCGGTCGAGAAGGTCGAGGAGCATATCGCCGACGCGCTGGCGGGCGGCGGCCACATCGTCACCGGCGGCCACCGCCACCCGCTCGGCGGCACGTTCTTCGAACCCACCGTCGTCACCGGCGTCACCCCCGACATGAAGGTCTCGACCGAGGAAACCTTCGGCCCGCTCGCCCCGCTGTACAGGTTCGAGACCGAGGAAGAGGTCGATCCGCCTCGCCAACGACACCATCTTCGGCCTCGCCAGCTACTTCTACGCCCGCGACATCGGCCGCATCACCCGCGTGCAGGAGGCGCTGGAATACGGCATGGTCGGCGTCAATTCCGGCCTCATCTCCACCGAGGTCGCCCCCTTCGGCGGCATCAAGCAGTCCGGTCTGGGACGTGAAGGCTCACATCACGGGATCGAGGATTACCTGGAGATCAAGTATATCTGCCATGCGATCTGAGGCTGCCTGAAAGGACGCTACGCCATGCCCATCACCGTCGAAACCCACATCCCCGCCCCCGCCGCCCGCGTCTGGGACGCCTACGTCACACCTGCCGACATCATGCAATGGAACGCCGCCTCCGACGACTGGCACACGACGCGCGCCGACGTTGACCTGCGCCCCGGCGGCGCCTTCTCGTCCCGGATGGAGGCGAAGGACGGCAGCTTCGGCTTCGACTTCGCGGGAACCTACACCGCGATAGTCCCGCAGAAGCACATCGCCTATGCCTTCGGCGACCGCACGGCCACGGTCGATTTCCTGCCCGACGCCACCGGCACCACCGTCCGCGTCACCTTCGAGCCCGAGACCGAGAACCCCGTCGAAATGCAGCGCGGCGGCTGGCAGGCGATCCTCGACAATTTCGCGCGGCATGTTGTGGCCCACCCCTGATCACACCGCACGCGGGCACTCATTTCAGAACAGCTTGGCCCGCACCAGAAATCCCTCGACCGTCTCTTCGCCCAGCGATTTCAACGCCGCAAGCCGGTGCATCCCTTCGACCAGCACATATCTGTCGCCGTCCGCCCGGACGCTGATCGGCGACGTCTGCCCGGATTCGAGGATGTTTTCCGCTATCTGGGCCACTTTCGCCGCATCCAAGGTCTTGGCACGTTTCACCGGGACATGGATCGAAGCAATTGGAAAGACTTCCTTTTTCAACATCTGAATCGCCCCCGGACAGCATGTGCGGCCAACCCGCTGGCCATGAACCTAACACAGAGCGTTCGCATCGCGATCACCCATCACCGCAAATCTCGCTGCCGATGGCATGTTGTTATCCTCTAACCGCCCCCTGTTTTTGCCTATCCGGCCCCCGGTCCCCAACTCTCAGCACACCGGCACAGACCCGTGCCACGATGAAACCTTGAAAGGACATGACATGCTGCCTGCTGTCACCCGCACCCTGATCGCCGCGACCGCCGCGCTGTCGCTGACCGCGGCCTCCGTCGCACCCGCCCATGCCTGGGGCAAGAACGAACAGAACTTCCTCAAGGGCGTTCTCGCCACCGTCGCTGTCGGGACCATCATCAACCAGGTCCAGAAACAGCCCCGCTATGTGACCCGCGGCCCGGTCTACCAGCAGCCGGTCTATTCGCCCTCCGTGCGCCAGCCGGTCTACACACCGGTCTACAGCGCCACCGCGCACGCCCGCCGCGCAGGCCTTCGCCGACTATTCGCCCGCCATGCGCCGCGCGATCCAGGCGAACCTCAGGGCCTATGGCTACTACTCCGGCGCGATCGACGGCGTCTGGGGACCGCGCACCTACAATGCCGTGCGCCTCTATGCCGGCGACGCGGGCCTTGCGAACCGCCTCGGCACTTATGGTGGCGCGGTCGCCGTGCTCGACGGCCTCGCCGTCTGATCCGCGCAAACCCGTTCGTAACCAGTGACCGGCGGGGCCCTTCGCGGCCCCGCCTTTGCCTTGTCCTGCCGCCCCGTCGCGGATCACCCGCGCCATGTCGGGAACCGGCACTGGCAACGCCCGCCCAACCCCTAGGCTCGCCCCGACCCTGACCGGAGCAACCCCATGCAGACCATCGTGAAACTCCCCCCGACCAGCGGCACGCGAACCCTCCACCGACGACCTCGACGGCTGGGTCGTCACCGAGGGCGCCCCCCGCATGAAGACCTGGGTCCTCCACACCTCCGCCGCAGGCGACATGATCTCCGGCATCTGGGAATGCACCGTCGGCAGCTACCACGCCACCTACACCGCCTACGAATACGTCGTCCTGATCGCGGGCCGCATCACCATCACCCCCGACGGCGGCACCCCCGTCACCGTCCGCGCGGGCGACGCCTTCGTCGTCGAGCCGACCTTCAAAGGCACCTGGAGGATCGAGGAGAACGTGCGCAAGCACTTCGACTTCCGCATCGCCTGATGCCTACTCCGTCACCTTCGGCGCATCCGGGTTGATCAGCTCCGTCTCGATCCGGATCGCCACCTCGTCGCCCACGCCCAAGGGCATGTCCGGTCCCGGAATGCCCATCGAAATCCCGTAATCCGACCGTTTCAGAACGCCCGTCGCCGAAAATCCGACCCGCGCACCGACATCCAGCGCCATCCCCGGATAGCCGCCGATGAATGTCACCCGCAGGGTCAGCGGCTTGGTCACGCCGTGCATCGTGAAGTCGCCCGTCACCTCGGCCACATCGGGTGCCGTCAGCCTGACGGCGGTCGAGACGAACCTCATCTCGGGATAGGTCGCCGCATCCAGCAGGTCCTTGCCCGCGATGACCGCGTTGAAATCGATCATCTCGTCCTTGTAGAGCGTTTCGACCGACCCCGCATCGACCGTCGCCGTCAGCGTCATCGCTTCGGGCTCCGCCGGATCGAAGGTCAGCTTGCCCTCGAAGTCCCGGAAGAACGCCGTGTAGTTCGAGAAGCCCATGTGATTGACCGAAAACATCAGCCGCGAATGGATCGGGTCCGTCGTGTAGGTTCCCGCCGGCGCATCCGTCGTCACCGGCACGATGTCGGCGGCGAAGGCAACGCCAGCAGAAAGCAGGAAGGGCAGAAGGGGGGAGAGATGGGTCAGGCGCATCGCAGGCTCCGTTTGTCAGCTTGTTGCCTACCTAAGGTGCCCGGCCAGTCTATGCATCCCGGAAAATAGTCGCCCGGCAGGCAACCGCCGGACTGCGACGGCTTGCCACAGCGCCGCGCAGCCGGCACTCTGCCCTCATTGCCGACAGTCGATTCCGCCCATGCCCCGCTTCCCCAGCCTCTCCGCAGCGACACGACAGTCTCGGCCCTCCGCTTTTCGTCTGGGGCGCGAAGCTCGGCACGGCTCGGCGGGTGGGTCGAGATCGCCACCTCCGCCGCCGACCTCATCGGCAACGTCAAGGCCCTCAACAAGGCCATCGGCGACATGGGCTTAGACCCCCTGGCGAAGAGCCTCGACGAGTCCGCGCCGACGCCGCCCGCGCGATGCTCTCCGGCCACGGCAACAGCCCCAGAAGATCGCCGACGCCCGGCCCTCTTCGACCAGACCGCCCTCGCCGCCTTCCCCTCCCCGGCCGCCTGATGGAGCTTGTCCTCGACCCGGCACAGGTGCTGGATCGACATGCTGGTGAAAGCGCGCCAGAACCCGCGACTTCAGCGAGACCGCCATGGCCGAGTCGCTTCTTCACGATGGTCCTGACCCCCGCGCTGGAGCAGCTGCTGAACGACGCGACTACCCGCCAAACTCGGCCCTGAGTTCCAGCGCCAGACCCTCGCCAACGACGCCGAAAGCCTCGCCGCACACCGCCGAACCCATGCGAAGATCGCCGCACACCGAAACCCTGATCCTTCAACTCACCTCCTCGCAATCCGAGCGCGAACAGCTTCTCCTCTCCCTCGCACAGGTCGAAACCGAACTCGGCACGACGCGGACAGTCATCACGGCTTCCTTACCACGATCCTCAAGCGCGACGTCGCGCAAGATCAGATCGTCCCGGAACTCTTCGCGCTCGCGGGTGCCTGGAAACAAGCGGGCGAACAGATTTCCGCCCTGACCTTCTCGCACGAAGCCTCTCCGCCGACCTCGCCTCTCTCCGCGACCGGGCCGAGGCCGCCTACCAAGCCGAAGACACCGACCGCGTTTGGGTGCTGCTCAGCGACATCGAGGCAAAGGAAACGCAGGCACTGGCGCGGATGGAGGAGGAGGAAAGCCAGCTGCGTGTCGCGCGCCAGGAGCGGACCGAATCATTGCTGGCGACGAAGTCGTCCAAGATGTCCGTTGCTCGGCTGCGGCTCGATCTCGATCAGGCCGTCCAACTCAGCATCGAGACTGTGCAACTAACGAGCGGTATTTCTGATCGGTTCGAGGCCCTGCGCTCAATGCAGGACACTTGGTACGAACGCGGCCGCGACAAGGGATTGGCCTTCGATCTGGAGGTCAGCGTCGCTCTCGCCCGCCATTGCCATTCCACGCCGTCAACAAGGAGCAGCGTGGCACGGCGCTGAATGACCTTGGCGTTTCGCTTGTGGCACTCGGTGAACGGGAGTCCGGCAACGGCTCGCTCTTGGAGGCCATAGAGACTTATAGTGCAGCGCTTGAAGAGCGGCCCCGCAGCCTCTCGCCGCTGGATTGGGCCATGACACAGATGAATCTCGCTATTGCGCTGCTGACCCTCGGTGAGCGGGAACCTGGAACCGCCGAATTGAGGAGGCAGTCGCAGCCCACCGCGCGGCGCTAGAGGAAAGAACTCGCGATCGCGTGCCAACCGACTGGGCAACTGCGCAGATGAATTTTGGCAATGCGCTTCAAGCCCTTGGACGGCGCGAGCCCGGCACGGCCCGGCTTGCGGAGGCCGTCGCAGCATACCGTGCGGCCTTGCAGGAATTGCCGCGCCGTGACGAGCCGCTCGAATGGGCTAGAGTACAGATGAACCTCGGAAATGCCGGTCAGGCCATCGGAGAACGCGAGACCGGCACTGCCCAGCTGAAGCAAGCCGTCACGGCCTACCGCGCTGCGCTGAAGGAATGGACCCGCGACCGCGTTCCGCTGGACTGGGCAAAGGCGCAGATGAACCTCGGCAACGCGCTACAGGCTCTCGGTCGGCGCGAGACCGGCACCGATTTCTTGATGCAGGCAGTCGAGGCTTACCGCGCGGCGCTGGAGGAGCGAACCCGAGATCGTGTGCCGCTTGACTGGGCCGGCGCGCAGATGAACCTCGGTAACGCGCTGCGGACCCTCGGGCAACGCGAACCCGGAACCGGACGGCTGAAAGAGGCCGTCGCGGCCTACCGCGCGGCACTGGAGGAATGACCCGGCGACCGCGTGCCACTCGACTGGGCCAACACGCACGGCAACCTTGCCATGGTCGAGACTGAGACTCGCTGACCGCACTGCCGATACACCGCCCTCGCCCGTGACGCCCTCGCCAGACTCACCAAGCCGAACAGGTTCTCCGCGACGGCGGCCACGCCGCGTGGGCCGACAACTTCGCTCGCGCGATCCCCAAAGCGCGGGCGCTGGTCAAACGGCTCGCCCCGTAGGCCGGGGCTTGCCCCGGCATCCCCGGCCCCCCGCAATCCCCACCGCCACGACCCCAAGCGCCTCCCCTCCCCCCGTGGGAGGGGCCGGGGGAGGGGGAGACCGCGTACCCCCCACCATCCCCTCAACCCACGGAGCGCTCCGTATGGCAGGTTGCTGGCCCCTTGCTGGCAGGTTGCTGGCACCCCGCCAGCACCCCTAAACTCGGACTCCGAACCGCAGCGCATCATAAATCCCCGCATGGATGTTCCGCGCCGCCACCGCGTCCCCGATCCGGTACAGCATGAACCGTCCCCCCGGATTCCGCCCCGGGAACACCTCGCCCGACCCCTTAGTCAGCGCCCCGTAATCCACTTCCCCCAGATTGCAACTCTCTGGTTTCAAAGCGAAATACACCTCCGCATTCGCCGCCGTCCCGTGCTCCGCCACCACCCGGTCCACCCGCCGCTCCTCGCTCCAGCCCTGCGCATAGTCCGACCCCAAAGTCGCAACCAGCTGATTTCCCTCGCGTTTTATCCCCGTCACCCGCGTGTTGATCGTCACCCTTGTCCCCGTCTCATGGAACGCCCGCATGTAGGGCACATGGTTCATCCCCCCCATGTCCGGGGCAAAAAATCGTTCAGGACTAATGACTTCCACCTCCGCGCCCCCGCGCGCAAGGATCTCCGCCGCCGTCATCCCCGCATGTGCCCCGCCGTCGTCATAGACCAACACCCGGCCCGCCGGTTTCACTTCGCCCGCAGATGACCTCCCAGCTTGACGTCGCCAGTTCCGCCCCCGCCATCTCCGGCATCTGCGGCAGACCGCCCGTCGCCACCACCACAACATCTGGTGTCAGACCCAGCACATCCGCCGCTTCCGCATACACATTATAGCGGACCTCGACCCCCAGCCGTTCCAGCTCCGCCAGCCGCCAGTCCACGATCCCGATCATCTCGCGCCGCCGCGCATTCGCCACCAGCAGGTTCATCTGCCCCCCGGCGCGGTCCGACGCCTCGAGCACCGTCACGGAATGCCCCCGCTCCCCCGCCACCCGCGCCGCCTCCAGCCCCGCCGGACCTGCGCCGACGATCACCACCCGCTTCGGCACCTCCGCGCGCGGTATCTCATGCGGCATCGCCCCTTCGCGCCCCGTCGCCGCGTTGTGGATGCAGAGCGCCTCTCCGCCCTCATAAATCCTGTCCAGACAATAGGTCGCACCCACGCAGGGGCGGATGCGGTCCTCTATCCCCGCCCGCACCTTCGCCACGATATGCGGCTCCGCCAGATGCGCCCGGGTCATCCCCACCATGTCCAGCTTGCCGGTCGCAATCGCATGCCGCGCCGTCGCCACGTCGGAAATCTTCGCCGCATGGAACACCGGAAACTTCGTCGCCGCCCTGACCTCGCCCGCGAAATCCAGATGCGGCGCTGAAGCCATCCCCGCAATCGGGATCACCCGCGTCAGCGACGCATCCGTGTCGATATGCCCTTTGATAAGATTGATGAAATCAAACTTTCCTGACGCCGCCACCCGCCGCGCGATCTCCACCCCTTCGGCCTTCGACAGGCCCTTGTCCCAGTCCTCATCCGCGACCATCCGGATGCCCACGATGAAATCCGGACCCGTCGCGCGCCGGACGGCGTCAATCACGGCGAAGGTGAACCGCAGCCGGTTGTCGAGGCTTCCACCCCATTCGTCCGTCCGCCGGTTCGTGTTCGCCGTCCAGAACCCGTCCATGAAATGCCCGTAGGATTCGAACTCGATCCCGTCCAGACCCGCCGCCTGCATCCGCGCCGCCGCATCGGCATAGTCGCGGACGATCCGCGCGATATCCCAGTCCTCTGCCTCTTTCGGAAACGCCCGGTGCGCCGCTTCGCGCACCGGCGACGCCGCCAGAACCGGCAGCCAGTCCGCCTTGTGCCATTCCGTCCGCCGCCCCAGATGCGTGATCTGGATCATCACCGCGCAGCCCAGTTCGTGACAGTCATCCGCCAGCGCCTTCAGGTGCGGCACGATCTCGTCGCGGTAGGCATGCAGGTTGCCGAACGTCGCCGGACTGTCCGCCGACACCACCGCCGACCCCGCCGTCATGGTCAGCGCCATGCCGCCTTTTGCCTTTTCCCGGTGATAGAGGCGATAGCGGTCCTTCGGCATGCCACCTTCCGAATAGGCAGGTTCATGCGCCGTGCTCATCACCCGGTTCTTCAGGGTCAGGTGCTTCAGCTGGTAGGGCTGAAGAAGCGGGTCGTTCTGCATTCGGCATACCTCCGGGTCGCGGACATCGTCCGCCGGGTCGCACCCGACCTCTTATCCCGCAGCGTCACCGGATTGCCAGTTTCAGACATCACCCGGTTTTCGCGGCCGGGAGGAGCGAGGGGCCTGCCCCTCGCGCTCCCCGGAGTATTTCCGTCACGATGAAAGCGCTGACGGCCGCGCCCCGTCTCGGGCGGCATCCTGCCGGGGAGACGGGGCGCTTTCACCGTGAGCGGTCATCGGCGCTCCCGCCTGTACCGCGCCCTGATGCTGGGTCTGACTGAGTTAACCGAAGATGAATACAGCTTCATCGTGACGGAAATACTCCCGCCGGAGGCTCCCGCAGACCCGACCGGCGCAGCCGCTTGCCAATCCCGCCCGCTTGCGGAAAGGCTGTCGGCACCATGGCCGACCCGCTTCTTGCCCGCCTTGCCGACCTGCTCGGCCCGACCCATGTCCTGACAGGGGAGGATGCCGCGCCCTATGGCAGCGAATGGACCGGCAAGTACCGGTGGACGCCCCGCGCCGTGCTGCGACCCGGCGATACGGCGCAGGTCGCGGCCATCCTGAAACTGGCGCATGACACGCGCACGCCGGTTGTCCCGGTCGCCGGGCGCACAGGGATCACCGGCGCGACCTTTGCCGAGGGTCAGCTGATGCTGTCGCTTGAACGCCTGAACCGTATCCATACCCTCAACCCGGCAGGGCGGACGATCACGGTCGGTGCGGGCGTGATCCTGTCGCGGATCCATGATGAGGCTGCGGCACATGACATGGTGTTCCCTCTGACCTTCGGCGCGCGCGGATCGGCGATGATCGGCGGCGCGCTGTCGACCAACGCGGGCGGCTCGAACGTCGTCCGCTATGGCTCCACGCGCGGGCTTTGTCTGGGACTGGAGGTCGTCCTGGCTGACGGACGCGTGCTGAACCTGATGTCCGAGCTCAGGAAGGACAATTCCGGCTATGATCTGCGCGATCTGTTCATTGGGGCAGAAGGCACGCTCGGCATCATCACCGCCGCCGTATTGCGCCTGTTCCCGCGCCCGCGGGCCTACGCGACCGCGCTGATCGGCCTCCCCGCGCTGGCCCCCGCGCTCGATCTTCTGAACCGCCTGCAGGCTGCCAGCGGCCAGGCGGTCGAGGCCTTCGAATTCATGCCCGCCTCCTACATGGCCCGGCTCCGCCGCTTCCGCCCTGACCTGACCGTGCCGCTGGCGGGCGATCATCCGGTAACGATCCTCGCCGAAATCGCCGCGATCTCCGACCGCGATGCGGCACCCGGCGCAGGCGGGCAGAGCAGCCTCGCCGCGGCGCTGGAATCCGTGCTGGCGGAGATGCTGGAAAAGGGCAGCGTCACCGACGCCGCCGTCGCCTCATCCGAGGCGCAACGCCGTGGGATGTGGGCGCTGCG
This sequence comes from uncultured Alphaproteobacteria bacterium, assembly GCA_963819585.1. Lineage (GTDB taxonomy): Bacteria > Pseudomonadota > Alphaproteobacteria > Rhodobacterales > Rhodobacteraceae > JAOADN01. Next base: position 190,350 of record CAWFWP010000009.1, read on the forward strand.
CGAGGCCGCGGCCGAGGTCACGCTGAACACCCATCCGCTCGTCGACACCGATATCGCCGTCCCGCTGGACCGCGTGCAGGAATTCCTCACCCGCATGGCCGCGCGTCTGGCCGCACTCGACCCTGGGGCAAGCGATGTCGTTGTCGCCCATCTCGGCGATGGCAATGTCCACTACACTGCCTATCCCTCCCGCGACGATCCAGCCCTGCACGACGCCATCCGCGCCGCCGTCGATGACACCGCGACCGGTCTTGGCGGGTCGTTCAGCGCCGAACACGGCATCGGGCTGTCCAAGCTGCCCTCCATGCGCCGCCTGAAGGACCCCGTCGCGCTCGACATCATGCGCGCCGTCAAGTCCGCGCTGGACCCGTTTGGCATTCTCAACCCCGGCAAGACCCTGCCGTGACCGGCCCCGTCCGCACCATCCTGACCGATCCCGCGTTGCGGCTTGTCACGCTGCTCATCGTGCTGTTCGGCTGCTTCGCCTGCATCGGCGCGCCCTATCTGTCGCTGCTCGCGGTCGAGATCTTCCGCCTTGGCAATTCCGGCTATGCCGCGATCCTGATCGCTGCCTCGTTCGTTTCGGTCACTGCCGCAATCAGCTTCGGCATCGTCGCCGACCAGCGGGCCAACCGGCGCGGCATCGCCATCCTCTGCTCTGTCCTGAACGTCGCGGGCGTCGCCGCGATGGTCGCGGTCCCCTCCGGCCCGATGCTCGCTCTCGCTCATGCCCTGATCCTGCCCACAGGCGGCGCGATGTTCGGCCAGCTGTTCGCACTGGCCCGGCTCGCCGCGTCCGACCGCCCGATCCCGGAGCGCGACGGCATCATGGCCGCCGTCCGTGCCGCCTTCGCGCTGCCCTTCGTCGTCATGCTGCCGGCCCTCGCCGCCGCGATCCGCGCGGGGATGCCCGTGACCGATCTCTACACCGTCATGCTCGCACTCGGGCTTGTCATGCTTGGCCTCGTCCTCTGGCGCTGGCCCCGCGACGGGGCCACCGACTGGTCAGACCGTCCCTCGGGCCTGGCGTTCCGCGCCTCGCTGCGCGAAATCGCCCACGCGCCCGTCGCCCTGCGCGTCGCGCTTCTGGGTATCCTGTCCTGCGGATCGACGCTGAACATTGCCCTGGTCGGCCTCGTTTTCACCACCACCGGGGGCCGCCCCGAGGCCGACGTCGCCCTGTTCATCGGCCTGTTCGCCGGGCTGGAAGTGCCCTTCATGCTCGCCACGCCCCTGATGCTGCGCGTCCTCAGCCGCAGTCAGCTGATCGCCGCCGGGGCCGCGATATTCGCCCTGCACCTTCTGCTGCTGACGCCGCTTGCACCCACGCCTTACGTCTGGCTGCTGGTCCTGCCCGCTGCCTGCGGCGGTGCGATCTATCTTTCGGTCATGGTCGCCTATGTGCAGGACCTGCTCGGCCACCGGCCCGGTGCCGGGTCCTCGCTGATGGCCGTCCAGCGCATCTTCGGCGATGCGGCCGCCGCCACCGCCTTCCTGATCGGCACGTCGCTCTCCGGCTACGGCCTTGCCGCTGTCCTCGCCGCCGTCGCGGCGCTTGCCGCCGCAGCAGCGCTTCTGGTCATCGACCGGGCCTAGCGCCAGTCGAAGAAGCCCCTCGGCGCCTGGCCCAGCAGATCGCGCGCCAGAGCCTCGCCCACCTCCACCGCATCCGACGCCGCTGCCCGCCGCTCGCCCGCAATCGCCTCCGACCCGTCGGGGCGCAGAATCTCGCCCCGCAGCCACAGATCGCCGCCCTCCAGCACCGCCAGCCCCGCGATCGGCGTCTCGCAGGACCCGTCCAGCACCCTGAGGTACGCCCGTTCCGCCGCCAGCCTGATACCCGATGGCCCGTCATGGATCGCCGCCAGCAGCATTTCCGCCTGCCGGTCGCTGGTCCTCCGTTCGATCCCGATGCAGCCCTGTGCCACCGCCGGAAGCATCTCCTCCGCCGCGATCGGCCCCCGCGCCACATGGCCCATGTTCAGCCGGTTCAGCCCCGCCATCGCCAGGAACGTCGCCGCCGCGACCCCGTCCTCCAGCTTCTTCAACCGCGTCTGCACATTGCCCCGGAACTCCACCAGCCGCAGGTCGGGCCGCCGGTGCGCCAGCTGCGCGCGCCTGCGCAAGCTGGAGGTGCCCACCACAGCGCCCTCCGGCAGGTCCGCCAGCGACGCCGCGCCCGGCGACACAAACGCATCCCGCACATCCTCGCGCGGCAGATAGCAGTCGAGCACCAGCCCGTCCGGCTGCAGCGTCGGCATGTCCTTCATCGAGTGGACCGCGATGTCGATGCTGCCGTCCAGCAGCGCATCCTCGATCTCGCGCGTGAACAGGCCCTTGCCGCCGATCTCCTTCAGCGGGCGGTCCAGGATGCGGTCGCCGGTCGTCTTGATCGTGACGATCTCCAGCGCATCCTCGGGCAGGCCATGCGCCGCCATCAGGCGGGCGCGGGTCTCGAAGGCCTGCGCAAGCGCCAAAGGCGACCCGCGCGTGCCGATTTTGAGCGGGTGTGTCGCGTCGGGCATCTGCATGGGCTTGGGATAGCCGCGCGGCAATCGGCTTGCAAGCCGGGCTGTCAGTCAGGGTTGACAACGCTGGTCCACCCGCCATCAAGGGCCGGGCAAGGCTGACCGGGGGGACCCATGACCAAGACAATCCTGCGCGCTCTGGCGGGCGAAACACTCCCGGTTCCGCCCGTCTGGCTGATGCGTCAGGCCGGGCGCTATCTGCCGGAATACCGCGCGACCCGGGCGCAGGCGGGCGACTTCCTCAAGCTCTGCTACAACCCGGAACTGGCGGCCGAGGTCACTTTGCAGCCGATCCGCCGCTACGGCTTCGACGCCGCGATCCTGTTCGCCGACATCCTCTTGATCTGCCAGGCCCTGGGCGCGGACCTCTGGTTCGAGACCGGCGAAGGCCCGCGCCTGTCGACGATCACGGGCCCCGAGGGTATGGCACGGCTGAAGACCAAGGATGACATCCACACGACGCTGGCCCCGGTCTATGAAACCGTCCGCATCCTGTCGCAGGCCCTGCCGAAGGAGACGACGCTGATCGGCTTCGCGGGCGGCCCATGGACCGTCGCCAGCTACATGATCGCCGGTCGCGGCACGCCCGATCAGGGCCCGGCCCACGCCCTCAAGGCTGCGGACCGCGCGACGTTTCAGGCGCTGATCGACCTTCTGACCGAGGCCACCGTCGAATACCTCTCGATGCAGGTCCAGGCCGGGGCCGAGGTGGTGAAGCTGTTCGATTCCTGGGCCGGAACGCTGAAGGGCAGGACTTCGACGACTTCGCCCTCGCGCCCGCCAAGCGGATCATCATCGGCCCTGAAATCCCGCCACCCCGGCCTGCCCGTCATCGCCTTCCCGCGCGAGGCGGGGGAACGCTACATCGGCTTCGCCAACGCCGTGGGTGCGGATTGCGTCGCACTCGACAACTCCGTCAGCGCCGACTGGGCCGCGGCCAACGTCCAGACCGACGGCTGCGTTCAGGGCAACCTCGCGCCCGGCCACATGGTCACGGGCGGTCAGGCACTGATGGACGAGGCACAGCGGATCGTGCGCGCGTTCAGGGGTGGCCCGCATATCTTCAATCTCGGCCACGGCATCACGCCGGAAGCAGACCCGGCGAATGTGGATGTGCTGCTGCGGGCGGTGCGGGGGTGATGATGATGCGATCGGCGGCGGTCGCGCTCACCGCCGCCCTCGCTGGCGACGGAGCGGGGGCGAAACCGACAGACTGTCATACCTCGATTGATGGTCAGGATCTGAGCCTTGCCTACGAAACAGATGATGCGGTGCTCAGCGAGAACCGGACCTACCGCGAACGTATCTTCGGCAAGGCCGGTCGCATTACCTGTCCCGGCTACGTGACCCTCCGTGCGCTCACCCCTGACCTGACGGACGCCGAGCGGGCGCTGTTCTGCATCGAGTATGATCGGCAACGAAAGACGTATACCGGGCTCGCGGTCGGACCCCGCGACGCCTATGTCGGATGCAAGGCCCCGTCGAAGACGTTCTGCGAGCGGGTCAGCGCGACCCGGGACCAGGCTGCCGAGCTGGCTGCGGTCGGGGCGCGGCTGGTTGGCCATGCAGCGACCACGCCGGTGGTCAATGGTGTGTCAGCTGTCAGGGATATGTCCGGCGCACTCATCCTGACCGGCCCGCGACGCACCATCTCCGGCACGCTTGGGTCGCTCGCCGGTGAGGCCCTGGCGACGATGACCGCACCTGCAACGGCAACCGCAACGCTTGTCACCGTCGTCGCAGTCGGGGGGACTGTCTACTATTGCAGCGAGTAGGGTGCGCATTCATTGCGCACCGCGCCACCCAATCCTTTCCACTTCCCTAAAATGGCCGCGCAACTCATTGACAAATAACGATCCGATTCCGGTCCCAACTCGGGACCTCAGATTTCCACCCACGCCCCGAACCCCAGCTTCGCCTCCCACGCCCCCGCCCGACCGGCCCGTGCCAGCGCCGCCCGGATCACCCCCATATGCGTCACGACCAGCGTTCCCTGCACCACCTCCCCCAGCGCATCCCCGACCCGCGCCGCCATCTCGGCCACCGTCTCGCCCCCATGCGGCCGCGCCCCCATCAGGTCGGCGGCCCACAGGTCCAGCCCGTCCCGCGGCACCCGGTCCCAGCGCAGCCCTTCCCAGTCGCCGAAATCCAACTCCCGCAGCCGCGCATCGACCGTCAGGTCCAGCCCCCGCGCCGCCGCCAGCCCCTCGGCCAGCCGCAGGCAGCGGATCAGCGGACTGCTCACGATCCGCACCACCGGCGGCAACTGCACCGCCAGCCTGCGCACTTCGTTCGGCAGGTCCGGCCCCGGCAGCAGGTCCGTCACGCCATAGCAGACCCCGTCCGACCCCACCGGCCGTGTATGCCGCAGCAGGATGCACCACCGCACGCCAGCACACCCAGCAGGAACCCGATCTCGGAGCACTGCTGCACCGCGCCCAGACAGTCGCCCGTATACCCGCCCAGCCGCCGCTCGAACCGCGACCGCATTAGCCCAGTGCCCCGCCACCAGCCCTGCACCCCCCGCCAGAACCGCCGTGATCCCCAGCACCATCATCAGCGGCACGCAGGCCAGCGCCCCCGTCATCAAAGCGAACCGCAGGTCCGCCGCACCGATACCCTCCGACACTGGCTTGCCCGTCCCGTGGTCCCGCACATACTCGCTGGTCGCCAGCACCTGCACCGACGACGCCCGGCTGACCGCATGCCCCGCGACCAGAGCCCAGGGCACCGCCGCGACCGGCAGTGCGGCCAGCACAGCCACCTTCCCCGCCAGCATCATCGTCAGCCCCGCTACGCCGTAGGTCCCCAGGCGGCTGTCCCGCATGATTTCCAGCACGCGCTCCCGTGTCTGACCGCCGCCGAGCCCGTCGCAGGCATCGGCGAAGCCGTCCTCGTGAAAGCAGCCGGTCAGCAGGAGGCCCGCCGCGACCGAGACGAGCACCGCCACCAGCGGCGGCCAGACCTGCACACCTGCCAGATAGACCGCCCCGGTGATCGCCCCGATCATCGCGCCGACCGCCGGGTGCCATTTCGGCGTCCGCGCCATCCGTTCCGGCGTGTAGCCCACGTCCCGCACCGGCAACCGCGTCAGGAACTGCACCGCCAGCCGGAACTCCTCGAACGCCTCACTCATTCCGGCTGACGCCCGCGCTCTCGAAACTCGCCATCTCGCGCAGCATCGCCGCCGCCGCCCGGACCAGCGGCCAGGCCAGCAGCGCCCCCGACCCTTCGCCGAGGCGCATCCCAAGCGACAGCAGCGGCTCGGCCCCCAGCGCCGCCAGCAGCCGCCCGTGCCCCGCCTCCTCCGACAGATGGGCGAAGACGATCGCGCCTCGCACCCCCGGATTGATGTCCAGCGCCGCCGTCGCCGCAGCGGTGGCGATGAACCCGTCCACGATCACCACGCGCCCCGCCTCAGCCGCGCCCAGCATCGCGCCCGCCATCATCGCGATCTCGAACCCGCCGTACTCGCGCAGCGCCGCCACTCCGTCCAAACGCGCGGCCGTCCGCGCCGCCGCCCGCTCCAGCACCGCCCGCTTATGCGCTAGTCCAGCATCGTCCACACCCGTGCCGCGCCCGACCAGATCGCCGACGGCGATCCCGGTCAGCTTGGCCGCGACCAGCGCCGCAGCCGACGTGTTCCCGATCCCCATCTCGCCGAACGCCACCGCCTCGCAATCGCCTGCCACGCCCAGCCGCCGCCCCTCGGCCAGCGCCTGTCTCGCCTGAGCCTCCGTCATCGCCGGACCCGCCGCCGAATTCGCCGTTCCTGCGCCGATCCGCACCGAGATCAGGTCCGGATGCACCAACGGTTCACCCGCCACACCCGCATCGACCACAACAACTTCGACCCCGTTCGCCCGAGCGAAGACGTTTGCCGCTGCCCCGCCGCCAAGGAAGTTCAGCACCATCTGCCGTGTCACCGCCTGCGGATAGGCCGACACGCCTTCCGCCGCGATGCCATGATCGCCCGCAAAGATCGTCAGGCGGCACCGATCCATCACCGGGGCCAGCGTCCGCTGCACCCGCGCGATCTGCGCCGCCAGCACCTCGATCCGGCCCAATGCCCCGACGGGCTTGGTCTTGCTGTCGATGGCCGCCTGAAGTGTCACTTCGAAACCCGGGTCGGATGGGCGCATCTGTCCTGTCCTTATGAAATCCGGCGCGACCCTGCCTGCCCTCCGTCAGGTCGGCAAGCCTGCCCGCGACGTTATGGCGAACCAGACCGCCACCAGCGCCAGCGCCACGGCCAGCGCCCGGCGCACCCGCCGTTCCCGGACCGGGTTCTCCAGCAACCCCCGCGCCGCGCCGGCAAGCGTGACGATGCCTGCATGAATCAGGGTCGCTATCGCCACATAGATCAGCGTCAGGGTCACAGTCGCTGCCAGCGCCCCTTCGCCCGCCGTCACAAAGCCCGGCAGCACAGCAAGATAGAACAGCGCAGCCTTCGGGTTCAGCAGGTTCGTCATCAGCCCGCGCCCGAAATACCGCCCCTCATCGCCCGCCGCTTCGGGCTGGCCTGCATCGCGCCAGGCATCCCAGGCCAGCCACAACAGATACGCGACCCCGGCCCAGCGCAGCGCCTGATAGACTGCCGGATTGTCCGCGATCACCGCCGCCATCCCAAGGGCGGCTGCCAGTCCGATGACAGCAAGGCCCAGGCACACGCCCGCCACGGCCGCATAGCCCGCCCGACGCCCCTCGGTCGCCGCGACCACCGCCAGCCAGGTCATGTTCGGCCCCGGCGTCATCTCGATCACCGCCGATGTCAGGGCGAATGCCGCCACCGTCCCGGGCGACAGCCCCGTCACCTCAGGCCCACTTCGCCAACGGCGGCAGGCTCATCAGCACCGCATTCGCGTCGTGCCCCGTCTCCAGCCCGAATTTCGTGCCCCGGTCGTAGACCAGGTTGTATTCTGCGTAGAGCCCGCGATGGATCAGCTGCGCATCCTTCTCGGCCGCGCCCCAGTCCATGTCGCGGCGTTTTTCCACCAGGGGCACGTAGGCGGGCAGGAACGCGCCGCCCACCGACTGGGTGAAGGCGAAATCCGCCTCCCAGTCGCCGGTGTTCAGGTCGTCGTAGAATATGCCCGCCCACGCCACGCGCCCGGCCCCGGTGCGGCACGAAGAAATATTCGTCCGCCCAGGCCTTGAACCGGTCATAGCGGTCGGCCCCGAACGGATCGCAATGCGCCTTCAGCACGCCGTGGAACGCCGCCGTATCCTCGGCGATATTCGATGCAGGGGTTGAGGTCCGATCCGCCGCCGAACCACCAGGCATGCGGCGTCCAGAACATCCGCGTGTTCATGTGGACCGAAGGCACTTGCGGGTTCTGCACATGCGCGACCAGGCTGATCCCTGCCGCCCAGAAGCGCGGATCGTCCGCCATCCCCGGCACACCGCGCGCCGCCATCGCCTTCTGCGCGCGCGGGGCCAGCGCGCCATGCACGACCGAGATGTTCACGCCGACCTTCTCGAACACGCGGCCGCCGCGCATCACGCTCATCTCGCCGCCGCCTGCGTCCGATCCGTCCTCGGATGCGCGTTTCGTCGCCGTCACCTCGAACCGCCCCGGCGGCAGGGATGCGAATGGGCCGCTGGTCTGGGTGTCTTCCAGCCGCACAAAGGCCGCGACGATTTCGTCACGCAAGGACCGGAACCATTCTGCCGCGCGCGTCTTCTCACTTTCGAAACCTTCAGTCATGCGTACAGCCCCTGCTCCACTGCCGACCGGTTATCAGGTCCGCGCTGCTCTCGCCAGTTTGACTGCTTCACGCCACGGCGCGCTTGGCCTTTGCGATGCAACGGGCGTATCCTTTGTGAAGTTGTATTGGTGAGGTCCGTCCCATGCGTATGATGATCGCCGTGACAGCCGTTCTTTCCCTGGCCGCCTGCGTACAGGGTCAGCCGACCTGCACCTCGCCCGCCGCCCGCGAGCTGAAAACCATCGACCGGCTGATCGCCGAAACCGAGGCGACCATCGACCGGGGTTACGTCAGCGCCGCGTCCGAAGGCGCGCGGATCAACTTCTGCCTCGGCGGCGGCGGCAACAACGTCGGCGTCAGCTTCTGCGCCGACCCGACGCGGCGGAACGTGCCCATCGACCGGGCGGCCGAACAGCGCAAGCTCGACGGCCTTCTGGAGCGCCGGGCCGCGCTGGCGCGGCAGGCGGCCATCGACAGCCGCGCGTGCGCCGAAGCAGTGGGGGCGGTCTGATGCGGATAGCGGGACGCGGGGCATGGATTCTGGTCGCGGCCCTCGCCGCCTGCGGCACGCCGCAGGAACAGTGCATCGGCACCGCCACCCGCGAATTGCGCACGGTGGACCGGCTGATCGCCGAGACGAAGGGGAACCTGGCGCGCGGCTATTCCTATGAGACGGAAGAGATCACGCGGACGGAATGGGTGATCTGCGACTATGTGCAGGACCCGGCACCCACGCCCGGTGCGCCGCTGCCAAAGCCGCGCCCGCGCTACTGCTTCGACGATGTGACCGACACGGTCCGCCGCGAGGTCGCCATCGACCCGGGACTGGAACGGCGCAAGCTGGCGGGCCTGGAGGAGAAGCGGCGCGACCTGAACAGGCGTGCGGCCGCGGCGATTGAGGTCTGTCAGGCGAAGTATCCGCAGTAAACTCGGCAGCGCCGTCAGGTGCGCTTCACGACCGGCCTTGCCGCGCGGATGACCTTGAACCGCGTGTTGCCTGCAACCTCCGACACCTCGCGGAAGGTCTGCGCCAGCACCGCCTCATACGGCAGGTGACGGTTTGCAACCATGTGAAGCGTCCCCGACAGCGTCAGCATCCGCGCCGCTGCCTTGATGAAGGTGGCCCCCAGAGCCGGGTCGGCCGCGCGCCCGGTATGGAAGGGCGGATTCATCACCACCGCCTCGACCCGCTGCTCGGACATGAACGTGGTCGCGTCGGCCCAATGAAACCGCGCCCGTTCGTCCGCGATGTTGGCTTTCGCCGCCTCAAGCGAGGCATGAGTCCGCCTCGACCAGATGCAGCTCCGCCACCCCTGCCCGGGCCAGAACCTGCGCCGACAGCCAGCCCCAGCCCGCCCCCAGATCGGCCACCCGACCGGGAAGCTTGGCAGGCAAGGCAGCGGCAAGCATCGCCGATGCCGGATCGACGCCGTCACCCGAAAACGCACCCGGGGGCGCGATGAAGCCCGGTGCAGGATGTGTCGGGCGACCGATCCAGTCATCGAATGGCCCGGGACCGGGCGAGGCGAAGCAGGCGATCTTGCCATGCGCCTTGGACTGAACCTCACCTACAAACACTCTGGCGCGCAGGTCCTTCAGCATCGCGTCGATGCCGTCGGTCTTCTGCCCGTCCACCCAGACCGGCGCGCCGGGTGGCAGATGCGCCACCGCTTCGGCCACCATCGCCCGTGCAGCCGCCTTCGCGCGGGGCAGGCAGATCACCGCAGCCGCAACCCACTGCTGAAGCACTGGAGCCACGGCATAACCCGCTGCGGCCCACGCATCGTGATCCGGCCGAAAACCCTGGACGACGGTCATCCTGTCCTTCGGCAGATCCGACAGGTCGGCACCCGCCAGCGGTCCCCAGACCGCAATCTGCCCTTCAGGCCAGCCGAAGCCCGCAAGCGCCATGGAAAGCCGGGATGTCATGGATGCCAGAACCGGGCGCGCCGGCGCCCTATTCCTTTTCCATCGTACATTGCAGCGGGTGCTGGTGGCGGCGGGCGAAATCCATCACCTGAGCGACCTTGGTTTCCGCCACCTCGTGCGAAAACACGCCAACGACCGCCAGACCCTTCTTGTGCACCGTCAGCATGATCTCGAACGCCTGGGCATGGGTCAGGCCGAAGAACCGCTCCAGCACATGCACGACGAATTCCATAGGCGTGTAGTCGTCGTTCAGCAGAAGAACCTTGTAGAGCGGCGGGCGCTGGGTCTTCGGCTTGACCTTGGTGACGACGCCCGCATCGCCCTCGGGGTCGTCCTTGCGGTCGGCCATCTGAAGGGGTGTCAGGATCAAGCTCGTCATCTCCCGTTCCGGAATCGCACCGGTTGGCGCGAGGCATAGTATAATCTCATTGCGCGGTGAGGAAAGGGTTGCGATAGCACCGGTCGCACCACCGTCAGCTGATGTGTTCTGGGATCATGCCCGACCTGACAACAATCGCCTTCGATGCCGACGATACGCTCTGGCACAACGAACGGCACTTCCGCCTGACCGTGGCGCGGTTCGCTGACCTGCTGGCGGACTATGCACCCGCCGACCATCTTCAGGACCGCCTGCTCGCAGCCGAAAGGCGCAATCTGGCGCGCTACGGCTACGGCGTGAAGGGCTTTGTCCTGTCGATGATCGAAACGGCCGTCGACGTGACCGCGAACCGCGTTCCGGCATCGGTCATCCGCGACCTGATCGACGCGGGGCACCAGATGCTGGACCACCCGACCGAACTGCTGCCTGGCGTCACCGACACCATCCTTGCGCTGAAAGGTCGCTACCGGCTGATGATCGTGACGAAGGGCGATCTGCTTCATCAGGAACGCAAGGTCGCAGCATCCGGCCTTGGCGACCACTTCGACGCCGTCGAGGTTGTCGCGGACAAGACCGCACCCGTCTATGACGCGCTTTTCCGACGCCACGGCGTGCCGCCGGATCGCGCCGCGATGGTCGGCAATTCATTGAAATCCGACGTGATTCCGGTCCTGTCCATCGGCGGCTGGGGCGTGCACGTGCCCCATGACCTGACCTGGGCGCTGGAACAGGACGTCGCGCCGACCGCGCATCCGCGCTTTGCGGAACTCCGCCGCCTCGGCGATCTTCCGCAATGGCTGCAGGGCTGATCCGCGTCAGCACGGATCATATTGCGGTTCAGTGGGTCGGGAACCCCCATATCTGGTGTTGTTGCATCAATATCGCGATGAAACACCTTGAAACTAAGGTGTTTTCCGGCGTTTTGCCCTGTGCTATCGTCCGCCCAACAACAAAGTTCCGTCGCAAAGAACGGAACGTCGAGGCAGTGTAAGGGCAGATCACGTGACCACTCGTCAGTCGAGTTGCGTCCGCAACGCATTTCATCTGTGCGCGTTCCTTCTCGCGCTCGTCTTCGCACCGGTTCTTGCTTGGGCCGCGCCGTTCGCTGCCTATGTCATCGACGCGCGCACCGGCGAAGTTCTATACGAAACGAACTCCGACACCCGCCTGCATCCGGCGTCGCTGACCAAGATGATGACGCTCTACATCGCGTTCCAGGCCATCGAGCGCGGCGAGATCAGCCTTGATACCAAGGTCACCGTCTCGAAACACGCCGCGTCACAGGCCCCGTCGAAGCTGGGGCTGAAGCCGGGACAGAAGATCGCGCTCCGCTACCTGATCCGCGCCGCAGCGATCAAATCGGCCAATGACGCGGCGACCGCTATCGGCGAGGCCATCGAAGGGTCGGAAAGCGCCTTTGCCAAACGTATGACCCGCACCGCGAAATCCATCGGCATGACCCGCAGCACGTTCCGCAACGCAAACGGGCTGACGGCTGAGGGGCATCTGTCGACGGCGCATGACATGACGCTGCTGGGGCGGCATCTGTTCTACGATTTTCCGCAGTATTACAACATCTTCTCCCGCCGCACGGCGGATGCGGGCGTGGCCCAGGTCGCCTCGACCAACCGCCGGTTCCTCGACAGCTATGAGGGCGCGGACGGGATCAAGACGGGCTATACCGGGCCTGCGGGGTTCAACCTGACCGCATCAGCGCAGCGCGGCAACAAGCGGATCATCGCCACGGTGCTGGGCGGCAAGTCGACGGCCTGGCGGAACGCGAAGATGACCGAGCTTCTGGACATCGGCTTCGGTAAGGCCCCGAACAAGGCGACGGTGCAGAAACCCGAAGCGCCCATGTACCTCGCCGATGCGGATGACACGTCGGATGATGCCGATGTGCTTGCTGCCGCCGTTGCAAACGACGTCGAAATCATCGAGGGCGGAACCGAGGCGAACCATGCGGCGGGCAAGACCATCCGCCTGCAGCTGGCTGTCACCAAAAGCCGACGTCCCCTTGCACGCCCGACAGCAAAGCCTGCTGACGACCCGACCGTCGCTGTTGCGGTCGCAGATGCCGCGATCACCGCCCCTGTCGCGTCCGTAACGGATGAAAGCAGCGCCGACCTGCCGGACGAGACGACACTCGCCGCCCTGTCGGACGGCATCGATGCGGCGCTGGCTGAGGTGCAGAAGGACAACGGACCGGTCTTCGAGCAATCGACCGAACCGCAGCCGGAGACGCTGGCTTTGGCCGAGTTTGCAGAAGTGACGCCGCCCGCCGAGACCGGTCAGACCGAGACCATCGCCGCCGCCGTTGTCGCAGAGGCACAGGAGGCGTCGGCCGATATCGCCCTGGTCGACGACGGCGTCGCGGATGCACCGCTGCAGATCGCCCTTGCCGATCCCGCATCGCCGCCGACCACGACGGGAACCGATCCGACCGAAGCGGTCGTGGTATCCGACGCAACGGCCGTGGGCCTGGTGCCTGCCCCGCTTCCCCGGCCTGCCGTGATCGCCGACGCCGCAAGCGAACAGCCGGCCGACAACGATACCATCCTGGTCGCGGCCTCGGTCGCGCTGCCCGGCCCGAAGGCCGACCAGATCGTGCTGGCCGACATGTCCGGCGACGATGTGGTGACCGAGGATCTGGTCGTCGTCACACGCGCATCCACGTCTGGCGGGCGGCAATGGGCGATCAATGTCGGCAAGTTCAATTCGCGCTATGACGCGGAACGGGAACTCCTGCAGACAGCACTGACCGAAATCAACGTGCTGGGCGAATCGCTGCGCAAGGTCGTGAACCGCAAGGGCGGCTTCGACGCGAACTTCGTCGGCATGACACAGGAAACCGCCGAACTCGCCTGCCGCCGCCTTACCGCGCGCAGCGGCGAATGCACGGTTATCGGCCCGCAAGGCTGAGCGACACCATACGTACGGCTGAACCGGGGAGGGGACGGCCATGACCGCGAAACGTCAGGCCGCGCATGAGGCCGAATTCTCGGGTGCCGAGATCACAGCGCTGGCGCATCTGTACCGGGGCGAGGTCTACCGCAGCACCGTCTGGCGCACGCGGCTCGACACGACAACCAACTGGGCTGTCGTCACGCTCGGCGTGGCGCTCTCCATCACCTTTGCCTCGCCCGGCGCATCGCCCCTGCCGCTGCTGCTGGTCGGTGTCCTCATCATGCTGTTCCTCGCGCTCGAGGCGCGGCGCTACCGCTATTTCAACGTCTGGCGCGCGCGGACGCGCTGGATCGAAAAGCACTTCTACGTGCCGATGCTGAACGACGGCGACCTGCACACGGAAGAAGACTGGCAAAGGGTGCTGGCCAGCGACTACCTGCACCCCCGCTACCACATCAGCTATCTCGTCTCGCTCGCGCGGCGGGTGCGGTCGAACTATCTGTGGATCCTGCTGATCCAGACCATCGCCTATGTCGGCAAGCTGATCGTGCATCCGCTGCCGGTGCAGAGCATCGAGGGGTTCGTCAACCGCGCGGATATCGGACCGGTGCCGGGCAGTGTCGTGCTTGGGCTGGGCGTCTGCTACATCGCCACAGGGATCGGGCTGGCCGTGTGGGTCACACGGCACGACGCTGCGCGCCGCAGGCGCTACGGCAATACCGAACAGTCGATGAGCTGACGCGGCCTCACGTCCCTTCCACAAAGGCGATCAACTGCGGCAGGCAAACCGTCTTGAGATCATAGCGACTGACAACCGTTTCCCGTGCCGCCAGACGCAACGCATCATCCGCGCGGGGGTCCGCCAGCGCGGTTGTCAGCGCCGCCGACCAGCCCGGCACGTCGAAGAAATCCACCAGCCGGCCGTTGACCCCGTCTTCGATGACTTCCTGAACCGGCGGCGTGCGCGATCCCACGACCAGCGCGCCCGCTGCCATCGCCTCGAGCATCGACCAGGACAGAACGAACGGATAAGTCAGATAGGCATGCACCCGCGTCAGCTGCATCAGCGAGACAAAGCTGTCATAGGGCACGCGGCCCAGAAAATGCATCCGGGCCGGGTCGATCCGGTCCTGAACCTCTTCCAGAAAGCGCTGCTTCCACGACCGCGCATCCGGCGGCTTGGTCCCATAGCTCTGCCCCTCATCGCCGACGATCACGACCTGCGCATCGGGTCGCGCCTTGAGGATGTCGGGCAACGCGCGCATGAAGATGTGATAGCCTCGATAGGGTTCCAGACGGCGACTGACAAAACTCAGAACCTCGTCCCCGGCCCGCAGGACCTGCCCGTCCGGCAGGGTCAGGCTGGCTTCGGGATCAGGGCGCACGCGGACTGTGTCGATGCCATCATGGATGACGGTGATGCGCTGGCGCAGATCCTCGGGGAACGTCGAAGCCTGCCATTTGGTCGGCGACAGGCAGGCGTCCGACAGATGCGCGGCCTGCACCAGATGCGCCGCCCGCGCCGTCACCGCTATGCCCACGCCCGGCCCGGTTGTCTGGAACTCCGGATCAAAGCCGGTGTCGGCCCCCGTCGCCCGATACATGAATTCCGCATAGGTCAGGTGCCGCGCCTTCGGGAATATCTCGCGCAGGAACAGCGTCTCGCCCCAACCCGCATGGCCGAACACGACGTCCGGCCGGAACCCCTTGTCGCGCTGCAGCTGCGCCGCCGCGCGCGCCGCGACCGACCCGCGTTCCGCCGCCGCCGCATAGGTGGCGCCCAGCCCCTTGATGTCGGACAAAGGCGGCGTGCGGTAGCGGTAGACCGGCACCGGCGAAGGTCGTTTGTTGTCTTCCGTCGTCAGCGCCACGACCTCGTGCCCGCGCGCGGCAAGCGCCGGTGCCAGATGCAGGAACTGGCCCGGAAAGTTCTGGTGCAGCAGCAGGATTTTCATGTGGCGGTGCCCAGCCCGTCCCCGAACTTGCCGAAGGCTGCCGCCATCAGCTCGCGCGTGTAGTCCGACTGCGGGTTGGCGAACACCGCGTCGCAGGTGCCTTCCTCGACTACATCACCACGCTTCATCACCATCACGCGATGCGCCAGCGCCCGGACGACGCGCAGATCGTGGCTGATGAACAGATAGGTCAGTCCGTGCTTGCGTTGGAGCGAGCGCAGCAATTCCACGATCTGCACCTGCACCGTCATGTCCAGCGCAGATGTCGGCTCATCCAGCACAACAACCTTCGGCCGCAGGATCATCGCCCGCGCGATGGCGATCCTCTGGCGCTGGCCGCCCGAGAACTCGTGCGGATAGCGGCCCATGGTTTCGGGGTCCAAGCCCACCTCGACCATCACCTCCGACACCATCTCGCGCCGGTCGCGGCCCGGTTCGACGCCGTGCACGGTCAGCCCCTCGCCGATGATCTGTTCGGCCGTCATCCGGGGGCTGAGCGACCCGTAAGGATCCTGGAACACGATCTGCAGGTCGCGCCGCAGGCCCCGCAGTGTGGTGCCCGTCACGCCCGAAATGTCCCGGCCCATGAAGACGATCGGCCCCTCGGCCTCGATCAGCCGCAGGATCGCCAGCGCCAGCGTCGTCTTGCCCGACCCGCTTTCGCCCACGATGCCCAGCGTCTCGCCCGCCCGCACCGACAGGCTCGCCGCGTTGACCGCCTTCACATGCCCCACTGTCTTGCGCAGCAATCCGCGCCGGATCGGAAACCATATCCGCAAGGCATCCGTCCGCACCAGTTCCGCCGCGTCCGCTTCGATCGGTGCCGGACGCCCCGTCGGTTCCGCGGCCAGCAGCTTCCTCGTGTAGGGGTGCTGCGGGTCGCCGAAGATCGTCGCCGAAGGCCCCTGCTCGACGATCTCGCCCCCCTGCATCACGCAGACCCGGTCCGCGATCCGCCGCACGATGCCCAGATCATGACTGATGAACAGAAGGCTCAGGCCCTCGGCCTGTTTCAGCCCGGCCAGAAGGTCCAGAATCTGCGCCTGGATCGTGACGTCAAGGGCCGTCGTCGGCTCGTCCGCGATCAGCAGTTCCGGTCCGTTCGCCAAGGCCATGGCGATCATCACGCGCTGCCGCTGGCCGCCCGACAGCTGGTGGGGATAGGCCTCGAGGCGGGACTCCGGGTTATCGATGCCGACCTTGTCCAGCAGTTCGATCATCCGCGCCCGCGCCGGGGTACCTGTGAGGTTCTGATGCAATGCCAGGCTTTCACCAATCTGCTTTTCCAGCGTGTGCAGCGGGTTCAGCGATGTCATCGGCTCCTGAAAGATGAAGCTGATGTCATCGCCCCTGATGTCGCGCAGCGTCGGTTCCGGCGCCCCGATCATCTCGCGCCCCTGATACAGCACGGACCCCGACACCTCTGCGTTCCGCCCCAGAAGGGCGACCGTGGACAGGGCCGTCACCGATTTGCCCGACCCGCTTTCGCCCACCAGCGCGACTGTCTCGCCCTTGCCGACGCTGAACGACACGTTACGCACAGCATGGATGCTGCGCCCCTCCTGACGGAACGACACGCTCAGGCCCTTCACCTCCAGAATGGGCGTCACCGGAAGGTCTTTCTGGGGTCGAACGCGTCGCGCACGCCTTCAAAGATGAAGACCAGAAGCGACAGCATGATCGCGAATGTGAAGAAGGCCGTGATCCCGAGCCAGGGGGCCTGAAGGTTCGACTTTGCCTGACTGGTCAGTTCACCCAATGAAGGCAAGTTCGACGGCAGGCCGTAGCCGAGGTAGTCGAGCGCCGCGAGGCCCCCGATGGTGCCGGTGACGATGAAGGGCAGCATCGTCAGCGTTGCCACCATCGCGTTCGGCAGGATGTGGCGGAACATGATGACGCGGTCGCGGACGCCCAGCGCGCGGGCTGCGCGGACATATTCGAAATTCCGCGCCCGCAGGAATTCCGCCCGCACCAGCCCCGTCAGCGCAGGCCAGCCGAAGACCACGGTGATCGCCACCAGCAGCCAGAAACTCCGCCCCAGAATGGCGAACAGGATGATGATGACATACAGCCCCGGCGTCGCCCCCCAGATTTCCAGAAACCGCTGGAACGCCAGATCGACCCAGCCCCCGAAATAGCCCTGCACCGCACCCGCCGCCACACCGACGATGCTGGATGCGGTCGTCACGATGATCGTGAACAGGATCGACAGGCGGAACCCGTAGATGATCCGCGCCGCGACGTCGCGTGCGGTGTCGTCGGTGCCTAGGATATGGTCGCGGTCGGGCGGCGACGGCGCAGTGCCCACGTTGTTGATCGTGTTGTAGCTGTAGGGGATCGGCGGCCAGATCATCCAGCCCGCTTCGACCTTCTGCCCGTTCACCTCGCCATCCGCCGCGTCGGCCTCCGTCGCCACCGGATCATCCCAGCATTCTGGCAGCCCACCCGTGCGGATCAGGCACTGCACCGACGGATCGCGATAGATCGCCTCGGTCTTGAAATCGCCTCCGAAGGCCGTCTCGGGATAAAAGCGGTAGATCGGGAAGTGCAGCGCGCCCTTGTAGCTGACCATGATCGGCTTTTCGTTGGCGATGACTTCCGCGAACAGCGACAGCACGAACAGCGCCCCGAAGATCACCAGCGACCAGAAGGCGCGACCGTTCGCGCGAAAGTTCCGCCAGCGGCGCTGGTTCAGCGGCGACAGGCGCATCATCCTGCCCGCTTTTCAAAGTCGATGCGCGGATCGACCAGGGTGTAGGTGATGTCACTGATGATCCCGACGACCAGACCCACCAGCGCGAAGACATACAGCGTACCGAAGACGACCGGATAGTCCCGCTGCACTGCCGCCTCGAACCCCAGCCGCCCGAGACCGTCGAGCGAGAATATCGTCTCGATCAGCAGCGCGGACCCGAAAAGGACACCGATGAACAGACCGGGGAAGCCAGCGATGACGATCAGCATCGCGTTGCGGAAGATATGGCCGTACAGGACACGACCTTCGGTCAGCCCCTTCGCCCGCGCGGTCATCACGTACTGCTTGTTGATCTCGTCCAGAAAGCTGTTCTTGGTCAGCAGCGTCAGCGTGGCGAAACTGGAAATCGCCATCGCCGTGATCGGCAGCACGATGTGCCACAGGTAATCCAGCGCCTTGCCGACCATCGACAGGTTGTCCCATCCGTCGCTGGTCAGACCGCGCAGCGGGAAGATGCGCCAATAGCTGCCGCCCGCGAACAGCACGATCAGCAGCACCGCAAACAGGAAGCCGGGTATCGCATAGCCGACGATGATCGCGCCGCTGGTCCAGGTGTCAAAGGGCGTGCCGTCGCGCACCGCCTTGCGGATGCCGAGCGGGATCGAGATCAGGTAGGCGATCAGCGTGGACCAGAGGCCCAGCGTGATCGACACCGGCAGTTTCTCGATCACCAGATCGACAACGCCGATGGACCGGAAATGGCTCTCGCCGAAGTCGAACCGCAGATAGCGGCCCATCATCGTCAGGAAGCGTTTCCCAGGCCGGGATCGCTTCCTTCTTGCATTCCGGTGCCGTCAGGCTCGGCTCGCCCGCGAAGCCATCCGCACACACGATCCGCGCAAAGCCGAATTCCAGCTCCAGTTCCGCGATGAATTCCGGCGGCAGTCCCCGTGCGCCCAGATATTTGCTGCCCGCATCGTCAGCCGCCCCCCCGCCGCCGCCCGCATCACCCTCGGCCCCGGTCAGCTTGCCCAGCACGTCGCCTTCGCCCTGGATGTTCGCCAGCACCTGCTCGATCGGCCCGCCGGGCACAAACTGCGTCAGCCCGAAATTGATCAGCATGATCCCGATCAGCGTCGGAATCACCAGCAGAAGGCGGCGCAGGATGTAGGCACCCATGTCGGCGGTTCAGCCCGTTCTTGTTATTTCAGCGCGCCGGAAGCCCGCAAGGCGTCGCCCTTTTCGGCGTTGTACCACCAGAAGTCCAATTCGCCCAGCGCATAGGGCGGAAGCACTTCGGGATGTTCGTACATATCGAAATAGGCGACTGTATGGGTGTCTTTGTACCACTGCGGCACCCAGAACCGCAGCGCGCGCAGCACCCGGTCCAGCGCCTTGGCCCCGGTGATCATGTCGGCCTTTGTATTCGCCCCCATGATCTTCAGGATCAGCGCATCGACCGCAGGGTCGCTGAGGCCCTGGACGTTGAAGACGTCCTTCACCCCATCCGTCCCGAAATACTGGCGCAGCCCCGCGCCCGGCTCGTATCCCGTAGGGAACTGCTTGGTGATGATATCGAAATCATAGGTTCTTTCCGGGTCCGGCCCGTCCTGAAACCGTGTCCGCGCCTCCATCTGCGCGGGGTCCACCCGGCTTAAGGACGCATCGACCCCCAGCGCTCGCAGGTTTTCCACGAACGGATTCACGATCCTGTCGAAGGCCGGGTCGTCCTCAAGGAACTCCACCTTCAGCGTCTCGCCCTTGGCGTTCCGGCGCATCCCGTCATCGCCCGTGGCCCAGCCCGCCTCGTCCAGCAGGGCCGACGCCTTGCGCAGGTTCTTGCGGTCAAGCTGCGTCTCGCCCGAGACCGGGGCCATCACGGGTTCGCTGTCCAGCACACCCGGCGGCAGCTTGTCTTTCAGGGGTTCCAGCAGCGCCAGTTCCTCGGGCGATGGCAGGCCCGTCGCCGCCAGTTCGCTGTTTTCGAAGAACCCGTTGATCCGCGCGTAAAGCCCGTAGAACAGCGTCGTGTTCGACCATTCATAGTTGAACATCAGCCCGATCGCCTCGCGCACCCGCGGGTCCTGAAACTTCGCGCGACGCAGGTTGAAGGCAAAGGACTGGCCGTTGGCGATGGTGCCGTTCGGCAGTTCATGTTTGACCACGGCCCCGCTGGACAGTGCCGGGAAAGTCGTAACCCGTCGCCCAGATTTTCGACGAGTTCTCGTTCCGGAACGTATAGGCACCGGACTTGAACCCTTCGAACGCCGCCGTCGAATCCCCGAAATACTCGACCCGGATCGTGTCAAAGTTCGACCGCCCCTTGTTGATCGGCAGGTCGCGCCCCCAGTAGTCCTGGTTCCGCTCGATAGACGATCCGCTGGTTGATGTCGTAGCGGTCGAGCACGTAAGGCCCCGACCCGATGCCGGGGTCGAGACGGCTTTCGTCGAGCTTGGCCCCGGTCTTATCGAACCAGGCCTTGGACATCACCGGCAGGCCGCCCGCCATCTGGACCCGTTCGCGCTGGGTTGAGGCGGGCTTGAAGGTGTACTTGATCTTGTCGGGTGCCAGCACTTCGACGCTTTCGACGAATTCCGCCAGCACCGTCCGGAACGAGATCAGCCCCTCTTTCAGGAAGATGTCATAGGTGAACTTCACATCCTCGGCCGTCATCGGCGTCCCGTCCGAGAATTTGACCTCGGGCCGCAGCGTGAAGATCACCCACTCCTTCGTCGGCGGGTACTCCAGCGTCGAACACAGAAGGCAGTACATCGCCCCGATCTCGTCCGCCGTGCCGACCATCATCTCTTCATAGCCAGCCGACGACAGCGCCCCGGCCCGGCCCTTCTGGCTGTACGGATTCATCGTGTCGAACGTCCCGAAGGTCGAAATCGCGATTTCGCCCCCCTTCGGCGCATCCGGGTTCACATAGTCCAAATGGGTGAAATCCGCCGGATACTTCGACGGCTCGCCGAAGGTCGTGATCGAATGCGACACGATGGTGTCCTGAGCCTTCGCCGCGAACGGCATCAGCCCCAGCACCAGCGCGATCAGCCCGCCCGCGATCCAGCCCCTCGCCCAAGCAGGCTCAGCCGTCACTGCGACGGCGATGGCCCCGTCGCGATGGTCCTGCGCGCGATTCCGCATAGCTGTCTCCCCTGCTGGCCACGCCATCCGGCTGCGCGGCCCTTGGCCCTGCGAACCTTAGCTACGCAGGCCGCGTCATCAAGTTGCGAATGCGTGAAACCGGCCGTGATGCCAGCAAAAAAGGCCGCCCGGAAACCCTGGCGGCCCTCATATCGCGCACTGCCTGTTGGCTTCAGCCGCCCAGCGACTGCAGATAGGCGATGATGTTCGCCCGGTCTTCCGGCTTCGGCAGTCCGGCAAACGACATCTTCGTGCCCGCCACATATGCCTTGGGGTTCGCCAGGAAGGCATAAAGGCTGTCAGGGTCCCAGTTGCCACCGTGCCCCTTCATCCCGTCCGAATAGGCGAAATCCGCGACTGACCCGACGGCCCGGTTCACCACGCCGTTCAGGTGCGGCCCGGTCGCGTTCGCGCCGTCGACCTTGTGGCAGGACTTGCACTTGCCGAAGACCTTCTCGCCCGCCGCCGGATCGGCCGATGCCATCAGGTCTGCCAGCGGCACCGCCTCGGCACCTTCTTCGGCGGGCTCCTCCGATGCCCCGGTGTCGATGGAATAGGCCTGCGCGACCTCTTCCTCGCCATGCCCCTCGACGCCGGTGTGATAGATCGATTCAGCCGCCCACTTGCCCAGAAGGAAGATCAGGAATGCCCCGCACAGCGCGCCGCCCGCCTTCGTCACCGTCATCGTGTCCAGCATGTCGCGCCTCTGCATCAGTCCGGGATGTGCGGGGTATCTACCCGCTTCCCCAGACCGGTTTCAAGGTATACTTACCGCGACCGATTGCCCCTGTTCCGGGGCCTTGGGGGGATTGACCGGATGTCTGGCCGGATCGCGTTTCAGGGGGAACCCGGGGCCTATGGCCATCAGGCCTGCGCCGAGGCGCGGCCGGACATGGAGCCGCTGCCCTGCGCGACCTTCGAGGACGCCATCGAAGCGGTCCGGAAAGGGGCGGCCGACCTGGGTATGATTGCCGTCGAGAACTCGACCTACGGCCGCGTTGCCGACGTGCATCATCTGCTGCCGGAAAGCGGTCTCCACATCGTGGGCGAAGCGTTCGTGCGCGTGCATATCAACCTTCTGGCCCCCCGCGGGACACGGCTTCCGGATGTCCGGCGCGTGCGCAGCATGTCGATCCTTCTGGGCCAGGCGCGCGGGTTCCTGCGCGAACATGACCTGGCCACGATGAACTGGGCCGACAATGCCGGGGCGGCGCGGGAGGTCGCCCGTCTGAACGACCCCGCCGAGGCTGCGCTGGCGTCCGAGATCGCCGCCGACATCCACGGCCTGGACATCCTCGCCCGCCATATCGAGGATCGTGACAACAACACCACACGCTTCCTCATCATGGCGCGCGACCCTGATCTGAAGCGCCGTGGCGACGGCCGGATGATGACCACCTTCGTGTTCCGCGTGCGCAACATTCCGGCAGCACTTTACAAGGCGATGGGCGGCTTTGCGACTAACGGCGTGAACATGACCAAGCTGGAAAGCTATATGGTGGACGGGACATTTTCGGCCACCCAGTTCTATGCCGACATCGAGGGCCACCCCGACGATGCCAGCGTGCGCCGCGCGCTGGAGGAGCTGGACTATTTCACCTCGTCGATGACGCTGCTCGGCGTCTACCCGGCCGACCCGCGCCGTCACTGACGCGCATTCCGGCGCGCGTCAGACCGCAGCCTGCGCAGGGCGTTCGGCAATCGATTCCGCAAAGCTCGCGACGCGCTTGGCGAACTTCCGGTCCAGTCCCGCTTTGCCCAGCTTCGCCGACTGGATCAGAAGCCGCGCCGTCAGCGTCTTTGGCCTGACTTCCAGACCAACGGTCAGCCGGCTCTGGCTGCGGGCCAAGGCGATCACCTCGAAGGTCAGCAGCAGATCAAGATTCGGGGTGAAGCCGGTCACATGCAGACCGCTGGGCGGGGTGAGGGACGCGATGCGCAGCGTCACGGCCCTCGGCTTTGCGCGGAACGGGAACTTGCCGGTCCAGCCCATGCCGACACCGGGCACGGCCATCGTGTCAGTCCGTGCCATCGTCGCCCCGCGCCGCAGCGCGGCCTGCTCGAAGGTGGCAAAGTCGGTCAGGGCACGAAACACCGCATCGGCGGGTGCGGCGATGTCCGCCTTGGTCGAAAACTTCATCGCCCCCTCCCACAGGAACCAGTCTGAGCGTCCCTCTATTCCAGCCTGTCCGCAAGCCAGTTTCGCAGCAGGAACCCCGCGATCGCACCTGATCGCGGTGACCGTATCTCGGGATGCGCACCTGCGAAAACCACCGCCATGTCCTCCCGGCTGACCCAGCGCGCCGCCTCGATTTCCTGCGGGTCCGGGGTGATCGTCTCGGTTTCGGCAATGCCCGCGCAGCCGATCATCAGCGACGACGGATAGGGCCAGGGCTGGCTTGCCAGATAGCGCACCGCGCCGACCCTGACGCCGACCTCCTCGGCCACTTCGCGGCGCACCGCCGCCTCTATCGTCTCGCCCGGCTCCATGAACCCGGCCAGCAGCGAATACATCCCCTCGGGCCACCCCGCCGAGCGCCCCAGCAGCACCCGGTTGCCGGATGTTATCAGCATGATGACAACCGGGTCCGTGCGCGGGAAATGCGATGTGGCGCAGGACGGGCAGGTCCGCTGCCATCCGCCCTGCGTCATGCCTGACGCGGCACCGCAGGCCGAACAGAACCCATGGCTGACATGCCATCCGAACAATGCCTTTGCCGTTGCGACAAGCTCGGCGTCCAGCGGCGGCAGGTTTGCCATCACGCCGCGCAGTTCGCGGAACCCCAGGTCGTCCGGAACGTCCGGGTGCTTCTGCACGGTCGGGTCGAGGAATGCTGCGCCCGGCATGTCGGTGCCGGGGCCGGGTTCCCAGGCTGATACATCCTGCGCAAAATACGGGCCCTGCGGGTGTACGCCCAGAAACACCTGGGCACCGCCCGATGCCAGAACCGCATGCCCCGCGCCCAACCAGCCCGCCCCGTCAGCGCTGGTCAGCGGCTTGCCCCGCCAGACCGGCAGGACGCGCGCGCCGGGTTCGGCCAGCAGGCGCGCCAGCGCTGCCGGGTCGCCCCGCAGATGCGCGGCCCGGTCCAGCCCCGCCCCGCCGAATGTCACCGTTTCCGCGATGCGCATTGCATTCCCCCTGCCAGTCCCCTGACTGGCATGCCGGACCAGCAGGCGCAATTCCCCGGGGCAAGCGGCAGCAGAGTTCGGCGCAGAACAACTCGAAGATGCATGCACAATAAAATTACGTGCCTAGGTGGCAATCGCACGCCCCCTGCACTAGAATTAACATCTGGTGGATGGGCGCATTGCATTTCGGCACAGGCGCTTTGGACAGATGAGCAGATCGGATGGTTGCCGGTACGGGCAAAAAAGGTAATTTGACGCGACGCACGGCCGGGCAGCATCAAGCCGGGACTGCTGCGGGGGCTTTACTTGATCTGCGCATCCTCGCCACGACCGATCTTCATGCCCACCTCATGCCCTATGACTATTTCAACGACACCCGCTCGGATGCCGTGGGGCTGCTGCGCACGGCCAGCCTGATCCGCGCTGCAAGGGCCGAGGTGCCGGGCGCGCTGCTGTTCGACAACGGCGATCTGTTGCAGGGCAGCCCCAAGGCCGATGCGTTGGCGGAGGCGGGCAAGATCGGCATGGACCGCCTCCATCCGATGATCGCTGCCATGAACGCGCTCGGCTACGATGCGGCGACGCTGGGCAACCATGACTTCAACTTCGGCCTGCCGTTTCTGGAGCAGACCATCGGCGCGGCGACCTTCCCCTTCGTTCTGGCCAATGTTCGGCGCGTTGCCGATCCGTCGGGGCAGAGCCGCGCGTTCCTGCCGCCGCATGTCCTGCTCGACCGCAGCTTCCCTGACCGCTCCGGTCGGCCTCAGGCGCTCCGGATCGGGGTCATTGGTTTTGTCCCGCCGCAGATCATGCGCTGGGACCGCGATTTTCTCGACGGCCGCCTTGTCGCCGAGGACATCGTCACATCGGCACGCCGGCTTGTCCCTGCCCTGCGCCAGGCCGGTGCCGATGTGGTCATCGCACTGTGCCATACCGGCATCGGCGGGACCGAGGCGCTGGACGGTATGGAGGATGCTGCTATCCCGGCAGCGCGCATCCCCGGAATCGACGTCGTGATCCTCGGCCACAGCCACCTTGTCTTCCCCTCTGCCGCCTTCACGGACTGGCCGGAAACCGACTGGCGCAGCGGGACAGTGGCCGGAACACCCGCTGTCATGGCCGGGGCCATGGGATCGCATCTGGGTGTCGTCGACCTGGCTCTGGCGAAGACCGCTGATGGCTGGGCCGTCCGGTCTTCGACCGTCGCAGCACGCCCGATCGCACGGCGGATGCCTGATGGCAGGGTTCTGCCCCTCGTGGCTGACGATCCGGCGCTGCAGGGGATAGCGACCGGGGCGCATCTCTCAGCCCTGACCTATGTCCGCCGCCCTGTCGGGCGGAGCGAGGTCGGGCTGCACAGCTACTTTTCTCTGCTCCACCAGGACAGGGCGCTATCCCTGATTGCCGACGCACAGCGCGCCGCTGTTGCTGCCGCGCTGATGCCGCCTGGTCAGACCGGAACAGCGCCGATACTTTCAGCGGTCGCACCGCTGAAATCCGGCGGGCGATCCGGTCCGTCACACTATGTCGATGTTCCCGCTGGTGCGCTGGCTGTCCGCAATTGCGCCGATCTCTATCCCTTCCCCAACAGCATCCGCGCAGTCAGTGCGACCGGGGCGCAGCTGGCCGAATGGCTTGAACGTTCCGCCGCGATGTACCGGCGCATCCGTCCCGGCCTGCCGGATCAGCCGCTGATCGATCCCGATCATCCGTCCTACAACTTCGACGTCCTCGACGGGCTGACCTATGTCATCGACCTGGACATCCCGGCCCGCTACGATCCCCACGGCCGGATCATCGACCCTGGTGCACGGCGCATCCTTGATCTGCGCCACAACGGCAACCCGGTCCTGCCCGACCAGCGCTTCATCGTCGCCACCAACAGCTACCGTGTCCAAGGCGGCGGTGATTTTCCGGTCCTGGCCGAGACCGAGGTGATCTATGAGGCCCCCGTCGCGAACCGCGAGGTCATCGTCCGCCACATCTCGGGGCAGATCGGGCTGCGTCCCGAACCACGCGCCACATGGCGCTTCGCCCCGATGGACGGTGCCACCGTGCTGTTCCGGACAGCGCCAACTGCCGAACGGCACCTTGCCGAGATCGCCGGGTTCGCGCCGATGGTCTCCGGGACGGATGCCGACGGATTCCTCGTGTTGCGCCTGACGCTCTGAGGTCGCCTCAGACCAGCGCCAGCATCTGGCGCGGTTCCAGCAGCCAGGGCGCGATGATGCCGCAGGTATCGGCCAGCGGCAGCAGATCCTCCGGAACGTCCAGCCCGATCCGGTCGCGCATGAACCTGCGCCGCTGTGCCGCCCGCGCAATCAGCGCCGGTTGCGACCGATCCAGTTCGGCCCGCAGCGCCGCGTCGGCGATGACATAGCCGTCCTCCATCCGGGTCGAGCCGAAGACGGCATGGGCCGGGATGACGTCGCACTGCATCGCCATCCCGGACCTCAGCGGCAGGTCGGACCCGGCGGAGATCGGCGAGGATATCCATTCGTCGCTGCCGATCAGGTGCCCGGGATTCAGCGTGACGCCGAACCGCTCGCGCGGCAACAGCGCCATCATGCGGTCCCACACCATGCCACCCGACACACCCGGACGCATCATCCCGAACCACTCCGACAGCGCCTCCAGATACGGCCCGGCGAAATCCGGGACATACTGCTGCGCCGCGACCGGCAGATCGTCCGAACCCCTCGCCAGCCAACCGGCACGGCAGATGTTCGCGCCCCAGTGGCAGATGTTGAAGGAAATCGCGCTGCCCCGCCGCAGAACCTGCCCCGTCGGTCCGCTCATCCCCTGATCGGCCCGGTCGCCCGTCGCAAAGGTGACATGGCAACCCAGCGGCAGCCCGCCGATCCCCGCCGCCACGACCGCGTCGAAGTCGGTCATCCCCTCGCGGAACGCAAAGACCATGCGCCGCAGCGCGGTCGCCGCCATGTGGTTCGCAAATTCCAGCCGCGCGATTTCGGCTGCCGTCACCGTGCAGCGCAGACCGTATCCGGGATGCATGAACAGGTCGGTCGCATTCACCACGCGACCAGCACGCGCGCGGAGCAGGTCTGCCATCAGCGCCGGGATTTCCAGCGCGGTGTCCGGGTCATCGACCTCGTCCCTGCCGAAGTACTTCCACCCCGCCGACCCGACCGTGCCGCCCGCAGGGATCTCGCGCGCGATCACCCGGTCCAGCCGTTCGCCTACGTCGCGTGGCTGCGAGATCAGCGACAGGCTGGGGCAGTGCACGACGGCGATGTCGCCCGACGCGACCAAAGGCGAGACCTGGGCGTAGGGCAGGCATTCGTTGCCCGCCGCCAGCACTGCGCGGTCCTGCGACACGATCAGCAGCGCCTCTTCAAAGCGCGGGTCAAAGCCGGTGGCCCAGAGCATGTTTCCCGAATGCTCGCGGTCGCCGTAGATAACCAGCCGGTCCAGCCCGCGCGCGACCATCGCGGCGCGGATCGCCTGCAGACGTCCCCGCATTTCCGGCAGGTCCGGCAAGCCGGGCACAAAAACCGCGCCGAAGTCCGGCCAGTCGCATTCCATCAGACGTGCCGCCATCCGCCCATCCCCCGCCATCCCTGACGGGCCAAGGCTAGGCGATGATATCCGGCCAGACCACGGAATTCTGCCGCGCGAACGCGCCAAGATGGCCGATGCCTTCCAGCCCGTAGTCGCCGGGCCGCAGGACCTTCTGCTTTTTCACCGCCTCGGGCGCCAGCGCCATCTGCCGCCAGACCGCGCGCGGCGGGACCATCACGTCATCCTCCACCGCGACGATCCGCATCGGTGCCGTCACAGACGCCGGCTGCGGCAGGGGCAGGCCGCGGCCAACGTCACTCAGCGCAAAGCCCCGCGTCGTCGCCCAGCGCCGCCATTGCCAGTAGACCCCGGCCGGCAGGTCGGACCCGAGACCGGCGATCCGCCCAGGAAGATAGCCCGCCAGCGTCGTCAGGATCGGCCCGTGCCCGTACCAGAAGGCCGCCGCCGCCAGCCGGTAGGGCCAGGGATGATCCGACAGGTGCACCAACCCGCTGCCCAGGGTGATCACCCGCGCGGCCCCGGCGGCCTGACCGTTGAAGGCCAGCATGATGCCGCCGAAGGAATGTCCGATGACCCAGACCGGCAAGCCGGGTGCCAGGCCGCGCGCCACCCGCATCGCCGCAGGCTGGTCGCGCAGACCCCAGTCGGTCAGGGCGGCATCCGACCGGCGCGGTCCGCGCGTGGCTGATGCGCCGAAGTCGCGGTAGTCATAGGTCAGGCAGGCGATCCCTCTCGTTCCCGCAAGCCACTCGGCAAAGCCGCGGTAAAAGCGCTGCGGTACGCCGACCGCCCCGTTCAGAACCGCCACCGCCTTCGCAGCGGCTCTAGGTGCGTAGTAAAGTCCCGCCAGCGTCGCGCCGCCCGCATTGATGCGCAGCGGCTCGACCGTGAAATCCCTGTCCGCGCCCGGCACGGGGTTGGCAGTGTCGATGATCGGTGAATGCTTGGTCATAACGGGTCAGTCTCCTGCAATGCGGAATCACTCTAGCCAGAATAGACCGATTGGTCTAGACCAATCGGTCTACACCATTGGCTCATCTTCACGCACGGCGGAAAGATGCCTAGACTGGATGACATGACCGAGCCCGACCCTTCGACCCGCGACCGGCTGGTTGCCACCGCTGCCCGCCTGTTCCGCCAGCGCGGCTATAACGGCGTCGGCGTCGCCGACATCCTTGCGGACGCCCGCGCGCCCAAAGGGTCGCTCTACCACCACTTCCCCGCGGGCAAATCGGACCTCGCCCTTGCCGCCGCCGACGCGACATCCGCAGGCATGATCGAGATCATCGACGCGGCCTTCCTGCCCGCCGCCGACTACCGCGACGGGGCGACAACGCTGTGCTTCAAGCTGGCCAAGTTCTTTGACATCACGGCCGACGCGGATACCTGCCCGATTTCGGCGATGCTGTTCGACGGACCCGAGAACGACGCCTTCCGCGCCCATGCCGACCGGATTTTCGCGCGTTGGATTGGCTGCATCGCGGACCATGCGACACGCCTCGGGCAGGCTCCGGCAGCCGCCACTGCCGATGCCGAACTGCTCCTGACCGGCATCAGCGGCAGCTGGACCCTGGCCCGCGCCCGCCGGAACGCCGATGTGCTGCGCGCGCTGCCAGGGCGGCTGTTCCGCTGAGCTTGCGAATCCAGCCCCCCGCGCGTATATCCGCGTCCGAGAGGTTGGCGCGGGTGAGCGCCCCGCCAACCCGGTCAGGTCCGGAAGGAAGCAGCCGCAACGGGACCCGCTTGGGTCGCTGTCCAGCCTCTCACCCTTAGTCCCGCGATGGTCGCGGGCGTTCAGTCAAGGGAGGGTTTCATGTCGGCCATTGCAACCCTCCGGGGCCGCGCCTGACACAGGCGCGACGGCCCGCCGAACCCGCGCCGGGCACCCTTGCATCAAGGCTGCCGCTGGCGCTGTTCACCTGAACGGGATGAAACCAGTGACGGATACCTTCACGCTTGCCGACCTCGGATGGTCGGCGCTTCAGCTGTCACAGCTGACCCTTGACGAAACCGCGACTCTGACACCCGCGCGCGTCAGCGCCGTGCACCGGGACCGGATCGAGGCCCTGACCGACCGTGGCCCGGTGGCGCTGCGCTGCCCGCCGGACACTCCCACCGGCAGCTTTGCCGTGGGGGACTGGGTGCTGGCAGATGTCGGATCAGACCGCTGTTCGCCTGCTCGACCGCACCAGCCTGCTGAAGCGCCGCGCAGCGGGCGAGACCGGGGCCGACCAGCTGATCGCCGCCAATGTCGATACCCTCTTCATCGTCACGTCCTGCAACGCCGACTTCAACCCGGCGCGTCTGGAACGCTATCTGGCGCTGGCAGCCGAAGGCGGGGCCGAGGCGGTGATCCTGCTGACCAAGGCAGATACGGTGGACGACCCGCACGACTTCGTTGCACGCGCATCGGTCCTCAAGCACAACCTGATCGCCCTGCCGATCAACGCCCGCAGCCCCGATCTGGCCCAAACCCTGTCGGACTGGTGCCGCAGGGGACGCACCGTCGCCCTGGTCGGGTCCTCGGGCACCGGCAAGTCGACGATCACCTCGGCCCTGACCGGCATCGACCTCGCCCGGCAGGACATCCGCGAGAATGATGCCAAGGGCCGCCACACGACGACCTATCGCGCGCTCTATCCGATGACGACCGGTGGCTGGATCATCGACACGCCCGGCATGCGCGAACTGCGCCTTGCGGATGCAGGCGATGGCATCGCCGAGACCTTCGCAGACGTCACCGACCTGATCCCGCACTGCCGGTTCCGCGACTGCGCACACGAGGCCGAACCCGGCTGCGCCGTCCGCGCCGCCATCGACGACGGCAGCCTCGATCCCGCACGCCTGACCCGCTGGCGCAAGCTGATGCGCGAAGATGCCCACGCCACGGCGAGCCTTGCCGAAAGTCGCGCGCGCGAAAGGCAGTGGGGTCGGCGGGTCAAGGTGATCGTCGCCGAACGCAAACGTGACAAGGGCAACTAACCCGGTCCAGTGGCCGTTCCTTGCCGCAAAGGCTGGAACGGCCTATCTGGAATCCAGCGCGCACGCGACGGAAACCGCGCGCTGCCGCGTTTGACGGGCATAGCGGACAGGACGGATCACGAAGATGCGCAAATGGCTGATGGCGGCGGTGGTCGTCGCCCTCGCGGCGGCGGGGGCCTGGCGCTGGCAGGCAAACGCTGCCGGTGAAAGCGACGCCCCGCCCGCCACCATCGCGGTCACGCGCGGCACCGTCGAACGCGCGGTCCTTGCATCCGGCGTGATCGAGGCTTCGTCTCTGGTCGCGGTCGGTGCGCGGCTCTCCGGGCAGGTCGAAACGCTGGCGGTAAAACTCGGCGACCGGGTGAAGCAGGGCGACCTGATCGCCGAACTGGAATCGCTCGATCAGGAAAACGCGCTTCTGCAGGCCAAGGCCGATCTCGCCCAGATCGAGGCGCAGATCGCGTCGAATGCCGCGACCCTGCGGTCCGCCCGCCAGACCCTCGACCGCACACAGGCCCTGAACACGCAGGCCCTCGCTTCGGACGGGGGGCTGGAAACCGCAGAATCGAATGTCGCCATCGCCGAGGCGCAGTTGCAGGCGCTCGAAGCGCAGCGCGACCGTGCGCGCGTCGCGGTGTCATCGGCGGAACTGGACCTGACGCGCACCCGGATCACCGCGCCGATCAGCGGCACCATCGTCGCCGTCGTCACCGAACAGGGCCAGACGGTGAATTCGGCCTCGGCCACGCCCACCATCGTCAAGATCGCCGATCTCGACCGCATGGTCATCAAGGCCGAGATTTCCGAGGCCGACGTGGTGCGGGTCGCCCCCGGCCAGAAGGCCGATCCTGACCCTGCTCGGCGCACCCGAGGCGCCGATCGACGCGGTCCTGCGATCGGTCGAACCGGCACCCGCTTCCATCGAGGAAAGCGACGAGATCGATACGTCGAAGGCGATCTACTACAACGGTCTGCTGGAGGTGGCGAATGCGGATGGCCGCCTGCGCATCGGCATGACGGCCGAAGTGCGCATCATCCTCGACCGCGCGGAGAATGTGCTGACCGTGCCATCGGTCGTCATAAGCGAAACCGAAGCCGGTCAGGCGCAGGTCGAAGTCTGGGACGCCGCCGCCAAGACCCGCAGCATGCGGGACGTGACGGTCGGCCTCGACAATTCCGTGACGGCCGAAATCAAGACCGGCCTGACCGAAGGCGAACGTGTCGTGTCGGACCGCGCGTCGGGCAGTTCCGCCGCCGTCAGCTTCAACCGCCGCCCGGTGATGGGCTTCTGACATGGTCGGGGCCGAGCCACTGATCCGGCTTGAAAGCGTCAGCCGCAGCTTTGCAGCGGGCGATCAGACCGCCACCGTGCTCGACGGCATCGACCTGACCATCATGCCCGGCGAATTTATCGCGATCATGGGCGCATCCGGGTCCGGAAAATCGACCCTGATGAACATCCTCGGCCTGCTCGACCGGCCTTCCGCGGGCAGCTACCGCTTTGCCGGGCAGGATGTGGGCAGCCTTGGCGAAAACGACCGCGCGCGGCTGAGGCGCGAGCACTTCGGCTTCATTTTCCAGCGCTATCAGCTTCTCCCCGACCTCGATGCGCTGTCCAATGTCGAGGTGCCCGCCGTCTATCGCGGCACCGCGCGGCGCAGCAGGCGCGACGCAGCCAAGGCGATCCTGTCGCAGCTCGGCCTGTCCGACCGCCTGTCGCACCGCCCGTCGCAGCTGTCCGGTGGCCAGCAGCAGCGCGTGTCGGTCGCACGCGCCCTGATGAACGGCGGCGAGGTGATCCTGGCGGATGAGCCGACCGGGGCGCTCGATTCGAAATCCGGCGCGGACCTGATCGCGCTGCTGACCGACCTGAACCGCAAAGGCCACACCGTCATCATCGTTACGCACGACCCCAGGGTCGCCGAACAGACCGACCGCATCGTCGAAATCCGTGACGGCCGCATCCTGTCCGACACCCGCAAGACGCCCGGGGCCCCGGCATCGCGGATGTCCCCTACCGGCCCAGGCCGCGACAGCCCGCTGGCCGGTCTCGACCGCGCCCGCGAAGCGACCGGCATGGCGCTCAAGGCCATGGCCGCGCACCGGCTGCGCAGTTTCCTGACCATGCTCGGCATCATCATCGGCATCGCCGCCGTCGTGTCGGTCGTGGCGCTCGGCACCGGCAGCAAGGAACAGGTGCTGCGCGACATCGCCCAGATCGGGTCGAACACCATCGATATCCGCCCCGGTTCCGGCTTCGGCGACCGCCGCGCGTCGGCGATCCGGACGCTCGGCCCCGACGACGCCGACGCCATCGCGCTGCAACCGTACGCCGTCTCGGTCTCGCCCGAGGTCACGACCAGCGCGACGGTCAAGCGCGGGTCAACGTCGTCTTCGGCCCGGGTTCGGGGCGTCGGCGCAGGGTACTTCGGCCTTGGCGCGTTCAGCATCGAAGCGGGCCAGATCTTCACCGAAGCCGACATCGCCCGGCGCGACCAGGTCGCCGTCATCGACACCGAGGCGCAGAAGGTCCTGTTCCCCGACGGGTCCGATCCCATCGGCCAGACCCTCCTGATCGGCCGCGTGCCCGCCCGGATCATCGGCCTTG
Organism: uncultured Alphaproteobacteria bacterium; assembly: GCA_963819585.1. Lineage (GTDB taxonomy): Bacteria > Pseudomonadota > Alphaproteobacteria > Rhodobacterales > Rhodobacteraceae > JAOADN01. The sequence goes on from CAWFWP010000009.1 coordinate 223,865, forward strand.
TGTCCGAATCCGGCATCAGCTTCGGCCCCCAGTCCATCGGCGTCTACCTGCCCTACACCACCGTCGCCACGCGCATCACCGGGCAGACCGATATCGACGCCATCTCTGTCCGCATCGCCGACGACTACGACATGGCCGTCGCCGAAAGCCTCATCACCGACCTGATGCTAGGGCGGAACGGCAAGCAGGACTTCTTCCTGACCAACTCCGACACGCTCCGCGACACGATCACCACGACAACACGCACCCTGACGATCCTTGTCACGTCCATCGCCGTGATCTCGCTGATCGTCGGCGGCGTCGGCGTGATGAACATCATGCTGGTCTCCGTCACCGAACGGACGCGCGAGATCGGGGTGCGCATGTCGGTCGGCGCGCGGCGGTCCGACATCGTGACCCAGTTCCTGATCGAGGCGGTCCTGGTCAGCCTGGCCGGCGGCGTCATCGGCGTGATCCTCGCCGTGGCGGGGGGCGAAGTGGCCAAGTCGTTCTTCCCGGCCTTCCCGCTGGTCTATTCGCCGATGGTCGCCGTCACGGCCTTTGCTGCCTGCTGCGGAATCGGTATCGTCTTCGGGTACCTTCCCGCCCGCACCGCGTCGCGGCTTGACCCGGTGGCGGCGCTCGCGCGGGAATAGGGGGACAAGGGATGCAGACGCGCAGACTGGGCACCAATGGGCCCGAAGTGTCCGCCATCGGCCTCGGCTGCATGGGGATGAGCCAGTCCTACGGCGTGATCCCGGACCCCGCGGCAATGATCCCCGTCCTGCGCGACGCAGTCGAGCGCGGCGTGACGTTCTTCGACACCGCCGAGGTCTACGGCCCCTACACCAACGAATATCTGCTGGGTGAGGCGCTCGAACCCTTCAAGGGTCGGGTCACCATCGCCACCAAGTTCGGCTTCCGCCTGCCGCCCGAAGCCGAAGTGACCGGGACCGGAACCGCGACAACTTCCGGCCTCGACAGCCGCCCCGACACGATCCGCCGCGCCGTCGAAGGCTCGCTCCGTCGCCTGCGCGTCGAAAAGATCGACCTGCTGTATCAGCACCGCGTCGATCCCGAACGTGCCCATCGAGGATGTCGCGGGAACGGTCGGCGACCTGATCCGCGCGGGTAAAGTCACGCATTGGGGCCTGTCCGAGGCCGGGGCGGGAACCATCGCCCGTGCCCATGCCGTGACGCCGCTCGCCGCCCTGCAAAGCGAATATTCGCTCTGGACCCGCTCGGCCGAGGCCGAAATCCTGCCGCTGCTGGAACGCCTCGGCATCGGTTTCGTGCCGTTCAGCCCGCTTGGCAAGGGCTTTCTGACCGGCGCGATGGATGCCGGTGCCAAACTGGAAAAGAACGACTTCCGCCAGCTTCTGCCGCGCTTCACGGCCGATGCGATGGCGGCCAATCAGGGGCTGATCGACATGATCCGGACCTTCGGAGACCAGCGGGGCGCGACCCCGGCGCAGGTGGCGCTGGCCTGGGTGCTGGCGCAGAAGCCCTGGATCGTCCCGATCCCCGGATCGACCAGGCTGGCCCGCATCGAGGAGAATATCGGGGCCGAGGCGATCACCTTCAGCGCAGATGACCTCGCCAGCCTGACCGCCGCCGCCGACGCGATCCCGGTCGAGGGCGCGCGGTATCCCGAGCATATCGAAAAGACGACCGGCCTCTGACCCGACGGCTCCCCACGGCCTGTTGTCCCCGCCGCGCCCCTAACCTAGATTGCCCCGGTCAGCCGGAGCGTCCATGTCCGAACCCACCCCCTACCGCGTCCTTGCCCGGAAATACCGGCCGCAGACCTTTGCCGACCTGATCGGCCAGGACGTCATGGTCCGCACGCTCCGCAACGCCTTCGCCGCCGACCGCATCGCGCACGCCTTCATGCTGACGGGCGTGCGCGGCACAGGCAAGACGACCACTGCACGCATCATCGCCAAGGGCCTGAACTGCGTCGGCCCCGACGGCACCGGCGGCCCGACCATCGACCCCTGCGGTCACTGCGAACCGTGCAAAGCCATCATGGACGGGCGCTTCATCGACGTTCTCGAAATCGACGCCGCATCCTCCACCGGCGTCGAATTCGATCCGCGAACTCAACCGCATCGCCGATGGCAAACCGAGCTTCGGGCGCTTCAAGGTCTTCATCATCGACGAAGTCCACATGCTGTCCACCGCCGCCTTCAACGCCATGCTGAAGACGCTGGAAGAACCCCGCGCGCACATGAAATTCATCATGGCGACGACCGAAATCCGCAAGGTGCCCGTCACCATCCTGTCGCGCTGCCAGCGGTTCGACCTGCGCCGGATCGAGCCCGAGACGATGCTGACCCACCTGCGCGGCATCCTGACCCAGGAAAGCGCCGCCATCGCCGGCGACGCCCTCGGCCTGATCGTACGCGCCGCCGAAGGGTCGGTCCGCGACGCGCTGTCGCTGGTGGATCAGGCAATCGCCCACGGCGCCGGTGAAACCTCGCTCGCCGATGTCCGCTCGATGCTCGGCCTCGCCGACCGGGGCCGTGTCCTCGACCTCTTCGACATGATCCTGCGCGGGCAGGCCGACCGGGCGCTGTCCGAACTGTCCGCCCAGTATGCCGATGGGGCCGACCCGATGGCCGTCCTGCGCGATCTGGCCGAGGTGACGCACTGGGTCAGCGTCATCAAGATCACGCCCGATGCCGCCGAAGACCCGACCGTCCCCCCCGACGAACGCGACCGGGGCCGCGCAATGGCGGCGGCTCTGTCGATGCGTGTGCTGTCGCGCATGTGGCAGATGCTGCTCAAGGCGCTGGAAGAGGTGGCGCAGGCCCCGAACGCGATGATGGCGGCCGAAATGGCGGTCATCCGCATGACCCATGTCGCCGACCTGCCCGACCCTGAGGCGTTGATCCGGCGGCTGTCGGAAAGCCCCGCCCCGGACGCCCCCGTCCGTACTGGCCCCTCCCCCGCGCCAGCGCCGGTCCACGCGCCGCCGCGCGCGATGGCGCGCCCGGCTGTCTCGGGGGCAGCGCCCGCTTTGGCAGAGACGCCGCAGCCGTCGCTCGCGCGCTATGGCAGTTTCCCGGACGTGGTGGCACTGATCCGCGAGCGCCGCGACCAGAAACTGCTCAACGAGGTCGAGTACAACTTGCGCCTCGTCCGCTATTCGCCGGGAAGGATCGAGTTCCAGCCCACCGGCACCGCACCAGCCGATCTCGCGGCGACACTCTCGCGGCGTCTGCAAGACTGGACAGGCGTACGTTGGGGGGTGTCGGTCGTCTCTGAAGGTGGCGCTGCAACCATCGCAGAAGGGATCGCGGCAGAGAAAGCCGCCTCCCATGCCGATGTGATGGACGATCCGCTTGTGCAGGCCGTGCTCGCGTCCTTCCCGAAGGCGAAGATCACGAAGGTCACGCCCTATTCCGCCGACGCCCCGGTTGCGGACGACGCAGCGGGCGACGATATGACGGATGGCGACTGGGACCCGTTCGAGGACGATTGAGGAGATTTGCAATGCTGAAGGGTTTGGGCGGCCTCGCGGGCCTCGGCGACATCGGCAAGATGATGAAGGCAGCGCAGGACATGCAGGGCAAGATGGCCGCCCTGACCGACGAGCTGCACGCGATCATCGTGACTGGCGACAGCGGCGCGGGGCTGGTGAAAGTCACCTGCACGGCCAAGGGCGAGCTGAAGTCCCTGTCCATCGACCCTGTGATCCTGGTCCCGTCCGAAAAGGAAGTCGTCGAAGACCTGATCCTCGCCGCGATCAAGGATGCCCAGAAGAAAGCCGCCGACCGAACACAGGAAGAAATGGGCAAACTCACCGCCTCGATGGGCCTGCCTGCCGACATGAAGCTGCCGTTCTGACGTGACCGACGCCACCCGCGACATCCAGAACCTCATCGACCTGATGGCCCGTCTGCCCGGCCTCGGGCCGCGGTCCGCCCGCCGGGCCGTTCTGCACATGATAAAAAAGCGTGGCGCGCTGATGGCACCCTTGGCGCAGTCGCTGGCCCACGTCGCCGCCACCGCCCGCGAATGCGTCACCTGCGGCAATATCGGCACTGCGGACCAATGCGGCATCTGCACCGATCCGCGCCGCTCTCCGTCCGAGCTTTGCGTGGTCGAGGATGTCGCAGACCTCTGGGCGATGGAACGCGGCCAGTCCTTCAAGGGCCGCTACCACGTCCTCGGCGGCACCCTGTCGGCGCTGGATGACATCGGCCCGGACGACCTGCGCATCCCGGCGCTGGCCGCCCGTGTCCGCGATGGCCAGATCACCGAAGTCATCCTCGCCCTCAACGCCACTGTCGATGGCCAGACCACCGCCCACTATATCGCCGAGGCGCTCGAAGGCACCGGCGTCGCCGTCACGTCCCTGGCCCAGGGCGTGCCGATCGGGGGCGAGCTTGACTATCTCGACGACGGCACCATCGAGGCCGCGCTGAGGGCCCGCAAGCGCGTCTGACGCGCGGGCGCCTCAGCGCTTGCTGTCCGCGTCGTCCTCGTCTTCGTCCTCGTCATCCGCCTCGGGCAGATTGAAGAAGCTGTCCGCGTCCGAGAAATCCTTCGCCGTCTTCTCGCGCTCTTCCGGCTGCGACAGCGTGAACCCCTCCAGCGCGCCGACGCCTGCAGGCACCCGCGCCTCCGGGGCCATGCCCAGCGATGTCTGCGTGGACACCAGCTTGCGGCGTTCGTCATCCGACATCACGACGCCGTCGCCCGCCTTCTTGCGCGCCGCCTTCTGCACGGCCGCGTCCAGTTCGGTCTGACGGCAGAGCCCCAGCGCCACCGGATCGATCGGCGTGATCTGGCTGATGTTCCAGTGCGTCCTCTCGCGGATAGCCTGGATCGTCGGCTTGGTCGTGCCCACCAGCTTGCCGATGGCCGCATCGGCCAGTTCGGGATGAAACTTCACCAGCCACAGGATCGCCGCCGGACGGTCCTGCCGCTTGGACAAGGGCGTATAGCGCGGCCCGCGCCGCTTTTCCTCGCCGACAGCACTTGCATTGAACTTCAGCTTCATCCGGTAGGCCGGGTCGCCCTCGGCCCGCGTGATCTCGATCTGCTCCAGCTGGTTGTTCGCGATCGGATCAAACCCCTTCACGCCCGCCGCCACGTCGCCGTCTGCGATGCCCTGCACCTCCAGCTCGTGCATGCCGCAGAAATCCGCGATCTGCTGAAAGCTCAGCGTCGTGTTGTCGACAAGCCATACGGCCGTCGCCTTGGCCATCAGCGGTTTCGTCATCGGAACGCTCCTTCGCGTGGGCGGTCCCTCCGGGGGACCTCTGGCAAATCTTTCCCGTGCCGGGAAAACGGCTGCGGGCTTATTCAGACCGCGTTTCCTCGTTTTCGGGGAAGTAAGCCGGGTATATACTGTGCCTGCCGGAACGAGGGAAGAGAAAATGCGACTGTTTGCGGCCCTTCTTCTGCTCCTGGCCAGCCCGTTGCGCGCAGCCAGCGCACAGACCGGCGATTTCGACTACTATATCCTTGCGATGTCCTGGGCACCGACCTTCTGCACGCTGACCGGCCTGCGCGAGGGCAGCCGGGAATGCACGGACGGATCGCAGCGCGGCTTCGTGCTGCATGGTCTCTGGCCACAGAACGAAGACGGCTGGCCCGAATTCTGCCGCACATCCCAGAGCGACCCGTCGCGCGCCGACACGGCGGCGATGGCCGACATCGCAGGTTCGTCGGGCCTTGCCTGGCACCAGTGGAAAAAGCACGGGCGCTGCACCGGACTGTCGTCCGACGACTATTTCGCCGCCTCACGCAAAGCCTTCCAGTCGGTCCGCGTTCCAGACGTGTTCAGCGGTCTCGCAAAGGACGTTGAACTGCCCGTCAGCGTCGTCGAGGAGGCCTTCATCGAGGCAAATCCCGGAATGATCGCCAACGGCATAACCGTTACCTGCGACGAGGAACGCATCAGCGAGGTGCGAATCTGCCTGACCAAGGACCTGCAGCCACGCGAATGCGGCGAAGACGCACAGCGCGACTGCCGGATGCTCGACGCGCTGATGGAAGCGCCGTAGGGCGACGGCTCAGCCCACCCGCAGCACGATTTTCCCGATATGGGCCGAGGTCTCCATCAGACCGTGCGCGCCTGCGGCGTCTTCCAGCGGAAACTCGCTGTCGATGACCGGGGCTATGCGCCCCGCCTCGATCAACGGCCAGACCCGCGCGCGCAGGCCCTCGGCGATCCGCGCCTTGGCCAGGTCCGACTGCGGGCGCAGCGTCGATCCCGTGATCGTCAGGCGGCGCATCATCACCTCGGCAAAGTTCAGCGTCGCCTGCGGCCCCTGCAGAAAGGCGATCTGCACCAGCCGCCCCTCATCCGCCAGCGCCTTGATATTGCGCGGGATATAGTCGCCGCCCACCATGTCCAGGATCAGGTTCGCTCCGCCTTCCGCCTTCATCTCCTTGACGAAATCCGCCTCGCGGTAGTTGAACGCCCGCTCCGCCCCCAGTGCCATGCAGGCCGCGCATTTCTCCTCTGACCCGGCCGTCGCAAAGACCCGCGCGCCCAGAACGCTCGCCAGCTGGATCGCCGTCGTGCCGATCCCGGACGACCCGCCGTGAACCAGGAACCGCTCACCCGCCCTCAGGCCCCCGCGGATGAACACATTCGACCACACGGTGAAGAACGTCTCGGGCAAGCAGGCGGCAGCGCGCAGGTCCATCCCGGCAGGAACCGGCAGTGCATGCGCCGCCGCTGTCAGGGCATATTCCGCATAGCCGCCCCCCGGCAGCAGCGCGCAGACCGCGTCGCCGACCGCCCAGTCCGTCACCCCCGGCCCCACCGCCGCCACATGCCCCGCGCCTTCCAGCCCCGGCAGCGGCGAGGCCCCCGGCGGCGGCGCATATGCCCCTGCGCGCTGCAGCGCATCGGGCCGGTTCACCCCCGCGTAAGCCAGTCGGATCAGTATCTGCCCCGCTCCCGGCTCCGGCACCGGGCGCCGCGCCGGCAGCAGCACCTCCGGCCCGCCCGGCCGCGCGATCTCCACCACGCGCATGTCGGACGGCAGGCTCACCCCCGGCCCCAGATTTTCCCCGGCAGATCGCGCGGCAACCCGCCCGGCGCACGGATGCGTCCGATCATCTGCAATGGCACCTTCAGCGGTCCCTCGGCCAGCCGCGCGACAGCGTCGGATTGTCCCGCACCTGCGCCTTCAGCTTCTCGAACCGCATCACATCCTCGATCCGGCGGTCGAGAAAATCCCACGTTGCCGCATGGTCCGGCGTCTCGTCGCCCAGCCAGAACAGCACGGTCGATGAATAGACCCCCGACAGGATCGCCCGCTTGCTGTACCAGTTCAGGTCGTCCGACGTGTCGCCCAAGGCCGTCCAGACCGCATCCGCCGTATCCCAGATCAGCTTTGCACCCGTGGGCGTGTTCTGCGGCAGCGCGAACAATGCCGCCCCCCGCCGCACCGCCTCGCGTTCCGCCGCCTCGATCCGGAACCGCACGGCCGCTGCAACCTTGTCCCGGAACCGCATCGCCGACAGGTCTGTCGTCATCAGCCGCGCCCGCATCGCCGCGTCGCCCCTGCGATGATAGGCCACAGCCAGATCGATGATCCCGCGCGGCAGGATCGCCCGCAACAGATCGGGCTCAATCCCGGCATCCTCTGCCGCAGCCCGCAGCGTCGCAGCACTCCACCCGTCGAAGGGCACATGCGCCAGCGCCGCGTCGAGCAGCCTTTCGCGCAGGGCCTCCACATCCATCGCCTTGTTTTCCATCGCCAAACGCCCCCGATCAGACCGGCCCAGAGTCGCGTGGACAAAGCATTGGCGCTTTGCTATAGGGCCGCTTCCTGCAGATTACTGCAACTCTAACCTAGGAAGGTGGTGACAACCACATGCAGGTCAGCGTTCGCGACAACAATGTCGAACAGGCGCTTCGTGCGCTGAAGAAGAAACTTCAGCGCGAAGGGGTCTTCCGCGAAATGAAGCTCAAGCAGCATTTCGAGAAACCCTCGGTCAAGAAAGCCCGCGAGAAAGCCGAAGCCGTCCGGCGTGCCCGTAAACTGGCGCGCAAGAAGGCCCAGCGCGAAGGCGCTCTCTAGGCGAAGAACTGTGAACCGCTGGCGGGGAAACCCGCGTCACGATCAACCCCCGCTGCGCAAGCTCGGGGGTTTTTGATTTGACCGGACCGGCGCGGGCCGACTATCGGAAGGCATGTCCCGGATCACCCGCCGCCTCGTCATCGTCCTGCCCCTGATCCTCGCCGCCTGCGGCGGCCGCAGCCGCCGCGCGACGGTGGACGGCCCGGCAGAGATCAACCGCCTGATCGCCTCCTATGCCCGCCTCTACGACATTCCGCCCGACCTCATCCACCGCGTGGTCCAGCGAGAGTCGGGCTATAACCCCGCCGCCCGCAACGGCCCCTATTACGGCCTGATGCAGATCCTGCCCCAGACTGCCGCCACGATGGGTTTCCGGGGCGACCCGTCCGACCTTCTCGATGCCGACACCAACCTGCGCTACGGCGCGAAGTACCTGCGCGGGGCATGGCTGGTATCGGACGGCAGCCGGGACAAAGCCGTCATGTGGTATGCCAAGGGCTACTACTACGAGGCCAAGCGGAAGGGTCTGCTGGAGGAGACGGGGCTGCGGACATGACGGGAAGGTCCGGTTGGACGGGCCAATACGAATTCCCAACCTGGCGCGACGCGGGCTGGAATTCCTTTGCGCGCCAGAAAGAGCGATATGAGCTCGTGCGGCCATTTCTTGGTGACAGTTCGGTTGGGGCGGAACTGGGCGTTTACAAAGGTGGATTCGGCGAGTTTCTCCTCAACCATTGCCGCAAACTCTACTTGGTCGATACCTGGTATCGGGCGGGCGGTTTCTGGCGAAGCGGAATCGACGCCGACAGCCGGGTCCGCTCCGTGATCGGCATTCTCGAGGTCTACCGGACGGAGATCGAAAAGGGTCGGGTCGAAGTCGTGATTGAAAATTCGGTGCGCTTCCTTGAGTGCCTTTCCGAAAGCACACTCGATTTTGCCTACGTTGACTCCGGCCACGATTACGACCTTACGCGTAGCGAACTCGATCTGCTCCGAACGCGTGTAAAGCCCGGCGGAGTGATTCTCGGCGATGACTTCGATCCCGACCCCGCCTCGCAGCAGCACGGCGTGTACCGCGCTGTCACAGAATTCGCTGCAGTCCACGGTTCGGAGATGGTTCTTAACCAAGGCCGCTAATGGGGTCTGCGTCTTTAAACTCCGTCCCGACTTGGGACGGAGCCCGCAACGACGCGCGCCGCGCAAGGATCGTCTTGAGCCACAGCAATGATCGCGAGATCGTCCTGATCGGCATCCTCTTGGTTGCGAACAAAACGCATATCGGCTGTTGCTGCTGGAAGAGACCGGCCTCCGGACCTAGTGCTCCTCTGCGAACAGCCACCCCGCCAACGCCACAGCGACCAGCGCACCCACCAACTGCGCTGCCACGAACTCCGGAACATCCCCCGGCCTGATCCCCGCGAACGTATCCGTCAGCGCCCGCGCGACCGTCACCGCCGGGTTCGCAAACGACGTGGACGCCGTGAACCAGTAGGCCGCCGTGATATACAATCCCACCACCGTCGCCACCGACCCCTTTGCCCGGATCGTCCCCAGAATCGCGAGCACCAGCCCGAAGGCCGCCACCGCTTCGGCCAGCCACTGCCCGCCGCCGGTCCGGGCGGTCTGCGACAGCTGCACTACCGGCAGGTCGAACATCAGATGCGCGACCCAGGTCCCTGCGACCCCGCCCACCACCTGCGCCACCGCATAGGCCAGCGCCAACCCCGCGCCGATCTCGCCCCGCAGCGCAAAGACCAGCGTCACCGCCGGGTTGAACTGCGCGCCCGACACCGGCGCAAAGACCGTGATCAGCACCACCAGCGCCGCCCCCGTCGCCACCGCATTGCACAGCAGCGCCAGCGCGACGTCATCGGTCAGCCGGTCGGCCATGATCCCCGACCCGACGACCGCCGCGACCAGCAGCGCAGTCCCTAGCGCCTCGGCCACCAGCCGTCGCGCCACGCGTCATGCGCCCGTCGTCCCGATCTCGTCCATCCTCGCCTTCAGCGTCATCTTGTCGATCGTCGCCATCGGCAGGTTCACGAACACCATGATCCGGTTCCGCAGCATCCGGTAGGCTTCCGCAAAGGCCAGCGCGACCTCGGCGTCCGTCCCTGTCGCCGCCGCCGGGTCCGGCACGCCCCAGTGCGCGGTCATCGGCTGGCCCGGCCAGAACGGGCAGACCTCGTTCGCCGCGTTGTCGCAGACCGTCACCACGAAGTTCAGCTCGGGCGCGCCCGGGACAGCGAACTCGTCCCAGCTTTTCGACCGCGCGAACCCGGTGTCGAAGCCTTCGCGCCGCAGCAGGTCCAGCGCCATCGGATGCGGCGCTCCCTTCGGCTGCGATCCTGCCGAATAGGCGCGGAAGCGCCCGTTCCCCTCGCGGTTCAGGATCGCTTCGGCCAGGATCGAGCGGGCAGAGTTGCCGGTGCAGAGGAACAGCATGTTGTAGGGGGTCATAGGATCACTCCGGGATTTTCCTCCCCGCGCGTAGCCCAGACGCGCAACAGTTTTATGACGACCCGTCCCAATTGGGGCCTTGATACCCTAAACCGGGATCGCCGTCGTCTGCACCACTTTGCGCAGTGCAAACGATGACTGCATCTGCGCCACCCCCGGCAGCCGCGCCAGATGCTGGCGGTGAATGCGCGCGAAATCCTCGGTGTCTTCCGCCACCACCTTCAGAAGGTAATCAGCCGTCCCCGCCATCAGGTGGCATTCCAGAATGTCCGGCACCCGCTTCACCGCCTTCTCGAAGGCGTCCAGCAGTTCGTCCGCCTGCCCGGCAAGCGTGATCTCCACGAACACCGTAGTCGGCCGCCCCAGCTTGCGCGCATTCAGCAGCGCCACATAGGCGTCGATATACCCCGCCGCCTCCAACCGCCCGACCCGCCGGTGACAGGCGGAGGGCGACAGGTTCACCTGATCCGCCAGTTCCGCGTTGGTCAGACGTCCCTGCTTCTGAAGCAGGCCCAGCAACCGCTTATCCGTCGCGTCGATCTCCATAATTGACGCACGATCCTTCGAAGAATTTGTTGATCTGTCGAAGATCATACATCAAACACCCCGAAATGCCACCGATCTTTCAACCCGATTTCATCGCATCCGGCGCATAGTGGGATCAAGTGACAGGAGAACCCCCATGAAAATCGGCTGCCCCAAGGAAATCAAACCCCAGGAATTCCGCGTCGGCATGACGCCCAATGCGGCGCGCGAGGCCATCGCGCATGGCCATGACGTCCTGATCGAAACCAACGCCGGCACCGGCGCGGGCTTCCCGGACGCCGACTACATCGCCGCCGGGGCCAGGATCATCCCGCACGGCGGACGAGGTGTTCGCCAAGGCCGACATGATCGTCAAGGTCAAGGAACCGCAGCCGGTGGAGCGCAAGCGCCTGCGCGAAGGCCAGATCCTGTTCACCTACCTGCACCTCGCCCCCGATCCGGACCAGACGCATGACCTGCTCGAAGTCCGGCGCCACCTGCATCGCCTATGAAACCGTCACCGACCGCGCGGGCGGCCTGCCGCTGCTGGCCCCCATGTCCGAAGTCGCGGGCCGCCTTGCGCCCGCAGGTCGGCGCATGGACCCTGCAAAAGGCCAACGGCGGCCGCGGCGTGCTGCTCGGCGGCGTGCCCGGCGTGGCCCCCGGCAAGGTCGTCGTCATCGGCGGCGGCGTGGTCGGCACCCATGCTGCCAAGGTTGCCGCAGGCATGGGCGCGGACGTGACCGTCCTCGACCGCTCGCTGCCGCGCTTGCGCTATCTCGACGATGTCTTCGGACGCGACTTCAAGGCGATCTATTCGACCGCTGGCAACACCGCCGACCTTATCACCGACGCCGACATGGTGATCGGCGCAGTCCTGATCCCGGGGGCCGCAGCCCCGAAACTGATCTCCCGCGCCCAGCTCAAGACGATGAAGCCCGGTGCGGTCCTTGTCGACGTCGCCATCGATCAGGGCGGCTGCTTCGAGACCTCGAAAGCCACCACGCACCAGGACCCGGTTTATGATGTCGATGGCATCATGCACTACTGCGTCGCCAACATGCCGGGCGCCGTCGCGCGCACCTCGACCCTGGCACTTGGCAACGCCACGCTGCCCTTCCTGCTGGCCCTCGCCGACAAGGGCTGGAAACAGGCCTGCAAGGACGATGCGCACCTGATGGCCGGGCTGAATGTCCATGCGGGCAAGCTGACCTATGCGGCTGTCGGCACCGCCCTCGGCCTGCCCACGGTCGATCCGAAATCGCCTGCTGAACTGATCCTTGCGTTCCCGAAAACAAAAAGGCCCGCCAACCGGCGGGCCTTTCCTGTTCGTGCGGCCGCCCGCTTACTTGCGCAGCGCGTCGCGGATCTGCGTCAGCAGCTCTTCCTGCGTCGGACCCTTCGGGGCCTCGGGCGCTGCCGGCTTCGGCATCAGCCTGTTCATCATCTTGACCAGCATGAACACCACAAAGGCGATGATCAGGAAGTTGATGATCGCCGTGATGAACGACCCATAGGCGAACACCGCCGCCCCCGAATCCTTCGCAGCCGCCATCGTCGCCGGGCTGGTGCCCGACAGGTCGAGGAACATGTCCGAGAAGTTGACGCCGCCCAGGATCAGCCCGATGATCGGGTTGATAAGGTCGCCGACCAGCGAATTGACGATGGCCGTAAAGGCCGCACCAATGATGATACCGACGGCAAGGTCCATGACATTGCCTTTGGAGATGAAATCCTTGAACTCTTTGATCATTCCGTAGTCCCCACGTTTTCTATACGTCCACAGTGCGCGGCTTTTGCCGCACTTTTGAGCGGATGCCCACGTATCACGATTTGTCATGGCGCATGCACTTTTTTTCGCGCCTGCAACGGCTTACCTAAAGTCAGCTTCTGCAGCGCCCGAAAAAGGGGAAAAAATGTCGTTTGCTTCCATGTTTCCGATCAGCGAAACGCTGGCCGCCGGTGAACCCGGATGCGATCCAGCTCTATTCCCTCCCGACGCCCAACGGCGTCAAGGTCTCGATCATGCTGGAAGAGACGGGGCTGCCCTATGACCCCCATCTGGTGAACTTCGCCACCAACGACCAGATGAGCGACGAATTCCTGTCGCTGAACCCGAACAACAAGATACCCGCGATCATCGATCCGCATGGGCCCGATGGCGCGCCCCTGCCGCTGTTTGAAAGCGGCGCGATCCTGCTCTATCTCGCCGAAAAATCCGGCAAGTTCCTGCCAGAGGATGCTGCCGGGCGCTGGTCGGTCATCCAGTGGCTGATGTTCCAGATGGGCGGCGTCGGGCCGATGTTCGGCCAGGTCGGGTTCTTCCACCACTTCGGCGGCAAGGACATCGAAGACCCCCGCCCGCGCGACCGCTACTATGCCGAAGCGCGCCGCATCCTCAGCGTCATCGACCGGCAGCTGACCGGACAGGACTGGATCGCGGGCGACTATTCCATTGCCGACATCGCCATCTGCCCCTGGCTGCGGACTCTGCGCGATTTCTACAAGGCGGGCGATGCCGTCGGCTTCGGCGAGTTGAAGAACGTCCCCGCCTATCTCGACCGCTTTCTCGCCCGTCCCGGCGTCCAGCGCGGCCTGCTGGTTCCGGCGCGCCCGGCCTGATCCGGCTGTCCGCCGGGGGCCGGGGCGGTCTCCGGCTCATCCAACCGCAGGTCGCCTGCCCGTCAGCGGCCGCCGATAGATCTTGTCATCTCTTCCGTCCGGTTAGCCAGCTTGCGCATTTCCTGCGCCAGAACGGCGAACCCCGCACCCGCGGGCCCTGCGCGCGCCGCCTCGATCCCTGCATTCACCGACAAAAGCTTCAGATACCTCAGCGCATCCAGTATCCCGACCGTCTTGTCCGCCACGCGCGCCAGCTGTGCTGTCCGCTCCTGTTCGCGCGAGTAGAGCTGGTCGATATCCGTGACCGCCCCTTCCATGTAGATCAGCGTCCCCGCGTCATCCCAGACGCCGCCGCCCGTCTCATGCACCCAGACCCAGCGGCCGTCTGCGGCCCGCATCCGGTAGTTCAGGTTGAAGGCAATCCGCCGTGCCAGCCCGTCGAGGTTGATGCGGTCGACCTCTTCCGAGTCATCGGGATGGATCAGCGATGAATAGGTCCGCACGCGGTTGTCGATCAGTTCGGCCACCGGATAGCCGAGCAGCCGGGTGATCCCCGAACTCATCGCCAGCATCGTGTAGTGCTGATCGGCTTTGCAGCGATAGATGAAGCCGTTCATCTTATCCAGAACGCTGCGTTCGAACCCGTCGCTGTCAGTCGCCATGCCATTCCCCGCGCGCCAAGCATTGCTAGCCCGCAGCGGTGAACACGCCGTTAATCAGGACCGCCCGACCCGCTCACCCCCGCAGCAGGTCGTGAGAATACCGGCGAAACCTGCCGCCCGAGGGGTATGGCGCTCAGTGGCCCAGGCGCACGGCGAGGTCCGGGAAATCCGCCACCGCCACATCGAACTCGTCCGCCAGCCCGGGGGCCGCATAGTCCTCACCCGGGTCCTCGATGTGCGGACGAACGAAGACCGTTTTCCATCCGGCTGACCGCGCGGCGCGCAGGTCGCTGGGATGAGATGCGACCATCGCAATCCGCGCGGGCTCGACGCGCATGATCTCGGCTGCGAGGGCGTAGCATCGAGGATCAGGCTTGTAGACACCGATTACATCGCAACACAGAAGCCCGTCCCAGACGATCCCGTTCCGCGCGACGATCCGACCGCCATCGGCCAGCTCAGGATTGTCAGCGGCGCGACCTGCGCTCTCCTGCGCAGCGCAGCGATGGCCTCTCTGGCTCCGGGCTACGCGGGCATGCCGCGCCATGCAAGCGCCACACGCTCGATCTTCCCGGCATCCAGGGTCAGCCCGGTCTCGGCGGATGCCTGGCTGACCGCGCCGCGCAAAACCTCGTCCGATGTGGCCCAGGCTTCTTCGCCTTTCACGACACGACCGATCCGGTCTAGGAACGCCGCCCGGCAGCACAAGGCAAATGCTGCGGCCGCTCCTGTTGATGAGACGCCGCATCGGTCAAGCGCTTCGGCAAGCGCTGTGCTCCAGTCAAACACGGTTCCGCCGATATCGAACACGAACGCATCGACGTCCATCGCGGCCTCCGGTCAGCGGTTTCGCCGAAGTGTGCGCTCCCGCAGTCAGCGAAGCAATATCTCACCCCCGCAGCACCCCGCCCGTCGCCTTGCCGACCTTCTCGACGATCCTTGCACCCACCGCCTCGATCTCGGCATCCGTCAGCGTCCGCTCTGTCGGCTGCAACCGCACCGTGATCGCCAGCGACTTCTTGCCCGCGCCCATCTGCGCCTCGGCTTTCGGCCCTGCGAATTCGTCGAACACCGACACCCGCGCGATCAAGGCCTTGTCCGCGCCCTGTGCCGCATTGACCAGCGCCAGCGCCTCCACTTGCGCATCCACGACAAAGGCGAAATCCCGCTCGACCGCCTGCAGGTCCGACAGCGCCAGCGCCGGGCGCGCGATGCTGCGCGACTTCGGCAAGGGCACGTCCTCGACAAAGACCGTGAAGCCCACCGCCGGTCCCTTCACATCCATCGCCGCCAGCACCTTCGGATGCACCTCGCCAAAGACCGCCATCGTCGCCGGACCCAGCTTCATCGCCCCCGACCGGCCCGGATGCCACCAGCCTTGCACACCGCGCCCGACCTGCATCCGCGCAGGCGCGCCCAAGGCCGCCAGCACCGCTTCGGCATCCGCCTTCGCGTCATACACATCCGCGTTCCGCCGCGACCCGTGCGGGTCGCGCGCGGCGACAGCCCCGACCAGCAGCCCCGTCGCCAGCAGGTGCTGCTCGCCCGGCTCGCCGCCATGGAAGGCCGGCCCCACCTCGAACAGCGCCATATCCGCAATCCCCCGCGCCTGATTGCGCGCCGCCGCCTGCAGCAGGCCCGGCAGCAGCGCCGGGCGCAGATGCGTCATCTCGGATGAAATCGGGTTGTCCACCACAGTCCCGCCGCCGGCCACCGAACAGCGCCGCACTGCCCGCATCGATGAAGCTGTAGGTCACGCATTCGTCGTAGCCCAGCCCCGCCAGCGTCCGCCGCGCCGCGCGTTCGCGCACCTGCAGCGGCGTCAGGATCGGCCGCGGCACGCCCGCCCGGGCGCGCGCCAGCGGCTTACCTTCCAGCTTTGTCAGCGACGCGATCCGCGCCACCTCCTCCACCAGGTCCGCCTCGCCCAGCACATCCGGCCGCCAGCGACGGCGGGCTCGCCATATCACCCTTCAGCGTGAAGCCCAGCGCCTGCAGCGTCGCGCGCTGCGTCGCTTCCGGAATCTCCATCCCGACCAGGCTGACGACCCGCTTCGCATCCAGCCGGTAGTCCCGCGCCGTGTCCGGCACCGCCCCGTCCATCACCACCTCCGACGCCTCGCCGCCGCAGAGGTCCAGGATCATCCGCGTCGCCGCCTCCAGCCCCGGCAGCGTATAGGCCGGGTCGACCCCCCGCTCGAACCGGTAGCGCGCATCCGAATTGATCTTCAGCGCGCGCCCCGTCGCCGCGATCGTGATCGGGTCCCAGTAGGCGCTTTCCAGAAACACGTTCACCGTCGCGTCCGTGCATCCCGACGGCTCGCCGCCCATGATCCCGGCCAGCGATTCCGGCCCCTGATCGTCCGAAATCACCATCTGCCCGGCCGCCAGCGCATAGGTCTTGCCATCCAGCGCCAGCAGGCTCTTCGCCGCCCGTCGCCGGCATGGATGCGCAGATCGCCCTTCACTTTGTCCGCATCGAACACGTGCAAGGGCCGGTTGCGGTCGAAGGTGAAGAAATTCGTGATGTCCACCAGCGCCGAAATCGGCCTTAGGCCGACCGCCTTCAGCCGCGCCTGCAGCCAGTCCGGGCTCGGCCCGTTCTTCACGCCCCGGATCACCCGGCCCGTGAACAGCGGGCATCCCTTTGCCTTCAGACTTTCGTCGATCCTCACCCCGATCCCGCTTTTGAAGCTGCCCTTCACCGCCACGTCCGGCATCGGCTTCAAACTGCCCAAGCCCCGCGCCGCAAGGTCGCGCGCTATCCCCCGCACGCCCAGCGCATCGGGCCGGTTCGGCGTGACCTTCACCTCGATCACCGGGTCGGCCAGCCCCTTCCAGTCCACGAACCGCGCCCCCAGCGGCGCATCCTCGGGCAGTTCGATGATCCCGTCATGGCTGTCCGACAGTTCCAGCTCGCGCTCCGAACACAGCATCCCGTTCGATTCCACGCCCCGGATCACCCCCGGCTTCAGGTCCACGCCCGTCCCCGGCACATGCGTGCCCACCGGCGCGAACACCCCCACCAGCCCCGTCCGCGCATTCGGCGCGCCGCAGACCACCTGCACCTCTTCCATCCGCCCGCCCGGCCCGTCCGGATAGGTCGCCACCCGGCACAGCCGCAGCTTGTCCGCGTTCGGGTGCTGCACCGCCTCGATCACCTTGCAGATGCGGAACGCCCCCAGCTTCGCCGCCGCATCCTCGACGCCCTCGACCTCCAGCCCGAGGTCCGTCAGCGCATAGAGGATGTCCTCCAGCGACGCCCGCGTCTCCAGATGGTCGTGAAGCCAGGACAGGGTGAATTTCATCGTCAGACCGCCTTCTTGGTGCCGCGCGGCCAGCATCTACCGCAGCGGCACGCACAGGGAAAGCCGGGTTTTCGGGCAACAGAACCGCGCTGGCCCCGATCATCGTTGACCAAATCTTACCTTGGCAGGGCCGGAATGCGGTCGCGTAGTCAGCGCAATCCGCTGCGATAAGCAGCATCGGCGCACTGTGTCGCCGGTTGATCAGTGAGGCGCGTCATGGCGCACAGCTATCGCAACGACGGACCGGGCGGCCTGCCCCATGTGGTTCTGGGCGTCGGCATCATCATGGCCATCGGCCTGTTCACGACCTTCCCGAACGGCTTCGACCTTGTGATGGGCAAGGACACCCGCACCCGCCCGCGCATGATCATGACCGAGGGCCACAAGTCGAACGACTGCGCGGCCAACACGGTCGAGACGATCATCGGCACCATCGGCTGCGGCGGCACCAAACGCGCGGCGCATCTGTCGCGGACAACGCTGGTCAGCGCGTCGGGGGATTGAGGGGGATCGGCGCACGCTGATCCTATCCGCTCAGCCCCCCCGCCAGCCCCGGCACGTCCAGCGCCCGGAACCCGTAGTGCCGCAGCCACCGCAGGTCGCTCTCGAAGAACGCCCGCAGATCCGGGATCCCGTATTTCAGCATCGCCAGCCGGTCGATCCCCATCCCGAAGGCAAACCCCTGCCAGACGTCCGGGTCCACCCCCGCCGCCGCCAGCACCTTCGGATGCACCATCCCCGACCCCAGAATCTCCAGCCAGTCGTCGCCCTCGCCGATCTTCAGCTGCCCGCCCGCCCAGGAACAGCGGATATCCACCTCGGCTGACGGCTCGGTGAACGGGAAATGCGACGCCCGGAACCGCAGTTCCACCGCGTCCACCTCGAAGAACGCCCGGCAGAATTCTTCAAGGCACCATTTCAGGTTCGCCATCGAAATGTCCCGGTCGATCGCCAGCCCCTCGCACTGGTGGAACATCGGCGTATGCGTCTGGTCCATGTCCATCCGGTAGACGCGCCCCGGGGCGATCACCCGGATCGGCGCGCCCTGCGCCTGCAACGCGCGTATCTGCACCGGCGAGGTATGCGTGCGCAGCACATGCGGCGGGCGGGTGTCGCCCTCGGCCTGCGCCATGAAGAACGTGTCGAACTCCTGCCGCGCCGGATGTTCCGGCATCATGTTCAGCGCATCGAAATTGTACCAGTCCGTCTCGATCTGCGGGCCTTCCGCCACGCCGAACCCCATATCCGCGAAAATCGTCACGATCTCTTCGGTCACCTGCGAAACCGGATGCACAGTGCCTGCACGCCGCGGCCGCCCCGGCAGCGTCACGTCAAGCCACTCGCCCCGCAGCCGCGCATCCAGCGCCGCATCGCCCAGTGCCGCCTTCCGCGCCCGCAGCGCCGCATCGATCTCGTCCTTCAGCACGTTCAGCGCCGCACCCGCCGCCTGCCGCTGGCCCGGCTCCATCTGGCCCAGCTCGCGCATCTTTGAGGCTGATCTCGCCCTTCTTGCCCAGCGCCGCCAGCCGCACCTCCTCCAGCGCAGCCTCGTCTGCGGCAGCCGCGACCGCCCCGATATATCTGTCCCGAAGTCCGCCCAGATCCATACCCGCCTCCGCCGCACCAGCCGCGCCGGGGTTAGCGGGAAGGGGGATGGGATGCAAGAAGCGCGCAGCCGGACGCGGCTTGAACCGGGGCGGATGACGCGCGACGATTGCGCCTTGGACGCTATCCGCCCCGAACCGAGGATTGCCCGGATGAGTCAGGAACGACGCGCGCACCAAGCCGACATCGACCGTCTGGTCGAAATCCGCGGTGCCGTCACTGAAAACCGCCTCTCCGATCCCACTTCCGTCAACCACGCCGACTATGAGGACTTTGTGCGCCGGGGACGCGTCTGGGTCCGTGAAGTCGGTCAAACGATCATCGGCTTCTCGGCCAGTGACGACAGAGACAGCTCGATCTGGGCGCTGTTCGTCGATCAGGGCCATCACCGGCAGGGCGTCGGTACAGCGCTCCTGGCCCGCGTCTGCGATGACCTCCGCCGCGACGGCCATGCCGTTGTCACGCTCTCCACCACCCCCGGCACGGCAGCGGAGCGGCTATACCGGAGGCTGGGCTGGACCGAGGCAGGCACCTCTCCGAATGGCGAGGTGCGGTTCCAGCTGGCACTCTGAACCCGGACGCAAGCCCTGCCGCGCCAAATTCAGACGCCAAAACCAAAAGGCCCCGCCTCCCGGCAGGGCCTCTCTGTTCTTTCAGCCGATCCGCCCTCTCAGGCCGTGACCGCCGCCTTTGCCTTCTCGACGATCGCCCCGAACGCTTCGGGCTCGTGCACCGCCAGATCGGCCAGAACCTTGCGGTCCACTTCGATCCCCGCGACGCTGAGGGCATTTACGAAGCGCGAATAGCTCATCGTCTCGTCGATGGCCCGCACCGCCGCGTTGATCCGCTGGATCCACAGCGCGCGGAAATTCCGCTTGCGCGTCTTGCGGTCGCGTGTCGCGTACTGGTTGGCCTTGTCCACGGCCTGGGTGGCCGTGCGGAAGTTCTTGGAACGGAAGCCATAATAGCCTGCAGCGGCTTTGATGACCTTCTTGTGGCGGGCATGGGTGACCTTGCCGGATTTGACGCGGGACATGTCTCTGGCTCCTCAGCGGTTGTACGGCATGTATTTCTTGACGATCTTCGCATCCGCATCGGACAGGAGCATCGTCCCCGTCGCATCGCGGATGAATTTCGTCGAGCGTTTGATCATGCCGTGGCGCTTGCCGGCCACACCGGCCTTGACGCGCCCCGAGGCAGTCATCCGGAACCGCTTCTTCGCGGCGGACTTCGTCTTCATCTTGGGCATTTCGATCTCCGTCGTTTCAGGCGCGACTCGGCATGCCACTTCGGCCGGCCGCGCAGGTATTGAAGCGCGCCGTATATGCGTGCGCAAAGACGTTGGCAAGTGACGGCTCGACCGCACCAGTCGGGCCGCCAATCGGGCCGCCGGTCACGCCGCGCGGTCGGTCCGCTGCGGCCAACGCGGGTGCAGCGCGTCGATCACGAAGGCATGCGCGTGACCCGCTTCACCGGACATCAGGTGCGGGTGTCCGGCGGCAAGACCGGGATGGACATGCGGCACGATGTCGGGGTCATCCGATGGCCAGAGCCGCAGCGCAAAGACGAAAGCGACCGCGCCCAGCACGGCCAGCACCACCGCCGCCCGCCCCAGCCCATCCGCCGCCCCGAGCCATCCGGCCAGTGGATAGGCCACAAGCCAGGCCGCATGCGACAACGCGAACTGCGCCGCAAAGACCGCCGGTCGGTCGGCGGGCGCGGCAGAGCGGGTCAGAATGCGCCCGATGGGAATCTGGGTCAGCGCAAACCCGAAGCCCACCAGCGCCCAGAGACCCATCAATCCGGCAAGACCCGCTGCCGACCCGCTTGCAGCGACCGCCGCCAGCATCAGCGCGGCCCCCCCGAACATCGCACTGCGATCCCGCGTTGCTGACAGGATGCGCGGCAGGATCAGCGCGGCCAGCATCGAACCTCCCCCGAAGGCCGCAAAGGCCAGCGCGACCTGCGCCTCGCCAAGCCCGAAGCGCCCCTGAACGAAGACGACGGTGTTGACGTAGATCATCGCCCCCGCCGCGGCGACGGCGAACTCCAGCGCCATCACGCCGCGCAGACGGGGCGTGAGAAGATAGACCCGGACACCCTTCGTCACCTCGGTGAGAAAGCGCTCGGCAGGTGCCCACGGTCGCGGAGGAAGCGCCGCCGTCACGACAAGCACGGCAGAGGCGGCAAAGCCCACCACTGTGCCACCGAAAAGCACCGGGAAACTCACCACCGTCAGCAGTGCCGCAGCAAGCAGCGGCGAGACGATCTGCTCCATGTCCTCGGTCAGCCGCATCAGCGCCAAGGCAGCGGTATAGTCGCGCTCATCGGGGAAGAGATCGGGAATCGTCGCCTGAAACGCCGGGGTGAAGGCCGCCGAGGCCGCCTGCAGCAGGAAGATCAGGACGTAAATCTGCCAGACCTCGGTCACGAAGGGCAGCACGGCCACGACGCCTGCGCGCACCAGGTCAAGCCCGACAAGCACCGCGCGTCGCGGCAATCGCGTGGCGACCGCCGCTGCGACCGGCGCCAGCGTGACATAGGCGATCATCTTGATCGCCAGCGCGGTCCCCAGAATCAGACCCGCATCCGCTCCGGCGATGCGGAAGGCGAGAAGGCCCAAGGCAACGGTCGCAAGCCCCGTGCCGACAAGCGCAAGCGCCTGAGCAGCGAAAAGGTGCCGGAACACCGGATTCTGCATCGCCTTCAGCATATCGCCGCCCTTCTGGACTGCGGACGCGGTGTCCGCCTAGTTCACATAGCGGTCGATCACCCGCGCCGCGATCTCTGGCAGGTCCTGCGCCCGGAACCCGCCCGGATGCAGGCTGATCGCGATCACGATCAAGGCCCCGCCTATCGCCGCCGCAACCGCCGCAGCACGCGGCGGGCGGCTGGCACCGAAGGCCGAGATCAGCGCCGGGATCGCCATCACCGCGACAACCAGGCCGATCATCAGCAGAAGTTCACTGTCCACGCATTCACCCGGTCCCGGTCCGCCCGCGGCGCGATTATTCCGGATCGGTCGCGAAAATCAATCTTTCGTCGCAGGGCGCAACCCTGAGGATATTGGTCGTCCCCTGCACCTTGAACGGCACCCCCGCCGTCAGCACGATATGGTCCTTCGCCTCGGCAAAGCCCTGGTCCCGCGCCGCGCGCACCGCAGCGACCACCGCCGCCTTGAACCGGTCCACCACCCCCGTCAGCGCGCCATGCACACCCCAGGTCAGGCACATCCGCCGCAGCGTCCGCACTTCCGGCGACAGTCCGATGATCGGCACACCCGGACGCTCCCGCGCCACCAGGCTGATCGTCGTGCCCGACTGGCTGAAGCAGCAGATCGCGCGCACATCCGTCGCCTCGGCGATTTCGCGCGCCGCCGAGACGATGGCGTCGGCGATCGTCGTGCGTTCCACGCTGCGGCTCGATTCAATGATCTGGCGATAGGTCGGGTCGCTTTCGACCGACTTCGCCACGTTGTTCATCGTCGTCACCGCCTCGACCGGATAGGCCCCGGCCGCCGATTCCGCCGACAGCATCACCGCATCCGCGCCCTCGTAGATCGCCGTCGCCACGTCGCTGACCTCAGCCCGCGTCGGCATCGGGCTTTCAATCATCAATTCCAGCATCTGCGTCGCCACGATGACCGGCTTCGCCGCTGCCCGGCACATCCGCACCAGCTGCTTCTGGATCGGCGGCACCGAATAGACCGGAAGCTCCACGCCCAGATCGCCCCGCGCCACCATGATCCCGTCGCTGACGTCCAGGATTTCCGCGAAGGCCTTCACTGCCGCCGGTTTCTCGATCTTCGACAGGATCGCCGCCCGGCCGTTCGCCAGATCGCGCGCCTCGCGCACGTCCTGCGGCCGTTGCACGAAGGACAGGGCCAGCCAGTCCACGCCCAGCTGGCAGGCGAATTCCAGGTCCTTGCGGTCCTTGTCGGACAAGGCTGCCAACGGCAGCACCACATCCGGCACGTTCACGCCCTTGCGGTTCGAAATCACGCCCCCCGCCATCACCGTGCAGTCGGCAAAATCCGGTCCGCAGGCATCCACGCGCAGCCGGATCTTGCCGTCATTGACCAAAAGCGATGATCCCGGCTCCAGCGCTGCGAATATCTCCTTGTGCGGCAGGCAGACCCGCTTTGCGTCGCCCGGCGCCGGGTTCAGGTCCATCCGGAACTTCGCGCCCTCTTTCAGGTCCTCGCCCGCATCCTTCGCAAAGACGCCGACACGCAGCTTCGGGCCTTGCAGGTCCGCCAGCACCGCGATCGGACGGCCGGTATCCGCCTCGACTTGCCGGATGATGTCATAGCGCGCCTTCTGGTCCGCATGATCGCCGTGGCTCATGTTCAGCCGGAACACGTCCGCCCCTGCCTCGAACAGCGCCCGGATCATCTTGTAGTCGCTCGACGCCGGTCCCAGCGTCGCCACGATCTTCACATTGCGATTGCGTTTCATGGCGCGTCGATCCCCGCTTCTGGTGGCCCGTTTGCGATAACGGCAGGCCGCGTCGCCGCATATGGCGGAATTCGTCCGGTCAGGCAACTGGCGGTTCACGCGCGCCTCGCCTAAAGCTTGGCCGAAATGACCCGCGATCCGCAACCCTTCGATCCTGCTGAAATTCTGGGCAGTGCCCGGTCCGGGCGCTGGCTCGTCACCTGCGACCACGCCAGCAACGCCGTGCCCGGATGGATCGGCGGCGGCAGCCTCGGGCTAGGTCAGGCCGACATGGCCCGCCATATCGCCCACGACGTCGGGGCCGCCGGGCTGGCCCGCGCGCTCGCAGAACGGCTGAACGCGCCCGCCATCCTGTCGACCTTCTCGCGCCTCGTGATCGACGCGAACCGGGGCGAGGATGATCCGACCCTCATCATGCGACTTTATGACGGCACCATCATCCCCGCCAACCGCGCCCTGACCTCCGATGACCGCGCCCGCCGCCTGGCGCTCTATCACGGCTATCACACCGCCTACGCCCGGCTTGCCGCCCGCCGCCCCGCCACCGTCATCTGCGCCGTCCACAGCTATACCCCCGCCCTGCGTGGCCGCCCGCCCCGGCCGTGGCATATCGGCATCCTGCATTCGCACCGCGACAGCCGCCTCGCCTTGCCGCTGATCGCCCGCCTGCGCGCCGAACCCGACCTGACCGTCGGCGACAACGAGCCCTATTCCGGCCATCTCGACGGCGACGCCATCGACCGCCATGCGCTGACCCAAGGCCGCCCCAACATCCTGATCGAACTGCGCAACGACCTCATCGCCACGCCCGCCGACCAGACCGCCTGGGCCGCCCGCCTTGCCCCGATCCTTGCCGAAACCCTCGCCGCCAGCGGCCTTTGACCCCGGACCCCAGAATGCCCCCTTACGTCGCAGCCATCTTCGACCTTGACGGCACCCTCATCGACACCGAACGACTGTTCATCGACGCCGCCGTCACGGCCGCCCAGCGACTGTCCTTGCCCTTCGACCGCGCCTTCATGGCCAGCCTTGCCGGGCAGAGCGATGCCGAAGGCTTCCGCATCATGCAGGCGCATGTCGGCCCCGCGACCGATCTGGAACCGTTCCAGACCGAATGGTCCGCCCTTGTCCGCACCTCCTATGCGCAAGGCATCCCCCTGATGCGGGGCGCGGACGACCTCCTTGCCAGCCTCGCCGCCCGCCGCTTTCCCCGCGCCGTCGCCACCAACAGCCTGACCGCCAGCGCGCACCGCAAGCTTGCCCATGCCGGGATCGCCCATCACTTCGACCCCGGCCATGTCATCGGCGTCGACCGTGTCGCCCGCGCCAAACCCGCGCCCGACCTCTTCCTCGCCGCCGCCGACACCCTGCGCGCCGAACCTGCCGCGCTGCATCGCCTTCGAGGATTCCGATGCGGGCACCGCCGCCGCCCTTGCCGCAGGCATGACCGTCGTGCAGATTCCCGACAGCCATCCCGCCGGAACGCGCGACGCCCATCACCTGGCCGACAGCATCCTCGAAGGCGCCCGCGCCGCCGGCCTGATCTGACAGGGGGACCCGGCATGGACGACGCCACCCGCACCGAACTTGAGGCCGCCGCCTTCCGCGCGCTCCGCGACCACCTCATGGTCCAGCGCCCCGATGTCCAGAACATCGACCTGATGACCCTCGCGGGTTTCTGCCGCAACTGCCTGTCGCGCTGGTACATGGAAGCCGCGAACGCGCAGGGCATCCCCATGACCAAGGACGAGGCGCGCGAGACCTTCTACGGCATGCCCTATGCCGACTGGGTCGCGCAGCACCAGACCGACGCCGACGCGGGCAAGAAGGCGGCGTTCGATCAGGCGTTCAAGGCCAACGTCAAGCCGTAGGGTGCGCATTCATTGCGCACCGCGCCGCGTCCCAAACATGGTTAACAACCCGTCACCAGAATCCCTTATTTCTGAAAATCCGTTTCAATTCAAACACATGACCCCGTGTCCACATGTGGACATCGCCAGACGGCCCCTGAACCGCCGCTTTCCGCATCCGTCGGGATGGATTTCCGGGCATCCGGTGCCCCATCTGCCCGCCGACACGCGGATGTGACGGAAGGCCGATGGGCGCGACCGGGAATCATGCTACCCTGAGCCATCATGCTTCTGTCCCGCCGCCTCGGCTACACGTCCGCCGAACTCTTCAGTGACGCGGTCATCCACGTCTCGGGCGTGACGACCGCCCTGATCGCCGTGCCGGTCCTCGTCACGCTGGCCGTCATCCTGCGCGGCGATGTCCCGGCCATCGCGGGAACCGGCATCTACGGGGCCGCGCTGATCGCGATGCTGCTCTGCTCCGCACTCTACAACATGGCGCGCGAGGGGCGGCGCAAGGCCTTCTTCCGCCATCTCGACCAGACGGCGATCTTCATCAAGATCGCGTCCACCTACACCCCCTTCGTCATGCTGTCCGGCGCAGGCGGCAGCTGGCTGCTGCCCGGCCTCTGGGGTGCAGCACTCGCAGGGTCCGTGATGCGGCTGGTCGCTCCCGACCGGCTGCGCCTCGTCGCGGTCGCCTTGGCGCTTGCCATGGGCTGGGCCGGGCTGTTCGCGGGCAGCGACTTTTTCGGCGGCCTCTCGACCGCCGTGATCGTCCTGATCGTGACGGGCGGCGTGCTCTACACCATCGGCGTCGCGTTCTTCCTCTTCGAACGGCTGCCCTTCCACTACACGATCTGGCACGTCTTCGTACTGGCCGCGAGCATGGTCTTCTACGCCGCCGTCACCGTGCAGATGGTCCAGACTGCGGGGTGATCCGGGCCGGCCGCGCGATAACCCCCTGCTCGCCGCCCCGAGACGGCGGCGCAGGGCACGGGCGGACCGCCCCTGACCGCCGAACAACCCCTTATTCCCCGGTCGCAGCGTATGGCAGGTTGCTGGCACATTGGTGGCAGGTTGCTGGC
This sequence comes from uncultured Alphaproteobacteria bacterium, assembly GCA_963819585.1. Classification (GTDB taxonomy): domain Bacteria; phylum Pseudomonadota; class Alphaproteobacteria; order Rhodobacterales; family Rhodobacteraceae; genus JAOADN01. The sequence goes on from CAWFWP010000009.1 coordinate 250,475, forward strand.
ACCCTGCTGGCACCCCTAGACGGCGGCTTTCCGCATCTCGTCGAGATAAATCTCGCGCAGCCGGACAGCCACCGGACCCGGTGTCCCGGACCCGATTTTCACCCCGTCGATCTCCACCACCGGCATCACGAAAATGCTCGCCGCCGTCGAAAACGCCTCGTCCGCGCCCTGCGCTTCCTCGACCGTAAACGCCCGTTCCTCGACCGTCATCTGCGCCTCGCGGGCAAATCGCAGGACCGACGCCCGGGTGATCCCGTGCAGGATGTCTTCCGACAAGTGTCTGGTAATGATGCGGTTTCCCTTGACGATATAGGCGTTGTTCGAGGTTCCCTCCGTCACCACCCCGTCCTGCACGAACCATGAATCGTCGCAGCCCGCCTTCTTCGCCATCATCTTGCCCATCGAGGGGTAAAGGAGCTGCGTGGTCTTGATGTCCCGGCGGCCCCAGCGGATGTCGGGGATGGTGATGACCTTGAACCCCGTCTTCGCGGCAGGCGCGTCGGCCAGGTTGGGGATGTCCTGCGTGAAGGCGACGATGGTGGAACTAACAGACTGATCTGGAAAGACAAAACTCCGGTCGCCCGGATTGCCGCGGGTGATCTGAAGATAGATCATCCCCTGATCGATCACGTTCAGGCGCACCAGTTCCCGGTGCATCGCCAGGATCGCGTCGTCCGGTTCGGGCTGCACGATGTCAAGCTCGGACAGGGACCGGTGCAGCCGGATCAGGTGGCCGTCGAAGTCGATCAGCTTTCCATCCAGCACGGATGTCACCTCATAGACCCCGTCGGCCATCAGGAACCCGCGGTCGAATATGCTGACCTTTGCCTCGGTCTCGGGCAGAAAGTCGCCGTTCACATAGACGGTGCGGGTCATGGGGCCTCTTCGGATCGCGCTGCGGATGGCCGGTCTTCGGCCAACGGCCGCCGCCCGTCAAGGCCGCTCACGCCTTGAATGGGGCAGATGCCAGGTCAGCGCGCCCGCGATCAGCATTCCGACCGGCCCGACCAGGATGTCCTCGACAGTCCGGAACAGAACCGCCCGCGTGCCTTCCGTCCGCAGCGCCGCACCCGGGCCTGCCCGGAACTCCTCGATCAGACTGGTCCGGCAATGCACGAACAATCCGAAACCCCCATCGCGTATCGGCCCGATCCGCAGGCTGCACCCCGCGCCTGTTTCCGGTGTGAGATAGGCGGGCTGGCCCCAGCGCAGGGCTTCCTCGATCCGCCCGACTTGCGGCAACTCCGCCGCTTGATCCAGAATCATCGCCCGCAGGACCAGCATTCCCCTGCGCGCGGCAGGCGGGGCCGCGTCAAAGGCGGCCCTCACCTTGCTGGTCATCGCCGGGGTCACTTCAGCGGCACCGAAATGTCGGTCAGCAGGTCCTCAGGCGCCGTGTCCATCGGCGAATTCACGTAGAACTCGTACGGCGGACTGTCCGCAGCGTCGTGCCCAGACTGCGGCAGCCACGTACCGTAGAGGTAGTCATAGGCGGCGGGCAGACCGGAGTAGTGCCCCTTGAACCGCAGGACCGCCGTCTCGCCGCCCGGCAGGTGCACCTCGTCCAGTCCGCCGGGACACGCCGGCACTGCTCGGTGACAGCCACGCCCGCATGACTGCGCAGATCGGCGAGCTTCACCGAGGACGGGTCGTCGTAATAGACCCCGACCATGCCGAGCGCTTCGGACCAGAGACCGCGCGCCGAAATGACCGCCGTCAGCTTCTCGAAGCTGCGGCCGATCTCCATGTAAGGCCCGCGATGTTCCACCGCGAAGAGGCGGCGCGCGGGTTCGTTGCGTATCGTGACGTCGTGCATGGCTGTCTGTCCTTTCCTGATAAGCGTGACGGGCGAGAAGTCTCGCCCCGGACGCGGAAGGCGGCGGGCGTCATGCCCTGCACCTCGGCGAAGGCGCGGGCGAAGCTGCGGACAGACCGGTATCCGACCCTCCGGGCCACATCCGCCACGGGGTCGCCCCGGACGATCCAGAAGCTCGCCCGCTGCATCCGGATCCGGCGCACCGCCTCGGCCGCCGTCTCGCCAGTCATCGCGCGGAACACCCGGTGCCAGTGGAACCGGCTCATCGCAGCGACATCGGCCAGCGCATCGAGCGACAGGTCGCCCGCCGGGTTGGCGAGGATGTGGTCGATCACCCGGACTATCCGGTCCTCATATCGGCCGGTCATCCCGCCTCCTTTCCTGCCAGACCATCCTGCCGCGCCCGGTCAGGACAAATCTTGCCGAAGTTTGGATCGACGCGGGTCCGGTTGCAAACCGGGGTGCGCGGCGGCATATACATCGGGTCCGCAGCGGAGGCGCAGCATGATCTATCTCGAGTTCGAGAAGCCCCTGGCCGAGATCGAGGGCAAAGCGGAAGAGCTGCGCGCGCTGGCCCGCAAGAACGAAGAGATGGACGTGGAGAAAGAGGCGGCGGCGCTGGACCGCAAGGCAGCCGACATGCTGCGCGATCTCTACCGCAACCTCGACCCCTGGCGGAAATGCCAGGTGGCGCGGCACCCGGACCGGCCGCATTGCCAGGACTATATCGAGGCGCTGTTCACGGAATACACGCCGCTGGCGGGCGACCGGAACTTCGCCGACGATCATGCGGTGATGGGCGGGCTTGCGCGGTTCGGCGATCAGGCCGGTCGTCGTGATCGGCCATGAGAAGGGCAACGACACCAAGATCGCGGATCGAGCGGAACTTCGGCATGGCGCGGCCCGAAGGGCTACCGCAAGGCGATCCGCCTGATGGACCTTGCCCACCGCTTCGACCTGCCGGTCATCACGCTGGTCGACACGCCCGGCGCCTATCCCGGCAAGGGTGCCGAGGAACGCGGGCAGTCGGAAGCGATTGCGCGGTCAACGGCGAAATCGCTGGAAATCGGCGTGCCGCTGGTCAGCGGTCATCATCGGCGAGGGCGGATCGGGCGGAGCGGTGGCCTTCGCGACGGCGAACCGGGTCGCGATGCTGGAGCATTCGATCTATTCGGTGATCTCGCCCGAAGGCTGCGCGTCGATCCTGTGGAAGGACGCCGAGAAGATGCGCGAGGCGGCCGAGGCGCTGCGGCTGACGGCGCAGGACCTGAAGAAGCTGGGCGTGATCGACGAGATCATCAAGGAACCGCTTGGCGGCGCGCAGCGGGCATCGGGCGAGGCGATCAAGGCGGTGGGCAAGGCGGTCGAGGGCATGCTGAAGGACCTGTCGGGCAAGAAACCGGCCGACCTGATCCGGGACCGGCGGGAGAAGTTCCTGGGGATGGGGTCAAAGGGCCTGGCGGCCTGAGCCGACCGAGGTCCCACGGTGGGACGTTTTTTCGACCAATTGAAATCAATGGGTTACGAGACCGGATTCATGATCTGGTAAGAATTCGGCATGTGCAGCACGCCGATGCCAGTATCCGCGCTGCGTCGGACGCGACCACTGTCGGATAGCTGCCGGTGCTCCGGCGACGGAAGCTGACCCTCCTGGAAAACCCTGCCACAGGAGGCAACCATGCGTCACTTTGCACCGCTTTTTCTGATCACCTTCGCGGCCCCGGCCCTTGCCGCGCCCTGCGAGAATATGCCCGCCGACACCCATACGCTCCAGTCGACCTATCTCTATGTCGAAGACAATGCCGGGGACGGCGATCTGGGGGTCCACGGCTATTTCGACGATCACGGCTGGAAGGAGCTTTGCGTCTATGACCCCGCGGGTGAGCTGGTCCTGCATGTCCTGCCGAGCGGTCGGATGGGAAAACTGGGCATCGCGGGGGTGTTCTTCGAATCGCTGGAGCCGGTCTACGCGGACTGGTCCTACGCGGATCTGAAGGCTGACTTTCCGGAAGGCGAATACACCGTTAAGGGCCTGAACTGGGACGGCAAGGCGCTGGCCGGTGCCGCGAAGTTCACGACGCTTGTGCCGTTGCCGCCCGAAATCATCCGCCCCGCGACAGTGCCCGAAGCTGATGCGGGCGCGCTGCCTGCGGTTCCGGTCGCGGACCTGATTGTCGAATGGACGCCAGTCACCCAGAGCCGCGACGAACGCACGCCGGTGATCACCGGCTATCAGGTCTGGGTCAACAAGGAGAACCACGACGACCCGAACGGATTCTCGCGCCCGGTCTTTGACCTGCATCTGGGGCCGGACCGGACGATGATCACCGTCCCCGCGACATTCTTCGATCCGGATTCGGTCTATGAGCTGGAGATTCTGGCCATCGAGGAAAGCGGCAACCAGACCATCGCCGGGGCGTCGTACTTCCGCACCGAGTGATACCCTGACATCTGTCGGATGCCGCAGACACCGGTTCTGCGGCATCCTTCGCCTGCAGCAGAAGGGATCGGGCGATGAGTCGGACGAAAGCGATGATAGCGGCCGCGGTGATCTTCTATCTGGCGCTGATCGTGACCGAGAAGGTCCAGGCAGGGGTCGGGTTCCAGCCGATGGAACTGCTGGTCGACCTTGCCGAGACCGTCTTTCTGTTCGGAGCGGTCTGGATGACGGCGCAACTGTCCGCCGAGACGCGCGACATGCGGCGCGAACGGACCGATCTTCTGCGCGATCTGGCGCAGGCACGCGGGGTCAGCGACCACTGGCGGCGCGCGGCAAGGTCGCAGGTCGAAGGGTTAAGCCGCGCGATTGCCGGGCAGTTCCGCGACTGGTCGCTGACCGAGGCCGAGGCCGATGTGGCGGGTCTGATGCTGAAGGGCCTGAGCCACAAGGAAATCGCGCATCTGCGTGGGAATTCGGAAGCGACGGTCCGGCAGCACGCGGCGACCGTCTACCGGAAGTCAGGACTGGCGGGGCGCACTGCAGCTGACCGCTTTCTTTCTGGAGGACCTGCTGCAACCGGCAGGCGGTGAGGCGATGGATGCGGCCCCGGTGATAACCTTGCCGTCGTCGGGAAGAACGGGCCGATAGTCAGGCTGACCCGGCCGCCCCGGCCATGAACCCTGCCTCGGCCATCAGCCGGTCTGACGCTGTCTCGATCACCTCTTCGATCCGCGCCATGAATTCGGCCTGCGGCAGGCCCGCCGGGATCACTGGCAGGAACTCCACCACCGCCAGTCCCGGCTTGCGAAGGATTCCGTGGCGCGGCCAGAACACGCCGACATTCGTCGCGGCCGGGACGCAGCCCTGCCCGGTCTCGGCATACAGAACGCCGGTGCCGACCTTGTAGGACTTGCGCGCCCCCGCTGCCACACGCGTCCCCTGCGGATAGATGATAAGCTGGCCGGGCTGGGCCAGTCCCGATTTCACATCTGCCACCATCTTGGCAATGGCCGCGCCGCGCTTGCCGCGGTCAACGGGAACGCAGCCGATGCGGCGGGCATACCAGCCGAGGATCGGGGCCCAGAGCAACTGTTTCTTCATGATGAACTTCGGGCGCGGCGCGACCGAGACGATCATGATGATGTCGAAGAAGCTCTGGTGCTTGGCGGCGATCAGGCATTCGCCCTGGGGCACCGGCGCCGCGGATTTCCGAGCGCAGGCCGACCAGAACGGCGGCACTGCGCCGGACCCAGTTGGAATAGGCGCGCACCGCGTCAAAGGCGGCGTCGCGGCGGACCAGCGCGATGGGCGTCCACCAGATGGCCATGATCGCCATCGCGGCGTACATCTGCACGATGAAGACAAACGACCGCACGTATTGGAATGCCATGCTCATGTGACTGACCGCAGCGTCCGGAAGGCAGCCAGGCGGGTCGCGCCAAAGGCCGTCAGGGCGGCGAATGTCGGAATCGCAAGCACCCATAGCCAGTCGCCGGCACCGGGCGACAGACCGGCGAGGAAGCTGTCGCTGCGCAGCGTGGCAAAGAAGGCGGACAGGACAAGAACGCCCGCGACGCTTCCGCCGACCGCCCCCAGAAACGCGCGGATGGTGAAGCGGCGGACGAAGGCGCGGGCGATGTAGGTGTCGCGCGCCCCGACCAGACGCAGAACGCGGATCACCTGGCCGTTCGCGGCAAGGGCTGCCTGTGCGGCTAGGGTGACCATGGCGGCCATGGCACCCGCGATCAGGATCAGCGGCGGCGGCGCTGAGCAGCCGCAGGCGCGATGCCGCAGCGATCAGCGGCGCGCGCCAGCGCGTATGATCGTCCAGCACCGCGCCCGGCGCTTCGGCGGCCAGCCGCAGGGCCAGACCTTCGGCATCAAAGCCGTCAGGGGTCGCGGCGATTTCGATCAGCTGCGGCATCGGCAGGTCGGCGACGGGCAGGTCTGGGCCGACCCAGGGGGCCAGCAGGGCCGCCGTCTCCTCCGGTGTGATGGCGCGTGCGGCGGCGACGCCCGGCGTGGTGGACAGGACCGACAGCACGCGGTCGGTCTGCCGGGCCATCTGGTCGGCGGGTGCGGAAATGCGCACGGTCGCGGTGTCGGACAGGGCATCGGACCATCGGTCGGCAAGGCGCGACGAAGCGACCGACAGCGCCAGCACGAAGATCGCGAGGAACGCCATGGCGGCACCCGCGAAGACAGTCAGGTTGGCGGTGAAGCCGGTCGGCGGCACGATCCGGTCGGCGCGCGGATCGCCGGTCAGCAGCGGCGATCATGCCAGTCCGCCCGGTCACAGATCGGCCCCCGCAAGGGTCAGCTTTCGTCCGGCGATACGCAGGACGCGGGCCGAGACCTGCTGTTTCGCCGCGCGGATCAGGTTCATGTCATGGGTGGCGATCAGGATCGATTTTCCCATCCGGTTCAGTTCGACCAGAAGTGTCAGCAGCCGCACCGACATGTCCCAGTCAAGGTTGCCCGTCGGCTCGTCCGCCAGGATGACGTCGGGTGACATCATCACGGCGCGCGCCAGTGCGGCACGCTGACGCTCGCCACCCGACAGGGACGGCGGGCGCGCCGTCGCCTGTGCGGACAGGCCGACCCATGCCAGAAGCTCGGACAATTCGCCCGCATCCGCTTCGCGCCCGGCGGCGGCCAGAGGCAGCGTCACATTGCTTGCGACGTCGAGATGGTCGAGGAACTGGCAGTCCTGATGCACGACGCCCACCCTGCGCCGGACCGCCGCGATGCCGTCGCGGTCGAGGCTGCGCGCATCCTGCCCCATCAGGCTGACGCGGCCCGAGGTTGCCAGAAGCTCGCCGTAGCAGAGCTTGAGGAACGTCGTCTTGCCCGAGCCGGACGGGCCGGTGAGGAAATGGAACGAGCCGGGTGCCAGTGACAGCGTCATGCCGGACAAGAGGTCACCGCCCCCGTAGCTGTATCCGACATCCTGAAGATCAATCACCGGCATCTGGTCCCAGGAACCGGGCGTGGCTTTCGCGCCCGCCCGTTCGATGAAGTTTTTAGCCTTGCGGCACAAATGCTTGGATAGTGCCAAAGCGCTTGCTACAACAGGTTCGGAACAAAGGCCAGAATGGCCGAAGGGTTGCTGGCCGGGGCATTGGTGACGACACGATGCGACTGATCTGTCCGAATTGCGCTGCCCAGTACGAGGTGGACGAGGGCGTCATTCCTGCCGATGGACGCGATGTCCAGTGTTCGAACTGCGGACATGCGTGGTTTCAGCCGGGTGCCTATGCAGGTGCCGCCGACACGCCGGACTGGACGGATGCGCCGACAGCGGACGAACCGGGCGAGATGCCCGAGGAAGAAACTGCGGATATTCTTGAATCGGCGGAGCTTTCGCCAACCACGGCCAGCCTCGGCGAAGCCGTGCTGCTGCCGGACGATGACGCTGCTGCCGCAGCGACGGACGAGGCCGCCGACTGGGACGATGACGATCTTGAGGAAGCGGACGCCGGAAGTGGCCTGGACAGTGCAGAACCCGGCCCGCCAGAGGAACCGTCGCCTGAACCGGAACCAGTGACCGCATCGGTGCCCGCACGGCAGGAGCTGGATGACTCGGTCCTGAGCATCCTCAAGGAAGAAGCCGAGCGAGAAACCGAAGCGCGCCGTGCCGAGGGATCGTCACTGGAAATGCAGCCCGACCTCGGGCTTGCGGCGGCCATTGGCGCGATGGTGAAAGACGACGCTGCGGCCGACACCGCAAGCGACCGCGCCGCCAGCCAGCGTGACGCTGTGGCCGAGGATGGCGACGAAGCGACGCAGATCCGGGGGCCGCGGCGCGAACTTTTGCCGGATATCGAGGAGATCAATTCGACGCTGAGCGCCAAGCGCGGGCGGGCAGCGTCGAACGACGCCGACATCGGCGAGTCGGAACAGCTGGAACGCCGCCGAAGCGGCTTTCGCCGGGGCTTTTCGCTGGCGCTTCTGCTGACCGTGCTTCTGCTGGCACTGTACGTCTTCGCCCCGGCGATTTCGTCCCGTGTTCCGGCGCTTGCGGGTGTTCTGGATCGCTATGTCGCCGCGGTGAACGACGGTCGGCTGTGGCTGGACGAGATGATGAAATCCTCGACCGAGGCGCTGCGGCAGGACAACGCGCAGGGCGGATAGGCCGGTACAGGTACGGCGGTATCAGAACTGATCCAGCAGCCGTCGGAGATAATCCAGTTCGACCTGTGGGCGGGCCTGATCCGATGATCGGCGACGGATTTCATCGAGCAGATCGCGTGCGCGGCGATACACATCGTCACCCTGCAGCAGATTTTCGTCGGTGCCGATCCGTCCGTTGGTTCCCGTGCTGCGGCCCAGCGGATCGCGCGGCAATTCGCGGTTCGCCTGACCGAATGCTTCGCCCTGCTGACCGGGCTGGCTTTGCTGATTCTGCTGGGCGAGCGCCTCGCCCATGCTGCGAAGCCCCTCGCGCAGGTTCTCGATGGCGCTTGCCTGATCGTCCAACGCGCCGGACAGATCACCTTCGCGCAGCGCGCGCTCGGCTTCCTCCATCGCGCGGCCTGCCTCATCCAGCGCCCGCCGCGCGGCATCGCCCTGTTCGGTACCCTGTCCGGGCAACTGGCCCTGCTGCTGCTGGCGCAGCTGATCACGCAGGGCCTGCTGGCGCTCGGCGAGGCTGCCTTGCGTCTGGCCCTGACCGTCGCCTTGCTGGCCCGACCGGTCACGTCCCTGACCTTGCTGCTGGCCCTGTCCGTCCTGACCGCCGTTGTTCTGGCCCTGGCCGTTTTCGCCGACACCGGGCATCTGCCCGCTCTGACCATCCTGCTGACCTTCAGCCCCTTGCCCGAACTGTTCCTGCAGATCGCGGAAACTGTCGTCGGACAGGCCCTGCTGGCCGCGCAGAGTGTCCTGAAGGTTTCGCATCGCCTGACCGCCGGGGCCTTGCTGGCCTTCGCCCTGACCCTGGCCCTGCGTTACCTGCAGGTTCTGCATCATGCGGCTCAGCTGGTCCAACAGCTCCTGCGCCTCGGCCATGCGGCCCTCTTCCATCAGCTTCTGGATTTCATCCATCATCTGCTGAATCTGGTCGCCGGTGATTTCCTGTCCCTGCTGGTTCTGCGCCTGCTGGTCGCGCTCGTCGGTCCCGTCGCCCTGGTTTTCCATGTTCTGGGCCAGCTGCTGGATATAGTCGTCGGTCGCCTGACGCAGTTCGTCCATCAGCTTCTGAATCTCGCTCTGCGACGCGCCGTTGCGGATCGCCTCGGACAGGCGTTCCTGTGCCTGCTGCATCCGGGCCAGAGCGTCGGCCAGCCCGCCATCCTCGATCAGCACGGCGATTTCCCACAGTGCCTCGGCCATTTCGTCGCGGATCACCGGGCTGAGCATTCCCTGCGACAGACCCGCATCCAGGCGGCGCATGGCCACCCGCAGCATCAGGAAGGCGCGTTCGTTCCTGATGAAACCTTCAGGTTCGAAGGTCAGGGCACGCAGGATCTGCGCGACCCGCCCACCGTTCGAGCGGTTCCAGAGCAGGTCGCGGCGCATCTCGATAACAGCCGAGGCCAGCGGATCGAAGAACCGCCGCCCGGGCAATGTCAGCGACTTCGTCTCGGACATTCCGGTCTGTTCGCGGGCGTCGGTGACATCGAGGGTCATCCTGACGGGCAGGTTGGCAAACGGATGCTTCGAGGCGTCCTCGGCCAGCGTTTCGGTGAACGTCGCGCGGCTGCCGGTGATCGGCATGGGCAGGTCGAGGATCAGGTCCTCCTGCGCCTCGGGGTCGGCTGCCAGACCGTAGCGCCGATCCACCGCAGCGAGGTCGAGCGCAACGACGGCGTGTCCGGCTATCACGGCGTAGTCGTCGGTCGCCGTGAAGGGCTGACGCATAGACCCATCCGCCTCGCGCGAGATGTCGCCTGAAAAGACCACAGTGGGCGCGGCATCCGGCAGGACCGTCAGATCGAAGCTGCGCCCACCCGCTCCGGCGATCGTGATCTGACCGGACTTCAGCACCTCGAATTCAAGGGCGCGCGTGCGGGCCTGCGCGGCAGGACCGGTCGCCTCGGGTCCCGATGCCGTCGGATTGCCGTCTTGCAGTGCCACGGCCCCGGATACGGTCTCGGTCAGCGATATCTCGTCCGGCGTGCCATAGAGCCGTGCGGTCACGCGACTGCCCTCGGGCACGTCAATCGATGCGGCCTCGATGGAGTTGAGATACAAGCTGGGCTTGCCGGTGTAGTCGGGCGGTTCGATCCACGCTTCCCAGGCAGGTCCCGCCGCACCGTCCGCCGGAACGCCGCCTGTGGCGATGGCAGGCACTTCGGACAACCGCCAGAGCGACCCGAAGACCGCGGCCAAGAGCACCGCCGTCAGGGCGACATAGCGCAGCGCAAAGGGATCACGGCGAGCCACGCGAAGATCTGGGGCCTCGGCCCGCGCCAATGCGGCGCGGTCGGCCATACGCTGGACATGGGTCTGCCAGACGGCCCTTGTGCCCTGATCAGCCTGCCCCATCGCCTGCGCATCGGTCAACGCGGCAATCGGGCGGCCCTTGAGCCGGGCGTCGAGACGGTCCAGCGCCTCCGACTGCGTGGGCCAACGGAACTTCAGGACACCCCTGACCAGCGCCCAGATCAGACCCGCAACCGTGAGCAATCCGCCGCCCCAGACGATTTCGACAGGCAGCACATCCTGCGCACCGAAGCCGAGTGCGGCGATGACAAGGAAAAGGATGGTCCAGACCGGCCAGAAGCCGCGCGTGACCCGTTCGGCCACGATCCCTGAAGTGGTCAGCCGCAGCGGCCATTTCAGGCGTTGCAGGGTGGCGTCGCGGATATGTTCCGTGCTGTCGGCCATCTGTCCTTCCGCTGCACGCGCTCAGTTGAGGATATAGCGCGTCACAGCCATTCCGGAAGGGTATCGCGGCCAAGCATTTCGTCAAAGCTCGGACGGCGGCGGATGACAGCGAAGTGATCCGCCTTCACCAGCACTTCGGGGATCAGCGGGCGTGCATTGTATTCCGAGGCCATGACAGCGCCGTATGCCCCCGCCGAACGAAATGCCACCAGCGCGCCTTCGCTGACCGGCGGCATCGCGCGGGCTTTGGCGAAGGTGTCGCCGGTTTCACAGACCGGGCCGACCACGTCGTAGACATGCGGTTCAGTTCCGGGGGCGGGTTCGACCACAGGGACGATGTCGTGGTGCGCGCCATACATCGCGGGGCGGATCAGGTCGTTCATCGCGGCGTCAAGGATCAGGAAATCGCGCTCCTCGCCCTGCTTCACATAGATGACCGGACGCGACCAGCAGCCCGGCATTGCCCGAGATCAGGCGCCCCGGTTCGATCTGCACCTCGCAGCCGAGATCACCGACAGTCCGCTTGATCAGTGCGCCGTAGTCTGACGGCAGCGGCGGAGGGAGGTTCGAGCGTTCGTAGGGAATGCCGAGGCCGCCGCCGAGGTCGAGACGGCGGATGTCATGGCCATCGGCGCGCAAGACCCGGGTGAGATCGGCGACCTTGGCGTAAGCCTGTTCGAACGGGTCGAGATCGGTCAGCTGGCTGCCGATATGGACGTCGATGCCGACAATCTCGATCCCCGGCAGCCGCGCGGCCTCGGCATAGACCTCCCGAGCCCGGCCAATCGGAATGCCGAATTTGTTTTCCTTCTTACCCGTCGCGATTTTCTCGTGCGTCTTCGCGTCCACGTCCGGGTTCACCCGGATCGTGACCGGCGCGCGCATACCCATCGAGGCGGCCACTTCGGACAGCGCGCGCAGTTCCGGTTCGCTTTCGACGTTGTACTGCCGGATGCCGCCCTCCAGCGTCAGGCGCATCTCGGCGCGCGTCTTGCCGACGCCGGAAAATACGATGCGGTCGCCCGGCACGCCTGCCGCGCGGGCGCGCAGGTATTCGCCCTGGCTGACCACGTCCATGCCAGCGCCCTCGGCGGCAAGGGTCTTCAGGACGGCGATGTTGCCGTTCGACTTGACCGAAAAGCAGACCATGTGCGGCAGGGGCGACAGCGCGTCGGTGAACAGGCGGTAGTGCCGTGCCAGCGTGGCGGTGGAGTAGACGTAGAACGGCGTCCCCACAGCGGCGGCAATATCGGTCAGCGGCACATCCTCGGCGTGCAAATGGCCGTCACGGTAGAGGAAATGGTCCATGCGCTGCGCCCTGATCCGGGCCCGGTCTGCGCCCGTCGCCCCTGATACCAGATGTCCGCGCGGCGACAACCGCCGGATAGATCACGGTTCCGCCCGCGCGGCCCTCGCCTCGCCCTGCGCGGCTTCCCAGACCTCGTGCGCGGCATCGAGGTTCATCCCGGCGATCCCAAGTCCGACGATGATGTCGGGCCAGACCGATGGATGCAGCGCGGTGATCCCGGCACGCGCCGATGATCGCCACATTGGCGACCGCGTCGTTGCGCGCGGACAGGAATGCTGCGCGGGTCAGGCTGCCTTGGCCCCGCCGGTGGCGGGCCAGAAGCCAGGCGCAGCCGAGGTTCACGCCCAGCGCGCCGAGGCCGATCACCGACATCGCCGCCGCCTCGGGCGGAATGGGTGACTGGAATTTTTGCCAAAGCGTCCAGAGGAACGCGACGGCGGGCACCAGCATGATCCCAGCCAGCACCATCCCGGTGCGCGCGCGGGCGGCCAGCGTCCAGCCAAGCGCCAGCAGGATCAGCAGGTTGACCGATGCATCCTCCAGGAAATCAATGCTGTCGGCGAACAGCGATACCGAGCCGATCCTGAGCGCCGCCACGAACTCGACGCCGAAGTAGGTGAGGTTCAGCGCCGCGACGATCAGAATGGTGCGGCCCAGCGCATCTTCGTCCGCTGCGCTCATGCGACAGGCCGCGTGCGCAGGAACAGGTAGAGCGGCAGGCCGCAGGACAGGCCGATGCCGAAGGTCGCGGGGATCGCGATCAGTGCGGTCCAGTTCCGGCGCACTCGGGTTTCGGCGATGATCCAGACGGTCAGGGCTGTGGCCGCAATGGTCAGGTCCCAGGTCAGGCCGGTGGTCGAGGCGTTGACATACCAGGCGTCGATCAGGCCGGACAGGCCGGTGCCTGTGTCGCGCATGTAGGTCAGAAACCAGGACATCGGATGGATTGCGCCCCAGACAGCAAGCGCGAGATAGGTCAGGCGCAGGGGGGATACGGACCCCATCTCAGAGCTGGCCCGAGACGCCGACCGCAACATCGCCCGTGACGCTTACCCCAGCTTTGGGCGCTGGGGCCTTAGGCGGGCCACCGACGCCACAGGCGGCAAGGGCAAGCAGGGTTGCCAGAAGGACGGCGGCCCTCACGGCGTCACCGACAGGCCGACGCCGCCGACCGATGTGGACAGCGACGGCGTGATCCGGCCCGTGGACAGGCTGATCCCGGCACCGACGCGCGGCTGGGTGCAGGCCGCAAGCGACAGGGCGGCGAAAAAGCACATAACCCTCATCCAAGCTTCTCCTTCCACCGCTTCACCTGCGCCCGCACCTGGTCCGGTGCGGTGCCGCCATAGCTTTGGCGCGAGGCGACCGAGTTGTGAACGCCCAGGACCGCGTAGACTTCCTGCGTGATCGCCGGGTTCGCGGACTGAAGTTCGACCAGCGACAGGTCGGCCAGGTCGCAGCCCTTTTTCTCGGCCAGCGCGACAAGCGCGCCCGTCACATGATGCGCATCGCGGAACGGCAGGCCCGCTGACCGGACCAGCCAGTCGGCCAGATCGGTCGCGGTGGAGAACCCCGCGCCCGCCGCCTTCTCCAGCGCCGCGCGGTTCGCGGTCATGTCCCGCACCATGCCCTCCATCGCCGCAAGGCACAGCATCAGCGTGTCGGCGGCGTCGAAGACCTGTTCCTTGTCCTCCTGCATGTCCTTGGAATAGGCCAGCGGCAGGCCCTTCATCACCGTGAACAGCGCCACGGTCGCCCCCAGAATCCGCCCGATCTTGGCGCGCAGCAGTTCCGCCGCGTCGGGGTTCTTTTTCTGCGGCATGATGCTGGACCCGGTCGTGAACCGGTCGGACAGCGTGACAAAGCGGAACTGCGCCGAGGACCAGATCACCAGCTCTTCGGCAAAGCGCGACAGGTGCATCGCGCAGATGCTGGCGGCCGACAGGAACTCCAGCGCGAAGTCGCGGTCGCTGACCGCATCAAGGCTGTTGGCACAGGGCCGGTCGAAGCCCAGCGTCTTGGCCGTCATGTCCCGGTCGATGGGAAACGACGTGCCTGCCAAAGCAGCGGCCCCAAGCGGGCTCTCGTTCATCCGCGCCCGCGCATCGGCGAACCGCCCGGCATCGCGCGACAGCATTTCGACATAGGCCATCATGTGGTGGCCCCAGGTCACCGGCTGCGCCGTCTGAAGATGCGTGAAGCCCGGCATCACCCAGTCCGCCCCGGCCTCCGCCTGAGCGAGGAACGCCCGTTGCAGCGACCTGAGCGAAGTGATCGCATCATCGCACTGGTCACGCACCCAGAGCCGGAAGTCCGTCACCGCCTGATCGTTCCGGCTGCGCGCCGTGTGCAGCCGCCGGCCGGTTCGCCGATGATGCTCGTTCAGGCGCGCCTCGACATTCATGTGAATGTCCTCCAGCGCCTCGGAAAACACGAAAGTCCCGCCCTCGATCTCTGACAACACCGTGAGCAGGCCTTCCCGGATCGCCTTGGCGTCGCTATCCGTCAGGATGCCTGTCGCCGCCAGCATCGCGGCATGGGCCTGACTGCCCCGGATATCCTGGGCGTAGAGCCGCTTGTCGAACGAGATCGAGGCATTGATCGCCGTCATGATCGCGTCGGGACCCGCGGCGAAACGCCCGCCCCACATGGCGTTGGCCGCCGGGGGGGATTTGGGTTGGTCGGTCATCGTCGGTCCGGGGATATTGGGAATGCGCGTCCTGACGTCTGCCGTGCTCTACACGGCCCTCGCCCTCGCTGCAAACACGCTTGCGGCCCAGACCCCCGACATCGCGGCGCTGCGGAGCGGGGACATGCTGAAACTGGCGGTGTCAGAACCGGTCGCGGTGCCCGAGGCCGTGCTGCTGGACGAGGCGGACGGCACGCATTCGCTGGCCGAAGTCAGGGGCAGATATGTTCTGCTGAACTTCTGGGCGACGTGGTGCGCGCCCTGCCGCGAAGAGATGCCGGCGCTGGACCGGTTGCAGGGAGAGCTTGGCGGCGACCGGTTCGCGGTGGTGACGGTCGCCACCGGGCGGAACGCCGTTCCCGCGATAAAGCGCTTCTTCGAGGAGCAGTCGGTAATGAACCTGCCGATCTGGCGCGACCCGAAGCAGGAATTCGCGCGGGCGATGGGCATTCTCGGGTTGCCGGTCACCGTGCTGATCGACCCGGAGGGCCGCGAGGTGGCACGGCTGACGGGACCGGCGGTCTGGGACGGGGCCGACGCGAAGGCGCTGGTTACGGCGCTGATTGGCGCGCCCTAAGCCAGTTTGGCCACCCGGTCGTGACAGGGACAGGTCACGATATGGTCGTTGACCATACCAACGGCTTCCATGAAGGCATAGACGATGGTCGGCCCGACAAAGCGGAAGCCTGCTTTGATAAGGTCCTTGGATATGCGCGCGGACAGGTCGGTGCTGGGCGGAATCTCCGCAGATGACGCGAACCGGTTCTGTACCGCCCTCCCGTCGACATAGCGCCACAGAAATTCATCGAACCCGCCCGCATCCGCAATCGCCAGATAGGCCCGCGCGTTCCCCACCGCCGCCTCGATCTTGCCCCGGTGCCGCACGATGCCAGCATCGCCCAGACAGCGCGCTACATCGGCCTCGCCCCAGCGTGCCACCTGCGCCGGGTCGAACCCGTCAAACGCGGCCCGGAAGGCATCGCGCTTGCGCAGGATCGTGATCCAGCTGAGCCCTGCCTGAAACCCGTCCAGCACCAGCTTTTCCCACAGCGCGCGCGGATCACGCTCGGGCACGCCCCATTCAGCGTCGTGATAGGCCACATAGACCGGGTCGGTCCCGCACCATGTGCAGCGTTCAGTCATCCGGCCCCCGATCTGTCACGCTGCTGCATGGTTTGCCTGTCCGGACTGATATCCGATTCACCGACCGTTAGCGGAATAGCGACATCCTGCCTGCCACGCGAGGGAGAATCACCTTGAAATACAGGCCTGGCAACACCCTTGACCCGTCGGTGCGGACTGATCGCGACCCGATCTCGGCAGCGGTTGCGCAGCGCGACCGCGACACGATCGGCATGGTCCGCCGTGCAGTCGAGCGGCGTGATGTCATGCTGGCATTCCAGCCCGTGATGGGCACAGCGCGCCCGGACCGACCGACATTCTACGAAGGGCTGATCCGTGTTTTGGATGAAACCGGCCGCATCATTCCGGCGCGGGAGTTCATCGAGGTCGTCGAAACGTCCGAGCTTGGGCGCAAGATCGACTGCCTGTCGCTGGAGATGGGTCTCGACGCGCTGCTGGAATGCGCGTCCCTGCGGCTGTCGATCAACATGTCGGCGCGCAGCATCGGCTATCCGAAATGGCTGGCAACACTGCGCAACGGGCTGGCGGCCGACAAGACCATTGCGGAACGCCTGATCCTGGAGATCACCGAAAGCTCTGCCATGCTGGTGCCGGATATCGTCACGTCCTTCATGCGCGCCCGTCAGCGCGAGGGGATTTCTTTTGCGCTGGACGATTTCGGGGCTGGCCAGACGTCGTTCCGCTATCTGCGCGATTTCTACTTCGACTTCCTGAAGATCGACGGGCAGTTCGTGCGCGGCCTGCATGGCAACGCTGACAATCAATGCCTGGTCGGTGCTCTCATCTCCATCGGCAAGCATTTCGACATGGTCACGGTCGCGGAAAGCGTCGAAACCTCGCAGGATGCGGCGTTTCTGGCCGAACTCGGCGTCGACTGCATGCAGGGCTACTACTTCGGCGCACCGACCGTCGTTCCGCCGTGGCGACAGGTGTCCGAACCCGTCAGGCGACGCGCCTGACGGATGTTCCCGTGGTTTGGCGATGCCGGACCGGCATCCCGCGCGTGGCTATCACGCACTGCCCCAATGCGCTTTGCATTGAAATCCGCAGCAAGGAACCTTAGGGAAAGAGGACAAGCCGGGATTGCCGCCGGACGAGAGCGGCGGTCGACTGCGCGCCCATATCCTGTCGGAGAGGTTTCCCATGACCAATGTCGTAATCGTGTCTGCCGCGCGCACTGCCGTCGGCAGCTTCAACGGATCCTTTGCCGCGACACCGGCGCACGACCTGGGTGCCGCAGTTCTTGAGGCGGTCGTCGCCCGGGCCGGCATCGACAAGGCCGATGTCAGCGAGACGATCCTCGGTCAGGTGCTGACGGCCGGTCAGGGCCAGAACCCCGCGCGTCAGGCGCATATCAATGCGGGCCTGCCGAAGGAAAGCGCGGCCTGGTCGCTCAATCAGGTCTGCGGATCGGGTCTGCGCGCTGTTGCACTGGCCGCCCAGCACGTCCAGCTGGGCGACGCGGCCATCGTCGCGGCGGGTGGTCAGGAAAGCATGTCGCTGTCGCCGCATGTCGCACACTTGCGCGCCGGGCAGAAGATGGGCGACCTGAGCTTCATCGATTCGATGATAAAGGACGGCCTCTGGGATGCCTTCAACGGCTATCACATGGGCCAGACCGCCGAGAACGTCGCCAACCAGTGGCAGATTTCGCCGCGACATGCAGGACACCTTCGCTGTCGCCAGCCAGAACAAGGCCGAAGCGGCGCAGAAGGCGGGCAAGTTCGCCGACGAGATCGTCGCCTTCACCGTCAAGACCCGCAAGGGCGACGTCGTGGTCGATCAGGACGAATACATCCGCCACGGTGCGACGCTGGATGCGATGGCCAAGCTGCGCCCCGCCTTCACCAAGGACGGTTCGGTCACGGCTGCCAATGCATCCGGGCTGAACGACGGTGCCGCTGCGGTCATCGTGATGACCGAGGCCGAGGCGGCCAAGCGCGGGCTAAAGCCGCTGGCCCGGATCGCGTCCTATGCGACGGCGGGTCTCGATCCGTCGATCATGGGCGTCGGGCCGATCTACGCCAGCCGCAAGGCGCTGGAAAAGGCGGGCTGGAAAGCCGCGGACCTCGACCTGATCGAGGCGAACGAAGCGTTTGCGGCGCAGGCCTGCGCCGTGAACAAGGACATGGGCTGGGACCCGGCGCGGGTGAACGTGAACGGCGGTGCCATCGCCATCGGCCACCCGATCGGCGCAAGCGGTGCGCGCATCCTGAACACGCTGATCTTCGAGATGCAGCGCCGAGGCGCAAACAAGGGTCTGGCGACGCTCTGCATCGGCGGCGGCATGGGCGTCGCGATGTGCCTGGAACGGGCCTGACGGATCTGCTCTCGTTTAAGGGCGCGCAATATAATTGCGCGCCCTAGTCATGTCCGATACCAATATTTCAAAGAACACTCTCGGG
Organism: uncultured Alphaproteobacteria bacterium; assembly: GCA_963819585.1. Classification (GTDB taxonomy): domain Bacteria; phylum Pseudomonadota; class Alphaproteobacteria; order Rhodobacterales; family Rhodobacteraceae; genus JAOADN01. Next base: position 269,108 of record CAWFWP010000009.1, read on the forward strand.
AGGAGGAATCATGGGACGCGTTGCACTGGTGACGGGGGGCTCGCGCGGGATCGGCGCGGCGATTTCGATGGCGCTGAAGGCTGCGGGTTACACTGTCGCGGCCAACTATGCCGGCAATGACGAAGCCGCCGCGGCGTTCACCAAGGAAACCGGCATTCCCTGCCTACAAATGGTCGGTCGCCGACTATGACGCCTGCGCTGCAGGTGTCGCACAGGTCGAGGCCGCGCATGGCCCGGTCGAGGTTCTGGTGAACAACGCGGGCATCACACGCGACGCGATGTTCCACAAGATGACGCCGCAGCAGTGGAAGGAAGTCATCGACACCAACCTGTCGGGCCTGTTCAACATGACGCATCCGGTCTGGTCGGGCATGCGCGACCGCAAGTTCGGGCGCGTCATCAGCATCAGCTCGATCAACGGCCAGAAGGGTCAGGCCGGTCAGGCGAACTACTCGGCTTCCAAGGCGGGCGATCTGGGCTTCACCAAGGCGCTGGCGCAGGAAGGCGCGCGCGCCGGCATCACCGTCAACGCCGTCTGCCCGGGCTATATCGGGACCGAGATGGTGCGCGCCATCGACGAAAAGGTGCTGGCGGAACGCATCATTCCGCAGATACCGGTCGGCCGTCTGGGCGAACCGGACGAGATCGCGCGGATCGTGGCGTTCCTTGCGTCGGACGATGCGGGGTTCATCACCGGATCGACGATTTCGGCCAACGGCGGGCAGTTCGTCGTCTGACACTTGCGGGGCGCGCGGTTTCACGCTTGAAGTCGCGCGCATGACCCGCGCCCGCGCCACGCTCATCGGCTTTTCCGCTGTCCTGCAATGGGCGTTGCTGGCGCTGTTCACTATCGGATCGGCCCCGGTTCCGCCGCTTATGCTGAACGCGATGTGCTTTGCCATCGGCGGTGGCATCGGGGTGATCTGGACGCTGGCGAACGGGCGCGCGCAGGTGCTGCGTAAGGTGCCGTGGAAAGTCTACGCCTTCGGCACGCTGGGGCTGTTCGGCGCGCATTTCCTGTACTTCACCGCCTTCCGAATGGCACCCTTGGCCGAAACCGGGCTGATCGCCTATCTCTGGCCGCTGCTGATCGTGCTTATGTCCGGGCTTCTGCCGGGCGAGCGTCTGAGGGCCTTTCACATCATCGGCGCGGTGCTGGCTTTTGCCGGTGCAGGTCTGATCGTGCTGCGCGGAGGTTCATCGGTCGATGCAGGCGCCCTGCCCGGTTTTGGTGTCGCCTTCATCTTCGCGCTGACCTGGGCCAGCTATTCCGTGCTGTCGCGCCGCCTTGGCACGGTGCCGACCGAGGCGGTCACGGTGTTCTGCCTTGCTGCAGCGCTTTTGTCTGCGGTGGCCCATTTGGCGCTTGAACAGACAGTCTGGCCGCAGGATGCGCTGGGCTGGGCATCCGTCGCGGCCCTGGGCCTCGGCCCTGTTGGCCTTGCCTTTTACGTCTGGGATGTCGGCATGAAGCGCGGCGACATACAACTCCTGGGCGTGTTGTCCTACGCCGCGCCGTTGCTGTCGACATTGGCGTTGGTCGCCGCTGGCAAGGCACAGCCATCCGGCGTGCTTGGCCTTGCGGCGGTTCTGATCACGTTAGGTGCCGCACTGGCGGCCCGGTCAGGCCGCCCGGCAGGCAAGCCGCGTCAGGCGTGACTGAGTCTGTTGATCTCTTCCTTGATTCGCAGCTTCTGCTTCTTCAGGTCGGCAATCGTCAACTGGTCGGTGCTGGGCGCGCGCTGCGCCTCTTCCACCGCTTCGGACAGATTCTGATGCTTTTTGCGGAGTTCCTGCAGGTGCGAGTTCAGGGACATGCGGTCGTCTCCTCTGCTGTGAACCATGTAACGAGTTCATCACAGTTCCCGAGTTGTGTCACGTGTCCCGATGGCGGAGACGACGCCAGGACAGTTTGACGCCACAATTGTTGCCGATCGGTTAAGGGTCGGGCGATGCGCGTCAGAATTGAAGCGCTGCTGCGTGGCGCAGAACGGCTGCAACCGCTGTCGTATGGTCGTCGCCGTCGCCCTCGTGCCGGTCGGAGGCATGCAGAATCAGCGGTGCAGCCATCACGAACGGCGCGCGGCCGCCTTTTTGCGCCCGCAGGATGAAGCGCCCCGCCGGGCGATCCCTGCGGGGCGCCATGGGAAGGACAGCCACGCTTCCCAGGGTCGCAGGCAGGGCAGCCAGAACGTCGGGCAGCCGGGACATGATCTGGACCACATGCAGTCGCCCGCCCGGTCGCAGCCGCCGTGCGGCAAAATGCATCCAGTCGCCCAGCGGCGTCGCTTCGCGCAGTGCTGTCTCGCGCCCGGCATCGGCGGCGGGCGTGCCCGACCCCGGCGCGAAATACGGCGGGTTCATCAGGATGTGATCAAAGGCATCCCGCAGGTCCAGGGCTCGCCAGATCACCCTCGATGACGCGCATCTCGATCCCGTTCGCCGCCGCGTTTCTCCGGGCCAGGTCGGCGTAGTCGGCCTGAACTTCGATTCCCGTCAACCCGATACCCGGCACGCGCGCGCGCCAGGCACAGTCCCGCGACCCCGGCCCCGCAGCCGAGGTCGAGCACCGACTGACCCCGTTGCGCGCGGAACCGACGCGGCCAGCATCACCGGGTCGCTGGCTGCCCGGTAGCCGTCGCGCGGCTGCAGGATGGCCAGCCTGCCGCCCAGAAAGCCGTCCTCGGTCAGATCGGCATCCGCGAACACCTGGACTAGACCCCGGTTTCGATGCCGTTGTCGCGCAGGATCGACACCGCCAGAAAGTGGTCGCGGTCCGCCACCATGACGCGCCGCGGCAATATGCCCAGCGATCCTTCCAGAACGCTCATGTGGACGTCCATATGAAACAAAGCTATACCCTCACCCTCAAGGAGGGCGGTTGCGAAGGCAAGGACCGTGGGGTCCGTCGTTCGGAGAAGCTCTTTCATATTCACAGACTTAAGGGCGGACCTGCGGGTTTGTCGAGGCGGAATGACCCGGCGATGAGTTTGGACGAAACATCCGAGAAACCGCTGGACAGGCTCGCCACGCATCTGGCCACGGACATGGCTGCTGTGCAGGCGGTGATCCGCGCGCGCATGGCGTCCGAGAATGCCCCCCGCATTCCCGAAGTGACCGCGCATCTGATCGAGGCGGGTGGCAAGCGGGTCCGCCCGCTGCTGACCTTGGCGGCGGCGCGGATGTTCGGCTACGACGGGCCGCATCACATCAGCCTGGCGGCGACAGTGGAGTTCATTCATACCGCGACGCTGCTGCACGACGACGTGGTCGATGAAAGCGCCCAGCGGCGCGGACGGCCGACGGCGAACCTGCTCTGGGACAACAAATCGAGCGTGCTGGTCGGCGACTACCTTTTCGCGCGGTCGTTCCAGCTGATGACCTCGACCGGGTCGCTGCGGGTTCTGGACATCCTGTCGAATGCGTCCGCGACAATTGCCGAAGGCGAGGTGCTGCAACTGACGGCGGCGCAGAATCTGGCGACGACGGAGGATGTCTACCTGCGGGTGATCCGGGGCAAGACGGCAGCGCTGTTTGCGGCGGCGACCGAGGTCGGCGGGGTGATCGCCGGGGCATCGGAGGTTGAGGTCGACGCGCTGCGGACCTTTGGCGACGCCCTTGGGATCGCGTTTCAGATTGTCGATGATCTGCTGGACTATGGCGGGTCGACCACAGCGATCGGCAAGAACACGGGCGACGACTTCCGCGAACGCAAGCTGACCCTGCCGGTGATAAGGGCGGTGGCGATGGCGGATGCCGACGAACGGGCCTTCTGGGTGCGGGTCATCGAAAAGGGTGATCAGCGACCGGGCGATCTGGACAGGGCAATGACGACCATGGCTCGGCACGGCACGCTTGCCTCGACACGGGACGACGCGATCCGATGGGCCGAGACAGCGCGCGAGGCGCTGACCATACTTCCGGATCACCCCCTGCGACAACTGCTGGGCGATCTCGCCAGCTATGTCGTTGGGCGCGTGCGGTAACGCAGGCGGTTTCACACTCCCGTCCGCATATAGGTTTCGCCGGACGAAACCCACCAGCCCGGTTCCGCCGCCCTGATCCGCGCTGCGGCATCGGCGGCAGCAACGCGGTCACCATAGATGCCAAAACAGGTCGCACCCGACCCGGACATCCGCGCGATCATGCACCCCTTCGTTGCGCGCAGCGCCGTCAGCACATCGCCGATCACCGGTTGCAGTCGCATCGCCGGGGCCTCCAGATCGTTCCGCGTTGACCCCAGAAAGCTGACCAATGCGCCAAGGTCGGACCATCTGGGCAGCCTGTCCGGCATCGGCGGGTGGTCACGCCGGGTCAGCGCACGAAACACGTCGGCGGTGGCAATCGGCACGCCCGGATTCGCCAGGACCAGCCAGAACGGGGGCAGGCGCGGCACTTCCCCCAGAATGTCACCGACGCCGGACATGCGTCGTGGGCGCGGGTCAAGGCAGACCGGCACATCCGCGCCCAAGCGCATCGCATCGTCCCGCCCCGGCGGGGGCAGCTCCCAAAGCCCCGCCAGAACCCGCAATGTGGCGGCCGCGTCAGATGATCCGCCGCCGATGCCGGACGCGACCGGCAGCACCTTGGTTAGCGTGATCGCAGCCCCCTGCCCGCCGCGCGCGATCAGCCGGGCCGCACGGACAACAAGGTTGGTATCATCGGCCGGAACGCCTGCCGCCATCGGGCCATCGACTGCAAGTTTGATGTCCCGCCCGGCTGTTGCCGTAACGCGGTCGCCGATGTCGGCGAACACAACCAGGCTGTCCAGAAGGTGGTAGCCGTCCGCCCTTTGGCCAGTCACATGCAGGGTAAGATTGATCTTGGCCGGGGCGAAGCCCTCAGTTCTTGTTCTCGGTGACGGCAAGGGGTGCTGCACCTTCCTCTTTCAGAACAACGTCCAGCCCGGCCTCGAGCTTGCGCCGGATGCGCGCGGCTTCCGCCTCGGTGTCAGGTTCGAAGGACAGGGCGCGCTTCCACTGGAATTCCGCTTCAAGCTTGCGGCCCACGGCCCAGTAGACGTCACCAAGATGATCGTTCACCACCGGATCGATTGGCATCAGTTCGATGGCACGTTCCATCTGCGCGACAGCTTCCGGATAGCGCCCGAGAAGATAGAACCCCCATCCCAGACTGTCGACGATATAGCCGCTGTCGGGCTGTGCCTTGACCGCGCGCTCGATCATTCCCAACGCCTCGTCGAGTTTCTCGCGGCGTTCAAGCAGTCCGTAGCCGAGATAATTCAGCACCTGCGGCTGGTCGGGGTTCAGCGCCAGCGCTTTGCGGAAATGCGCCTCGGCGTCGGGCCAGAGCTTCTGGCGTTCGGTGGCGATGCCGAGTGCGTAGTGAATGGTCCACTGTCCCGGCTGTTCGCTGGCAAACGTTCCCAGCGCCTTTTCATAGGCTGCGACGGCCTCGGCGAACCGGTCTTGCCGGCGCAGCGTGTCGCCTAGGTTCGTCCAGACGATGGCCAGTTCGGGCCGGGCCTTGGACAGCTGTGTCAGCACCTCGATCGCCGCATCCGTGCGGTCGGCCTGGATCAGCGCATTGGCGCGGCCGAGTTCGGCGACATGCCAGGCCGCGTCGTCCGCCGGGATCAGGTTGTAGGCCTCGGTTGCCAGGTCGAACTGTTTGTCGCGCTCCAGAAGCTGCGCCGCGAGCAGGATCGCGTCGATGTGATCAGGCGCGATGTACTGCGCAAGGCGCGCATAGCCCAGCGTGTAGATGTCGGCATTCTCGCCGCCCATCGCGCCCGCAACGGTGAAGAAAACCTCGGCAATCCCGGCCTTGGCATCCGGCGCGATCGTGAAGGGCAGGGGTTTGCCAGTCTTCAGATCATCACGCACCTTGACCAGCCCGGGATCAAGCGTGTCGCCGAAGGCGGCGGACACCAGTTCCACGGCATCGGGTGCGCGTTCCAGCTGGCTGAGCACTTCGGCATGCGCGATGACACCGCGCCGCGTCACCCGCAGCGGGCCTTCAGCCTCACCTGACAGAATCTTGTCGGCACCCTCGAAGTCGCCGACCGAAGCGAGGGCAAGCGCCTTGTGATACAGCCCGAACGCCTGCAGGCCTTCGATCTTGGCGACGTCGTCAAATGCCGCGATCGCGTCTGTCATGCGGCCCTCGCCGACCATCGCCCAGGCCTTCAGCAGCCCGTCAACCAAGGTTCCGGCAGATCGCCCAGCCTCAAGGGCCGCCAGGATGCCCGAAAAGTCACCATCCCGCGCGAGGGTCGCAAAGGTCAGCATGTTCGCGCCCTGGCTTTCCACCTTCAGGCGGTCCATCTGCGCGGCCATCGGCAATGCCCGCGCACTTTCGCCTGCGGCGATCTGCGACAGGATGGCGTTTTCCAGGAATTGCGGGTTGGCGGGATCGGCGATCAGAGCGCGGGAGAAATAGCCCGCAGCCTGACGGTAGTCCTTGGCAACCGATGCCAGCCGTCCGGCGAGATAGGGACCAGCGATCCCGTCTGCCGCAGAGATCGGCGTTCCGAACGAAACGGCCGCAATCAGCGCGAAGACGGCGGGGTGCGTCAGTCGAAATGTCACGGGCGGGCCATCCTGTCGCTAGGGTCGGTCAACGGTAGTGAGGCGATAGCATCCTTGCAATGCGGTCGGCGGGCGCAGGCGGGGGAAAGACGCGCATTCTGCCGCGATTGTTACATGTTCGGATAGTTCGGCCCGTCGCCGCCCTGCGGGACTTTCCAGACGATGTTCTGGCTGGGGTCCTTGATGTCGCAGGTCTTGCAGTGGACGCAGTTCTGGAAGTTGATCTGGAACCGCGGGCCGCCGTCGCCCTGCAGCACCTCGTAGACGCCTGCCGGGCAGTAGCGCTGGGCGGGTTCGTCGTAGAGAGGCAGGTTCACCGAAATAGGAACGGATGCATCGCGCAGCGTCAGATGTGCGGGCTGGCCTTCAGCATGGTTCGTCGCCGAAAAACTGATGTTGGTCAGCCGGTCGAAGGAAAGCTTTCCGTCCGGCTTGGGGTAGTCGATCCTGGGGAAATCCTTGGCCTTGCCGGTCGCCTCGGCGTCCGACTTGCCGTGCTTGAGGGTGCCGAAGACGGAGAGCCCGAACAGGCTGTTCGTCCACATGTCGAACCCGCCGCCGACCAGCGACGCCCAGAGCCCGAACCGCGACCACAGCGGTTTGACGTTGCGCACGCGTCTCAGGTCGCGCCCGATCACGCCGCCGCGCACCTCGGCCTCGTAGGCCACCAGTTCGTCGCCAGACCGTCCCGCCTTGATCGCCGCTACCGCCGCCTCTGCCGCCGCCTTGCCGGATAGCATCGCGTTGTGGTTGCCCTTGATGCGCGGCACGTTCACCAGCCCTGCCGAACAGCCCAGCAGTGCCACACCCGGTGCCACCATCTTCGGGATCGACTGCCAGCCGCCTTCGCTGATCGCGCGCGCGCCATAGGCCACACGCTTGCCGCCCTTCAGCAGGTCCGCGACCATCGGGTGGTGCTTGAAGCGCTGGAACTCCATGTAAGGATAGAGATGCGGGTTGCGGTAATTCAGGTGGACGACGAAGCCCACGTAAACCTGATTGTTCTCAAGGTGATAGATGAACGACCCGCCGCCCGCGTTTCCGCCCAGGGGCCAGCCCATCGTATGCGTGACCGTGCCTTCGCGGTGCTTGGCCGGGTCAACTTCCCAGATTTCCTTCATGCCCAGGCCGAATTTCTGCGGGTCATGGCCCTTGGACAGATCGAAGCGCTCCATCACCTCTTTCGACAGTGAACCACGCACGCCTTCCGACAGGAAAACATACTTTCCGTGCAGCTCCAGCCCCGGCTCATAGGACGGCCCCGGCGTGCCGTCCGCGTTCTTCCCGAACTCGCCCGCGACGACGCCCTTCACCTCGCCCTGGTCTCCGTAGACCAGCGCAGAACAAGACATGCCCGGAAAAATCTCGACCCCCAGCCCTTCCGCAACGCCAGCCATCCAGCGGCAGACATTGCCCATGCTGACGATGTAGTTGCCGTGGTTCGACATCAGTTTCGGCATCGGCCAGTTCGGAATGCGCACCTTGCCCGCCGGTCCCAGCAGGAAGAAGTTGTCCTCGGTCACCGGAACGCTGATCGGCGCGCCCATGTCGCGCCACCCCGGCAGCAGCGCATCGAGGCCGGACGGGTCCAGCACCGCCCCCGACAGGATATGCGCCCCGACTTCCGAGCCTTTCTCAAGCACGACAACCGACAGATCCGGATCCAGCTGTTTCAGCCGGATCGCAGCCGACAGTCCCGCGGGCCCGGCACCCACGATGACAACATCGTACTGCATCGATTCACGGGCGATTTCGGCCATGCATTGCTACTCCGGACAGCGGTCTTGGGGACCCGCCTCTGGTTACCGGTCCCGGCCGACAGGGTCAATTGTGACGGGGTGTCACGCGACGCTGGCGCGCAATGTCTGCGGCCCCAGTGCGAACCCTCTGCGCCGCAACCAGCGATGCATGGCGAGCACGGCCAGTATCGATGCGTAGCCGTCGATCGCATAGTGCCAGCCGAGATAGACAGACAGAAACTGATATGTGGCGACAAACAGGATCGCCGGGATCAGCATGTGGCGCACCCGTTCGACAGCATAGACAGCAATCACCGTCACCATCGCCACATGAACGCTCGGGAAGGCCGAAATGCCGGACCCGGCAGTCAGCCCTGAACTGACATGCATTTCCCACAGGAACTGCTGCGTGCTGCCCGCAGCCGATGCCGCAACGCCCGACCGGCCGAGCGCCGCGAGCAGGGGCGCGAATGTGTCGCCGCCGTTCACCCGGTCGAAGAAGACCGGGCCTTCCGACATGAAGGCAATAGCGGCAATGTTGCCAAGGACGATCCAGGCAAAGGCGAAGAGCACGACGAAGCGTTCGATCCGTGCTTCGTCACTGTCGAACAGCCGTAGGAGCACAGGGAAATACATGGCAGGCGCGAACCAGAGGGCAGTGTAGAGCATCACGGCCCTGTCCGCATCGATCCACGGGCTGGCCAGATGGGCGATCCGCCACGGATCGGTCCCGAAATGCAGCATCCGGTCCAGATCGGCCAGCATGGGGCCTGCATAAAAGGGCATGCCGAAGGTCAGCGACGTCTTGATCATCGTGAAGGTCAGGAAGAAGACGCCGCAGATGAAGACGGCGATGATCGCGCCCGGCAGTCGTCCGAGCAGCGCCTCACGCGGAATGACGGTGAAGATCGCCGCAAAAGGCACCAGAACCCACCAGCCGTACTCGATGAACAGCGCGAAGGACTGGGGCATGGTGTCGGCGATTTCGACGATCAGCGGCAGCGGGTTGTCACGAAACAGTGTGACAAACAGCATTCCGATCACCAGATAGACGGCAGTGATCCGCAGGAAAAGACGCATCAGAAATCCAAGCGCAGCCAGGTCTGCCGGACGGCAGAATAGAGGGGTTGTCCCACATCGGCATTGACTTTCAGTAACTCAGCCGCCTTATCCGTGCGGTGAAGCGTCAACAAAGGCTCGGGGCGGCAACGATTTTCCATGGATAAAGTACCGATGACGCGCGCGGGCCATGCCGCGTTGGATTCCGAGCTTAAGACGCTGAAGTCGGTTGAACGCCCGGCGGTCATCAAGGCTATCGCCGAGGCGCGCGAACATGGCGACCTGTCCGAGAATGCCGAATACCATGCAGCGCGCGAAAAGCAGAGCTTTGTCGAGGGCCGCATCAAAGAGCTTGAGGCGATGCTGTCACGGGCCGACGTGATCGACACGGCGCGCCTGACGGGCGCGATCAAGTTCGGCGCGACAGTGACGCTGGTCGACGACGATACGGACGAAGAAAAAACCTATCAGATCGTCGGCGAGGCCGAAGCGAACATCGAACGCGGCCTTCTGAACATAAAATCGCCGCTTGCACGGGCGCTGATCGGCAAAAGTGAGGGCGACGGTGTCGAAGTGCGTACGCCGGGCGGTGACAAATCCTACGAAGTGCGGTCCATTCGATATTCCTGAGACCGGGCGCAAGACGACCAGAGCAGAGCGACGCAATGTCTGATGAGACGCCGGAACCGAAAGCGGGCCCAGCGGGCGAAACGCATATGAATTTGCGCGGCGACGACCGGGACGGTCTTGCCCCTGCCGACATCATTGCGATTGCCCTGACCCTTGTCTGGCTCGGTGCCGCAGGCGTGTTTTTCCTGATGACGGACGGGGCCGCGATGCCCGGGGGAACCCTGGGGATCGTGATGACCCTGGTCTCGGTCTTCGTGCCTGTCGCGCTGATCTGGGTGGCGGCGGTCACGGCACGCACGGCGCGCGGGATGCGTATCGAGGCGCGCCGCCTGCAGAATACCATCGACGCGATGCGGGCGGCCTTTGTCAGCCAGGCCCAGGCGGGCACGGCACGACCGTCGGTCGAACGCAAGCTGGATGAAATCGCCGCCGCCCAGCGCCAGACCGAGACGGTGATAGCAACCTTCACATCGCGCCGTGATCCGTCGGCCGCGGTCGCCCAGCCGCGCCGACCGGCCGTTCCGAAGGGCCTTGATGGCGACCACGATACCCAAGCCATGCTTGCCCTCGGCACGGCGACCGACGCCGCCGATACGCCGGTGTCCGTCGAGGATTTTGTGCGGGCGCTGAACTTTCCGGACGGGCCGGACGACAAGGACGGGTTTCACGCGATGCGCCGCGCGCTGGGGGACCGGTCGCTGGCCAAACTGATCCGCGCGGCGCAGGACATCCTGACACTGCTCAGCCAGGATGGCATCTACATGGACGATCTGCGCCCGGAACGCGCGCGCGCCGACCTGTGGCGGCGCTTTGCTCAAGGCGAACGCGGGCGCGCGATTGCCGGGTTGGGCGGTGTTCGGGACCGGTCGAGCCTGGCGCTTTCGTCAGGCCGGATGCGTGAGGACACGATTTTCCGCGATGCGGCGCACCATTTCCTGCGCACATTCGACAGAACATTCGCTGACTTCGAAAAGACCGCGTCGGATCAGGACATCGCGGATCTTGCCGAAACCAGAACGGCGCGCGCCTTCATGCTGCTGGGCCGCGTGACCGGCATTTTCAGCTGACGGTCGCCTGGGATCGCGCTGTCAGGTCAGACCTGCCCTGACTTGCGCTGTGGCAAGGTCGGCGGGTGCATTGATGTTGAAGAACGCATCCGCGTCAGCAAATTCGGCACGGGTCACTCCAACCAGCCCCGCAACCTGCTGCAAGGCCCTTGTCCCGCAATTGTAGGCCGCCACGACCTGCGGCCAGGCAGACCGGTGCCAGAGCGCACAGGTCGGATGCAGCCGACCGTGACTTGCGGCCATGGTGACACCGGGCATTCCGCCTGCGTCGGCAAGACGCTGCACCATATCCGCAGGGAAAAAGGGGGTATCCACAGCGACCGTGGCAAGCGCTGTCGCGCCGATACTCTCCGCCCAGGCAAGACCTGCGACAATCCCGGCCAGCGGACCCTGATCGCCTGCGGCATCCGGCAGGATCTGCAGGTCAAATGGCCGGAGCCGATCCGGATCGCCATTCGCTGACACCGCAATGCCGCGACCTGGGGCGCTAACCTGTCGCGGCAAATTTCAACCAGTCTGCGTCCGCCAACCACCAGCAGCGCTTTGTCTGCGCCGCCCATCCTGCGACCCGCCCCTCCAGCAAGGATCAGACCCGCGATCTTCGTCATCCCGCGTTCCTCCGCAGGGCAAGCCGGTCAGCCGGTTTTCTTCTGCACCAGAAGAACCCCCGAATTATTGTCGGGGTCGCCATCAAGGTGGCGCTTTTTTACGACACCCGGAATCCTGTCGAATGCGCGCATGGTGGAGCCGGGGAACATCGACTGCGGGATACCCTCGAACCCCGGCAGGTCGCGCAGGACGGCGGTTGTCGCAGTGCTGCAGAACGCCTTCGGCGTCGACCCCTGCGCAAGCGCGCGCCGGATCGCCAATTCGGCCACTTCGGACGACACGGGCACACGCTGTTCGACTACATCGTAGGTCTCGCGCGCGTGGTAGTCGATGTAGAAGGCCTTCATCCGCGGCGTGATGCCGAAGAACACGTCATGGCGTTCAGGAACCAGCGGGTGATTCCAGCTGCCCGCCGGATCAAGCATGATCCGCTGGCTGCCGTTGATCATCAGGCCGGAATGCGCACCCTCGCCGGTCGATTTCCGGATCACCGTGAACAGCGTGATCGACGGCGGTTCGTCCGAGACATAGACCGCCCGCTGCACATCGGCATCCGGGGCATAGACATCATCCGCTCCGCAGCCGGCAAGCGCCAGCAGGACAGCGGCAACCAAAGGAAAGCGCATATCGGGCAAGTCGTTCAGGCGTTCACAAGGGCCATGAAGACAACCAGCACGACGATGACGATCACCGCGCGCGTCACGAAGGTGATGAACCCTTCGAAGGTTTTCTCCTGCACCCGGATATCCATATTGCCATGTTCGTGGTCGGCCATGCCGGTCATCTCCCGCAACGTCTGTCACTGTGCGCATAGCCTATTCGCCCTGCCCTGTCACGATGCCCACTGGACGATTCAGCGCGCCGCGTCATCGCGGGCAAGGTCCGCTGCCAAGCGAAAGCCGATCCGCCGCGCTTCGGCCGCTTCGGCGGGTTTCGGCATTGCGCGCAGCAGAACGTTCATCTGCCCGACATGCTGGATCAACTGGGTGCGCAGGCCATCTTCGTCGCGCCCGTAGAAGGTGACGATATCGGGCGCAAAGTAACCGATTCCTTCGATCCGCAGCACGCCGGCGTCACCGCCCGTGAAGCCCATGGCGATCTCTTCGGACGGATTGAGCTGCGCCTCGAAGTTCTGGATGTAGAGGATCAGGCGTTCATACGCCCACTGCGCCGGGCTTTTCTGGTCAACGGGTTGGCAGGCGACCGAGGCGGGAAGCGGCTGTGTCTCGACCGTCGGGGGCGCTTCGGAGGACGTGTGCGCCACACCGGCATTCGGCAGCACGGACGACTCCATCACTTCGACCGAGGTCCGGATTTCGTCTATCATGCCAGCTTTTGCCATAGCCATGCTCCATCCTCACCAAGCCTGCGCGTGATGCGGCCGGCCCTGTGCAGATGATTGAGGTGCCCGACCGTCTCGGCAAGGGCCAATCCGAATTCAGCTGGCGCTATCGGTCGGCCAAAAAGCGCATCGAAACAGGTCACGGCGGTCGCCGGTTCCGCCAGATGGTCGTGCAGACGCCCGAGCGCGCCATGATGATTGTCGATCAGCTGAGCCAGACGAAAGGGCAGACCGCGGTAAGGCAGCTTGTGACCCGGCAGGATCAGTTGGTCCGGCGTCGCAAAAGCCGACAGCCGCCGACAGCTGTCCAGCCATTCGCCGACCGGGTCCGCGTCGGGCTCGTTAGGATAGACGCCGAGGTTCGGCGATATTCCCGGCAGCAACTGATCGCCGCCGAGCACAATGGTCCCGTCAGCCGACCAAAGCGTCGCGTGCTCGGGCGCGTGCCCGTCCCCGCAACGTACGATCCAGTCGCGCCCGCCGGCACGAACCGTGCCACCCTCTGCGATGCGCATATATCCCGGCGGAATCGGGTGGACGCAGTCGGCGAAATTGAAAGGCCGCTCGCCGCGCCGCCGATCGATCAGGTCGGCAGGCATCCCGGCGCGCTGAAAGAACGTCAGCGCCTGCTCGGTCGGACGGTCCTGGACATCGAGGACAAGCATCCGCGCCGTCAGCCAGGCGGTACGGGTCGTCATAAGCGCGGCGTCCCGCCCCATGAACCAGCCAGCAAGGCCGATATGATCGGGATGATGATGGGTGACGATCACCCGCCGGACCGGCTTGCCCCGCAGCGGTCCTGTCAGCAGCATACCCCAGGCCGCGCGGACCTTCTGCGTGTCGAGCCCCGTATCCACAATGGTCCAGCCATCGCCGTCATCCAGCGCATAGACATTTACATGGTCCGGCAGCATCGGCAGCGGAAGGCGCATCCAGAACACGCCTTCCGCAACTTCGGTGGCCTGACCCTGATCCGGCGGCGCGGGCCACGGGTGGCTGATCCCGTTGTCCGGAAAACGATCCGTCACGCGGCCAGGTCTTCGGGCGTCAGGCCGAACAGCGCGCCAGACCCTGCCTTGGCCTCGGCGATGGCCGCCGCATACTGGGGAAGCAGCCTGCGGACATAGACCTCGGCAAGGGCCCTGCGCGGCCCTGTGCCGCCCGCCGCACGCGCTGCGCGCAGATGGAACTGCGCCCCGAGGACGCGCGCGAAGGCCCGAAGATAGGCCACGCCGCCCGCCGCCCGGTCCGTCATCTCCTGTGACAGCATCCACTCGGTCGCTTCGCGCAGCGTCTCGGCCGCCGCCCAGACATCGCCCGCCAGCGCCGCATCGAACCCGCGCGCAGCCACGGCCTCGGCCTGCACCTCGTCCAGCAGGCGGAATGCCGCATCCCCGCCGTCGCCCAGCTTGCGCCCGATCAGGTCCATCGCCTGGATGCCGTTGGTTCCTTCATAGATCGGCGTAATCCGCACATCGCGGTAATACTGCGCCACGCCCGTTTCTTCGATATACCCCATCCCGCCATAGACCTGCATTGCCGTTTCCGTCACGCCGCAGCCCACATCCGTGCAGAAGGCCTTGGCAATCGGCGTCAGGAAGGCAGCCCGTGCTGTCCAGACATCGCCCAGCCCTGCATGGCTCATGTCCATGGCCATCGCGCAGCTGACGGCGATTGCGCGCGCGGCAAAAACATCGGCCTTCATCACGGCCAGCATGCGCCGGACGTCGGGATGGTCCTGGATCAGACCGGCCTGCCGCCGTTCAGCCGCGAATCCGACCGCCGACTGCAGCGCTGCCTCGGCCAGACCCACGCCCTGAATTCCCACGGCAAGCCGCGCGGCGTTCATCATCGTGAACATCGCGGCCATGCCGCCGTTCACCTCGCCGACCAGCCAGCCCGTCGCGCCGGTATACGCCATGACGCAGGTCGGCGACCCGTGCACACCCATCTTGTGTTCCAATGAGACGACCTTCAGGTCGTTGGCCCGGCCCAAGTTTCCGTCTGCGTCGGGAATGAACTTCGGCACCAGAAACAGGCTGATCCCCTTGGTCCCCGCCGCCGCCCCGGGCAGGCGCGCGAGCACAAGATGACAGACATTCGACGTCACATCGCTGTCGCCCCAGGTGATGAATATCTTCTGCCCGGTGATCCGGTATGTGCCGTCGCCCGCATCCTCGGCCCGCGTCGACAATGCGCCGACATCCGACCCTGCCTGCGGTTCGGTCAGGTTCATCGTGCCCGACCATTCGCCGGAAATCAGCCGCGGCAGGTACAGCGCCTTGATCCCTTCGGATGCGTGCCTCGCCAGCGCCGCGATCTGACCCTGGGTCAGCAGCGGGTTCAGCTGCAGGGCCATGCACGCCCCTGACATCATCTCGTTCACTGCGGTCCCGAGCGTTTCAGGCAGGTCGAGGCCGCCATAGTCCGACGGCGCAGCCATCGAGACCAGCCCCGCTTCGGCGATTGCCCTGAAACCCTCGGCAAAGCCGGGCGCGGTCCGGACAACCCCGTTTTCAAGTCGCGCCGGATGCCGGTCGCCCGCGCGGTTGAGAGGGGCCAGAACCTCATCGCAGACACGCGCCGCTGCCGCGAGGACGGCCTCTGCCAGGTCGCCCGTCACATGCCCGAAGCGATCCGACTGCAAAAGCGGCGCAAGTGGGACGACCTGATCCAGAAGGAACCGATATTCGGAAACGGGGGAACGGTAGGGCATACGTTCGCTCCTTCGGGCGCGGTCTTGGCAAGCCGGGCGACTCCGCGTAATCCGTCGCCGCTGCAAGGGTGAACTGACGCCGCGCGCCCCGGCAACCCGAACGCTGCGTCACCGAAGGCCGTGATCCGCCAATTGACCGAAATGCTGACCCCGGACCAGACCGGCATTGCCCGCGCCGCAAGCCTGCTGCGGCGGGGCGAGCTGGTCGCGTTTCCGACCGAAACCGTCTATGGCCTCGGGGCTGATGCGCGGTCGGATACAGCCGTCGCGCGCGTGTTCGAAGCGAAGGGCCGCCCCAGCTTCAATCCGCTGATCGTTCATGTCCAGGATCTGGTGTCCGCCGAACGTGTCGCCGTCCTGGATCAGCGCGCCCGTCGGCTTGCGGCCGCGTTCTGGCCCGGTCCGCTGACAATGGTCCTTCCCTTGCGCGCGGATGCCGGGATTTCAGCGCTGGTCACGGTCGGGCAGCCCAGTGTCGCCATCCGCGTGCCCGCCCATCCGGTGGCTCAGGCGCTGCTGCACACCTTCGGCGGACCGGTTGCTGCACCATCCGCGAACCCGTCGGGCCGGATCAGCCCGACATCTGCAGAACATGTCGTGGACGGCCTGTCGGGCCGCATCGCCGCCGTCATCAATGGCGGGTCTTGCGCGGTCGGCGTCGAATCCACGATCCTGTCGCTGATCGGCGAACCGACGCTGCTCCGTCCCGGTGGCGTGACGTCCGAAGCGATTGAAGCGGTCCTCGGGCTGACCCTTTCAAACGCCAATGTCGCACGGTCAGGCCCGCTGCCCGCGCCCGGCATGATGGAATCGCACTACGCGCCGGATGCGACCGTGCGGCTGGATGCGCTTTCCGCACAGGACCAGGAACTGTTCATCGGCTTCGGAAGCATCGGCGAAGACCCGGCATTGAACCTGTCGCCCGGCGGCGATCTGGTCGAAGCGGCCGCACGTCTGTTTCATGTCCTGCGCACGGCAGACGCGAAACTGCGCGACCGTCCCCTGGCCTTTCGGCGAATTGCCGTCGCGCCGGTGCCCGACACGGGCCTTGGCCAGGCGATCAACGACCGGCTGCGCCGGGCTGCGGCACCACGCGGCGCATAGGATCAGGCGTGGCCGGACGCAGGCGACAGGGCAAGCGGATCGATCCCCATCGTCTTCAGCGCGCCGCGCCATTTGCCGGGGTTGTCGTCGGAAAAGACAAGGTCAGGCGACGCATCCGTCACCAGCCAGCCGTTCTGCCGGATCTCGCTTTCCAGCTGACCCGCGCCCCAGCCTGCATAGCCCAGCGCAAACAGCGACGCTTCCGGCCCGTTGCCGGACGCGATCGCCTCAAGGATGTCCGATGTCGCTGTCAGTTTGAACTGGCCATCCACCCGCAGCGTCGTCTCGCTGCCTTCATAGTCCGCCGAATGCAGCACAAAGCCCCGGCCATGTTCGACCGGCCCGCCAAAGTGCACGCGGATGTCCCGCGACCGGTCGGAGGCGGGGATCGACATCTGCCTCAGCAGCGCACGGAAGGACAGTTCCGGCGCGGGCTTGTTGACGATCAATCCCATTGCCCCTTCCCCGGTATGCGCGCAGAGGAAAATCACGCTGCGGTCAAAGCGCATGTCGCCCATGCCGGGCATCGCGATCAGAAGCTTGCCGCTCAGGTCCAAGATTACCCTCCGATCCCGCAACAATCGCGCCGGACGGCAGCGGTTTCAAGTTGCCTTTGCAGGCAGGGTCGGGGCGGCTGGCGCAATCGTGACTTTCCATTGCAGGCCTCCTGCGGGAACGTCGCAGAATGATGAAATGCGCCATCCTGATACTGCTGCTGGTCATCGCGCCCTGCGCCGGGTCCGTCCAGGCCCAAGAGGTGCCCGACGATGTCATCCGCGCCGACCTGCTGCCTGGCTGGCGGAATCCCGACGGCACCCGCATGGCCGCCCTGCACCTGACCCTTGCGCCTGGCTGGCATACCTACTGGCGCAGCCCCGGCGAGGCGGGCATCCCGCCCCGCTTCGACTGGACCGGGTCGCACAACCTCGCCTCGGTTGCCTTCCGCTGGCCGCAACCGCAGATTTTCGACCAGAACGGTCTGCGCACGCTCGGCTATACCGGCGATGTCATCCTGCCGATGGAGATCACGGCCGCCGCCGACGGCCCCGTCACCCTGAACGCCGCCATCGAGCTTGGCGTCTGCGACACGATATGCGTGCCGATCTCGCTTACCGTCACCGGCGATCTGTCACAGGCGTCCGGTCCCGACCCCGCCATCCTTGCCGCCATCGACGCCGTCCCCGCGCGCCGCGACGACCCTGCCACCTGCAGTGTCGAGCCCATCCGCGACGGGCTGCGCCTGACCATGCAGGTAGATACCGCGCCCCTCGGCCCCGGCGAATTCTCGGTCATCGAAGTGCCTGGCACCGAAATCTGGGCCTCACCCTCCACCGACACCCGCTCCGGCGCGTCGCTGACGGCCGTCGCCGACCTTGTTCCCCCCGACGCCCAGCCCTTCGCGCTGGACCGCAGCCGGGTCCGCATGACCCTGTTCGGCGGCGGTCGTGCGGTCGAAATCAACGGCTGCAAAGGGTAGGACCCGCTATTTCCTTCGCTTGTGCTCGTCCAGCCGCGGCATGATCTCGACGAAGTTGCAGGGCTTGTGGCGGTAGTCGAGCTGCTTGACCAGGATCTCGTCCCAGGCATCCCGGCAGGCCGACGGGCTGCCCGGCAGCGCGAACAGATACTTGCCCCCCGCGACGCCGCCGCAGGCGCGGCTCTGCACGGCCGATGTCCCGATCTTGGCCATCGAGACCATCGTGAACACCGTCCCGAAGGCCTCGATCTCCTTCTCGTACACATCCCGGTGCGCCTCGACCGTCACGTCGCGCCCCGTCAGGCCCGTCCCCCCCGTGGTCAGGATGACGTCGATCCCCGCATCCCCGACCCAGCGCCGCAGCTGGTCCGCGATGCTGTGGCGATCATCGGGCAGGATCACCCGGCCCGCCAGCGTATGACCCGCCGCCCCCAGCCGCTCGACCAGCGTGTCGCCCGACCGGTCATCGGCGGCGGTCCGCGTGTCGCTGACCGTCATCACCGCGATCCTGACCGGCACGAAGTCACGTTCATCCATCCCGCAACCTCGCTTTCAGCGACAACAGGTCCGCCCAGGCCTCGCGCTTGGCCGCCGGGTTGCGCAAAAGGTAAGCCGGATGCGTCATCGGCAAGGCAGGCAGGCCGAAACCCGCCGTCCAATTCCCGCGCAGCCGCAATATCCCCCGCGTCCCCAGCACCGCCGCGCAGGGCGTGTTGCCCATCAGGACCAGCAGGTCCGGGGCCGCCAGTTCCACATGCCGACGCAGGAACGGCAGCATCATCGCGATCTCGCCCGGCTCCGGGTCGCGGTTGGCCGGCGGCCGCCAGGGCAGCACATTGGTGATATAGACCGCCTCGTCCCGGTGATGCGCCGTCCGCGCCAGCCCGATCGCCGACAGCATCCGGTCCAGAAGCTGCCCCGCCCGCCCGACGAAGGGCTTGCCCTCCAGGTCCTCGTCCCGCCCCGGCGCCTCGCCGATCACCATCACCCGCGCCGCTGGATTGCCGTCCGCAAAGACGAAGTTCCGCGCGCCCTTCTTCAGCTCGCACAGGTCGTAGCGCCGCCTGAGCCTCCGCAAGTTCTTCCAGCGACCCTGCCCCTGCCGCCAGCCCCTCGGCCACCGCCACCGGGTCCGCCGCAGCCATGACCGCGCGGGGCCGCCACCGCTGCCTTCGCCTTCACCGGCGCGGCCTCGGCCAGCGCATAGCGGTCCACGGGCGCGTCCCCCACCGCCTCGGTCACGCCAAGCTCCACCTGCCAGTCCAGCAGGGCGCGCGCGGTCGTCATGGTCAAGTGTCCTGGCATCGGTCATCCGGGCAGGCTAGGTCGCGCGGCGCCCCGGGGTAAAGCGCCGCCGTGATTGGCGGTGGACGCCTGTGCGGGCTTTTGCCATAAGGCCCGAAACGGACGAGGGGCCAATGACCTTCCGCGCGCGCCATCTTCTCGGGATCGAGCATCTCTCCCCCGAAGACATCCGCACCGTTCTGGACCTGTCCGAGACATACGTCGATCTGAACCGCCGGACCGAGAAGAAGGGCAACGTGCTGCGCGGCATGACGCAGATCAACATGTTCTTCGAGGCCTCGACCCGCACGCAGGCAGTCGTTCGAGCTTGCCGGCAAGCGGCTGGGCGCGGACGTGATGAACATGTCGGTCGGCGCATTCGATCGGTGAAGAAGGGCGAGACGCTGATCGACACCGCGCTGACCCTGAACGCCATGCACCCCGACCTGCTGGTCGTCCGCCACCCGTCTTCGGGTGCCGTCAACCTGCTCGCGCAGAAGGTCGATTGCGCCGTCCTGAACGCGGGCGACGGGCGGCACGAGCATCCGACGCAGGCGCTGCTCGATGCGCTGACCATCCGCCGCGCCAAGGGCCGCATCCAGCGGCTGACCGTCGCGATCTGCGGCGACATCGCCCATTCCCGCGTCGCGCGCAGCAACCTGATCCTGCTCGGCAAGATGGAGAACCGCGTCCGCCTGATCGGCCCGCCGACGCTGATGCCCGCGGGCGTCGCCGACTTCGGGTGTGAGGTCTTCGACGACATGGCCGCCGGGCTGGACGGCGCGGACGTGGTGATGATGCTGCGGCTTCAGCGCGAGCGGATGGACGGCGGCGTTCATCCCGTCGGAACGCGAATACTTCCACCGCTACGGCCTCGACGCCGAAAAGCTGGCCCACGCCAAGCCCGACGCCATCGTGATGCATCCCGGCCCGATGAACCGGGGGGTGGAGATCGACGGGACGCTGGCCGACGACATCAACCGCAGCGTCATCCAGGAACAGGTCGAGATGGGCGTGGCGGTGCGGATGGCCTGCATGGACCTTGCTGGCGCGGAACCTGCGGGCCGAGCGCGGGGCCAAGGCGGTGGGGGTGATGGTGTGAGTGAGGACGTTAGATGCGTGCTTTCATGCATCACAAGTGGATGGCGACGGTCAGTGGCTTGGGTATACTTCGAACGAGCAATCACCCACTTCGTCCTAGTGTGCAGTTATGAATGAATATAATTCGGTAAAGTCTTTGATATTGAATCTGCTGATTTTTGTCGCGGCCCAAGTGCTATTTGGACCCGGCGTCGGAGCCTTATTGATCGCATTTCCGATCTTGATGATTCTGAATTTTTGCTTTGCAACGTGGAGTCTGGCGATTCGGTTGCAAAGACACAATCGGTCTTGGCTCGTTCGATCTTATTCACAGTACTTTTCGGTCTGGCGATGGTAGTTTGGATTTGGACGACTTCGCCGGCCAAGTCGGATATGGGGACTATCTCCAGTTTTCTGGCTCTGACATCACTCCATATGGATACTGGGTAATCGCCGGTGAAAGCCTAAAGATTGGCGCGGCTGTATTTTTAGTCGCGTATGCAGCTTCTTTTGTTGGGTCGGGGGCGAGGCAAAATTCATGACCCTCCTCACCAATGCCCGCCTCATCGACCCCGAATCGGGCACCGATACCCCTGGACGCTTCGGTGCTGCGGCACGCATTCAGCGCAGGCGGTGCGGCGCAAAGCCGTCGGGGGCCATGCAATGACGACGGCCGATGTGAACCAGGCCGATGACTGGGCCGGAATTCTCGACCCGGACGAGACCATCCTCTGGCAAGGCAGGCCCGCGCCGAAGATCGACTCGAATTCCGGTCGCCGTTCGAGCCGCTATTCTTCCTGTTCTTCACAGGATTCTCCATCTTCTGGATGTGGGGCGCGTCACAGGCGGGCGGTTACTTCTGGACCTTCGGTCTGCTGTTTTTCTTCGTCGGCTCGTTCGGTCTTGTCGGCAACCACTTCTGGCGCGCCTATGCCCGCTCGCGCACCTTCTACACGCTGACCGACCGTCGCGCGCTTGTCGCCACCCTGATCGGCGGCAAGCGCACGCTGCAAAGCTACCCGATCAACACCGCGACGGTGATCGATCTCGTAGATGGCACGCCCGGATCGGTCTATTTCGCCGCCCAAAGCACGACGGACAGCAACGGCAACACCACACAAAGCCGCATCGGCTTCGAGATGATCGACGACTGCCGTAGCGTCTATGCCCGGCTGCGAGAGGTGCAGACCCGCACATGACCCTCCTCACCAACGCCCGCCTCATCGACCCCGAAACCGGTACCGACGCGCCCGGCAGCCTGCTCATCCGCGACGGCCTGATCGCCGCGCTGAACGCCCCCGCCCCCAAGGGCGCGACCGTCATCGACTGCATGGGCAAATGCCTCGCCCCCGGCATCGTCGATCTCGGCGTCAAGATCGGCGAGCCGGGCGAGCGGCACAAGGAATCGTTCCGCTCCGCCGGGCTTGCCGCCGCCGCCGGGGGCGTCACCACGATCATCGCGCGGGCCGACACCGACCCCGCCATCGACACGCCCGAAATCCTGGAATTCGTCACCCGCCGCGCGGCCGAAAGTCCCGTCCGCATCCGCCACATGGCCGCCCTGACCAAGGGCCGCGCGGGTGCTGCGATGACCGAGATCGGGTTCCTGCTCGACGCCGGGGCCATCGCTTTCTCCGACGGCGACCATGTCACGACCGACACCAAGGTCCTGACCCGCGCCCTGACCTACGCGCGCGGTCTCGGAGCCCTCGTCATCGGCCACCCGCAGGACCCTGGCCTGTCGTCCGGGGCCGCCGTCACCTCCGGCAAGTTCGCCTCCCTGCGCGGCCTGCCCGGCGTCTCCCCGATGGCCGAACGCATCGGTTTCGACCGCGACATGGGTCTGGTCGAGATGACGGGTGCCCGCTACCACGCCGACCAGATCACCGCCGCCCGCACCCTGCCCGCGCTGGAGCGCGCCAAGAAGAACGGGCTGGACGTCACGGCGGGCGTGTCGATCCACCATCTGACGCTGAACGAATTCGACGTCGGCGACTACCGCACCTTCTTCAAGGTCAAGCCGCCCCTGCGCTCCGAAGACGACCGGCTCGCCGTCATCGAGGCCGTCGCCAGCGGCGTCATCGACATCATCAGTTCCATGCACACCCCGCAGGACGAGGAATCCAAGCGCCTGCCCTTCGAGGAGGCCGCCTCGGGTGCCGTCGCCCTCGAAACCCTCCTCCCCGCCGCCATGCGCCTCTATCACGCGGGGCAGCTGACCCTGCCGCAGCTGTTCCGCGCGCTGTCGCTGAACCCCGCGAAACGCCTCGGCCTGCCGCAGGGCCGCCTTGCCGTGGGAGCGCCCGCCGACCTCGTCCTCTTCGACCCCGACGCGCCCTTCGTCCTCGACCGCTTCACGATGCGCTCGAAATCCAAGAACACACCCTTCGACGGCGCGCGGATGGAGGGGCGGGTGATCCGCACCTTCGTCGGCGGCGTTCAGGTCTTTGCGGCGGAGACGGCGGATGCCTGACATCACCTCGGCCCCCCTGACACTCCTGATCGTCGCTGCCCTCGGCTATCTGTTGGGGTCGATCCCCTTCGGCGTAATCATCACGCGCGTCATGGGCCTGGGCGACCTGCGCCAGATCGGCTCGGGGAACATCGGCGCCACCAACGTGCTCCGCACCGGCAACAAGGGGGCCGCCGCCGCGACGCTGATCCTCGACGGGGCCAAGGGGGCCGCCGCCGTCCTGATCGCCCGAGCCTTCGCAGCAGAGGATGCCGCGCAGGTCGCCGGTCTGGCGGCGTTCCTCGGCCACCTGTTCCCCGTCTGGCTGGGCTTCAAGGGCGGCAAGGGTGTCGCCACCTTCCTCGGCACGCTGCTCGCCCTCGCCTGGCCCGTCGGAATCGCCGCCTGCCTGACCTGGTTCGCCACCGCGCTTGTCAGCCGCTACTCATCGCTGTCCGCGATTGTCGCCGCATCGGTCAGCGCCGTCTGGGCGGTTGTTCTGGGGCACCCCCAGATGGCGCTGCTGACGGCGCTGCTTGGCACGCTGGTCATCCAGCGCCACGCCGCCAACATCGCCCGCCTGCGCGCCGGGACCGAACCGAAGATCGGCAAGAAGGGCTGAACCCAGGCGTCAGTCCTTGTCGCGCCCGACGTAGGAATTGTCTTCGGTGTTGATCACGATCCGCGTCCCGGCCCCGATATGCGGCGGCACCATCACGCGCAGACCGTTCGAACAGATCGCGGGCTTGTAGGACGACGACGCCGTCTGGCCTTTCACAACCGGTTCCGTCTCGGTGATCTCCACCGTCACGCGCTGAGGCAGCTGGATCGCGATCGGAACGCCTTCAAAGGTCTGCAGATAGACCTTGATGCCTTCGGCCAGGAACACGCTGTCCTCTCCCACCACATCGGTTGACGCGGTCAGCTGCTCATAGGTGTTCGGTTCCATGAAGTGATAGCCTTCGCCGTCACCATAGAGAAAATCGTACTCCCGTTCATCGACCGTCGCCTTTTCGACCATTTCGGTCGTGCGCCAGCGCTCGGCCACCTTCACGCCGTCCGAAATCCTGCGCATGTCGACCGAAGTTGTCGACGTGCCTTTCCCCGGATGGAAGTTCTCGGCCTTGAGAATGGCGTAGAGCTTGCCGTCCATCTCGACGACATTGCCCTTGCGGAGGGAAGAGGCGATGACTTTCACGAAGCGTTCCTTGCGACAACGGGGCGCGCGGCCTATGCAGCGCGGGAATTGCCGGGGCTGGTAGCGCAACTTGCGTCGTTTCGCCAGCCGAAAGCCGACAAGGCCGGGGGGACGGTTTGGATCAGGGCTGGTGGGAACCTGGGCAGCACGCGGATCGTCGTCCACTGCTCCTGACGCGCAACCGCATCCAGCAGGCGATCAGGCACTGGCTGGCGGAGGAAGGTTTCACCGAAGTGGACCCTGCCGCGCTGCAGGTCAGCCCGGGAAACGAGGCGCATCTGCACGCCTTTGCGACGACCCGGATCGGCACCGATCTGGCGCAGACGCCGATGTATCTGCACACCTCGCCCGAATTCGCCATGAAGAAGCTGCTGGCAGCGGGCGAGACGCGGATTGCGGCCTTCGCGCATGTCTGGCGGAACCGCGAACGGGGCGCGCTGCACAGCCCGGAATTCACCATGCTGGAATGGTACCGGGCGGGCGAGACCTACGAGGCAACGATGCGCGACTGCGAAGCCTTCGTTCGGCTGGCAGCTGAAGCAGCCGGAACCAAGATGCTGCGGTTCCGCGACAGCCGCTGCGATGTGTCGGCCCGGTCCGAAAGGATTTCGGTGGCCGATGCCTTCGCGCGATATGCAGATATCGACCTGTTGGCGTCGATGGACGCTGACGGGCTGACCGACACAGCCGCCCTTGGGGCGCAGCTTGTGGCCAAGGGAATCCGCAGCGCGCAGGATGACACCTGGTCCGACATGTTCTCGCGCGTCCTGTCGGATCGGATCGAACCCAATCTCGGGATCGGACGTCTGACCATCCTCGACCGGTATCCTGCCGCCGAAGCAGCACTCGCCCGTCGCATTCCGGGCGACCCGCGCGTTTCGGAACGGTTCGAACTCTATGCATGCGGCGTCGAACTGGCGAACGGTTTTGGCGAGTTGACGGATGCTGCGGAACAGCGGCGCCGGTTCACGGCCGAAATGGATGAAAAGCAGCGCGTCTACGGCGAAAGGTATCCGCTGGACGAGGATTTTCTTGCGGCGCTGGACCTGATGCCACCCGCGTCAGGCGTGGCGCTGGGTTTTGACAGGCTGGTCATGCTGGCCACCGGCGCGCCCCGCATTGATGACGTGATCTGGACGCCGGTTGCCTGACCTGCCGCGTCAGCCCGCCAGCGGCGGGGCGACGTGGACCTCGGTTTCCCACTCAAGGCATTTCCGCGTCAGGGCGTCCGGCAGCGGCAGGTCCGTATAGATTGCCGATACCTCTGCCAGCGACACCACCCGCACCGGCGCGCTGCGGCCAAGCTTCGACGCATCCGCCACCAGACAGGCCCGCCGGGACTGGCGCAGGATCGCCCGGCTGACCCGCACTTCCTGCACGTCGTAGTCCAGGAGATCGCCATCGGCGTCCAGCGCCGAAATCCCGATGATCGCGCAGTCAACCTTGAAGTTCTCGATCGCCTGCGCGGTGATGTCGCCCACAAGGCCACCATCCGTCCGCCGGACCATTCCGCCCGCCACGATCACGTCGCAGCTGTCATTCGCCATCAGGATGTTGGCCACGTTCATGTTGTTTGTGACCACCGTCAGGTTGCGGTGCAGAAGCAGTTCACGCGCGACCGCTTCGGTCGTCGTGCCGATGTTCAGGAACAGGGACGAATTGTCCGGTATCGCCTGCGCGCAGGCCCGCCCGATTGCCGCCTTCGCCTCGGCGTTCAGGTTGCGGCGTTCGTCGTAGCGGATGTTCGACACGCCCGACGGCATGACCGCGCCGCCATGCACCCGCGCCAGCTTGCCAGCATCGGCCAGTTCGCTCAGATCCCGTCGGATCGTCTGCAGCGTCACCCCAAAGCGTTCCGCCAGCGATTCAACGACAACCCGGCCCTCGGCACGGGCGATTTCAAGGATTTCCGTCTGGCGAAAGCTGAAGGCCATTGTGACTTTTCACTGCTCAGGAAGGCATTAGACCACGCCAGTAGCGAATGTCAAAAGAAACAAAAGCGAACGAAAACGCACATAGACTTTGACTTTCCGCGCCCGCGTTCTTCATAATGGAACGCGCGTGAAACGGGGATTCAAGTGGCGGTTTCGGACGCAGAGACGCGTGAGGTTGATGTCTTCGTCCTCGGCGGCGGCGTGAACGGCTGCGGGATTGCGCGCGACGCCGCAGGCCGAGGTCTTTCTGTTGCGCTGGCAGAGATGAACGACCTCGCCTCGGCCACATCCTCCGCATCGACCAAGCTGTTCCATGGCGGACTGCGCTATCTCGAATACTTCGAAATCAGGCTGGTGCAGAAAGCACTGGCCGAGCGGGAAACCCTGCTGCGCGCGATGCCTCATATCAGCTGGCCGATGCGGTTCGTGCTGCCGTATCACAAGGACATGCGGTTCGAGGGGAACACCCCGACCTCGCGGTTGCTGACGCTGTTCATGCCCTGGATGAAGGGTCGGCGTCCTGCTTGGCTGATACGGTTCGGTCTGTTCCTGTATGACAATCTTGGCGGGCGGTCGATTCTGCCGGGAACCAGGACCATCGACCTGCGGACGGATGTCGTGGGCAAGCCGCTGAACAAGCGGTTCGAGCGGGCCTATGAATATTCCGACTGCTGGGTCGAAGACGCGCGGTTGGTCGTGCTGAACGCGCGGGATGCCGAGCGGCGGGGCGCGCTGATTCTGACCCGCACCAGGGTCACGTCGGCGGCGCGCGACGGCGACCGCTGGACGGTGTCGGTGGACACCCCGGGCGGGCCGCAGACCTATCGCGCGCGCGTGCTGGTCAATGCGGCCGGGCCTTGGGTCGAGGATGTGGTGCGCAATACCGTGCGGCTGAATTCGTCGGAATCGATCCGGCTGGTCCGCGGCAGTCATATCGTGGTGAAAAAGCTGTACGACCACGACAAGGCCTATTTCTTTCAGGGCGAGGATGGGCGGATCATCTTCGCGATCCCGTACGAGACGGATTTCACCCTGATAGGCACGACGGACAAGGATCACGGCGGCGACCCGAATGTGGGCGCGCGCTGCACCGATGAAGAGGCGGAATATCTGCGGGCCTTCGCATCGGAGTATTTTGCAGCGCCGCTGAGACCGGAGGATGTCGTCTGGACCTATTCCGGTGTCAGACCGCTGTACAACGACGGCGCAAAGTCGGCGACGGCGGCCACCCGGGACTATGTCCTGTCGCTCGACACCAACGGACCCGCGCTGCTGAGTGTCTTCGGCGGCAAGATAACCACATATCGCAAACTGGCCGAGGCTGCCGTGGAAAAGATCGCGCCCCACCTTGGCCTGACCAAGGGCACTTGGACGGCGGGCGTCCCGCTTCCGGGCGGCGACTTTCCGGTAGATGGCGTCGCACAGTTGAACGCGGACCTGCGCGCAGACTATCCGTTCCTGACGGAGTTCTGGGCAAAGCGCCTGATCCGCGCCTATGGCACCGAGGCCAGGCAGGTTCTGGGCAACGCGGGCACGCCGGAGGATCTGGGCCGCACCTTCGGCGGGACGTTGACCGAACGCGAGGTGATCTGGCTGATGACCCGGGAATACGCGCGGCGGGCCGAAGATATCGTCTGGCGCCGGTCGAAGCTGGGGCTGAGGATGAGCGCCGAGGAAGTCGCCGCGCTGGACGCCTGGATGGTTGCCCGACCCGAAGCGCAGGCGGCCTGACGGAAACGGGGGACGGACATGTCTTATATCCTGGCGATCGATCAGGGCACGACCTCGACGCGAGCGATCCTGTTCGACCAGGCGATGCGGGTGCACGCGGTGGCGCAGGAGGAATTCACGCAGCACTTCCCGGCGTCGGGCTGGGTGGAACACGATCCGTCAGACCTGTGGGCCACGACGGCGGGCACCTGCCGTGCGGTGATCGAGAAGGCAGGCGTGAAGGCGTCGCACATCGCGGCCATCGGGATCACGAACCAGCGCGAGACGACAGTGGTCTGGGACCGCAAGACCGGGCAGCCGGTTCATAACGCAATTGTCTGGCAGGACCGGCGGACGTCCGAGATGTGCGCCCGGCTGAAGGCCGAAGGACACGAGGCGGCGGTGACGAAGGCGACGGGGCTGCTGCTGGACCCGTACTTCAGCGGCACCAAACTGGCCTGGATACTGGAGAATGTGGAGGGCGCGCGGAAGCGGGCGGAGCGAGGCGAATTGCTGTTCGGCACCGTGGACAGTTTCCTGATCTGGAAGTTGACCGGAGGCAAGGTCCACGCGACCGACGCGACAAATGCCGCGCGGACGCTGCTGTACAATATCCGCGAGGGGCGGTGGGATGATGGCATCTGCGGGTTGCTGAACATCCCGATGGGGATGCTTCCGCAGGTCCGCGATTGCGCGGCGGATTTCGGGGTGACGCGGAGCGACCTGTTCGGGCGGGAGATTCCGATCCTGGGCGTGGCGGGGGATCAGCAGGCGGCGACCATCGGGCAGGCCTGTTTCAGCCCCGGCATGATGAAATCGACTTACGGGACGGGGTGCTTTGCCCTGCTGAACACGGGCGACAAGCTGGTCGAGAGCCGCTCGCGGCTGCTGGGCACGATTGGCTATCAGTTCGACGGCAAGCCGACCTATGCGCTGGAAGGGTCGATCTTTGTCGCGGGGGCGGTCGTGCAGTGGCTGCGCGACGGGCTGAAGATCATCCGCGAGGCGAAGGAAACGCAGCTTTTGGCGGACAAGGCGGATGCGGGGCAGAACGTGATCCTCGTCCCCGCCTTTGTCGGTTTGGGCGCGCCCTACTGGAACGCGGACTGCCGGGGAGCGATTTATGGGCTGACGCGGAATTCAGGGCCAGCGGAGTTGGCGAGGGCCGCGCTGGAGAGCGTGGGCTATCAGACGCGGGACCTGCTGGAAGCGATGCGGGCCGACTGGCCCGGGGCGAAACAGGATGTGCTGCGGGTCGATGGCGGGATGAGCGCGTCCGACTGGGCGATGCAGTTCCTGTCGGACATCATCGGCGCGCCGGTGGACCGCCCGAAAGTGCTGGAGACGACGGCGATGGGGGCGGCGTGGCTGGCGGGGATGAGGGCGGGGGTCTATCCGGACCGCGAAGGGTTTGCCAAGGAATGGGCGCTGGAGCGGCGGTTCGAGCCGTGCATGGGCGAGGCTGACCGGGATAAGCGGTATCAGGGCTGGAAGCGGGCGGTTTCGGCGACGCTTTCGGTCTGAGAAAAGGACCGGGCTGCGGCGTGTCCACACGTGGACAATTCCGTAACATACTGATTTATAGTTATAATTTTGATGTTGTTAACCCTTTTTATACACGTGTGCGGGTGTCTGGTCACGGCCAGTTGCGGGCTGGCCCCTCCGGTTCGAGTTGGGGTCGGCACCCGTCCCGGGCTATGCCGGGGCCGGAGTCGGACCGGGGTCAGGCAGCCTTGACCGGGCGGATCAGGGGAAGCGCGTCGATCACCAGCGGCCGCAGACCCGCGCCCCCGGCGGCGATGTGGTCGAGCAGCTGACGCCGCATCCGGGGTTCCCAGAACTTGGTGAAGTGATCGGCGACACCCGCGACGCCTTCGTCGTGCGGCTTCGTTTCGAAGAAGGTGGCGATCTGGTTGGCCATGCGGATCATCTTTTCAGGCGACATCGGCGGCGCGTCCTTGGGCAAAGCGTTCGGGATGGGTGAAAACCTCGAAATCCGCGCCACGGGCGATGGCGACAAGCGTCAGGCCCGCCGCATCGGCCTCTGCAATCGCCAGCGCAGTCGGGGCCGAGGCGGCGATCACGACGGGTGCGCCGATGATGGCGGCTTTCTGGATCATGTCGACCGACACGCGTGAGGTCAGGACCACGGCACCGGTCGCCGCATCGGTGCTGGACCGGGCAAGCGCACCCGCAAGCTTGTCGAGGGCGTTGTGGCGGCCGACGTCTTCGCGGGCGAGGGTGACACCGTGGCCGGGGATGTAGAACCCGGCGGCATGCACGGCGCGGGTAGCGTCGTTCAGGGCCTGATGGCGGACAAGGCCCTGCGTCGCATCGGCGATGTGATGGGCGGTCAGGACCGGCCCGGCAACAACAGATGGCAGCGCGCGCATCGCCTCGGTCAGGCTGTCGATGCCGCAGAGGCCGCAGCCGACCGGGCCGACCTGCGCGCGGCGACGCGCCGAGAGGCGGTCGTCGGCAGCATCGGTCAGCCAGATGCGGAGCTCGATGCCGGAGGTCTGCAATAATTCTTCAATTTCCGTTATTTCAGAAATATCCGTAATTATTTGTTCAGTCAGGGAAAAGCCCGTCGCAAAGTCAGTCAGATCGGCGGGCGTCGCCATCATCACGGCCTGCGTCGTGCCGTTATAGACCAAAGCCACCGCAACTTCGCAGGGAACGGCACGGGTGCCGGTTTCCCAGCGCCCTGCCCGGAAGGCGACGCGCGTTGCGGGGGACTTCGTGTCCATCATTCAGCCGCCGGAAGAATCCGCCGGGAAAGTTCGGAAAAGGCGTCGTAGTCCGCCTGCCAGTCGGTCGGACCGTTCGACGGGCTGATCTGCACGGCCGTGACCTTGTATTCCGGGCAGTTGGTCGCCCAGTCGGAATAGTCGGTGGTGACGACATTCGCCTGCGTCGTGGCGTGGTGGAAGGTGGTGTAGACCACACCGGGTGACACGCGATCAGTGATTGTGGCGCGCAGGCTGGTGTCGCCCGCGCGGCTGGCAAGCTTGACCCAGTCGCCGTCCTTGACGCCGCGGATTTCGGCGTCCTGCGGATTGATCTCCAGCACATCCTCGTGGTGCCATTCGACGTTCGCGGTGCGGCGGGTCTGCGCGCCGACGTTGTATTGCGACAGAATGCGCCCGGTGGTGAGGAGCAGCGGGAAACGCGGGCCGGTCTTTTCGTCGGTCGCTACGTATTCGGTGACGATGAATTTGCCCTTGCCCCTTACGAAGCCATCGACATGCATCAGGGGCGTGCCTTCGGGCGCCTTGTCGTTGCAGGGCCACTGGACCGAGCCCATGGTTTCCAAGAGTTCGTACGAGACGCGGGCGAAGCTGGGCGTGGTCGCGGCGATTTCGTCCATGATCTGGGACGGGTGGGTATAGGTCCACTGCGCGCCCATCGCATTCGCCAGCATCTGGGTGATTTCCCAATCGGCATAGCCGTTCCGTGGGGCCATCACCTTGCGTACGCGGTTGATGCGGCGTTCGGCGTTGGTGAAGGTGCCGTCCTTTTCGAGGAAGGTCGATCCGGGCAGGAAGACGTGGGCGTAATTGGCGGTCTCGTTCAGGAACAGGTCATGGACGATCACGCAGTCCATCGCGGCCAGGCCTGCCGAGACGTGTTTCGTGTCGGGGTCGGACTGCAGGATATCCTCGCCCTGGCAGTAGAGCGCCTTGAACGTGCCCTCGACAGCGGCGTCGAGCATGTTGGGGATGCGCAGGCCCGGTTCGTCGGAGATAGTGACACCCCAGAGGTCTTCGAAGATCGCGCGGGTTGCATCGTCGGACACATGGCGGTAGCCCGGAAGCTCATGCGGGAACGACCCCATGTCGCAGGCGCCCTGCACATTGTTCTGACCGCGCAGGGGGTTCACGCCGACACCGGGGCGACCGAGGTTGCCGGTCATCATCGCAAGGTTGGCGATGGCCATGACGGTGGTGGAGCCCTGGGAATGTTCTGTGACGCCGAGACCGTAATAGATCGCGCCGTTGCCGCCCTTGGCGAACAGGCGCGCGGCGGCGCGAAGCTCGGCGGCGGGGACGCCGGTGAGCATCTCGGTCGCCTCGGGGCTATGCCGGGGGTCGCTGATGAACTCGGCGTAGTCCTGGAATTCGTCCCAGTCGCAGCGTTGCCTGATGAAGTCTTCGTCCATCAGGCCTTCGGTCACGATGACATGGCCGATCGACGTGATGACCGCGACGTTCGTGCCGGGGCGGAGGGGAAGGTGATGCGATGCCTGAATATGCGGGGTCTTCACCAGATCGATGCGGCGCGGATCGACGACGATCAGCTTGGCCCCGGCGCGCAGGCGCTTCTTCAGGCGGCTGGCGAAGACGGGGTGGCCGTCGGTGGGGTTCGCGCCGATGACCATGACGACATCGGTGTGTTCGACGGAATCGAAATCCTGCGTGCCGGCAGAGGTGCCGAAGGTGTTGCGCAGGCCGTAGCCGGTGGGCGAATGGCAGACGCGGGCGCAGGTGTCGGTGTTGTTGTTCAGGAAGACGGCGCGGGTGAGCTTCTGGACGAGGTAGGTTTCCTCGTTCGTGCAGCGGCTGGATGTGATGACGCCGATGGAGTCTTTGCCATGCTTGGCCTGAATGGATTTCAGGCGGTTGGCGGCAAAGGACAGCGCCTCATCCCATGACACTTCGCGCCAGGCATCGTTGATGCTGTCGCGGATCATGGGTTCGAGGATGCGGTCCTTGTGGTTGGCATAGCCGTAGGCGAAGCGGCCCTTGACGCAGGAATGACCGCGGTTGGCCTTGCCGTGCTTGTAGGGCGTCATGCGGACCAGTTCGTCGCCGCGCATCTCGGCCTTGAAGGAACAGCCGACGCCGCAATAGGCGCAGGTGGTGATGACGGACCGGTCGGGGGTGCCGATCTCGATGATCGACTTTTCCTGAAGCGTGGCGGTCGGGCAGGCCTGCACGCAGGCCCCGCAGGAGACGCATTCGCTGTCGAAGAAATTCTCGTGCATCCCGGGCGAGACGCGGCTGTCGAAACCCCGGCCCTCGATGGTCAGGGCGAAGGTGCCCTGCACCTCCTCGCAGGCGCGGACGCAGCGGGAGCAGACGATGCATTTGGACGGGTCGTAGGAGAAGTAGGGGTTGCAGTCGTCCTTGGGCATCCACTGGGGGTTGGCTTCGCCGTTGCTGCGGGCGTGGAAATGGGTGTCTTTTGCCTCGTACCGCACATCGCGCAGGCCGACGGCCCCGGCCATGTCCTGCAACTCGCAGTCGCCGTTGGCAGAGCAGGTCAGGCAGTCGAGCGGGTGGTCGGAGATGTAAAGCTCCATCACGCCACGGCGGAGTTGCTTGATCTTGGGCGTCTGGGTGTGGACGACCATGCCGGGGGTCACGGGCGTGGTGCAGGACGAAGGGGTTCCGGCGCGGCCTTCGATCTCGACAAGGCAGAGGCGGCAGGAGCCGAAGGCATCGACAGAGTCCGTGGCGCAGAGCTTCGGGATCGGGATGCCCGCCTCGGCGGCGGCGCGCATGATGCTGGTGCCGACGGGGACGGTGACGGGGAAGCCATCGACGGTCAGGGTGACGGTTTCTTTCGCGCGGGAGGCGGGGGTGCCGAAATCGCGGTCGGGGAGGATGAAGTCCTTCATTCGGCGGCTTCCTTCTGGCGGGCGAAATCGTCGGGGAAATGGGTCAGGGCGGACATGACGGGATAGGGGGTGAAGCCGCCCAGCGCGCAGAGCGAGCCGAGCTTCATCGTGTTGCAGAGGTCGGTCAGGATCGCGGGGGCGGCAGGGTCGCCTGCGGCGATGCGGTCCACCGTCTCGACGCCGCGCACGGCCCCGATGCGGCAGGGGGTGCATTTGCCGCAGGATTCGATGGCGCAGAATTCCAGCGCGAAGCGGGCCTGTTTCAGCATGTCGGCACTGTCGTCAAAGACGACGATCCCGGCATGGCCGACAAGGCCGTCCTTGGCGGCGTATTCTTCATATCCGAAGGGCGTGTCGAACATCGACCGGGGGAAGTAGGCCCCGAGCGGCCCGCCGACCTGCACGGCCTTGACCGGGCGGCCCGACGCGGTGCCGCCCGCGATCCTGTCCACAATGTCGCCGAGGGTCAGGCCGAACGCGATCTCGTACAGGCCGCCATGCTTGACGTTTCCGGCGATCTGCAGGGGGATCGTGCCGCGTGACCGGCCGAGGCCGAAGCCCTTGTAGTACGCCGCGCCCTTTTCAAGGATCACGGGGACGGTCGCGAGCGAGATGACGTTGTTGACGACGGTGGGCGGCCCATGAAGCCCTGAAGCGCGGGCAGAGGCGGCTTGGCGCGGACGACGCCGCGCTTGCCTTCGAGGGAGTTGAGAAGCGACTGGTTTCCTCGCCGCAGACATAGGCCCCCGCGCCGACGCGGATTTCGAGGTCGAAGGCGTGGGCTGAGCCGAGGACGCGATGGCCCGAGCAGCTTCGCGCCGTTGGCCAGTTTGACCGCCGCTTCCATCACGCGGATCGCGTCAGGGTATTCGGAGCGGATATAGACGTAGCCCTTGGTCGCACCCGTCGCGATCCCGGCGATGACCATGCCTTCGATCAGCGTGAAGGGGTCGCCCTCCATCAGCATCCGGTCGGCGAAGGTGCCTGAATCGCCCTCGTCGGCATTGCAGACGATGTATTTCTGCGGTCGCCTTTGGCCTCGGCGACGGTCTTCCACTTGATGCCCGTCGGGAAGCCCGCGCCGCCGCGTCCGCGCAGGCCGCTTTCGGTGACTTCGGTGACGATCTCGGTGCCCGTCATGGTCAGCGCGCGGCGCAGGCCGGTCAGGCCGCCATGCGCCTCATAATCGGTCAGGGACAGCGGGTCGATGACGCCGACGCGCTGGAAGGTCAGGCGGGTCTGCGCCTTCATCCAGGGCAGGTCATCGGTCAGGCCGAGCGGATTTGGCGGTGCCGTTCAGGATGCCGGGTACATCGGCGGGCGTGACCGGGCCATAGGCGACGCGGCCCTGCGGCGTTTCAACCTCGACCAGCGGTTCCAGCCAGACCATGCCGCGCGACCCGGTGCGGATCAGCGTCACATCGCCGCCCGCGCGCCCGGATCGCCGCCGCGACCTTTTCGGACCCGAGCGCCTTGGCGGCAGCGTCCTGTGACAGGAAGATCTTCATGCCCCGCACTCCGTCAGGATCGCGTCGAGCGCAGCGGTATCGACGCGGCCTACAACCTCGCCGTCCACCAGCGCGGCAGGTCCGCAGGCGCAGAGGCCAAGGCAGAAGACGGGTTCCAGCGTCACCGCGCCGTTCGCGGTCGTGCCGTGCCAGTCCACGCCCAGCCGCGCCTTGGCGGCATCGGCCAGCGCATCGCCGCCCATCGCCTGACAGGCTTCGGCCCGGCAGAGCTTGACGGTGTGGCGACCGGCCTTTTCGGTCCGGTAGTCGTGGTAGAAGGACATCACGCCATGCACTTCGGCACGGCTCAGGTTCAGCCCTTCGGCGATCACGGGCAGCGCATCGCGGGGGACAAAGCCATAGGTTTCCTGCACGGCATGCAGGATCGGCAGCAGCGGCCCTTCCAGGTGGAGGTGGTCGGCGACGATGCCCGCCACGCGGTCCGCAAGATTGTCCAAGGCCATCGGCAGAGTCCCCCCGTTCACAGGCGCGGATACGCGCGTTTGATCGGCGGATCAATGCTGATATGCCGTTGATTGATAGGATACGTCTATCATACCGTGGCGATCCGCGCCGCCTCTTCCAGCAGGGCGGCGAGCACCGGCGTATGCGGTTCGCGGTGCGCGGCGATCAGGCCGACAAGGTGGTGGGCATCGGGGTCCACAAGGGGAATGGCGGCGATGCCGGGGACGTTCAGCTGCGTCGCCAGAACATCGGGGACGATGGACGCCCATTGCCCGGTCGAGACATGCGCGACCAGCGCGATGGAGGAGTTCGATTCGACGCGGGGATTGGCGGACACATAGGCCTCGGCCAGATGCTGGTTGATGATCCGGCGGTTCTGCATGTCCACGGTCAGCAGGCAAAGGGGTTCGCCGGCGGCCTCTGCCCAGCTGACGGTCTTCCGGCGGGCCAGCGGCGAGGTGGCGGCGACCATCAGGCGATAGCCTTCACGGTAGAGCGGCACCTGCGCGACGCGGCCAAGGGGTTCGTTGTCGAGATAGGTGATGCCTGCGTCGAGGGTCAGGCTTTCGATGCCTTGCAGGATTTCGGCGGAGGTATGCGACAGGATCGTCAGGCGCGTGTTGGGATTGCGCGCGAGGAAGGGAACCGACAGGCGGGCGACCATCGGCAGGGCGGTCGGGATCACGCCGAGGCGCAGGTTGCCGGACACGCCCGAGCGCAGCGTGCGCATTTCTTCGCGCATCGTGCGGGCGTCGCCGACGATGCGGCGCGCCCAGTCAAGGACGCGCTGGCCTTCGGGTGTCAGGCCCTGGAACCGCGAGCCGCGGAAGACCAGCTGGACACCCAGTTGATCCTCAAGCTGCTTGATCGCGCCCGACAGGGACGGCTGGGTGATGCCAAGGCTTTCGGCGGCGCGGCCGAAATGGCGTTCGCGGGCCAGGGCGATGAACATTTCCAGCTTGTCGATCATGCCGCGACCGTAGCGGGAGGCCATGTGTTTCGAAAGGCCGGGTTGCCGGGGAACGGGGCCGCGACTAGATGAGGTGCATGGACTTCCGCATCCCCTTCGTGAAATCGCCGCCGCGTGTCGCGGTCATCCGGCTGCAGGGCATGATCGCCAGCGGTCGCGGGGGCGGGCTGAACGATGCGGGTCTGGCATCGGTGATCGAGCGGGCTTTTGCCAAGGGCAAGCCCGTCGCGGTGGCGCTGGTCATCAATTCGCCGGGCGGATCGCCGGTGCAGTCATCGCTGATCGGGGCGCGGATACGGCGGCTGGCGGACGAGAAGAAGATACCCGTCCATGCCTTCTGCGAGGATGTGGCGGCATCGGGCGGCTATTGGCTGGCGACGGCGGCCGATGACATCTGGGTCGATGCGAATTCGGTCATGGGGTCGATCGGCGTGATCTCGGCCGGGTTCGGGTTTCAGGACCTGAT
Source organism: uncultured Alphaproteobacteria bacterium (assembly GCA_963819585.1). GTDB lineage: Bacteria > Pseudomonadota > Alphaproteobacteria > Rhodobacterales > Rhodobacteraceae > JAOADN01. Next base: position 306,092 of record CAWFWP010000009.1, read on the forward strand.
CGCGCGCTATGGGGTGGAGCGGCGAGTGCACACCGCGGGCACGTCGAAGAGCTTTCTTGACCCGTTCAAGGCGGAAAAGCCCGAGGATGTGGAACGGCTGCACGCCCTGCTGGCCCCGATCCACGACAGCTTCAAGGCACATGTGCGGGCGCGGCGCGGGGCGAGGCTGGCCGACCGGGACCTGTTCACGGGGGATGTCTGGGTCGGTCAGGGGGCGGTGGATGTGGGGCTGGCTGACGGGGTCGCACATTGCGTGCCGAAGCTGAAGGCGCTGTATGGCGATAAGGTCCGGCTGGTGCCCTATGGCGTCCGCCGCTCGCTGTTCCGGAGGCTCGGCGCGCAGGTTCTGGAGGAGGCGGTCGCGGGCATCGAGGAACGCGCACTCTGGGCGCGCTATGGTCTCTGAATGCTGAGCAAGGTCGTCGTTCTGTTTCTGGTCGTGATGGCGGGCATCGCGCTGTTCGGGCGGCTGCGGCTGCCCGGGTCAGGCAAGCGCGGGGCGTATTGCGCATCCTGCGGGCGTCCGCGCATCGGGACTGGCACCTGCCCCTGCGGAAAGGCCTGAGGCAGTCATGGCCAAGGCGCTGATAACAGGAGCTGGTGTGCGGCTTGGCCGGGCGATGGCGCTGTATCTGGCCGGGCGCGGACATGACATCGCGGTGCACTACGCAACCTCTGCCGATGCGGCCGAAGAGGTCGCTGCCGAGGCGCGGGCGATGGGCGTTGCGGCAGTCGCACTGATGGCCGACCTGCTTGGACGAGGGCGAGACGGCGGCGCTGGTCCCGCGCGCGGCCGAGGCACTGGGCGGTCCGCTGACGGTTCTGGTGAACAACGCGTCGATCTTCGAGCATGACACGCTTGCGACCGCGACGAAGGACAGCTGGGACCGGCATATCGGGTCGAACCTGCGCGCGCCGTTTGTTCTGACCCAGGCCTTCGCGGCGCAGGTGCCGGCGATGGCCGGGGGCGAGCCGCGGGCGACCGGGCGTCGTGGTCAACATGATCGACCAGCGGGTGCTGAAGCTGACGCCGGAATTCATGACCTATACGATGGCCAAGATGGGCCTCTGGGCATTGACCCAGACCGCAGCGCAGGCGCTGGCACCCAATATCCGGGTCAACGCCATAGGACCGGGCCCGACGCTTCAGGGCGTGCGGCAGAGCGCATGGCACTTCGCCCAGCAGCAGCGCGCGACCGTTCTGGGCCGCGGCGCGGACGCGTCCGACATCACTGCGGCACTCGGGTATCTGCTCGACGCGCATGCCGTCACCGGGCAGCTGATCTGCGTTGACGGCGGGCAGCATCTGGCCTGGCGGACGCCCGACATGCTGGGCGTGGAATAGCCGAAAAGGCGCAGGTTCGCAGGACAGTCCTCTTGACTTTTCCACTTTCTGCTTTGGCGTCACGGATGTGTTACGATTCTGTCAATATTTTCAGGGATTTGTCAGATGTCAGAAAAATACCTATCCATATCAATGCCTTACGATTTCGCCTAAAAAACAGGCAATCGTGAGAAGCCTGCCAAATGAAACGAAAATTCCGCAGCGGCGAATTCTTCTCACCAGAGTTATCCACAGAAAGCGTGGACAGGTTTTCTCTTGCGCGAAGGGCGCTAAGGTTGCAGCCGAGGCACAGAATCACAAAGGCGAAAGATGCCTGACGACAGCCCCACTGAGACCGCAAAAAACCTGACGCAGGGGCAACTGACCGGCCATGCGCTGATCCAGTCCTATCTGCGCAGCATCGACGGATCGCCCGGCGTTTACCGGATGCTGGACGCCGAGAGCCAGGTTCTGTACGTCGGCAAGGCCCGCAACCTGAAGGCGCGGGTGTCGAATTATGCGCGTCCTGCGGGACATTCCGGCGCGGATCGCGCGGATGATCCACGAAACAGCATCGATGATGTTCCTGACGACCCGGACCGAGACCGAGGCGCTGCTGCTGGAGCAGAACCTGATCAAGCAGCTGAAGCCGCGCTACAACGTGCTGCTGCGCGACGACAAGTCGTTCCCGAACATCCTGGTCAGCCACGAGCACGCGTTCCCGCAGATCAAGAAGCACCGCGGGCGCGAAGAAGGAGAAGGGCCAGTATTTCGGGCCGTTCGCCAGCGCGGGGGCGGTGAACCGGACGCTGAACCAGCTGCAGAAGGTGTTCCTGCTGCGGAACTGCTCGGATGCGATGTTCGCCAGCCGGACGCGGCCCTGTCTGCTGTACCAGATCAAGCGCTGCTCGCGCGCCCTGCGTCGGCTATGTCGGCGAGGCCGAGTATGGCGGCGCTGGTCGTCGGACGCGGAACGCTTCCTGCAAGGCAAGACGACCGAGGTGCAGGCGCAAGCTGGCGGCCGATATGCAGGCGGCAGCGGCGGCGATGGAGTTCGAACGCGCGGCGGCGCTGCGCGACCGGATCCGGGCGCTGACACAGGTGCAGCAGGTGCAGGGGATCAACCCCAAGGGCGTGGCCGAGGCGGATGTGGTGGCGCTGCACATGGAGGGCGGACAGGCCTGCGTGCAGGTGTTCTTCATCCGGGCGAACCAGAGCTGGGGCAACCGCGATTTCTATCCGCGCACGGGGTCGGGCGCGGAAGAGGCCGAGGTGATGCAGGCCTTCCTTGCGCAGTTCTACGACGACAAGGACCCGCCGCGGCTGATCCTGCTGTCGCACGGGGTCGAGGACCCGGACCTGCTGGGCGAGCTGCTGTCCGACCGGGCCGGGCGCAGGGTGGAGATCGCCGTGCCGCAGCGGGGCGAGAAGGCGGAACTGGTCGAGAACGCGGTGCGCAACGCGCGCGAAAGCCTGGCGCGGAAGCATGAGCGAGAACGCGACCCAGGCGCGGCTGCTGGACGGGCTGGCCGAGGCGTTCGAGCTGGACGGGCCGCCGGCAGCGGATCGAAGTCTATGACAACAGCCACATCCAGGGGACGGACGCCGTGGGCGGCATGGTCGTGGCGGGGCCGGAGGGGTTCATCAAGGTCGCAGTACCGCAAGTTCAACATCCAGCTCGGACGCGGGCGCGAACAGCGACGACTTCGGCATGATGCGCGAGGTGCTGACGCGGCGGTTCGAGCGGCTGCTGAAGGAGGACCCGGACCGGCAGTCGGACGCCTGGCCGGACCTGCTGCTGATCGACGGCGGCGCGGGGCAGGTGTCGGCGGTGGCCGAGATTCTGGAGGGCTCGGGATCGAGGATGTGCCGTTCATCGGCGTCGCCAAGGGGATCGACCGGGACCAGGGCAAGGAGGAGTTCCACCGCCTGGGCAAGCCGGTGATGGCGCTGCAACGGAACGACCCGGTGCTGTATTTCATCCAGCGCCTGCGCGACGAGGCGCACCGCTGGGCCATCGGCGCGCACCGGGCGAAGCGGTCGAAGGCGATCGGGGCGACGCCGCTGGACGAGGTGCCGGGGGTCGGGGCGGCGCGCAAGCGCGCGCTCTGGCGCATTTCGGGTCGGCGAAGGCGGTGGCGCGGGCGGGGCTCGAGGACCTGAAGGCGGTCGCAGGGGATCAATGAAGGCGACGGCGCAGGCGGTCTACGACTTCTTTCATGGCGAGGGGTGAGGGCCGCCTGCCTGCGCTGGCTGATCCCCGCCCTTCCCTAGCATCGCCTTGGCATTACGACTGCCTGCATGGCTTGGAACGATACCCGAACATCCTGACGCCTGATCCGGCTGCTGGCGGCGCCCGGCGTGGCCGTCATGTTCCTGTATTTCCACCGGCCCTGGGCCGACTGGTTCGCGCTGGCCCTGTTCGTCGGGGCGGCGCATCACCGACTATTTCGACGGCTATCTCGCGCGGCTGTGGAAGCAGGAATCGAAGTTCGGCGCGATGATGGACCCGATCGCCGACAAGGCGATGGTGGTGATCGCGATCATGGTGCTGACGGGCTATTCGGGGATGAACCCCTGGCTGATCCTGCCCGCGACGGTGATCATGTTCCGCGAGGTGTTCGTGTCGGGCCTGCGGGAGTTCCTGGGGGCCAAGGCGGGGACGCTGAAGGTCACGAAGCTGGCCAAGTGGAAGACGACGGCGCAGATGGTGGCGATCGCGGTGCTGTTCCTGGGGACGGGCCTTGAATACCTGAACGGCGTGGCGATGCGGGGCATGACGCCGGAGCAGTATGCGGATGCGGTGACGCAAGGGTTGGCCGACCCGGTGCGCGCCTGCGGCAAGCGGGACTGCGCGTCGGTGGCGAACTATGCCGGGCTGGTGCTGATCTGGATCGCGGCGGTGCTGACGGCGATCACGGGCTGGGACTATTTCGCCAAGGCGCTGCCGTTCCTGCGGGACCGGCCGGAATGATCGACGTGCTGTATTTCGCCTGGGTGCGCGAGACGGATCGGCCTGCCGCGCGAGCGGATCGAGACGCAGGCGGCGACGGTGGCGGGGCTGGTCGACGAACTGCGGGGGCGCGAGGAGCGCTATGCGGCGGCGTTCGCCGATGTGAGCGCGCTGCGGGTGGCGGTGGACCAGAAGCTGGCGGATTTCGACGCGCCGCTGGCGGGCGTGCGCGAGGTGGCGTTCTTTCCGCCGATGACGGGGGGCTAGAGGCGTGACGGTCCGGATCACGGGCGAGGCGTTCGATCTGGGGGCCGAGACGGCGGCGCTTCGCGGCGGGCGTGCGTGACGCGGGCGCGGTCGTGACCTTCACCGGGCTGGTGCGGGGCGACGGCGGGCTGACGGCGCTGGAGATCGAGCATTATCCGGGGATGACCGAGAAGGCGCTGGCGGCGATCGCGGAGGAGGCGCGTCAGGCGCTGGTCGCTGACGGATGTTCTGGTGATCCACCGGCACGGGCGGCTGGCGGCGGGCGAGGCGATCATGATGGTGGCCACGGCGGCGCGGCACCGGGCGGAGGCTTTCGCGGCGGCGGAGTTCCTGATGGACTACCTGAAGTCGCGGGCACCGTTCTGGAAGAAGGAAATCGGGCCGGACGGGGCGGAATGGGTGGCGTCGAAGGAGGAGGACGAGGCGGCGCTGGGGCGGTGGTGAGGGGCGGTCCCGAGTTCGGGACCGGACTTCGGGTGAGTGATTTCAAAGGGTTAGGTGGTCGGATTAACGATCTGGTCATAAACGCGGCCCATTGCGCCGCCGTGCGGATCGGAGCTGCGCCCGCCCCTGAGCCGGACTATCCTGCGCGCTGGCGGCTGCATCCAGCGATGGCGGAGAGCGCAGACGGTGGCACCCTGGGGCCGAAACCGGGACGGCACCAAGAGATTCAGGCACATGCATCTTTCATGCATATCGCGTGCATATCATGTGCATAGGTTGCCCGTCGGCGGGGCAGGCCCGGCTGCTCAATGCGGCAGGGTGTGGCGGGCCAGTTCGAATGACTGCTTTGCGGACTTAGCTGCCTTTCGCCATCGGGGCATGAGTGTCCGCTTTTGAAAAAGCGGCTTGGGGTTGGCCCATGCATTTATCCATGCAGATCGTTCTTGGTCGCCTCCAGCCGGGCGTCGTTCGCCACAATCCAGCCCTCCAACCTCTCCATCAACTCGGTCCAGACCGTGTCGTATTCGATGTGGAACGACATCATGCACAGATCCATCGATTTGAGATGTTGTTTTCCGTGGAGACGCATCCATCGATTTGAGAAGTGAGTCGTATATTCATCATGGTCAGGTTTGGAGTAACCCGACACCATGCCCTCATAGTTCGGATGGGCGCTCTCCGACAGGCTGTCATAGAGAGAACGCAGGCCGGGATAGCGCTTGTCGCCCCTGTCGAGCATCTTCAGAACGTTGACTGCAACGTGAGCGGTGCTGCCGTCACGGGAACCGAGCGCGAGCGCGACTGTCTCTTGGCTGAACAGATGGAAGTTGAGCTTGTCATCCACCACCTGCCGCATGTTGTGGTTCAAGTATATGAGGGTGGCAAGTGTTTCAAAGGCGCTTCGGAGCAGGATGCGCGCACCAAGGCAATGCCCCTGCTGATGCAGGGCATAGGATTGGGTCAGCAGATCAGTTATTCGCCAGAACGCAGCCTCCCGAAGCAGCCAACACCGAAACGGAGCTTTCCATTTGTAGGCGACAGAGTTGCGCGAAAGCAGACCTGCAACAGGGATGCTCGCCATGAGCGAGCTGTTCCAGCTGGTCAAGTTTTGTTGAACCGAATCCATACCCAGCCCTCATCAGTTCCCTCGCAGCATGTCGTAAGTGACGAGCAACCTGCCGTCCTCAATATGCGTGGATGCGTAGCGTTCCGCAGCTGCGTAAACGTGGTGGAAGATGTCGGTGATCGCCTTCGCAAACTCGTCGTCGGTCGCGAAGTTCGAGCGGTGGTAGTCGTCCACGGCGTCGAGGTCGATAACACAGGCGAAGTCCTCGCCCGCGAAGCGCATCGGAATCGTGGCTGTGCGGTTGAAGCGGTCGATCCTGACGCTCTTCACGTAAGTGACTTTCCGCTTGCTGAACCGGACACCCACGCCGAGGTCGCCTTCCTCGGGGATGAAGTCCACTCCGGCGGCAAACATGCAGTCCGCGATGGAGCGGAGGTTGTTCTTCATCGGTTGGCGGGTGCTGGATTCGAAGTCCGCGATGGTGGCGCGCGACACAACGGCATTCGCGGCAAGTTGTTCTTGGGTCCAGTTCAGGAGGCTGCGCGCGGCGCGGCACTGGTCGGCGGTGATCTGCATCTCGGCTCCATAGATAAGGCGATGGCATATTTTGATGTAGATTATACATTTTGTCAAACCTAAATCATTATGTCCACTGGAGATGTCCTTGTCGTTCTTAGGCAGGTGAATTGCCGCAGTCTTGCTTCGGTCTGGCTCGATGGTCCGGGTGAAAGCCGCAATGCGGACATTCGAGCGATGTGCAGCATTCGGAACTCTGGGGGGAAAGCGGCCATTGGAGCGCCCGGAACAGAGGGCAGCGCCGGACCGCCGGGTGGGCGCTGCTACGCCTGTTCTAGGCGCTTTATGGTTCAGCCACCTCCACCGTCGTTCTACGCGGTGAGGGTGCAGAAGCGCCCGCCCGAGGGGGCGGTCGGGCGCTGCCCGGCGGCGCTTGCCGCGCCTTGTTCCGGGCAAGGAAGGCGCAATGGATGACCGCAATGCGGCTCAAAGCAGGAAACCGACCTGACCCACTCCGGCAGGCGCAGCTACCCAGCCCCTACCCCTCCGACCCCTCGATCATCCCACCCGCGTCGCATGGCGGCCGCCTTCGAAACGAGCCGTCAGGAAGGCATCGACGATGTCGAGCGCCAGCCCTTCGCCCACCACCCGCGCGCCGAGCGAGAGCATGTTGGCATCGTTGTGCTGGCGGATCATGCGGGCCGAGAAGGTGTCGGCGCAGACGCCGCAGCGGATGCCCCTGACCTTGTTCGCCGCCATCATGATGCCCTGGCCGGTGCCGCAGAGGATGATGCCAAGCTGGCAGTCGCCCGAGGCGACCAGCCGGGCCGCCGCTTTGCCGTGTTCAGGGTAGTGCGTGCTCTCGGGCGTCACCGGCCCGATGTCCACAACCTCCCACCCCTGTGCGGCCAACATGAACGGCAATGGCCTGCCGCAGCGGAATGGCGGCGTGGTCGCTGGAGAGGACGATGCGCTTGCTGGCTGTCATCGGGACGTCGCCTTGAATGTGATTTTGCCCGGTCTTCCAGATCGGAGCGAAAGCGGGCGCGACACGCCCCCTACCCCGCATTCATCCGCTCGATATAGGCGCGCAGTTCCCCCGCCTCGGCCCGCGCGTCGCGCAGGCCCTCCATCGCCGCGCGAAGCTCGGCCTCGGTCTGGCTGACGCGGTTGGTCAGTTCCGCCTCGCGCTGCTCCATGTAGGCCGATCGCCTGATCGCGCATGTCCTCGGCCTCGTGCAGGGCCTGGGCCATCTGGTCCAGTTCGCCGATATCGGCCTGGGTGACGCGGGTCATGCGCACCAGAAGCCAGTTGGCGAACCAGCCGAGCAGGAAGGCGACAAAGAGGATGATCGCGGTGGCGACGATGAACTCGGTTCTGTTCATGTGGGGTCCGGTCTGGGCATTTCGGTTCGGGGATCGCCGGGGCGGTCGTGCCTTATTCGCATGGGGATTGCCGCTGCGCCAGAGCGTGAGACGATCAGCGGGGACAGCGCGTCACGGCTGCGCGGGACGCGGACGCGGGCGCGCGGTCTTGTCGTCGGGTGCGCTGACGGCGACGGGCGCGGCATCGACTGCTCCCGCCTGCCCCGACCCCGCCTGCCCCGACGTGGTCATGGCGGCGACCGGCGTCAGCAGCCGGAACTCGATCCGGCGGTTCGATTCCCGGCCCGCGTCGGTGCCGTTGTCCGCGATGGGCACGCTTTCGCCGTAGCCTTTCGCGGTCAGGTTGCCGGTCAGCACCCGCCGCTCCATCAGCGCGGCGATAATGGCCTGCGCGCGGTCCTGGCTGAGTTGCTGGTTCATTTCCTCGCGCCCCTGCGCATCGGTATGGCCGCCGATCTCCATCGGCACGTCGGCGCAGTCCTTCATCCGCGCGGCAATCGCGTCGATGATCCCCTTGGCATCGGCGGCAAGGGTTGCCGAGCCGGGCTCGAAGTTGATCTTGCTGGCCTTGAGGATGGTGTTGAGGTCCGCGAGGCATTCCTCGGGTGTCGGAAGCCCGGCCAGCGGATCAAGTTTCTCGTCATAGCTGACGACGATCTGAAATTCCTCATCCCCGCCCACCGCTGCCGACAGGCCGCGCGCGATCCTGTCGGAGGCCGTCTGCGACCCGCTGACGCCTTCGACGCGGATCAGGTCGGCGCGCACAAGGACGGATCCGCTGTTCAGTTCGCCCAGCGCCTCGACCGCAGCCAGCACGCGCAGCGGCCAGCCTTCCGGCAGGGCACTGTCAAGCCGCATCGCGCCGTAGACGGCGTCGATGCCGAACCGCGCCCGCGCAAAGCTTTCGACCGCGCTGCGCATGCGGTCGTCGGGAATGCGCCCGCGCAGCTGGACGTTGCCATCGGTTCCCAGCGTTGCGGTGAAGTCCGGGGCTGCCTGCGCCTCGGTCCCGCTGGCAGCCTCGGCCCGCCGCGCGGTCAGGGAAAAGACATCCGGCAGGTTCGAGTCCAGTTCGCCCACGACGCGGTCGAAGGCGGCCTGATCGACCGATGCGGCGGCGATCAGCGAGACGTCGGCATCGGTGAAGGTGACCGATCCCTGCCCCAGATCGGCGACCGCCTTGATGCCTTGGGTGACAGCCTCGGTCCAGTCGGGGCTGGGGACGCCGAGGCCGATCGTGCAGGACAGATTGCCGCTGCCCCCGGCCGCCGTTGCAGCGGCGATGATCGAGGTGCGGGCCTGTTCGGTATCGGCGGAGCAGGCATCGAACCGCGCGCCGTCGCCGTCGATCAGGAAGCGGACGGTGAAAGGGGTGACGACCGGGCGCGGGGCCGAGATGTCGAGGTTCAGCGCAAGCCCGTCGGGGGCCTTGCGGCGCAGTTCGAATTCGATCTTGGCCTTTTCCTGCGGGCTGTCGCTGATCGCGGTGATGGCGATGCGGTCGGCCGCGACGGAAATCTTGGAGCGCGGCAGCAGCTTCAGCGCGGACAGGCTGAAGGCCAGCGCCTTCGGCCAGCCCGGCGGTTCAGCGTGATCGGCGCTGTCGAGCATGTCGGTGACGACGCCGCCCCCGGCGAGGGTGGTCAGGCTTTCGAGAACGGCGGCGCGGTCGGTCGAGGCGGGCACCAGACCGATCAGCGAGATACCGTCAGCATTGCGCAGGATCTCGATCTTGAAATCGGGGGCGGTCAGGTCGCCCGATGCCTCGACCTCCATCTCGTCGATGACGCGGGCGGCATCGACGACGGTTCCCGCGACGGACAGGGCGCGGAAGCGGATGGCCTCGGTCGGGGCCCGGCCGGTGACATGGACCTGAAGTCCGTCGGTGTCGACATCGGCCCAGGCATAGCCCGCATCAACGAGCGCACCCCGGACGGCCGAGGCGGATCGGTTCTCGATGACCGTGGCGGCCCAGGTGGCGGCAAGAAAGAACAGGACGGCTGCCACCGCGCAGGCCAGAACGGCGATCAGTCTGGGCGTCAGGCGCGACACGGGGGTTGGTCCTGTCTGGGAAGAATCCGGTTGGCCACTGACTAGGCGAGGCCGGACGGGGGTTCAATCAGAGGAAGGCGGCGATGGCAAGAAACAGCGCAGCAAGGAGCCCGGCGTCGCGGTTGGAGCGGAAGACGCGCATGCAGGAGGCGGGGTCGGTGATGTCGAGCCTGCTGACCTGCAGCCAGAGGTGCCAGCCGAGCGCCCAGGGGGCGGCGAGGGCGACGGCGAGCTTGGCGGGGCTTGCCGTGGGGAGAAGGGCGGCAAGGACGGCGGCGGTCATCAGAAGGACGGCGGCGACAAGGAAAGCGACGAGCCAGCGCGGTGAGTTCGACCCGAACAGGCGGGCGGTGGAACGGACGCCGATCAGGGCATCATCCTCGGTGTCCTGATGGGCATAGATGGTGTCATAGAACAGCGTCCAGGCGATGCCGGAGAGATAGAGCAGGAAGGCGGGCAGGCCGGGGCGTTCCGGCATGGGCGGCGAAGGCCAGGAGCGCGCCCCAGTTGAAGGCGAGGCCGAGAAAGACCTGCGGCCACCAGGTGAAGCGCTTGGCGAAAGGGTAGATGGCGACAAGGGCGAGCGAACCTACGCCGAGGGCGATGGTGGCGCGGTTGTAGGTGAAGAGGATGCAGGCGGCGAGCAGCGCCTGGACGACCATCCAGACGGCGGCCTGACGCGGCGTGACCTGACCGGACGGGATCGGCCGGGACCGGGTTCGCGCAACGGCGGCGTCGAAGTCGCGGTCGGTGATGTCGTTCCAGGTGCAGCCCGCGCCGCGCATGAGGAAGGCACCGATGGCGCAGCCGAGGGCGATCCAGATGTCATAGGTCCACCATGCCGTCATCCCGGCGGCAAGGGCGAGGCCCCAGAGACAGGGGAGCAGCAGCAGCCAGGTGCCGATGGGCCGGTCGGCGCGCGACAGGCGCAGATAAGGGCGCGTGGCGCGCGGGGCGAAACGGTCGACCCAGTTGCCGGGGGCGGCGTCGGCCACGGGTGGCGTGTCCTCCGGCGGGGCGTCCTCTGGCGTTTCGATGGGCAGGCTCATACGTTCGGGACCATGCAGACGGCGAAGATCAGGCTTTATGTAGACCACCCGCTTGGACCGGGGCAAACGGTTCCGCTGACCGAAGCGCAGGCGCATTACCTGTTCGGGGTGATGCGGCAAGCGGTGGGCGGGGCGGTTCTCTTGTTCAACGGGGTGGACGGCGAATGGCTGGCCGAGGTGGCCGAGGCGGGCAAGCGGCGCGGCATGCTGGCCTGCCGGGCGCGGACACGGGCGCAGGACACACCGCCGGACCTGTGGCTTCTGTTCGCGCCCCTGAAGAAGGCGCGGACGGATTTCGTGGTGGAAAAGGCGGTGGAACTGGGGGTGAGGCGGATCGTCCCGGTGCAGACGGAGTTCACGAATGCGGAACGGGTGCGGCGGGACAAGATGTCGGCGCATGCGGTCGAGGCGGCCGAGCAGTGCGGGGCGCTGGTGGTGCCGGAGGTGGCGGAGGTGCAGCCGCTGGCACGGATGCTGGGGGGATGGGACGCCGGCCGCGCGCTGATCTTCGCGGATGAGGGGATGGACAGTGCAACGGCAACACTGCCGCCCGCCCCTGCCGCCGTCCTGATCGGGCCCGAGGGCGGGTTTTCGGACGGCGAGCGCACGCGGCTGCGGGCGCTGCCGTTCGTTACGCCGGTATCGCTCGGCCCGCGCATCCTGCGGGCGGATACTGCGGCGGTGGCGGCGGTGACGCTATGGCAGGCGGCGCAGGGGGACTGGCGTTGATCCGCGCGACAGAGGCGGACCGGGCAGAGATGGAGGCCTTTCTGACCCCCCGCGCGGCCTTTGCGATGTTTCCGCTGTCGAACCTGGCCGACCACGGGATGGCCGGGGGCGACGCCCGCGCGGTGCGATTCTGGGTGGCGCGGCGGGCCGGGGAAATGACGGACGTGCTGGGGCTGACCGAGGGCGGCATGGCGATGCCCTGCCTGCCCTCGGGCGATTTCGCGGCAGCAGCAGAGGCGGTAAGGGGTGAGGTGTTCACGGGCATAATCGGTCCAAAGGACCAGGCACGGGGGCTGGAGTCGGCGGCGGGTCTGGCAGCGTGGCCAAGGACGCTCGACCACGACGAGCCGCACTTCCTGCTGGACCTTGATGGCATGCACCTGCCGGACGGGCCGGGAACCCTGCGCGCGCTGGGGGACATGCCTGAGGAGATCATCCGGGACTGGATGGCGGATTATCAGCGGGGAACGCTGAAGACGCCAAGGGACAAGGTCGCTGAACGGGTCGCGGACTGGTACGACCGGTGCCTGCGGTCCGGGCGGCAGGTGGTGCTGGCGGAGGGAGATATGCCGCTCGCTATGACCGGCTTCAACGCCTGCCTGCCGCAGATCGTGCAGATCGGCGGGGTCTACACGCCGCCGCACCTGCGCGGGCGCGGCCATGCGCGCCGGGCGGTCGCGCTGCATCTGGCGCGCGCACGCGATCAGGGCGTCCGGCGGGCGACGCTGTTCGCGGCCAATGACATGGCGATCCGGGCCTATCGGTCGCTGGGGTTCCGGCAGGTGGGCGACTGGACGCTTCTGCTGTTCGACGGGCCGCAGGTGGCGGGATGAGCTTTGTCCGACCTGCTGTGTCACTGGCGCTATCGCGCAACCGCGAGGTGATTGCCGCCGCCTTGGCCGGGGCCGCCGGATTGTGGCTGGTCTGGCTCGGCGGTTACTTTCTGATCCCGGTCGGTGCGGCAACTGCCTGTCTGGCGGCGGGCTGGGGGCTGATCGCAGTCCGGCGGCTGCGGTTCCGACGCGACGTTGCTGCACCCGGAATTGTCGAGGTCGATGAGGGACAGATCGGCTATCTGGGCCCCTCTTTCGGCGGCTATGTGGCACTTGCCGACCTGCGCGAGCTGCGCCTTGGCACCTTCGGCGGGCAGCGGCAATGGCGGCTGCGCACCTCCGACGGCCAGGTCCTGCTGATTCCGGTCGCAGCCGAGGGGGCTGAGCGGCTGGCCGATGCCTTTGCGGTGCTGCCGGGCATCGACATGGCGGCACTGGGGCGCGCAATCGATGACGCCGGGGCGAACGGGCCACTCTGGTCGCGGCGCTGACCTGACATTCCGAAATCCCGGCGCTGCGTCTGCAGCATCACGAGATATCATCAATGGCCGGGCCGGACGCCCCCCGCCGCAGCCTTGACTTCATTCCGTGGCCGCTCCACCTCTGACCTTCCGAAACGTCAGCAGGTCAGGCACGTCCGAATGTCGATTCCACAATCCGGCGGCGGTCTGATCGAAGACTTTGACCAGCTGGCCGCCTATATGGAGCAGGGCTGCAAACCCAAGGCCGACTGGCGCATCGGGACCGAACACGAGAAGTTCGGCTATCTCACGGACAGCCATCTGCCGCTGCCCTATGACGGGCCGGCATCGGTGCGTGCCGTGCTGGAAGGGATCCGCGACCGCTTCGGCTGGGTGCCGGTGCTGGAACAGGGGCACATCATCGGCCTGACCAAGGATGGCGCGAATGTGAGCCTGGAACCGGGCGGGCAGCTGGAACTGTCGGGCGCGCCGCTGACCAGCATCCACGAGACCCGTGCCGAACTGCAGTCCCATCTGGCCGAGGTCGCGGCGGTCGCCGGGCCGATGGGCGTGGGCTTCATGGGCATCGGCGCGGCCCCGGACTGGACGCACGAGCAGATGCCGCTGATGCCCAAGGGCCGGTACAAGCTGATGGATTCATACATGAAATCCGTCGGCACGCATGGCACGCAGATGATGCGGCGGACCTGCACGGTGCAGGTGAACCTGGACTATGCGTCCGAAGCCGACATGGTGCAGAAGCTGCGCGTGTCGCTGGCGCTGCAGCCGGTGGCGACGGCCCTGTTCGCGTCGTCGCCATTCTTCGAGGGGCGGCTGAACGGCCACAAATCCTGGCGGAGCCGCATCTGGCGGGGGCTGGATGACGCGCGCACGGGCACCCTGCCCTTCGTTTTTCAGGACGGCATGGGGTTTCAGGCCTATGTGGACTGGGTGCTGGATGTGCCGATGTATTTCGTCTACCGCGACGGGCGCTACATCAACGCCTTGGGCCAGTCGTTCCGGGATTTCCTGAAAGGTCAGCTGCCCGCGCTGCCCGGCGAGAAGCCGACCTTGAGCGACTGGGCGGACCATATGACGACGGTCTTTCCGGAAGCGCGGGTGAAGAAATACATCGAGATGCGGGGGGCGGATGCGGGGAACCTGCCGCATCTGGTGGCTTTGCCCGCGTTCTGGGTTGGGTTGCTGTACGACCAGACGGCGCTGGATGCGGCCTGGGGTCTGGTGAAGGGGTTCGATGCCGGAGACACGCGAGGGGCTGCGCGTGGCGGCATCGGTGTCGGCCCTTCAGGGCGAGGCAGGCGGGGTGCGGCTGGCCGATCTGGCGCGCGAGGCGGTTGCGATCTCGGTCGCCGGGCTGAAGGCGCGGGGGATGCGGGATGCGGACGACCGGGATGAGACGGTGCATCTGGAGGTGCTGTCGGACAGCCTGCGCAGGGGCCGGGTTCCGGCGGATGATCTGATCGCGGAGTACGAAGGCGGGTGGGCGGGGACGCTGGAGCCGATCTATGCGGCGACCGATCTGGTGGCCGTCTAACCCCCTGCGGACGCTGGATTAATTTCGCTCAATTGGCCGTTCTGCAGGTGCCAGAAAGCGTATGGCAGGTGTATGGCAACCTGCCATACGCGCGGATGGCGGGCGGGGCGTTAACCATGAGGCGCGAATCGGCTGGCGCCGGGGCGGTGCGCAATGAATGCGCACCCTACGTTTCGTGTCCGGACGACATAACGGTCCGATCCGGCGTCACGCCCGGCCCTGCGACAGGATGCTGCGCAGGGCGGCGCGGGCGGCGAGGGTCAGGGGGGCCTCGGTGGCCTTGAGGATTGCCAGACGGTCGAAGAGGGCGGGGTCGGCGGCGAGGGCGGCCCGCAGCGCAGCTCCGAAGGTCTGACGCAATTCGGTGCCGATGTTGAATTTGCAGACCGTGGTCTGCGCGGCGAGCGCCTGACGGTCGGCAACGGGCACGCCCGATCCGCCGTGGATGACCAGTGGAACGGGCGTGAGGGCCGCGATGGCGCGGAGGCGGGCCGTGTCGAGGCCCGCGCCGGGGCTCTGCTGCAGGTGGACATTGCCGACCGACACGGCCATCGCATCGACGCCGGTTTCGCGGGCAAACCGGGCGGCCCCATCCGGGTCGGTGCCGGTTGACGTAGTGCCGCCCGCGTAGCCGACGACGCCGATCTCGCCCTCGCACGACACGCCGGCCGAATGCGCCATGGCGGCCACGGCGGCGGTCTCGTCGATGTTCTGCTGCAAAGGCAGGGCCGAGCCGTCGAACATGACCGAGGTGAAGCCTTCCGCCACCGCCGCCCAGCATTCGTCCAGCGACGCGCCGTGGTCGAGATGTGTCACGACGGGCACTGATGCACTTTCGGCCAAGTGGCGGAACATCGCTGCGAGGATCGGCAGCGGCGTATGGGCACGCGCGCCGGGTCCGACCTGCAGGATGACCGGGGCGCGTTCGGCCTCGGCCGCCGCGACATAGGCGCGGGCGTCTTCCCAGCCGAGGCAGACGAGGCCTGCCACAGCATAGCCGTCACGCAGCGCGGGCTGCAGAACCTGCGTCAGGGTCGCTCGGGTCATCTGAACTTGGCCACCATGTCAAGGATGCCGGGGATCGTGTGCAGCTGGTCGGCATGGGCGGGCTGGAAATACTGCTTCAGGCTGCGCTGGGACAGACCGCCGAGGATGGTGAAGTAATACATCTGATACCCCGGAAGGACGCAGCAGGGGTGGTAGCCCTTGTCGATCAGGACGGTCGAGTTGTTCATCACATGATACGCCTCGCCCGGCGCATCCTCGGTCCGTTGCAGCATCTGGAGGCCCGAGCCATGGGCCGGGCGGAAGCGGAAATTGTAGGTCTCATCATGCCGCGTCTCATCCGGTAGGCGGTCGGTGTCGTGCTTGTGGCTGGGAAAGCCGGACCAGCCGCCGGTGCCGACGGTGTAAAGTTCGGACACCAGAAGGCGGCCGACGCGGTCGCCGTATTTCATGCCGAGGATGTGCTTGATCTTGCGGTGCGTCTTGGTGTCGTCGGACCCGTACTGGATGATATCGATATCGGATGCGCGGACGGCAAAGGGTTCCAGCACCGTGTCGAACTTCGCGCCCGCGATGAAGATTTCGGCGGTGTCGGACAGGCAGGTGAGGCGGGCTTCCATGCCGGTCGGGACATAGACGCCTTCGGGTTCGCCGTCCCAGACATCCGCGCCGCGTCCGCCCAGATCGTCATGCAGTCTGGCCGCCGACCGTGACGCGGATCGTGCCGGTGGCGGGGACGATGCAGGTCTCGTATCCCGGGATCGCGTAGGCGAAATCCTCGCCGCGTTTCAGGCGGACGATGTTGAAGTAGTTGAGCGGGACCAGCGGGTGACCGGTGCCGACGATGGGCTGGTTGCGGTTGTCATGGGGCGCGATGTGCATGGCGGGCTTTCAGTACCGGGCGAGGAAGGCATCAAGGGTTGCGGTATCGGGCGAGGCGGGCGCGCAGCCGACGCCCGCGACGATGATGGCGGCGGTGGCAGCGCCGCGCCGGACGGCTGTTTCGAGCGTGTGGCCCTGGGCCAGACCGGCGAGCAGGCCGCCCATGAAGCCGTCGCCCGCGCCCATCGGTTTCAGGGCGGTGACGGGGAAGATCGGGGTGGCAAAGCTGTAGTCGGGGGTGAAGGTCCGCGAGCCTGCGGCACCGCAGCTTGAGGATGCTGAACAGCGCGCCCTGCGCCAGATCACGGGCCAGAGCGGGGCCCTGGTCATGGCGACCTGCCAAAAGGCCGAATTCATCATCATTGCCGATGACGATATCGGCGGCGCGGGCGGCGTCGAGGCAGATGCGGGCGGCCTCGGCTGCATCGGACCAGGTGTAGGCGCGGTAGTCGATGTCGAGCACCGTCAGCGCGCCAGCGGCGCGGGCGCGGTTCATGGCAGAGAGTGCGGCGGTCCGTGACGGGTCGGCGGCGAGGGCGGTGCCGGTGACGACAAGGGCGGAAAGCGACGCATAATCGACGCCCGCAACATCCGCTTCGGCCAGTGCGAAATCGGCGGCACCGTTGCGGTAGATGACGACCTGGCAGTCATCGGCGCGCGTTTCGGCCACGGCGAGCGAGGTGCGGGTGCCGTCCGATGACGTGCCGGTATGCTGCGGTGTCCACACCGTAGCGGGACAGTTCCGCAAGGCAGTAGCGCCCGACGGCATCGTCCGAGACCCGCGTCAGCAGCATCGCCCGCGCGCCCTGCCGGGCGAGGGCGACGGCGATGTTGCCGGCCGAGCCGCCGATGGCTGATGTGAAGCTGCGGGCATCCTCGATCCGCGTGCCGGGCGGATCGGCGTAAAGGTCCATGCCCACGCGGCCCAGTACGGCGAAGCGGTTCCGCCGCATCCTGTCCCAGAGCCGCTGCATGTGACCTTCCGCCCTCCTCCGCGATCAGAATCCGGATTGACCCTGCTCCGGGATTGACGATACTCGTTTTGCAACCGGTTGCAAACAGTTTCGGGACGGACAGGCCATGCGCGAAATCGGCATCGGGATCATCGGCGGCGGCTATATGGGCAAGGCGCATTCGGTTGCGATGTCGGCTGTGGGCGTTGTGTTCCAGACAGAGCTGCGGCCACGGCTGGAGATGATCTGCGCGACGACGCCGGACAGCGCGGAACGTTACCGCGCGGCCTATGGATTCGCGCGGGCCACGGCGGACTGGCGGGTGCTGGTGGCGGACCCGAAGGTGGAGGCGGTGGTGATCGCCAGCCCGCAGGCGACACATCGGGGAATTGCGGAGGCAGCATTCGCGCTGGGCAAGCCGGTGTTCTGCGAGAAACCGCTGGGGGCATCTCTGGCGGACGCGCGGGCGATGGCCGCGGCGGCGGAGGCGGCGGGTGTCCCGAACATGGTGGGCTTCAACTATGTCCGCACGCCCGCGACGCAGTTCGCCCGAAAGCTGCTGGCCGAGGGGGCGGTGGGCCGCGTGACCTGGTTCCGGGGCGAGCATACCGAGGATTTCCTCGCCGACCCGGACCTCCCCGCGACGTGGCGCACGCGCGGCAGGGCGAACGGCGTGATGGGGGACCTGGCCCCGCACATGATCAACTGCGCGCTGGCGCTGATGGGGCCGGTCGAGCAGCTGTCGGCGATGGTCGAGACGGTTCACACCACGCGGGTCGGACCGGACGGGCCGGAGGCGGTGACGAATGACGACCACGCCCAGATCATGTGCCGCTTTGCAGGCGGGGCAATGGGGCATCTTTATTTCAGCCGGGCGGCGACGGGACGGAAGATGGGCTATGCCTATGAAATTCATGGCACAAAGGGTGCGATCCGGTTCGATCAGGAGGACCAGAACGCGCTGTGGCTGTACCGCGCCGAGGGGCCGGAGGCGGAGCGGGGGTTCCGGAAAATCCTGACCGGTCCGGCGCATCCGGATTATCAGCCCTTCTGCCAGGGGCCGGGGCACGGCACGGGATATCAGGACCAGATCATCATCGAGGCGAAGGATTTCCTGACGGCGATCGGGAGCGGACAGCCGGTCTGGCCGACCTTCCGCGACGGGCTGGCGGTGTGGGAGGTGGTGGATGCGGCGCTGCGGTCGGCACCCGAGGGGCGCTGGGTCTCGGTGGCGGGGGAGTGACGGGATGACGATACGGATCGGCAATGCGCCCTGTTCCTGGGGCGTCGAATTCGCGGGCGACCCGCGCAACCCGTCGTGGGAGACGGTTCTGTCGGACTGCGCGCAAGCGGGATACCGGGGGATCGAACTCGGGCCTGTCGGCTTCATGCCCGAGGACCCGGGTCTGCTGGGCGAGGCGCTGGCGCGGAATGGGCTGACGCTGACCGGGGGCGTGGTGTTCCGGCCGTTCCACGATCCGGCGGCCTGGGAGGACGTGATGGATGCGGCGGCGCGGACCTGCCGCGCGCTGGTGGCGCATGGAGCGCGGCATCTGGTGCTGATCGACAGCATCTCGCCCCGGCGCGCGCCGACGGCGGGACGGGCGGATGAGGCCGAACCGATGGACCGCGCAGAATGGACCGCCTTCCGCGACAGGATCGCCACGGTGGCGCGGCTGGGGGCCGAGGACCACGGGCTGACGGTGGGCATCCATGCGCATGCGGGCGGGCTTCATCGACTTCGAGCCGGAACTGGAACGACTGCTGGACGAGGTGGACGAGAGCATCCTGAAAATCTGCTTCGACACCGGGCATCATTCCTATGCGGGCTATGATCCGGTGGCCTTCATGCGCCGCCATATCGGGCGGATCAGCTACATGCATTTCAAGGACATCGACCCGGTTGTGAAGGCGCGTGTGATTGCGAACCGGACCGGATTCTACGATGCCTGCGGGCAGGGGATTTTCTGCAACCTCGGCCAAGGCGACGTCGATTTCCCCGCCGTCCGGCAGGTGCTGACCGAGGCGGGGTTTCAGGGCTGGTGCACGGTCGAGCAGGACTGCGACCCGACGCTGGATGTGCGCCCCATGGACGACGCGCGGGCGAACCGGGACTATCTTGATTCTATCGGGTTCAACTGAGGAGCGCCTGACGTGGCAAAACTGAAATGGGGCATGATCGGCGGCGGCGAAGGCAGCCAGATCGGCCCGGCCCATCGTCTGGGCGCACTGGCGGACGGTCATTTCGACCTGGTTGCGGGGGCGTTCGATCACCGGCCCGAGGCCGGTCGCGCCTATGCCCGGCACCTTGGCGTGGCGGACGACCGTGCCTACGGGGACTGGACAGAAATGCTGGCAGGCGAACGGGACCGCGCCGACCGGGTCGATCTGGTGACTGTCGCCACGCCCAACGCGACGCATTACGAAATCTCGAAGGCGTTCCTTGAGGCCGGTTTCAACGTGCTGTGCGAAAAGCCGATGACCGTGACGGTCGAGGAAGGCGAAGAGCTGGTGCGCATCGCGGCGAAGGTCGGACGGGTGTGCGCGGTGAATTACTGCTATTCTGCCTATCCGATGGTGCGTCAGGCCCGGGCCATGGTGCGCGCCGGTGACATCGGCCGGGTGCGGCTGGTGGTGACCAGCTTCAGCCACGGCCATCACGGCGACGCGACCGACGCCGACAACCCGCGTGTCCGTTGGCGCTATGATCCGGCCATGGCGGGCGTGTCGGGCCAGTTCGCCGATTGCGGCATCCACGCGCTGCACATGGCCAGCTTCATCTGCGATGACGAGGTGGAAAAGCTGTCGGCGGACTTTGCCTCCACCATCCCGACACGTGCACTGGAAGACGACGCGATGGTGAATTTCCGCATGGGCCGTGGAACGGTCGGGCGGCTCTGGACGTCGTCCGTCGCCATCGGGCGGCAGCACGGCTTCGACATTCAGGTCTTCGGCGAAACCGGCGGTTTCCGCTGGGCGTCGGAACAGCCGAACCAGCTGATCCATACGCCGGTCGGCGGGCGGACCCAGATCATGGAAAAGGGCGAAGGCGGGCTGTACGACGACGCGAAACGGCTGAGCCGTGTGGCGATCGCGCATCCCGAGGGCTTTCCGATGGCCGTTGCGAACATCTACTGCGACATCGCCGACACCATTCGTGGCACGGCGCGCGATGGCCTGCCGCTGGCTGGCGCAGGGGTGCGGTCGATCGCGGCGGTGCATGCCGCCGTTGCCTCGGCCAGGTCGGGCAGCGCGTGGGTGGATGCGAGGCCGCCGATGTTCAGGTAAGGCCCCGATGAGCGGTCAGGCAAGCGGCCGCAGGGTGCCGCGTTCGACGATGCTGCAGTCGAACAGCCGGGCGACCGGGGCAGCGCCGGGGTCGGTCAGGCAGGCGACGATGCGGTCGATGCTGGCGTCGATGATGTCGGCGATGGGCTGGCGGATCGTGGTGAGATCAATGCCGGGCCAGCGCGCCATCTCCATGTCGTTCAGCCCCAGGATGCCCACGTCTCCGGGGACCGACAGCCCGGCGTCCCGCAGCGCCGAAATCGCGCCGATGGACAGGATGTCGTCGCCGCAGAACCAGGCCTCCACCGTCCTGCGCCCTGCCAGCAGGCGCTGCATTTCGGCGCGGCCCGCGTCAAAGGAATAGTCGGCGGCGAAACTGACCTCTGCCGTCACATCCGCCCTGCCCCGCAGCGCGTCACGGAACCCGGCCAGACGGTCCTCGGTCGAGGTTGCGTCCCTGGGCCCGCCGAGAAACCCGATGCGCCGGTAGCCGCGCGCCAGAAGGGTTTCGGCGGCCATCCGGCCGCAGTGGCGGTTGTCGACGCCGACCAGGTGCACGTTCGGGCGTTCTGACCAGCGCCCGAAGGAATGCACGACCGGCAGTCCCGCGTCGCGGAACGCCTTGGGGAAATCCGGCGGCAGGGTGGAACTGGCCAGGATCACGCCATCGACGGAATACTGCCGCAGCATCTGCACGGCTGCGTCCAGCGTCATGTCGCCGGACAGGTTGACCAGCAGGGGCCGCAGCGCGCGGTCCTGCAGGCCGCGCGTGAAGCGGTCGAAGACCTCCAGAAACACCGGGTTGTGGAAGTTGGTCGAGACAAGGCCGATCAGCTTGGTGCGCCCGGTGGACAGGGCCTGCGCCAGAACGCTGGGGCGGTAGCCGAGGTCGGCGGCGGCCTGTTCGACCTTGGCGCGGGTGCGCGGCGAGACCGACGCGCCGGGCGTGAAGGTACGCGAGACGGCAGAGCGTGACACGCCCGCGCGCAAGGCGACTTCCCTCAAGGTGATTGTCATCCGGCCTCCGGCCCCGCAGTCCGGTCACAACCTTGGCCTGTCGGTCGGCAGATCGCAAACCCGAAATCGGTCGTGGCCTCCGCGCCTTAGAACTTGCCGACGACGTTCAGGAACAGTCCGCGGTCGTCCAGCGTGGTATCGGTCAGATCGTCGGAGAACCGGCCGAAGTTGAAGCCGAGGCCGATCTTCACGTTGTTGCCGACATGCTTGTAGGCCGATGCGACACACCCCATTCCTGCTGGTCGGCCGACGGCAGGACAAGCGTGCGGACTTCGCCCTGGATGTCCCATTCGTGGACGAGGTGATAGGTGGCCCGCAGGGCGGCAAGTGCCGCGTCATTGTCGGTGAAGGCCCCGCCGGAACGCGGCGCAGTCTGCCCGTTCCGGTATGCAAGCTTGCCGCCGATTTCCCAAGTCGGGCTAAGTTCGTAGATCGCGTCGAGCGACAGGATGTGGCTGCGTTGCTTGTCGCCCGAGGCCGAGCCGCCCGCATTGACCTGGTCGTTTCCGGGGAGGTCGTAGAGATAGGTGTATTTCGCCAGCGCGTTCAGACGGTCGTTGGCGACAGGACGGTAAGCGAAGCCGAGGCTTGTCTCGACGTAGCGGCCATCGAGGAAGGCAGACTGGTCGCTGTCGGAGATCAGCGCATCGAGTGTCGCCACGGCGCGCCAGTCGGGGTTGACCTGATAGCCCCAGGACCCGGCCAGCAGCCATGTCCGGCGGTCCTGCGCGGGGTTCGCGCCGTCCTCGACCCGCGCCTCGGCCCGCAGCTTGCCGGTAACACCGTCGCCATCATCGTAGGTGACGCCAAAGGAGGCGGCGGTGCGGTCAAAATCGCCCGCGAAGGCGTCGCGGACGGTGCCGACCTCGATCCCGCCGGAGAGTTTCCAGACGGAATCGGGGGTGTAGGTGACACCGTAGGCCGAGGTCAGCGAGCGGCGCTGGCCGAACATGTCGTAGTTGTTTTCGGCAAAGATCGTGGTGGATGCGCCGACCTGACGTTCGGCGCCGAGGATCAGCGTGCCGCCGTCCTTGCCGTTCAGGGTCTGGCCCGCAACCTCGCGGTCGGGGTCAAGCGCGTAGCCGAGATAGTAGCGCGCGTCATCAGAGGGTTTGTAGCCGAGGACGGCGCGGGCCCCGAGGCCGGAGGTGCCGTCGGAAATCTCGCCCTCTGCGGTCACGCTTCCGGACAGGCGGAACGATCCGCCGAGCCCAAGGCGGTCGTTGCGGGCGAGGCCGCCGGTACGGTCCACCGTCGCTTGGGCAAAGCCGTAGAGAGAGGTTTCGTCATCGAAGGTGCGGGTCAGGCGGAAGCCGAGATCGCTGCGGGTTCCGGTATCGGCGGCGCTGGCGGGATCGACCGCGTCGAGAGTGCGGATGCCGACCTCGGCCCTCAGGCCGTCGAACAGAAGGTATCCGATGTCGGCAGTGCCTTCGAGACGGCTTTCGCCGCCGACTTCGTCGAAATCCTTGAAGGACAGGCGCAGATCGGTGCGGGGGGACAGACGGACAGCCGCATCGATGCCCCAGAGGCGCGTGTCGGCAGCGATGTCCTCGCTGAGGGTCTTGAAGCCCACCTCCTTGCGTTCGGCATAGGCGGTGATCGTGCCGTCGCCGCCTGCGACCACGTCGCCAAGGTCGAGCACGCCTTCGACGCGGTACGCGCTCGCCGCGCCGAGGGAGGCGACAGAGGGGAGATCAACGAAGGACAGGCCGCCATCGGTGGAGATCGACCTGCCGAAGCCGATGCCTTC
Organism: uncultured Alphaproteobacteria bacterium; assembly: GCA_963819585.1. Taxonomy (GTDB): domain Bacteria; phylum Pseudomonadota; class Alphaproteobacteria; order Rhodobacterales; family Rhodobacteraceae; genus JAOADN01. Next base: position 329,625 of record CAWFWP010000009.1, read on the forward strand.
GCTCTGCGCGACTTCAGCCTCCAGATACGACGCCCTGCCGAAGGTCACGCGGGCATCGGCCCCGAGCACCTGAAGATCAGCGGTATCGGTCGTCTCGTCCATGCCGGTCAGCCCGACCCGGACCCGGTCGCCCGGCAGCCAAGTCTCCACTCGCCCGCCGAAGGATGCACCGTCCAAGGGCGCACCGGTTGTTTCGTATTCGTACTGCGCGACGAGGTTGACGTCATAGGACCCGCCCGCGCCGCCCGACACGACGCTGCCGGAGCCGATGGAGGAAGAGAGCGGATCGGTCAGGATGACCGTGCCCTGGATGTAGTCGATGCGGTAATCCTGACCGGCGACAAGCTGCTTTGTCGCAATCACGCGGCCGCTGACCGGATCGACTGTATCGATGCGCAAGGTCTCGGTCCCCGGCACGATGTCCTGGCGTTTCAGGAAATATGCCGACCCACCGGTTCCGCGCAGTTCGTCGCGCTGCGGCAGGCTGTCGGGGCTGGCGGCGTAGAAGGACAGTTCGGTGCGGCGCTCGCCTTCGGCGGTCGAACCGGGCGAGCGGTAGACGGCCTGCGCGCCGTAGAGGTTGCGGGCGGTGTTGACGAAGCGGGTGCCGTCGATTTCGTTGCGGAAGTTGCCCCACATGACATGGCTGTCGCCGCGTTCGACCTTGAGGAAGATGCGCCCCGATGTCGGTGCGTCATCGACGATGCCGCTGTCGTCGCCATAGGTCGGGTAGAGATCGTCAGGGTCGATGCGGTCGAGAAGCGAGCGGGGAGATTTGTCGAAGAAGTCGTCGAAGAGGCGGTGGATGTCGCCCTCGCCCGTATCGGCCGAGGCGGTGATGCGCGTGGTGCCGTCAATCGTGCCTTTGGCGTAGAAGGCGAGACGGCCCTCCTTCCGCACTACCCCGTTGCCGATGGATGTGCCGCGCTTTGATAGGGTGAAATCGGCGATACCGGCATAGAACCAGTCGCTGCGCGGGATCACGACCTCGCGTTCGATGACGGTGCCCCGCGCGCCGGGGGCGGACAGGCTGACATCGACGTCATGGGTGCCGAAGGGCATCAGGCGCTGGGTGACGAAACGGCCATCGGCATCGACGGGAACGTCCTGCCCCATGACAGTCACGGTGGCGTTCGCGGGCAGCCCTTCGCCGAACACGGTGACAACCCCGCCGCGTGCGGGGATGTTCCGCCGCGCCGTGCGGTCTTCGCCCTCGCCCGCCGCGATGACGGGATCGTTCAGGACCGGCATCGCAGGGTTGGTCTGGCGGTCGAACGGCAGGGGGGCAGTTTCATCGAAGCGGCCTTCGGCGTCATAGACCCGCAGCACGTAGGTGTAGCTGTCGGTGTCGCCCGCGGGCATTGCCCAGCCGACGGTACCGTTTGCCGGAACGGGAAGCACCGTGGTCTGCGGCAGCCCGAACCCTTCGGACTGGCCGGTGATCCGGACTTCGGCGCGCGCGATCTGGCCGGGATAGCTCGATGAGGCGCGGAAGCGGACGGTTTCGCCGGGGCGGAAGGCCGCGCGCAGATCGTCGGTGGCGATGTTCAGACGGCGTTCGGCGTAGAGGCCGTCATACTTGACCTGGATGTCCGCGTCTGCCAGCGCCTGATCCGCGTTGCGGTCAGGCTGCGGCGCGGCCCGCGCGCTGACGCCCTGACCCCCGATGGTGATCGAGAAGCCGTCCCCGGCAAGGCTGGGCGCGCCGCCGTCCTGTTCGGCGTTGGCGGCATAGGGTATGGCGACCGTGCGGCCCGAATTGCCGATGTCGCAGCCGGGGGGAAGCCTGCCCTGCACGAGCGCGCAGTCGTCCGGCGCGGCACCTTGGGCGAAGGCCCCAGTCGGCAGGATGCACAGGGCCGTGCCCGCCAGAAGCGAGGCAAAGCGGGGCGTCAGGAGTTTCGCGCGGGCGGCGGGGCGTGCAAACAGCATGAACTTGTTCCTCACTTCGGCCGCACGAGCGTCTGTTCGACAATCAGCTTGTAGCGCCCCGTGCCCTTCCACTGGGCACGCAGCGCATCTTCGACCGCGTCAAGCCGGGCCTTGGCCACCTGCCGGGTTTCACCTTTCAGATGATAGTTCAGCCGCACGACCGACGGCGTGTCGGCAATCCGCGCGGCCAGCGTGTCCAGCGCATCGTCCAGGGCGACGCTGACACCGCCCTGCCCGGTGCCGAAGGCCGCCGCCGACAGGTCAACCTCGACCAGGTTCGACAGCGCGACGCCGAAGTTCATCCGCGACATCATGCCCTGCGACAGCCGCACGACCCGCGGGTTTTCGGTGGTGAAGCGGAAGCCCGAGGGCAGGCTGCGCGGATCAACCTTGAGGAGGAAATTCGACCCGGTATCCTTCGGCAGCATCGCGCAGGGGACATGGTAGCGGCCGTATTCATCAGTCGTGATGATCTTGCCGTTGACCGTGGCGATGCGCACGCCGGGCATGCCCACTTCGCCGTCGTCCTGACGTCCGTTGAAGTTCGGATCCTCGAACACCTTGCCGATGATCTCGGAGCAGACGAAGACCGGCGCGGATTCGTAAAGCACGATGACCAGCGCGGGGGCGATGAGGTTCCCGCTGAGGTCCTGCAGCTGGTATGGGATCGGGGTCGGGTTGCCGGTGAAGCCCGGTTCGGGCGTGAAGGTGATCGTGCCGTTCGTCAGGTTGACTGACCATGTTCCCTGGCCCGGTGCGACCAGCGGCAGGCCGGGTCCTGCGGTGCCGACGATCTGCAGAGTGGCGGGGTTGAAGACGCCCAGAGGATCGCTGTCATTGGTGATGACACTGACGGTGACAGCAGTTCCCGGCGCGTTGCCGCGCGAGATGTCGGTGACCAGCACCGCGCCGGTTGGCGCGCCGACAACCACGGTGGCGATGGCTGACGCGCAGTTGGCGGGCTGCGCCACCTCGCAGATCGTGTAGGGATAGCTGTAGGTGCCGGGCGTGGTGCCGGGGGCGACGGTGATCGTGCCGTTGCCGTTCATCGTTATCGAACCGACGGCCGGGGTCGGAGCGGCACCGGGGGTCAGCGCGATGCTGGCGGGAACAACGGCGACGCCGTTGATCGTGTCGTTGACCAGAACCGACGGCGTGGAGCCGCCGGTCGGCCCGAAGGGGCCGTAGCTGTCGCTGACGGCGGCGATGACGCTCGCGGCGACCACGACCGTGGCGGTGGCGGTGCTGCAGATCCCCGGGTTGGCGATGCCGCAGATCGTGTAGGGATAGAGGTAGGTGCCGGGCGTGGTGCCTGCTGCGACGGTGATGACGCCGGTCGCAGGGTTCATGGTGATCGACCCGGCTGCAGGCGCTGGTGCGACGCCGGGCGAGATCGTGACGGTGGCGGGCGTGGCGGGGACACCGTTCAGCGTGTCGTTGCCGAGCACGGTCGGTGTCGCCCCGCCTGCGGCACCGGAAATGGTCACGGGGGCGTCGTCAACGGCGAGGATACCGCTGACTGTGACCGTCTCTGTCACCGTGTCGCAGAAGGTCGGGTTGGCGACCTCACAGATCTGGTAGGTCAACGTGTAGGGTCCGGCGGCGAGGCCCGCAGGCACGACGATCTGGTTCGAGCCGTTCAGCGTCAGCCCGCCGGTCGATCCTGTGACGGTGATGGCCACAAGCGCGGGATTGGCGATCGGCGCGCCGTTCAGGGTGTCCGACGCGAGGATTGAGGTGGTGGTGCCGCCGGTCGCGGAGTTGATCGCCGGGAACGTCTCGGCCACCGCGTCGATGGTGCCCACGGTGACGCTTTCCGTGACCGTGTCGCAGTTCGTCGGGTTGGCGACCTCGCATATCTGGTAGGTCAGCGTGTAGGGGCCGGCGGCGAGGCCCGCAGGCACGACGATCTGGTTCGATCCGTTCAGGGTCAGCCCACCGGTCGAACCCGTCAACGGTGATGGCGACGAGCGCAGGGTTTGTGATCGGCACGCCGTTCAGGGTGTCCGAGGCGAGGATCGAGGTCGTGGTGCCGCCCGTCGCCGAACTTATCGCCGGGAAGGTTTCGGCTACGGCATCGATCAGTCCGACAGTGACCGTCTCGGTCACGGTATCGCAGTTGGTCGGATTGGCGACTTCGCAGATCTGGTAGGTCAGCGTGTAGGGTCCGGCGGCGAGGCCCGCAGGCACGACGATCTGGTTCGATCCGTTCAGGGTCAGCCCACCGGTCGAACCCGTCAAGGTGATGGCGACGAGGGCGGGGTTTGTGATCGGCAGTCCGTTTAGCGTGTCAGAGGCGAGGATCGACGTGGTGGTGCCGCCGGTTACACTGCTGACCTGCGAAAACGTCTCGGCCACCGCGTCGATGGCGACGACATTGACTGTCTCGGTCACGGTATCGCAGTTGGTCGGGTTGGCAACCTCGCAGATCTGGTAGGTCAGCGTGTAGGGGCCGGCTGCGAGGCCAGCGGGTACCACGATCTGGTTCGAGGCGTTCATCGTCAGGCCACCCGTGGCTCCCGTGACCGTCACCGCAACCAGTGCGGGGTTGGCAATAGCTGCGCCGTTCAGCGTGTCGGAGGCGAGGATCGAGGTGGTTGTCCCGCCGGTGGCAGAGGGCACGGCCGGGAAGGTCTCGGCCACCGCGTCGATGCCGAGCACGGTGACAGTTTCCGTCTGGGTGTCGCAGTTGCCGGGAACAGCGATTTCGCAGACCTGGTAGGTCAGCGTGTAGGGGCCGGGGGCAAGACCCGCAGGCACGACGATCTGGTTTGATGCGTTTAGTGTCAGACCGCCCGTGGCAACCGTGACCGTGACCGCGACCAGTGCCGGGTTGCTGATCGGCAGACCATTCAACGTGTCTGAACCGAGCACAGTCGGGGTGGTGCCGCCGGTCGTCCCGAGGATCGGTGCAAAGGTCTCCGGCAAGGCGTTGATCGAGACCGGATTGTCGTTGTTGACCAGCGTGCAGGTATAGTCGGTGCCGATGTTCGCCAGGGCGTGCACCAGCGACGAACAGGAGTTGGAGGTCAGCGTGTAGCCCGGGAAGGCATCTTCGCTGACCGTGTAGGTGTTGGACGAACGGTTGGAGGTGATGTTGATCACGTTGCCGGTTGCGCGGGCCGTCGCGTTTGTCTGATCGCCGAAGGTCGAGCTGACGCGGAGCGTGAAGGCCGAGGGCGGCGCCGTGCCGACATCGTCGTTGATGACCGTCTTGGCCAGCGTCAGGGTGGACCATTCGATGACGACCGAACCGTTGCCGTTGTTGGTGCTGACGGCCCCCTGGGTCAGCGTGGCACCCGATGTGCCCGGCCGCACCCAGGACCCCCCGCCGCCCGGACGACCGCCGCTGTTGCCGCCGCCGCCGCCGGAATACCCCCCGCCGCCGCCCGCTTCGCGCGGTTCCGACGCGCCGCCGCCTGAAAACCCCGAGCCGCCGTTCGCCCCTGTGCCGAGCGTATCGGTGATCGTCACGCCACCGGGGGCCACGGCCGGGGTCAGCGCATTGCCCTGCCCGCCGCCGCCCGCGCCGCCCGCCGCGTTCTGACCGGCCGAGTTGATGCCGCCGCCGCCTGCCCCGCCATCCTTGTCGGGAACAACCGTGCCGCAGGGATCATTGTACTGGTTGCCACCGCCGCCGCCGTTGCCCGCAGTTCCGCCCGGCACGGCCAGACAGCCGCTGGAACCGACGCCGTTCTGGCCATTGTTTGTCGCCCGCCCGCCCTGCGCGCCTGCAGCACCTTGGGTGTTGTCATAGCCCGCGCCGCCCCCGGCGACGATCTGCAGCGTGCCGTTCACGAAGACGCCGGTCGAGCCGCCGCCGCCGCCGTCGAATGTGGTGCCGGTGCCGCCCTGCTGGCCGACGATATAGGTCACAAGCTGGCCCGGCGTCACCATGAAGACGCCGCTGGCGGTCGCGCCGGAGCCGCCCGCCAGCCCCCCGCTGCTGCGGCCGCCCGACCCACCTTCGGCGGTGACGCGGATTTCGGTGACGCCTGCCGGAACCGTCCAGGTCCGGACGGCACCGGTCGTGGCATCGGTCACGCTGTTGGCGGCGGCCGTGCCGGCGATAGCGAGGCTGCCCAGCGCGACCAATGCGGCCCGCCGCGCGGTCCGCAGGACCACAGCTTTCAGGTTCGCAGCGCAGTTCCGAATGGCGGCAGACAAGCGGCTGCGCATGGCGCACCTCCCAGAAATCGTTACCTACCGGAAATCCCCGGGGGGCACGATTGCGGCAAACCCGCAGGATTGAAAGGGTGCCGGACACTGATCTGGAGCCGTACGTCGCGAGACGAGAAGTATCTGTTGCAATTTTGAAACAAGTCGTGGCCACAACAGATTGTGGATGGACATATCCAATACAACCTTCTGTTGAGTAGGATCGCCCATCGCCCGAAAACTGGCCGACTCACGCGCCGCAGGGTCGCCCGATGCCAGGGACCGGTCGTGAGCTTGCCGAAAACCCGCCCGACAGCAGCAGACAAGGCCGCGCACCTAGCAGGCCGGTCCGGTAGCTGACGCGGCGTTTCAGCGGACGGGCCTGCCATCCGGGCCGAACAGGAACACCTTTGCCGACTTTGCTCTCGGATTGGCTGGCTGTGCGGGCAGTCTCGGGCAAGGTGGTCTGCGCGGGCATTCTCTGCAAAGAGGGAATTTAGCAGCGAAGACCCAGAAAAAGCGTCGAGCTTCGGCACCAAGATCGGCGTTTTGCCTTTTTATTTCTGTAGCTTGCGGATGAGTTCCCTGAGATGTCGAACAGGGTAAGAAGTTCGGTTTGCAGGGAACGTTACCGCACGAGCAGCCAATCGGGCCAGGATCACCGCCGGTCCCACCGACGATCACTCGGTCGCCTTGCTGCCAACTACTGCGGCTGTGTTATCCGCCCGAACCTTTTCGGCGATCCAAGAATATGCCTAAGTGCTTGATTTATATGGCGGACCCGGAGCGATTCGAACGCCCGACCCTCAGATTCGTAGTCTGATGCTCTATCCAGCTGAGCTACGGGTCCGTCGGCGGCGGATGTAGCGACGGCGGGCGCGGCATTGCAAGGTCGATTTGCCCCGCGGAAACGCAAGCGCGCGACCGGCTCCTGCCGTGTCCGCCGATGTCAGGCGGACTCGGCCAGGTCGGTCAGGGCCAATTCGCGCGGCAAGGTGATCAGGAATTCGGTGCCCTCGCCGTCGCTGCGCGCAAGGACCAGCTGTCCGCCATGGCCGCGGACGAGGTCGGCGGCGATGGCGAGCCCAAGGCCGGTGCCGCCTTTGGACGATCCGGCATGAAAGGGTTCGAACAGGTGTTCCCGGATGCGCGCGGGCAGGCCCGGACCGGTATCCCCGACACGCAGCCACCACCCCGTATCGTCCTCGCCACCCGCGATCTCGATGGTGCCGGGACGGCCCGTCGCCTCGATCGCCTGCCGTGCGTTGCGCACGATGTTCGACAGCACGCGGTGCAACTGCTCTTCATCAGCGCGCAGGCGCAGATTGGCGGGCACGTCGGTGACGACATCGACCAGCCCCGCCGTCGCCGCGATGCGTTCGCTTTCCACGACATCGGCGACCATTGGGGCCAGCATGAAATGGCTGAGCGAGGGCGGCGGTTCTTCGGCCTTGCCGAAGGCCAGCGTGGATTCGCACAGGTTCACTGCGCGGCTGATGGAGGCAACGAGTTTCGGGGCGGCGCGTTTGACGGCGGGGTCTGCGCTTTCGCCCATCCGGTCGGCAAACAGCTGCGCCGTGGTCAGGATGTTGCGCAGGTCGTGGCTGATCTTGGCGACGGCGACCCCCAGCTGGGCCAGGCGGTCCTTCTGCCTCAGCGCGCCGGTCAACTGGCGCTGCATCATCTGGAGCGCGGTTTCCGCCTCGCGCAGTTCGATCACGCTGGCCTGCGGTTCGATGAAGCGCCGGGCGTCTTCGGGTGCTTCGGCATAGCTGGTCATGTGCCGCACGACGCGCCGGATCGGCAGCACAAGCAGGCGGCGCACGGCCAAGAACAGAAGGCCTGCGGTCAGGATGGAAATGACGGCGGACAGGCCGAGGATGCGCAGCCCGTAGTCGATCATGGCGCCGCGCAGGGCGGCGGTGCCCATCGTGACCTCGATGGTCAGGCCGGCCTGGAGCACGGGGTTGCCGATGACGCGGATCACGCTGTCGCCGGAATCGAGGATAGTGGTGATCGCGTCGCGGATCAGTTCCCAGGACGCCACGCCGCGAAGGTCATAGGCGACGGCGGCGGGCGACGGGATCGGCGAGGAGAGGATCAGCTGGCGCACCTCGTTGCGGCGCAGGACGATGTTGTAGACCTCGGCATTTGCCAGAAGCTCGCGTTCGAGATCGGGATCGATCATGTCGTCGGCGGCCAGCTGCGACAGCGCGGCGATCTGGGCCCGTTCGAGGCGCGACAGAAGATAATCCTCGCGGAAGCGCGCGACGGAGGGCACGAAGATCAGGATCTCTGCCAGCATGACAAAGATCGTGGTGAGAATCAGGAACCGCCCCGAAAGCGTATTTAGAAACATCTGGTCCGCTTGCGCCCCGCGTTACCCGGCACCACCTTCGGCGGATGGATTTCCGGCCTGCGCGGCCAGTGTTACCCGGAAGGACGGCACTATGCAAAACGCGATCTGGGGGGCCAAGATTTCGGCAGGCGCTTGGTTGACTTGATCCTGCCTGCCGTCTAATAGCCGGGCTTCGATCAGGGGCGGGGCCGAATCCGGGAAGGATGACGGCGGTCCGCCGAAGCGGAGAGACTGCGATGAAGCGCACTTACCAACCCTCGAACCTGGTTCGCGCCCGGCGTCACGGCTTTCGCGCGCGCATGGCGACCAAGGGCGGCCGCCGGGTGCTGAACGCCCGCCGTTCGGTCGGGCGCAAGAAGCTGAGCGCTTAAAGAGCGCGCTTCGTCCGGCAGGACCAGATGACATCGTCGGCCAATGCGGCACCCGGTTCCGAAGGACCGGGGGCCTTTTCGCGTTATGGCGGCTTGCGCCTTTCCGTGCTGAAGCTGCGCGCGGACTTCCTGAAGGCGGCCCAGGGGCGGCGGCAGGCGATGCCGGGGTTCCTTTTGCAGGCGCGGCGGCGCGGTGAGGGGACGGAGGCGGACGGCATACGGGTCGGGTTCACCTGTTCGAAGAAGGTCGGCAATGCGGTGGCGCGGAACCGGGCGAAGCGGCGGCTGCGTGCGCTTGCGGCGCTGACGCTGCCCGGATGGCGGGCAGGCCGGCTGGGATTATGTGCTGGTGGGCCGGCCGGAGGTGACGGCGACACGGGATTTCGCGGTGATGCGCGCTGACCTGGAACGCGCGCTGGCGCTGGTGCACGGGACGGGCACATGACGCCGCTGGCGCATGTCGTGGCGTTGCCGGTGCGGATCTACCGGCTGCTGCTGAGCCCCTGGGTCGGGCATTCCTGCCGGTATCAGCCGACCTGTTCTGCCTATGCGCTGGAGGCGCTGGAGCGGCACGGCGGGTTGAAGGGCGGCTGGCTGGCCGCACGGCGGATCGTGCGCTGCCACCCCTGGGGCGGGTCGGGGTATGACCCGGTGCCGAAGAGAGACGGCACGGACCGAGAGCATGGCGACTAGTCTTCCAGCGGTCTGATGCGGGCGAGCCGGAATGCAGGCAAGCCCGCCGGTCGCCGTACGCGATGTCGTCGGGCGAGGATTGCAGCCCACGCGACGCGATGGGCTGTTTCGTCGGTTATGTCGGCCGGGTCCATCCGGTAGCGGTCGGCGCGGAATGATCCCGGTGCTGCTTCGGCCGTCATGCGGTCCAGAGCGTCCGCGCCGAAGACGATGGCCCCGTCCAGATCGACGGATTTCAGGTCCGCGCCGGTGATCACGGGTGCGACCAGCATCGTCCCGCGCAGGGTCGCGGCGGACAGGATGGCATCGGTGAAGTCGGGACGGAACAGAAGTGCGCCGTCAAAATCCGCAGCCAGCATCCGCGCGCCACGGAACGACGTGTCGAAAATCGCGGCATCGCGGAAGGACGCGCCGTCGAGAAAGCTGGAAACCGGGGCCATGTCGGCGGGGAAAGGCGGGCGCAGCCGGGTTGCTTCGACAGCGGAGAAGTCGCTGTCCCGGATGACCGTCCGGTCAAGGCGCGCATTTTCCATCGAAGACCCGCCCAGATCGACGCTGCGCAGGTGGCTGCCGGACAGATCGGCATAGCTGAGCCGTGCGCCCTGCCCCGTCAGAAGGATGATCGTCGCGTCCTGAAGATACGCGAAGGACAGATCAAGGCCGAAATGGTTCAGCACCTCGAGATTGCGGACGCCGCCCGACATCAGGACATCGAGCAACTGGCCGCGTTCGGGGCTGGCGGGGCGATCGGTCAGCTGGCTGGTGGTCGATACCGGCGGCCCAGCCCCGCGCGGCGGACAGGCGCGACCAGGCGGCGGGCAGGTCATCGCGGCGGCGCTGGAAGGCGACGCGCAGCTTGTCGTCGGGGTCGTCGGGCCGCAGACCCTGGTCGAGAAACCGGTAGGGGCGCGCGGCGCGGCTGGCCGAGACGATGCGCAGGACCAGACTGCGGTCGAGGTCCGTCACCGGGTCAAGCACGTTGACCATGCCATCATAGGGGTCCTGTGCAGCGGCCAGATCAGGGGCCTCGGCGCGGAAGCGCGCGGCGGCATCCTCGGTCGCCTGACCGATCAGCGCGGCGATGCCGGTGATTTCGACGGCAAGCTGCGCGTTGCGCTGCGCTTCAGCCAGCTGGACGTCCTGCGCCAAGAGGATGCCCTGCGCCTCGATCTTGTCATTCTGCTGCGACAGAAGTTCGGTCTGGACCTGAAGAAGGGCGTTCTGCTTGAACAGAAGTGCTGTTCCGGCAAGGGCGGCCATAGCGGCGATCAGGGCGGTCAGCGAGGCGATGACCCAGCGGCGCGCGGCGAGCCATGAATAGCGGGCCAGACCGAGCGCGACGAGATCACGCGCGGCGGCTGTGGCGGCCTCGGCATCGCGGGCAAGCGTACCGGTGGCGACGCGCGACAGGGGGTCAGCGAACAGTTCGACCTGGGTATCGGCATAGCCGAAAAGGCGGCGCAGGATCGGACGGCGGAAGGCGAAGATCAGACCGCCAAGGCCCGCGACGACGAGAAGCGCGGACAGAAAGACGGTGACGACCAGCCCGCCGCTGTCTTCGATAAAGCCCGCGCCGGTGAAGGCGAGAAGCACACCCGCAGCAGTGCCGAAGCCGAAGATCAGGAGCGGGAAAAGCACCGATGGCGCAGGCGGCGCGGCTTTGTGCGGATCGGAGGACCCAGCCTTGGGAGTTTCCTGCCCTGGCATTGCCCCGCGCACCCCGATCCATCACCCCGACCCGGGCGACGATGACAAAGCGCCCTGATCCGCGCAAGCGGGTTTCGGGCGAGGCGCGCGGTCGTGTCGGGACCGACAGCATGCGCCCGCAAGGGTCGGAACAATCCTATCGATTTAGGCGGCGGGGGTTAACGCTGCGGTCAGCTTGCCGACCTAGCGTCCGGGCGGTGACGGACCCCGGTTCCGGGCGGCAGGCGGATGATCGCATGAGACGACAATCGATCGGTGCGGCGTGGCGGCTTTGGGGCCTGCCTGTCGCGGACTGGGTCATTCTGGCCGCGCCAGTGGCGCTGGCGGCGGCAGTCTTCGGTCCGGAAGGGGCGGTGATTGCGTCAGCGCTTGCGTCGCCTGCCATCGTGCTGACCCGGCGGCAGGCGCTGCCCGCTGCCGATGACGGACAGTCAGCCGCGCCCAACCATGCGCGCGATCCGGTGACAGGGCTGGACCTGCGCCCCCGGCTGGAAGCCGTGGCCGACGCGGCCGTTATCGGCACTCCTGTGACAGGAAAGACGACTGCAGCCTTTGTGATCGCGCTGGATGACGCGGCGGACATAACGTCGCGCTTCGGGCAGATCGGGTTCGAACAGGTGCTGTCGCGGGTCGCGCGGAACATGGCGGACGCGCTGCGCGAACCCGATATCTCCGCGCGGATCGAAGGCGCGCGCTTTGCCGTGGTCCTCGGGCCGGTCCGGCGGCTGGACCTGGAGGCGGCGATCCAGATCGCGACACGGCTTCAGACCGCGGTGACGCGCCCGGTCAGTCTGGACGCGATCACCGTGCATGTCAGCGCGTCGGTCGGGTTCTGCCTGGCGGGCCGGGCGCCGGCGGGTGACGGCAGAAGCATGATCACTGCGGCAGAGCGCGCCTGCGAGGAGGCCGGTTTCAACGGCCCCGGCGCGATCCGGGCCTATACGCCGGAAATCGCGCAGGTCGCGTCGGACCGGGCTGCGATGCACGACACCATCGAGGCGGCGCTGGAAGGCGGGCAGATCGTCGGCTGGTTCCAGCCGCAGCTGTCGACGGACACGGGTGCGCGTGTCGGGATTCGAGGTTCTGGCGCGCTGGAACCACCCATCGCGGGGCGTCCTGCCGCCGTCGGAATTCCTGCCGGTGATCGAGGCGTCGGGTCTGACGGGCCGGTTGTCGGAGGTCATGCTGTTCCACGCGATGACGGCGCTGAAGGCCTGGGACCGCGCGGGGCACAGGGTGCCGACGGTCGGGGTCAATTTCTCGAAAGAGGAACTGCGCAACCCGCGCCTTGCCGAGAAGCTGAAATGGGAACTGGACCGGTTCGACTTGGCCGCTGGGCGGCTGACGGTGGAAGTGCTGGAATCGGTCGTGTCTGAAAGCGACAGCGATGTCGTGGTGCACAATATCGCGGCGCTGGCGCGGATGGGATGCAGCATCGACCTGGACGATTTCGGCACGGGCCATGCGTCGATCGCGCATATCAGGCGGTTCAGCGTGCACCGGATCAAGATCGACCGATCCTTCGTGACCAGCATCGACACCGACCCGGGCCAGCAGCGGATGCTGCAGGCGATCCTGTCGATGGCCGAACGGCTGGATGTCCAGACCCTGGCCGAAGGTGTCGAGACAATTGCGGAACATGCGCTGCTGGCGCAGCTCGGCTGCGGGCATGTGCAGGGCTTCAGCATCGCGCGGCCGATGCCGTTTGACGAGACGATCAGCTGGCTGGAGCGTCACGCATCGAAACTGTCGCAGACGCCCCGGCTGGGGCGGCGCGCCGTCTGACGGGTGCTCGGGCGCATGGAGGGCGCCCCGTCCGTGCGGAAAACCTTAGGGGCGCAGACCGTCGTCCGGTCGCAGCACAGACCCAAGCGACCCTGCGGCAAAGCCCCGCCCCCGGCCCGGTGCGGCCTGAAAACCGCTTGACCTTTCGCCCCCTGTTCTGTTGAACGCCTGCTGACCCCGGCAGGGGGTCGGCGGGGCTTTCATGGAAGATCAGAACAAGAACCTTATCCTGGCGACGGTGCTGTCGTTTCTGGTGATCCTGCTCTGGTATACGGTCTTTGCGCCGCCGCCGCCGGTCACGCCAACCGCCGACCCGGCAGCCGTGACGACAACTGATGCCGGCACAACCGCAACCGCCGCGCCCGCCGCGACTTCGGCCACGGCCGATGCGGCCGCGCCGGACACGGCGAGCGCCACCGAACTGGCCGCTGCACCGCGCATCGCCATCGACGCGCCGCGCGTCACCGGCTCGATCTCGCTCCTCGGCGGGCGGATCGACGATCTGTCGCTGAAAGGCTACCGCGAGACGGTCGATCCGGCATCGCCCATCGTGACGCTGCTGAAGCCTGCGGGCGAGGCAGGATCGCTGTATGCGCTGTTCGGCTGGGCCCCCGGCGCGGGGCTGACATTCGATCAAGTGCCGGGCACAAACACGCTCTGGTCTGCGGCACCCGGCGCAAAGCTGACGGTCGATACGCCCGTTGTGCTGACCTGGGACAACGGGGGCGGCCTGCGGTTCACACGGACGATCTCGGTGGACAAGGACTTTCTGTTCACGGTCGCGGACAGGGTGGAAAACAGCGGCACCGCCGCAGCGAGCCTTTATCCCTATGGCCTTGTCGCGCGGCAGGGCCTGCCTGCGGGCCTGAAGAACTTCTTCATCCTGCACGAGGGCATCGTGCAGATGGCCGACGGCGTGCTGGACGAGGTGAAGTACCCGGACGTGAAAGACCTGCCGCCGGTCGAGGCGGAAGGCGGCGTTCCGGCGGAAACGACAGCGGTGACGGCGGATGGATGGATCGGGTTCACCGACCATTACTGGCAGACCATCGTGGTTCCGAAACCCGGCCAGCCGTTCACGGCGGTCACGAAATACACCGCCGCCAGCGACATCTGGCAGACCGAGGCGCGCCAGCCGGTGCAGACCATCGCGCCCGGTGCCGCAACCGAGGTCACGACGCAGCTGTTCGCGGGTGCGAAGGAATGGGAGGCGATCCGGTCCTATGAGAAGGCCGGGATCAAGGGTTTCGTGGATTCCATCGACTGGGGCTGGTTCTTCTTTCTGACCAAACCGATGTTCCAGCTATTGCACTGGCTGCATGGTGTGATCGGCAACATGGGCTGGGCGATCATCGCGCTGACCTTCATCATCAAGGCGCTGGTCTTTCCGCTGGCGCGCAAGTCCTACATCTCGATGGCGAAGATGAAGGAACTTCAGCCCGAGATGGAGAAGCTGAAGGAAGCGGCGGGCGACGACCGCGTGAAGATGCAGAAAGGGATGATGGAGCTGTACAAGAAGGAAAAGGTGAACCCGGCTTCGGGCTGCCTTCCCATCCTGATCCAGATTCCGATCTTCTTTTCGCTCTACAAGGTGATTTTCGTCACGCTGGAACTGCGCCACGCGCCGTGGATCGGCTGGATCCGCGACCTGTCGGCACCGGACACCTCATCGCTCTACAACCTGTTCGGCCTGCTGCCCTGGGCCCCGCCCGTGCACGGGTCGGTGCTGGCGCTGATCTTCATCGGGATCATGCCGATCATCCTCGGCATCTCGATGTGGCTCCAGCAGAAGCTGAACCCGGCACCCACGGATGCGACGCAGGCGGCGATCTTCGCCTGGATGCCATGGATCTTCATGTTCATGCTGGGCGGGTTCGCAAGCGGCCTCGTGCTGTACTGGATCACCAACAACACGATCACCTTCCTGCAGCAGTACACGATCATGTCGATGCACGGGAAACGACCGGACCTGTTCGACAACATCCGGGGCGGCTTCAAGCGGGTCGCCAAGCCGGTTGAACCGCAGCCCGCGAAACCCCGGGCCAAGGGCAAGTGAGCGAGATCGCCTTTGCGCTTGCCCCCGAGCCGTCGGAGGACGCGCGCGAGGCCGGCCGGATGATGTTCGCCGCCGAGACCGTGTTCGTGAAGGGTGTCGTGGCGATGGACGGGCTGCCGCCTGCGGACCGGCTGGAGGTCTGCTTTGCGGGGCGGTCGAACGTGGGAAAGTCGTCGCTGATCAACGCGCTGACCGGGCGGCGCAGCCTGGCGCGGGCGTCGAACACGCCGGGGCGGACGCAGGAGATCAACTATTTCGCGGCAGCCGACCGCTATCTGGTGGACCTGCCGGGCTACGGCTATGCCGAGGCCCCGGTGGCGACGGTGGAAAAGTGGCAGCGGCTGCTGCGGGCCTATCTGTCGGGCCGCCAGACGCTGCGGCGGGCCTTCGTGCTGATCGACATGCGGCACGGGGTGAAGGCGGTCGATGAGGAGATTCTGACGCTGCTCGACCGGTCGGCGGTGACGTTTCAGGCGGTGCTGACGAAGGCCGACAAGATCAAGATCATCGGATCACGAGGCGGTGCTGGAGCAGGTGCGGGGTGCCTTGCGGAAGCATCCGGCGGCCTATCCGGAATCGTGGTGACGTCGTCGGAAAAGGGCGACGGGATCGAGACGCTGCGGGCGATCATCGCGACGATGGCGTGACCCGCCGCGTTCAGACGTGCTGGCCCGCGTTCACCGCCATCTTCCGTCCCCGTCACATAGCTCGATGCGTCCGAACACAGGAACCAGATGACATCCGCAACCTCGGACGGTTGGCCCAACCGACGCAGTGGCAGCCCTTCGACGATCTTGTCCGTCCCCGGCGACAGGATCGAGGTTTCGACCTCGCCGGGCGCGATGGCATTGACGCGGACGCCCAAGGGGCCGAAGTCATGCGCCATCTCGCGCGTCAGCGCGGCGAGCGCAGCCTTGGACGTCGAATAGGCGGCCCCGGCGAAGGGATGCACGCGGACTCCCGCGATGGAGGTGACGTTGACGATGGCCCCCTTCGTCGCCGTCAGCTCATCCTTCAGACCGCGCGCCAGGATCACGCTGGCGAAGAAATTGACGTGAAAGACATGGCCCCAAGTCCGCAAGTCGGTGTCGAGCGTGCTCAGCCGTTCGCCGTTCGGACCCTTTCGGCGAGACGCCCGCGTTGTTGACCAGCGCGTGCAGCCGCCCGCCGATCTTGCCCTTGATGACCTCGATGGCGGCGATGGTCGCCTTGGGGTCGGCGAGGTCGATCTGGACATGGTTGTCCTCGCCGCCCGGCCAGGGGCAGCGCGGGTCGAAGGGCTGGCGCGAACAGGTCAGCACGCGCCAGCCCTCGCGCCCGAAACGCTTGACGGTGGCGTGCCCGATGCCCCGGCTGGCACCGGTCAGCAGCAGGGTCTTGATCTCGTCCGCCATTGCATCCCCTTCCGGTCCCTCCCGCTATTCTGACTTTTTTAGTCAGATACTGCAACAGGACTTCCCGCTTGGCACCCCCGGCAGAGGCCGCTAACAAAACGCGCAGCTCTAGGTGAGCGGCAATCCCGATGAGAAAGCAAGACATGAACCGTGACTGGATCGGGACGGCGCGCACGCTGTCCGAAGCCCTGCCCTATCTTCAGCGCTATTCGGGCGCGGTGGTCGTCATCAAGTTCGGCGGCAACGCGATGGGCGATGACGAGGCGATGGCGGAATTCGCGCGGGACGTGGTACTGATCCGGCAGGTGGGCGTGAACCCGATCGTGGTGCATGGCGGCGGGCCGATGATCAACGAGATGCTGGGCAAGCTGGGCATCGACTCGAAATTCGTGCGCGGCAAGCGGGTGACGGACAAGGCGACCATCGAGGTGGTCGAGATGGTGCTGTCGGGCTGGTCAACAAGCGGATCGTGCAGGCGATCAACGATCAGGGGGGCCGCGCGGTCGGGATTTCGGGCAAGGACGATGACCTGATGGTCTGTGTGGCCGACGACCCGGAGCTGGGCTTCGTGGGCCGCCCGGTCGAGGTCGACACCGAGGTGCTGGAGGACCTTTACAAAGCGGGGATCATCCCGGTTGTGGCCCCGGTGGCGACGGGCATGAACGACAACGAGACGTTCAACGTGAACGGCGATACGGCGGCGGGGGCTATCGCGGGGGCGCTGAAAGCGGACCGGCTGTTGCTGCTGACGGATGTAGCGGGGGTGAAGAACGCCGCGGGCGAGGTGATGACGCAGATCACACCGGACGAGGTGCGCCGGATGATTGCCGACGGGTCGATTTCGGGCGGGATGATCCCCAAGACCGAAACGGCGCTTGCGGCGCTGGATCAGGGGGTCAGGGCGGTGACGATCATGGACGGTCGCATCCCCAATGCCTGCCTGCTGGAGCTGTTCACGGACCACGGCGCGGGGTCGCAGATCCGGTCGACCGAACCCCGGATCAAACCGCGCCAGCCCCGTTCCGCGACGCGCGTCCGGGAATGACACTAAACCAGATCGCCGCCCGCGCGGCGGCGCACAGGCTGATGGTGATGGGGGCGTTCCATCCGGGCGAGGGCGACGGCCTGCCGGACGATATCCGGACACTGGTGATGCTGGGACCCGCCGAGCCGGGCTTCTGGGCGCATCTGAGTGCGCAGCCGGAATGGGACGGCGGGCCGGACCCGGTGGACCGCTGGTCGCGGCGTGTGATCGGGGGAATGGCCTGCGATCTGGGCGGCAAGGCCTATTTCCCGTTCGGCGGGCCGCCGTGGCGGCCCTTCATCGCCTGGGCGAAGCGGACGGGGCGGGCCTGGGCATCGCCGGTGACGATCCTTGTGCACGACACGGCCGGGCTGATGGTCAGCTATCGCGGGGCGCTGGGGTTGCACGAGCGGCTGGAACTGCCTGCGACCGGACCGCGACCGTGCGAGAGCTGTGACGGAAAGCCCTGCCTGACGGCTTGTCCGGTCGGGGCGCTGTCCGGGGCGGGCTATGACGTGCCGGCCTGTCACGCATTTCTGGACACGGCGCCGGGGCGCGACTGCCTTACCCAGGGTTGTGCCGTTCGCCGCGCTTGCCCCGTGTCGCAAGCCTATGGCAGGGTGCCGCAACAGTCGGCCTATCACATGGGGCTTTTCCATAAATGACACCTGACAGATGACGCCAATTGGGCACCGACGCCTGGTCCTGACGCGGCATGCGAAATCGGCATGGGATGACCCCGGCATGGCCGATCATGACCGGCCGCTGAACGCGCGCGGACGCCGGTCAGCGCTGGAACTGGGCGAATGGCTGCATTCGCGGGGATACGAGCCCGACCAGGTGCTGTGTTCATCCGCAGCGCGCACGCGCGAGACCTGGGCACGGGTGCTGTCGGCACCGCTGGAGGTGACGCCCGAGGTGTCATTTTCAGATGCGCTCTACCATGCCTCGCCTGACCTGATGCTGAAGATCCTGCAGGCAGCTGCGGGGGATTGCGTGATGATGCTGGGGCACAATCCGGGCATCGCCGAATTCGCGCGGATGCTGCCCGTTCGCGGCCCGATGCACCCGGATTTCGCCCGCTATCCGACGGCGGCGACGCTGGTGGTGGATTTCGACGTGGGCGACTGGAGCGAGGTCAGGCCCGGGCGCGGGTCGGTGTTGGACTTTTTCGTGCCGTCCGGGCGCGACTGAGGGACGTCAGCGACGCTCGTGCATCTCAGCCAGCGCAGATCAGCGCGGTTGTCAGCCCATCGATTTGGGTACCGCCACGTCGCCTGTTCCGTGCTTCGGATCGTCCGTTATCGGTGGCTGTCCCGATGCAGTCCGTGTCCGAATACGGGTCAGCCGAGGGGAACGGACCGGCCTTCGGCCGCGCTGACGCGCGCGGCGTCAAGCACCGCCAGAGTGCCTGCGCCGAATCCGGCCGTCACCGGCGGCGGCGTGCCGTCCCGCACGGCGATTGCAAAGGCCTCGTAATAGTCCTGATAGCGGCCCTGCTCGGCCGGAACGGGCACGGCCCCGGCGGCGGTGCGCAGGATGCCCCAGTTCGTTTCGGGCTCGTAGCCCCAGCCAGCGGGATCCTGCGCAGGGCGCTTGCCTGCAAAGATCGCCTGCGCCTGAACATCGGTGCCGTGCGAGACGTAGCTGCCCGCGTCGCCATAGGCACGCAGTTCGCGGATATTCAGCCGGTTCAGCTTGCTGGCCGAGATGTGGGAGTGCACCCCGCCCTCGTGGCGCAGCGTCAGCACGAAACCCGCGTCGGTGCGCCCGGCGGGCAGGTCCGCGTGGTCAAGCTGGGCATCGACGGACCGCGCGGGGCCGAGAAGCCACAGCATCTGATCCACCAGATGGCTGCCAAGATCGCGCAGCAGGCCGCCGGTCGGACCTGCCTCGAGCGTGGCTGGATCGTCGAAATCCATCCGGGAATGGATCCGCCAAAGACGACCAAGCCGCCCGTCAGCAAGCAGCTTCCGCAGCGTCCGGATGTCGCTGTCCCAGCGCCGATTCTGATAGACGCCGAGCACCACGCCCCTGTCACGGGCGGCGCGGTCGAGGTCGCGCGCGCCTGCCGCGTCGGGCGCGAAGGGCTTGTCGGCAATGACATGCAGCCCCGCCGCAACCGCCTCCAGCACCAGGTCCCGGCGGGTTTCCGGCGGTGTGGTTATGGTGACAGCATCCACATGTCCTGACGCGATCATCTCGGTCAGGCCGGAAAAAACCGGCACACCCGGCAGATCGGCCCGGACCGCGGCGATGGTCTTGTCGGCACGGGCCACAACCCCCGCAAGCGCGCAGCCCCGCGCCGCCTGGATGAAGGGGGCGTGGAAATGCCTCCCGCCGGTGCCGTAGCCTACGACCCCGATCCTCAGCATCGCCCCGCGCCCTACAATCCGAGGCCCGCCTTGAACGACGCGAATTCGCTATCGTTCATCGGCACGTTGTGCTGCGGTGCCGGATAGGCCCCGGACTTCACATCCGCGACGAACTCGCCGAAGGCCGCGACCCGCTCGCTCTGCAACCGCGCGTATTCCGCCGCGAAGTTGCGGTAGGTCTTGGCGTGGCGCGGCTTGTGCCCGTCGGTGCAGCCCAGCACATCCTCGGCGAACAGATACTGGGCGTCGGCCCCCGGCCCCGCCCCCATCCCCAGCATGATGAGGCTCGTGTTCTTGGAGATGAAGGCCCCGAGCTTGTCGGGCACCACCTCGAGCTCGGCCCCGAAGGCCCCGATGGCTTCGAGCTTTTTCACATGATCCCAGACGCGACGCGCCTCGCTTGCGGTCTTGCCCACGGCGCGCCAGCCGGTCCATGTCACGATGTTCGGGTTCATGCCGACATGCGCGACGATGGGCACATGGTTGTCACAGAGCGCCTGCTGGATGTCGAAGCTGGCCGCGCAATAGAAGCTGTCGCCACCCATCTTCTGATAGTGGAAGGCCGCGCGCAGATAATCCTCTGCCGTCACGTAGTCCCCGTACTGGCCGAAGGGCAGGCCAACCTGAACAAAGCACGTTCCCGCCGCCTCGCGCATCGCCGGGCTGAAGAACCGCGCCTCGATCGACAGCATATGCACGCCCGCAGCGTCCGCCGCCGCCGCTTCGTCCAGCGTCGTGACGTAGAGCATGCTGATCATTTCGCCGCGCGCCTTCATGGCGCGGATGTCGGCGACCGAGGGGCGTATGTTCTTGTGGACCATGGGGATTACACCGTGAATGCGTTGCGGAAGGATGTGAGGGCAACGTCTTCGTTGCCTTCGGCGAAACTTTCAAGACCGACCGGCCCGGAATAGCCCAACTTGTTCAGCGCGCGGGCGACGCCTGCATAGTTGATCTCGCCGGTGCCGGGTTCGAAGCGCCCCGGATTGTCGGCCACCTGAACCTCGCCGATCCATGGCAGGCATTTTTCGCACCAGCGGATCAGGTCGCCCTCGCCGATCTGGGTGTGGTAGAGGTCGAGGTTGATGCGCAGCTGCGGGCGGTTGACCGACGAGACCAGCGCCAGCACATCGGCGGTCGATCCGAAGGGGCACCCGGGATGGTCGAGCAGGTTCAGGTTTTCAAGGCAGAAGGTCACGCCCAGTTCTTCGGCCAGATCGCAGATGCGGTGCAGCGTATCGCGCGCCTTCAGCCACATCGCACCCGTCACCACGTCATGTTTCCAGATCGGGATGCCACCGTCGCCGAGGCCGGTGCCGTGCAGGTTAAGACGGTGAACGCCCAGCCGCTTGCCCACAGCCGCCGTCTTCCGCGCGGAGGCCAGCAACATGGCGGCACCTTCGTCATCTGCCAGCCGCCCCTCCAGATAGCCGTTCATGATCGTGAAAGTGGCCCCGGTCCGCTCCAGCTTGGCCAGATCCCAGGCGGGCCAGTTCCACAGGCCGACGCCGAAGCCCATCTCTTTCAGCCGCGACGCCCGCCACTCCATCGGTCTGTCGCGCCACAGCATCTCGGCACAGGCCGCCAGTTGGAACGTCATCTTGGACCTCGATCCATGTTGCGCTGTCCGGCCTCCGGGCAGGCAAGATTTGCAGGTTGACGCAGGCGGGTCCGGTCCTTTGGCCCGATGCTATCGGTGGCGCAGATGCGGTTGCGGAGCATGGCGGTTCTCCTCAGATGGCTTGCGGTTTATAGTCGGCGGGTGCCGCAGGCATCACGCCCCGCAGCAGCGCCACGGATTTCTCAAGGCCTTCCAGCCCGTTCAGCAGCACATCCTCGTGCTCGATGGAAAGCCAGCCGTCATAGCCCGCCATCTTCAGCCGGTAACAGAACTGCCGCCACCATTCCTCGCCATGCCCGAAGCCAAGCGTGATGTAGGACCAGCTGCGCGCGGGAATGTCCATCAGGCTGCCGTTCTCCAGAAGGCTGGTGGTGGCTTGGACCGGGGCGTTCAGGAACGTGTCCTTGGCATGGACATGGTAGAGCGCATCGCCCAAGGCCTGAGCCGCTGCAAGCGGGTCGGCACCCATCCAGAAGAGGTGGCTCGGGTCGAGATTGGCACCGATGACCGGGCCGATGGCGGCGCGGAGCTTCAGCAGCGAGGGGACGTTGTAGACGCATTGGTTGCCGTGCAGTTCCAGCGCGATCCGTTCGACGCCGCATTCGCGGGCCAGTGCCGCGATCCCGGTCCAGAAAGGAAGGAGTTTCTCTTCCCACTGATACTTCAGGATCGCCTGCGTCTCGGGCGGCCAGGACGAGACGACCCAGTTCGGCATCGTATCGGTCGCATTGCCAGCAGGCAGGCCGGACATGGTGCAGACGGTCCTGATTCCCATCTCGCCCGCGACGCGGATCGTGTCGCGCAGCCCCTCGCCCTGGGCCGGGTCGGTCGGGTGAAGCGGGTTGCCGTTGGCATTCAGGCTGATGACCTCGAGCCCGCGATCGGCGAAGGCCGCAAGGAAAGCCTTCTGCGCCCTTGCATTGCCGAGCATTCCTGTCAGGTCGAAATGCGGCGCGGTGGACCATCCGCAGGTATTGACCTCAACCCCTGACACGCCCAGGCGCTGGGCATTGTCGAGCATATCGGCAAAGGACATGCCGCCCAGGCTGTCGGACACGAACCCCAGTTTCATCCGTAGAACTCCGGCCTGTCGGTCATTTCGACGGCGATGCTGCGGCCCTCCGTCAAGGCGCGGACCCCGGCTTCGGCGACGACGGCCGAGGCGTAGCCGTCCCACGCGCTTGAAGCGATGTCGGGAAAGATGCCGGTTTCGACGAAGCGGAGGAAAGCGCGGTTCTGGCGGCGGTAGGCTTCGGCATAGCGCCCGCGCCAGTCTGCGTCATAGCGAGTTCCGGAGGCGAGGCCCGCGTCGGTGCGGGTGTAGGCGACCGGGTTGATTGCGATGCTGCCCGCCTCGCCCACCAGTTCGGCGCGCACATCGTAGCCATAAGCGGCGTTGTTGTTGATCTCGATGGTCACGATCTGACCATCGGTGGTTTCCAGCGTCATCACAACCGGGGCGACCAGCGCATCGGACCGTTTCGGCTGCGCAGCCGAAATCGAGGTGTATTCGCAGCCCAGCACGTGGCGCACCACGTCGAATTCGTGCGGGGCCGAATTGGTGATCGCCATCGCGCCGGTGAAGTCGGCGGCGGGGGTGGCGACGTTGCGGTGGAAGTTGTGCATCAACAGCGCCCGGCCCAGGCGGCCTTCGGTCAGGGCGGCACGCATCTCGACATAGGCCTGATCGTAGCGGCGCATGAAGCCCAACTGGACGAACCGTGCGCCCGCCGCCTGTTCGGCCTGCATCACGGTCAGGCATTCGGCCGACGACTGCGACAGCGGCTTTTCGCACAGCACCCGCTTGCCCGCCCGGATGCAGGCCAGCGACAGCGGCGCATGGGTGAAGTCCGGGCTGGCCACGATCACCGCGTCCACGTCGGTGCGCGCGATCACCGCTTCGGGGTCGGTGCCCGCATCCGCCGCGCCATGCGCGTCCGCCACCCGGCGGGCGCGCGCCGCGTCCATGTCGCAGACCACCTGCAGGGTCGCGCCCGGCATGTCCTCGGCCACGATCCGCGCATGATCGGCCCCCATCAGGCCCGCGCCGATGACCGCTATCCGGACCGTCATCTTCGTCCCTACGCCGGATGCGCCGGAACGCCGTCGGCGGGTGCCATATGGCTTTCGATTTCAGCCTCGAGTTCGGCCATCGCCTCGCCGCCCGCCATCAGGTCGGTGATCTCTTCCCGGGTCTTCTCGCCCTTGCGGAAGTCGGCGGCGATCGCCCCCCGGATCAGCACCGCGAAATGGTCGCCGACGGTCATCGCGTGCATCACCTGATGGGTGATGAAGATCACCGCGAGGCCGCGCTTCTTCGCCTCGTTCACGATGCGCAGGACGTGGGATGCCTGCTTGACGCCCAGCGCCGCCGTCGGTTCATCGAGGATCAGCACACGCGCCCCGAAATGCACCGCGCGCGCGATGGCCAGCGCCTGCCGTTCGCCCCCCGACAACCCGCCGACCAGCCGGTCGCCGTCGTCGATCCGGGTGATGCCGAAGCTCTGCACCGCTTTGACCGCGATTTCGTTGGCACGCTTGCGATCATAGACCTTGAACGGTCCCCAGCCCTTGGTCGGCTCGACCCCCACGAAGAACGACCGCCCGATGGACATCAGGGGGAAGGTGCCGCCGAACTGGTGGACGGTTGCGATGCCGTGGTCCGCTGCCTCACGCGGGCTGGCGAAGGTGACGGGCTTGCCGTCCATCTCGATGGTGCCGCTGGTGGGCGTATGGACCCCGGACAGCAGCCGGATCACCGTCGATTTTCCGGCGCCGTTGTCGCCCAGCAGGCACAGCACTTCGCCCGCCCGCAGGTTGAGGTTGATGTCCTGCAGAACGTCGATGGGGCCAAAGGACTTGTTGATGCCCTTCATGGCAAGGATCGGGGCAGCCATCACTTGGCTCCTTTCTTCGGCGTGTAGGACAGCGCCATCTTGCGGAAGGTGTTGTTCATCAGGACGGCGACCAGCAGCAGCACGCCGATGATCAGGCTGGACCAGTTGCGGTCGAAATCGGTGTAGTAGATGCCCTGGTTCACGATCGCGAAGGTGATCGTTCCGAAGAAGATGCCGATGACCGATCCGAAGCCGCCGGTCAGCAGCACGCCCCCGACCACGACCGCGATGATCGAGTTGAAGATGAAGGACTGCCCGCCCGAGACCTGTGCGGAGTTGAACAGGATCGCCTGGCACATCCCGACGAAAGGTGGCGCTGAGCCGCTGACATGACGAACAGGATGGTGGTCAGTCTCGCTCGGTCGGAATGCCCGCGTTGCGGGCGCTTTGCTTGTCGCCGCCCATGGCGAAGATCCAGTTTCCGTAGCGTGAATAGTGGACGAAGAAGACGTAGAGCGCATGTCGCGGCCAGCCACCAGGCGATGATGACCTGGAACTGGCCGCCGATGTAGAACTGCCCGAAAATCGACTTGGCCGCATCGGGCCGCCGTGATGCGCGACGCTTGGTCGTCCCGGTGATCAGGACGGAACAGGCCGAGCACCAAACCCTGCACGGCGAAAAGATTGCCAAGCGTCACGATGAACGACGGCACGGCGGTTGGTGCAACCAGATAACCCGTTGACAAGACCGACGACGACGCCGAAGCAGAAGGGCGGCGACATGCCGACCCAGATCGGAAGGCCGAAGATGGCCCGAGATGATGGCGACGGTCATCGACCACCGCAGGGACCATCGACGCCCACGGAAATGTCCAGCTCGCCCGCGATCATCAGCAGGCCGATCGGGAATGGCGATGATGCCCAGGCCCGCCGCGACATTCAGCCAGCTCGGCAATCCTGCCGAGCGTCGAGAAATGTCAGCCCGCCGAAGATGCCGAAAAAGATCAACACGGCAACCATTCCGAGAAGTGCACCGGCTTCGGGTCGCCGCAGCAGCGCCACCAAGCGCGACGTTTTCGGACGATCCTAGACTTCCGGACATTTATGGACTCCTGGCCAATCGGCGCGCCGAGCGCCCTACGGGAGAGAAATCCGGCCCGAACCGCTGGTAGCGGCCGGAGCGTCATCGGCATTCAGGTTCAGCGTGCGCCGCCTGGCCACGCCCTTCAGCGTCGCGTCGATATTGATCGCATCGACGATGCCCGGACCGGTCAGAACCGGGAACGTCGGCAGCGGTGCCGAAGTCGATGGCTGCGGCCAGAAGACTGACGGCGATGATAGCCCTGCAGGTAGGGCTGCTGGTCGACTGCAGAAGCGCTGCGTGCCCGCCTTGATGCGCGTCCAGGCTGGCTTCGTTCATGTCGAACGAGCCCAGCATCACCTTGCCTGGTCATGCCTGCCTGTTCGATGCCCGTCGCGGCGCTGTCGGCGTCGCCTGCCGAAATGGTGATCGACGCCGTCGATCGTCGGGTCCTTCAGAAGTCGCCTTGATAGCCTCGGCGACAGCGGTGGGATCGCCGAAGCTCGATCGCGGGAAGCGGCAGCTGGATCGACTACGCCGCCAGCCTTTTCGATCGCCATCCGCAACGCCCTTGCAGCGGGCTTCAAGGTTCGCGGCACCCGGAACGGTGTTGACGCAGATCATGTTCTTGACGCCCTTTTCCGCGATAGTAGGCGCCGCCGGCCAGCCCGGCTGGTATTCTTCGTTTCCGACATAGTTGATCGCACCAAGCTCTTTGGCCTTGTCGCCATCGCCCGCGTTGATCAGGATCACCTTGATTCCCTGCCGCCATCGCTTCCTTGATTGCCGGGTCTTCGGCTTCGGGCACCCAGTTCGGGATCACGATACCTGTCGCGCCCTGCGAAATGGCCGTGCGGACAAGCTGCGCCGCGTCGGCGCGCCGAAGATTGTCGTAGTTCTGCAAGCTGCAGGTAGTTCACCGTGCCGCCATTGGCGACGACGGCCAGGGGTGGCATCATCCATGCCCTTCTTGATCTTGTTCCAGAACAGGTCGTCGGCTTTACCGCCAACAACGGCGATATCGGCCGACATCGGCGGCCGTTGCGGCCATGCCCACAAGGGCCGTGGTCGCGCATGACCGTCATCAGAATTCTTGAGGTTCATCTCTGTCTTCTCCTCCGTGGACCGCCATTTCGGCGGGGTTATGGTTCTTCGTTGTGATCCGACCCGGCATCCGGGCCCCTGTTCCCCGCTTCCTCCCTGCGGGTATTCATCGCCCCTGGCCTATCCGTTCGTGCCCGCCGCCTTGGCGTTCAGGCGCGCCTTCTTCTGCTGATAGCGGGCGTTCATCCGGGCATCGCCCTCTTTGCTGCCGTCGTGCCAGGTGCCGAAGATGCGGTCGAAGGGGACCAGCCCGTCGGCGTAGTTCACTTCGAAATGCTTGTGGTGCAGGTAGTGGACATAGGCGTGGCTATCGACAGCCTTGTCCTCTCCGACCTCGATCCTCTCGAAGCCGATATGGCCGACCACGGCCCCCGTTCCGG
Organism: uncultured Alphaproteobacteria bacterium; assembly: GCA_963819585.1. Taxonomy (GTDB): domain Bacteria; phylum Pseudomonadota; class Alphaproteobacteria; order Rhodobacterales; family Rhodobacteraceae; genus JAOADN01. The sequence continues at coordinate 356,502 of CAWFWP010000009.1, forward strand.
TGACCTGCAGGCTGATAGAGCATCAGGAGCGGATGCGACGGCAGGACCAGATGGATCAGCACGTCGGACCAGTAGAGCAGATGCTCGACCGGGTGCATCGACAGCGACGACCACGGGCGACGGGTTGACCGAGTTGTGGTGGACCGAATGCACCCATTTGTACAGGAACGGCACATGGATCAGCCGGTGGATGCAGTAGAAATGCGCCTCGTGGAACAGGGGGATCAGCAGGCCGAGGGCGATCAGCGCCAGAGGATGTTCGGCAAAGGTCGTCCAGGGGCCCCAGCCATGCGCCCAGGCATAGAGCATGCCGACCTCGTACGCCGTCCAGATCGGCACGCCGGTGCCGAAGGTGCGGATCATGTTGTCGATGTTCTGGCTTTTGAACATGAACACGTCCGACGGCTTCTCGGCCGGGAAGGTTCCGTTGAACTTGAACCGGTTGCCCTGCGCGCGCTTGATGTAGAGGCGCAGCTCCAAGGCTCCGTAGAGGACGAAGACGAAGGCTGCGTTGCGGACCAGCAGGTAGGCGATCCAGCGCCAGTCGAGGGTCTGAAGGGTTTCACGCGAGGGTGTCAGGAACTGCCAGGTCAGCAGGGCCAGCGCCATGAACACGACATTCCACGGCAGGAAGTACTTCGGCAGCCAAGCGAGGAACTTCAGCGGGCGCAGCGGCCAGACAAACACCGGGGCGGCCTCGGCCGCCGCGTTCGGCGTGTAGTCGCCGCGCTTGTTCCGGGTTCCGAATTGCAGATCGTCCATGGTCCCCCCGCTGACGTATCGGGCGCATGCCGACAGGCGCTTGCCCCTCCCGAGTCGAACAATGGAATTTCTATACCGTTGACAGAACCCTCAGCATAATCGTTTCATTGCGACTGACACGTTTCCTCTCATTTCGTGCAGAATACCCTGTGCGCATGATGAGAGAATCTCTCAGGAGGTCCCATGGCACGCCGCGCCACCATCGCCGATCTTGCCGAAACGGCGGGGGTCAGCATTTCGACCGTCGACCGCATCCTGAATGGCCGCGATCCCGTCCGCCGGACGACCGCAGAGCGCGTGCTGGCTGCGGCCGAAAAGATCGACTTCTATGCCGTGCCGCTGCTGCGCGAACGGCTTGAGGTCGCCGGGCCCCGGGTCAGGCTGGGGTTCCTGCTGCAGCAGTCGGACCGTCCCTGGTATCGGATCATCGCCGAAGCGCTGAACTCCGCCGCCGAATCGGCACCGGATGTCGAGGCGCTGATCGCGCACATGGACGACATCTCACCCGGGGCGGTCGCGGCGCGGATGATCGAGATGGGCGGGAAGGTTGATGCTCTGGCGGTGATCGCGGCGGAACATCCGCTTGTGACCGAAGCGATCGAGGCGCTGGCTGCGCGGGGGGTTCCCACCTTCGGCCTCGTCTCCAGCCTGACGGCGGCCTGCGGCACGGGCTATGTCGGTCTCGACAACTGGAAGGTCGGGCGGACGGCGGCCTGGGCCATCGCGCATCTATGCCCGAAGCCCGGGCGGATCGGCATCCTGGTCGGCAATCCGCGCTACCGGTGCCAGGAAATGAACGAGAGCGGGTTCCGCAGCTATTTCCGGGAATGCGCGCCGGACTTCACGCTGCTGGAGCCGATTTCGACCTTCGAGGACAAGGCCATCGCGCGCGAGGTGACGGAAACGCTGCTGAGGCGCGAACCGGACCTGTCGGCGCTGTTCATTTCCGGCGGCGGCGTCACCGGCACGCTGGAGGCTATCGCGGCGTCGGGGCGGGGGCGGGAGCTGGTGTCGGTCGGCTACGAGATCATGGCCCCGACGCGGGCCGCCCTGATCGACGGCGCCCTGACGATGGTGATCGCGCATCCGGTGCAGCGGATGGCGGCGGAGGCGGTGGGGGCGATGCGGGACGCGGTGCTGGGGCGGACGCCGCCGGGGCAGCGGCTGCTGAGCTTTGACATCTTCACGCCGGAGAATCTGTGAGGGGGAGGGCGGTCACGAGACGGGACGCTATTTCTGGATCAATTGAAATCAATGGGTTTGCGGCTTGCAATTTAGGGAAGTGGAAAGGACTTGGGGGAAAGGCGAGTCGGGGCAAGCCCGACCTACGGTGCTGTCACGGCCCGTTGCGGGACGTCCGATCAGGAAACCGCAGGCGGGGGCAGGTCAACCGGCGGCGGGGCTAGAGGCTGCCCCGGGGGACGAGGGTCGGGTCGATCAGGATATGCTCGGCGACCGTGCGGCCGCCGATGCGGGACAGGAGGGCCTCGGCCGACAGCCGCCCGAGGCGCGGGCCGTCCTGGTCGACCGACGCGAGGCCGATCAGCGGCAGGGCGGCGACAGGGGTGTTGTCGTAGCCGACGATGGCGATGTCGGCGGGGACGCGCAGGCCGAGCAGATGGGCGGCATTGATCAGGGGGATCGCGTCGAGGTCGGACCAGCAGAAGACGGCGCGCGGGCGGTCGGGGGCGGTCAGCACATGGCGGAACATGTCATCGCGCTGCGGACCCGACTGCGGGCAGCGGAAGACCCTGGCGCGGTCGGACAGCCCGGCATCGGACAGGGCCTGAAGGTAGCCAAGCTCGCGCTGCGGGGCGACATTGGCGGGATGATCGCCGGGGTCGGCCATGGTCATCATGGCGATGTCGCGGTGGCCCTGGCCGAGAAGCGCGCGGACGGCAAGCATGGCACCGAGCCTGTCATCGTTGTTGACGGTGTCATAGCCGGTGGCGGCGGGTTCGTGGTGCCCGACGACGACGATGGGGATCTGGCGGGCGTAGCGTTCCAGCGTGCCGCCCGCGATCTGGGACGCGACAAGGATCAGCCCGTCCATGCGGTTGTCGATCATCTGCTCGATCAGGGCGACCTCGGTCCGGCTGCGGGCGGCCCCGATGCCGACCATGATCTTGTAGCCTGCGGCTTCGGTGACGCTTTCGATGCCGCGGTAGATGCCGGGCAGGAAGGGGTTGTCGATTTCGACAAGAAGGACGCCGAGGGTGAAGGTCTGGCCGCGCATGCCGCGGGCGGCGACAGAGGGGCGGTAGCGGAGCTTTTCGATGCTGGCCTCGACCCGGGTGCGCAGCGCGTCGGACACGCCGTAGGCGTTGCGCAGGACCTTGGAGACGGCGGCGACGGAGACCCCGGCATCGGCGGCCACGGTGCGGATCGTGACCCGCCCTGCCCGGTCTTCTGCGCTGCCGTCGGCCATCGAATTCCCCTGTCCGGGACAGCGTAGCAAAAATCTGTTGCAAGGCAATCGAAGTTGTAGAATGATTTACGTAGAACGGTGCACGAAACTCGGATACGACGCGATTCGGCGCCACGGGGGAGGACAGCTGAATGGGCCTTGAGGGGCAGATGCGGACGCAGTCCGCGACCGGCAAGTCACCTGCAACGCCGGCATTCACGGCCGAGATGATCGCGCCGGGCTGCGATCCGGGCACCGGCGGTGCCGGCACGTTCGTGGCGCGGGACTTCGATCTGGACGGGGTCGATGCGGGGTCTGTGCTGCACCTGTCGGCGCAGGGATTGTACCGTGCTTTCCTGAATGGCCAGCGCGTGGGTGCGGACCTGCTGACGCCGGGCTGGACCTGCTATGACGACCGCATCGCCTATCAGTCCTATGACGTGTCGGCACTGCTGAGGACGGGCAGGAACCGGCTGGAAATCTGGCTGGGCGACGGCTGGTACCGGTCGCGGCTGATGTGGGCGCTGAACCCGATTCCGAACACCTGGGGCGACCGGATCGGGGCGTTCGCGGAACTGGTGGCGGGCGGGCGGACGGTTCTGAAGACCGATGCAAGCTGGGTGTCCGGCCTGACGCCGGTGACGGGCAACGGGATCTACCACGGCGAGGACTACGACGCGCGGATCGGCGTGACGGACAGCGCGGGGGTCGAGGTGCTGCCGTTCGACCGGTCGCTTCTGGTGCCGCACGAGGCGGACCCGGTGGTCGAGATGGAGCCGGTGGCGGCCATCGCGCACTGGGCGGATGGGGCGTCCACGGTCCATGACTTCGGCCAGAACTGCGGGGCCTATGCCCGGATCGCGGTCAGTGGCCCGGCAGGCGCGCATGTGCGGCTGGAGTTTTCCGAGGTGCTGGGGCCGGACCGGGCGTTCGACAACCGCAACTACCGATCTGCACGGGCGGAACAGCACTACACCCTGAAGGGCGGAGGAGCCGAGACCTACGCGCCGCTCTTCACCTTCTTCGGCTTCCGCTATGCCCGCGTGACGCTGACGGGCGGGGCGGAGCTGGTGGACATTCACCAGATTCCCATCACCTCGGTTCCCGTCCAGACCGGTGGCTTCACCTGCGGCGTTCCTGCCGTCAACCGGCTGGTCCTGAACACCATCTGGTCGCAGCGGTCGAACTTCATCGAGATTCCCACCGACTGCCCGCAGCGGGACGAACGGCTCGGCTGGACAGGCGATGCGCAGGTGTTTGCGGGCACGGCCTGCTGGCTGGCCGACTGCGAGCGGTTCCTGACCAAATACCTGCGCGACGTGCGCCATGATCAGCGTGCCGATGGCGCGGTGCCGCATTTTTCGCCAGACCCCACGCGCCTGCACCCGATCGACGATCGGGGCGACTGGGCGGGATCGACCGGCTGGGGCGATGCCGTCGTCATCATTCCGTGGCAGTTGTATCTGCATTATGGCGACAAGGCCGTATTGGCGGAAAACTTCCCCGCCATGATCAAATGGCTGGATTATGTCTGGGCCATTTCGGACGGTCCCATCGTGCGCCCGCCTTCGGTCTGGGGTGCGCATGGCTTTACCTTTGGCGACTGGATCCAGCCGGTAGGCGATAACCGCAAGCCACGCCCCACCATCGCCGATGATTGTGCGGCAACGATCTACCACTTCATCTCGACCGATCTGGCGGCGCAGATTGCCGGGCTGATCGGCGAAAAGGTGCTGGCAACGTCGCTGCGTGCGCGGGCCGAGGCTATCCGTGCTGCGTTCAAACACGAGTTCTTTTCGCCCTCGGGCCGCATTGCGCACAACGATCAGACCTCTTGGAGCCTTGCGTTTCTCTATGGTCTGGTGCCGGCGGAATATTACGAGGCAGGCAAAGCCTATTTCCGCCGCGTGGTCGAGGATGCCGATGGGCTGATCGGCACCGGGTTCATCGGCACGCCCGCGATCCTGCCCGCGCTGACGATGCACGGGATGGCCGACCTGGCCGAGAAGATATTCCTGAACCGCAAGGTGCCGGGGTGGCTGTATCAGGTGGACCGGGGTGCCACGAGCATCTGGGAACGCTGGGATGCGCTGGCGCCGGACGGCACGATCTATGATCCCGACATGAACAGCTATAACCACTATGCCTATGGCGCAGTCTGCCAGTGGCTGTTCGAGGGGGTGGCCGGGGTCGCACCGGTCCCGGAAAAACCGGGCTTCGATGAGGTGACGCTGGACCCGCTGATCCTGCCCGCACTGTCGCCGGTGGCGGCCTGGCATGACTGCCGTCACGGGCGGATCGAGGCTGGCTGGCAGATATCCGGGGATAGCGCCACCTACCGCGTCACCTTGCCTGCAGGAACCAAGGGGCGGCTGACCGCGAACCCGGCCCGCCGCGATGTTACGGTGGACGGCAAATCCGTCACGGTTCCGGCGGCGGGGCTGACCCTGCCTGCGGGCAATCACGAAATCACCTTCCGCGTCTGATGCGGATCGCCACGGCCCGGGTGCCGCTCGCACCTGGAAAAATGAAGACTGGTCCATTGGAGGAGCAAGAGACCATGAAACTGATCCCGAGTGCCGCGCTGCTTGCGGCTTTTTCGCTGGTCGCGGGCATCGCCCAGGCCGAGACGGTGCTGTCGATCACCACCGACGGCAATGCCGAAACCGTCGCAGCGATGGACGCGCTGACGGCGGCCTATACCGCCGCCCATCCCGACGTGACTTTTGAAATCGAGAACCGCCCCGGCGGCGCGGACGGCGACAACCTGGTCAAGACGCGGCTGGCGACGGGCGAGGCGGGCGACATCCTGCAATACAACTCGGGTTCGCTGTTTCAGGCGCTCAACCCGACCGAGCAATTGGCCGACCTGACCGACATCGCAGGCCAGGCCAATGTGATCGACAGCTTCAAGTCTGTCGTCACCGCATCGGACGGCACTGTGCGCGGCGTGCCCTTCGGCCCGGCGATGGGCGGGGGCATCTATTACAACAAGAAGATCTACGAAGAGCTCGGGCTGAGTGTGCCGAAGACCTGGGACGAGTTCATGGCGAACAACGAAAAGGTCAAGGCGGCGGGCAAGGTCGCGGTGGCGCAGACCTATGGCGACACCTGGTCAAGCCAGCTGTTCGTGCTGGCCGATTTCTACAATGTGCAGGCGGCCGACCCGGCCTTTGCCGCCGACTACACGGCGAACAAGACGAAATATGCAACCACACCGGCGGCGATAGCGGGCTTCCAGCATCTGGAGGATACGTTCAAGGCGGGCTATCTGAACGAGGATTTCGGCGTCGCCAAGTTCGATGACGGCGTCCGCATGGTGGCGACGGGCGAGGCGGCGCATTACCCGATGCTGACTTTCGCGCTCGGCAACATCAAGCAGAACTTCCCCGAAAACGTGAACGACGTGGGCTTCTTCGCGCAGCCCGGTCCGGATGCGGCGAAGAACGGCCTGACGGTCTGGATGCCTGCCGCGCTGTACGTCCCGGCGGCGTCGCCGAATGCGGAGGTGGCCAAGGATTTCCTGTCCTTCGTCGCATCCGTCGAGGGCTGCAACCTGATGATCGGCGCGAACGGGGCGACCGGGCCCTATCTGATCAAGGGCTGCGAACTGCCTGCCGACGTGCCGCCGTCGGTGGCCGACATGCTGCCCTATTTCCAGACCGATGGCATGACGGCGCCCGCGCTGGAATTCCTGTCGCCGATCAAGGGACCGGCGCTGGAGCAGATCACGGTCGAGGTCGGGTCGGGCATCCGCCCGGCGGCCGAAGCCGCAGCGCTGTATGACCAGGATGTCGAGAAGCAGGCCAAGCAGCTGGGCCTGCCGGACTGGTAAGCCAGCCTTGAGCGACTTCCCCCGCCCGCATCGCCGGGCGGGGGATCCCGAGGTTCCGTGAACGGTGGTCGGACAAGGTCTTTCAGCCCCAAAGGTGAACCCATGCCGAAGACACGCGCATCGCCCTATCCCTACTGGTTCGTGCTTCCGGCTGCGGTCGTGTTCACGGTGCTGTTCCTTGTGCCGACCGTCGCCAGCTTCTGGTTCAGCCTGACCCGCTGGGACCTGTTCGAGACCGAGTTCATCGGCTGGGACAACTATCGGCAGTTCTTCAAGGAACCCTTCCTGATCCAGGGCCTGGTCAATACGCTGATCTATGCGGGCCTGACGTCGGCCGCCAAATCGGTGCTGGGGCTGCTGCTGGCGGTCCTGCTGACCAGCGGAATCCTGTGGCAGGGATTTCTGCGGTCGGTCGTCTTCTTTCCGGTGCTGGTGTCGACCATCGGGGTCGGCATCACCTTTGCCGCGCTGATGCACCCGACCAAGGGGGCGATCAACCTTGCGCTGTCCTGGATCGGCATCGACGGCCCGTCCTGGCTTTCGGACCCGACGCTGGCACTGTATTCGGTGGCGTTCATCGACATCTGGAAGGGCGTGGGGCTTGCCACGCTGATCTACATCGCGGGCCTTGCCGCCATTTCCCCCGACTATTACGAGGCGGCTCGGATCGACGGGGCGACGCGCATCCAGCAGTTCTGGCGCATCACCGTGCCGCTGGTGCGGCCCGCCACGGTGACGGTCATCACGCTGTCGCTGATCGGGGGTCTGCGCAGCTTCGACATCATCTGGGCGACCACGAAGGGCGGACCGGGCTTTGCGTCGGACGTGCTGGCATCGGTGATCTACAAGCAGTACCAGGCCGGGTTCTACGGGCTGGCGACGGCAGGGAACGTCATCCTGTTCCTGCTGATCGCGCTGATCATCCTGCCGCTGACCTGGTGGTTCAACCGGCGCGAGGTGGACCTGTGACCGCCCGTCAGCGCAACACCGGTCTTGCGGCACTTGCCGTGGCGACGGTCATCTTCATCCTGCCGTTCCTGTTCACGTTCCTCATGGCGGTGAAGACCAAGAAGGAAGCGGCGCTGTTCCTGTTCAGCTGGCCGTCGGAATGGCATTTCTGGGCCAACCTTGTCGAGGTCGTCAAAGCGCGCAACTACATGCTGCTGCTGGCCTATTTCAATTCGACCGTCATCACCGTCGGGGCGGTCACGCTGCTGGTGATCTTCGGTGCGATGGTGGGCTATGTGCTGCAGCGCCGACCGTCGGGGTGGAACAAGCTGATCTATGCGGGGGTGCTGGTGGGCCTGATGGTGCCGCCTGCGGTCGTGCCGACGATCTGGGTGCTGCAGGGTCTGGGGCTGTTCAAGACGATCCACGGGATGATCCTGATCCAGGTTGCCTATGGCCTTGCCTTCTCGGTTCTGCTGTTCCGCAGCTTCATCGGCACCATCCCGCGCGATCTGGACGAGGCGGCGATCATCGACGGGGCGAAGCCGCTGGGCGATCTTCCGACGGGTCATCCTGCCATTGCTGAAGCCCGTCACCGTCACGCTGATCGTGGTGCAGTCCATCGCCATCTTCAACGACTTCACCAACCCGCTGTATTACCTGCCGGGCAAGGAAAACGTGACGGTGCAACTGACGCTGTTCAACTTCCAGACCCAGTTCCAGAGCCAGTTCAACCTTCTGTTCATGAACATCCTGCTGGTCACGATCCCGCCGCTGCTGGTGTTCATCTTCTTCAACCGTCAGATCGTGGCCGGCATGACCGCCGGTGGCGTGAAAGGATAGCGCGATGAGCTCGGTCAGACTGAAGGCGATCCGGAAAAGCTTCGGGGCCGTCGACATCATCAAGGGTGTGGACCTGACCATCGAGGATGGTGAGTTCTGCGTGTTTGTCGGCCCGTCGGGCTGCGGCAAGTCCACCCTGCTGAGGATGATATCGGGCCTTGAGGAGGCGACATCGGGCACGATCGAGATCGGCGGCCGGGATGTGACGGGCGAGGAGCCTTCGAAGCGCGGCATCGCCATGGTGTTCCAGTCCTATGCGCTCTACCCCCACCTGACGGTGCGCGAGAACGTGGGGTTCGGCCTGTCGCTGGCCAAGCTGCCGAAGGACGAGATCCGGAGGAAGGTCGATGCCGCGGCCGAGGCGCTGCAGCTGACGCATCTGATGGACCGCAAGCCGAAGGCCCTGTCCGGCGGCCAGCGCCAGCGCGTGGCGATCGGGCGCGCGATGGTGCGCGATCCGAAGGTGTTCCTGCTGGACGAGCCGCTGTCGAACCTGGACGCGGCCTTGCGCGCGCAGATGCGGATCGAACTGTCGGACCTGCACGCCAAGCTGGGTGCCACGATGATCTATGTCACGCACGACCAGGTCGAGGCGATGACGATGGCGGACAAGATCGTGGTGCTGAACGGCGGGCGGATCGAACAGGTCGGCAGCCCGATGGAGTTGTACAACGCGCCCGTCAGCGCCTTTGTCGCGGGCTTCATCGGCAGCCCGAAGATGAACCTGTACGAGGGCGCGGCAGCAGAGGGTCTGGGGTGCAGGACCTATGGCATCCGTCCTGAACACCTGGCCCTGACGTCGGATGCGCCGCGCTGGACGGGGACGGTGCGCCATGTCGAGCGGCTGGGTGCGGACACGGTGATCTATCTGGTGGTGCCGGGCATGGGCGACATGGTGGTGCGCACCGGCGGCGACGCAAACCCGGCCATCGGGTCATCACAGGGGGTCAGCCCGGTTGCCGGGCGCGAGTTCCGTTTCGGGTAGGTAAAGGCTGCCCGTCAGTGCCCCAGAATCTGTGACAGGAACAGCTTGGTCCGGTCGCTCTGCGGGTTGTTGAAGAATTCCTTGGGGCTGTTCTGTTCGACGATCTGGCCCTGATCCATGAAGATCACGCGGTTGGCGACGGCCTGGGCGAAGCCCATCTCGTGCGTGACGCAGAGCATCGTCATGCCTTCCTGAGCCAGCTCGATCATCGTGTCGAGCACTTCCTTGATCATCTCGGGGTCAAGGGCGCTGGTCGGTTCGTCGAACAGCATGATGCGGGGGCGCATGCAGAGCGACCGCGCGATGGCGACGCGCTGCTGCTGGCCGCCGGACAGCTGGCCGGGGTATTTCAGCGCCTGTTCGGGGATCTTCACCTTGCGCAGGAAATGCATCGCGGTTTCCTCGGCCTCTTTCCTCGGGGTCTTGCGGACCCAGATCGGCGCGAGGGTGCAGTTTTCAAGGATGGTGAGGTGCGGAAACAGGTTGAAGTGCTGGAAGACCATGCCGACCTCGGACCGGACCTTGTCGATGTTCTTGAGGTCCGATGTCAGTTCGGTGCCGTCCACGACGATATGGCCGGACTGGTGTTCTTCCAGCCGGTTGATGCAGCGGATCAGCGTCGACTTGCCGGAGCCTGACGGGCCGCAGATGACGATGCGTTCGCCGCGCATGACGGTCATGTTGATGTCGCGCAGCACATGGAAGGTGCCGTACCACTTGTTCATCTGGGTGATCTGGACGGCGACTTCGTCTGTCACCTGCATTTTCGCGGCGGCTTCGGCCATGTCGGATACCCCTAGCGGTGATCGCGCTTCAGCTTGTTTTCGAGATACATCGAGTACCGCGACATGCTGAAACAGACGAGGAAGAAGATGGCACCGACGAACAGGAAAGGCTCCCAGTAGATGCCTTTCCAGTTGATGTCGGCGCGGACGATCTTGGTGATGCCCTGCAGCGGGTCGGCGAGGCCGACAAGGGCGACAAGCGTCGTGTCCTTGAACAGCCCGATGAAGGACGAGACGATGCCGGGGATCGCGATTTTCAGCGCCTGCGGCATGATGATCTGCTGCTGCGCCTGCCAGTAGTCGAGGCCGAGCGCGTCGGCAGCCTCGTACTGGCCGCGCGGCAGGGCGGCGAGGCCGCCGCGGATGACCTCGGCGATATAGGCGGAGGCGAAGAGGGTGACGAGGATGATGACCCGCAGGATCAGGTCGAAGTTGGTCTGCGGCGGCAGGAAGTACTGCAGCAGCAGGGACGCGGTGAAGAGCATGGTGATCAGGGGCACGCCGCGGATGAATTCGATGAAGCCGACCGACAGCGTCTTGATCAGGAACATGTCGGACCGGCGGCCGAGGGCAAGCAGGATGCCGATGGGCAGCGATCCGGCGATGGCGGTGACGCCGATGGTGAAGGCGAGGAGGAAGCCGCCGAACTGGTCAGCTATCGACGGGGGCGAGGCCCCAGGGCAGCGCCGAGTGGATGGCGGAGGTGACATAGGTCTGGACGCCAAGCCACCAGACGGACGCGACGACCAGTCCTACGGCCGCAGCGACGACGACGCCGAGGTGGCGCTGGAGAAGGACCAGGGACGCCGCCATGATGCCGAAGCCTGCCAGCGGTGCCGACAGGTCCCCAGACCGACCCGCCCCAGAGCAGGAAAAATCCGACGGCGGGGTAGAAAAGCGTGAACCAGACGAGGCGGGTGGGCGCGAGCCAGGCGGCCGCAGTGAGCACGGCCATGACAAGGGCGGCCAAGCCGACATGAAGGGCGTCGGTGCTGGTGGCGAGGAGTGCGAGCGACGAGCAGGATGCCGACGATGCCGACCATGATCGCGTTCGCACGGTTCAGCCCGTAGTAGAGCACCGGCGCCAGCGCCACGAACAGCAGCCCGAAGGCGAGCAGCGGCCGCCAGTAGAGCGTCGGCCGGGTAGAAGCCGAAGATGAACTGGTTCCAGCGGACGCGGATCATCGCCCAGCACGCACCTGACGCACCCTCGCCCGCGCTTGGCCAGCGATCGCGGCGCGGCATTCGGAGAGCGAATTGGCGTTCCAGACGCTGTTCATCAGCCAGGGCAATGAGGCCCTGACAATCAGGAATACGGCCAGGACGCCAAGCACGGTCAGGATCGAGTTCAGGATGCTGGAGAACAGGTTCTCGCGCAGCCAGCGGATCGCCCCGCGCTGCGAGGCAGGAGGAGCGGAGGGTGCGATCATCGCGTCGCGGACAAAGGAGGCGTCGGTCATCTCAGCGCTCCTTCAATCTGCACGGCGTTGTTGAAGCACGTTCATCAGCGGTCGAGATGATCAGGCTGAGGATCAGGTAGATCAGCATCATCAGAAGCATGCATTCCAGCTCGCGTCCGGTCTGGTTCAGGGTGATGCCGCCGAGCGTGCCCTTGAGATCGAGATAGCTGACCGCGATGCCCAGCGTCGTGTTCTTGGTCAGGTTCAGATACTGGCTGATCAGCGGCGGGATGATGACGCGCAGCGCCTGCGGCAGGACCACCAGGCTCATCGTGCGGCCGGGGCGCAGGCCGAGCGCATAGGCGGCTTCGGTCTGGCCGCGCGAGATGGCGAGGATGCCCGCGCGCACGGCTTCGGCGATGTAGCTGCCGGTGTAGATCGACAGGGCGAACAGAAGTGCCGTGAAGGAATGCGCGACGTTGATGCCGCCCTGAAAGTTGAAGCCCTTGAGCACCGGATATTCGAGGTGGAAGCCCAGCGCCATCAGCAGAAGGATGACGGGCGCAAACAGGATCAGAAGGCTTTTCCACCAGGTGACGGGGCGGTCGCCCGTCGCTTCCTGCACTGCGCGGGCGTTCCGACGAAGGGCGCGGTTGGCATAGACGGACGCGACGACGACCAGGATCACCGCGATGGTGGAGTAGTTGATCGGCACGTCGAGGATGGATGTCCCGCCGAGCGGACGCGACAGGAGCGGGGCGGGGATGTTGGACCCGCGATTGGTGATGGCGACGGAATCGAAGAACATCATCGACGCCTTGGGCGCCTCGCCCGCCGCGATCATCTCGTCCGTCACCTTGAAGTCGCGCGGTCCGGGCCTTGTTTCCGAGAAGATGACGAAGGACAGGATGATCCAGAGCAGCAGGGGGACGTTGCGCACGATCTCGACATAGACGGTCATGATGCGGGCGACGAGCCAGTTCTTGGACAGCCGCAGGACACCCGCGAAGACGCCGATGATGGTGGCGAAGATGCAGCCGAAGAAGGCGACGACAAGAGTGTTGAGCAGCCCGATGAACAGGGCGCGGCCATGCGTGCTGTCGTTGGTGTAGGGGATCAGCTGCTGGTCGATGTCATAGCCGGCGCGGCTGCCACAGAAAGCCGAAATTGATGTCCTTGTCCTTGGCGGCGAGGTTCTGGATCGTGTTGTCGACAAGCCAGCCGACAAACAGCAGGAACAGGATCAGGACGATCACCTGAATGGTGATCGCGCGGAACCGCGTGTCGTAGATGAGCATGCTGAGCCGAAAGCCGTCTTTCGGCGCGTCCGCTGCCAGAGCCATCCGATATCCCCTATCCGGGCTGCGACCTGGCGTTCGCCATGGTGTCCGGGATCAAGCCCGCGCAGCACGTCTGTCTGGTCAGTATGTGAAACGGGCGCGCAAGATGCGCGCCCGTTTGTGGTGTCAGGTCAGCGGACCGGCGGGGCGTATTGCAGGCCGCCCTTGCGTCCAGAGCGCGTTCAGGCCGCGCGCCAGACCGATCGGGGTGGCCTCGCCGATGTTCGCGGCGAAGATCTCGCCGTAGTTGCCGTTCGCGGCGATGGCGCGGCGGGCCCAGTCCTTGTCCAGACCCATCATCTTGCCCATGTCGTTGTCGCCGATGCCGAGCAGGCGCTTGACCTCGGGGTCAGCTGCCGGATCAGCCTCGGACGCGGCGATCACTTCTTCCAGATTGGCTTTGGTGATGCCCTTCTCTTCGGCGATGACCAGCGCGAAGTAGGTCCAGCGGACGATGTCGCCCCAGTTGTTGTCGCCGTGGCGGACGACCGGGCCGAGCGGTTCCTTCGAGATGATCTCGGGCAGGATGATGTGCTCGGCGGCATCGGGCAGCGTCGCGCGGGTGGCGGCGAGGCCCGAGGCGTCGGTCGTGAAGGCGTCGCAGGCCCCGGCGGAATACTGGCGCTGGGCTTCGGCGTCGTCGGCGACCGTGACGGGCGTGTAGGTGATGTTGTTCGACTTGAAGAAGTCGGCGAGGTTCAGTTCGGTCGTGGTGCCGGTCTGGATGCAGATGGTGGCGCCGTCGAGTTCCTTGGCGGAAGAGACGCCGAGGTCTTTCTTCACCATGAAGCCCTGGCCGTCATAGTAGTTGACGGCGACGAAATCGAGCTTGAGGTCGTTGTCGCGCGAGAAGGTCCAGGTGGAGTTGCGGACCAGAAGATCGACTTCGCCCGAAGCGAGCGCGGTGAAACGTGTCTCGCCCGTGGTCGGAAGGAATTTGACCTTCGCCGCGTCGCCGAGCACGGCGGCGGCGATGGCCTTGCAGAGATCGACGTCAAAGCCGACCCAGTTGCCGCTTGCGTCGGGTGCGCCGAAGCCGGTCAGACCGGTGTTCGAACCGCAGATCAGCTCGCCGCGCGCTTTCACGTCGTCGAGCGTCCCGGCCGATGCGAAGCCTGCCAGAAGTCCGGCGGCCGCGACCGTGCCGAGGAATACGGATTTTTTCATTCTTACCTCTTCCTGAGTTGCCAGCCCTTCTGGGGCGGTTCTGTGCCGGTCCCGAGGGTGCTGGATATATGCATGAGGTTGTTCCCCAATGGCGGGCAGTTTGGGCCATTTCGAAAGCACCCGTCAAGGCTGCATCCGCGCGAAGAAGGTGCGGTTGCCCGTTTCGCAGGCAGACCGGGGATTTGCGGGGAGGGGATTTGGAAATCGCGCTTTTTGGGATCAGACGGGCGTCGAAAGCTGCCAGAAAAGATGCGCCTGAAGGAAATCGCGGCGCTTGGCGTCGGCTGCGGCGTCAGCCTCGTCATCGCGGCCCCACTGGGCGGCCTGCCATTCTTCGTCGATTCGGGACGCATCCCACAGCTCGGCGGGGGTCCAGCGGCTGCCAAGTGCGGCAAGGCCGATGACGAGCGAGCCGGAGAGCGCTGTCAGATCATGGAGGGCGGTGAGGGCGAAGGAGGTCTGCGCGGCGACGCGGGCGGCGAGCCGCGCGACGGCGTCGGGCGGCTGCGCGACGGGCACGACGCCGATGGTCACGGTCAGCCGCGCGGCGTGGGCTTCCGCAGCCCAGTCGAGAAGCGGGTCCCAGGCGGCGGCCTGACGGGCGGCAAGGGCGCGGGGCAGCGCGGCGCGGTAGCACAGAAGGTCGCTGGCACCATAGGCGGCGACGATCCCCGCTATCTCGTCGAACTGGGGCGTGACCTTGTCGATGGCGGAATTGGCGGCGCGGGTCAGGGGCATCGTTGCGGTGTCGATGGCCGCGCCCTGGGCCTGCCATTCGGCGGCGATGGATTCGGCCAGGGCACGGGTCGGCAGGATGAGCGGCGATTTGGCGGGGGTGCGGACGGGGCGGGCGTCGAGGCGGATGGTGAAGCCGCCTTCGGTCGCCTCGGCGCGGGCATCGGTCCAGAACCGTTTCGGGACCCAACCGGTCATCGTGCCGCAGCGTCCTCGTCCCGGAACGGATCCTCGGGCACGTCGCCTTCGCGCCAACCCATCGTCGCCCAGGTGCGGGCCATGTGTTCGGGCAAGGGGGCGGTCAGGGTGATGCGCTTGCCGGTGATCGGATGGTCGAAGGACAGGCTGCGGGCATGCAGGTGCAGCTTGCGGCTGATCTCGCCGCCCAGTTGCGCGCCCCAGCCCTCGCCGAGGTTCTCCTGACCGGACCCGCCGTATTTGCCGTCGCCGATGATCGGGTGGCCAAGCTCGGCCATATGCGCGCGGAGCTGGTGCGTGCGGCCGGTGACGGGCACAAGTGCCACCCAGGCGGCGCGGCTGCCCAGCGCCTCGAGCACGGCATAGTCGGTGGTGGCGCGCTTGGCCCCGTCGGTCGCGTCGATGTCGCGGGGGTGGATCGCGCGCATCTTCTCGCCTTCGCCGGCAGCACCCCGCCCGCCTGCCTTGACGAGGCCGAAGCGGACGGTGGCCTTGCGCGGATGCGGCACGCCCGCGACGACGGCCCAGTAGATCTTGCGGGTGGTGCGTTCGCGGAAGGCTTCGGACAGGGCGCGCGCGATGCGGTCGGTGCGGGCGAGCAGGAGGATGCCCGAGGTGTCCTTATCGAGGCGGTGGACCAGCTTGGGACGGTCCTTGTAGCCGAACATCAGCGCCGAAGTCAGGCCATCGACATGCCGCTCGGTCTGGCCCGATCCGCCCTGTGACGGCAGGCCGGGGGGTTTGTTCAGCGCGATGATATGCTCGTCCTTCCAGAGCACGCATGCTTGAATCATCGCAGCGTCGGTCGCGGGCAGTTTGTCGGGCTTGGGACGGACCGGCGCGTCGGTGTCGGGCAAAGGGGGCAGGCGGATTTCCATTCCGGGGCTGACGCGATCGGATGCCTTGACGCGGCCGCCATCGACCCGGATCTGGCCGGTGCGGCAGAATTTCTCGACCTGGCCTTGCGTCACGTTCGGAAAACGCTTTTTCAGCCAGCGGTCGAGACGGCTTTCGCCGTCCTCGTCCGCGACCTTGAGGGTCTGGACCGCTGTCATGTCGGCACGCGGAACAGGGCCATGCCGAGCATGAGCGCGGCAATCGACAGCACGACCGAGCAGACGACATAGGCGGCAGCCACCGTGGGTTCGCCGCCCTGCCAGAGTTTCACCGCATCAAGCGAAAAGGCGGAGAATGTGGTGAAGCCGCCGAGGATGCCGGTCATCAGGAAGGGTACGAGGCGCATGGCGTCGCGCTGGGCGAGAAGGGCGACAAGCAGGCCCATCAGGAACGACCCCAGAATGTTCACGATGACGGTGCCCCAGGGGAAGCCCGCGCCAAGGAACCGCGCGGCCCCGATATTGGTCAGGTAGCGGGCCGAGGCACCGAGCGCGCCGCCGAGGGCGACCTGGAGGAGGGTTGCGAACATCGGCCTTCCTTGGGTCGGACGCCGGGAATTGTCAACTTAGGCGGGGGCCGGCCCCCGCACCCCCGGAGTATTTGCGTCACGATGAAAGGGTCAGCGGGCGCGTTTGGCGCGCAGCCCCGCGAAGAAATCGAGGCGCTTTTTCATCTCGCGCTCCTCGCCGCGTTCAACGGGCTGGTAGAGGATCGGTCGCTTCATGCCGTCGGGGAAATAGGTCTGGCCCGAAAAGCCGTCTTCGGCGTCGTGGTCGTAGGCATATCCCTTGCCGTAACCCTGATCCTTCATCAGCCGCGTCGGCGCGTTCAGGATGTGCTTCGGCGGCGGTTCGGACCCGGTGCGGCGCGCAAGGTCGCGGGCAGCGGAATAGGCCGTGTAGGCGGCGTTGGATTTGGGGGCCAGCGCACAGATAGATGACCGCTTCGGCCAGCGCGAGTTCGCCTTCGGGGCTGCCGAGGCGTTCGTAGGTCGCCCAGGCATCGAGGCACAGGCGCTGGGCCATGGGATCGGCGAGGCCGATATCCTCGACCGCCATGCGGGTGATGCGACGGGCGAGAAAGCGCGGGTCTTCGCCGCCTTCCAGCATCCGGGCAAGCCAGTAGAGGGCGGCATCGGGGTCGCTGCCGCGGACGGATTTGTGGAGAGCGGAGATGAGGTTGTAATGCCCGTCGCCGGATTTGTCATAGTTGGCAGCGCGACGCATCAGGCGGGTGCCGAGTTCCTCGGGCGCGATGGGCGCGGGCAGCTTCCAGGCGTCGATCTGCTCGATGAGGTTCAACAGCGCGCGGCCGTCGCCGTCGGCCATTTCCAGTAGCGCGTCGCGCGCGGGGGCAGTCAGCGCAAGCGCGCGGGACAGGTCCCGTTCGGCGCGCTGGGCGAGGCGTTCAAGATCGGAGAGGGTGAGCCGGTTGAGGACGACGACCTGCGCGCGGGACAGAAGCGCTGCATTCAGCTCGAAAGAGGGATTCTCGGTCGTGGCCCCGACCAGAAGGATCGTGCCATCCTCCATGTGGGGCAGGAAACTGTCCTGCTGGGCACGATTGAAACGGTGAATCTCATCGACGAAGAGCAGCGTGCCCCTGCCCTGCTGGCGCCGCAGCCGGGCCGTGTCGAAAACTTTCCGAAGCTCCGGAACACCGCTGAAAATCGCGCTGATCTGGACGAATGCGTGGTCGGTCTGGTCCGCCAGCAGACGGGCGATGGTCGTTTTGCCGACACCGGGTGGCCCCCAGAGGACGAGCGACGACAGGCTGCCGGCCGCGATCATGGCGCCGAGCGGACCGCCCGAGCCGAGAATCTGTTCCTGGCCGATGACCTCGGACAAGGCGCGCGGTCTCAGCCGGTCGGCGAGCGGGCGCGCCGCAGCCGCAGGTTCCGAGGACGCTGCCTGATCGAACAGATCCGCCACTATCGCCGCCTATCGTCCGGAATGCCCCAAGGACGGGCCGGACCTTTGGTTTCAGGTGCCGCATGTCGGACCTCAGACTAGTGCATCTTCGGAGTGAGGTCGATCTGAACGCACTGATAGTCGCCGTCGTCGATCTGCATGACCGGGCCGATGGCCTTGGCTGACAGACCGCAGCGGCCGTACCAGCGCGGCCAGTTCGACGGCGTGATGGCGATCAGCTGCGTTGCACCCTGCTCGCGCGCGGATTTCACCATCGCGCCGACCATGTGGGCGTGCACGCGGCGGCGGATCAGCTGGGGCGTCGCGTTCGACACGAACACGCGCGTGCATTCCCAGTAACTGGGATCGACCGGTGCAATGTCGTACAGCAGGTCCCGAGGCAGAGACGCCAGATGCCCGTTCTGCGCATCGCGGATCATGTAGCTGTAGATGCCGCATCGGGCCGTGGTGGGCGTCAGCCGGATGCCGCCGTAGACCTGACCGATATCGTCATAAATCGCGATCCAGCGGCTGGCGGGTGTGTCGTACTGATCGTATTCCATGTCGAGCGCTTCGGGCAGCTCCCAACGCTTTTCCACGATGAACGACTGTTTCCTGGCGCGAAACAGATTCGCGAATAGCTCGCCATGGTTGTGGAAGTTTTCGAATGATAGGGTGGTGGTGTGCATCTATGGTCTCCGGTCGGGTTGCCTGAAAACACCCCGCACCGCATCGAGAGACCGACATCGCCGCCTTACAACAACCTGTAATCCTTGGCGCGCTGAATCGCTTCTGCCGTCGTCCGTGCCATCAGTCGGATTCTGACAGAGTTGAGCCGGGCCTTGAGCGCGCTTTCGGATATGTTCAGTTTGGATGCTGCAGCCGCGTGTCGATCGCCCGCTGCAATGCACCTCAGGGCGTCGATTTGAGCCTTGGTGAGGCTCTCCGGCGGCTCCGTTGTGTAGTGGAGTCGACGAACTTGGTCGGAGATCGTCTCGATCTCAGTGTCGCTGAAATCGCGATCCGCGCGCGCAAAGCTGGAGATCGTCCGCGAGCTTACGGGACCGCAGGAAACGGTCAGACCGTAAACGAGGCCAAAGCTCTTGGCTTCTTCGAAGAGTCCGAAAGGGTCGGGGATGGGCATTTCGGCCCAGCGTGTCGCACCTTCCTTGGAGAAGCCCCAGGCGATGGTCGGATCCCGAAGTGCGTAGGCTTTCTCGGTGTAGTGGTCCAGCCATTCCTGATTGTAGGTGGAAAACTGCATCAGCGGCGATGCATAGCGAATGTGCAAACCAATGAAGTACCCTGCCGGAGCCAGCAGGGAGAGCGAGTTCAAGACGTATTCTAGGACTGGCGTTCTGGACATGTCTTTTTAGACTAGTTGCGTTACTGGCAGTCAACCGTAAATTGCACTGGTAAGTGTCTGTAACAAGGGCGATTTCACGTGCGTACGATCAATCCGGGACTTTTTGCAAGGCTTATGCTTCTTCCGGATCATGCCCGGGCGGACGTGCTGGAATTCGTCGGCGCGACCCCCGTGACCGAGACATTGCTGTCCGATGTCATAGATTCCTTTGCGAAGCGCCCATTTAGCGAGCGTCGGGCAGCCCCCGCAGACGCGAACTGATCTGCACAAGCCAAACTCCGGGTCAACCGTTTGAAGACGTTAACGAAAGTTAACGCTGCCCGGCCTGTGCGGCGGGCAGCGCATGACGTGGCGTAAGCGGACAGCCGCCTGCGATCAGGATTCGGAGGCTTCCGCAGCAGCAACGCGCGCCTTGTCAGCAGCGCCTTTGGCCGACGAATCGCGGTCGACCAGTTCGATGATCGCCATCGGGGCCATGTCGCCGTAGCGGAACCCGGCCTTGAGCACGCGGGCATAGCCGCCCTGACGGTCCTTGTAGCGCGGTCCGAGCACGTCGAAGAGCTTGGCGACGTAGATGTCCTGCTTCAGCTGCGACGCGGCCTGGCGGCGGGCGTGCAGATCACCGCGCTTGGCCAGCGTGATCAGCTTTTCGACGATCGGACGCAGTTCCTTGGCTTTCGGCAGGGTCGTCTTGATCTGCTCGTGCTCGATCAGCGACCCGGCCATGTTGGCGAACAGCGCCTTGCGGTGTTCGTGGGTGCGGTTCAGGCGGCGATAGCCGGCTCCGTGGTTCATCTTCTTTCTCCGTTCCGTTCGTTTTGCTTTGTCCGGCGCGGCTCATGCCTCCGCGCTCACCTTGGGGCTTGCGCCCGGTCGTTCCCCGGAAATGGCCGGGCATTGTCGAGGCCCCGGCCTTCGCCGGAGCTTCGGTCTTCGACCTCAGAACTGGTCCTCGAAGCGCTTGGCCAGGTCCTCGATGTTCTCCGGCGGCCAGTCCTCGACATCCATGCCGAGGTGCAGGCCCATGCCGGACAGCACTTCCTTGATCTCGTTCAGCGACTTGCGGCCGAAGTTCGGGGTGCGCAGCATCTCGGCTTCGGTCTTCTGGATCAGGTCGCCGATGTAGACGATGTTGTCGTTCTTCAGGCAGTTGGCCGAACGGACCGACAGTTCCAGTTCGTCGACCTTCTTCAGCAGCAGCGGGTTGAACTCCAGCCCATCCTCGGCATCGCCGAGCTTGGCGGATTCCGGTTCGTCGAAGTTGACGAAGAT
The DNA here is from genome assembly GCA_963819585.1 of uncultured Alphaproteobacteria bacterium. Classification (GTDB taxonomy): domain Bacteria; phylum Pseudomonadota; class Alphaproteobacteria; order Rhodobacterales; family Rhodobacteraceae; genus JAOADN01. The sequence continues at coordinate 377,352 of CAWFWP010000009.1, forward strand.
CGACAGCTGATCCTGCAGGATACGCGCTGCATAGGCCACGGCATCATCGGGCGTCAGCGAGCCGTCGGTTTCGACCTTCATGGTCAGGCGGTCATAGTCCAGCACCTGGCCCTCGCGGGTCGGTGTCACTTCGTAGCTGACCTTCTTGACCGGTGAATAGATCGAGTCGATCGGGATCAGGCCGATGGGCGCGTCTTCGGGGCGGTTCTTGTCGGCCGCGACATAGCCCTTTGCCGGTCGCGACCGTCAGTTCCATGAACAGGTCTGCGCCGTCGTCGAGATGGCAGATGACGTGGTCCTTGTTCAGAACCTCGATCCCGTTCGATTCCGAAATGGCACCCGCCGTCACGACGCCCGGCCCCTTTGCAGAGATCGACAGGCGCTTCGGCCCTTCGACTTCCATCTTCAGGCTGACGCCCTTGAGGTTCAGGACGATGTCGGTGACATCCTCGCGCACGCCAGCGACGCTGGAAAACTCGTGCAGCACGTTGTCGATCTGGACGGACGTGATCGCCGCACCCTGCAGCGACGACATCAGCACGCGGCGGAGCGCGTTGCCCAGCGTCAGGCCGAAGCCCCGCTCCAGCGGTTCGGCGACGACGGTCGCCTGACGCGCCGGGTCAGTGCCCGGACGGACGTCGAGTTGCGCCGGTTTGATCAGCTCGGCCCAGTTCTTGTGGATCATGCGTTCTGCCTCCATACCTGTTTCCGGCTCATGTCCGACGCGCGGAAACGCCCGAGGAAATGACGAATGCGCCGACGGGCCGGATCGGGGTCCGGCCCGGGCGCGAAACTAGCGATCAGACGCGGCGGCGCTTGGGCGGGCGGCATCCGTTATGGGCCATGGGCGTCACGTCGCGGATCGACGAGATGACGAAGCCGACGGCGGCCAGTGCGCGGAGCGCGGATTCGCGGCCCGAACCGGGGCCCTGAACCTCGACATCCAGCGTCTTGACGCCGTGTTCCTGCGCCTTGCGGCCTGCATCCTCGGCCGCCATCTGGGCGGCGTAGGGCGTCGATTTGCGGCTGCCCTTGAACCCCATCGTGCCGGAAGAGGACCAGGCGATCGCGTTGCCCTGCACGTCCGAGATGAGGATCTTGGTGTTGTTGAACGACGAATTCACATGCGCCACACCTGCGGCGATGTTCTTCCGTTCCTTTTTCTTCATGCGCGTCTTGTCGCGTGCCATTGGTCAGACCCCCCCTTATTTCTTCTTGCCGGCGATGGGCTTCGCCGGGCCCTTGCGGGTGCGGGCATTGGTGTGGGTCCGTTGGCCACGGACGGGCAGGTTGCGGCGGTGGCGCAAGCCGCGGTAGCAGCCGAGATCCATCAGGCGCTTGACGTTCATCGTGACTTCGCGGCGCAGGTCGCCTTCGACGGTGTAGTTCGCGTCGATGAATTCACGGATGGCGAGGACTTCGGCGTCGGTCAGATCGTTGACGCGGCGGGCGCGGTCGATGCCGACGCTGTCGCAGATCTTTTCGGCATTCATCGGGCCGATGCCATGGATATACTGAAGGGCGATGGGAACCCGCTTTGCAGTGGGTATGTTCACGCCAGCGATACGTGCCACGTGGTCGTTCCTTTCGTTGCGGTTCCGTAGTTCCAGAACCTTTTTTCACAACAGACAGCCCGAAGGCGGATGCCGTCGGGCCGTGTCTCGGATCAGGGGCGGTCAGCGGACGTTTTCGTTGAAAACCCAATGATTCTTCGATGAGACACCGCGACCTAGTGGGTTTCACCAGCAGCGTCAAGAGCGGGCGGCGGCACCCTGCGATTGCGACAGGATATTCGAGATCGCTGCGGCGACGGTGTCGATTTCGCCAAGCCCGTCGATGGTGAAAAGGTCGCCCAGCGCATAGTAGTAACCGATCAGAGGCGAGGTTTTCTTGTAGTATTCCATCAGGCGGGTCTTCAGGCTTTCGGCGTTGTCGTCGGCCCGGCGGCGCAGGTCGGTCGAACCGCAGACGTCGCAGACCCCTGCCTTGGACGTGGGCTTGGTCGCGTCGTGATAGACCTCGCCGCAGTTGCCGCAGGTGAAACGGCCCGAGATACGGGCGACGAGAGCGTCGTCATCGACGCGCATCTCGATCACCGCGTCGATGCGGTGGCCCGCGCGGCCCAGAAGCGCGCCGAGCGCGTCGGCCTGGGCGAGCGTCCGGGGGAAGCCGTCGAAGATGAACCCTGCCCCGTTGGCCGCCGCCAGTTTCTCTTCGATCAGGCCGATCACGATCTCGTCCGTGACAAGACCGCCCTTGTCCATCACCTCGGCCACCTTGCGGCCGATGCCGGTGCCGCTGGTGCGGGCGTCACGCAGCATGTCGCCGGTGGACAGCTGGACCATCCCGCGTTCATCGACAAGGCGACGCGCCTGGGTGCCTTTGCCCGCCCCCGGCGGACCGAGCAGGATCAGGTTGATCATTGCCGCGCCGGGGCCTTCCGGTTGGCAGCCCCGCTGCGCTTCTTGCCGCGCAGCTGCGAGCGTTCGATCAGGCCTTCGTACTGATGCGCCAGAAGATGCGACTGGATCTGGTTGATCGTGTCCATCGTGACGCTGACGACGATCAGCACCGACGTGCCGCCGAAGTAGAACGGGAATGGCGAACTGCGACCGCAGAACCTCGGGCAGCAGGCAGACAAGCGTCAGATAGGCGGACCCCAGGATCAGGATGCGCGCGACAACATAGTCGAGGTAATCGACCGTCTTGGCGCCGGGACGGATGCCGGGAATGAAGCCGCCCTGGTTCTTCAGGTTCTCGGCCACATCCTCGGATTTGAAGGCGACGTTGGCGGTGTAGAAATAGGCGAAGAAAATGATCATCGCCGCGTAGAGGATCAGGTGCAGCGGCTGTCCCGGCCCGAGATAGGCAAGGATGGCGGACAGGATCGGGTTCGTCGAATTGCCCGAGAAGGTCGACAAGCGTCGCGGGCAGCAGCAGCAGCGACGACGCGAAGATGGCGGGGATGACGCCGGCCGGGTTGACCTTGATCGGCAGGTGGCTGGACGAGCCGTCATAGACCTTCATGCCGACCTGACGCCGGGGATACTGGATGTGGATCTTGCGCAACGCGCGTTCCATGAAGACGCAGAAGGCGATCACCGCGACCACCATCAGGATGACCGAGATGATGACGAACGGCGACAGCGCGCCGGAGCGGCCCTGGCTGAGGAACTGGGCGATAGCCTCGGGGATATGGGCGACGATCCCGACGAAGATGATGAGCGAGATGCCGTTGCCGATCCCGCGCGCGGTGATCTGTTCGCCGAGCCACATCAGGAACATCGTGCCGCCGATCAGCGTGATCATGCAGGAGACGGTGAAGAACAGGCCGGGATCGTTGACAAGGTTGCCGGCCGACAGACTGGCGGCCAGACCGTAGGACTGAAGCGTCGCCAGCCCGACGGTGCCGTAGCGGGTGTACTGGTTGATCTTCTTGCGGCCCTGTTCGCCTTCCTTCTTGAGCTGTTCCAGCCCGGGAAGCATCGAGGTCATCAGCTGGACGATGATCGAGGCGGAGATATAGGGCATGATGCCGAGCGCGAAGACACCCATGCGGCTGATCGCGCCGCCGGTGAACATGTTCAGCATGCCGCCGATGCCCTGGCCCGCTTTGTCCATGAAGCTGCGCAGCGCTTCGGCGTCGATGCCGGGAACCGGGATGTAGGTGCCGAGGCGGTAGACGATCAGGATGCCGACGGTGAAGAGGATGCGGGCCCGCAGGTCCGAGGCCTTGCCGAAGGCACCCCAGCTGAGGTTTGCGGCCATTTGCTCTGCGGCTGATGCCATGTCGCGTCTCTTTCATGCGCGACGCCGCCTGACCGTTCCCCGGTCGGCGGCGCCTGGAAAACTGGATGGTATGTAAGCGCCCGTGCTGGCGCTCACAACACCCTTATTCGGCGGCTGCCGCAGCTTTGACCGTCAGTGATCCGCCCGCCTTGGCGACCGCATCCACGGCGGCCTGCGAGGCACCGGTGACGGCCAGCTTCACCTTGGCGGCGATCTCGCCCTTGGCCAGGACGCGGACGCCGTCGAGCTTGCGGCGGACCATGCCGGACGCGACCAGCGCGTCTTCGGTGATCTCGGCCTTGATGTCGAGCTTGCCCTCGTCGATGAACTTCTGGATCTGGCCGAGGTTCACGACGGCATAGTGCAGCTTGTTCGGCTTGGTGAAGCCGCGCTTCGGCAGGCGGCGGTAGAGCGGCATCTGGCCGCCCTCATAGCCGCCGACGGCGACGCCGGAGCGGGATTTCTGGCCCTTGATGCCGCGCCCTGCGGTCTTGCCCTTGCCCGAACCGGGGCCGCGGGCGACGCGCTTCTGCTTCTTGGCAGCGCCGGGATTGTCGGAAAGTTCGTTCAGTTTCATGTCGCTTCTCCTTGCCGGAATGACCCCCAGCGACGGGAGCGGTCAACACGGCGTTTCTTGGTTCTGGTTTCGGGGCCGGGATGGCCACCGGGGGCGTATAGGGGATTTGGGGGGCGTGATGCAAGCGGGTTGAAATGGTGTGAGAGAGCATCTATCTTACCGACGTCTTACTGGAGTTCGCGTCATGCCTCTTCCCATTACGACAGTGTCGACCAAGGGACAGGTCATCCTTCCCAAGACCGTCCGGGATTCGAGGCACTGGCTGCCTGGAACCAAGCTCGTGGTAGAGGAAAGAGCAGACGGGGTTTTTCTGCGCGCTGTGACAGAGAAGACGGTACCCACCCACCAAGATAGAAGACGTCTTCGGTTCGCTCAAATATGAGAGGCCGCCGATGACTGTCGAAGAAATGGACGAAGGCGTCGGCAAAGCCATTGCTGAGGACTGGGTGCGATTTGATCGCGGTTGACACCAACGTCCTGGTCCGATTCCTGACGGAGCGACGAACCTGAACAGGCCGCTAGGGCGCGCTACTTGTTCGAGTCTCGGGATCGTCTTTATTCCGCTGACCGTCCTGCTCGAAACCTACTGGGTGCTGCATAGGGCCAAGGACCTTCCGTCCGACTTGGTCTTACGCAAACTGGTGGCAATCACCCGGATGACGCAGGTTACCGTCGAAGACAGCCCACGCTTCGACAGGGTCATCGCCTCTAACCGACGCAGGCATGGAATTTGCTGACGCACTGCATCTCACGTCGGTCGATACCGATGTGCGCTTTGCCACCTTTGATCGCAGAATGGTTACAGCCGCACAGAGATTCGGCCTGCGGACGGTCTATTCTCCCTGATTGCGAAGACCCGGTCTGCGCTGTAGCGAAGGTGCCGCTATGCCCCCGCCGGCCAATGGAACTCCGGCCGCAGCCCTTCATAGACCGGACGCCCGTCGGCTGGCTTCGCATAGCCCTTCGAGGTGTCGTAGAACGCGTGATAGGTCGCCGCCGGGAACTTGGCGTCGTCGTAGCCCATGACGTTCGGCACGGCGACGCGGATGCGCTTCTGCTTGTCGTCCAGCATCAGGGCCGCGCCGCAGTCGGTGCAGACGCAGATTTCGAGCGGGCCGCCGGGGTTGTCCTTGTTGAAGGGCACCTTCTTCATCTTCTCGGGGTGATCGACCTTCACGTCGCCGCAGTTGAAGAAGGCGACATGCGTCGTCTGCTGGCCCGTCACGCCCTTGCAGACGTTGCAGTGGCAGACATGGTTGTCGATCGGTTCGGCGGATGCCGTCACATGCACATGGGCGCAGCCGCCCTGATAATTGGCCATCTGATCCCTCCCTTGATCGCCCGCATGGCATCGCGGCCTGCGCGCGCGATCCGGGCGATGGCCGAAAGCCTAGCACAAATCGGACAACGCAAGAAAAAACGCCCCGGCGCGGTGCCGCGGGGCGTTCCAAATCTGTGAGTCGGGTGGACCGCCGATCTAGCCGCGCTCTTCGACGATCACCACCAGATGCGGCAGCTTGTTGACCATGCCGCGGACCGAGGGCGTATCCTCCAGCTCGCGGGTGCGGTTGATCTTGTTCAGGCCGAGGCCGATCAGGGTCCGGCGCTGGATGTCCGGGCGGCGGGCCGCCGAGGCGATCTGTTTGACGACGATGGTTTTCTTGGCCATTTCGTCTCACGCCTCGACCGCTTCAGCCGCTTCCGGCTCGCTTCAGGATGTCCGACGACCTTCTTGCCGCGGCGCTGCGCGACCATCCGGGGGCTCGATTTCATGCTTGAGGCCGTCCATCGTGGCGCGGATCATGTTGTAGGGGTTCTGCGACCCCAGCGACTTGGCCACGACGTCCTGGATGCCCAGCATTTCGAACACGGCGCGCATCGGGCCGCCGGCGATGATGCCGGTGCCCGCAACGGCGGTGCGCATCACGACCTTGCCGGCGCCATGGCGGCCTTCCATGTCGTGGTGCAGCGTGCGCCCGTCGCGCAGGGGCACGCGGACGAGGCTGCGCTTGGCCTGTTCGGTCGCCTTGCGGATCGCCTCGGGCACTTCCTTGGCCTTGCCCTTGCCGAAGCCGACGCGGCCGCGCTGGTCGCCGACGACGACGAGTGCTGCAAAGCCGAAGCGCTTGCCGCCCTTCACCGTCTTGGACACGCGGTTGATCGCCACAAGACGATCGGCGAATTCCGGGGTTCTCGTCGCGGCTTTCGCGGCGGCCTTCCCGGCGATTATCTCTCTCTGCCATTATCGTCTCCTTAGAACTTCAGGCCGCCTTCACGGGCAGCATCGGCCAAAGCCTTGATCTTGCCGTGAAAGAGGAAGCCGCCGCGGTCGAAGTAGCATTCCTCGACCCCGGCCTTCTTGGCGCGCGCGGCAATCGCCGCGCCGACCTTCGCCGATGCTTCGACGTTGTTCTTGCCGACGACGCCCAGGTCCTTTTCAAGACTGGAAGCCGCCGCAAGCGTCACGCCGCGCACGTCGTCGATCAGCTGCACGCTGATATTCTTGTTCGAGCGATGCACCGAGAGGCGCGCGCGCCCGTCGGCCATCTTGCGAAGCTTGTTCCGGACGCGCAGGCGGCGCTTGAGGAACAGATCCCGTTTGCTGTTTGCCATGATGTTGCGTCCTTACTTCTTCTTGCCTTCCTTGCGGAAGATGAACTCGCCTTTGTACTTGATCCCCTTGCCCTTGTAGGGCTCGGGACCACGCCATTCGCGGATGTTCGCCGCGACCTGGCCGACAAGCTGCTGGTCGATGCCTTCGATGATGATTTCGGTCTGCTTCGGGGTCGTGACGGTCACGCCCTTCGGCACATCGAAGTTCACTTCGTGGCTGTAGCCGAGCTGACAGCTTCAGCACATTGCCCTGGATCGCGGCGCGGTAGCCGACGCCGTTGATTTCCAGGTCCTTGCGGAAGCCCTTGGTGACGCCGGTGACGAGGTTCGCGACCATCGAGCGGGACAGGCCCCATTGCGCGCGGGCGCGCTTGGAGGTGCCGCGCGGCGCGACGGTGACCTTGCCGTCGTCGACGGTCAGGGTGACATCGTCGGTCGCGGTGAAGCTGCGGGTGCCTTTCGGCCCCTTCACTTCGACGGTCTGGCCGCTGACGGATGCCGTGACGCCCGAGCGGGATTTCGACGGGCTTTTTGCCGATACGTGACATGCCACCCTCCTCAGAACACGGTGCAGAGCACTTCGCCGCCGATATTGGCGGTGCGTGCGGCTGCGTCCGTCATGACGCCCTTGGGCGTGGAGACGATGGATACGCCAAGGCCGTTGCGCACGGACGGGATGTCCTTGACGCCGGCATAGACGCGGCGGCCCGGCTTCGAGACGCGCTTGAGGTCGCGGATGACCGGCTCGCCTTCGAAGTATTTCAGGCTGATCTCGAGTTCCGGCTGGCCGTTCTCGGCCTTCACCGGTTCGTAGCCGCGGATGTAGCCTTCGTCTTTCAGCACATCGAGCACCCAGGCGCGCAGCTTGGAGGCGGGCGTGCGGACGGTCGATTTGCCGCGCATCTGGGCGTTCCGGATGCGGGTCAGCATATCGCCGAGGGGATCGTTCATCATCATGATCCGGTCCTCCTTACCAGCTCGACTTGACCATGCCGGGGATCTGGCCGAACGAGGCGAGGTCCCGCAGCATGATGCGGCTGAGCTTGAGCTTGCGGTAATAGGCGTGCGGGCGGCCCGTCAGCTGGCAGCGGTTGTGGATGCGCACCGCCGACGAGTTGCGCGGCAGTTCGGCGAGTTTCATCGTCGCCTTGAAGCGCTCTTCCATCGGCTTGGTCTGATCCGCGACGATCGCCTTCAGCGCCGCGCGCCTGGCGGCATACTGCTTGGTCAGCTTGGCGCGCTTGACTTCGCGGTTCACCATGGATTTCTTAGCCATTGTCCTGTTCCCTCCGCGATCAGCTGTTGAACGGCATGTTGAAATGCTTCAACAGCGCCTTCGCTTCGGCGTCGGTCGGCGCCGTGGTGCAGATGATGATGTCCATCCCCAGAACTTCGTCGACCTTGTCGAAGTCGATTTCCGGGAACACGATCTGTTCTTTCAGGCCCATGGCGAAGTTGCCGCGGCCGTCGAACGACGTGCCCTTGACGCCGCGGAAGTCGCGGACGCGCGGCAGGGCGACGGTGATCAGGCGGTCGAGGAATTCGTACATCCGGTCGCCGCGCAGCGTGACCTTCGCGCCCAGCGGCATTTCCTCGCGGACGCGGAAGCCCGCGATGGAATTCTTGGCCTTGGTGATGACGGCCTTCTGGCCGGCGATCAGCGTCAGTTCCTCGGCGGCCTGCTTGACCTTCTTGGTGTCCTTGACCGCCTCGCCGACGCCCATGTTCAGGACGATCTTGTCCAGACGCGGGATCTGCATGTCGTTCTTGTAGCCGAACTCTTCCTTCATCGCGGCCCGGATCGTCGCCTTGTAGGCGGCCTTGAGGCGCGGGGTGTAGGTTGCGGTATCCAGCATCACAGCACCTCGCCGGTGGTCTTGGCGAAGCGGACCTTCTTGTCGCCTTCCATGCGGAAGCCGACGCGGGTCGCTTTGCCGGTCTTGTCCATGATCGCCAGGTTCGACAGGTCGATCGGCATCGCCTTCGGCTGGCGGCCGCCCTGGCTGGTCTGGGTCTGGCGGGTGTGGCGGATCGCGACGTTCACGCCTTCGACCACGGCCTTGTTGGCCTTCGGGTCGACCGAGGCGATTTCGCCCTTCAGGCCCTTGTCCTTGCCCGCAAGGACGATGACCTTGTCACCTTTTTTCAGTTTCGCGGCCATCAGAGCACCTCCGGCGCAAGGCTGATGATTTTCATGAAGTTCTTCGCGCGCAGTTCGCGCACGACCGGCCCGAAGATGCGGGTGCCGACCGGTTCGATCTGGTTGTTCAGGATGACGGCGGCGTTGCGGTCGAAACGGATCGTCGTGCCGTCTTCGCGGCGGACTTCCTTGGCGGTGCGGACGACGACGGCCTTGCGGACGTCACCCTTCTTCACGCGGCCACGCGGAATGGCTTCCTTGACGGACACGACGATGACGTCGCCGACCGAAGCATAGCGGCGGTGCGAACCGCCGAGGACCTTGATGCACTGCACCCGGCGTGCGCCGGAGTTGTCAGCAACATCCAGATTGGTCTGCATCTGGATCATTTGGCTTCTCCCGACCTTTGGGGACCGCGTTGCGGCCCCAGGGTTTCGATCAAACCGGACTGTGGATTTTACGCCGTAGCGTCGGTCACCACGGTCCAGCGTTTGGTTTTCGAAATCGGCGCACATTCCTCGATGCGGACAGTGTCGCCGACCTTGAATTGGTTTGCCGCGTCATGGGCGCGGTACTTCTTCGACTTGCGGATCGTCTTCTGCAGAACCGGGTGCTTGAAGCGACGTTCGACCAGAACGGTGATCGTCTGCTCGTTCTTGTCCGAGGTCACGACGCCTTGCAGGATACGCTTTGGCATGGGCCTGGTCCTTACTTCGTCAGCGCCGCTTCAGCGGCTTTCTGGTTGAGGATCGTCTTCACGCGCGCGGCGTCACGGCGGACGACGCGCATGCGGGAGGTATTCTCAAGCTGACCGGTGGCCTGCTGGAAGCGCAGGTTGAACGCTTCCTTCTTCAGCGCGACAAGCTGGTCGTTCAGCTGGTCGGGCGTCTTCGTCTTCAGTTCTTCGGCTTTCATGCGCCGTCTTCCCTTTCACAATCACCAGACGGCCCCTGTGGGAAGGGTAACCGTGAACCCGGTGGATCAATGATGAACCGACGAAATCCGGAGGCCCGGAATCGCGGGATGGGGTCGTATAGGGGATGGGGGGAGGTGGCAAGGGGAGTTTTTGCGGATGCAGTGCGGTTCCGGGGCGGACCCGCACCTTTGCT
>CAWFWP010000010.1:0-509703 GCA_963819585.1 uncultured Alphaproteobacteria bacterium
GGAGATCATGGGCTTTGCCATCCTGCTGGCGCTGACCTTCTACCTGCTGTCGCGCAGGGCCTGGTCGCGGTCCGCGATGTTTCAGCGCGAAGTCGGCGGAACTGCGCCAGCTGAACTCGCGCTTGCAGCGGGAAATCGCCGAACGCGAAAAGGTGCAGAAGGACCTGGAGGTGGCGGAACAGACGCTGGCGCAATCGTCGAAACTGGCGGCACTGGGCGAGATGTCGGCGGCGGTCAGCCATGAGCTGAACCAGCCGCTGGCCGCGATGAAGACCTATCTTGCCGGCGCGCGGCTGCTGTTGCAGCGCAAGCGCCCGGAAGAGGCGCTGTCGAGCTTTCCAGCGGATCGACGATCTGATCGACCGCATGGGCGCGATCACGCGGCAGTTGAAGTCCTATGCGCGCAAGGGCGGCGAGGCGTTTGAGCCGGTGGATATGCGGGCTTGCGTGTCCTCGGCCCTGTCGATGATGGAGCCGCAGCTGAAGTCCGCGTCGGTCAAGATCACCCGCGACCATGCCGCGCGGGCCGGTGATGGTGCTGGCCGACCGCATCCGGCTGGAGCAGGTGATCATCAACCTTCTGCGCAATGCGCTGGACGCGACCAAGGACCTGTCCGATCCGCAGATCGACATCCTCGTGACCGTCGGGCGAGACGGCGACGATGACGGTGCGCGACAACGGCCCGGGATCACCGATCTCGAGAACCTGTTCGAGCCGTTCTACACAACAAAGGAACCGGGCGAAGGCGTCGGGCTTGGCCTTGCGATTTCGTCGGGGATCGTGACCGACCTTGGGCGGTCGCCTGACCGCGCGGAATGCGCAGAGCGGTCCGGGGCGCTGTGTTTGAGATACAGCTTCCGATCCTGTGGCCGAGAAGAATGAAGCAGCGGAGTGAGATGCATGGCCCGTGCGATGAAAGTGGCGATCGTCGACGACGAGGCGGACATGCGGCAGTCGATCAGCCAGTGGCTGGCGCTGTCGGGCTTTGACACCGAAACCTATCCAGCGCCGAAGAGGCATTGAAGGTGCATCGGGCCGGACTTTCCGGGCGTGGTGGTCAGCGACATCAAGATGCCGGGCATGGATGGCATGGCGTTCCTGAAAAAGCTGATGGGCCTGGATTCCGGTCTGCCGGTGATCATGATCACCGGGCACGGTGACGTGCCGATGGCGGTCGAGGCGATGCGCGTCGGGGCATACGATTTTCTGGAAAAGCCGTTCAACCCGGACCGGATGACCGAACTGGCCAAGCGCGCGACGCCAGTCGCGGCGCCTGACGCTGGACAACCGGGCGCTGCGCCGGGAACTGTCGGACGGCTCGACCATGATGAAGAAGCTGATCGGCGGATCGCCGCGATGGAACGCCTGCGCGAGGATATCCTCGATCTGGGGCAGGCGGACGGCCACGTCCTGATCGACGGCGAGACCGGGACGGGCAAGACGCTGGTCGCCCATGCGCTGCACGCCGTCGGGCCGCGCGCGGGCAAGAAGTTCGTCGACGATGTCCTGCGCGGCCTGGTCCGAGGATCAGCTCGGCCGCCGACTGTTCGGTCCGATGGAGGAGGGCGGTCGATCCCGCTTGGTGGAAGAGGCGCGCGGCGGGACGCTGGTGCTGGAGGATATCGAGGCGCTGAGCCAGCCGTTGCAGGCGCGGCTGCTGACCTTCATCAACGATCAGGGACGCCCGCCGAGACGCGGATCATCGCCATCTGCAATGACCACGAACAGGGCCGCACGGTCGAGGATGCGCTGCGCCCGGACCTCTATCTACCGGCTTGCCGCGCTGAAGATCACTCTGCCGCCGCTGCGGTCGCGGGGCGAGGATATCCTGACGCTGTTCACGCGCCTGGCCGAGCAGTTTGCCGAGGAATACGGCTGCGACGCCCCGCAGGTGACGGCGCAGGAGGCAGCGCAGCTGCTGCAGGCGCCCTGGCCGGGCAATGTGCGCCAGCTGATCAATATGGCGGAACGCGCGGTGCTGCAGAACCGCCGCGGCACCGGGTCGATCGCGTCGCTGCTGATGGCGGACAACGAGGCGACTGGCCCGGCACATGACCACCGAGGGCAAGCCCCTGAAGGAATATGTCGAGAGCTTCGAGAAGATGCTGATCGACAACACGATGCGGCGGCACAAAGGGGCGATCACATCGGTGATGGACGAGCTGTGTCTGCCGCGCCGGACGCTGAACGAGAAGATGGCGAAATACGGGTTGCAGCGGTCGGACTATCTCTGACCGTATCGTGCCGCTGCGGCGTCGCTGCGGCCGGTCTGCACGGACCGGTCCGGTGGATCGTTTCGCATTCTGCACAAATTACTCATTGTCATCGGGCCGGCTTCCCCGTTACTGTCATCGCGCACCGGAAGCGGCGCGCGGTTTGCGCCCCGGTCTGTGAAATTCTCCGCTGAACCCAGTGTCTGCGACGATCGCTGACGGGCGAGGCGGGCAGGAATGGCCCTCGGGTCGAAGGAATGCCGGTCGGTCCCTTTGCGGGTCGCACGGCCATAAATTGGGTGCCGCAAGGCATCCGGGACAACACACGCGATGGAACGCGCTGGGATATCGGGACTGGGGGGACACAGACGGCATGCCGTCGGGCCCCGCTTTGGCCGCAGCGCATCCGACGCCTCAATCAGACATGCCGATCCAGCCGCAGGACCCCCGGGCCCCGCGCAGGCATTGGCATGCGGAAAGACACCATGACCAAGAAAATGCTGATCGACGCCACCCACGCGGAAGAGACCCGCGTGGTCGTGGTGGACGGAAACAAGGTCGAGGAGTTCGATTTCGAGTCCCTCAACAAGCGCCAGCTCGCCGGCAACATCTACCTCGCCAAGGTAACCCGGGTCGAGCCGTCGCTGCAGGCGGCGTTCGTCGATTACGGCGGCAACCGCCACGGGTTCCTCGCGTTTTCGGAAATTCACCCGGACTACTACCAGATCCCCAAGGCCGACCGCGAGGCGCTGCTGGCCGAGGAACGCGCCTATGCCGAAGCGAGGAGGCCGAGGAAGGCAGCCGCAGTCGCAGCGGCAGCAGCCGGTCGCACCGGTCGCGCGGCGGGCCGAAGCCCGCGCAGGCGTCCCATGACGACCGCCTGACCAGCGAGGCGATTCCCGGCATGGAGGTTGTCGAGGGCGGCGAGGAAGCGCACGAGGCAGCACCGGAAGGCGTGGCTGCGGACACCGCCCGTGACGATCATGCGCACCATGATCACGCCGATGACCACGCGCAGGGCGACCACGACCGTGATGATCGGGGCCAGGACGAAGACCGCAGGTCGGGCGACCGGCCCTATGTCGCCGCCGATCACGCCAGCGAGACGGATGACGAGATCGAGTCGATCGCCGAAGAGGACGTCGCCGAGGAAATCCGCCAGCCGCGCAAGCCGCGCCCGCGCCGCTACAAGATCCAGGAAGTGGTCAAGGTCCGCCAGATCATGCTGGTGCAGGTCGTCAAGGAGGAGCGCGGCAACAAGGGTGCGGCGCTGACCACCTATCTGTCGCTGGCGGGCCGCTACTGCGTGCTGATGCCGAACACCGCGCGCGGCGGCGGGATCTCCCGCAAGATCACCAACGCCGCCGACCGCAAGAAGCTGAAGGAGATCGCGGGCGAGATCAAGGTGCCGGAAGGCGCGGGTCTGATCATCCGCACCGCCGGCGCCAAGCGCACCAAGACCGAGATCAAGCGCGACTACGAATACCTGATGCGGCAGTGGGAGCAGGTCCGCGACCTGACGCTGAAGTCGATCGCGCCTGCGCCGATCTACGAGGAAGGCAGCCTGATCAAGCGGGCGATCCGCGACCTCTACAGCCGCGAGATCGACGAGATTCTGGTCGAGGGCGAGCGGGGCTACCGCGCGGCCAAGGACTTCATGAAGATGCTCATGCCGTCCCATGCCAAGAACGTGAAGCACTACGCCGAAGCCCTGCCGCTGTTCGCGCGCTTTCAGGTCGAGAGCTATCTCGGCGGCATGTTCAACCCGGTCGTGCAGCTGAAATCCGGCGGCTACATCGTCATCGACGTAACCGAGGCGCTGGTCGCCATCGACGTGAACTCCGGCCGGGCCACCAAGGAAGGCTCGATCGAGGAGACCGCGCTCAAGACCAACCTCGAGGCGGCCGAGGAGGTGGCGCGGCAGATGCGTCTGCGCGACCTCGCGGGGCTGATCGTCATCGACTTCATCGACATGGAGGAGCGCAAGAACAACGCCTCCGTCGAGAAGAGGCTCAAGGACAAGCTCAAGACCGACCGCGCCCGCATCCAGGTCGGCCGCATCTCGGGCTTCGGCCTGATGGAGATGAGCCGCCAGCGGCTGCGCCCGGGCATGATCGAGGCGACGACGCAGCCTGCCCGCACTGCCATGGCACCGGCCTCGTCCGGTCGGACGACAGCCTGGCGCTGGCGCTCCTGCGCGAGATCGAGGAGGAGGGCACGCGGCAGCGGTCGAAGGAGGTGCTGATGGTGGCCCCGGTCGAGATCGCCAACTACCTGCTGAACCAGAAGCGCGAGCATATCGCGCTGATCGAGGCGCGCTATGGCACTGTCGGTGCGGGTCGAGGCGGACCCGACCCTGATCAGCCCGGATTTCGTCATCGACAAGTTCAAGACGGCCACACGTCAGGTGGCCGAGACAGCGCATCCCGTGGTGTCGGCGGATGCCTCGCTGATGGGCGACTTCGTCGAGGAAGAAGACGATGTCACGGATGAGGATATGGACGACGAGGCCGGGGCGGACGAGGGCGACGAGACCTCGGCGTTCGGCAGCGACGGCGAACCCGGCAAGAAGAAGAAGCGTCGGCGGCGTCGCCGTCGTGGCAAGTCGGGCGGGTCCTATGGCGAGGGCCGGGGCGACGAACGGGGCGAGGATGGCCGGTCGGAGGACGACGCGGCGGGCCTTGCCACGGCGGACGGTGAGGGCGACGACGATGCAGGCGATACCGGCATTGTCGATGTGCCCGAGGCTGGGGCAGAGCCCCCGCAGCGCAGCGTGTCGCGGTCAAGCCGGTCGCGGTCGTCCAAGGGGCGCGAGACGTCCGAACGAACCGAAGGCGAAGCACCTGCCGAGCCAGTGGCTGTTGACGGTTCCGTGACGGACGAGGCTGTTCCGGAAGCCGTGTCGGGTTCTGACGACACGGAGGCGGCGAAACCCAAAAGCAGGTCGCGCAAGACCTCGAAACCGGTGGTTGAGGCGGTGGAAGCCGTGCAGGTGCCGGAACCGACCGCCGAAGCGGAGCCTGCCGCGAAACCTGCGCGCAAGCCGTCGAGCCGGTCGAAGTCCGCCAAGGCCGCCGAGGCAGAGGCTGCAGTGCCGGTCATGGCCGATGCGGTCCATGTGGCTTCCGCCGAAGCCGTTGCCGCCAGCGCATCCGAAGGCCTGCGTGCCGACCCTGAAGCCGAAATGGCGGATGCGTCGGACGGGGCCGAGCCGAAGTCGAAGCGCAAGGGCTGGTGGTCGCTCGGCCGCTGACCTGCCACTGTCGCCAAGGCCAGTCAAACCGATGGAAAAGCCGGGCCGCGTGCCCGGCTTTTCCAGTTCTATGGGCCTATGCGACGGGTCCGCGCCGGATCAGATAGGTCTTGCCGTCCGCCGTGTCCGTCGCGGACAGCAGCACATGCCCGCCCTCGGCGCAGAAATGCGGCACGTCGACCCAGGATGCCGGATCCGTCGCGATCAGGCGCAGCACGGCCCCTTCGCGCATGTCCTCCAGCGCCTTGCGCGCCTTCAGGACCGGCAGCGGGCACAAGAGCCCGCGCGCGTCGATGTCACGGTCGAATTTCATGACCCATGCGATAGGGCCGTCCGCGGCCCTTGTCCATTCGGCGCACCCATTGCCCGTGACGGCCTTGTGACGCGCTGTCACAGAACGCCCCCGTGACGGAACGCGCCGCATCGTCTATGCCCGTGCCATGTTCGGTATCGATCTTTTCCAGGCGGCCTTCCTGCCCGCCGCCTTTGTAGCCTTGGCCGCTGGCGTGCTGTCCTTTCTCAGCCCGTGCGTGCTGCCCATCGTGCCGCCCTATCTGGCCTATATGAGCGGCCTGCGCGCCACCGAGTTGTCCGGCCCAGGGCCGCGTCGGCAGGTCATGGGTGTTGCGGTCGCGTTCGTCCTCGGGCTGTCGACCGTCTTCCTGCTGATGGGATTTGCCGCCTCGGCCTTCGGCCGGTTCCTTCTGTCCAATCAGGGCTGGTTCAACATCGCCGCCTCGCTGACCGTGATGCTGTTCGGGCTGCACTTCCTGGGAATCGTCCGGCTGCCGTTTCTGAACCGCGACACCCGCATCGATGCGGGCGATCAGGGCGGCACCGCGCTCGGGGCCTACATCCTCGGCCTCGCCTTCGCCTTCGGCTGGACCCCCTGCATCGGTCCGCAGCTGGGGCTGATCCTGTCCTTGGCCGCGCAGGGCGACAGCCTGGCCCGCGGCACCGCTCTGCTCGGCGTCTATGCGGCGGGCCTCGGCCTGCCGTTTCTGGCTGTCGCGGCCTTCCTCCCCCGGCTGGGCGGGGCCATGGGGTTCTTCCGCCGCCATGCCGACGCGGTCGAGCGCGTGATGGGCCTGTTCCTCTGGACCATCGGTCTGATGATGCTGACGGGCGGCTTCAGCGCCATGTCGTACTGGCTGCTTGAAACCTTTCCGGGGCTGGCGGCGCTGGGCTGACGCCGCGCCACGCTTGCCGTCAGATCGACAGGCGGCCTGCCGTCGGCGACCCGTGCGCGCCGCGTTCCCGGTAGGGCGTCGTCTGGTAATGCGCGCGGTAGCATTTCGAGAAGTGCGACGGCGACGCAAACCCGCAGGCCAGTGCGACGTTGATCACGCTCATCTCGGTCTGCATCAGCAGGTTCCGCGCCTTCTGCAGGCGCAGCTCCATGTAATACCGCTTGGGCTGCGGTTCAGATAGCGGCGGAAAAGGCGTTCCAGCTGCCGCGTCGACATACCCACATCCTCGGCCAGGATCGCCGGGCTGATCGGCGTCTCGACATTCGCCTCCATCATCTGGATGACCTTGGACAGCTTGGGGTGCCGGACGCCGATCCGCGTCGGGATCGACAGGCGCTGAGTGTCCTGATCTGTGCGGATCGCCGAATAGATCAGAAGGTCGGCCGTGGTGTTGGCAACCTCCTCGCCGTGGTCGTCGGCGATGATCTTCAGCATCAGGTCGATGGAGGCGGTGCCGCCCGCCGTGGACAGCCGGTTGCCGTCGGCGACAAAGACGGACTTCGTCAGCTTCACATCCTCGAACTCCTCAAGGAAGCTGTCCTGGTTCTCCCAGTGGATCGTCGCCCGCTTGCCGTCCAGCAGGCCCGCCTTGGCGACCGTATAGGCCCCGGTGCAGAGGCCGCCGATGGTCACGCCGCGCCGCGCCTCGCGCCGCAGCCAGTTCAGCACGGGCTTGGTCGTCGCATCCTGCACGTCGATGCCGCCGCAGACCATGACCGTATCGTCTCGGCTGATCTCCTCCAGCCCGATGTCGAGTTGGAACGATACACCGTTCGAGCAAGTCGCGCGCTGGCCGCCCTCGCCGCTCAACACCCAAGTATAGGCGTCACGGCCCATCACATAGTTTGCAAGGCGAAGGGGTTCGATTGCGCAGGCGAAGGACAGCATCGTGAAGCGGTCGAGCAGCAGGAACACAAAGCGGCGCTGTTTCTGGTCGCCGCCCTTGTCGCGGCGCGCGCCCGCCTGTGCGCGCGGCTCGACCCGTGCGAGATGACCCTGCATATGCGACCCCGGAATGTCGTTTTGCGAAGATGACCACCGAAACCGGGGGCGTTCAAGGGGGAATCGCAGCGCAGACCTGTGTTTGCGACCGGAAATGACGCAATTGGCATCCCGGACTTTTGTCCCGCCCAGCCAAGCGCGCGTCAGTTCTGCGCCGTCCAGGCCGCGCCGTAGTCGTTCGCCGGGTCGCGGTACATGTTGTGCGTATGCTCCGCCGTGTCGCCGCCCATGCTCTGGCCGGAGAATTCCATCACGATACGGGGGCCGGTCACGCGCCAGTAGGAATGCGGCGCGTCGTCCGCCGGACCCCACCATCCGAACGTGGTCTCGGCCAGCCCTGCCTCGATCTCCGCCATCGCCGCGTCCCGGTCGTCATCGTTCAGGATGCCGATCCGCGTCCCGATCAGCGCTGTCAGCAATCCCTGCTGTTCGGGCGACATGTCCGTGGCGGACAGACCCACCGGGTCGATGCTTTGCCCGTCCTCGCCTGGCCCGAGGACCAGATCAATGCTGGTGTCACCCTGAACGGCCACTGCTTTCTGCGCGTCGTCCAATGACGCCATCAGCGCCGCCGCCGCCGTAACCTCGGCCTCGACGATCCAGACCTGCTGGCCGTCCATAGTCAGCCGCAGCGGCTGGCCGCCCGTCAGACTGGGCGCAAGCGTCACCTCCGGCCCCGCCACCGTCGCGTTCAGCGCCAGATGGTGGCCGCCAAACTGCATCGTCCAGACCGTGGCTTGGGTCGGTTCGCCGAGGAAGGACACATAGTAGTAGTCCGACCCGAAGGTCAGCCTGCGCCCGCCCGCCGTCTCCGCCTCGTTCCGCAGCACCTCATCCGCTGCCATCTGCCTTTGCACCATCGTCAGCCCGTCAGGGCTGAGGACCGTTCCCAGCAGTCCGGTCAGCGCCGCGCGCTGTGCATCCGACATATCGCCCCAGGCCAGCCCGCCGCGCGTCACCATGTCGATGGGCAGGTTCGACCAGTTCGCGCGCTGCGTCTGGTCTGACCGGTCATAGACGACTGCCGCGCGCTGGGCCTCGTCCAGGGTCGTCAGAAACGCCTGTGCCGCTGCAACGATGGCGGTCGTCTGCGCATCGGCGGGCGCGCTGACCGAGACACCGGCTGTCTGGGTCACGGCAGGCCGCAGGGTCAGCGCACCGGCGGTGGCCACGGCAGCCGCGCAGAGCGCGGCAATCAGTGTCTTGCGGGTCAATGTCATTCGGGTGGCTCCGGGTCCGGTGTGAGGTATGCGCGTGATACGCAAGGCCGCGTTTCTTCCGTCGCGGTGCCGATAAGAAACTCTAGCGCGCCCACGGCTTTTGTCATTGGCGTCGCCCAGATGCGGCGCTATACGACCCCGCGCCTGACGGCATATTGCGGCGATGGAGACGGACGATGAGCACCTGGAAAAAATCGGACTGGCGGTCGAAGCCCCGGATCCAGATGCCGGACTATCCCGATCAGGCCGCTTTGCAGGCCGTCGAGACGCATCTTGCGAAATACCCGCCGCTCGTCTTCGCGGGCGAGGCGCGCAAGCTGAAGCGTGCGCTCGGTGAGGTTTCGCAGGGCCGCGCCTTCCTGCTGCAGGGCGGCGACTGCGCCGAAAGCTTTGCGGAATTCAGCGCGGACAATATCCGCGACACGTTCAAGGTCATGCTGCAGATGGCTATCGTGCTGACCTGGGGCGCCAAGGTGCCCGTGGTCAAGGTCGGGCGCATGGCGGGCCAGTTCGCCAAGCCGCGTTCAGCGGCAATGGAAACCGTGGGCGGGGTGGAGCTGCCGTCCTACAAGGGCGACATCATAAATGGTTTCGACTTCACGCCGGATGCGCGCATCCCCGATCCGTCGCGGATGCTGCAGGCCTACACGCAGTCGGCCGCGTCGCTGAACCTGCTGCGCGCCTTTTCCACCGGTGGCTACGCCGACATCCATCGCGTGCAGTCCTGGATTGCCGGGTTCACGGAAGAGGATGAGGCCAAGCGCTACCGCGACATTGCGGCGCGCATTCAGGATTCGATGGATTTCATGGCGGCGGCGGGGGTCACGTCCGACACCGCCGTGTCGCTGGGCGTGGTGGATTTCTACACCAGTCACGAGGCGCTGCTTCTGGAATACGAAGAGGCGCTGTGCCGGATCGATTCGACGACCGGCCTGCCGGTGGCGGGTTCCGGCCACATGATCTGGATCGGCGACCGCACGCGGCAGCCGGACGGAGCGCATGTGGACTTCGCGCGGGGCGTTCAGAACCCGATCGGCCTGAAATGCGGCCCGTCGCTGACGTCCGATGACCTCAAGGTCCTGATGCGCAAGCTGAACCCCGAGAATGAGGCGGGGCGCCTGACCCTGATCGCCCGCTTCGGCGCAGGGAACGTGGGCGACAACCTGCCGCGCCTGATCCGCGCGGTGCGGGAAGAGGGGGCAAATGTCGTCTGGACCTGCGACCCGATGCACGGCAACACGATCAAGGCGGCCTCGGGCTACAAGACGCGGCCGTTCGAGAGCGTGCTGCGCGAGGTGCGGGAATTCTTCGGCATCCACAAAGCCGAAGGCACGATCCCGGGCGGCGTGCATTTCGAGATGACGGGCCAGGACGTGACCGAATGCACCGGCGGCGTGCGCGCGGTGACGGACGAAGACCTGTCGGACCGCTATCACACCGCCTGCGATCCGCGCCTGAACGCCAGCCAGTCGCTGGAACTGGCGTTCCTGGTGGCCGAGGAACTGCTTGACCGCCGCGCGATGCAGAAGGCGGCGGGGATGTGAGGCTCACGCCCTGCGTGCTTGCGAAGCGCGCGGGGCCGCCGTAACGCTGGCGCCATGCTGCTGAGTGCCACTGATCTGGACGTCGCACGCGGGGGTGTCCGTGTGCTGACCGGCGTGTCCTTCTCTGCCGACGCGGGGCAGGCGCTGATCCTGCGCGGCCCGAACGGCGTCGGCAAGACATCGCTGCTGCGTACGCTGGCCGGGTTGCAGCCGCCCGTCGCGGGCCGGATCGACAGCGACCCGGACGACATCGCCTATGCCAGCCATGCCGACGGGCTGAAAGCCACGCTGACGGTGGGCGAGAACCTGACATTCTGGGCGCGCATCTTCGGGGGCAGAGGGATCGACACGGCGCTGGCTGCCTTTGATCTGACCCGCCTTGCCGACCGCCCGGCGATGAACCTGTCGGCCGGGCAGAAGCGCCGCGCGGGCCTTGCGCGGCTGGTCCTGACCGGGCGGCGTATCTGGCTGATGGATGAACCCACCGTCTCGCTGGACGCTGAGTCGGTCGGTTTGCTTGAAACCGTTCTTGCCAGGCATCTGACCGGGGGAGGGACCTCCATCGTTGCCACTCATGCGCAGATGAGCCTTCCCGATGCGGGGATCCTCGACCTGACCCCGCACCGCGCTGCCACCACGGGCGCCCCGGCCCCTGCATGATCGCCCTTTTCCTCCGCGACCTCCGTCTCTCGGTCCGGCAGGGCGGCGGCCTCGGCCTTGCCGTCGCCTTCCTGCTGATCGTCGTGACGCTGGTGCCCTTTGGCGTCGGCCCCGACGCCCCCGTCCTGTCCCGCATCGCCCCCGGCATTGTCTGGGTCGGCGCTCTGCTCGCCTGCCTGCTCTCCCTCGACCGCATCTTCGCGCTCGATGCCGAGGATGGCTCGCTCGACCTTCTGGCCACCTCACCGATCCCGCTGGAAGGCGTCGTGGCCGCAAAGGCCGCAGCGCACTGGATCACAACCAGCCTCCCGATCAGCATCGCGGCACCCGTCTTTGCCGCCCTCCTGTCGCTGCCGACGCCTGGCTACCCGTGGCTCCTTCTCTCGCTTCTCGCCGGGACGCCCGCGCTCAGCCTGATCGGGACCTTTGGTGCGGCGCTCACCCTCGCCGTCAAACGCGGCGGCCTGCTCCTGTCCCTTCTTGTGCTGCCGCTCTACGTCCCCACCCTCATCTTCGGGGCCGAGGTCGCGCGCCGCGCCGCCGACGGGGGCCCAGTGCAGACACCGCTTCTGCTGCTCGCCGGGATCACCGCCGGATGCGCCGCCCTCCTCCCCTTCGCCGCCGCAGCGGCGTTGCGCGCCGGGCTCCGGTGACGCATGGCGATTTCGTGTGTTGAGGGTGGTCACCGGAATGGGTAGCAGAGGTCCCATGTCGCTGTGGGAATACGCAAATCCGGTCCGCTTCATGCGCCTTTCGGGGCGCATCCTGCCGTTCGCCGGGGCCGGCGCCGCCCTTTGCCTGACCGTCGGGCTGATCTGGGGCTTCTTCCTGACGCCCGACGACTACAAGCAGGGATCAACCGTCAAGATCATCTACCTGCATGTCTCCGTCCGCGATGATGGCGATCAATGCATGGGTGATGATGCTGGTCGCATCATTGATCTGGCTGATCCGCCGCCACCATGTCAGCGCCCTTGCCGCCCGTGCCGCGGCCCCGGTCGGCCTGACCCTGACGCTGATCGCGCTGGTCACCGGGGCGATCTGGGGCCAGCCGATGTGGGGCACCTGGTGGGCCTGGGACCCGCGCCTGACATCCTTCCTGATCCTGACGCTGTTCTACCTCGGCTACATCGCGCTATGGGAGGCTGTCGAGGAGCCCGACATGGCCGCCGACCTCACCTCGATCCTCTGCCTTGTCGGGTCGGTCTTTGCGCTGCTCAGCCGCTATGCCGTCAACTTCTGGAACCAGGGCCTGCATCAGGGCGCGTCGCTGTCGCTTGATAAAAAGGAGAACGTGGCGGATGTCTTCTACATCCCCCTGCTGATCTGCATCGCCGGGTTCGTCCTGCTTTTCGTCGCGTTGGTCCTGCTGCGCACCCGCACCGAGATCCGCGCGCGCCAGCTGCGCGCCATCGCCCTGCGGGACCGCATGGCATGATGCCCGAGCTTGGGAAATACGCCGCCGCCGTCCTGTCCGCCTATGGCGTCAGCCTTGCGCTGATTGGCGGCATCACCGCGTTGTCCCTCTGGCGTGCCCTGCGCGTCGCGCGGGCGCTGTCTGCCGCGAAGGGCGACCCCGATGCCTAGGGTCTCGCCCCTGATGATCCTGCCGCCCGCGCTGTTCGCAGCACTTGCGCTGACCTTCCTCTGGGGCATGGGACGCGACGATGCCGGTCAGATGAAGTCCGCGCTGATCGGCCAGCCTGCACCCGCTTTGCCGACCGCTGGCCTTCCTGGCCTTCCGGTGGCCACCGATGCCGACCTGCGGACCGGCCAGCCCGTGCTGGTGAATTTCTGGGCCAGCTGGTGCCCGCCCTGCCGCGCCGAGCATCCGAAGCTCAAGGAACTCGCAGGGCAGGGCATCCGCATCGTCGGCGTCAACTTCCGCGACACCGAGGCCAATGCATCTGCCTATATCGCTGAAGACGGCAACCCCTTCTTCGGTGTCCAGTTCGACCCCAAGGGCCGCACCGCCATCGACTGGGGCGTCACCGCGCCGCCCGAAACCTTCATTCTGGATGGTCAGGGGCGGGTGCTCTACCGCTATGCCGGGCCGCTGGTCGGCAGCGACTTTGAACAGCGCTTCCTGCCGGAATGGCAAAAGGCCGTCGCCGGAAACTGACCCAGCGACGGCCGAAAACGTGCCCCCACGAACTCTTACCGTATCAACTGCTCTTCCGGCACCGACAGCACTGAATTCGCTGCCACATACACGCCGACCTACTCGTCACAACACACCACACGCGCAACCGCGTTAAGAACACGTTTAGCAAATCCTGCGCGAGTCTGAAAGGCCGACGCGATATCTGGTGGACGTCTGTGGCGAAAATGACCGTTTCCGATGGGGTTGAGGGTACTGTCTAAAAGTTAGTTTTTCGGGATTGGATCGTGCCCTGACCGGACCAAGCCCGTATTCCGGCGTTCGATCGCCCGCCCGAATGCCCTGTTGCCGGGTCAGCCTGCGGGTTCAACCCTGCGTCGGCAATAGCTCTGATCGGTCTCGCTGTAGACGATCATCAGGAACAACTCGCCGTCATAGTTTTCGGGGTGGTCGGGAGGGCCGGTCAGCGAAAGGGAGTTCACGCCTACAACCGACTTGAGATCCCCGTCCAGAACGACGAAGTGCGGCAGGTGCGTGTTGACGGGATCGAGAAGGTAAAGCTTGCCGTATCCGGTGACAAGTCCGTCGGGGCCGAACCACGCGTAGGTCTGGTCCGCAAGGACGATGCCGCCGATCGGCGCGCCGTCCAGACCTTTACAATCCCATGTTCCGTCCGTGGTCACGCCCGCTATTCCGGCAACTGCAGGTGCAGCAAAGGTGACTGACAGCGAAACGATAAGCGGGAGCACACCTTTCATCAGGCCCTCCTCTTCCGTGCGATTTCGAAATGCCCGTTTCGGATCGGCCATTGCTGCACGGTGCAAGGCGTAGCACGGCGCAGGGAATGCGTCATTGCCCGTTGCAGATGTTGCGATGGGCTGGCTTCAGCCCTTCGCCAGATTCCTGAGCACATAGTGCAGCACGCCGCCATGTTCGAGGTATTCGATCTCGATCTCGGTATCGATGCGGCACTTGATGGCGATGGCGACGCTTGTGCCGTCTGCTTTCGTGATCGTGCAGGGCATCTCGCTCAAGGGGACGATCTTGCCGTCGAGGCCATGGATCGCCACCGTCTCATCTCCCTTCAGGCCCAGCGACTTCCGCGTCATGCCGCCGGTGAATTCGAACGGGATGACGCCCATGCCGATCAGGTTGGACCGGTGGATACGCTCGAAGCTTTCGGCGATCACCGCCTTGACGCCCAGAAGGTTGGTGCCCTTGGCGGCCCAGTCGCGACTGGAGCCTGCGCCGTATTCGATGCCGCCGAAGATGACGAGCGGTGTGCCCTGACCCTGCCACGCCATGCTGGCGTCATAGATCGAGGTCTGGGCGCCGTCGGGGCCGAGCGTGTAGCCGCCCTCAACCCCATCCAGCATTTCGTTCTTGATCCGGATGTTGGCGAAGGTGCCGCGCATCATCACTTCGTGGTTGCCCCGGCGCGAGCCGTAGGAGTTGAAGTCCGCGACCGGAACCTGACGCTCTGCCAGATACTTGCCTGCCGGAGTTGAGGCTTTGAATGAACCTGCCGGGCTGATGTGATCGGTGGTGATCATGTCGCCGAGAAGCGCCAGAATGTGGGCACCGTCGATATTGGCGATCTTGCCCTTTTCCTTGGGCATGAACCGGAAGTACGGCGGGTTCTGGATGTAGGTCGACGTCGGCGGCCAGTCATAGGTTTCGGAATCCGTGACCTTCACGGCCTGCCACTTGGCATCGCCCTTGAAGACATCGGCGTATTTCTTCTGGAAAGCCGCGCGGGTGACGGTCTGTTCGACCAGATCGGCGATTTCCTTGGTCGTCGGCCAGATGTCCTTCAGATAGACCGGCCCGTCCGTCCCCTGGCCCAGCGGTTCGGTGGTCAGGTCGATGTTCATGTCACCTGCCAGTGCATAGGCCACGACCAAGGGCGGGCTGGCGAGATAGTTGGCCCGCACGTCAGGGCTGATCCGGCCTTCGAAGTTGCGGTTGCCGGACAGGACGGCGGCGGCGACAAGGTCGCCTTCGGCGATGGCTGCGGAAATCTCGGGCTGCAACGGGCCGGAATTGCCGATGCAGGTGGTGCAGCCGTAGCCGACGAGGTTGAAGCCGATGGCGTCGAGGTCTTCCTGCAGCCCCGCCGCATTCAGGTATTCGCTGACGACCTGGGATCCGGGCGCGAGCGAGGTCTTGACCCAGGGCTTCCGCGTCAGCCCCAGCGCGCGCGCCTTGCGCGCGACGAGGCCTGCGCCGATCATCACATAGGGGTTCGAGGTGTTGGTGCACGAGGTGATCGATGCGATGACGATGGAGCCGTCGCGCAGCTTGTAACCCTCGCCCTTCACGGCTGTCTGCTTGCGGGCATCGACCATGACGGCAACTCCGCCTTCGTCCAGCATGTCCTTTGACGCCGCCGAGGCATCGACGCCGCGATAGTCGCTGACAACCTTGTAGAAGCCCTGCGCCGCCTGCGTCAGGGGCGTGTAGTCCTGCGGGCGCTTCGGGCCGGATATCGCGGGCACGATCTCGCCCATGTCCAGATGCAGGGTCGAGGTGTAGATCGGGTCATAGTCCGGCCCGCGCCACATGCCCTGCTCCTTGGCATAGGCCTCGACCAGCGCCACGCGCCCCTCATCGCGGCCCGTCTGGCGCAGATAGCGCAGCGTTTCGCCATCGATCGGGAAGAAGCCGCAGGTGGCACCATATTCCGGGGCCATGTTGGCGATGGTCGCGCGGTCGGCCAGCGGCAGGTGATCGAGGCCCGGGCCGTAGAATTCGACGAACTTGTTCACAACGCCATGCTTGCGCAGCATCTGGACGACCTTGAGCACGAGGTCGGTCGCGGTCGTCCCCTCCATCATCCGGCCCGTCAGCTTGAAGCCGACGACTTCGGGGATCAGCATCGAGACCGGCTGGCCCAGCATCGCCGCCTCGGCCTCGATCCCGCCGACGCCCCAGCCGAGGACGGCGAGGCCGTTGACCATCGTGGTATGGCTGTCGGTGCCGACGAGGGTGTCCGGATAGGCCACGATCTCGCCGTTCTGGTCCTTGTCGGTCCAGACGGTCTGGGCGAGGTATTCGAGGTTCACCTGATGGCAGATGCCGGTGCCGGGCGGCACGACGCGGAAGTTGTCGAAGGCGTTCTGGCCCCATTTCAGGAACACGTAGCGCTCCATGTTGCGTTCGTATTCCAGATCGACGTTGCGCTGGAACGCGCGCGGATTGCCGAATTCGTCGATCATCACCGAGTGGTCGATGACCAGATCGACCGGCACCAGCGGGTTGATCTTGGTCGCCTTGCCGCCCAAAGCCTTGATCCCGTCGCGCATCGCGGCGAGGTCCACGACGGCGGGAACGCCGGTGAAGTCCTGCATCAGGACGCGCGCCGGGCGGTAGGCGATTTCGCGCGGGTTCTGGCCACCCTTGGCACCCCATTCCGCGAAGGCGCGGATGTCATCGACGCTGACGGTGAAGCCGCCATCCTCGAACCGCAGCATGTTCTCGAGCACGACCTTGAGGCTGGCGGGCAGGCGCGAGAAATCGCCGAGACCTGCGGCCTGCGCAGCGGGGATCGAGTAATACGCGACGGAAGTGCCGCCTGCGGCCAGGCTGCGGCGGGTCTTGGCGGTGTCTTTGCCGGTGACGACGGTCATGGGGCGATCCTCGGTTGCAGCTGCGCGTAAAGGTCTAAGACCGAAAGGTAACGAAGGGAACAAGCATGATCTATAGCATTGTATACCGTTGTGCACAATCCGATGATTGCAGCAGGTCGCCAAAGCTTGATTGGCTATTGAACGGGCAGATCGCTACGCCAAAAGGCAATAAGGGGATCAAAAGGACATCACAATGCGCCGGATCATCGGTGCCGCCACCGGCCTCTGGGCCGTCTGCGCGGTCGCGGGCTTTGCCCAAAGCACGGACAACCCGGTCGTTGTCGAGCTTTTCACCTCGCAGGGCTGCTCGTCCTGCCCCCCTGCCGACGCTATCCTGGGCGATCTGGCCGGGCGTGACGATGTGATCGCGCTGGCGCTTCATGTCGACTACTGGGACTATATCGGCTGGAAGGACACCTTCGCCGACCCGTCCTATACCAAGCGCCAGCGTGCCTATGCCCGTGTCGCGGGTGCCCGCAATATCTACACGCCGCAGATGGTCGTCGGCGGAATGGACCATCTGGTCGGCGTCCGGCCGATGGAACTGTCAGACCTGATCGACCGCCACAATGCGAAGGACAGCACGATCGATCTGACGCTGGATCGGTCGGGCGGAGGCCTGCGCATCGCGGCCACGGCCAGCGCGCCACTGCGCGCGGGTGCCGTTGTGCAGCTGGTCCGCTACCGGCCGAAGGCTACCGTCGCCATCGAACGCGGCGAGAATGCCGGGCGCGACATCACCTATACGAACATCGTCGAATCGATCACGTCGCTTGGCGAATGGGATGGCAGCGCGCCGCTGTCGCTGCAGGAAAACCTGTCCGGTGACGATGCGGTTGTGGTGATCCTGCAGGAACCGGGCCCCGGACCGATCCTCGCTGCGGCGCGGCTGCGATAGGGCGTCACTTCCAGCGGCGGTGAATCCAGAACCATTGTTCGGGATGCTGGCGGACGATGCGTTCGATCCCGTCATTGATCGACTGCGTCATTTCGGCTGCGGTGCTGCGGGGGATCGGTGCATCGACGACGATCCGGAATGAAAGACCGTCGGGCTGACGGACGGCAAAGATGGGGATGATGTCGGCATCGTATTTCAGGGCGAGGTCGGCCGCCGACGTCGCGGTGCGCGCGGGCTTGCCGAAGAACGTGAACTGCTGCGCCGTCCGCATGTGCTGGTCGGTCAGGATGCCCAGCATCCCCCCGTCGCGCAGAAACCGGATCATGCGGCCCATGCCGTCGCGTCCGCGCGGGAACAGGGGTGTGCCGATGGCCGAGATCGCGCGCAGATAGCGCTTGTTGAAGCTGGCGTTCACCATCGGGCGGTAAAGCGCCCCGACACGGTAGCCGCGCGCGATCAGCACGGCGCGCGCCACGTCGTAATTGCCGAAATGCGCGGTCGAGAGGATGACGGGCCGCCCGTCGTGCTGCGCCTCCTCCAGCGCCGCAACGCCGGGGCCGGTCAGGGGCAGGTCGCGGATCTGGTTCAGGAATTCGGCACCCGACCAGAGCTCGGCGATCGTGCGCCCGACATTGTCCGGCACCGCCCGCATCATCCGGCGCACCTCGGCCTGCGGCATGTCCGGCATCACCAGCGCGAGGTTCTCGCGGATGCGGCCCGTATAGCCCGCAAGCGGGGCGACGATGCGTGACACCAGAGCGCCCGCGAGCGGAACGCGAAGCCGATAGGGCAGCCTGAGAAGGGCCCAGACGACCGCGCGGAAGGCAAGCGATGTCAGGCGGTCCGCGCGGAGATCGTCGTCGGACCGGACGCGCCGCCGCGCGCCGCCAAGTGTCCGCCCTTTGCGGGGGGTGTTGTCAGTCACGTGAGGGCGGGATTGCAGCGCATCGCGCGGCCAGAGATAGAGACCCGCCGTCGGCGCGGCAAGCCTGCGGCCGCCGGTCGGGCGCGGGATCGGCGCTTAGGCCGCCTTGCAGCCGTGCCGGCGACCGCGCGGGGGACCAAAGCACCTGACTGCGTGGGCGTCGGTCTGCCTGCAAGGTAAGCAGCCGACAGGGCTAGCGGCAGAAGAGGAAACCCGCGCTGCGATCCGACCCCTGCCGAACCGGCAATGCCTGCGCAGCAGCGCTTTTTCTTCACCGATGGACCAGCATCGACGGCCAGGCCGAATCGCGCCTAGGCGTCTTCCTCCTCAGCCGCGATCAGGAACAGCTCGCCCGCTGCTTCCAGCCCGCGGATCGCGGCAACAACCGCGCCCTGCGCCGCCTCTGCCTCTTTCAACGACAGCTTGGTCAGCGCCGCCATTTCTTCGCGCAGCGATGCGGACATGCGCTGGGACATGCTCGCCAGAATGTATTCGGCGGACACCGCATCCGCATCCTTCGCCCCGGCCAGCGCCGCGATCATCACCGTCTGATCGACGGCGCGGACCACTTTCGGGATGTCGCGGGCGTCGATGCGCGTGGCGATATGGGTAAAGGTGAAGATCGCCTTGCGGACCTGATCGGCGAAGCCCGCATCGGTCTCCTCCAGCCCCACAAGGACATTGTCGCGCGTGGCGGCAGGCGAGAAGTTCAGGATCGCGCCCACCCGTTCCACCGGGTCCGTCTCGAACGCCAGTTCGACCACGGTATCAAGCTGCGCGGCGAGGGTGCGGCCGAT
Source organism: uncultured Alphaproteobacteria bacterium (assembly GCA_963819585.1). Lineage (GTDB taxonomy): Bacteria > Pseudomonadota > Alphaproteobacteria > Rhodobacterales > Rhodobacteraceae > JAOADN01. The sequence goes on from CAWFWP010000010.1 coordinate 19,494, forward strand.
CCGGTCGACGGTATCGGGTCGCACGGAACTGGTCTGCGAGACGGCATAGGCGATGCGCCTTGCGCGGTCGCCGGGCATGCGCGACAGGATATCGGCGGCTTTCGAGACGGGCACCTTCGACAGCGCGACCGCCGCCACCTCGACCGCCTCTGCCTCGATCAAGGGCAGAAGAACAGCCGGGTCGAGTGCCGACAGCCGCTGCCAGGGATCGCTGTCATCCCGCAGGTCGGCGCGGCGCAGCTGGTCGGCGACCGTATCCGATATCTGGCTGCCGAGAAGTCTGGCGACCCCCGCCTGATCGGGGGGAAAGAGCAGGCCGATGCTTTCCAGTTCCTGCAGGAATTCGTCCGCCACGGACGCGACGGTCGTCCGGCGGACCGGTGCCATACGCGAAAACTGTGCGGCAAGGGCCGCCTGAAGGCCTTCCGGCAGGGTCTGCAGCGACAGGGCCTGACCCTGCGACAGCAGAAGCCGGACAACGATTGCAGCCTTCTCCAGCCCCGTCAGGGGCTGGCGCGCCGCAGGGAAGGCCTGCGCGGCATCGGGAAATGACAGGCCAAAGGGGGATAGGTCAGACATTTTGCCTGCGATGTTCGATGACACACCGCAAAATGGCAGCAGCGCGTTAAGGCGCGATTACCCCGCGACCGAAACCTAAGTCAGGAGCCGACGATCGGCACGCATTTGGCCGCCTTGTCGTCCCATCCCGTGCCCTCGGCGCAGGTCATCTTGATCGCCTCGCGCCCGTGATCGCAGCCCTGGGCCAAAGCGAGGCCGGGGGCGAGGATCGTCGATACGGCAAAGGCGGCAGCAAAAGCTTTGGTGGCGGCTTTCATCGGCATCTCCGTCGCTGAGGGATCATCGGTGTCAATCTGGACGAAGATGGTGCCATCAATGCGGATTTCCACAAAGCGGCTTTCAAAGCCGACGGCCCCGGTCACGACATTGTGCGTGACCGGGGCCGGAGCTGCCCCAACGAAGGGCTGGATCAGAAGCTGTAGGTGACGCCCGTGGCAATGGCCTTGCGGAGCGACCGTTCGGCCCAGGTGCCCGCACCGCCGCGTGCGACGATCTCGTCAAGCTGGGCGGAGGCGAGCGTCAGTTCACCCATATCGACATAGCCCTGGCCCATGTAGGACCGCACGAGCAGGTTGTCGGGGTTCTGTTCGAGCGCGGCCTGGTAAAAGGCGAAGCCTTCCTCGACGCGGTCGGCCTTGCGGTTGGCGAAGCCCTTGTAGGTCAGCACCCGGTCGGTGTCGCCTTCGGTCATCGCGGCAAGGGCTGTCAGCGCCTCGTCCGGGCGGCCGAAATAGGCGTATTCGCGGGCGGCCTTGAACAGCGTGTCATTGTCGAGATTGCCTTCGACGATTTCGAGGCATTTCTGCTTCTTCTCGTCCCAGGCAAAGCCCTTCTCGCACTTTGTGGTCGTTTCGGTGGGGGTCGGCGGGTTGTCGGACCCGGAACCGGCCGAGAAGGCAGGCCCGGTGGCGAACATCGCCAGAACGGCTGCGGCGGAAAGGCTTGAACGCAATTGGAAGGTCATTTTCGAACTCCGTTATCGGTGTGACTGTGCCGAAGTTACGCCCAAGGGGACGGAATCCGTCCAGCCCTGCGGATCACAAAGGCGTGACGGGGTCGGCAGGGCGGTCAAGCGCCGAAGACCCGCGCGAAAATCGCGTCGACGTGGCGGGTGTGGTAGGTGAGGTCGAATAGCGCATCGATGCCGTCCGCGCCAAGCGCGCCCGCGACCTCGGCGTCGGCTTTCAGTTCGGCGCGGAAGTCGGCGCCCTTTTCCCAGACCTTCATCGCGTTGCGCTGGACAGCTGAATAAGACGCCTCGCGGCTGAGGCCCTTCTGGGTGAGGGCGAGCAGGACCTGCTGCGAATGCACAAGGCCTTTGAACCTGTTCAGGTTGGCCAGCATGGTGTCCGGGTAGACCACCAGCTTTTCGATCACACCCGCCAGCCGGTGCAGCGCGAAGTCGAGCGTGATGGTGGCATCGGGGCCGATCATGCGTTCGACGCTTGAATGGCTGATGTCGCGTTCATGCCAGAGGGCAACATTCTCCATCGCGGGCAGGGCCATCGAGCGGACCATGCGGGCAAGGCCGGTCAGGTTTTCGGACAGGACGGGGTTGCGCTTGTGCGGCATCGCGCTGGACCCCTTCTGACCGGGGCTGAAGTATTCCTCGGCCTCCAGCACCTCGGTGCGCTGCAGGTGACGGATTTCGGTCGCGATGCGTTCGATGGAACTGGCGACCACGCCGAGGGTGGCGAAATACATCGCGTGCCGGTCGCGCGGGATGACCTGAGTGGACACGGGTTCCGGCGTCAGACCCATCATCGTGCAGACATGCGCCTCCACGCCCGGGTCGATGTTGGCGAACGTGCCGACCGCGCCGGATATCGCACCGGTGGCGACCTCGGCGCGAGCGGCGACAAGGCGGGCGCGGTTGCGGGACATCTCGGCATAGGCCTGGGCGAGTTTCAGGCCGAAGGTGACGGGTTCGGCGTGGATGCCGTGGCTGCGGCCGATGCAGAGGGTGTCCTTGTGCTCGTACGCGCGGGTCTTCAGCGCTGCCAGCAGGCGGTCGGTCGCTGCCAGCAGAAGGTCGGTGGCGCGGACCAGCTGGATGTTGAAGCAGGTGTCGAGCACATCGGAACTGGTCATGCCCTGATGCACGAAGCGCGCGCGGTCGGGGCCGATGATTTCGCCCAGATGGGTCAGGAAGGCGATGACGTCGTGCTTCGTCACCGCCTCGATCTCGTCGATACGCGCGACGTCGAACTGTCGCGTCCTTCGCCTCCCAGATCGCCGCCGCGTTTTCCGCCGGGATCACGCCCAGCGCCGCCTGCGCGTCCGATGCATGCGCCTCGATCTGGAACCAGATGCGGAAGCGTTCCTCGGGCGACCAGATCGCAACCATCTCGGGCCGGGAATAGCGGGGGATCATGGATGCGCCTTTCGGTTGTCGCGAGCGTCGGGCGTGGCATAGACTGGGGGTCAGGGCGAGACAAGCGGGACGGACATGATGCGGCAGTGGGGCGTGATTGCTGGGCTGGTCCTTGTCGCGGGTTCCGCGATGGCAGGGGACGGCTGGACGCGGCTGACAGGTGCCGAGGTGACTGATGCCCTGACAGCGCGGTCTGTTGTCTACGACGATGGCGCCAGCCAGGATTTCCGCGCCGACGGTGGCACCACCTACACCAAGGATGGTCCGACCCTGGGGCATTGGCGGGTGCAGGGCGAGGAATACTGTTCGGTCTGGCCACCATCGGACCGCTGGGTCTGCTACAGTGTCGAACGCAGCGCGGACGGGCTGTCGGTGCGGTTTGTCGCGGCGGACGGGGGTGCCACCACCGGGCGCTACAACGACCTGCAATGATGCCCGGGCTGAAAGACTTCGAGGGTATCTGGCTGCTCCGCAAGGATATCGCGGACCTGCTGACGAAGGAGGCCGGGACATTCGTCGGCCGGGCGGAGTTCCGGCGCGAAGGCGAAGCACTGGCGTATCGTGAGGACGGGCAGCTGTCGCTGGGGTCGTCTGCACCGGTGCAGGCGCAGCGGCGGTATCTGTGGCGCGAGGCGGGGGACCGGATCGCGGTGGACTACGCGGACGGCCGGCCGTTCCACGAATTCGGCCCGGACGGGCTGGTCGCACTGCACCTGTGCGACCCGGACCGGTACGAAGTGGCCTACCGGTTCGCCGACTGGCCGCGCTGGACGGCGGAATGGACGGTGACGGGGCCGCGCAAGGATTACCGGATGGTCTGCGCGTATCGGCGCGAGGACGATGGACGACGCGACGCTTAGGGCGAAGCGCGTGCAACAGGGAGGCGGGATAATGACGGACGTCGTTGCGGGCAAGGAGGTCACGATCACTTTCGACGGGGCGCGCTGCGTGCATTCGCGCAACTGCGTGCTGAACCATCCCGAAGTGTTCGTGCCGAACGTGAAGGGAGAGTGGATCCACCCCGACGCCGCCCCGGCGGATGAGGTGCTGGGCATCGGGCGCAACTGCCCGTCCGGCGCGATCCGGGTGGCGCGGAATGACGGCGCGGCGACGTCGGACGGGTTGCCGGCGGTGAACACGGTCAGGGTGCGCGAAAACGGGCCGCTGGCGATCGAGGCGGAACTGCTGATCCGGGGCGTGGCGCAGGCGAGCCCCCGCGCGACGCTCTGCCGTTGCGGGGCGTCGAAGACGAAGCCCTTCTGCGACGGAAGCCATGTCGCGGCGGGGTTCATGGCGACGGGCGAACCTGCGGCGAAGGAGTTTCAGGCGCTGGAGGCACGGAACGGCCCGCTGAACGTGGAGCCGACGCCGAACGGGTCGCTGAAGGTGACGGGCAACCTGGAGGTGGTCAGCGGTACCGGGCGGACGGTGAACAAGGTGACGCAGGTCTGGCTGTGCCGCTGCGGGCAGTCGAAGAACAAGCCGTATTGCGACGGAAGTCACAAGGCGGCGGGGTTCGTGGCGGAGTGACGCCGGATTTCAGAAAAGGCAGCATCAGATGAACATTCAAAGCCGTCTTGATGCGGTGATCGACGCGGCCTTGGGCAGCCGGATTGTCGGCTGCGTGGTGCTTGTCCGGCGTGACGGACAGCCGGTCTATGCGCGCGCCGCAGGTCTGGCAGACCGCGAGGCGGGTCGGGCGATGCGGGCCGACGCGATCTTCCGTCTCGCCTCGGTCACGAAACCCATCGTCGCTGCGGCGACCCTGCGGATGGCGGACCTCGGGCTGATCGGCATCGACGATCCGGTGACCGACTACCTGCCGTATTTTGCGCCTGCCTCGCCGGACGGCACTGTCCGCCCGATCCTGATCCGGCATCTGCTGACGCATACATCGGGGCTGACCTACAATGTGGGTCCCGACATCTCGGACGGCCTGAGCGGGCCGCTGATTTCGCTCGAAGAAGAACCTGCGCCGCCTTGCCGCACATCCTTTGCTGTTCGCGCCGGGGACGGGCTGGGAATACGGCTGGTCCATTGACGTGCTCGGCGGTGTCATCGCGGCGATCAACGGCAGTGATCTTGCGGGTGCGGTGGCGCGGTACGTGACCGGGCCGCTGGGGATGACGGACACGCTGTTCGGGGTGGCGGACGAGGCCCGCCTCGCCGCCGCCTATGCCGACGACCGCCCGCCGCGGCTGATGGGCGAGCCGGAGAAGGTCGGGGACGAGGCCGAAGGCTATACGGTGTTTTCCCCCGCGCGCATCTTTCAGCCGGACGCGCCGCAGTCGGGCGGGGCGGGGATGGCGGGGACGGCGGGCGACGTGATGCGGCTGATGGAAGCCTTGCGGGCGGGGGAGTTCCTGCGGCCTGCGACGCGGGAGGCTGCCTTGGGAAACCGCATCGGCACGCTGGAACTGCGCGCGAAGGATGCGGGCAAACGCTTCGGGTTTGTGGGTGCAGTGACGCGTGACCCGGCGGCTGCGCAGACGGCGCTGCCGGTGGGCGCGGTGGACTGGGGCGGGGCCTGGGGGCACAACTGGGCGATCGACCCGGGCACCAGCACAAGCGTTGTGGTCTGCACCAATACGGCGTTCGAGGGCTGCAACGGGCCGTTCCGGGATGAGGTGATCGGGGCGGTGTTCGGGTAGCCGTGTCAGGCGCTGCCCATCAGCCCCGCATCAAACGGATACCGCGTCAGGTTCTCGTGCCCGGTTTCGGTGATCAGCACCTGTTCCTCCAGCTTGATGCTGAAATCCCCGCCATCCGGCGTCACCAGCGCCTCGACGCACAGCACATTCCCCGGCTCCAGCGCATGGTCGAACGAACCGTCCATATAGCCGTCGGGATAGGGCACATAGGGCCATTCATCGCACAGCCCGACGCCGTGCATCTTGCAGGAATATTTCAGGCGCTGGAATTCGGGGGCGAGGGTATGGCCGCCGTGGACCAGTTCAGGGATCGTGACGCCGGGCTTCAGCATCGCCATGTTGGTGTCGATATGCTCGCGCGCATGGGCGAAGGCGGCGATCATGTCGGGGCGCGGGGGGCGGTCGCCGATCCACCAGGTGCGGGAAATGTCGATGCAGATGCCGTAGGCCGCCGATCAGGTCGGTGTCGAAGGCGACGATCTCGTTCGTCTGCACGATACGCGGCCCGCATTCCTGGAACCACGGGTTGGTGCGCGGGCCGGAGGCCAAGCAGCCGCGTCTCGATCCATTCGCCGCCGCGCCGGATGTTGCCTGCGTGCAGTTCCGCCCAGATCGCATCCTCGCTGACGTGGCCCTTTGGCACTTCTGACCGCGCAAAGTCCTCCATCTCGTGCGATCGCCGCCTCGCAGGCGAGATGGGCGCAGCGCATCGCGGCGATGTCCTCGGGGCCTTTCACGGCGCGCGCGCGTTCGGTGACCTCCTCGCCCTCCATCACCTCGAACCCTGCGGCTTCCAGCGTCCGCAGGCCCGCGACCATGATCTTGTCCACCGCCAGCCGGCGGTTCGACCCGGCATGGGCGCGCATCACCTCATCGACCTGTCCCGCGAAGCTTTCGGCGGCAGCCACGCCCTTGTCGCCGGTGATCGAATAGAAGAACGACGCGCCATGCCGCATCTCGGCGATCAGCGGGTTGAAGGCGACGAGGAAGGGGGAGTTCTTGTACTCCCAGATGCACATATGCCCGTCGGCGCAGAGCAGCACCGCGCGGAACGGGTTGTGCGCGTTCCAGAGCTGCATGTTCGTCGTGTCGGTGGCGTAGCGGATGTTCATCGGGTCGAACATCAGAAGGCCGCCGTAGTCGCGCGCGACAAGGGCCTGCGTCAGGCGCTGCCAGCGGAAGCGGCGCATGGCGGCCAGGTTCGGGGGGGTCAGGCCCGCCGGCGGCCCATTCGGCAAAGGCGATCTGCGTCGGGCCGATCTCGACCCGGTCATTGTCGTTCGGGCTGCCGTCGGCCAGCGTCGCCCCGCGCGCAGGGTCGATCTTGCGGCGGTCGGAATAGTGCTGGTTCATGCGATGCCCCCGGTTGCGGGGCATGATGGCAGAACAGGTGCGGCCGCGTCAGGTCTGATTGCGACCGTGCCGCGCCGCGTCCGGACGCGTCAGTTCAGGTGCCGTCGCGGCTTGCGGAAATCGGCAAGGCGCACGGGCTGCGCGCCCGGCGGGATCGCCTGCGGCATGAACGGCAGTGGGCCGGGGGCGGGGCGTTCCTGCGTGCGGTTGCGGAAGGACAGCTCGATACGGCCCTCCGGGAACTTCCCGCCCGGGCCAAGATGCCGGATCACCACTTCGGTCCGGTCGGACAGGGCGATGACGCCGTCTTCGGCCAGCAGATTGTCACCGCTCGAGATGCCGCAGAAGGCAGAAGTCGATCACCGCCAGAACCTCGGGCAGGGAATGCGACGTAGGCGCGACCGTGACCGGCTTGCCGAACCAGTGCTCGGCCAGACCCGCCGTCACCGCGAACTTGCGCCGCCCGCGCGCGTCGCTGCCAGCGGCGATGATTTCGGGGCGGGTGACAAGCATCGCGGGGAATCCGATGCCTTCGGTCGGCGGGACTTCATCGGGCAGGAACAGCGTGTCGGACTGGGTCCAGTGGATCAGGTCGGGCCAGGCCAGGCCCTGCACGGCTGTCAGGGCGGCATGGGCGATGACGATGCGGGTTTCGGCGGGCACATCCTGTGCGACGTCAGGGGCGACGCGCGCCTCGATCAGGATCGCGTGGGCATGTGCGGCAAGCGGGGTGGCGTAGTCGTTGGGCCGGACACGGGCGAAGCGGGCGTTCAGCGCGGCGGTGAAGCGCTGCGCGGGAAGCGCATGGGCGACGCGGGTGACGACAAGTTCGACGACATCGTTCGACAGCACGACGCGGTCGTCTGACACGGCGGCGGTGCGGAAGGTGAGGCGGTAGCGGGACAGCGCGTCGTTGACCCCGGCGCGCAGTTCGGCGAGGCGGAAGGCGGGGGCGTCGCGGTAAAGCATCGCCGCCTCGATCTGCCAATTGCGTGCCAGCATGGAATGGTCCTGACTTCAACTCGTACCTGATCTTCTGACCGGCAACATCACCGCCCATTCCGGCTGAATTGCGACCGGATCGGGTTCATTTGCGGGGGCTTTTCGGGCGGTGCGGCGGCGTGGCCGGGTAGGGACGCGCATCCGTTCCCTTCCGCCGGGCCTTCGGCTAAGGCGCTCGGCCATGACGGATCATCTGCACCGCGCCTGCCCTTCGCGCCCTGGGCCGACCCGCGCACGCGGCGGCTGCCGGGGGTGCTTCCCGTGGAGGGCGATGACTGGCTGCGGGTGGATGAGGCCTATGCCGGGCAGATGCGGCTCCGCGACCGGCTGATCGCGGAGGTGCCCGGAAGGGTTCATGCGCTGCTGCCCGAGGGGCGGGCGGCGGCGGGGGAACTGCTGGAGCGTGTGGTGGCGGGCGAGTTGCCGCGCCTCGGCTTCCGGGTGGCGGGTGACCGGATCACCCGGCCGGATGGCGTGGCGGTCGTGCTGGACCGAGACCGGCCGCTCCTGACCCTTGGACGCCTCTGCCAGAACGACTTCTGCCTGCATGTCAGGCAGGGCGACGAACATGTCCTGGTCGGCGCGATCCTCTGCTTTCCCGCCGGATGGACGCTGGCCGAAAAGATCGGCCGCCCGCTCAGCCGCATTCACCGGCCGGTCGACCGCTACGATGAGGACATCGCCCGCCGGGTGCAGCGGATGTTCGACGCGATCCGGCCCGAGCAGCCGCTCTGGCGGGCGAACGGTCTGCTCTATGCCGATCCTGATCTGCATTACCCAAGGTCCGAAGCCGCCCCGCGCATCCGTCCGGCGGATGGACAAGGGTATATCCGGTCCGAGCGTCAGTGTTTCGTGAAACTGCCGCGAACCGGGGCGGTGGTGTTTTCGATCCATACCTATCTGTGCGGCAGGAAGACCTGACGGCGGAGCAGGCGGCGGCGCTGGCGGAGCATCCGCTGGGGCGGGCAGGGGGGTGAGGGGGTGTGTCCACATGTGGACATTTGCGTAAGTGATTGAAATAGAAAGAATAAAAGTAACTTGTTAACCGGGTGGTAAGGTTTAGGGGGTGAGGGGTGGGTTGCTAGGCAGGTGGTGGATTGCTAGTCAGATTTGCCGCCACCCTTTTCGATGGCTAGGGGACTTTCTGTTTGAGTGTCTCAACCAGAAGCCTGCGAAGCTCCTCTGTGCAACTCGGGGCTGGTCTCAACGGTCGCAGGGAACTCCTTGACCCGAGGGGCAGCGCAATCTCCCCCTTGAACAAACCGACTAGTCCCTTTCGAATGATAGTCTGTTCGGTTTCCAAGTCACCATGGGCGCGGGGTGAGTAAATGTCCCGCTCCAACTGGGCACGGCTGAAGCTGTAGCCAAGGAACTGGGCGATCAGGTGCAGGAGATCAAGGAAAAGGTCTTGCCGCTTTTGCGCCCATGCATCGTTCATGGTTAGGTGTTCGTCGTGGTAGTCGAGATAGATTTTCCATGCATCATTGATCTGCTTCAGCTTTCCCCGCGACCCGTAAAACTCGACCGGGACTGCGTTCAGCGCTTCCACATGGACAGGCGATAGTCTTGCGGCCCGTGTCGGCCATCAGGGTACAAAAGTTCGTCAGTCGCCTTTCTTTAACGTCGCGGCCGCGCTCAAGCCATTTCTGCGCCTGCACCGCTAGCACTGGCCCGATAAGAGTGGCGATGATGATCCCGATGTTCCAATCCACGGATGTGTTCCCCTTTTGTCCCTTTGGAGAGAATAGGGTTTCGATGAACTTCCGCCAAGGGATACAACCGATATTCGATCTTGGAATCGAGACGACTTCGGATGATCACTGTCACTAATCTGACTCGGCATGGACACCCCCATAGAGTCGGCTGCCTAGAAAGGCACTGCGTTTCCCCGGCTCACAGACGCCACGGTGCCAAGTCTGACCGATGCCAAGCGACCACATATGGACGAGCCTGCCCGGGCGGGAGCGGAACGCGCCCGCCGTGGGGCGGGCAGGCGCGTCCCGGCCCATTTGAGATGGGCCGGGGTGCGGGGTGGGGTTGGTGCGGCGTGGCAGAGGCGATGGCCTCTGCCAGCGGGCGTGGGGTGGGCCCCCCGCTTCGCGGGGATGACAAAAGGGAGAGGGCGGAAGAATGGTGGGGTGGAACCCCGCCTACGGGGCGGTGCGTTCTGAATGCGCACCCTACGGGACGGGGGGCGATGGATGCGGGTGAACCCCGCGCTACGGGCGGCGGGCGGGATCGCCCACGCGCGGGGGACAGGAGGCTGGGCGGGGCGGCAAGATGCAGAAAAGGGCGCGCCGTGCGGCGCGCCCTTTCCGTCATCCCGTAGGGTGCGCATTCATTGCGCACCAGGGCCTTAGCAGCTGTAATACATCTGATACTCGATCGGATGCGGCGTGTGCTCGTAGGCGTAGACCTCTTCCCACTTCAGCGCCATGTAGCCTTCGAGCTGGTCCTTGGTGAAGACATCGCCCGCGAGCAGGAAGTCGTGGTCCTTCTCCAGTTCCTCCAGCGCCTCGCGGAGCGATCCGCAGACGGTCGGGATTTCGGCCAGTTCCTCGGGCGGCAGGTCGTAGAGGTCCTTGTCCGAGGCCGGACCCGGGTCGATCTTGTTCTTGATGCCGTCAAGTCCCGCCATCAGCAGGGCCGCAAAGGCCAGGTAGGGGTTCGCCGACGGATCGGGGAAGCGGGCCTCGACACGCTTGGCTTTCGGCGACTCCGTCCACGGAATCCGCACGCAGCCGGAGCGGTTGCGGGCCGAATAGGCGCGCAGCACCGGCGCCTCGAAGCCCGGGATCAGGCGTTTGTAGCTGTTGGTGCCGGGGTTGGTCAGCGCGTTCAGCGCCTTGGCGTGCTTCAGGATGCCGCCGATGAAATACAGCGCCTCCTGGCTAAGGTCGGCGTATTTGTCGCCTGCAAACAGCGGCTTGCCGCCCTTCCAGATCGACATGTTCACATGCATGCCGGACCCGTTGTCGCCCTTCATCGGCTTCGGCATGAAGGTCACGGTCTTGCCGTAGGCGTGGGCCACGTTGTGGATCACGTATTTGTACTTCTGGATGTTGTCGGCCTGTTCGACCAGCCCGCCGAAGATCAGCCCGAGTTCGTGCTGGCAGGTCGCAACCTCGTGGTGGTGCTTGTCGCACCTTCATGCCGATGCGCTTCATCGTCGACAGCATCTCGCCGCGGATGTCCTGGGCTTCGTCCACCGGGTTCACCGGGAAATAGCCGCCCTTGTGGCCCGCGCGGTGGCCGTAGTTGCCGCCTTCGGTCACGGTGTCGGTGTTCCAGGCCGCCGCTTCCGCGTCGATCTCGTAGGCCACCTTGCGCGGCGTCACGGAATAGCGGACGTCATCGAAGATGAAGAATTCGGCCTCGGGGCCGAAATAGGCCGTGTCGCCGACGCCCGAGGATTTGAGGTAGGCCTCGGCCTTGATCGCCGTCTGGCGCGGGCAGCGCGAATAGGCCTCGTTCGTGTCGGGCTCGACCACGTTGCAATGGATGCAGAGCGTCTTTTCCGCATAGAACGGGTCGATGTAGACCGACGACGTGTCCGGCATCAGCTTCATGTCGGACTGATCGATCGACTTCCAGCCCGCGATCGACGAGCCGTCGAACATGAAGCCTTCGTCGAAGAAATCGTCATCGACCAGGTCGGCGATCAGCGTGACGTGCTGCAGCTTGCCCTTGGGGTCGGTGAAGCGGATGTCGACATAGGCGACCTCCTCTTCCTTCATCAGTTTCAGGACGTCTTTCTTGCCCATGTGGCGTTTTCCTTCTGTCAGAACGATAGTGTTTCGGGCGTCAGGCGGGGTTCGGGATGCGTCAGATCGCGTCGTCGCCGGTCTCGCCGGTGCGGATGCGGATCGCCTGTTCGACGGTCGAGACGAAAATCTTGCCGTCGCCGATCTTGTCGGTGCGGGCGGCGGCGATGATGGCGGCGACGGCGGCATCGACCTGATCGTCGGCCAGCACGACCTCGATCTTCACCTTGGGCAGGAAATCGACGACATATTCCGCGCCGCGGTACAGCTCGGTATGGCCCTTCTGGCGGCCGAAGCCCTTGACTTCGATCACGGAAAGGCCCTGGACGCCCGCCTCTTGCAGCGCCTCTTTGACCTCATCAAGCTTGAAGGGCTTGATGATCGCCTCGATCTTCTTCATGCGCGCCTGATCCCCCCGCCGGTTTCGCCGCTTCGCGCCGTCTGAACACTTCTCATCGGCGGCCACAATTGACTAGGGTTTCGGGCGGCCTGACGGCCGGGCCGAATCCCGCGTTGTGCCTGTTTTTTGTGCAGAATGCCCGCAGGGAATGCAATCGGAGAACGATGCGATGACAGAGCTTCTGACGGCGGCGCAGATGCGGGCGATCGAGGCGGCGGCGATTGCGTCAGCGGCGAGGTGACGGGGCTGGAGCTGATGGAGCGCGCCGGGCGGGGCGTGGTGGAGGCGATCTTCGAGGAGTGGCCGGAGCTGGCGGAGGCCGGCGAGGCCGGGGGTTTCCGCCCCCGGACCCCCGAGGATATTTGAGACCGAAGATGCAGGGGCGGGTGCGCGGCGCGCGGTGGTGCTGTGCGGGCCGGGGAACAACGGCGGCGACGGGTTCGTGGTGGCGCGGCTGCTGCGGGAGCGGGGCTGGGGGGTGGAGGTGTTCCTGTACGGGGAGCCTGAAGCGGATGCCGCCGGATGCGCGGGTGAATTATGAGCGGTGGTGGGGATGGGGGAGGTGCGGGCATTCGAGCGACCTTTGATCGGCTTGGGCCACGGACTGCGACATGCTTGGTTGATGCGGTGTTCGGACCGGTCTGGCGCGACCGCCCGCTGAGGAGTGCAGCGATGTTTCTGTCGATCTGCCATGCGACGCTTTCGGAAGTGAAAATGCCGAAAGTCCGTTGTCGATTGATATGCCCTCTGGCCTTTGCGCCGACAGCGGGCGCAACTTCGGCGAGGTGCAACAAGACTTCGCTGAGCGCCGACTTGACGGTCACGTTCCAGATTTCGAAAACCGGGTCATTTCCTGCGGAATGGGTCGGAGCATTGTGGCAAGATCGTTGTGGCTGACATTGGGCTGAACGCCAGCGCGGCAATGAACGTCCTGGGCGAGCGCTACGACCCGACGACGAGGACGAAGCCAAACGGATCGGTCGTTCAACTGATCGAACGACATTTGACGTTCGCCGAATTCGTCGGAAACTGGAGCAGCCTCGAAAAGGATGTCGGCGACCACAAATTCTCCCACGGCCACGCCCTCATCCTCTCCGGTCCGCCCGGCCGCGGCGGCGCGGCCCGCCTCGCCGCGCGGGGCAGCTTGCGGATCGGGGCGGGGCTGGTGACGTTGGGCTGTCCGCCGGACGCGATCCCCGAGAATGCGGCGCGGGTGGATGCGGTGATGCTGCGGGCGGTGGCGGACGGGGCGGGGCTGGCGGAGGTGCTGGGGGATGCGCGGATCAATGCGCTGTGTGTCGGGCCGGGGCTGGGGACCGGGGAGGCGGCGCGGGCAGTTGGTGGCGGGCGGTGTTTGGAGGAGTCGGGGCAAGCCCCGACCTCACGGTGCAGTTGATGCGCGATCGCTTTGACGGACCCTACATCGTCGCCCGCGATCCGGCGCTGTTTGCGGCTGCTGCACGCCGACTGCGTCCTGACCCCCCATGCCGGCGAGTTCGCGCGGCTGTTTCCCGACATCGCCGCAAAGCTCGACGCGCCCGCCACCAAGGGCCCCGCCTATTCCAAGGTGGACGCGACGCGCGAGGCTGCGGCGCGGGCGGGCTGCGTCGTGCTCTTCAAAGGCCCGGACACCGTCATCGCCGACCCCTCGGGGCGGTGCAGCATCAATTCCGCGCATTATGAGCGCGCGGCACCTTGGCTTGCGACCGCCGGGTCGGGCGATGTGCTGGCGGGGTTCATCACCGGGCTGCTGGCGCGGGGCTTTGCGCCGATGCAGGCGGCCGAAACGGCGGCATGGCTTCACGTCGAATGTGCGTTGAGTTTCGGGCCGGGGCTGATCGCCGAGGATCTGCCCGAGGAGTTGCCGAAGGTGTTCCGCGAAGCTGGGGCTTTAGGCGTTCGGCCGCGACCGGTACCGGATCGCCTGCCGCAAGCTCCATGCCGCCCGCGTAGATGACCTGCGGGGCCTCGAACACCAGCGTGAACAGCGGCACGTCGCGCACCATCACTTCCTTGACGAACAATTCGTCCACCAGCGCCTCGACCGCGACAAGCGCGATCTCGCAGCCGAACATCACCTGCGCGCGCCAGTCGCGGACCAGAACCCGCGTGCGCGGCGTCAGCATCGTATCGCGGCCCGGCAGCATGTGGCCGAGGCTGCCGCCCATCACCACATAGGCGCGGCCCGGAATAGGTGCCGCGTTTCAGTTCGGCCAGGCGGCGGACACCGCCGCGCGTGACGATGCGGTCGCCGGGTTCGAGGAATTCCACGGGCATCAGCCCTTCGATCGTCAGAACCTCTGCCCCGGCCACCAGGCCCGTGACATCGGTGTCGGCATCGGTGTCGATGTTCGGCGAGACTGCGGTCGTGACGGCCATTTTACCCTCCCCAGGGATCGGTCCCGAATGAGACCCTAGGCAAGGTTAAGGTTCGGTGAGGATTGCGGCAGGATCAGGACAGGATGGGACAGTTTTCGCGGCGTTTCTGTGGGGTGTTTTTCCTCTCGCTTCGCGGGGGCGTCCTTGTTAGAAGGACGCGGATTTCGGGGGCGGTTCCGGCAACGGGTGCCGCCCCCCGGACTTTCGCGGGTGTGGCGAAATTGGCAGACGCACCAGATTTAGGTTCTGGCGCCGCAAGGCGTGGGGGTTCAAGTCCCTCCACCCGCACCAGACGACAGGAAAGAGGACGACGACGATGCAGGTCACCGAGACCCTGAAAGACGGCCTGAAGCGGGCCTACACGATCACGCTGACCGGGGCCGAGCTGGACGCGAAGGTTCAGGAAAAGCTGGTCGAGGCGCAGCCCGAGGTCGAGATGAAGGGCTTCCGCAAGGGCAAGGTGCCGATGGCGCTGATCAAGAAGCAGTTCGGCCCGCGGGTTCATGGGCGACGCGATGCAGGAAGCCATCGACGGCGCGATGAAGTCGCATTTCGACGCATCGGGCGACCGTCCGGCGATGCAGCCGAAGGTCGAGATGCAGAACGGCGGGGACTGGAAAGAGGGCCAGGACGTCGTGGTCGAGATGTCGTACGAGGCGCTGCCGCCGATTCCGGATGTCGATCTGGGCAAGCTGAAACTGGAAAAGCTGGTGGTGAAGGCCGACGAGAAATCGGTGGCCGAAGCGCTGGAGAATCTGGCGAAGTCGGCGCAGGCCTTCGAAGAGCGCAAGAAGGGTGCCAAGGCCAAAGACGGCGATCAGGTTGTGATCGACTTCCTGGGACGTGTTGACGGCGAGGCGTTCGAGGGCGGGGCGGGAACGGATTATCCGCTGGTGCTGGGATCGAAGTCGTTCATCCCGGGCTTCGAGGAACAGCTGGTCGGTGCCAAGGCAGGCGACGCGGTGTCGGTGAAGGTGACGTTCCCCGAGGCGTACGGGGCGAAGAACCTCGCAGGCAAGGCGGCGGTGTTCGACTGCACGGTCAAGGAAGTGCGCGAGCCGGTGGCGGCAAAGATCGACGACGAACTGGCGAAGAAGTTCGGGTCTGACAGCCTTGACGCGCTGAAGGCGCAGGTCACCGAGCGGCTGGAGGCGGAGTACACCGGTGCCAGCCGCGCGGTGATGAAACGCGCGCTGCTCGACCAGCTGGACACAATGGTCAAGTTCGACCTGCCGCCGAGCCTGGTGGACGCGGAGGCGGGCCAGATCGCGCATCAGCTGTGGCACGAGGAAAACCCGGACCATCACGGGCACGACCATGCCCATATCGAGACGACGGACGAGCACAAGTCGCTGGCCGAGCGCCGGGTGCGTCTGGGCCTTCTGCTGGCCGAACTTGGCCGCAAGGAAAAGGTCGAGGTGACGGATGCCGAGATGACGCAGGCGGTGCTGTCGCAGGCGCGTCAGTATCCGGGGCAGGAACGCGCGTTCTTCGAATACGTGCAGAAGAACCCCGGCGTGCAGCAGCAGATGCGCGCGCCGATCTTCGAGGACAAGGTCGTGGACCTGATCTTCGCGGGCGCGAAGGTGGCCGAGAAGACCGTGACGAAGGACAAGCTGACCAAGGCCGTCGAGGCGCTGGACGAGATGTGAAGCGGCCCCAAGGGGTCAGCTGAAGGGGGCCGCGCCTTTGGGAGGGGGCGCGGCCTTTTTGTTTTCGGCGTCGCGTTGGCGAAGGGAATTTCACGCGGCGTTCGGCTTCAGCTGTGATATGATCGGCGTAATTGACTGGAGATATTTGAGCGAAGGAGAATTGAGCATGGGAAGCGATTCCGAGGCTCGTCTAGCAGCGCCTACGAAGGACTGCGACCTGATTATGAAAGGCGGCGTCACTTCGGGGGTGGTGTATCCGGGGGCCGTTTGGGTGATCGGACAGGAATTCCGACTTCGGAATATCGGCGGCACCTCGGCAGGTGCGCTGGCCACGGTGATCGCGGCTGCGGCGGAATACCGGAGGCAGATTAGTCCGGGGAAAGATGATTTCAGCGGATTCGAACTGATCCACAAGATGCCGAAAGAACTCGGCGGAAAACTCGGCAAGCTGTTTGTTCCTTCACCGGGCCTCGGGTCCCTGCTGATGACGGCGCGAGCGCTGATGACCACGCCTGTCAGGCTTTACATGTGGATTCGGATGCTTTGGGCGATCTTCAGGGCGCATTGGTGGATATGCATTCCTGTGCTGGTCCTGTGGACGTGGATATCGACCGACTGGCTCGGTCTGGGATGGGCCTTGGTCACGGGTGCCTTGGGGGCGCTTCTGGCCGGTGTGCTGATGTTTGCCGATGCGGCCCTGCGTCGGCTGCCAAAGGCGGATTTCGGCATTTGTCCCGGAATTCTGCCGAAAATCGTCTACGGGCTGCGACCGAAGGAGGCATTGGGCGAGTGGCTGCACAGCCAGGTACAGACGGTGGCTGGCCTGCCGCTGAATCGCCCCCTGACCGTCGGCGATCTGGCGCGAGCGGGTGGTGCCGACGGCGTTGCGGACCGGGCGATCAGTGTTGCGGCGATGACAACCGACCTGTCATCGCAGCGGCCCTACAAGCTGCCCCTTGCCGCGCCGATCCATTGGTTCCGGGAAGACGAGATGGCCCGCGTCGTGCCCCCCGAAATCCTGACTTATCTGACAGATGAAGCGACAAAAATGACCGCTGCCTGGAACGGCGACAACCATAACTTCTTCCGTCTGAAAGTCGGCGATGCGTTCCCTGTCTGGCTGGTGGCGCGCATGAGCCTGAGTTTTCCAGGCCTGATCGCCGCTGTGCCGCTTTACCGGTATGTGGATGCGGCAGGCGATGGCAAACAACCGGGGCTTGCAAGGTGCCTGTTCACCGACGGTGGCCTGTCGTCGAACTTTCCGGTGCATTTCTTTGACAGCACCTTGCCGCGAAGGCCGACTTTCGGGATCGCGCTGGGCTCGGTGTCGGCGGAGCTGGACGCCGCCCCGTCCTTGTCGGACGACTTGCAGGTCCAGATGCCGCCAACGCCGAGTTTCAAGGACTGGACCGCGCCGCAGTCGTATCCGGCCTCGGACCTTCCGGCGCGCGATGTCCGAAGCATCGGCAGTTTCGGCATGGCGATGCTCGACACGGCGAAAGACTGGCAGGACACGCTGCAATCCCGCCTGCCGGGATTCCGCGAACGGATCGTGCATGTGCGCCTGAAAAGAAGCGAGGGCGGACTGAACCTGTCGATGCGAGCCGAGGTCATCGAGCGTCTGTCCAGGTTGGGCGAGCTGGCGGGGAAGAAGCTGATCGGGTTCGACTTCAATGAGCACCGCAAGCTGCGCGCACTGGTCGCGCTGCCACAATTGAAGGACAGCTGCGCGTCGATCGGACGCGCCTTCAGCGAGGGGCCAGAGGACAGTCGGATGCGCGGCCTCTTCGATATGCCCTATGAGACACCGGCGGGCGCGTTCGACAGCTGGCGCGCAAATGAATTACTGGATTTCGCCGAAGCACTGGTCAGGGACGGGGAGAGCCTGCCCCCGCCGAAATATGGCCTGCCGCATGTCGATGCGGCCACGCGCGTGGTCGCGCATCCTGACTTCACAGTTCCTGTGGCGTCGCCGGAGCAACAGTCGGGTCAATAAAAAACCGCGCCCGGTTGCCCCGGGCGCGGCTTGAAATCTTCCGGACGGGACCTTACCGGTCGCCGCGCGGGTCCACGTCGTTCGCGGCGCCGATGTCGTCGAACAGCTCGGCGATCTCGAAATCCGCAGCCGCTTCGGCCTCCGCCGCCAGTTCCTGGATCGACTTGCCTGCAGCCTGGAGTTCAGCCTCTTCCGCCGAACGTGCCACGTTCAGCGTGATCTTCACCGAAACCTCGGGGTGCAGCACGACGGTGACCGTGTGCATGCCAAGGTCCTTGATCGGACGGTCGAGCACGACCTGCGCGCGGTTGACGGTCACGCCGCCAGCCGTTGCCGCATCGGCGGCGTCGCGGGTGGTGACGGAACCGTAGAGCGCACCCGCGTCGGAGGCCGAGCGGATGATGACATAGGACTGGCCGTCAAGCTGGGCCGCGATCTTGTCGGCCTCTTTCTTGGTGTCGAGGTTCTGCGCGACAAGCTGGGCCTTCTTGCCCTCGAACGCTTTCACGTTCGTCTCGTTCGCGCGGAGCGCCTTGCCCTGGGGCAGAAGGAAGTTGCGGGCGTAGCCGTCCTTGACGTTCACGACCTCGCCCATCTGGCCAAGCTTGGCCACACGTTCCAGAAGGATGACTTGCATATCTGTCCCCCTTATTTCACAGCGTAGGGAAGCAGGGCGAGGAACCGCGCGCGCTTGATGGCGGTGGCGAGTTCACGCTGCTTCTTGGCCGAGACGGCGGTGATGCGGGCGGGGACGATCTTGCCGCGCTCGGAGATGTAGCGCTGCAGCAGGCGGACGTCCTTGTAGTCGATCTTCGGCGCGTTGTCGCCCGAGAACGGGCAGACCTTGCGGCGGCGGAAAAACGGTTTGGTAGCCATGATCTAGAGCCCTTTCCTCATGCCCGGTCGAAGGTGCGTTCGCGGCGTTCGCCGCCCCGGTCCTCGCGCGGACCACGATCTTCGCGGGGGCCCCGGTCGGGGCGGAAGCCGCCGCCGCGATCATCGCGGTCGCCGCGTTCGCGGTCGTCGCGCTTCTGCATCTGGGCCGAGGGCAGTTCGTCGTGCTTGTCGACCTTGATCGACATCACGCGCATGACGTCGTCATGCAGGCGGGCCAGACGCTCCATCTCCTGCACGGCGGCCGAGGGCGCGTCGGTGCGGATATAGGCGTAGTGGCCCTTGCGGTTCTTGTTGATCTTGTAGGCCATCGTCTTGACGCCCCAGTATTCGTGGTCGACGACCTTGCCGCCGTTGTCCGCGATCACCGTGGAGAAGTGTTCGATGAGCGCTTCGGCCTGCGTGTTGGACAGGTCCTGACGTGCGATCATCACATGCTCATAAAGCGGCATGCGGTTCCCTTTTCGTCTCGGGCGGCTTCATAGGCGGGACCTGAGCCTTCCGCGGTCCGCCACGAGAGGCTTCGCCGGTTGCATGAAGTGCGGAAGGAAGCGGCCTTATAGAGGATGCGGGGCAGGATGCAAGCAGGCTCGGTCAAGCAAAGACGCGATGCCGAAGCAAACCTGGCGAGTCGGCCAGCGAAGCGCTCGGACGGCCTCTTGGAGGCTGGCACGGGTTGTGCGAGAAGCGCGTCGGGTTGACCCGGGCTGATCCGGCGGGCGACCAGAGATTTCCCCCGGGTCGGTGTCATTCTCCCAGGAAGTCTTCCCATGCCCACTGGCCCTGACCTGTCCCCGCAGCACCGCGTCTATGCGGCCTTCGCCATCTATTCCTTTGCGATGGGAAACATCTTTCCGCGCCTGCCCGACATCAAGGAGGCGATGGGGATCGGCGAGGGCGCGCTGGGCCTCGGCCTGATCGGGGTGCCTGCGGGCACGCTGATCTCGCTGTCGCTGGCGGCACCCTTGCTTGAACGCATCGGGTTCCGCCGCGCGCTGCGCGGGCTGATCCCACTGATCGCGCTTTTCTACGCGGTGGCCGTGCACGCGCCGGGGCCGCTGGCGCTGTTCGTGCTGCTGGTGCCGGTGGGGCTGCTGATCGGCTGCACCGAGATCATCATCAATGTCGAGGCGGACCGGACCGAGGCGCTGATCGGGCGGCGGATCATGAACCGGGCGCATTCGTTCTGGAGCATCGGGTTCTTCGGCGCGGGCCTGTTCGGGGCGGGGATGGCGCAACTGGGCGTGTCCGTTGCTTGGCATCTGGCGCTGGTCGTGCCGCTGGCACTGGCCGGGGTGGCGCTGTTCCTGCGCGGATACCGGCCCGCACCGGCCAGGGCGGAAGAAAGCGGCGATGCGACGCCGCGATACGCGCGGCCGACGGGGGCGATTCTGATTCTGGTCGCGGTGACGCTGTCGGCGATGCTGATGGAGGGGGCGAGCCTCGACTGGTCGGCGATCTACATGCGCAGCGTGTTCGAGGCCGGGCCGTTCCTGTCGGGCTTCGCGGTGGCGGCATTCGCGTTCTCGCAGGCGGCGGCGCGGTTCTTCGCGGACGGATTCGTCGAGCGGCATTCGCCGAGCGGGGTGGCGCGGGCGATGCTGTGCACGATGGCGGCCGGGCTGGTCATGGTGTTCTTCGCGCCGGTGCCGGTGGCGGCCCTGCTGGGATTTGCGCTGGTCGCTGTCGGGACAAGCGTGATCTTCCCGCTGGCGATGTCGGCGGCGGCGCAGCGGACGGACCGGGCGGCGGCGGTGAACGTGGCGGCGCTTGCGCAGATTTCGTTTGTTGCCTTCCTGCTGGGGCCGCCGCTGCTGGGCTACGTGGCCGAGCACTGGGGCATCCGCTGGACCTTTGGCCTGGGGCTGCCGTTGGTGGCGCTGAGCCTGGCGATGGCGGGGGCGCTGGGCGAGAGGCCGCGCGCGGACGCGGCGGTGGCAGGGCGCTAGTGCGGTCAGGCGACGCGCCGCTGTTCGCGGGCGAAGGGGCTGAGGCCGAGCCAGGCGTCGATCGCGCTGGCGATGGCGGGATCGCCGTCGATGGTCACGCGACGGGCGGCGGTTTCTGCGGTCATGCTGGATACCCCCATCCAGACGGCAGTGATCGACCGCAGGGGGCCGGTGACGAGCAGGTCGATGTCGAACCCCGGATCGAAGCCGCAAAGATCGACGTCGCCGGCCTGTTCGACGACCAGCCACCAGTTTCGGTTGGCTTCGGACAATTCGGGATACTGAAACTGGATCGTGCAGCGGCGCGGGGGCAGAGGCTGGGGGTTCAGCCAGCGGCGCATGTCCCACATCAGCAGCGAAGGATCGAGATTCCTGAGGGAAAGGCGTGATTCGACCCAGCGCTGGCCCCAGCTGCCCAAGCGACATGATGAGCGGGCGCAGGTCTTCGCCCATATCCGTCAGGCGGTAGTCCACAGCGCCGCCGGGTCGCGGTTCGGTAGAGACGATGCCTGCGGTTTCAAGCTCCTTCAGGCGTTTGGACAGAAGCGTGGGCGACATTTTAGGGACACCGCGGCGGATGTCGTTGAACCGTGTGCTGCCGCAAAGAAGTTCGCGCAGAACAAGGGCTGTCCAGCGCGTGCAGACGATTTCGGCGGCCATCGAGACCGGGCAGAACTGGCCGTAACCGTTCTTTTCCATGGGAATTCTTCCGTTCCAAAAATGGTCAAAGCAATGCGCACGTCACGAAACCGACGCTGCGCACCATAGCACGAATGCATCCGGATCGCCACATCGTCCAGTCCAGATACTGGACTGGACCGGGCTGCGGGGCGGGCGGATGATCGCAGGCATTCACCCTTGGAGGAATAGACATGACTGTGATTGAACAAGTGAAATCGGTGGCGCAGGCGACGGCTGGCGGGACGTTTGCCGACAAGGCACGGCGTCTGGCGGCGGAGTTCGACAAGGATGCGGGCGGACATGATGCGGACGACAGCTTCGTCGCGGCGAACTATGTGCGGCTGAAGGCCGAAGGGCTGGTTTCGGCGGGCGTGCCGGCGGAACTGGGCGGCGGCGATGCGGGGGTCGGCGATCTGTGCGACATGATCCGCCTGCTGGGCCATGGCTGCGGATCGACGGCGCTGGCGCTGTCGATGCACACGCATCAGGTGGCGATTCCGGCCTGGCGCTGGCGGCATCAGCCTGCGGCGAAGGCGGCGGTGGAGCCGGTGCTGCGCAAGGTGGGGTCGACGAACGCGATCCTGCTGTCGAGCGGCGGATCGGACTGGGTCGGCGGCGCGCCGGGGGCCGAGCGGGTCGAGGGCGGCTATCGGATCAAGACGCGCAAGGTGTTCGTGTCGGGGGCCGAGGCGGGCGATCTGCTGGTGACGGGCGCGGTGGCGGATGGCGAGGTGATCCACTTCGCGCTGCCGATGAATGCGCCGGAAGTCAGCGTCAAGGACACCTGGCATACGCTGGGCATGCGCGGCACGGGGTCGAACGACGTGGTCGTCGACGGCTACTTCGTGGCCGACGACAAGGTCGCGCTGAAACGGAAGGCCGGGGAATGGCACCCGCTGTTCCGGATCATCGCGACAATCGCGTTCCCGATCATCTATGCGGCCTATCTGGGCGTCGCCGAAAGCGCGCGGGACATCGCGGTCGGGCTGGCGAAGTCGAAGCCGGGACGCAGTCCGCGCGTGGCGGGCGAGATGGACACGGCCCTGCGCGCGGCGCAGCTGGCGCATCGCCACATGGTCGCTGTGGCCGAGGCGAATGCGCCGTCAGAGGAAAGCGTGAACGAAGTGATGATCGGGCGGCGTCTGGTCGAGGAGAACGCGATCCGCGCGGTGGAGCTGGCGATGGAGCTGGCGGGCGGGCCGGGGTTCTACCGCAAGGCGGGGCTGGAGCGGCGGTTTCGCGACGTGCAGGGCGCGCGGTATCATCCGATGAAGCGCGAGAGCCAGTATCTCTACACGGGATCGCTGGCGCTGGGCGAGCCGGTGACGGCGATCTACTGAACCCGCGTCAGTCCCGCGTCGCGGTCAGGGCGATATCGACCGCGACGGGGAAGGCCACGGTCTTTTCGTCTGGGTAGCCCGCGCCCATGCCGAAATCGCGGCGGTCGAGCGTCAGGCGGGCAGTCATCGTCGCGGTGTCGCCGTCGATGGCAAGATCGAAGGGCATGCTGACAGGGACGCTGACCCCGCGCAGGTCAAGCGTCCCTGTTGCTGTCAGAAGGGCGTCGATCTCGGCGATGGTGGCGGTGAAGGTGGCGGACGGATGGGCGGCGGCATCGAAGAATTCGGGCGACAGGGCCTGCCTGGTGACGAGGCCGAGGGTCAGGTTTGCGACCGGAATGCTGACGGTCACATCGCCGGTGCGGGTTTCGTCGTCATAGGCGATGTCGGCGGTCCAGCCGGGGAAGGTGCCTGTTACTTCAGTCCCCATCTGGCGGATGGTGATGGCGAGTGAACCGTCGTTCATCGTCCAGGTCGGCACAGAACCCGCATCGGGGGCAAGCGCCGTTTCAGCCTCCAGTTCCGCGAAGGGGTCCTCCTCGGGCACCGGGGCGAGGGTCAGGGCGGTGGCAACGGTGGCGCCCCAAATGGCGAGCGCGGCGAGAGCGGGCAGCAGATGCGCGCGGGCGGGCGCGGCGGGGGTGCCCTGACCGGAGGTCATGCGGGCGATGGTCGCGTCCATATCGACGATGGCATGCTTGAAGGCGCCCGGCGATGTGCAGTGCGACGGCGGCATAGAGGACATAGGACGAGAAGCGGTGCAGCGTGCTGAGGAACAGGGCGAGGCCCTTGTCATCGGTCGGCACGAAGGGCAGCGACTGGCCGAATGGCCAGAGGATGGGGGCGTAGCCCGGGCTGGCAGCGTGATATATCCAGCCGGACAGGGGCATGACGAGCATCGCGCCATAGAGCGCCCAGTGGGTGAGTTCGGCGGCGAAGGTTTCAAGGCGCCGGTCGGGATGCAGGGGGCCGGGGCGGCGGTGGGTGAGGGCCCATGCGATGCGGGCCGAGCGCGGTGAAGAAGACCGCGACGCCGATGGTCTTGTGCATCGGAGTAGAGGCGGAAGATGGCGGCGACATCGGCGTCGGTGGCGGGCACGCGGCGGGTCATGGTGTAGCCGATGAGGGCGGCGGACAGGATCAGCAGGGCGGTCAGCCAGTGAAAGACGCGGCTGGGGGCGTCATAGCCGTGGTCGGGGGAGAGGGTCGGGCGGGGCATGGCGCGTCCTGACTGTCCGGGATCAGTGTAGCGGGTCGGGCGGCCGATGCCAGCGGCGCAGGCCGTCACGATTGCGAAGCGCGGGATCGCGGGCTATCCCAAAGGCAACGATAAGCGGGAGGGGCGGGATGAGCAGGGCATTCGTATTTCCGGGACAGGGCGCGCAGGCCGTGGGGATGGGGCGCGCGCTGGCCGAGGCCTATCCGGCAGCGCGGGCGGTGTTTGACGAGGTGGACGCGGCCCTGGGCGAAAAGCTGTCGGCGCTGATCTGGGAGGGGGATGCGGAGACCCTGCAACTGACCGCAGAACGCGCAGCCCGCGCTGATGGCGACGTCGATGGCGGCGATGCGGGCGCTGGAGGCGGAGGGGGTCGCGGTGACGTCTGCGGCCTTTGTGGCGGGGCATTCGCTGGGGGAATATTCGGCGCTCTGCGCAGCAGGGGCCCTGACGCTGGCGGACACGGCGCGGCTGCTGCGGCTGCGGGGCCGCGCGATGCAGGCGGCGGTGCCGGTGGGCGTGGGCGCGATGGCGGCGCTGCTGGGACTGGATTTCGCGGCGGCTGCTGCGGTGGCGGCGGAGGCGGCGCAGGGCGAGGTCTGTCAGGCGGCGAACGACAATGATCCGGCGCAGGTGGTGGTGTCGGGGCACCGGGGCGCGGTCGAGCGGGCGCTGGAGATCGCGAAGGCGAAGGGGGCCAAGCGGGCGATCCTGCTGCCGGTCAGCGCCCCGTTCCACTGCGCGCTGATGCAGCCTGCGGCGGAGGCGATGGCGGCGGCTCTGGCGGGGGTGGCGATCCGCGCGCCGGTGGTGCCGGTGGTGGCGAATGTGCGGGCGGAGGCGGTCAGCGACCCGGAGGTGATCCGGGCCTTGCTGGTGGAGCAGGTCACGGGATCGGTGCGCTGGCGCGAGTCGGTGATGTGGATGGCGGCGCAGGGCGTGACGGAGTTCTGGGAGGTGGGCGCGGGCAAGGCGCTATCGGGGATGATCCGGCGGATCGCGCCGGAGAGTGCGCAGCGGGCGGTGGGGACGCCGGAGGATGCGGCGGCGGCGGTGGCTGGCTGACGGGTAGAAGCTGAGCTCCGCTTTGAAAGCCGATTGAGCGGGTCCGCAGGGATTTATTTGTCCGATACGACGGGCGAATTTGGTGAAGTGGTCCGGCTGCTTATCGTGAGCGCGTCTGGTCAGCGGGCGTCGGCGCAAGGATTTCAATGATCTGGGCTTGGACCTTCCCGCGCACGAAATCTTTCGGAATTTCGAGGTAGGGAACGCCAGCCTTCCTGATCGCTTCGCGTTTGACCGCATCGCGCATGAAAGTCCGCTGCTGATAGTGCCCGGAGCCCTGATATTCCACCGCAATAACAAGACGCCCATACCGGTTGAACAGGCCGAAATCGATGCGTTTGGAATTGATCGATGCAAAGGCACGGCGGCGGTCTTCGCTGGTGCCATGCTTGCCGACCGGCTGGATGATCTCTCCCAGACTGGTCTGCGCCATCAGACGGTAACCCGGACCAAGGGCTTTAACCGTCTCTTCAAGGGTATAGAGCAGACGTGCCTCTTCCTTGTTCAGCAGCGGCACGGTTTCAAAGGCAACGACGGCGATGGCCTCCATCTGGGCCTTCGGGTCGGAAAGGTCGGGCGGCATGGGTCGCACTGCCGGGGCCGGGTTAGTTTCGGTCCACTGCGGCAGCGAGGAGACCGGCCTGACGTTTGACCATTCCGGGACGTGCGGTTTTCTCCGGGTCCGGACGCGGATGCCGAGAAAGCCGAGAAAGTGACGCCCTAAGGACATGACCCAGAATGACCCCGACTAGTGCGCAGCGCTTTGTTCCGAAAAGCCCCGGCGGGGACCTGACATCAGAACTGCGGCATGATTTTGACTTTGTGTCGAGAGTGGCATTGGACGGATACGGCTGTTAAGTGGGAACTGGCGATGCAGGGCAGGGGCAGGCAATGTTCGATCTGACTGGAAAATCGGCGCTGATCACGGGCGCGAGCGGAGGGATCGGGGGCGCGATTGCCACCGAGCTGCACGCTGCGGGGGCGACGGTCGCGCTGTCCGGCACGCGGGTCGGGCCTTTGGAGGACCTGGCCGGCAGCTCGGGTCGCGGGCGCATGTCCTGCCCTGCGATCTGTCGGACAAGGAGGCGGTCGAGGCGCTGCCGAAGCGGCGGCGGAGGCGATGGGGGCGGTCGACATTCTGGTGAACAACGCGGGCGTCACGCGGGACAATCTGTTCATGCGGATGTCGGATGACGAATGGGAGACGGTTCTGAACGTCAACCTGACCTCGACTTTCCGGCTCTGCCGGGGCGTGCTGCGGGGCATGATGAAGGCGCGCTGGGGGCGGATCGTGAATATCTCGTCGGTCGTGGGGGCGACGGGCAATCCGGGGCAGGGGAACTACGCGGCATCGAAAGCCGGGATGGTGGGGATGTCGAAGAGCGCTCGCGGCAGAGGTGGCAAGCCGGAACATCACGGTGAACTGCGTCGCACCGGGCTTCATCACCACGGCGATGACGGAGAAGCTGACCGAGGATCAGAAGGCGCGGATCCTGACGCAGGTGCCTGCCGGGCGGATGGGCGAGGCGGCGGAAATCGCGGCGGCCTGCCTGTATCTGGCGAGTCCCGAGGCGGGCTATGTGACCGGCACCACGCTGCATGTGAACGGCGGGATGGCGATGATCTGAGGCCGCCCGGCGGGCGCTCGCCGAAAGCGTTTGCCACCGCCGCGGGTTATGCTATAGGCGGCGCTGACTGATTGCGGGGGGCCTTCGGCCTGCCGAATTCCCCTGAGCGCATAAACGAGAACACGAAAAGCGGGGCAGAGGCGCCCCTGCGAGGAGAGGACAGACCATGAGCGACATCGCGGACCGCGTGAAAAAGATCGTCGTCGAGCATCTTGGCGTCGAGGGCGACAAGGTGACGGAGAACGCCTCGTTCATCGACGACCTCGGCGCGGACAGCCTCGATACGGTCGAGCTGGTGATGGCGTTCGAGGAGGAATTCGGGATCGAGATTCCGGACGACGCGGCCGAGACGATCCAGACCTTCGGCGATGCGGTGAAGTTCATCACCGAAGCCTCGTAAGGTTTCCGGCAGGTTTGATGCGGACGGCGCCCTTGCGGGCGCCGTTTTCGTTTGCGGGAGGCGGGCGATGGATGCGCCGGAGATGGTGACGGAGCGGCTGATCCTGCGGGCGATGCGCCTGGAGGACCTCAGGGATTTCGCGGCAGTCTGGGCGGATGAGGCGGTGGCGCGGCAGGTCGGGGTTCCGGTACGCGACAGGCAGGCGAGCTGGCAGGCGTTCCTGACGAATATCGGGCACTGGCGGGTTCTGGGGTTCGGGCAGTGGGCCGTGACCGACCGGGCGAGCGGCGCGTATCTGGGTCAGACGGGGATGTTCCGGGCGTGCCGGGGATACGGCGCGGCCTTTGACGACTGGCCCGAGGCGGGCTGGGTCCTGGGGCGTGGGGCGCAGGGGCGCGGGCTGGGGGCAGAGGCGGCGCGGGCGGCGCATGGCTGGTTTGACAGGGCCATCGGCGGACCTACGGTGGCGGTGATCAGCGAGGACAACGCGGCGTCGCTGGGGCTGGCGGCTGGGCTGGGGTATCAGGCGATGCCGGGCGGGCAGACGGTGCCGGGGGCGGTGCTGCTGCGGCGGGAGGGGGCGGGTGGGATGTGAGTCCCTCGCCCGGCATCCTCAAAGGCGCGCGATGCTCTCGGTCAGCAGCGCATAGAACCCGTCGCGGTCGACCGACCCCATGAATGTCGCATTGGGGTCGCGCCCCGACACGCCCCACCAGTCCGCCACCGTCGCGCCCAGCGTGAATTCGCCCTTCGTCTCGATCATCACGTTGATCCTGCGGCCCTGAAACAGGTCCGGCCGGATCAGCCAGGCGATCACGCAAGGGTCATGCAGCGGCGCGCCCTGGCTGCCGTATTTCGCCACGTCGAAGCGTTCGAAGAAATCCGTCCAGCTGGCCACCGCCGCTCCGACCAGGCCCATCCCCCGCACCTTCTCGACCCAGTCGCGGCTGGTGAGCGCCTTGTGTGTCACGTCGAGCGGCATCACCACCAGATCGACACCCGACCGGAACACGATGTCCGCAGCCTCGGGGTCGACATAGATGTTGAACTCCGCTGCCGGGGTGATGTTGCCGCCCTCGAAGTATCCCCCGCCCATCAGCACGACCGACTTCACGCGGCCGACGATGTCCGGCGCGCGGGTGAACGCCGTGGCGATGTTGGTCAGCGGCCCGAGCGGGCAGAGCGTCACCGTCCCGGGCGGGCGCGCCCGCAGCGTCTCGATGATGAAATCGACCGCATGCTGGGGGTCCACCGGCATCGTCGGCTTCGGCAGGACCACCCCGTCGAGGCCCGTCTTGCCGTGCACATGCTCCGCCGTCACTAGCCTGCGCGACAGGGGTGCATCGCAACCCGCAAAGACGCGGATATCGCGCCGCCCGGCCAGTTCGCAGACCACGCGCGCATTCCTGACCGTCAGCGGCAGCGGGACGTTGCCCGCCACACATGTCAGCCCCAGCACCTCGATCTCGGGCGCGGCGAAAGCCAGAAGAATCGCCACGGCATCATCCTGCCCGGGGTCCGTGTCGATGATGATCGGCTGGCTCTGCATTGTCTCCCACCTTCGCCCCGAGGTCATTTTCGCCAGACACTGGCCGCGCCCGCGCCGCTTGTCCAGTTAACGCCGTGTTAACCAGATTTTGCCGCGACTTCGCCATTTTCCGGCGGTCATGCTCAACCGGGGGCAGAGGGACATTCGGACATGACGCATTCGCTGGCCCCCATCCTTCTGCACGCCGGAACCGGCGGTTCTGCCGCGCAGGACATCCACCGCTGCCTGACTGCCAATGCGGCCAGCCTCGGGCACGCGGGCTTTCCGATGCTCGATGCCGCCAGCAATGCCCGGCCCGCAGCACCGCAGTTTCCGCGCAAGCTCATGGCCGGCCTTGTCTCTGACCCCGATCTCTGCGGCAACGCCGCGGGCCTGCTGAAGGGCAGCTTCTTCGCTGGTGCCGCCGACGCTGCGCGCGACCTCGTCGCCCGGCAGTCCGCGCGCGTGACGCGCCTTGTCCTGACCGTGCAACCCTATGACGTGCTGTTCCGTTCGGCCTGGCGTCAGGCGGCCTTGTCCGGTCCCGTGCAGCCCTTCGACCGCGCGATGGCGCGGATGGTGGCGATGCAGGACGGCTGGTACGACCTTGTCACCCGTCTGTCCGATGCGCTGGACGGACCCGAAATCACCGTGCTGGCCGCGCCCTTGTCGCCGCGCCGGATCATCGACGCGATCGTTCCGGGCCTTGAACTGCCGGTCCTGCGGCCCTTCGCGCCCTCGCCTGCGATCACCGACAGTGCGGTTGCCGCGTTCCAGCGGCTTGCAGCCCAGGGCGTTGCTCTGGCCCCCGGTCAGATCGAGCGTCTCTGCACCTTCCACGCCGCCCTGCCGCAGAGCCAGAGCGAGATCGCGCTGAACGCGCTGGCTTTGGCTGACCTGCGCGGCCGCTTTGTCGCTGATCTGGCAATGCTGTCGCGGATGCCGGGTATCCGTGTCGAGACCGAGGCGCAGCCGCTTCCGGTGCAGCGCCCGCGCCGTGCCATCGCTGCCGAATAACCCCCGCCGGGCGGCATAGACGTTGCAGGCACGGGACGGTGGGTGTCGAAGCCCGCCCCGCGCCTGCGCAGTCCCGCCCGTTTCCGGGCGAGCCACCGGGATCAGATGACGACGATCAGACCTCTGATCCGTTCCGCCCGCGACACGTGTCGCGGTTTCCGGTCGCAGTCTAGCCGTCGAAGTCGACCTCTTCCATCAGCCGCAGCGCAAGCGGCCGCAGTGTTGCAAGCTTGTCGAGCGGCACCGCGTCGGGCGTGAAGTCGCCCCAGCTTTCGACCAGCGCGGACCGCGCCACGCCCGGCTTCACGGGAAATTCGTGGTTGGTGCCGGCATAAATGGTCTGCGCCGCGTCGGAGGCAAGGAATTCCATCAGCTTCAGCGCGGCGTCGTGGTTCGGCGCGGCTTTTGTCATGGCGACGCCCGAGATGTTCACGTGAGTGCCGCCGCCTTCGAACACCGGGAACACGATGCGGACCGAATTCGCCCATTCTGCCTGCTCGGGGTCGGCCAGCATCTGCCCCATGTAATACGTGTTGCCGAGGCTGATGTCGCATTGCCCCGCCCAGATCGCCTTGACCTGATCGCGGTCGTTGCCTTCGGGTTTCTTCGCCAGATTGGCTTTCACGCCTTCAGCCCAGGCCTTCGCATAGGCCTCATCATGATGCGCGATCATCCCCGCCAGAAGTGCCAGATTGTAGTCATGCGTGCCGGGCCGTGTGCAGATGCGGCCCTTCCATTTCGGATCAGCCAGCCCCTCATAAGTTGTGACCTCGCCATCGGCTACGCGGTCCTTGCTGGCATAGACGACGCGCGCGCGGCTGGTCAGTCCGAACCATTGCCCGTCCGGGTCGCGGAAGGCTTCGGGGATGTCCGCCTCCAGCACCGGCGACGTCACCGGTTGCGTCACGCCCGCCTCGACCACCTGCTGCAACCGCGCGATATCCACCGTCATCACCAGATCGGCGGGCGACCGGTCGCCTTCGGCCACCAGCCGCTCGACCATGCCCTTGTCGACAAAGGCCACGTTCACCGCGATCCCGGTTTCCGCCGTGAAGGCGTCGAACAGCGGCTGCACCAGTTCGGGCTGCCGGTGTGAATAGACGTTCACCTCGTCGGCGAGGGCGGGCAGCGCGGCGCTGGCCAGGATCAGCGCAAGTGCGGAGGGGACGCGGGACATAAGGTTGACTCCTTTAGTCAGGTATTCACCCCTCTATCCGACAACCCGACCGCCCGCGTCAATACCCGATAAATTCGATCAGGAACGCCTCGCCCGGCCATCGTCCTACCCGAACGCGCTGAACGGGCTGGAATAGATCGTCCGGGGCGCGATCAGCTCCGGTTCGATCTCGATCACCTGCGGGTCGCGCGCGCCCGTCTCGATCAGCTCGAACGCCCGCGCCACCAGCCCGGCGGAGTTCTGCCGGATCATGTGCACCGGGAACTGCAGGAAGGCCGCGAAGGGGTCATAGTCATAGCAGCCGATCACCGTGCGCGCAAAGGCATCCGGCGGCAGCGTGATGAAATGGCTGAGCACCCCTTCGAACACCGTCAGCGAGTTGATGAACAGCGCCGCAGGCATCCCGCCCAGGCGGTCCAGCAGGCCGGCGATTTCCTCACGCGCCAGCGCAGGCGCATAGCCGTTCGCCACGATCTGATCCGGCGCAATCGGTCCGCGCTCCGACACGACGCTTCGAAAGCCGTCGATCCGTCGGCCGCTGGCCTGGTCGTTCGGCGTGCCGCCGATGAAATACGGTCGCGCGCGGGCCGGATCGTCCTGTACCGGCATCTCTTGCAGCATCCGCCGCGTCAGAATCTCGGCCCCGTGAAAGTTGTTCGACACCACCGAAGGCGCGTCCTGACCCGGAAGGTCGACATAGACATGCGGCAGGTCCGCCGCGCGGCAGAGGTCGCCCACCGCCACCGGGTCCGTGGCGCCCGCGATGAACAGCGAATCGATGGCGTAGGCGATCAACGTCTCGACCGTCCGCCGCTCTTCGTCCGGGTCGCGGAGCGTCGAGACGATCACCGGGCACCAGCCACGTGACCGCGCCTGCGCCTCGAAACACTGGCTCATCTCGGCGAAGAAATGGTTGTCGTGCACCGGCAGGATCATGCCCACCATGCCCGACCGCGCCTGACGCAGCCCGCGCGCCTGCAGGTTCGCAGAATAGCCGTTGTCGCTGGCAGCAGCCTGAATCCGCTCTGCCGTCGCCTCGCTGATGCGGCGCGATCTCCAGCTGCCGTTCAGCACGGCGCTGACGGTGGACGGCGAGGCATCGCACAGGCGCGCGATGTCATAGATGGTGGGCTTCGGCCGCAGCACAGGCATCTGTCGAATCGGGCCTTTTCGCCGGTCGGTTGACGCAGGGACAAAATACTTCTTGACGGATCGCTGATTCCTTGATGCCATAGGCTACATCGATTGTGCAACGGTTTTCCGGATCGCCCCGGATGCCGCAAGTCCCCAGGAAGCGCTGCCGGAAAAGGAGGTCCGGCTTTGTCACTGGCCAGAAGAACAATCGATTGCGCAAAGAATTCAACAGGCCCGCACGGGCCGAAACGGGAGGAAGACATGACCAGGAAACTGACCGCATTGCTTGCGGGCGTGGCCTTTGCCGCGTCCTTCGCGCTGGGGGCTGCCGCCCAGGACAAGCCGACCATGGGCGTCGTGGTGAAGATCGGCGGCATTCCGTGGTTCAACGCGATGGAAGCCGGGATCAAGGCCCAGGGCGAAGCCGACGGCATCGACGCCTTCATGATCGGCCCGACCAGCGCCGACCCCGCACTTCAGGTCCGCGCAATCGAGGATCTGATCGCGCAAGGTGTGGACGTGATCGGCGTCGTGCCGAATGACGAGGCAGCACTGGAGCCCGTCCTGCAGAAGGCGATGGACGCCGGCATCAAGGTCGTGGCCCATGAAGGCCCGGGCCTGGTCGCCAAGGACTGGGATTTCGAGATGGCCTCGGCCTCGGGCTTCGGCGAAGCCCATGCCGAGCTTCTGGCCCAGAAGATGGGCGGCAAGGGCGAATACGCCGTCTTTGTCGGCTCGCTGACCGTGCCGCTGCACAACGCCTGGGCCGACGCCGCGAACGCCTACATCGCCGCGAAATACCCCGACATGAAGCTGGTCGGCGAACGCTACGGCGTGGCCGAGAACGTCGATGACAGCCGCAAGACCGCGCTCGACGTCATGGCGGCGAACCCGAACCTGACCGGTTTCCTCGCC
Organism: uncultured Alphaproteobacteria bacterium; assembly: GCA_963819585.1. Taxonomy (GTDB): domain Bacteria; phylum Pseudomonadota; class Alphaproteobacteria; order Rhodobacterales; family Rhodobacteraceae; genus JAOADN01. The sequence continues at coordinate 52,588 of CAWFWP010000010.1, forward strand.
TTCGGGTCGCAGGGTCCGATCGGTGCGGGCCGCGCGATCGAGGAACAGCGCAAGGTCGGGCAGGTCTTTGTGCTCGGGCCGTTCTCGCCCGGACAGGGCCGTGACCTGATCAAGTCGGGTGCCATTTCCGGCGGGTTCATGTGGAACCCGATGGAGGCCGGCAAGGTCTTTGTCAGCATGGGCAAGCTGATGATCGACGGTGTCGAGATGAAGGAAGGCACGGAAGTGCCGGGTCTCGGGCCGGTGTCGCCTGACGCTGCGTCCAAGAACATCATCACCGACAACCTGGTGACGATCAACGCCGACACGGTGGACGGTCTGGCCGATATGGGCCTTTAAGACCGCAGCACCCGGCCGGGCGCGCGCTCCCACTTGCGCCCGGCCACCTTCTTCCCGCGTCCTCACATTTCAGTTGAACCCGCCCCGGCAGCAGCGCAGCCTCGGCGAAGACCGGACCGATGCAGCCCGCCATGCCATCCGACACATCACCCGCTTTACCCGCGATCAAGCTGGCACATGTCACCAAGGTCTTCGGCGGCGTGCGCGCACTGGATGACGTGGCCTTCGAGGTTGCGGCGGGCGAGGTGCACTGCCTTGCAGGCGAAAACGGCTGCGGCAAATCCACGCTGATCAAGATCATCACCGGCGTCTATGTACCCGAACCCGGGGCCGAGATGGCATTGTTCGGCGAGACCCTGACCGCCATCACGCCCGAAGCCGCGCGCCGCGCAGGCATCGCCGTCATCTGGCAGGACCTGGCGCTCTTCCCAGAAATGTCGGTGGCCGAGAACATCGCCATCGAAACACTTCTGGGCAGCCGCCCGCGCGGCGTGCGCCATGGCCGTCTGCGGGAAATCGCACGCGAGGCACTTGCCCGCCTCGGCGTCACTCTCGACCTCGACGCGCGGCTGAAGACACTTCCCATCGCCGAACGCCAGATGGTGGCCGTCGCGCGCGCGCTGGCCCATGATGCGCGGCTCGTCTTCATGGATGAACCGACCGCCTCGCTGACCCAGGCCGAAACCGACCGGTTGCTCGATGTCGTGCGCACCATCTCTGCGCGGGGCGTGTCGGTCGTCTTCGTCAGCCATCGCCTGGCCGAGGTGCTGGACATCGCGTCGCGCGTCACTGTGATCCGCGACGGAAAGCTCGTCGGCGTGTATCCGACCGCAGGCATGACGCAGTCGCGCCTGACCGAGCTGATGACCGGCAAGACCTTTGACACCGCCGCGACCGCCCGCGACCGCAGCGCCTCGCCCGTCGTGCTTCAGGTCGGCGGGCTGACCCGCGAAGGCGAGTTCCACGACATTTCGCTGACGATCCGCGCGGGCGAGGTGCTGGGCCTGACCGGGCTGATCGGGGCAGGGCGCACCGAACTGGCCCACACGCTGTTCGGTATGACCCGCGCCGACCGGGGCGAGATACGGCTCGGCGGGCAGGTCCTGCACCTCCGCTCGAACCGCGACGCCGTGGCGGCGGGCATCGCCTATGTGTCCGAGGACCGGCTGTCGCTGGGCCTGAACCAGCCGCAGTCCATCCGGGACAACACCGTGATGACCGTCCTGCCGCGTATCAGCGGGCCGTCCGGCCTGCTGTCCGGACGCGCCCGTGACGACCTTGTCTCGCACTGGATCGCCGATCTCGCCGTCAAGATCGGTCGCCCGACCGATGCCGTCTCGACCCTCTCCGGCGGCAACCAGCAGCGCGTCGTGCTGGCGAAGTGGCTTGCCACCGAACCGAAGCTTCTGATCCTCGACAGCCCCACGGTCGGTGTCGATGTCGGCGCGCGCGCGGGCATCTTCCGCATCGTGCGCGCGCTTGCCGACAAGGGTCTGGCGATCCTGATGATCTCGGACGAAGTGCCCGAGGTGTACCTCAACGCCGACCGCGTGCTGCACATGGCTCATGGGCGGATCATCGGCGAACACGATCCCCGCGCGACCTCGATGCAGGCGCTGGAGGAGGCCGTCTATGGCTAGGTGGCTCCGCGACAATCCGACCGAGCTACGGCTCCTGATCGTGCTGGCGCTGATCTGTCTGGGCCTGTCCCTGACGACAGACAGCTTCCTGACCGCGCCGAACCTGTCCTCGCTTCTGAACAACTCCGCCGTCAACGTGATCTGGGCCGTGGGCCTGCTGGTCGTTCTGGTCGCGGGCGGGATCGACATTTCCTTCGCCGTCGCCGCGTCGGTCGTCCAGTATCTGGCGGTCTATGTCTTTGCCGCCATCGGCGGCGGCAACTGGCCCATCGGGTTCCTCGTTGCTGCCCTGCTCGGCGCTGGCCTCGGCTTCATCAATGCGGGCCTGATCCACTACTTCCGCATCATATCGATCGTCGTCACCATCGCCACCTTCAACGCCTTCTTCGGGCTTCTGATGTTCTTCACCTCGGGTCGCTTCATCTATGACCTGCCGTCCTGGTGGATCGCCCGCATCTTCCTGTGGGAGCGACATATGGCCTCAGGCTCGTGGGCAGAGCTCACCCTCACCTTCGGTGTCATGCTCGCCTGCATGGCCGCCACCTGGGCGCTCCTTCGCCACACCACCACGGGCCGCCAGCTTTATGCCTTCGGCGACAATCCCGAAGGCGCGCGCCGCCTTGGCATCAGCCCCGCCGCGATGCAGTTCATCGCCTTCGGATGGTGCGGCGCGATGGCGGGTATCGCGGGCCTCTGTCAGGTGAACATCACGCGCGAGGTTGTGCCGAACGCGCTTTACGGGCGCGAGCTTGACGTGCTGGCCGCTGTCGTGCTCGGCGGCGCACGTCTCGGCGGGGGCAGGGGGTCCGTCCTCGGCTGCGTGCTAGGTGTCCTGCTTGTCGCCGTCACCCAGAACGGCCTGAACCTGCTTGGCGTCTCGCCCTATGCCTTCAAGATGCTCATCGGCGCGATCATCCTGATCGCCATCTCGACCTCGGGCATCGGGGTCAGCACGGCGCGGCGCGGGGGCAACGCATGACCCGCCTGAGCCGCCTTTTCGGCGCCGAGGTCGTCTGGCTGACCGCCGTCCTGATCGTCGTGCTTGTCGTCTTCAGCCTCGCCGCCCCCCGCTTCCTCTCCGCCGCCAATTTCGGCTCCGATCGCCTTCCAGCTGCCCGAGCTTGGACTGCTCACCCTCGCCATGCTGATCCCGATCATCTCGGGCGGCCTGAACCTCGCCATCATCTACACCGCCAACATGGCCGGCCTTACCCTCGCCTGGTGGCTGAACATCCATGGCGGGGCCGAGGCCGGGCGTTTTCACCGCCCTCGCCGGCTCGGTCATGGCCCTTGGTCGTCGGGGCCGCCGCCGGATGTCTCATGGGCCTTGTCATCGCCCTTGTCGGTGCGCACCCGATCCTCGTCAGCCTGTCGATGATGATCTTCCTGCGCGGCTTGGGTGAATTCCTGACGCGCGGCGGCGACATCTCCGGCTTTCCCACCTTCCTCGAACCCATCGGCCACGGCCTGATCCTCGGCATCCCCGTGCCGCTGATCCTCTTCGGCCTTGCCGCCCTCGCCTGGCACGTCCTGCTCTCGCACACCCGCCACGGGTTCGCCGTCCGCATGATCGGCTCGAACCTCCGCGCCGCCGAATATTCCGGCATCCACACCGCCCGCACGCTGACGCTGCTCTACACGCTGTCGGGCGTCATGGCGGCGCTTGCGGGCATCCTGATGCTCACCCGCTTCAACTCCGTCCGCGTCGGCCACGGCGAGGCGCTGCTGCTTGTCACCGTCCTCGCCTGCTTCCTCGGCGGCGTCGATCCGTTCGGCGGCTTCGGCAAGGTCTTTCCCGTGGTCATCGCGCTGGTCATCCTTCAGGTCCTGTCTTCCGGCCTGAACCTGCTCGGCGCGAACCAGCATCTCTCCACGGCGGTCTGGGGCCTCGTCCTCATCGCCGTGATGATCTTCCGCTTCATCGGCCAGAAATGGCGACCCAAACGTTCAGGAAAGGACTGAGATCATGGAAGGATTTCGGCGTTCATACCAGCATGTGGACAATGAACTGGGACCGTCCGGGGGCCGAACGGACCGTCGCGGAAGCTGTCCGCTACAAGATGGATTTCATCGAGATCGCACTTCTGAACCCCTCCGCCGTCGATGCGCCCCATACCCGAAAGCTGCTGGAAAAGCACAGCATGCGCGCCGTCGCCTCGCTGGGACTGCCGCAGAAGAACTGGGCCTCGGTCAACCCCGACGGGGCCGTGGCACATCTGACCCACGCGATGGACGTCGCCGCCGCGATGGGGGCCGAGGCGCTGTCGGGCGTCACCTATGGCGGCATCGGCGAACGCACCGGCCTGCCGCCGACCGCCGCCGAATACGACAACATCGCCCGCGCGCTTTCCGCAGCAGCGAAGCACGCGAAGAAACTCGGGATCGCCTTCGGGATCGAACCGGTGAACCGGTATGAGAACCATCTCATCAACACCGGCTGGCAGGCGAAATGGATGATCGAGAAGGTCGGGGCGGACAACATCTTCATCCATCTCGACACCTACCACATGAACATCGAGGAGAAGGGGGCGGGCAACGGCATCCTCGATGCGCGCGAACACCTGCGCTACATCCACCTGTCGGAATCCGACCGCGGCACCCCCGGCGAAGGCACCTGCGACTGGGACGAGATCTATGCGACGCTGGCGGCCATCGGGTTCAAGGGCGGGCTGGCGATGGAGAGCTTCATCAACATGCCCGCCGAGGTCGCCTATGGCCTGGCCGTCTGGCGGCCCGTGGCGGACAGCTTCGAAGAGGTGATGGACAAGGGTCTGCCGTTCCTGCGCAACAAGGCCAAGCAGTACCGGCTGATCTGAAGAGGCATCTGGTCGCGCCCGGCGGGCCAATTTGCGCGTTAGACATCGGGCAGAACCGGCGTAGGCTCGTCCTGCGCAGGCCGGGTGCGACCCGCGCCGCCCTGCCGCGTGCGAAAGGCGAACCAATGTCCATGCTGCAACTGACCTACATCTCGCGCCCCTTCGGCTTCGACGATGCGATGCTCGCCGGCATCCTGCTCGATGCGCGGCGCTGCAATGCCCGCGACGATGTCACCGGCGCGCTGATCTGCCGCGACGATCTCTACATTCAGTTCCTTGAAGGGCCAGCCGATGTCATCGACGCGACCTACGCAAGGATCGCGCGCGACGACCGCCATATCGACGTGCTGCCGCTGACCCGCCGCACGATTCCGGACGGCGAGCGGCTGTTCCCGAAATGGGCGATGTTCGACGACCCCGCGCGCTCCTGGATGTGGACCCGCGCGGAAGTGGCCTCCGGCAGACCCGCGCGGGCCAGCGAGGCCGAGATCGTGTCGATCTTCCTGCGGCTGGCGGCAGAGATTTCGGACCCAGCAGACGGGTCTACGGGTACTTGAGGCCAGTTTCGGTCCATTTCAGCGGAGAGACGATCGAAATGAACAAAATCAGTTCCTTGAACATCGACATTCAGGTTCTGCGCGAACAGCTTGCCGCCAGCTTCCGCTGGTTCGCGCGGCTGAACATGCACGAAGGTGTGGCGAACCATTTCAGCGTGGCCACCTCGCCTGACGGCCGCGAATTCCTGATGAACCCGAAGATGATCCATTTCTCCCGCGTTCGGGCCAGCGACCTGCTGCATCTGGATGCCGAGGATGACACGGCGCTGAAACGCCCCGACGCGCCCGATCCGACCGCCTGGTTCATCCACGCCCGCATCCACCGCCTGCTGCCGCACGCCCGCTGCGTGATGCACCTGCATCCGAAATACGCGACCGCGCTGGCTGCGCTTGCGGACTCCACGATGCTGCCCATCGACCAGAACACGATGCGGTTCTACAACCGGGTGGCGGTCGATGAGGGGTATGAGGGTATGGCGCTGTCGACGGACGAAGGCGACCGTCTGGCGGGGCTGCTGGGCAACCGGTCGATCCTTCTGATGGGCAACCATGGCGTCATGGTCGCGGCGAAGAGCGTGGCGCAAGCGCTTGACGACATGTATTATTTCGAACGCGCGGCGGAAACGCTGATGACGGCCTATGCGACCGGCAGGCCGCTGCGGATCGCCAGTCGCGCAAGGTGGCCGAGGACACGGCGCGGCAGTGGGAGGACTACGACGGCGCGGCGGACGCGCATCTGCGCGAGGTGATGGCGATACTGGACTGCGGAGGGGGCGGGGTATCGCGCGTAGGGTGGGCGTTTCCGCCCACCATCGACGGTGAACTGGTGGGCGGAATCGCCCACCCTGCGACGCCCAATCCTTTCCACTTCCCTAATTCGCCCCCGCAACCCATTGAAATCATTCACCCCGAAAACGGTCCCAACTCGGGACCGTCCCCTCACGCCTCGAACCGGGTCGCGCCCCGCCGCCGCTCGTCCACCGGCTGCGACAGGATCGCCGCCTGATGCGCCCGCTGGTCGCAGTGGGCGCGGGGGCAGATGCGGCAGTTGATCCCGATCGGCGTCATCCGGGCGCCGGTCAGGCGGAAATCCTCGGCATAGCCGATGTCGGCCGCATGCTCGACCGTGCAGCCGATGGCGACGGCCAGCCGGTTGTCCTGCCCGTGGCGCCCGAAGGTCGGGCGGTCCACCGTGCGCGAGATCACGAAATACTGCGACGCATCCGGCATCTCGACGAACTGCGGCACGATCCGCCCCGGCGTGCGGAAGCTGGTATGGACGTCCAGCCGCGGGCAGGCGCCGCCGTATTCCGCCAGGTGAAAGTCCGTCGCGTTGAACCGCTTGGTCACGTTCCCCGCCTTGTCGATCCGCATGAAGAAGAACGGCACCCCCTTGGCCCCCTCGCGCCCCATCGTGGTGGCGCGGTGGCAGGCCTGCTCGAAGCTGACCGAGAACCGCGTGGCGAGGTGGTCGAAGTCGTATTTCGACGCCTTCGCCTCGGTCCAGGTAGGCGTCATAGGGCATCAGCACGGCGGCGGCGAAATAGTTGGCCAGCTCGACCCGGCAGCGCGCCAGCCCCTGGCTGTCGGCGATGCCGGACCGCGCCAGCAGGCTGTCCAGCAGCGCCTTCTGCTCGATCAGCCCCGCGACATGCACCAGCTGGAACACCCGGTTGGTATGGTCCATCGCCTCGGACAGCAGAATCTCGCGCCGGTCCTCGTCATAGGTCCGCAAAGACCCCGGCATCTCGCCGACCGTCACCACCCGCGTGGTGATCCCCAGCCGCCCGCGCAGGCGGTGCTTCACCTCGGAATACAGCTCGTCCTTCGGCACCGGCACGCCGCCCCAGAACGCCGTCCGCCGCCTCCTCCAGTTCCCGGAAATGGTTGCGGTTGCGGCGGAAGAAGTTGTGCACCGCCGCCTCGGGCGTCGCCGCGACCCCTGTGTCGGCCCCCTGCGTTCCGAGGCTGAGCAACTGGTCGCTGGCCGACTGATAGGCCCGGTGCAGCCGCAGGAAGCTGGCGGCCAGCGTCGGGGCGTGGACGAGTGCTGCGCGCAGTTGCTGAAGGTCGGGGCGACCGCCGTCAAAGATCGGGTCCTGCACGGTCGCCCGAAGGTCGGCCAGCAGGGTCGCGCCGTCGTCCTCGGCAATATCGCGCCAGTCGACGCCGTAGACCTCGAACAGCCGCAGCATGACGGCCACGCTGACCGACCGCTGGTTGTTCTCCAGCAGGTTCACATAGGCGGTGCTGAGGCCAAGCGCGCGGGCCATGTCGCCCTGCGTCTGCTTGCGTTCCTGCCGCAGGCGGCGGAGATGGGGTCCGATGAAGGTTTTCTGCATGGTGCCGCACACACATTCCGTTCGTGTGGCATTTACACTATTACAAAATCATAAGAATGTAAATTCTCGCGTTTACAGCAGAACCCGCTTTGCATTTACGGCATTCGTGACCAGTGGCATAGGTCACGTCCAGCACCGCAGAAGGACCGCGCCGCATGACACGCCCGATCAAGACCGGACCCAACTTCCTGTTCATCCCCGGCCCGACCAACGTGCCGGAAGACGTCCGGCAGGCGATGAACGTGCCGATGCAGGACATGCGGGCCGCGGATTTCTGCGACCTGACGCTGCCGATCTTTGCGGCCTTGAAGAGGCTGTTCCGGACCGAGACGGGTCAGGTGCTGATCTGGCCGGGGTCCGGCACCGGGGCGTGGGAGGCCGCGATCACCAACACGCTGAACCCCGGCGACCGCGTCCTGATGGCGCGGCACGGCCAGTTCTCGCTGCTCTGGGCGCAGATGGCCGAACGCCTCGGCCTCGATGTCGATCTGATCGACGTGCCCTGGGGGCAGGGCGCGCCGGTGGCGGCGTTCGCCGACCGGCTGAAGGCGGACAAGGGCCACCGGATCAAGGGCGTCTTCGTCACCCATAACGAAACCGCCACCGGCGTCACCTCCGACGTCGCGGGCGTCCGCCGCGCGCTGGATGCCGCCGGGCACCCGGCGCTGCTGTTCGTGGACGGCGTCAGCTCCATCGGCTGCATCGACTTCCGCATGGAGGAGTGGGGCGTCGATCTGGCCGTGACGGGCAGCCAGAAGGGGCTGATGCTGCCTGCGGGTCTCGGCATCCTTGGCGTCAGCGCCAAGGCGCTGGAGGCGTCGAAGACCGCGACGCAGCGCCGCGCTTATTTCCATCTCGGCGACATGGTGGCGATGAGCGCGACGGGCTATTTCCCCTATACGCCCCCGACACAGCTTCTGCATGGGCTCGCCGCCGCGCTGGCCCGGATCGACGCGGAGGGGCACGATACCATCATCGCCCGCCACCGCCGTCTGGCCGAAGGCGTCCGGCGCGGGGTCGCGGCCTGGGGGCTGGGCCTCTGCGCTGAGAACCCGGCGGAATATTCCGACACGGTATCTGCCATCCGCACTCCCGACGGCGTCGATGCGCGCGACGTGATCCGCATCGCGTTCGAGCGCTACAACACCGCCTTCGGGTCCGGCCTGTCGCAGCTTGCGGGCAAGGTCTTCCGCATCGGTCATATCGGCGATTTCAGCGAAGGGATGGTGCTGACCGCCCTGTCGGTCGCCGAGATGTGCCTGGCCGAGGCGGGCGCGAAGGTCGCGCTTCGGGTCTGGCGTCGCCGCCGCGCAGGACTGGTTCGCGGAGGCGCTCGGCATACGTGCCGCAAAGAAAATCGCTGCGGAGTAAGGACATGAGCCACACACTTCACCCACTGCGCAAACAACGCCTGCAACGGTCGGAACTGGCCGTTCCTGCGTCGAACCCGACGATGATCGACAAGGCCGCCGACAGGCCCCGCGGATTACGTGTTCCTCGACCTCGAGGATGCGGTGGCACCCCCCGAAAAGGAACAGGCGCGGCGGAACGCCATTCAGGCGCTGAACGACATCGACTGGGCAGCCATGGGCAAGACGGTCAGCGTCCGGATCAACGGCCTCGACACGCACTACATGTACCGCGACGTCGTCGACGTGATGGAACAGGCGGGCGACCGGGTGCATACGCTTCTGGTGCCGAAGGTCGGCGTTCCGCGCCGACCTCTACATGGTCGAGGCGATGGTCAATCAGGTCGAGATGGCAAGGGGTTACAAGACCAAGGTGATGCTTGAGGCGCTGATCGAAACGGCGCTTGGCATGGCCAATGTCGAAGCCATCGCGCAGTTCGGCGGGCGGCTCGAGGCGCTGCATTTCGGCGTCGCCGACTTCGCCGCGTCCATGCGGGCGCGCACCACCAACATCGGCGGCCTGAACCCGACCTATCCGGGCGATCAGTGGCACGCGGCCATCGCGCGGATGGTCACCGCCTGCCGCGCCTACGGCCTGCGCGCGATTGACGGGCCGTTCGGCGATTTCAGCGACCCTGAAGGCTACAAGGACGGCGCACGGCGCGCGGCGGCCTTGGGCTGCGAGGGGAAATGGGCGATCCACCCGACGCAGGTCGCGCTGGCGAACGAGGTCTTCAGCCCGCCCGAGGCGGAGGTGACCCGCGCGCGGCGGATCATCGAGGAACTGCGCAAGGCGGAAGCCGAGGGCAAGGGCGCGGCCGCGCTGGACGGCAAGCTGATCGACGCGGCGTCGGAACGCATGGCGCGGAACGTGCATCGTGCTGGCCGAGGCCATCGCGGCCGCCGCCGCGCGCACGGCCAAAGCGGCCTGAGAGGGAGAGCATCATGGACATCCACGAATATCAGGCCAAGGAAATCCTGCAGCGCTTCGGCGTGCCGGTGCCCGCGCGGCGGCCTCGCCTATTCCCCCGAACAGGCGGGCTACCGCGCGCGGGAACTCGGCGGCAAGGCCTGGGTCGTCAAGGCGCAGATCCATTCCGGCGGGCGCGGGGCGGCGGGCGGCGTCAAGCTCTGCAAATCCGACATCGAGGTGCGGGATTTCGCGTCGAGCCTGTTCGGGCGGCAGCTCGTCACCAAGCAGACCGACGCGAACGGCAAGGCGGTCTACCGCGTCTGGGTCGAAGAGGCGTCCGACATCGCGCAGGAACTGTATCTGGGCCTGGTGCTGGACCGGAAGACCGAGCGGATCATGATCGTCGCGTCGGGCGCACGGCGGCATGGAGATCGAGGAACTGGCCGCGACCGACCCCGACAGCCTCTGCCGCCTGACGGTCGATCCTGCTGTGGGCCTGTCCGACTTCCAGGCCCGCGAACTGGCCTTCGAACTCGGCCTGTCGGCGGCGCAGGTCGCCAAGATGGTGACGGTGCTCAAGGCCTGCTACCGCGCCTACCGCGACCTTGACGCGGTGATGGTCGAGATCAACCCGCTGGTCATCACCGGGGCGGGCGATCTGGTGGCGCTGGATGCCAAGATGTCCTTCGACACCAACGCCCTGTTCCGCCGTCCCGAGATCGCCGAACTGCGCGACCGGTCGCAGGAGGACCCGCGCGAATCGACCGCGGGGGACCACGGCCTGGCCTATGTCGGCCTTGACGGCGACATCGGCTGCATCATCAACGGCGCGGGGCTGGCGATGGCGACGATGGACATGATCAAGCTTGCGGGCGGCGAGCCTGCGAACTTCCTCGACATCGGCGGCGGGGCCAGTCGCCGGAGCGGGTCGTGCGGGCCTTCAACACGGTGCTGGGCGACCGGGGCGTGAAGGTGATCCTTGTGAACATCTTCGCAGGCATCAACCGCTGCGACTGGGTCGCCGAGGGCGTGGTCAAGGCCTACAAGGAGGTCGGGCTGACCCTGCCGGTCGTCGTCCGCCTTGCGGGCACGAATGTCGAAGAGGGGCGGCGGATCATCGAAACCTCCGGCCTGCCGATCATCAGCGCCGACACGCTGGCCGACGCCGCCGAAAAGGCCGTCGCGGCCCGGCGCGGCACCAAAGCCAAAGCGGCGTAAGGGGGCGATCATGGCCATTCTCATCACCGAAAAGACCCGCGTCATCGTCCAGGGCATGTCGGGCCGCATCGGCCTGTTCCATACCGAGGACATGATAAAGCACGGCACCAACGTCGTCGGCGGCGTGACGCCGGGGCGTGGCGGCGAGACGCTGCTGGACCGGCCGCTGTTCAACACGGTGCGCGAGGCGGTGCAGGCGACCGGGGCCGAGGCGTCGCTGGTCTTCGTGCCGCCGCCCTTTGCGGCGGACGCGATCATGGAGGCGGCGGATGCGGGCATCCGCACGGCGGTCTGCGTGACCGACGGCATCCCGAGCCAGGACATGATGAAGGTCAAGCGGTTCCTGAAACGCTATGCGGCACGTCGCAAGATGCGCCTGATCGGGCCGAACTGCGCGGGCATCATCAGCCCCGGCAAAGGGTTCATGGGCATCATGCCGCCGCACATCTACCTGCCGGGGCGCGTCGGCATCGTCGGCCGTTCGGGCACGCTGGGCTACGAGGCGGCCAGCCAGATGAAATCGCTGGGGATCGGCGTCTCGACCATCGGTCGGCATCGGCGGCGACCCGATCAACGGGTCCAGCTTCAAGGACATCCTGGAACTCTTTGAAAACGATGCGGAAACCGATGCCGTGATGATGATCGGCGAAATCGGCGGCCCGCAGGAGGCCGAGGCGGCCGCCTGGGCGCGCGACCACATGACGAAGCCCGTCGTCGCCTATATCGCGGGGCTGTCGGCGCCCAAGGGCCGCAAGATGGGCCATGCGGGGGCGATCATCAGCGCCTTCGGGGAATCCGCGCAGGAAAAGGTCGAAATCCTGAACGCCGCCGGGCATCACCGTCGCCCCGACGCCAAGCGCGATGGGCGAGACGATGGCCAAGGTCCTGAACCGTCGGATGGCCGCGTGAGAAACTGGTAGGTCCGGAGGGACTCGAACCCCCAACCAAGGCGTTATGAGCGCCCTGCTCTAACCAATTGAGCTACAGACCCGGCCAGCCGCTGATTAGGCCGGGCGCGGGGTGCGGGTCAAGCGGCCTGACCGTCCCGCCGCCGCTTGCCGCCTTGGGGGTGTTCCTGTATCGCACGGGCCGACAGGCGGCACGTGCGGGGGCATCAGATGAGCGACGGCAGGAACGGGCTGACCTATGCCGATGCGGGCGTCGACATCGACGCAGGCAATGCGCTGGTCGAGCGCATCAAGCCCGCCGCGAAACGCACGGCGCGGGCGGGGTCGATGGCGGGCCTGGGCGGGTTCGGCGCGCTGTTCGACCTGCAAGGCGGCGGGCTATACCGACCCGATCCTCGTCGCCGCGACCGACGGCGTCGGCACCAAGCTGCGCATCGCCATCGATACCGGCCATGTCGGCAGCATCGGCATCGACCTCGTGGCGATGTGCGTGAACGATCTGGTCTGTCAGGGTGCCGAACCGCTGCTGTTCCTCGACTACTTCGCCACCGGCAAGCTGGACGTCGATCAGGCCGCGCGGATCATCGAAGGCATCGCGGACGGCTGCGCCGCGTCGGGCTGCGCGCTGGTCGGCGGCGAGACGGCGGAAATGCCGGGGATGTATCACGGCGATGACTTTGACCTGGCGGGGTTTGCGGTCGGCGCGATGGAACGCGGCGGCGACCTGCCGAAGGGCGTCGTTGCGGGCGATGTGCTGCTGGGGTTCGCGTCCGACGGGGTGCATTCCAACGGTTATTCGCTGGTGCGCAAGGTCGTCGGTCTGGCGGGGCTGGGCTGGTCCGATCCGTCGCCCTTCGGGCCGGGAACGGTGGGCGAGGGGCTGCTGACGCCGACGCGGCTCTACGTGAAGTCGGCGCTGGCGGCGATCCGTGCGGGCGGGGTGCATGGCCTGGCCCATATCACCGGCGGCGGTCTGACCGAGAACCTGCCGCGCGTGCTGCCCGAGGGGCTGGGTGCCACCATCGACCTTGGCGCATGGACGCTGCCGCCGGTCTTTGCCTGGCTGGCACGGACGGCGGGGATGGACCGGGCCGAGCTGCTCAAGACCTTCAACTGCGGGATCGGGATGATTGCGGTTGTAGCCGAAGAGCGGGCCGAGGCGGTTGCTGATCTGCTGCGCAGCGCGGGCGAGACGGTGCACGTGCTGGGTCATGTCGCGCCGGGGCAGGGGGTCGCCTATACCGGGCAGCTGGCGTGATCCGCGTCGCCATCCTGATCTCGGGCGGCGGGTCGAACATGATCCGCCTCGTCGAAAGCATGACCGGCGACCATCCGGCGCGCCCCGTCCTGGTGGCGTCGAACGATCCGGGTGCGGCCGGGCTGGCCAAGGCTGCGGCTTTGGGTGTGCCCGTCGCATCGGTCGATCACCGGCCCTTTGCCGGCGACCGCGCGGCCTTCGAGGCCGCGCTTCTGGAACCGATCCTCGCCGCGCGCCCAGACATCCTGTGCCTTGCGGGCTTCATGCGGGTGCTGACGCCCGGTTTCGTCGGGCGGTTTGCGGGCCGGATGCTGAATATCCACCCGTCGCTGCTGCCGAAGTATCCGGGCCTGCACACCCACCAGCGCGCGCTCGATGCGCGGGACGCCGAGGCAGGCTGCACGGTGCACGAGGTGACGTCGGTTCTGGACGACGGGCCGATCCTCGGTCAGGCGCGGGTGCCGGTTCTACCCGGTGACGATGCAGCGGCGCTTGCGGCCCGCGTGCTGGCGCAGGAACACCGGCTTTACCCTGCTGTGCTCCGCCGCATCGCATCGGGCGACCGCAGCCCGCTGTTCCTGGGCTGAAGCGCGGCTGTGGTTCAGAACCGCATCGTCAGCGCCATGATCGCGCCGGTATCCCGCATGCCGCTGCGGTTGCCGTGGTTTTCGGAATGCACCAGCTTGACCATCAGTTCCGTCGCGTCGCCCAGCGGCGTCTGATAGCTGACCGCAAGGTCCATCTGGCGGTCCTCCGGTGCCAGATCCAGCGTCACGGGCGTCATCGCCGACAGGCCCGAGGCCATCACGACCGGCACAGCCATCTGCGCCTGGCCCGACGTGACCGCGACCGGCATCGAGATGCCAAGGCTTAGCCGGTCGCCCGCCGAAAACGCGCTGCGCTGGCCAAGCTCCAGCGACACGCTGTCAAAGCGGGCGGTTCCGACGTCCGACAGGAACGCCTGCTGGCCAAGGTCCGCAACGCCGATCTCACCCCCAACAGACATATAAGCGCCCGATGCAGCCTCGCCCGTCACGGACATCTGCAGCGCAGCGAGGTCCGAGGGGGCCGTCCCGTCCCCGGTATCGCCGAAGCCCATCACAGCACCGCCGTCGCGCCCCAGACGCAGGCCGAGATCGACCCGCATCGGCCCGTCCTCGAATGACCGGGTCAGCGTGATGCCTGCCGACCCGTCAGCGCCCGGCAGCCGCAGGCTGGTGCGCACCGACCCGTCGGGTGCCTCCATATCCAGCCGCGCGCCCGCTTCTGCAGCGAGGCCGCCGATGACCACGCCGGGTCGCGCCATGCGAGCGGAGGCAAGGTTCGTCTGCGCCGTTGCTGCCCGCAGCCGGACGGACAGCGGCGCCGGTGTTGCCGCCGTGACGAGGGCCGTCGCGGGCATCCTGAACCCGCCCCCGAAACTGTCAGACACCGCGACACGCATGTCGCCGAGGCTGCGTTCGACCGCATCCCCGATGGCCGACCCGCTGATGACAAGGGGTGCGCCGACCGCCACGCGCTGCCCGTTCGCGGCAGCCATCGCCGTCGGTCCGATGGGAAGCAGCGCGGCCTTCACGTCAAGGAACCCGTGGCCGTAGGTGTAGGAATAGCGTTTGAAAAAGCCGGTGGCGAGTTCGACGGTATCGTCGCCGGTGAAGAAGTCATCCTGCGCCGAGGCGAGGAGGCGCAGGCGAAGGTCCTGATGGGAAAGTGTCGGGAAAGCCTGAGCCAGCAGCGCCAGCGCGCCCGAGACTTGCGGTGCGGCGAAGGATGAACCGGTCCCGAAGCCATAATCCGTGTTCGACGCAAGGCCGGTGCCGGTGTCGAACGCGGTTGCGCCCGTCCACGCCCCGTCCGCAAGAATGCACCAACGCGCCGCCTCCATACAGCCCGCCGACAGCATCTGGACCGAACTGACGGTCTGTCCGCTCATCGTCGGCACGGCGTTGCCGACCGCGATCCAGCCCTGTTCGAGGCTGGGGCGCAAGAAGGGAAGGGCGTCCATGATCCCGGCATGGGTCGCTGTTTCGTCATTCGAGACGGCGAAGACGACGTTGCCATCAAAAAGGCCGACATAGTTGTCGAGCGCGGTCAGATACTGCTGACCAAAAACATCGCCGAAGATAGAATCGAACGACCCCGCATTGATGTCAGCTCCGGCGTAGCCCCATGAATTGTTCTGGGCGACAGCGCCGTAGTTGCTGGCCTGGTTCGTCGCGTTCGTCACGTGCAGATAGCTGAAATCCGAGGTCAGCAACGACGCGCCCGGCGCGACGCCGATCATGGTCGACGAATTTCCTGCAGCGATCGAGGCCACCATCGTGCCGTGGTCGTCTGCGCCGTAGGCGTTCCCGGCGCTGGTGACGCGGCCCGCGATGGTCTCGTGATTGTCGTTGAAACCGGCATCGACAATGGCGATCGTCTGGCCCGCACCCGTCAGTCCGGCATTGTGGGCATAGGCGACGCCCGATTCCATCAAGGGCGCGCTGTTGTAGGTCGGGCTGATCCGGTTGCCGAGATTGTCGTAGAACGCCCAGGGACCGGTCTGCAGCGCATAGCGCGCGGTGCTCAGCAGGTTGGCGACGGCGCTGTCGTCAGCAGGCGTGAAGGATGTGACGTAGGACCCGAGCAGGGTGGTTATCGGGGCGGGCGCAGGGGCGGCGTTCAGGTTCGAATAGTCGAACGCCTCACCCCCGGCACCCTTGCAGCCCGCGACAAGCGACAGGCCCGCGACGCCCAGCATCAGTCTTGCAATTGTTCCCGTCACGCTTCACCCCACGATCTGCTCGCGTCGACGGCGCGTCGCGCTGCGTCAGCCGCAACCCTCGGCACCGCCGACCGATGCGGATACACACAGGAATTGCGGCGTGGGCTTCGCAAAACCGTGTCAGAAACGGGGAATGTCGCAAAAACCGGGACGATGCCGCAGGGGAAGCCTGCGCCTGTGTCACGGTCGGGGGCGCCATTCTCGCGTTGAAACCCCGCCCGCCTGCCGCTATAGACCGCAGGCGAGGCACCCGTAGCTCAGCTGGATAGAGTGCTGCCCTCCGAAGGCAGAGGTCACAGGTTCGAATCCTGTCGGGTGCGCCATTTCAGTACAGAACTCTGAACACCGACTACGCTGGAGTTTCCGGCTCCGGCGGTGACCAAGGTGCGCAGCAGTTCGGACTTCGATCCTATGATGCGGACTTCTCGGTCCGCGACCTCTACACGCTGAGCCAGGGCGCGCAGGTGATCGCGGCGGTAGCCTCCACCTTTCAACCGGATGCGCTGACGGGCCGTGCGGGCGAAGGCTCTGACCATATCGAGGCTGAAAGCCTGGTTGCCGGAACTTTCGAACGCAGCCTGGGCGCGCTCGGCGTTGGCGCTGGCTTGTTCACGAAGCGCATTGAGGCCGACGATGCGCTCTTTGAGGCCAGGGGTGTCGAGATCGGCGACGCCGGACTCGATGGCGTCATAGAGCCGATTGAGCCGCTGATCGGTCTCGGTGATGCGCTTGTGCAGTTCGGCCAGGTGCTCACGGCGGCGCTCGGTGCGTTCCTCGTGACGATCTAGAACGTTGGCGAGGATGGTTTCCAGCCGCTCAGGCTGCAGTAGGCGTTCCTCCAGGTGCTTCGCCACCAGTTGATCGAGGCTGTTCATCGGGATCGAGCGGCCCTCGCAACCCGTCTTACCCTGCCGAGCCTTGGTCGAGCAGGTGTAGTAGCGATAGATACCACCGGCGCTGCCCTTGCCGGTCCTGAGCGTCATCGCGCCTCCGCATTTGGCGCAGAAGCAGATGCCGGTAAGTAGGGTAGGGCCGCTGGTGACACGCGCTGGCGTCATCCGGGGATCACGTGCCTTGAGGCGGGCCTGCACCGTGTCGAAGATCTCACGGTCGATCAACGGCGGACACGCCATGACCGCCACTTCGCTCTCGGGCTTTCTCTCGCGATCCTTATGCGAGCGCTTGTTGAACCGGTGCTCGCCGATATAGGTCGTGCGAGTCAGGATGGTGTGGATTTGTGCAAGGCCCCAACGCCCGCCGTCACGGGTGAAGATGCGGCGCTCGTTGAGATGGCAGGTGATAGCCTTGACGCCCATCGGGCCGGACACACCATCCCCTTCAAGAAACAGGCGATAGATCAGCCGCACGGTGTCGGCGTGCAGCGGATCGATCTCCAGCTTCTTCTTGATCTTCGCTCCGCGCTGCTCGGCGGCGACGATGCGGTAGCCGATCGGCGGTAGGGCGCCGTTCCAGAAGCCCTGCCTCGCGTTCTCCTTCATCGCGCGCAGGACGTGCTTGGCGTTCTCCTTGGACTGGTATTCGTCGAATAGTGCCATGATCTGGCGCATCATGACATGCATCGGGTCGTCGCCCATTTCCTGGGTGATCGACAGAAGGCGGATGCCGTTCTTCGCGAGTTTGCGGACGTAGAATTCCAACTCGAAGTGATCGCGGAAGAAACGCGAGAAGCTGTGAACCACCACCACTTCGAAAGCTGCGGGCTTGGATGTCCCGGCATCGATCATCCGCTGGAATTCCGGACGCCGGTCATTGGTCGCGGATGCCCCCGCATCCACGAACGTTTCGACAAGATCGTAGCCGCGCGAGCTGCAATAGGCTTCACCCTGCTTGCGCTGATCCGGGATCGAGACATCATGCTCGGCCTGCCGCACCGTCGACACGCGAAGGTAAAGGGCGGCGCGGAGCGGCACGGTCATGATGGCGGTCTCCTCAAGTCACGGGCATGGCCCGAGGATATCATCAAAGAGGTCGCCGAACCACGCTTCGAACACATCGACCTCGGCGTCCGTGACCGGCACCCGGCGGGGCCAGTCGTCCGTGACCGTCCACGTCTCAAGGTCATACTTGGGCGGACGGCCCGGAAACGGCCACGGCTTGCCGAGCAGCTCTTCGAGCTGTTCGGATGCGGATGGCGGACGTTGGGGCGAGAACTCGGGGCATGACGCGATAGTCGCCGATCCAACGCGGCGAAAGAATAGCGTTTCGCTGCTTGGGGCCTTGGTTCGTGCCGCCGCGCGCGAAAACTTGCGCATGATGGCCGTCGGCGGGGCTGGCTTGCGTGCTAGGCGCGTCAAGACGATGCCACCATGCGTTCGACGAAGCGCATTGGCAAGACGAGGCGCAGCGACTCGGGCAACCGGACGAAACCGTGGGCCGAATAGAACGCCGCCGCGCCATCATCCAGCGCATCGACCACCACCATCGACGATCCGACCGTCTCCGCGCTCGCAAGCGCCCGACGCAGTGCGTCGGCCAATAGCACCGCACCCAGCCTCTGGCCCTGCCGATCGCTGGCCACCGCAAGCCGCCCGATCAACGTGGCGCTGACCAGCGGATAGCGAGGGACATGCTTCCGTGCCGCTTCGGGAACGTCGCCGGGAGGCAGTGCCGTCGCGCAAAGCGTGTAGTAGCCAAGCACCCGGTCAGGGGCCGCCTTGTCGGTCAGGACAAACACGCCGTTGGCGCGGCGGCGCACATCCTGCCGGGCCTGGGTCTGCAGATAGCGGTCAAGGCTCTCGACCCTGCAGGTGAACCCAGCGCGATCATGGGCATCGCCGAGAGGAGTGATGGCAAGGTCAGGCGTGGACTGTGCCACCGCTCATGCGCCGATGCGGCGGCTATGCTCCGCAAGCGCGCGGGTCAGCCGCTCGCTCGGCGCGGGAGGATGGATCATCGCATCGAAAAATGCCGCCCGGTCGCGCTCGGACAGGTTGAGCGTCTCATGTTCGGCGATGGTGCGCCGTGCTGCGTCTGCGATGGCGGTCAGGCAATAGTCGCTGACCTTGCGCCGTTCGAGTTGTGCCGCACGCTCGATCAGCCCCTTTGTCTGTTCGTCAAGCCGGAAACCGAGGCGGTCGTCGCGGGTGACGCGAACCTTGCGGGCGGTTGTCTTGCTGGTCATGCTGCTCTCCTTGATGCAAGATATGTACGTCAAAAGAGCGCACAAATCAAGGTGGCTTCGCCGTTCCGGCACGATCTGCATCTCCGGCTTCGCGAAATAGGATGAAAGCTTGGCGCGGTGGCATCACAGTTCAAGATTGGCCGAGGCAACGTGACCGCGCGGTCGTCCTACGGGCACCATGCGTCAAGTTGCTTAAGCAACTTGATCTGGCGCGGGACGCCGAGCGAGCGCATGATGCAGTGCTTGGGAAGGTGGTGGCGAACTGAGTAGAGGAGAAAATGGCGCGAACCTAGTGAGACATAAAGAGGCGGGGTGCACCACAATGGTTACGGTGGCACAATCTTCCCAGCCAGATCCTTGAAGAAGTCGCAGTACGCATCGAAATGGCTTTTGTTCTGTTGAATTGCGGGTTGACCAAAATGCCTCTGGACCGGAGCCTGAAGCAATGCGGCGGCGCCATACCCCTGCGTCAACTGGCCATTGGCAGGTTGTAAGAAGTGGATCGCCGCCAATTTAAAGTCAGCCTTACACTTTGTAGAGTCATGTGCGACGCGATTTCTAATTATGTTTGCGTTCTTAATCATGTCAGAACAATTCTGTAGCACCGTATATGGATGCGCAGAGAAGTAGAAATCTGCAACTTTTCTGATCCATTTTGGATCAGAGACCTTTAAATATGAGCTTTCAGGTTTGTAGTTGGGGTCAAGAGAACACAGCTCATATGCATGTTGGATGCTATCGGCTTTACCAGCCTTCGATGTGGGCTTGTAGTTCAGCTTGGTTTTGGCCCCCGTCAGATAACGAACCATTGACCGCTCAATAAATTCCTCCCAACTTGCGACTACACCCATAAAGGCAAGTTCAACGACTTGCCCCACGTACTTGGGGTGGATGCCTGGATTGTTAGATGGTCGAACCTTCGTAGGCAGTGCCCTTACTGCGCTGACGAGCGCAAGTGCTGACTCGATTTCTGCGATAAAGGCTTCGCGAACATGGTCGACTTTTGCAGGCCGCCCTGCCATCTCTGGTCTTTCCCTAGGTACTTACGAACAGAATACCGGAACTTACCCTGTCGTCTACGACATTCATTTCGCGCCAATCTGGAGCCCATTGTGCCCACCCCTCGCGAAACCGCAGTCGGCGCGCTGTACACCCTGCAAGAAGCGCCGCCCGCCGCTTGCCCGCTGATCCTGCACTGGACTTGCCCGGCTTTTGTGGAGAGCGTTTAGCTCACTTCCCGGGCCTTTCGCTCGAAGGCGATGGGGCTTTGGAATCCGAGCGATGAATGCCGCCTGACGGGGTTATAGAACCCGTGGATGTATCTGGCGACGGCGTTTTCGGCCTGCTGGCGGGATTGCCATGCGACCGGCCAGATCAACTCCGACTTGATGGTCTTGAAGAACGTCTCGACCATGGAATTGTCGTAGCAGTTCCCCTTGCCGCTCATCGAGATCAGGATGCCCCGTTTGCGGAGCAGCGCCTGATAGTCGACCGAGCAGTATTGCGACCCGCTGTCGGAATGGTGGATCAGACCGGGCGCGGGGTTGCGAGCCACCATAGCGCGACGCAGAGCTTCGACCGCGAGATCACGGTTCTGCCGGTCACCCGTAGACCAGCCGACGACGCGCCGGGAGAAGAGGTCGAGAACGACAGCCAGGTAGAGCCAGCCCTCCGCGGTCCAGACATAGGAGATGTCCGCTCCCCATTTCCGGTCGGGGCCGTCCGCCATGAAGTCCTGTGCAACCAGATTGGGCGTGACAGGCCAGGCGTGTTCGCTGTCCGTCGTGCGCTTGAAGCGCCGTTTTTGCCGCGCGACTAACTGGTTCTCGCGCATCAGCCGCGCCGTGCGATGCCGACCGATCTCTTGGCCAACGTCCACCAGATCGCGATGCATGCGCGGGCTGGCATAGGTGCCGTTCGACAGCGCAAAAGCTGTGCGGATATGGGCCAGATAGACCATGTCCTGCTGCTGGCGACGGCAGGTCGGACGTTCCTGCCAGGCGAAGAAGCCGCTCTGGCTGACGCCCAGAACACGGCACATCCGGCTGATCGGGAAGCTGGCCTTCTCTGCATCGATGAACGCAAACTTCACCGATTTCCCTCCCTCGCGAAGAAGGCCGCAGCTTTTTTTAGGATGTCGCGCTCCTGCTTCAGAACCGCATTCTCGCGCCGCAACCGCTTCATCTCGGCATGCAGATCGACCGCTGCCTCACTCGGCTCGCTGACACCACGCACCTGACCCAGCCACCGCGTCAGCATCGACAAACCGATGCCCGGATCCTCCGCGATCTCCCGACGCGTCCTCCCGCTGGTCAGCGCCAGCCGCACCGCCTCACGCCGAAACTCCGACGTCGGTCTGTTTCCGTTTCCCATAGAACACCTCCTGGTTCCTCAGTTGGTGCTCTCCACATTTTCCGGGCAGGTCCACACTACGGCGAGCCGGAAAACCGAACGTCACGCTATTGCCCCTGTGTCAACATCTCCAGTACCGAGCCGAAAGCGAGGCAGTTTTGCGCCGCACGGCCCTTGACGCCGCCTTCAACTCGCTCTGCATCGATATGGGTATGCTATTGCCGACTACTGGACTCCGGACGCCGCTACTTCATGGCAACAAGACGGGCGACGGCGGCAAAGCCCCGCACAAATCCTGAAGCCCGAACGGCTTAGCCGATGCCCACCGCCAACTCACTGATTACTGCGAGTCCGGGCAATCGGGCGGGCTTAACGCCCCAGTCCCAGATTCCGGCCAAACGACCAGTTGACGCCACCGCCGGGCATTGCGATGCCGGAAACCGTCTGGCCACGCCGTTTCTCAAGCACATTGTTCCAAGGAACGAGGCTGAAACCCAGTCCATCTTCAATCATGGCGAACCGCCCGCTTGCCAGCTGCGCCTGGCCGACAAGCGTGCCTGATACAGCCTCGCCAGTTACCGCCGGTCGCCAGTCCAGCCCGCGCCCGGCGGCGAACTTCCTTCCGGCGTGGTTGATCTCTGCCCGCTCCAGTCGGGCAATCACATCTCTCGGCGCGCGGAATTCGCCGCCGCCGAGGTCGCGGACATAGCCCATATCGGCAAGCGCCTGCTTGCGGCTCTCCCATGCGGCTCGCATGTCGCCGCCGAATCCCGTATGCGGCAGGGTCTCGCGCCCGCCGTCGAGCATGGTTCTGTCCAGCCATGTCGCGCCCTCGTGATGCACCTGCCGGTCGAGCGAAAGGTGCGAGAGTTCGTCAATACGCAGGCTGGTGCCGAACCGCTGGCGGTCATAGGCGAGGCCGCGTTCGGGCAGGTCGGCGGGAACAGTCCAGCGTTCGGCATCGATACGCTCCACGATCCCGGCACGGCGCAGCGCTTCCAGCCTGCGCACATGGCTGCGGACAAAGTCGTCGGGGTCGACGTGACCGAGCCGCGCCAGCACCAGTTCACGCATCGCCGTTGGGCTGTAGATGCCCCGCGCGTCGGTCGCGGCAATGATGTTGCGGTCGGCGGCGCGCGGGCTGTTTGGCGGTGGTTCAACCGCGACGATGCTGCCGCGCCGGATGTCGTCGACCTTGGCCGACGGAACCTCGACATGATGGACGCGCCCGTCAATGCCATCGATGGTCAGGGCGATGCGTTCGCCCAGCTCGTCACTGCCCAATCCCTTGTCGACGACGCGCCCGACAATCTCTTCGGCTGGGCTGGTTCCATGCAATGCATAGCTGGAGAGCTGGCGGTGCCCGGCCACCCCTTCCCGCTCCAGCGCCCGGTGCATCGTCTTGATGATGTCGCCGCGTCTCGCCAAGGTCCCGCAGCACGGGCTCGGCCTGGGCGCGATACGGTCCAGATGCCCGCGTCTGTTCGGTCGCCAGGCCCATGCGCTCCAGCTTGCGCGCACGGTCGATCAGCAGCGCCGGTTCTGACGGAAGGTCTCGCGCATGTCCTTGTCCGGGCGCAGGTCGGCGAACTCGTTGTTGGCCTGCTGCTCGGCGATCAGCATGCGGTCGAGCCGGGTGAAGCGTTCGGCGTCCACTTCGCTGCTCAAGCTGCGCGGCTGACCTCCTGCTCGGTCTGGCGGCCCAGTTCCAGCGTGACGATCTCGCTGGCCCGTTCGCGGATGCCATAGGCGATATAGTCGCCGGCGATGTTGAGGGTCTTGCCGTCGTCGGTGACGCCGCGCACGAGGATATGGGTGTGCGGATGGCCGGTGTTGTGGTGATCGACCGCGATCCAGTCGAGCTTGGTGCCGAGGTCGGCTTCCATCTGCTTCATCAGATCGCGCGTGGTCTGCGCGCGGGTCGGACAGCTCCACCCCCTCCTCGGCCGACACGATGAAGCGGAACTGGTGGCGGTCCTCGCGGCCCCGGTCGAGGAAGGCGCGGCCATCCTCCACGTCACGCTCGGCCGAATAGACCTGGCCCTTCTCGCCATCCTTGGTCACGCCGTCGCGTTCGAGATAGCGCAGGTGGGCGTCCACCGCTTTGGCGCTGACGAACTGCCGCCCGCGCGCCGCACCCCGCTGCGGGTTGAGCTTCACGACGCGGGCCTTCACCGCCACCCGCCGCGCCCGCGTGCGGACACCGCTCCCGTCCCGGCTCCACGCGCTCCGATCCTTCAACGCCGCCGCAACCTGCGCGCCCCGGCCCCGCGCATTGAACCGGCCACTTCCCTTCCCGGCCCCTTCCGGCGGTAAGGGCCATAGCCCGCCCGGCGGATCGCCTGCTGCACTTCGCCGAGGAAGGTCTTGGGACGTGCCCGGATACGCCGAGGCGACATGCGCCGCCTGTCGGCCCCCGGTCACGGACCTTGCCGGGACGGATGCGGAAATCTGACTCGTCGATCTTCATGAGGCGACGATCAGGGGCCGAAATCAGGGATGCAAGCGTGCAAAATGCGGCGTAGGGCTGCATGGCGCGAAGACTTGCGAACGGCTACGCACGGCGGTTCCGCATTCGCTGCACCTCGCGCTGGGTGCCGCTCGGAGCATTGAAAACAAATGGTAAATCGGCAAAACAGCCCCCGCGCCCCTCACGGACTTGGAAGCTGGGTGCTAAAAAACAATGTGCAGACAACCACTTAGAACGACGTTCCAGCAGCGAGGACTTTCGCTTTATCTTGCCATCACCTGTCCCCGTTCCCATCGTGTCCGGTCACATCCGAGATGAAGGGCAGGGATCAAATGCGAGCCGTCAGGCAGATTGGTTCATCCGGAACGTTCCACAAATCCTTCTTCCGTCAGGCGTTCGAGTACCGATACCGCCTGCTGGCACTGGAACTCGGTCGGGATCTTCCTTGGATAACTCGAACAAATCTCCAGGGTCTTTGCTTCACGCTCGGATAGCTTGCGGTTGGCCCGGCCCCAAAAGAGCAAGTCCGCCCAGAAAGCCGCTCCGGCAGTCGTCACCTTGATCTGCGCATCAATGCCCGAAACCATCGTCCGGTCCGCTCTGGCGTGGCGAACCTCCGCGCGAGCTTGATCCGGCTCGATGAGACAACTGTCGAAATCATCGTCATAAATGAGCGTCGTACCTTTCACCTCGGCCCAACATGCCTGCTTCTTGGCCCATTCGCTCATATTGCGAACGCCCGAAGGAGGGGAGACGATCACTTGTGCTGATGTCGCGGCAGCGATCAGCAAGGCTCGCATGAGAGGTTCAGGCACGGTTTGTCTGCGCCAGACCATATCCAGATCAAGCACTTGTCTGTCGGATGCAGACGCATCGTGAAAGACCTTTGCCATCGAATAAGTCACGATGTTTGCTCGGTAACCGCCTTCATACCACTGCTGTTTGGGTACGGCCATTTCAAGAGCCTTGAACATGATCGCTTTTGCAATCAGGCGTTTGTACCAGGTCTCATCGAACTTTGCGTCGCTTTTCTCCCACGCTTCGCCAGTGGCTTTTGCAAAGGCTGCGAAATTCTTCTGTGCGCCTGTTGAGACAACATGTGGCTGCCCGGCAGCCGAATGCTCGAACTTGGCGAGGTCTGTTTTCGAGAAGAGCTGCGACTTCGGGTTCTCGAGTTCGAACTTCTTTCGTTGGGCTTCTGTCCGTTTGGTCCGCTCGTCGAGGTACTGCCCGCGCGCGCGTTCGTAGAACCATTTGGTCTCGAACCGGCTGCCCTCGGCCTTCGGCGCAATCACCCTGCGAGAGAAGTCCTGCATCCGCACATGGAAGGGGTGATTGGAGAAAAAGTCGGCAGCGTTCACCTTGTTCTGCGTGTTGGCGTATTCCGAAATCTTCGGCACGATGTCTTCGGACTGGTCGCGCGGCACGACGGTCAGTTTCATTTGGATGAACACGTCTTTCAGATTTTCCTTCGAGGTCTTCAACGCGGCGTGAACGGAACCAGTGGTCTGTCCGCCGTTCACGATCTGCAGGTTGGTTATTGTAGTGATCCGAAGGCCATCCGGGCCTTCCGCGACATCGACCGAGTCGGCGGTGGCCGAGATGCCGTTGTTGTATGAAAAGAACAGATCGGGGGTATCCCGGATGGTGCGTGCAATCCCCTTGTTTGTGGCGGCGCGGGCCTGAAGGAAGCTGCGCACATTCGCCTCTAGCAGACGCGCGCCCCACTTGTCGTAGATGGCCGCGAGCTGCGGGCCTGGAATGACTGCCAAGTAGCTTTCCAGCTTCTCTGATGCGCTTGACGCCTTCAGTGCTGGCAGTGCCCCGCCAAACTCGCCTGCGAAGTCGATGGTCCGGTCTTCGGAGGCTTGGCCGGTGCTATCCCATTTCTCCAAGCGTGCTAGGTCCCAGACGTTGCGCGTCACGGGAATTCCGTCGAGCACCCCTGCAGAATTTGCATCCGAGCGGCCGTTGTACGCGCGGTTGGAAACCACTATCAGCTTGATCTTGGAAACTTGCGACCATGTCGAAATGATCAGGTCGGAGACTTGAAACCCGGGACTGATTTCGTTCAGGCCGTCCCGGAATGCGGCGGTCCTTGCGTTCTGAAGATACCGAACCAGAGGATTGAAGAGCTTGGGAAGCTCTTCTTTGTTGAAGGTCTGCACGGCCTCAGTTTCCTGAAAGTCGCAGACTATCAGGCTCAGAACACCTTGGGCATCTCGCGGGTCACCTCCACAACCATCAATTCTTAGCCGCTGCCCGCCCTCGCCGGATTGAAAGAACGCCCGGTCTGCTGTCTCAAGTTCTCCAGCTTCGGTTAGCCGATCTTTGACCCTTTCGAAGAACGCTTCGACCGTCATGATGCCGGACACATCGGCGTCGTATCGGACATCCGCCATCAATTCCTGGAAGTAGCCCGACAGATCGCTCATCAAGATTGTCTCGTTTCATAGCCGGTTGAAATCGCCTTGGATACTTCGGAGAACTCGGCCTTGAAGGGCGCGCAGGCGTCCAAGGCAATTGCGTACTTGAGGTTTCCGACACCGGTGCGGAGCGGCAGATCGATGCGTGGAAAACCGTCCCGCACCTCATGAAAGGCCGGATCGCCGACAACCCACCGGGCTTCGGAGTAACCGTCCTCCGGGCGATAGCCGGATGCGGAGATGGCAGTTTCCCAAAGCAGCTCGGTGTCGGCTTCGCCGCGAAACCGCAAAGCCGTGTGTTCGACGATGGCATCCAGACTGTTCCCAAATGGCTCGGTCACCTTGTCCACGGCAAGAACGCTCAACCAAAGCCGATGGTCCTCCACGTCGGCAAGCTGAAATTCGTTGGATATACGGACGTAAGGTTGCGCCGCCGCTCGGCGCGCCTTCACTTCGATGCAATGTCCCTGAAATTCGAAATCCTTCGGGCTGCCCATCGGTCCGGTCCATGCCGTGATCGCCGCGCGTGGCCCAATCAGATCGCTTAGCAATTCAAGCACGGCCAGTTCGCCTATCAGCCCCTTCTGTTCCTCCTCCGACAGCCCATCACCGCGGCCGCCGCGCAGAAGATGGTGCCAGCGACACATACGAACGATTGCGCGGGTCAAGGCTTCGGCTTCGCGTGTGGCAAGTGCTGTACAACGGACCACGTCGCGGCACAGGTTCTCAAACAGTTCCAGCTGAGCATGATCCTTGAGGCGCAGATAGAATGTCTGGCCACCTGAAAGGAAGGCGAAGCCGGTCTCGAGACTGCGCAGTTTCGGCAGTTTTGGCTCGGGGATCGGGCGTGCCTCCAGCACAAGCGCCAACGCTGGGTTTCGGCCTGGCATGACGGCCCAGAAGAAGTTCCATCGGCCCGTATGATCGACACGCCTTGAGTCGACCCCGTCCTCTTTCAGGTCCCTCCAAGGGCTGTCACTCAGCATCGCCCGCCGCCTCGTCTTCGTCTTCGTCGGCTCCGAAGAGTTCGCGCATTCGCGTCGTGTTCACCACATAGTCGATGCGACCGCCCTCAATGGCGGACTTCGGAAAGTAAAGGCTCCAGGTCACCATTGGCTCATCTGCGGTTGTGTCTTCTTTCGCCTTGACCAGACGAATGATCAAAAGGGGATTTTGCGGTGAGCTTCAAGATAGGCCTTGTCGGGCACCCTCTTTGGTGCAGCGACGCCTTTTGCTTCATAAAGCTGGCGAAATTCAGCTTCGGCTGCCGCGACTTCCGGTTCGCGCATACCGATACTTGCATCACCTGGAGAGCCTAGGCGCATGTTCCGGCCGCTGAGTTGAAGAACACGGCCGTCGGGCACGACAGACAATCTGGACGCTCCGAGCGGAATGCCAAGGAGTGCCGATGTGCCCTCGTCCTTGTTCACGCTGGCAAAAAGCAGGTCCCAAGATGCGCACTCATGACCTGATCGCGCTTCGACGTAAGTCAGGATCGGGCCGGTTTCGGCTTTACCTCCGACCCGGTCACTCCGATACCCGGACAGGAAACCGCGAACGCTCTCCCAAGGCACACCTTTCAGCAGGTATCCTCTCGAATGGTTGGGTTCCGCACCCAGATCGAACCCGGTCGCCCGAAGGTCTTCCACAAAATGACGCCCCAGCAGGCGATTGTGGGTTAACGTATCGGTGTTGGCAGACAACCAGACCGTTTCCACCATATCGGCGGAAAGGCTGGCCGACACGGTGACAAGCTCACTCGATCCCATCTTGTTGCGCGCGGTTACGATCAGCGACTCGGGATGACTGCGGACTGCCAGACCGAATGTCTCGGGCGTCGCCTTGGCCTGCTCCATCAGCTTCAACTGATACTGAAGGTCGTCCATCGCACCCGAAATGTGCGCATACCAGGCGACCCCGTCTCTTGGCATCCATATCCGGCACAAGTCCTCGTAGCCGGGCCGATAGCCGAACCATCGGCCCATCTGCATCAGGGTATCGTACATTACCGAGTTTCGCAGGAAGTATGAAACCGTCAGCCCCTCAAGCGTCAGGCCGCGCGACAAGGAAAATCCGCCGACGGCTATTACGGTCTGCCCGAACTCTCCCAGGTCGTCGTAGTTCAGCGCACCGGATGCCCTCGAGCTGTTGACCTCGATGACCTGCGCGGCAGTCAGGACTTCGTAAAGCCGGGATTGGACATCGGGCCACCCAGTCGCATCGTGCAGACTGGCGAATTCCTCCGTCCAGACGTCATGCAGCGCCGCAATTTCCGGGTTCTCCAGCGCGCTTTCACCCTTGGCCGCATCAACGGTCACTGCGTTCCGGATGCGTCTCGACGATCTCCGCGACCCGGTTCCGCAACTTGCCCTGTATATCCGGTGAACCGCGAGGCGTTGACCAGCATCGACGCATGCTGCCCTGCTTGACCCCGCACATTGCGGATGGCCCGCGCGACAATGAATGCCCGCACCGCCTGGATCAGGCTGGGAGGCAGTGCGGCAAGGTCATGATCGATCTTGTGCCAACGGCAGAAGATCCTCGTTGTCGGCGATGTAGCGGATGTGCTGATTGCGGTTTTCGAGAAACACCTTGTGTCGCACCGAAGTAGTTCGTCGGCGCGTCCAGTCCGATAATGAAGTGGCGCGGGAACAGGTCCTTGCTAGTAATCCTCGTGTTCGGCATCAGGGTCGATGAAGATGTTGGCAAATGGCGTTGCTGTGTAGCCGACATAGCAGCTTCGGCGGAACATGCGGAGCAGAGCTCGCGGATCTGACCGTTGATCCGGGCCACGCCGTCTTTGCCATGCTTGATGTTGATCGAGGCGTTGTCGGCTTCGTCGTCGATCAGCAGCATCGGCTGCTCGACCAGTCTGCGATGCCCTTCGATGACAGAATGCTCCTTCAGCCATTCGAGCAGATTTTCAACGTACTGGAGTTCTTCTTGATCACGAGGACCACGGGCACGTTCAGCTGGCCGATCGACACGGCTATGGTGGTGGCCGTCGCCTTGTTGAAATCCTGAGCGTGTTGGTCAGCGAACCGGAAAGTGCGCTGGTCGAAATTGCCGACCCCGATGATCTTCTGCCGCTTGTCCTTGTTGCTTGGACGCCAGCCGTGCCGTGTCGCGCCCGATGAAGCCTTCGTCGATCCGCCTTGCGTCTGGTTGCGCAGGTTGTTGTGGATGCCGGCGATCACGACGATCAGGCGATAGCCCGCGTCCGCCGCCTTGCAGACAAGCCCCGTGTAGTTTGCCGTCTTGCCGCTCTGCACGTGACCGACGACCATGCCACGGCTGCTCCAGTCGACATGTTACGCGGATCGCCGAGCCGGTCGAGAACCTTGTCCGTCACCTCATCGGTTGCTCGCACGACGGACTGCGGCAGCCCGTTCAGCGTCAGCAGTCGGCGATACCGGCTCCCAGTAGAAGTGGCTCGATCAGCCCGCCCGCCTTCGCATCGCGAAGCCAGGGCTTGAAGTCCTCGGCGTCGACGACGGCACCGAGCCCCATGCTGATGCCGTACTTTTCCTCGATTAGTCGTGCAAGCGTCTTCGGCTTCGTACATCACCATGGAATCAATGAACTGTCGACGATTTCGCATCTTCGCGTTAATGATGTCACGGATCACTGTGCGGTGTGCGGTCTCGTTTCCATCGCCATGTACAGCAGACACGATAAATTCAAGTTTACCAATATGGTCGTTCATTTTCCTGCCTTTGTCTCGATCGGCTTCCTGAATGATGCGCTGCGTTGCTTCCCAAGATGATCGGAATGGATCGACATCCTTCATCATCGAAATGATCTTTCATGATCAAATTTGCGCATCAAGAAGTCTGGCGAGGGTCGACTTCACAGCTTGGACAAGCGTCTCCTCGATCCACAGAGTCCGCCACTATCTACTCGGCGGCTACCTGCCATATCCGCGTGAAGGGCATCAAGTGGCAACGATGCCCCGACCAGCGAAATGCAATTGAAGAAACCGCGATCGTAGGTCTTCCGGCAGGCTCTCGGCGAAATTCGGCGAACGCAGGATGATCTGCATTGGGGCGATAGCGAATGGTATCCCCGTCGGCATGATACGGTGCCACATTGGCATCCGTTCTGATCAACCAGTTTCTGCCCGCGCTTGCGATAGGTGCGTCGCGAGCCATCCGAAATTCGCTCAAGAATTTTAACGAGCCGCTGTCGAACGATGGGCGGCAACTGCGCCGACGATTTCTTGACGTCGATCTTCCAGGCAGCATCCATGCTGTTGGGAATGTCGATGCGTACCCTGCAGAGCTTTGTCAGCTCGGACTGCCGACATAAACTGAACCAAGTTCCATGAATGATCAGTCGAAGCCCCCGATACAGATAGAATCCCTGTGATTTCAAATGGCCTTCGGGGCCACCAATGTCTTCCCAGCAAGCTGGGTCATCGGCCTTGTGGTGCGGCAGGGTCAAGCTCTGGATGACAACGTCCCCTGTCTTCAGCTGCAATGTCTCTTCAGGGTCCATCATGGTTGCCGCGTGATTGCGCGCAAATGGATCAAGGGGTGCCAAAGGACGCCCATTGAGCAGAAGTTTCAGCGGTTTCTTCGGTAGCTCCATGAAACGGTGAAACACAAGCCGAAGATGGCGTTCTGTTAAGGCGATCCGCTGGTTCATGACTTCTGCCCGCTTGGCCTTGTCATGGCTGTAGCCACCGGCCAGCCGATCCAGTTGCTCCCAAAGTATCAGCGTTCCCGATGCCCCCAGCTTCTGCACCCACGGTAACAAGTCTGGCTCGACGAGGTCTATCTCCCACCGGTTTGTCAGGGCGACTTTCTCTAGGTCCCAGACGGCAGCCGAAGTGACGCCATCTTTCCTCGTGACGACGGTCAGGCGACGGCATTGTGAGAAGCTGGCGCTTTTCATGCCCAAGCCGAAGCGCCCGAGGTCGGGTTCATCCCGAGTTTCCAAGGGATTCCTGCTGCCTGGGCGCATGGCTGCAATCAACTCGGCTTCACTCATACCTTTGCCGTCATCGAGAATTCCGATGATAGGTTCGTCGGCTGCTGTCTCCGACAGGATTTCGATCCGGCGGGCGTCCGCTGTGACGCCGTTGTCGATTATGTCCGCCAGAGCTGTTTCGAGGGAGTATCCAAGGTCCCGAAGTCCCTCGATCAGCGCTGCGGCGTGCGGCGTAGCATCCGCCGAACGCATCATGGTCGAAGAGTTCACTCGCATTTTCCGATCATTCGCTTCATTCTTAGTTGAATGCGAGGCACAACATTGCAATTTACGAAGATGTAATGTGCATCACGTCTTCGGATGGCAATAGTATGTCCTCACACTGATATCCTTTGGTTTTCCTCGATGTTTCGCGTTCATTTTCGTCAAGGTGCTCGAAGATCGGAAGAATTGCTTTGGCAATTTGCAAAGCGAGGAATGGCGGCACCGCATTCCCCACCTGTACATACTGCTCGGTGCGGTTTCCCAGAAACGTGTAGTTGTCGGGGAATGTCTGCAGCCTCGCCGCCTCGCGAACTGTCAGGCTGCGGCACTGGGACGGGTCAGGGTGGATGAAATAGTGCCCGTCCTTGGCAATATGGCTGGTGATCGTCGATGACGGGCGGTCGGCAAGCTGGACCCGGAAGCGGTCGTTGAACTTGCCACTCTCCCAGTTGCGATGTTTGGGGGCCAGGGTTTCCGGAAAATCCGGGGCCTTCGGGCTGACGCCGACGATGCGGCCATAGCAGGCGGCGAACAGATAGCGTGCAAGATCGGAGGGCATGTGTCCCCGCGTGTCGTTCTGCGGCAAGTGAACTCAAGTGCGGGTCGTAAAGCCACAGCGCAAGGTCTGCGGGGCAATCGTTCGGTAGGGCGGCACCGCCAAAGCCCGTCCGCCCATGCGTGGCCAGCGCTTCGTATTCCCGTTTCACTCCCCGCAGCTCTGCCCGGATCGCCGATTTCCGACGGGGCGGCAACCCATCCAGCGATGCTTCAACCAGGGCCAGTGACTTTCCGATTGCCGCTTTCCAAGCTGACGCGTCATCGGCCTTGCTCAACCCGCTGCGCATGCGCGGCATGGCCCCGATGACCTTGTCGAGGGCGACATGTCCGTCGCGCCGTTCAAGCCGGGGAAACAGGTGGTCGGGCAGGCGATCCACGACATCCCGCCGCAAGCCGATTATGATCACCCGGTGGCGGGCCTGCGGAACGCCGTGCTGCTCCGCCCGGACGATGAAATCCTGTGGTCGGGGCGGTGATCCCGGAAGCTGCGGAGTTGCCGCAGACAGCGCAAACAGTTCGTAGTTGCCCGCTCCACCGGCGGCACGCAGGTCAGCCATGACTTGGGTAAAGATGACGGTACCTTTGCCAGTCGCCGACAGCATACCCTTGACGTTTTCCATCACGAAAGCGGCCGGGGCGAGCGCGGTCAGTACCTTGACGTACTCGTCGTAGAGGAAGTTTCGATGATCGAGATCAGCCTCGTAACCTGCTTTCCCGAGATTTCTGGCACGCCCGACGAGTGAATAGGCCTGGCACGGCGGACCTCCGATAAGCAGCGTCCGGCCACCATGTTCGGCGCGGATCGCCCTGATGCGGTGGTCAATTGTCGGGAACGCTTCCGGCGTGCCCAACTCGAGGCAAAGGGCTTCGTTTTCGGCCGCTTCCCATTCCAACGGATATATCTTCTTCCAGTCGGGTTCGGCAGTCTTTCCGGCAACCCAGGTGTAGTATTCCGGCGGGAATACCCTAAACCGCCGAAGGAAGGCCCGCACGCGCAAGGTCCTGTGTGCGGAAGATTCCTTTTCGATCGAAGTGTCGATCTGGTATCGCCGCATGCCCGCTCGATCGCGGATGGCGGAAAACCCTTCGCCCAGGCCCCCCGGGCCGGAAAACAGGTCGAATATGGCAATCGGGCGACGCATGGGTGTAAACGATGTCCGTGTTCGTGTTTGCCCCAAGGCATCTCAGGTTGTCCGGAACAAGTGAAGGCGTCCAATGACGGATGTTGTCGATCAGGCCACGCGGTCAAGGATGATGGCCGGGATCAAGGGCAAGAATACGCGGCCTGAAGTGCTGCTTCGGCGTGGCCTTCACGGCCATGGTTTCCGCTTTCGCCTTCATGTCGCCGGACTTCCGGGCCGTCCTGATCTCTGCCTCCGAAAGTACAATGCCGCCATCTTCGTTCATGGATGCTTCTGGCATCGACACGAGAGTTGTCGTTACGCGACCCTTCCGAAGTCGCGGGAGGAGTTCTGGCTGTCGAAATTCGCGGCAAACGTCGCGCGCGATGCGAGAAACCAGCAGCGACTGATAGAGCAGGGCTGGCGCGTGGCCGTTGTTTGGGAGTGCAGCCTTCGACGTGATGCCACCGCTGCAATTTCTGCGACAGCTGATTGGTTGCACTCCTCGCATCGCCTGCTTGAGCTAGGCACAACGGGCCGCAGTACGTCAGGTGACGTCGAACGGGTGAGCTAGAAATGGAAACATGTTCATAGTGCTATGGCGAAAACGTAGCACTCATCACTATCGGCCACGACCCACCTCGGCATCATAGTGCTATGGCGTAAACGTAGTTCTCATCATCGCCTGCCGCAGCGCGCCAAATTTCCTAAGTTTTGCGCCAGGACAGCATGAGTCCATCGGGCCAATTCGCCGCACGCCGGAGTCACGGAAGTGCTGCGGAAGCAGGGAGGAAAGCTGAAAGGGGCTATCTCGAGTCGCAGCGACACTTCGCAGACGGCGGATGATGGCTTCAAGGCCGTCGCATCGCCCAAGTTTAGGTGGGGTATCAGGATTTGTTGCGTGCGGCCAAGGCATCCTCTGGGGCGTCTTGTGACCACCCAGGCATGTGCGAACTTCCCCACCCTGGTTCGGCGGGGGCACTTATCGACCAATGCTGGATATGGGCTGATTTGGCGGACGGCGATCAGAGGGTCACCTGACTTGGAACGGCCCATTCCTGCCGTTCACGATGCACGAAATCTCCATGCATCAGCTGGCGGATAGCGTTCATTCATCGTCGCGTGAAACCCATCTCGGCCATACCACGACCGCATGGGCGCCGATCCTTTGCCGTGCAAACCGCAGAACTAGGGGTGCCCGGACAGGCACCCCATCGTCGCTTTGACCCGTCACTTCTGGATGCAGGTATCCACGGTGTCCTTGGTGCACTCATCAAGCCCAGTGAAGACCGGATCGGGGACATCCTTGCCGTCGATCAGGTCGATCATCGTGCTGGGGGCGAGATACCCCATCTCGAACGGGCGCTGACCTACAAGGGCGGTCACCAGACCTTCGCGCGCAATGGCTACTTCTTCGCCGAGTGTGTCGGCGGCACCAATAACAAAGTCGCCGGAAGCCAGCCGGTCGGCCATCGGGCCGAACAGGTCGCGGTAAGGCTGCGGCGCGCCGAACAGCGGCCAGCCGCCCATGATGCCGAAGGCTTTCAGGTCGGGATTGGCGGCAAGGATGTCGGTCATCGCCTGCACGCCCTTGGCGCCATCGTCATTGGTGAATACCGGGCAACCGGCGACTTCGGTCCAGCCACCTTCGCCCGCCAAAACCGCCAGACCTTCCTGACCGCTCAGTGAATCGCGCATGCCCTGGGCGCGGCGCAGGATGTTGTCCGCCCCGGTGTTGCCCTCGATGGTGCAGATTTTGCCGCCGTCCGGCGCAGTCTGCTTGATGTAGTCGCCGATCCGCTTGCCCATCAGCGTGTTGTCGGTGCCGAGATAAGTCATCCGCAGCGCTGCATCCTCGGCAGCAAGGTCAGCGTCGATTGTCATGATCGGAATCGTTGGCGCGGCGGTCTTCAGTGTCTGCGCGATCAGCTTGGCGTTCGATGGCGAGATCGCCATTGCCACGGTCGACGGCTTGCTCAGCAGGTCCTGAACGATCTGCGCTTCGCCCGCCTCGTCCGAGGTCGAAGCCGGGCCGGTGTAGAAGCATTCGTATTCACTGTCGGCGTTTTCCTTGTTCCACTTCTGGCAACCTTGGTTGATCGCCTCGAAGAACGGGTTGTCGAGGCCCTTGACCACGATCACAAGCTGCTTCTTGTCCTGCGCCATGGCCGATCCGGCAGCCAGTGCCAGAACCATGGCAGTCGCCATCAGTTTCAGTGACGTCTTCATCTTGTCTCTCCTCCCAGAAGTGTGCGCGCTCATTCCAGAGCGCCATGGCAGTGGCCCGGATCAGACTTCGAAGGGTCGTTGGATGCCCTTCTTGCGGTGCAATTCGGGTCCGGCAGTTCTAAAACGTACGGATCGATCCTGTGATCGCATCCCTACTTCGGTCATCCGCAACCATGCCCTCGGGCTTTGCATCGACTCAACTTCCGTGACGTCAAGGGACAGCGGCGGTGTCGGCTCGTCAAGACCTTTCTCATGGTTGATAATTATTAGTAATATTACTCTCTTGGCAACCCCGGATTTGATTGACATCGAGATAGTCTCGGCGAAAGTTGGCGATGCCCCGGGGGCGGGGCGACAGCGGGCGATCACCTCTGGATCATGGCGAACCGACCCGGGGGATGGTGCTTACGACGGGGAGGAGAGCGATCTGATGCCGGTGCTCGAGCTTCGGAACATCTCGAAGCACTTCGGTGCGATCAACGCCGTGAACGACGTGTCCTTCGCCATCGAGCCCGGTCAGGTCGTCGGGCTTATGGGCGACAACGGCGCGGGCAAGTCCACGCTGGTCAAGATGATGGCGGGCAATTTCAGGCCGAACCAGGGCACGATCCTGATGGACGGCAAGGAACTGATCCTGCACCGTCCGGTCGAGGCGCGCCAGCACGGCATCGAGATCGTCCACCAGGATCTGGCGCTGTGCGACAACCTGACGGCGGCGGCCAACGTCTTTCTGGGCCGCGAGATGCAGTCCGGCGTCCGGCCGATCAGAATTCTGAACTACCCTGCGATGTTCAAGCGGGCGGGTGAGATATTCATCGAGCTGAAATCCGAAACCCGGCCGCGCGATCTGGTCAAGAAGATGTCGGGTGGCCAGCGGCAGGCCGTCGCCATCGCGCGGACGCGGCTTTCGAATGCGCGGATCGTCCTGATGGACGAGCCGACTGCAGCGATTTCCGTCCGTCAGGTGGCCGAGGTTCTGGCGCTTATCGGTCGGCTGCGCGACCAGGGGATCGCGGTCGTCCTTATCAGCCACCGGATGCCGGATGTGTTCAGCGTGGCTGACCGCGTGATCGTCATGCGGCGCGGCAGCAAGGTGGCCGACAAGAAGATCGCCGACAGTTCACCCGAAGAGGTCACGGGCCTGATCACAGGGGCGATCGAAAGGGTCTGAGGGGCAGAACATGGCGATGACGCTGGACAAGACGATCGAGCAGAAGCAGCGGACATGGCTGGCCGACATGCTGGCCAGCCAGACCTTCTGGGTGCTGATCGCCGTCATCGTCGCGTGCATCGCGCTGTCTTTGGCGACGGACGCATTCGCAACCTCGAAGAACCTCTACAACATCACGCGTAACGTCACTTTCGTCGCGATCATCGCACTGGGCATGACGATGGTCATCATCACAGGCGGGATCGACCTGTCGGTCGGGTCGGTCCTGTGCCTGTGCAGCATGGTGCTGGCCGTCGTGATGAACCGCGGCTACAGCATCGAGGTCGGGATTGCCGCGTCGGTCGGGACGGCGCTGGTCATCGGCGCGTTCAACGGCATCCTGATCGCCTATATCGGCATGCCGCCCTTTGTCGTGACGCTGGGAATGCTGTCGGTCGCGCGCAGCCTGGCGATGGTGGCATCGGGCAACACCGTGGTGTTCGAATTCGGGCCGGACCACGACCTGCTGCTGGCGCTGGGCGGCGGGGCCTGGTTCTTCGGCATCGCCAACCCGGTCATGTACACGGTCTTTCTGGGTCTGCTGACAGGCTTCATTCTGGGCTGGACCCGGTTCGGGCGGCATCTCTTCGCGATCGGCGGCAATGAACACGCGGCGATCCTGACCGGCGTTCCGGTCAAGCCCATCAAGGTCGCCGTCTACATGATCTCGGCCCTGTCGGCGGGCATTGCGGGGATCGTGCAGACCGGGTGGCTCGGGGCCGTGACGACCAACCTCGGGGCCGGGATGGAGTTGCAGGTCATTGCCGCCGCTGTCATCGGCGGCGCAAATCTGGCGGGGGGCCTTGGCACCGCGCGGGGTGCGATCATCGGCGCGATGCTGATCGAGGTGATCCGCAACAGCCTTGGCCTGCTTGGCATCAACGCGTTCTGGCAGGGCACCTTCATCGGCGGCGCGATCCTGTTCGCCGTTCTGTTCGACCGGCTCGCCAACTACCGGCGCAGCGAATAGCCGTCAGGCCCGGCGTTCCAGGCCTGCCTCAAGATAGCGCGCAAAGGCAGGGGCATGGTCCGGGTGCCAGCGCGACAGCGGCGGGCGGTTTTCGATGATGTCGCCCGCAGCCCAGGCGATGCGCAGTTCGTCGATGGCGCGGGTGACAGCGTTGTCGGGGCAGAGGATGTAGAAATCGCCCGCCGACAGGCCCGCAAGCATGAAGTCCACCACCTGTCCGGGCGTCCAGGCGGCCTCGGGCCGGGCCGCTGAATGGGCGCGCGTCAGGCCGGTGAAGGTGAAGCCCGGAATCAGAAGATGCGCCGTGATCGGGCGTCCCGGAACGGCCCGCAAGTCATGCTCCAGCGCCTCGGTCACGACCTTCACGCCCGCCTTCGAGACGTTGTAGGCGGTGTCGCCGGGCGGACAGGTGATGCCCTGCTTCGACCCGGTGTTGACGATG
Organism: uncultured Alphaproteobacteria bacterium; assembly: GCA_963819585.1. Taxonomy (GTDB): domain Bacteria; phylum Pseudomonadota; class Alphaproteobacteria; order Rhodobacterales; family Rhodobacteraceae; genus JAOADN01. The sequence continues at coordinate 90,871 of CAWFWP010000010.1, forward strand.
GCGCAGTCCGTGCCCTGCGCCTGCATCGCGGGAAGGAAGGTCTGGACGCCATTGAGGACGCCCCAGAGGTTGGTGTCGATGATCGCCCGCCATCGCGCCGGGTCGCCGGACAGCTGGCCGCCGCCCTCGATGCCCGCGTTGTTCATCAGGAACGCGACGTCGCCAAAGGCCGCATAGACCGCATCTTTCAGATGCGCGACGTCTTCGGACCGGCGCACGTCCGTGGCAACCGTCATCACGTCTTCCGCCGCGCGCGCCGCCGCCCTGACCGTTTCCGCCGCCGATGTCAGTGACGCGCCCGCAATATCCGCAAGGCATACCTTCATGCCGAGGGCGGCCAGCTTTTCGGCTGCGGCAAGGCCGATGCCGCTGGCGGCGCCGGTGATGACGGCCGCCCGTCCGGGGCGGATCGCTGGATGCATGGTCATTCCTTCCGTCTGTCAGCGCATCTTCGGCATCAGATCGACGCCGTTGACCCGCCCGATATGGGTGGCAAGCATCGGCACGAAATCCTGCGGCGCGCTGGCATGGGCCAGCGCAAAGCTGTTCTTTGTCGCGTTGCCCATCGGGTTCGCCGCACCTGCCGCGTCCGCCATAGCCTCGAGGTAGCGCAGGTCCTTGCAAGCATTCGCGATGCTGAACTTGTGCGCGTCGCGGTTGCCGTCCAGCGTCCACTGCATGAAGGTCTGGTAGAAGCCGCAGTCCATCCGCCCGTTCCGGATCACAGAGTCGAAGCGCTCCGGCGATATTCCGACCTTCTGGGACACCATCAGCGCCTCGGCGTACAGCGCCGCGTAGCCGAGCGAAATGAAGTTGTTGATCAGCTTCATCTTGTGGCCGTCACCCGTGGCCCCGACATGAATGACACGGCCGGCCCAGGCGTCCAGCAGCGGCTTCAGCCGTGCAAACACGGCGTCGCTGGCCCCGACCATCGTGTCGAGCGTCCCTTCCCAAGCCTCTTTCGGCGTACGGCTCAGGGGTGCATCGACATAGCCGATGCCAAGAGGAGAAAGCTCGGCGGCAAGCGCCAGCGTCGAATTCGGGTCCGCTGTCGAACAGTCGACGATCACCGATCCAGGCTTCATCCCTGCGGCAAGCCCGTCGGGGCCGCGCACCAGCGCCTCGACGTCCGGCGATCCGGTGACGCAGATGAAGACGACCGACGCTGCCGCCCCGACCTCGCGCGGGGTAGCCGCCTCGGCTGCGCCGCGCCCGATCAAGTCTTCGACAGGCTTGCGGTTGCGCCGCGCCATGACCGTCAGGGGGTATCCCTTCTCGACGATGTTCTTGGCCATTCCGTGGCCCATCATACCAAGGCCGATGAAGCCGACGGTCTCCTTTGAGGGGTCTATAGGGGTCATCTCGGTCCTCGCTGGTTGAACGGATACTGTAAGGTGCCCTATGTCGCATAGGTTCAGCAACGGTGTGCACAGACTGTTCGCCGGTTCGGCGCGATGGACGGCCGACCCGAATATGCGCGGTCTGGCCTGCTGGCGGTATGGAATGGTTTGCCCGCTAGGTTCTCGCCTCCCGTATCTCCAGCACACGGGATGCAGGCTTCTGCCAAAAGGCCCTGAGTTCATCGTTCGAAGCGGCTCCATCGGGTGCGCCATCTCGTTCTTGCAGCTTCGATGGGCAGGTAACGCCCTGATCAGTCGGGTGATCCCCGTCCTTTGAACGGCCTAAGTGACAGGCCAGGGTAGGTTGTGACTGCTGACCCGGTTGGGTTTTCAGCATTGCCCGGCGATCGAACATGGGGGGCAAGGGCGGAGTATGGACCGATTGTGACGGGCAATGCCCCGGTGTTGTTGCGGCCATTTTCGGATGCGAAGTACCACGCTTGCCTCAGGGCGGTTGCGTCTCGGCTGCGCGTCCCTCCCCTTGACCCCCGCCGCCCGTCCGCTACACCGCCCGGATCATGGTGCCCTTCGAAAAGCTCGACCAGATCACCCGCCGTTTCGAGTTTCTCGAGGCGCGGTTGTCTGCGGGGGCGGGGGCGGCGGAGATCGCGGGGCTGTCCCGTGAATATGCCGACCTGAAGCCTGTCGCGGCGGAAATCGCGGCCTATCGGGGGATGCTGGACGCGCTGGCCGAGGCGGAGGCGATGCGGGCTGATCCCGAGATGCGGGCGCTGGCGGAGGAGGAAGTCCAGCGGCTGCGGGGCGCGATCCCGGAGATGGAGCAGGCGCTGCGCCTGGCGCTGCTGCCGAAGGACGCGGCGGATGCGCGGCCCGCGATCCTGGAGATACGGCCGGGAACGGGGGGCGACGAGGCGGCCCTGTTCGCGGGCGACCTGCTGCGGATGTATCAGCGGCACGCAGAGGCGCATGGGCTGGCGGTTTCAGCTGCTGGAACTGAGCGAAAGCGAGCTTGGCGGGGTGAAGGAGGCGGTGGCGCGGATCGAGGGCGAGGGGGTCTTTGCGCGGCTGAAATACGAATCGGGCGTGCATCGGGTGCAGCGGGTGCCGACGACGGAAGGCTCGGGGCGCATCCACACCTCGGCCGCGACGGTGGCGGTGCTGCCGGAGGCGGAGGAGGTGGATATCGAGATACCAGCGGCGGATATCCGGATCGACACCTACCGGTCCTCGGGCGCGGGCGGGCAGCATGTGAACACGACGGATTCGGCGGTCAGGATCACGCATCTGCCGACGGGAATCGTGGTGACGTCGTCCGAGAAGTCACAGCACCAGAACCGGGCCAACGCGATGGCGGTGCTGCGCGCGCGGCTGTTCGACCTGGAGCGGTCGAAGGCGGCGGATGCGCGGGCGGCGGACCGCAAGGCGCAGCTGGGGTCGGGGACCGGTCGGAGCGGATCCGGACGTACAACTTTCCGCAGGGCCGGATGACGGACCACCGGATCAACCTGACGCTGTACCGGCTGGATGCGATCATGGGCGGGGATATCGGTGATATCAGCGACGCGCTGATCGCCGAGGATCAGGCGGCGCGACTGGCCGAGGCGGAGGGATGAAGCTGCGCGATGCGCTGGCGGCGGGGATGCGGCGGCTGGCGGCTGCGGGCGTGGAGGATGCAGCCCGCGACGCGCGGCGGCTGATGGCGCATGTGGCGGGGGTGGGCGCGGACCGGGTGACGCTGCATCTGGCGGATGAGCTGACCGGCGCGCAGGTGTCGGCATGGGACGCGGCGATGAACGCGCGGGTGGCGCGGCAGCCGGTAGCGCAGATTGTGGGCGAACGTCTGTTCTGGGGGCGGGCGTTCCGGGTGACGCGCGACACGCTCGACCCGCGGCCCGAGACGGAGGTGCTGGTGGCGGCGGCGCTGGAGCGGGACTTCGCGCGGGTTCTGGACCTTGGCACGGGGACAGGGTGCATCCTGCTGTCGCTGCTCGGTGACCGCGCGGGGGCGACGGGCCTGGGGACGGACCTGTCGGAGGCCGCGCTGGACGTGGCGCGGGGAAATGCGGGCGCGTTGGGTCTGGGCGACCGCGCGGCATTCAGGGATCCGACTGGTTCGGCGGGGATCGAAGGGCGCTTCGACCTGATCGTGTCGAACCCGCCCTACATCGCCGCAGACGAGATGGCGGGTCTTGCGCCGGACGTGCGCGACTGGGAGCCGCATCTGGCGCTGACGCCCGGTGGCGACGGGCTGGCCGCCTACCGGGCCATAGCGGCGGGGTCAGGGGTGCATCTGGCCCCGGGCGGCGCGATCCTGCTGGAGATCGGGCCGACGCAGGCGAACGCCGTGGCGGAACTGCTGGGCCGGGCGGGGTTCAGGGACATCGAGGTGCTGCGGGACATGGATGGGCGGGATCGCGTGGTGCGGGCGGCCGGGCCGATGATTTCCGGGAAATCCGGGCAAAACCCTGCCGCAACCTGAGAGATTCCGGTGGATAGAGGGCCGGTTTGCGCCCACAGGTCCAGAAACCCCTTGTCACGCGCGGCGCGGCATGCTTTGTCACGGCCACGGAGAGGATGACTTTTGGGTCGCCCTCCGCCATGCCAGACAGCCTTTGTTCCCGCGTAGTGACGGCACCCGATGAGCGGGTTGCGGCGGGACGGTAAAAGGCGGCACAGCCAGCCCCGAGGGGCCAGAGACACATAGGCTCATGAGATCATCGAAAAATCGGTCGCGTTCGAAATCGAACCGGCAACGCACGGTCGGCAACATCATCAACCGCGTCTTCGACTCTTCGGGTCCCGAGGGGAAGGTGCGCGGCACGCCGCAGCAGATCATCGAGAAATACCTTCAGCTGGCGCGGGACGCGCAGCTGTCCAATGACCGCGTGGCGGAGCAGAACTTCCTTCAGCATGCCGAGCATTATACCCGGATGCTGGGTGAGGCGCAGGCGGAACTTGCCCGCGAACAGGAGATGCGTCAGCATCAGGGCGGCCAGAACGGGGGCGGCCAGAACGGGCAGGGCAACCAGAACGGCGGCGGCGACCGGCAGCCCTACAACCAGAACCGCGACCGCTACGACCAGCGCGATGCGCCGCAGGGCGAGGCGCAGTTCACGCCTTATGGCGCGGCGCAGCCGGATCTCGGCGACGATGCCGTGGTGCCGGTTGGATCCGGTGACGAGGGGCCGGGGATCGTCGAGACGCCCGAGGCCCGGACCCAGGGCCAGCCGCGCGGCGACCGGCGCCAGAACGACAGACCGAATGACCGGCAGAATGATCGCCCCCGCGATGACCGCCCGCGCGAGGACCGTCAGAGCCGCGAAGACCGCTACCGCGAGAACCGCAACCGGTCCGAGGGTGGCAACCAGGGCAATGACCGGCGCGACCGGGCCGCATCGGACGCGGATATTCCGCTGCCCGCTTCGCTGATCGCGATGCCGGTTCCGGCACCTGCGGTCGAAGCGACAGCAGCGCAGGATGCCGAACCGAAGGCGAAGGTCGCGCGCGCGCCGCGCAAGCCGAAGGCGCGCGCCGACGAGGGCGACATGGCGACGCCTGAGACGCCGGCGGCCGAATAGGCGGCGCGGTCAGACAGCGTGCAGGCTGCGCGCCAAGGCGCAGAATGCCTCCAGAGAAACCTCTTCGGCGCGCTGCGTCAGGGTCGATCCCGGCGGCGCGCAGATGCGTCTCGATATCCGGGGCGAGCCCCCTGAGTGCCGACCGCAGCATCTTCCGCCGCTGGTTGAACGCCGCTGCCACGACCCGTGACAGGGTGCCGGGATCGGCGGGAAAGCGCGGTTCGGGCAGGGCTGTCAGGTGGACAACGGCGGAATGCACCTTTGGTGGGGGCGTGAAGGCCTCGGGTGGCAGCGACATCACTATTTTCGCATCGCAGCGCCATTGCGCCAGCAGGGCGAGCCGCCCGTACGCCCCGCCGCCCGGTCTTGCTACGATCCGTTCGGCGACTTCGCGCTGGAACATCAGCGTCAGGCTGGACCAGACGGGCGGCCAGACCGGCGGTGTCAGCCAGCGGATCAGAAGCTCGGTCCCGACATTGTAGGGCAGGTTCGCCACGATCCGGACCGGCGGCGTCAGTCCCGCGAAGGCATCTACGGTCAGCGCGTCGCCCGCGATGACCTCCAGCCTGCCGGGATAGGCGGCGGCGATCTCGGACAGGGCGGGCAGGCAGCGCGGATCCTTCTCGATGGCGCGCACCTGGCGCGCGCCCGAGGCGAGCAGGCCGCGGGTCAGACCGCCGGGGCCGGGACCGACCTCGATCACGTCCGACGCGGTCAGGTCGCCTGCGGCCCGTGCGATGCGCGCGGTCAGGTTGAGGTCGAGGATGAAGTTCTGGCCAAGCGCCTTTTTCGCGGACAGGTCATGCGCGGCGATGACCTCGCGCAGGGGGGGCAGGCCGTCGATGGCGGTCATCAGCCCGACCGCCTGCCGCGCGGCAGCCATCTCGGCAGCAAGCCTCAGCGCGGCGATCAGGCTGGTCGGGTCGGCGATGCCGCGCCCTGCGATGTCATAGGCGGTGCCGTGATCGGGTGAGGTGCGGATGAACGGGCAGGCCAAGCGTCACATTCACGCCGCCCGCGAAATCCAGCGTCTTGATCGGGATCAGGGCCTGATCGTGATACATGCAGATCGCCGCATCATAGCGGGCGCGGGCGGCCGGGTGGAACATCGTGTCGGCCGACAGCGGGCCGGTCAGGTCGAACCCCTCGTCCCGCAGGGCCGCGATGACCGGTACGATCAGGTCGATCTCCTCGCGCCCCATCGCGCCGCCTTCACCTGCATGCGGGTTCAGCCCGGCGATGGCCAGCCGGGGCCGCGCGATGCCGAAGTCGCGGGTCAGTCCGGCGGCGGTGATGCGGATCGTGTCGGCAAGCAGTTCGGCGGTCAGGGCGCCTGGCACGTCGGCCAGCGGGATATGGATGGTCACGGGGACCGTGCGCAGATCGGGGCAGGCGAGCATCATCACGACGCGGGGGACGCCCGCGAGATGCGCAAGGAATTCCGTATGGCCGGGGAAGGCAAAACCGGCACCGTCGATCAGGGTCTTCTTGTGGATGGGCGCGGTGCAGAGCGCCCGCGCCGCGCCTGCCTGCACAAGGGCGACGGCCCGGGCGATGACGGCAATGACGCCCCGGGCGTTGGCTGGGTCGGGGTGGCCGGGTGGGGCAGGCGCGGGAAACGGGTGGGGCAGGACGGCGAGCCGGCCAGGCGGGACGGACAGGGCGTCGTCGGGCTTGGCGATTTCTGCGATGGCCGTGCCAATTGGCAGGTGGCGGGGATCGCCGATCCAGAAGAAGGGCAGGTCGGGGCCGAGGGTGGCGCGGGCCTTGACGGCGATTTCGGGACCAATGCCGGAAGGATCGCCGCAGGTCAGCGCAATCGGTGCCCGATGCGCGCCGGTGTCGCGGGGGATCATGGGCGGGTGATGATGGCGTCGGCCTTGAGCTCTTCCAGATAGCCGTCCGCGAGGCCGCCAAGGCGCTGGTTGACCAGATCAGTCCGCGTGAGATCGCGCGACGGTCCGGCGGCGAAGCCGAGTTCGGGGTTAAGCCGGGGTGCCGGGTCTTCGCCATCGATGCCGGGCAGCAGCGGTGCCGAGGCATCCTCGATGGCAGGGGTTTCGCCGGGGGGCAGTGTGCCTTCGGCGGCAGTGGCCGAACGGTCGCAGAGCATCACAAGAACCGTCGCACCGCCACGGCGCAGGGTCGCGGTTTCGCCTTCGTCGAGGGTGGCCAGCGCAGCACCGATGTCGCCCGGCACCTGGACCTCGCGCTGGGTCTGACGGGCCAGCCTATCGGCGGGAAGGCCGCGCGCGAAACCGTAGAGGTCGTTGCAGGTGTCAGTGCCGTCGCGGACGCGCTGCGCCTCTTCCTCGCCTGACAGCGTGAAGGCCGCATAGTCCACCGTCACCTGCGAAGGTGCTAGCTCTTCGCTGCCCTGGTCCAGACCGCGCAGCAGGAACAGCGCGATGCCGTTGCCGACAGGAACCGGCGGCGTGATCTGCCCCGGACGGAGAGTGACCACAAGACCGCGCGCTGCTGCGGGAAGGTTGGTCAGGGGCATCCAGCCCAGTCGGCCGCCGTCCTTGCGCGACGGGGCGGCAGAGTTGGCCGCGACCGCGCGCGCGAAGTCAGCCTCGGACCGGATGCCTTCGGCGATCTTCACGGCGCGATCGCGGGCCTCGGTCAGGTTGGCGGCCGGGGCCGGGATGATGAGTTCGGATACAAGAACGCGCGGGCCTTTGCCGCGTCCCTGTTCGACCGACAAGGCACGGTCGACCTCGGCATCGCTGACGATGACGCGGCCCGCGAATTTCGCCCGCACCACTTCGCGCCAGACCAGACCGGAGGAGACGAAGTCGCGGAAGGTTTCGGGTTCGATCCCGCCCTGGGCTATGGCCTTCAGGAACTCCTCGGCGGAGAGGTTGGCGCGGCTGGCGAATTCCTCCATCCCGGCCTTGACCTGTTCCGCCGTGACAGCAATTCCGGCGCGCTTGGCGGCATCCTGGCGGATGCGGTCCTCGATCAGGGCCTTTTCGGCTTCCGCCAGCGGATCGCCGGGCGCGCCGATCAGCGCCAGAAAGCGCGCGCGCTGGTCAAGTTCATAGCCGGTGATTGGGCGCCCGTTCACGGTCACGACGGGGCTGTACGCCCCCTGCGCTGCGGTGGGCGACGGGGGCACGGCGAGCGCCGCCAGAAAGGCAAGGCCTGCAACGGCCAGGGGGATCAGGCGCATGTTTCGTGGTCCGTCTGCTCGAGTGCCACCATTGCCGCTGTTTTCGCCGGTTTTGCGCGCCGCCGCAAGACGCATGGCGGACCGGGCGGCGGGCGCGGCCGGGTCAAGGGCCGCAGCTGCGCCGGTAGGACCGTCCATCCTTGCCCTTGCCGAAACCGGCCAGCACGACTGACAGGTTGAAATCGGTCGACGGGCGAGGCATTGGTGGGCGAAGTGAAGCGGCGCGTCACATCCATCTCGAAGTCCGCGCATTCGGTCGTGTAGACGAGCCCGAGGCCGAGCTTGGCGGCCCGCGACCCGGTCAGGTCATAGCGGGATGTCAGGCTGCCGTGCAGTCCCTGACTGACCTGCCAGCCGGCGTTCAGCGACAGTTCGGACGTATCGGTGGGGCGGGACTCGGCCGGGTCGGCCAGCATCCAGACATAGCTTGCGGCGACGTCGTAGCGGGGCGTCGCCCAAGCGAGGCGCAGTTCGTCCTTGGCAAAGCTAAACCGGTTGTCGAACAACGCGCGGTTGGTGACCGACAGCCCGTCGGGCCGTGTCAGCGTCGTGGCAAGCAGCCAATCCGAACTGTTGCTGTCGAGGCCGGACCCGGCGGTGAACTGGCCGGGGCCGTCGATACGGATGACGCGGCCCGCGAGCAGGCCAAGCGACCCGCCGTCGGGCACACTGCGGGTCCAGCCGAGACCGAGGTTCAGGCGCAGGCCCTGTTCGCGGCGGTCTTCGCCGGGAAAGCGGTTCAGCGAGAAGAGGTTGCCTTCGTCGAATTCGACGACGCCGCTGTCCTCGTTCGGAACGGTGGTCAGCCGGTTCGGCGACCAGACGATCTGAGCGACAGGTTCGATGACATCGGTGATGCCCTCCGGCGTGGTGCGCAGCCAGGGCCAGCGGAGTTCGAAGGCCAGTGCGGGCGCGACCCGGGTGATCGTGGCGGGCAGGCTTGCGTCGTCAGCGACGGCGTAGAAGGCCAGGGCCAGCTCGCCCATGCCCGCCAGCATCATGCCGTTCGGCAGGACGCTGTTCTGCCGCCAGTCGAGCGTTGCGCTGGCGCGCAGCACGTCGCGGCCGTCTGCGATGCCGTCGCCGTCGGTGTCCGTCGTCACGCGCGAGGTGCGCCCGTAGCCGGCCAGCGACAGGCGCAGGCCGCCTTCGCCGCCAAGATTGCCGGGCGTGAAGCGGCGGTGCAGCACGGCATCGCCGACCCGCGTCGGAAGCGTCGCGTTGGATTCGCCCGCCCGGATCGACTTGAACCGGTAGGCGCGGGCGTAGATCAGTTCATTGCGGCGGGTGCGGTCTATGGTCAGGCCGGTAGCCAGCCGGTCCTCGTCGGAATAGCTGTAGTCCGACAGATAGGCGCGGTCCGTGACCTCCTGCAGCCCGAAGGTCAGGCGAAAGGCGCGGGGCAGACGGAAGGTGCCTTCGGCAAAGAGATAGCCGCGTGTCTGGTTCCGAAGCAGCGTATCGCGGGTGATGGCACCGTCGAAGGTGATGTCGCCGGTGCGGAAGGCCTGGCGGTAGCGGAATTCCAGCGTGCGGGTCGCGCTGGCTGCGAGGTAGGGCGTGAGCGTCAGGTCGCGGCTGTCGCCGAGGGTGAGGAAGTAGGGCAGCTTGACGCCGAAACCGAGTGCCGAATTGGTGCGGATGCGCGGGGCGAGAAAGCCTGTCGCGCGCTCAACGGTGGGGTCGGGCAGGCGCAGGCGGGGCAGCCAGAAGACCGGGACGCCCGCGATGCGCAGCTGGGCGTCGTCAAAGGTCAGGCGGCGGGCCTGCTGGTCATGCGTGACCTTGCGGGCGCGGATTTCCCAGAGCGGGACCGGGTTCGCCGCACAGACCTGGCAGGACGAGGCGACGACCCTGTCGAGCGTGGTGAAGCGGCCGTCGGTGCGGCGGATGGTGCGGGCGGCCAACTGCAGCTGGTCCTGCAGGACCATGCGCGCCGAGGTGAGAACGCCGTCACGCAGGTCGCGCGACAGTTCGGCCTGCGAGGCAAGAAGCACGGTGCCGTCGCCGTCATTCAGCATGATCGGGCCTTCGATGGTCAGGACCTCGCCCCGCGCGTCGTAGATGATGCGCGAAGCGGTCAGGCGCAGGCCCTTGTACAGAACTTCGACCGCGCCTTCGGCGGTCAGCGTGTCGTTGCCGTTCAGGAAGACGCGGTCCGCGACAAGCGTGGCCGCGTCCTGCGCCAGTGCGGGCAGGGCGGCGAGCCACAGCATCAGCGCCAGAAGCAGCCGACGCATCAGCCTTCCTCCAGATGCAGGATCAGGCCAAGCGACAGCAGGATGGCCGCCAGCGGCGGCGTCCAGACGGCCAGCATGACGGGCAGCTCGCCGTTTTCGCCCAGAACTTGCGTGAAATTCCGCAGGAAGAAGATGGCGAAGCCCGACAGAATGGCGAACAGCACCATGATTCCGGTGCGCCCGCCGCGCTGGTGGCGCATGGTGAAGCCCGCGCCGACCAGCACCATCGCGGCCATCAGGGCAGGAAGGGCAAGTTCGGCCTGATACCAGATCTGATGCCGGAGCGCCGAGAACCCCGCGCGTTCCAGTCCCGCGATGAAGCCCGGTAATTCCCAGATCGGGACGGCGGAGGGATCGGCGAAACTGTCCTGTATCTGTGCTGCGGTCAGGTCGGACGGCAGCGTGAAGATCGGGTGCAGCACGGACATGCGTTCGGCATTTGTGCCTGCGGCAAGCCGCCATTCCTTGGCGTCTGTCATCGTCCAGGCCCCGTCCGACAGTGCGGCCGTCGCGGCCTCGATCCGCGACACGGGGCCGGTTGCACCGGACCCCGCAGGCGCAAACGTAAGGAAGGTGACGCCGGACAGTTCGGTCCCGTCCAGGTTGGACCGGGTTGCGCGGATCACGGTCTGGCCGTCCGCGCCGCCCTGGCGCAGCCACAGCCCGTCACCGCCGACAGACAGCACGTTGGCTTCGCCCCGCAGATAGCGGGCCGATGCAGCCTCGTAGCGCTTGGATGTGGCGGCGACGACGGGGTTCAGCACCGCGACGGCCAGCGCACCGATCGCGACGGCGGTGACGACGGGGGCCAGAAGCGTGGTCAGCCCGGACCGCCCGCTGGCGCGCGCGACGACCAGTTCCGAACTGCGCGCAAGGCCGAGGAACAGCGCGATGGTCGCAAGGATCGTGATCAGCGGCAGGATGCGGTAGAGCGACGAGGGCACGTTCAGCAGCGCCAGTTCGGCGACGGCGCCCGTGCCGATATCGGCGGCCGCGAACCTTCGGACCTGTTCCACCATGTCGATCAGGTAGAGGATGGCGAAGAACACGCCGAAGACCATTGCGAAGGACCACAGGAACCGCCGCGCGACATAGAGGGTCAGGATCATGCTGGCAGGCCTTCATCCGGCGACCCGCGCCGCATGCGTCGGGGTTTTGCAGCCAGCGCCAGCAGCAGGATGACAAGTGCCAGCCCGGCGAGGTTCGGCAGATAAAGGACGGGCCAGCGTCCGTCGGCCTGCCGGGCGGCATCGGCCGCGACATTCTGCAGGAAGGTCAGGATGATGACGGCGACCACCCCAAGTGCTATCTGCCGCCAGAGACCGAAGCGGCTGAACCCGCCGATCAGCAGGCACGCAAAGCCGATCAGCGGGATGGTGACGCCCAGCAGAGCCTGCACGAAGCGCTCGTGCCCCTCGGCCTGAAGCGCTGCCGCCGGTTGCCGCGTCAGCGCCTGCACGTCCGCATCCGCGCGCAGCAGGTCCGGCGTGGCGACTTCGGATATGTCGGGCACCCGTTCGCCCGGCCCGCCGATCAGCGCGCCTATGTCATAGGACCAGTCCTTGAACCGGGTTGTGCTGAGCTGCCGCGTGGCCGGATCGAAGGTTTGCGACAATCCGTCGAACATCACGAGCTTCGGCCCCGTATCCGACCGCACGAGCGCCGCGCGTTCCGCCGTGTAGACGGTCTGGCGCGAGGGCACGCGCGCGTCGGACAGGAAAATGTCGCGCAGTTCTGTATCCTCGCTGATCTCGCGGATATAGAGCGTGATCGCCTGTGCGGGGTGCAGGAAGCTGCCCGCGACAAGGAATTTCGAGGTCACGTTCGATGCAATCTCGCCGCGTCTGTCCGCCAGTTGTGACCGCGCCGCAGGTTCGAGGACGTGGCTGAGGACCGAGACCATCGCAGCCACCATCAGCCCGAACCACAGGACGGGCCGCGCCATCCGCCAGGGCGAAAAGCCGGTCGCCTGCATCACGGCCAGCTCGCTTTCGGCCGACAGGCGGTTGGTCACATAGACGGTGGCCACAAAGGCCGCGATGGGAAGGACAAGTCGGATGACGTAAGGCAGCGACAGGGCGGTGAATTCCAGGAAGACCCAGGCAGACTGGCCATCGGAAATCAGCTGGTCGAACAGCCGGACGGCCCGGTTGACCCAGTAGACCGAGATCAGGACAAGGGCGAAGAAGCCGAACAGCATGACCAGCTGTGACAGCAGATACCTGTCAAATCTCGGCATGTGCCGCCCTATGTGCCCCGGACCACGCGCCCCGGTTGGTCCCGGCTGCGCACGCTATCCCTACCCCAAAGCCGCAGGGCCGGAAACCTTCTTCTGGCCAATTCCGGGGGGCGGCGATACGGTTCCGGCGAAAGCATGCCGGAGCCATCCATGAGCCGTCCCGTGACCATCGACTTCCGCGCCGTCGACCTGTCCGCCCTCTCCGGAATCGCCGGGCGGATCGCCGTTCTGGTGCCTGCCGAGGGGCAGACGACGCCGGGGCTACGGCTGCTGGACCGGCTGACGAAAGGGGCGGTGGCCCGTGCCCTGGCGGGTAAGGCAGGGACCAAGCTGAAACCGGGCGAAGCGATGGATCTGGCCTATCCGGCGGGGCTGGCAGCGGACGCACTGCAGCTGGTGCGCCTGCCCGCGAAGGCGACGGCGGCCGAGGCGCGCAAGGCGGGCGCAGCGATCGGCAAGGCGCTGGGCGAGGCGGGTGTGACGGTGCTGGCCGAACGCCATGCGCGGGCGGCTGACATCTCGTTCGGCCTGGCGCTGCGGAGCTATGACTTTGCGACCTACAAGACAGCTGACCGCACCGAACAGGGGGCGGTCACGCTGATGGTCGCTGACCCGGAAAGCGTAGCGGCGGCGGCGGGGCCGATGGCGGCGCTGGCCGAAGGCGTGTTCTTCACGCGCGATCTGGTGAACGAGCCTGCGAACATCCTGACAACGGACGATTTCGCGGCGCGGCTGGCCGCGATGCAGGATTTGGGCCTCGATGTCGAGATACTGGAGGAAGCAGATCTCGAAAAGCTGGGCATGCGCGCGCTGCTTGGGGTCGGGCAGGGGTCCGAGAGCCCGTCGAAGGTCGTCGTGATGCAATGGAAGGGCGGCAAGGAGGGCGAGGCCCCGCTGGCGCTGGTCGGCAAGGGCGTCGTGTTCGACACCGGCGGCATCTCCATCAAGCCGGCCGCGGGCATGGAAGACATGACAATGGACATGGGCGGCGCGGGCGTTGTTGCAGGCGTGATGCGTACGCTGGCGCTGCGCGGGGCGAAAGCCAATGTCGTCGGGCTGGTGGGGCTGGTCGAGAACATGCCCGATGGCCGTGCACAGCGCCCCGGCGACATCGTGCGTTCCATGAAGGGCGACACGATCGAAGTCATCAACACCGATGCCGAAGGGCGGCTCGTGCTGGCCGACGTGCTCTGGTACGCGCAGGAGCGGTTCAATCCGTCGGGCGTGGTGGATCTGGCGACGCTGACCGGGGCCATCGTCATCGGTCTGGGGCACGAGAATGCGGGGGTCTTCTCGAACGACGATGCCTTCTGCGACAGGTTTCTGGCGGCCGCGAAGGCCGAGGACGAAGGCGCGTGGCGGATGCCTCTGGGCGAGGCTTATGACAAGCAGATAAAGTCGCGCCTGGCCGACATGAAGAACGTGGGCGGGCGTCCGGCGGGCGCGATCACGGCGGCACAGTTCCTGAAGCGGTTCATCAAGGACGGGACGCCCTGGATTCATCTGGACATCGCGGGTGTGGCGCTGCTGACCGGCGACAGCACGCTGGCCCCCAAGGGGGCGACGGGCTGGGGCGTGATGGCGCTGAACCGGATGATCCGCGACCGCTACGAAGGCTGACCCGATGGGCACGGCGATGTTCTATCACCTGACGCGCTCGCCGGTGGAGGCGACGCTGGCGATGCTGCTTCCGAAGTCGCTGGCACAGGGGTGGCATGTCGTGGTGCGGGGCATGGATACCGCGCGGATGAACTGGCTGGACCAGAAGCTGTGGCTGGGCCCGGAGGAAGGGTTCCTGCCGCACGGGATCGCAGGCGGGCCGCATGACGCGGATCAGCCGATCCTGCTGACCACGGGCACGGATGCGCCGAACGGGGCGCAGTGCCTTATGGCGGTGGACGGGGCGGTTGTCGCAACAGAGGAATGCACGGGTCTGGAGCGGGTCTGCGTGCTGTTCGACGGCGCGGACGAGGCGGCGGTTCAGAGCGCACGGACGCAGTGGGCGGTGCTGACCAAGGCGGGCGTCAAGGCACAGTACTGGACCGAGGATGGCGGCCGCTGGGCGTTGAAGGTCGAGGCGTAAGCCCCTGTCCGGTCAGCAAAGTCGCTCAACGCTCCAGCACAAGCGTCTTGCCGGTGAACGACATGCGGTACCGGCTGAGATAGCTCATCCCCAGCAGCGACGTATCCAGATCGCCGCCATTCACGACCGCCGGCACGGCCTGGTCCGTCACCCCGCCCAATGTCACCCTGTCCAGTGTCACCGGAGCGGTCGAGACCATGCCGTTCGCGGTCTGCGCCCGCCCGGTATAGACCAGCGTGGCGGTGCTGATTCCCGCTGCGCGCGCATCGGTCTCGGTCAGCACGATCTCAGACGCCCCGGTATCGACGACGAAGGTGATGTCGGCCCCGTCGATGGTGGCGGTCAGGTAGAAATGCCCGTCAGGTGCCACCGGCGCCTCGATCCGCCCATCGCCGACGATGGCGGCGCGCGGCGCAAGGCTGCCGCGGATATCGTCCCACAATCCGACGGCGGCAATGGCCCCCAGAAAGATCAAGACCCAGACCGCCGCCTGCTGCGCGGTTTTGCCGAGATTGGCGCGGCCCATGGCGATGAAACTTCCGAGGACGGCTCCCAGAAGGATGACCAGATAGATCAGGCGTCCGGTGTCAAAATCGTCCAACCGCTGCCTCCGCATATGTCCTGGCTGACGTGGTGGTGACGCCGCGCCGCGTCAACCGCTGCCGCCCAGAAACCCGGTGCCCCTTATGCCGTCCAGCACGAACTGCACCGACAGTGCGGCCAGCAGCATTCCCAGAAGCCGCGTGATGACGACGATGCCGATCCGGCCCAGCAGACGCTCGATCAGCCCCGAGAGGCGGAAGAACCCGAGCGACACCAGAACCACGCCGACCATGATCGCATGGATTGCGGCGACATGGGCCCAGTCCCACTCGCCCGTCGCGCCGACCAGAAGGATCATCGTGGTGAACGCGCCAGGGCCTGCGATCAAGGGTGTGGCGAGTGGGAAGACCGAGGGGTCCGACGAAGAGGGGTGCTGGTTTTCGCGCCTTTGCGTCCGGCGCTCGAACAGCATGTCAAGCGCAGTCAGGAACAGAAGGATCCCGCCCGAGATGCGGAAGGCGGGCATCGAGATGCCGACAACCTCAAGGATTTTCTCGCCAAGCAGGCCGAACAGGGTCAGAAGGCAGATGGCGATCAGCCCCGCGCGGCGCCCGACCGTTCGGCGCGTGGCGCTGTCCATGCCTTGCGTGAGCGCGATGAACAGAGGTACCAGCGCGATCGGGTCGATGATGACGAAGAGCGTCACGGCGGCGGTGATGTAGAAGCTGAGCTCCATCGCTCAAGCCGCTGCCATTTCAAGCTTTTCCTCGGCCGCCATCCACATCGCCTCGGCCTTGTCCAGCGCCTCCATCACTTCGGCGTATTTCTTCTGCCAGACGGCGGCTTCGGCGGGGCGTTCATAAAGCTCGGGGTCGGCCAGCTTTTTCGCCAGCTTGTCGCGCATCTCGTTCAGCTTGCCCAGCCGTTCCTCGCATCTGCGGACCTCTGCCTTGAGGGCGGTCAGCGCCTCTCGCGTCGGTTTGACGAGTTTCGGCTTGGGGGCTTCGGCCTTCACCGGCTCGTCACCTTGCAGCAGTTCCCGCCGATAGCCCTCGAGGTCGCCAAGATAGGGTTGCACAGCCCCGCCCTTGACCAGCCAGAGGCGGTCGGCGACCAGACCCAGCAGATGCATGTCGTGGCTGACCAAGATGACGGCACCCGTATAGGCCGTCAGCGCCTCGACCAGTGCCTCGCGGCTTTCGATGTCGAGGTGGTTGGTGGGTTCGTCAAGGATGAGGAGATGCGGCGCATCGATGGTGGCAAGCAGCAACGACAGACGGGCCTTCTGTCCACCGGACAGGCGGGCGACAACCGTATCCGCCTGATCCGCGCCAAGCCCGAAGCCCGCAAGGCGGGCGCGCAGGCGCGGCTGCGCCTCGGCCGGGCGCAGGCGCATGATGTGCTGCAGGGGTGTCTCGTCGAGGTGGAGCTCATCGACCTGATGCTGGGCGAAATAGCCGATGCGCAGCTTGTTCGACCGCACAACCCGACCCTCCGCAGGGTTAAGTTTGGCCGCCAACAGCTTGGAAAGCGTGGATTTCCCCTCTCCGTTGCGACCCAGAAGGGCGATCCGATCGTCCTGGTCAATGCGAAGCGACAGTTTGCGCAGGACTGGCGGGCCGCCATAGCCGACCGAGGTGCCGTCCATCGTGATGATCGGGGGCGACAGCTGTTCGGGTTCCGGGAAGGTGAACACCTGTTTCCTCGCCTCTTCCGGGGGCGTGATCGGCGTCATCTTTTCCAGCATCTTGACGCGGGACTGGGCCTGAACGGCCTTCGACGCCTTGGCCTTGAAGCGGTCGACGAAGGATTGCAGATGCGCGCGGCGGGCGTCTTGCTTCTTGGCCTCGGCGGCCAGCACGGCGATAGAGGCCGCGCGGGTTTTTGCGAAGGTGTCATAGCCGCCGGACCAGAGCGTCAGCTTTTTCGCATCCAGATGCAGGATCGACTGAACCGCCCGGTTCAGCAGGCCCCGGTCATGGCTGATGATGATGACCGTGTGGGGGTATTTCGCCAGATAGCTTTCCAGCCAGAGCGCGCCTTCGAGGTCGAGGTAGTTCGTGGGTTCGTCGAGCAGCAGCAGGTCGGGCTGCGCGAAGAGGACGCCCGCCAATGCCACGCGCATCCGCCAGCCGCCGGAAAAGTCGGAACAAGGGCGTTTCTGGGCGTCAGCATCAAAGCCCAAGCCCTTGAGAATGCTGGAGGCGCGGCCCTCGGCCGACCAGGCGTCGATGTCGGCGAGGCGGGCCTGAATGTCGGCGATGCGGTGCGGGTCGGTCGCGGTGTCCGCCTCGGCCATAAGGGTCGCGCGCTCGGTATCGGCGGCCAGTACGGTATCGATCAGCGAGGTGTCCGATGACGGAACCTCCTGCGCGACGCCGCCGATCTTTGACCGCGAGGGCAGCGAAATCTCGCCCCCTTCCAGCGCGAGCTCACCGCGTATCAGCCTGAAAAGCGTGGTCTTTCCCGCACCGTTGCGGCCCACAAGGCCAACTTTGTGCCCGGCCGGAATCGCGGCGGAGGCCCCTTCGAACAGGGGACGGCCCTCGACGGAATAGGTGATGTCACTGATGCGCAGCATGATCGCAGCGACTTGCCCGAAAGGGCAGGGCGCGTCAACGCCGCGTCAAGCCCGCCCGTCCGGATATTCCGCCGGTCCCTTCACCTCCAAGAGGTTACCGAACGGGTCGCGGAAATAGACCGAATGGCCGACACCGCGCGCGCCTCCGTGTGTCGCTTCGCGTTCCACCGTCACCCTGTGCGCCGTCAGATGCGCCCGCATCGAAGCGGGGTCGAAAGGCGAGGTGGCAACGCAGAGGTGATCGACGTTGCGCCCGCCCCTGACCAGCGGCACTGCCCCAGCCGCACCCGGATGCGTGATGTCCCACAGCACGATCAGGCAGGACCCGCACCAGAGCTGTTCCATCCCCAAAGCCGGGTAGGAATAGCCCGGCACACAGCCAAGCACGTCGCCGTAGAAGGCCAGCGCGCGGGGCATGTCATCGATAAGGAACACGACGTGGTCGAAGCCGGTCAGGGTGAAGGGCGGCGGCATCTGGGAACTCCGATCAGGATGCCGCAGGGAACACCGCCCGTTGCGGCTTTTCAACCCGTGCCGCCCATGCTAGCAGGCGCCCGGACCATTCCGGGGCATGCCGAGTGCCCCTTAGAGACAGAGGCACATGACATGGCGACCGAACGCACCCTTTCGATCATCAAGCCCGACGCGACGCGGCGCAACCTGACCGGACGGATCAACGCGAAGTTCGAGGAAGCGGGGCTGCGCGTCGTCGCGCAGAAGCGCATCCATCTGACCAAGGTCCAGGCCGGCCAGTTCTATGCCGAGCACAAGGAGCGGGGGTTCTACGGCGAGCTGTGCGACTTCATGGCGTCGGAGCCGGTTGTGGTGCAGGTGCTGGAAGGTGACGGCGCGATCCTGAAGAACCGCGACGTGATGGGGGCGACGAACCCGGCGAACGCGGCGCCGGGCACGATCCGCAAGGATTTTGCGCTGTCGGTCGGCGAGAACTCGGTCCACGGGTCGGACGGTCCGGAATCGGCGGCGCGCGAGATCGCGTTCTTCTTCTCGGGGCTTGAATTGGTCGGGTAAGGCATTGCCACGCGCGGCCTCACCGCCGCGCGATCAGGCCGATCTCATCAAAGACCGCGTCCAGCCGGGCGCGGTCCTTCGCTTCCGATGGCGTGCGTTTCGCCTGTGCCTTCAGCGCGTCGAACCTTTTGCGCAGGTCCTTCTTTTCGGCCTCGCGGCAGTCGTTCCAGGGGCGGCCCTGCAGGCCCATGACCAGAACGTAATAGCCGATGAAATGCGGCTGCGAGCCGTTTTGCAGCAGGCGGAGATAGGCCGCGTCCGCACCGAGGTCGCGGATTTCCTCGGCCGTGGTGATCCCCGCGCGGAGGAAAGCCTCTTCCGAGGCGGGTCCGAGGTTGGGGATCGATGATACGGCTGTCATGTGCGGCATCCCATGGTCCGGGATGCCAGTCTAGCGCCGCTCACCGCCGACAGGAAAGCCTCAGATCGAGGCCCAGTCCGTGAAGGTCGTCGTGGTGCCGCCCATCTGGGTCGGCTTGTCGTGAACCTCGCCGGCCTGGGGGGTCTTGCCCCGGCGGCTTTGGCCCTGCTGCTGCACTGTGGTCGTTTCGGTCCCTTGCTGCGGGGCCGGTTGGTCGGAACGCACCTGACCAGACTTGTCCATCACATCACATCCTTTGGCGGCTTGACCTGCCGCTTGCCGACTTCTGCCTCAATGAGGATCACCGATGATCGTGACCCCGTATCGACCGAGCTATGGTCGCATTAAGACATCGTCAAGCAAGTTTGCGCCTATCAATCACCGCCTCACAATAGATTGCTTCAATAAGGCGTTACTTTGCAACGGTTTGGCCAACAGTGCCAGTCATGGATGCCTGACTTCCGCCACATCGGAAACATCTTGACAGGTTGGATTTGTGCAACTCGCGTCCGGCGTCAGTCGTGGAAGGCAGCGGCGAGAGCGTCAGGCAGCGTGAACGACACAAGCGCTTTTGCGCGGGCGTCCGCCGACATCTTGCGCGCCGTCTTCCGGACGATGCGCTCGACCTCATCGGACGGGTGCTTGGCCGCGAAGGGCGCAAAGTACCAGCGCAGGAAGGTGAAGCAGATCGCATCCTCCAGTGCCTGAACCTGCGGGTCGCGCTTGATGCCTTCCTTGCGGATCATCCGGCCGACTGCCGCGACGCTGTCCGGGCCGTAGCCTGCCTGCGCCATGATCCCGCCGACGCGCCGGGCATGGAAGGACGCCAGATCGCGGCGCCAGGAAAGGTACCCCTCGCGCCCGTCGGGATAGGACGCACGCGGCGAGGTCCAGCGTTCGATGTGCTGGCCGCGCGCGGCAAGGCGCAGTTCGTCCGGGGCATCGGGCGTGAGGTGCGCCAGTTCGTCCGTCATCCGCAGACCGTAAAGGTATGCGGCGGGCGCGCCCTCGGTCAGGTCGGGATCGGCCCGGTTGGCGGCGTCGATGGCGGCAAGGGCGGCGGCGAAGTCAGGCATGCGGGAAGGGGTGGCATCCACGCGGCGGGCCGTCAAGAGCAGGCGGGGCGCACCGATCCATCACGACCTGCGAGATCAGCATTTCTTGAAGCAGGCCGGGCGGGTTGCTATGAAGAGGAATGATCACGCAGAAAATGAAATACGGGCTGAAGGCCCTGCTGGTGCTGGCAGACGAGCGGGCCGTAAACGGCGGCGCGTTGCGCATCGAGGAAATCGCCAGACGCTCCGGGGCACCGAAACGGTTCCTCGAGCACATCCTGCTGGAAATCCGCGATGCCGGGTTCATCGGGTCGAACCGGGGGCGGTCGGGCGGGTATACGCTGGTCGTTGAGCCTGCCCAGGTCTCGATATCAGAGCTTCTCCGGCTGATCGACGGGCCGATCGCGCCGCTGCCCTGCCTGTCGCGCCGGGCCTACCAGCGCTGCGCGGATTGCGCGGACGAGGAATCGTGCCGCATCCGAAGGGTGTTTGCCGAGGTGTTCTGGTCGTATCTGCTGCTGATCAACTCACTCACGCTGGCTGACATGCTGCGGTCGTCCGAGGGCGCAAAACTGGTTCTGGGCGACGAAGCCGCGCCGCTTCACGCTGCAACTAACTGATTCAGAAAAGAAATTCTTGAAAATTGCCTTCTTGGCCCGCGGAGAATAATTTTCTAAATACACGATAAAATTTGACGTGATTTTTTTGTTGTAAATATCGACAAACTCTGTCGTCATTAGGGTATCGGGCGAAACCGCCTGACCGCCTCGGGCGTGGCTGCCGGTCCGGCATCGGAAAACGGGAGATCGAACATGGTACTGACCCTGGACACTTTCGCGCATTGGGTGCCGCCGTTCTGGATTGCCGCCCCGAAAGTCCGGAGCGAGCGTTCCGTGCAGGCGGCGCAGCCCGCACGGGTCTTTCCGATGCTGTTCCAGCTGCATGACCGGCGGACGGGCGAGGTTGTTCGGGTCCACGGACAGCCCGTCGACTGGGTCGGCGCCAGCATCGCTGCCGCCCGCGAGGAACTTCTGCACAACCGCGACCCGCGGCTGTTCGACGTCGTGGTCGTCTCGCCCAACATGGCGTCGGTCGACTGACCCGGCGGTCCGTTCTTCATCCCCATCACGAAGGAGTACGATAGATGATCCATTTCACTCAGACCCGGCAGCGACGTGACGCCAGCGTATCCGCGGGCTTCGGGCCTGTCCGCAGCGTGCTGATCGCAGCCGCGCTGGCGGCAGGCTTGGCACCGCAGATCGCGTCGGCCGAGACGCTGCTGAATGTCAGCTACGACCCGACGCGCGAGCTGTACCGCGAGATCGACGAGGCCTTCGCCGCCCAATGGACGGCGGCAGGGCAACGCGGCACCCGAGATCGAGGTCAGCCACGGCGGATCGGGCGTCGCAGGCGCGCGCGGTGATCGACGGGCTGGAGGCGCAGGTGGTGACGCTGGCGCTGGCATCGGACATCGACAAGATCGCGGCGGCCGGCAAGCTGCCAGCCGACTGGCAGTCCAAGCTGCCGCACAATTCGTCGCCCTACACCTCGACCATCGTGTTTCTGGTCCGCGAGGGCAACCCGAAGGGCATCAAGGACTGGGGCGATCTGGTCGCCGACGGCGTCGAGGTGATCACCCCGAACCCGAAGACCAGCGGCGGCGCGCGCTGGAACTATCTGGCGGCCTGGGCCTGGGCCGAAAAGAACGGGCAGGATCCGCAAGGCTTTTGTGAAGACGCTCTTCGAACATGTGCCGGTGCTCGACACCGGCGCGCGCGGGTCGCACCACGACCTTCGCCCAGCGCGGCATCGGCGACGTGCTGCTGGCCTGGGAGAACGAAGCCTATCTGGCGCAGAAGGAGCTTGGCGAGGATCAGTTCGACATCGTCGTGCCGTCGGTCTCGGTGCTGGCCGAGCCGCCGGTCGCGCTGGTGGACGGCAACATCAAGACCGACGATCAGCGCAAGCTGGCCGAGGCCTATCTCGAACTTCCTCTATTCGCCCGAAGGTCAGGCGATTGTCTTCAAGAACTATCTACCGCGGCTGGGACACCTCGAAGGCCGATCCCGGCCGACGTCGCGCGCTTCCCGAAGCTGGAACTGGTCGATATCGACGCACTTCGGCGGCTGGGCCAAGGTGCAGCCCGAGCATTTCGGCGACGGCGGCATCTTCGACCAGATCTATCGTGGCGAAGTGACCGGCATCCGGATGCGACGCCCCCTGATCCAGCCGATCCCCCATGCCGGGCCTTGGCGCTCAGCATGGGGATCACCCTGACCATGCTGTCGCTGGTGGTGCTGCTGCCGATCGGCGCCCTGCTGGTGAAGGGTGCGGCCTTCGGCCCGGCGGGCATCTGGCGGGTCGTCAACACCGAGCGGGTCTGGGCGGCGCTGTTCCTGTCGTTCCGGCTGTCGCTGTTCGCGGCGCTGTTCAATCTGGTGTTCGGCGTCGTGCTGGCCTGGGTTCTGGTGCGCTACCGCTTTCCGGGCCGCCGTCTTCTCGATGCCGCCGTCGACCTGCCCTTTGCCCTGCCGACGGCGGTTGCGGGCATCGCGCTGACCGCGCTCTATGCGCCGAACGGCGCTTTCGGAACGCATCGCCAAGACGTTCGGCGTGCAAGATCGCCTATACGCAATGGGGCATCTTGATCGCGCTGGTCTTCGTCGGGCTTGCCCTTCGTCACCCGCACCGTCCAGCCGGTGATCGAGGAGATCGAGCGCGAGGTCGAGGAGGCGTCAGCCACCCTTGGTGCCACGCGGGCCCACACTATCCGCCGCGTGATCCTGCCGATGCTGGCGCCTGCCGCGCTGACCGGCTTTGCGCTGGCGCTGGCGCGTGCGGTCGGCGAATACGGCTCGGTCATCTTCATCGCCGGCAACATCCCGCTGATGACCGAGATCGCGCCGCTGCTGATCGTCATCCGGCTCGAGGAGTTCAACTACGACGGCGCGGCCGCCATCGGCATCGCGATGCTTGCGATCTCCTTCGCGATGCTGCTGGCGATCAACGCCGTCCAGATCTGAGCCGCCGGAGGATCGGCTATGTCTGACATGCCGCTGATGCGCGCCGCCGGCTTCCGCCCTGCGACCGAGGAACGGCCGCTGACCCGCTGGCTGCTGATCGCGGGGGTCGATCGTGGGCCTGGCCGTCCTGGTCCTCGCGCCGCTGATCGCGGTCTTTGCCGAGGCGCTGCCAGGACGGCATCGGTGCCGCCGTCGCCTCGCTTGCGCATCCGGACGCCCGCTCGGCCGATCCGGCTGACCCTGACCGTCGCGGCCATTGCGGTGCCGCTGAACGCCGCCTTCGGCATCGCCGCAGCCTGGGCGATCACCAAGTTCGACTTCCGCGGCAAGGCGTTCCTGATCACGCTGATCGACCTGCCCTTCTCGGTCTCGCCGGTGGTGGCGGGCCTGTGCCTCGTGCTGCTGTTCGGCACCAACAGCATGGTCGGCGGCTGGCTGGTCGCGCAGGGCCATCCGATCGATCTTCGCGCTGCCCGGGATCGTGCTGGCCACGATGTTCGTGACCTTCCCCTTCGTCGCGCGCGAACTGATCCCGGTGATGATCGAACAGGGCCGCGCCGAGGAAGAGGCGGCGCTGACGCTGGGCGCGTCCGGCTGGCGCGTGTTCTTCACCGTCACGCTGCCCAACATCCGCTGGGCGCTGCTCTATGGCGTGCTGCTGTGCAACGCCCGCGCGATGGGCGAATTCGGCGCGGTGGCGGTGGTGTCCGGCAAGATCCGCGGCCAGACCGCCACCATGCCGATCACCATCGAGATGCTGTACAACGAATACCTCTCGGTCGCGGCCTTCACGCATGGCGGCGCGTGCTGGCCCTGCTGGCGCTTGTCACCCTGGTTGCTGAAATCGCTGCTGGAATGGCGCTACGCCGACCAGCTTGCCGCCAGCCACCGTCATTGAAAGGATCACCGATGCAGATCGAGATCGACGAGATCTCCAAGGAATTCGGCGCGACGGCGGCGCTCATCCCGTGTCAGCCTGTCGATCCCCTCGGGGGCGCTCGTGGCGCTGCTGGGGCCGTCGGGATCGGGCAAGACGACGCTTCTGCGGATTCTGGGCGGGCTGGAGTTTCCGACCTCGGGGCGGGTCCTGTTCGACGGTCAGGACGCGACCGGGCTGACCGTGCAGGACCGGCGCGCCGGCTTCGTGTTCCAGTCCTATGCGCTGTTCCGGCACATGACGGTGTTCGAGAACATCGCCTACGGGCTGCGCGCCCGGTCCCGCGCGACGCGCCCCGCCGAGGCCGAGATCGCGCGCCGGGTGACAAAGCTGCTGGACCTGATCCAGCTGCCCGACATCGGCGCGCGCTACCCCAGCCAGCTGTCGGGCGGCCAGCGCCAGCGGGTGGCTCTGGCCCGCGCGCTGGCCATCGAGCCGCGCATGCTGCTGCTGGACGAGCCCTTCGGCGCGCTCGACGCGCGCGTGCGCAAGGAACTGCGGCAGGGCCTGCGCGAGATCCACGACACGACCGGCCTGACCACGGTGTTCGTCACCCATGACCAGGACGAGGCGATGGAGCTGGCCGACCTCGTGGTCGTGATGTCGATGGGCCGGATCGAGCAGATCGGCCGCCCGCAGGACATCCGGTCGCGCCCGGCATCGGAATTCGTGCGCGACTTCGTCATGGCCTGAGCGATGGACCAGATCGACCGGAAGATACTCGCCGAACTGCAGCAGGACGCCACGCTTCCGGTGGCGCAGCTGGCCGACCGGGTCGGGTTGTCGCAGACACCCTGCTGGAAACGGGTCCAGAAGCTCGAGGCCGCAGGCATCATCACCGGCCGTATCGCGGTGGTCGACCCGCTGAAGGTCGGGCTGGGCCTGACCGTGCTGGTCGATGTCGAAGCGCTGGACCACACGGCGGCGTGGCGGCAGCAGTTCCTGCAGGCCGTCGACGCGCTGCCCGAGGTGATGGAGGTGGTCCGTCTGGGCGGCGGCGCTGACTATCACCTGCGGGTGGTGGTGGCCGACATGCAGACCTATGACCGCATCTACCGCGCGCTGACCGAGGCGGTCGGGTTCCGGTCGGTCACGTCGAAATTCGTGATGGAACGCCTGCGCGAACGGGCGGTGCTGCCAATCTGACGGGGACTGAACCTTGCGGAGTGGGCGCGGGCCCGAGACGGCGGGCGGGAGGCGGGTCAAATTGGCTCCGGCGGTAGGGATCGAACCTACGAACATATGACTAAGTATCCGAGGCGCACTTTCAACCGAACAAGCCGCAGAGGGGATGGGTCTGCTATCGGACCTTCTCTGGCTGCTTGAAGACAATCTGTGCCTTCAAACTCGGACTGCACCACCGTTCGTTT
This sequence comes from uncultured Alphaproteobacteria bacterium, assembly GCA_963819585.1. Taxonomy (GTDB): domain Bacteria; phylum Pseudomonadota; class Alphaproteobacteria; order Rhodobacterales; family Rhodobacteraceae; genus JAOADN01. The sequence continues at coordinate 116,446 of CAWFWP010000010.1, forward strand.
CGGTCGGGTTGCCGGATGGGCGTCGTGTGGCCATCTACGTCGGCATGGCGCAAGCGCTGATCACATCGAGAAAAAATTCGTTCGACACGTCGGTCCAGCTCTCCCTCTCAGGTGGAACTGGGACCAACGGGCACCCGTTCGGGATCAGAACATTGCCTTGGCAAGCTTCGGCCAATTCAGGACCAATTCCGTAGTTTGCGCTTTTAGCCAGCGGACAATTGCGCGGATTGCAGGATCTTGTGCGCGCGCCGTCTTGAAGCAAAGCCGATAGGTTCGGCCTGACGGCACTCTCAGCCTGTCAAAGTAGGTCAGGCTTCCGTTCGCCATCAACTCTGACGCAAGGAAGTCGGGCACGAGGGCAATGCCTGCACCTGCCTTGGCAATTTCCAAGGCAAGCAGATAGTGGGTGCAGCGCATCCATTTGCCTGAACTGAAATCATCAAGGCTTCGGCCAGACGCGGCCGCAAAATCGTGCCAGTCCGCGCCCAAGCTATCCGGACCGGGGTCCGTGGTCACCAGATGCTGTGGTGCCGGGTTGTCGATCGCACCCGCAGTGGGCTTCTGAACAGCCACCAACATTTCGTCGAACAAGAACAGCGAGTCGTATCCGGGTTTGACGGACTCTGCCGTCACCAGGGCATCTGCAACGGAGTGGGTCTGTTCAGGATCCTGGCTGTAAAGGCGCAATTCGATGTCGACATCGGGATATGCCTCTGCAAACCCGGTCAGCCGCGGGGCAAGCCATGCCGGACCAAAGCTTGAGCACACAGCAAGCCGAAGCAATTGCCCCGGGGGTCCGACCGCTTCCGCAATCATCAGGTCGATGTCGGCCAACGTGGCGGCCAGCCGTTCGGCCAGAAGAAAGCCTCGCGCGGTCAGCACCACTCCCCGGCCGCTTTTCGTCAAGAGATCTTCGCCCAGCATCAGCATGAGGTTGTGCATCTGGTGGCTGACGGCACTTGCCGAGACGCTCATCTCCCTAGCCGCCCGACTGATCGATCCGAGCCGGGCAACCGCTTCGAAATACTGCAAGCTGCGAAGCAGCTTCGGGTCTCGTAAGGTCGGGCTCTTCAAAGTCAAGGCGGCCTCCGACCGGGCATTGCGACGACTATTCCCGCCTTCGCCCCCGCTGTGCAATCGAAAAGGCCAGGCACGTCGTAGCAGTCGCCTGAACCCCGATCAGCGATCAATGGGACGTTCGAACTTTCCCGGTCGGTGGGGTGTGTCATGCGAAGACTTCCGAGGCTCCAAGGGATCGTCTCCATGCGGGCCGCCGCAAGATGCTTTTTCCGCGCTGTCTTTGCTCGCAGCCTGACCGGAGCGGATCAACTGAGAAAATCTGCCCATAGTTCCGTTTTGCTCATCTTTCTCCCCCCATGTGCCGAAAACTGAAAACAGAAGGCCGCTCTTGCGGAGTTAAACACCTAGCCTAATATCAAATTCTTCAATCCAGAAAGCTCGTTATGTGAACGCGAGGCAGCACCAGTCGCCCGCCTCATGGCCACGAACACCTGAGCGGAATTCATTCGTGTGAGAATTGTTCAGTTGTCGGAATCGGCATGAAATGCGACGCGATCCTTGGGATGGCGGCCAAGACTATGTTCGCTCTTCGGTTGAGCGGGGTGACAGGCAAACGGCCCGCGACCTGCGTGGCCGTACGACACAACGAATGCGGGGCAACACTGCCGGAAGCATCTCAAGTTCCAGAACTGGCAGGAGGCCACGCGATGAACGGAATTTCCAAACTTCTGACGTGCAGCGCAATCGTGCTTGGCATGGCAATTGTGCCGGCTTCAGCCAACCCGAGCAAGGATGACATAGCAGGCGCGCTCGTCCTGCTGGGGATCGCGGCACTTGCCCACAATCAACACCATTATCGGGACGGTCAGGCACCTTCCGGTGCGCAGGACACGGCCGACTTCGAGCGTGGCTATCGCGACGGCCTGCACAACTACGAATTTGATGCGCGCGGTTCAGACGGGGCCTACGGTCATGGGTACGATGCAGGTATTCAGGAACGTTCAAGCAGGAACACTCACCAAGGCCGCGCGGCCGCGCAAAGGACATCCGACGGCCCGAATGTGCCGCCGATCGTGATGCAGGGATGTGCGGCTGTGGTGGCCACCAATTTCGGCGTCGGAGCCCATGATGTGCACATCACCCGTACCGTTCAACGCGGGGATAATGATTTTATGGTCGAGGCCGCAGTCGGTCACAAATACATGAATTGCGTGATGGACGGCGCCGGCCAAGTCGTCGACGTCGTGGCCGGGCGAATGCAATAACGAGTGCGGCGGACGTTTTCCGTCAACGTGTGTGATTGGCAGCCCGGCGCAGGCCGGGCTGCCCTTTAGCGTAGTCGGGGATTTGTGGTTTCAGCAGTCTTTCGAAATCTTCCAAACACATGAAAGGCCCGCAATGAGCGCGCTCGTCCTTCATCGGATTGCAGCAGTTGCCGTATTTTTTGTCTGCACGGTTGGCTTTGCTTCGGCCCAGACGCTTAAGGATCGCGCCTTCCGGGTGGAATTTCCCCGCGGGCAAAGCAGTATCACGATCCGCGAGGAAATCCGTGGGGCCGAGCGGGTGATCTACCGTCTTTCTGCCAAGTCCGGTCAAATGATGGACCTGAAACTTACGTCCACAACCCGGCTGGTCGAGTTCGCAATCTATGCACCGGATGCGTGGCCCGGGGGGAAACCGTTTGCCACCAGCAATATTGCGGGGGCGCTTGTTCCCGACCTGAACCGCTACGGCGGTCGACTGTCCGCGACTGGGGATTTTCGCATCGTCATTCGTCATCTTCGTGACTTTGCGTTGGCAGGACAGCGGTCGAACTTCCGGCTGGACATCAACATCACCGGCGGTGCAGCCCCGGGTGGCGGCATAGCGACCCAACTTCCGGGGGATGAACCGGTCGGGTCAAAGCCGGGATATTGGCGGGTGACCGGTTTGAAGCCGGGCGACATGCTGAATGTCCGAACAGGGCCCTCGACCGCAAACCGGGTCATCGACAGGCTGTCCCTCGGCGAAGTCGTGCGCAACGAGGGTTGCGCCACATCATCCGGCGTTACGTGGTGCGAGGTCAGCCGCGTGGGCCAGCCCCGCCTGAGCGGCTGGGCATCGGCGGCCTACCTTGCGCCTTCCGGGAAACCCTCGGGCGACGCTGCAACACAGCTTCCCGGCGACGCGGTCGTGCCGGGGACGAAATATAACGCGACCGGAACACTCTCCTGCCGGATCGACGACCGCGCGCGGACCTGTGGCTGGGGCGTGATCCGGCGCGGACGCGGCGATGCGACGCTGTATGTCACCCTGCCATCGCGCGAGCAGCGCCGCATCGATTTCCAGGCTGGCCGCCCGATCTCGGCCAACAGGCCCGGCGGTGTCTTTGCCGAATACACCGGCAATGGCGCTTCCCTCGTTACGATCGGCCCGGACGAACGATACACCGTCGAGGACGCCATCCTGTTTGGTGGCTGATCGACCCTGACACGTAGACCTTTCAACGCTGGAGAAACAAAATGAAGACTCTGATCGCAACCATCAGCTTGCTGACCATCACAGCGACCGCAGCCCTTGCAAAACCGCCAATCTTCGCGGCCGAATGTGCAGGCGGCACCAACGCAGGCGGCTACAACGTCGATACCGATACCGAAGGCAATGTCTGGATCAACGGCACGAAGGCCACGCCGAAGGCGCTGGAAAGCAACTACTGGGTTGCCACCGCAGGCCATGTCGAGATCGACATCTCGGACGATGCAAGCGGCGTGATGGTGTCCTACACGGGAAAACACGGCGCCAACGGCATGTGCACGATCATTTCGCAATGATGCTGCATCGGCTTGCTCTTTGCCTTTCGGTGGGGCTGATGCTCAGGCTTCCTGCGCCGCTTTCGGCGCAGGACCAGCCCACCCGCACCGAAAAGGTGCGATTTGCCCCCGGAACAACCGGGGCCACATTGTCCGGCACTATCGTCGGGCGCGAATTCGTGACCTACACCCTGGGGGCCGAGGCCGGACAGCAGATCTCCGTGTCGCTGACCTCGGCCAACACATCGGTCTACTTCAACCTCTATGAACCGGGACGTGCGCCGGGCGATGAGGCTTTGGCCATTGGCGAGATGACGCCAGTGACAAACCTGTATGACGGGATATTGCCGACTTCGGGCATCTACACGATCTCGGTCTTTCTTTATCGCAATGCTGCGCGTGACGGCGAAACCGTTGATTATGCGCTGAATGTCGCAATCACCGGCAAGGTCGACGCGGTCGTGAAGGGCGATTTCGCCGATGGCCTGATGGGCGGACCGGACTTCTGGGAAGTGGCCACCACCGGCGGCGGCACGCTGAAGCTGCATGCGACAGCCTCGACCGGCGGCGCGGAAGTGGCGCGGCTACCGCGCGGCGAGGCGGTGCGCAACCTCGGCTGCCGGATGAACGAAGGGCGGCAGTGGTGCCAGGTGGCAACCCTTGACGATCCCGGCGTTGAAGGCTGGGCCGCGGCAGAGTTTCTGCGCGAAGGTGCGCCGCCCGAAGGCGTGGCATCGCAACTGCCGGACATGATCCCGGTCGAAACGGACGATGCGCCTGTACCGGGAACGGAATTCAACGCGACCGGGCAGATCGAATGTGTCCCCGACCAGGATGCGCCATCGGCCATGTGCGATTTCGGCGTGGTGCGCGAAGGCAACGGAAACGGCTCTCTGACCATCTTCTGGCCCGATGGTGACACGCGGGTCATTCGGATCGAGGATGGAACCCCGGTGAGCTACGAGCCAGCACCCCAAGATGCTGGAGCCGAGATGACGGTCACCCGAGAGGGTGACAACAGCATTGTCTTTATTGGCTCAGCGCGTTTCGTCATCCCCGACGCCGTGATCTTCGGCGGCTGACGAAGCACAACATTCCAACGACCCCAATCAACAGGAAGGAAACCAGAACAATGTCACCTCAGTTTGCCGCGAAACTTGCAGCTCTCGGATTTGCCGCGCTCGGCATGAGCGCTTGTGTCGAGGAAACCGTCAGCGCGCCGCCGAGCGCAGCCGAGCAGGCGTGCCTTGCCGCCGTTTCACGCACAGCCAACAACGGTGACGTGATCCTGCTGGGTTCCGAATTCTCGCAAGCGGGCACGTTTGTGCGCGTCGCCGTGGGCGATCAAGGCGCACCGTGGCAATGCATCGCCTACAGCGACGGCACGACCGGCGGCGTGGAGTTCATGGGCGCAAACGGCTGACAGTACTTGCGCAGGCCGGTTTGCATGGCCGGCCTGCGCTGAATTACAAATGGGGCTTGCAGATGAAATTCTGTCGCAAGGTTACCGTGCTGCTGACGGTGCTTTATCTGTTGGCACTGGCCCTGTTCGGGATCAGTTATTTCGAGCTGTTTGGTCAACAGGGCGACCCGCTGTCCGCGGTCTTTCTGGTGCTGCTGGGAACGCCATGGACTCAAATGATCCAACTCGGAACGGACCCCCAGAAGCTGGCCCTCGTTATCCTGGCACCAGTCGTCAACCTGGCCATCCTCTGGGTGGCCTGCGGCCTTTTCAGGCACCGTCGTTGAAAATGCGCCCGGCTATACGCGAACGTCACGCATAGGCGACCGAACCGAACAACATGAGGAGATGGTATTGGAGAATGCTGACGGCGTGACGGATGGGCTGCTAATGGGCCTGGTTATCATGATCGTCATTGGCGCAATTGTCGGCTGGCTGGCAGGGACCATTGTCAAAAGCTCGGGCTTCGGACTGGTGGGTTATGTCGTCGTCGGGGTCGCAGGCTCGTTCATTGGCGGATTTCTGGTGCCGCAGTTCGGGCTGTCAGTGGCGGGAACCATGATTGGCGGCATCGTCGCGTCGGTTGTCGGCGCGGTCATCCTGCTTGTGATCATCCGCCTGATCCGCGAGGCGACCTGAATGTCCCTGCAAAGCCTGAGAACGGGATACAGGACGGGCGTTATGCTGGTGCTTGCCAGCGTGATGCTTTGGACCGCTTCGCCCAAGGTGACACAGGCAGAGACAGCCGGTGCCGTGATTGAACCGGCGGCCTCGTGCTTTGTGTCACCTCCGGAAGGCATGGTCAGCGACATCGTGCGGACCTGCGGTCATCTGGTGGTGCCCGAGAACCCGGTTGCGCCGACGGGCCGCAAAGTCCGCATCGGATATCTGCGCCTGGGACTACCTGGTCGCACAGCGGCAAAGCCGCCGCTTTTCATGCTTGCGGGCGGCCCGGGGGACACATTCCTCGCCCCCACGATCTTCAGCCTGTTCGACCCGGCCCTGCTGGGTGGGGTCCTGACGAACCGCGATGTCATCGTGCTGGAACCCAGGGGTGGCGTCGAAAGTAATCCCCGGCTTGGCTGCCCCGCAGTTGCGGCGCAAGAGTTGCAGGCGGTTCTGGACCAGGTTCCAAAGGACCAGTTTTCCCGTCTGGAAGCCGAAGCCTACTCGGCTTGCGCCAAGACCTTCAAAGATCAGGGCGTTGACCTTGCGCAGTACAACAGCATCACCCTCGCTGCCGACATCGACCTTGCGCGAGAGGCCTTCGGCTTCGAGCGTATAGCGATCTATGGTGCATCTTACGGAACCATGCTTGCCCAGCATTATCTGAAGGCATTCCCCGACCGGGTCGAAGCGGTGGTCCTTGACGGTGCCGATCCGCTTTCAACCCCGAGCTGGACCCGGGGGCGGGCCGTCTTCGCCGACAATGCCTTGCAAAAGCTGGACATGCTTTGCAGCGCCGAGGCGACCTGCGGGGCGGCATACGACATTTCCGCCATGGTGCAGACCGGCATCGACCTGTTCGATCAAGGGCCGCTCAGGGCAAGCTATTCCGACCCGGCGGACCCCGGTAGGTCCGTAAGTTTCGACATCTCCGCCGAAGATTTCGCGCAGGTTGTCTTTGGGCAGATGACCGGCCCGATCGAGATAGCCACACTGCCGGCGATCTTGCAGCAGGCCACGACCGACGGACGCGCATCCATGATTGGACTGATGGCTTCGCTGTTCGGCCCGGTGCTGCTTGCGCCTCCACCTGCCGGGCCGGACAGAAGCACGAACCTGATGCACCTGGCCGTAGTCTGTTCTGAAGATCCGCCAAGCGGGCCCGGTGATCTTGATCTGCCCGCAGGCATCAGTGACTTTGCCCGCCTGATCGGCCAAGGCGTTGTCCGGCAATACGCGACGGACTGTGCCGCAATCGCGGTGCCCGTACTGCCTGTGGGAACCGACGAAAACGCGTCCTCGGCACTGCCAATACTGGTCTTGGCGGGCGGGCTTGATGTCAAGACCCCGACCGCCAATGTGCGTGTGCTGGAGGCAACCCTGCCGAACCTCCAGATCGTCGAGTTTCCAACGGGTTCGCATGTGCAGATCGGTGAGATCAATCTCTGCGCGGCCTCAATCATGGTGTCTTTCCTCGACGCGCCCGAAAGTCCCGTCGCGACCGACTGCGTAGCAAAGATTTCGCCCCTCGGCTTCGTTCTGCCCGATGGACGAATGTCGACCGAGTAGGGAAACCTGCAGGACGGCTGCGCGCCGGTGGATGCCACCTGGGTCTCAGCTGTCCGCTTACTTTGCAACATTGAAAGCGACTGCGGACCGGGGTCGCTCAGCAGTGTTGGCCCCATCGGCATCGTCAACATCCGTCTCCACATACACCCCCGAACAGTTGTAAGCGACCGCCGCCGCCGTGGCCCCATTGTTCATGAATAGCCGCCGCGACAAGAGCTGCGTTGCCGCAGGCAGATCGATGGTGATCTCCTGCTCGAACACCGCGCCCGACACTTCGTCGACCACCCGCACCCCGCCGTCCCGGAGCGTCAGCACAAAGGCCGCATTGCGCGAGAGCCGGTCGAGCTTGGCGATGACGAGCGCATCTCCGGTGACCTCTGCGAGATGCCGGGCACGCGGCAGTTACGACACCGGGCGATCTTGCCGCTCTCGACCTCGGTGAGCCGTACCGGCACCTCCGCCCCGCGGGGCGGCGACATCGGCGATCACCTTCCGATGTGCCTCGAGCCCACGCCCCGACTGCCCTTGCCGCGCTGTCGAGACCCGCTCATAGTCGACGAAGCGAATGGGTGGCGTCGCCAATGCCCCTGGTGCCAGCGTTACCCTTGCGCCCGCTGTCACCGGCCCCGCCGCAGCCTTCGCCCCAGTACACACCTGCGTAACGTTCGTTGCGCAGGTATGCACGAACGTCGAACTTGCTTACCCAGCGCTTACCCAATGGATTGGGAGCCGACCCAGCTAGGCTGTAAATATTTGATTTCATTGGCTCCGGCGGTAGGGATCGAACCTACGACCAATTGATTAACAGTCAACTGCTCTACCGCTGAGCTACGCCGGAACACCGGCGGGTCTATAGCAAGGGGGGCGGGGGGCGTCCAGTGGTATCGCGCGGGTCTCGGAGGGGGCGGTCAGAGGCGGCGGAAGCGGGTGGAAATGGTGATCGGCCCCTCGTGGGAGATCACATTTCTGCTTTTAAGATCAACAAGATGAGCGAGAACACTGCGCGCTGCGGCGGACATCAGGGCGGCGGGCGTGTCGGTGTAGAGTGCTGTGGCGATTGCCGTCGCATCGGCCGGCCCGGCGGCGAGTTGCGCCAGCACGCCTGCCTCGCGCAGCCTGCGGTGGGCGGAAAGTTCGGCAATCCGGGCGGGCAGGTCCGCGATGACGGGGCCGTGCCCGGGATAACCGGTTGCGGCACCCGCAGTTGCCAGGCGGTCGAGCGATGCAAGATAGTCCGTCATGTCGCCGTCGGGCGGCGAGACAAGGCTGGTGGACCAGCCCATGACGTGGTCGCCGGTGAAGGCGCGATCGCCCGCAACAAAGCACAGGTGGTTGCCGAAATGACCGGGACAGTGAAGTGCGGTCAGCGACCATGTCTCGCCTGTAGTCACCTCGCCGGGACCAAGAATCACGTCAGGACGGAAGGTCTGATCCACACCCTCGCCGCCGTTTTTCAGACCGTCCGCGACCAGCCCGCGCATCCGGATTGACTGCCCTGCGCCTGAGGGACCGAAGGCCAGAACGGGCGCGCCGGTCGTCAGCCGACAGCCGCGCAGCGCCGCCGGAATGATCGAGATGCGAATGTGTCACGAAAATATGCGACACCGCCTCGCCCGGTCGCAGGGCGGCCAGCACGGCCGCAAGATGCCCGGCGTGGTCCGGCCCGGGATCGATCACGGCGACCTGCCCGGATCCGACGATCCAGCAGTTCGTTCCCGTTCCCGTCATCGCCGACGGGTTCGGGGCCAGAACATGCCGGATTTCGGGGGTCCTGTCCGTCGTGCTGCCTGGTCGCGCCATCCTGCCCTTCCGCTTTGCGTATTCCGCGTCTAGCCTTGCGGCATCATGTTCGACTGGCTCAAGCGCCTTTCCCCCCGCGGTATCTACGGACGCGCCGCGCTGATCCTGATCGTGCCGATCATCACGATCCAGCTTGTCGTGTCTCTGGCCTTCATCCAGCGCCATTTCGAGGATGTGACACGCCAGATGACGCGGAACATCGTGCTGGAAATCGCGGCGGTGCTCAAGGCGGGCGAGAGCAAGCCGGATATGGCCGGGGCGCTGCGCGCGATGTCGGGGCCGGCCAACGACCTGTCGCTGGAGGTGATGGCAGGGGAAGCTGCCGGGCGCGCGACCGATCCGCGCGCCTTCTACGATCTGTCGGGCAAGGTGGTGATCGAAACCCTGCGCGGGGCCTTTCCGGATACGCTGTCCGTCGATCTGTCAGAGGACCGCCGGGTCGCGCTGACGGTCGCGGCGGGGCCGGGGCCGGTTCGGGTCGAATTCGACCGCAGGCGGGTGTCGGCGACGAACCCGCACCAGCTCCTGGTGCTGATGCTGGCGACGGGCCTTCTGATGACGCTGATCGCCTTCGGATTCCTGCGCAACCAGATGCGTCCGATCCGGCAGCTGGCACGGGCGGCGGAAGGGTTCGGCAAGGGGCGCAACGTGTATCTGAAGCCGTCCGGCGCGACCGAGGTGCGCGCGGCGGCGAACGCCTTTCTGGACATGCGCAACCGGATCGAGCGGCAGATCGAGCAGCGGACGCTGCTTCTGTCCGGTGTCAGCCATGACCTGCGCACCCCGCTGACGCGGTTGAAGCTGGGGCTGAGCCTGCTGCCGGACGATCCCGAAGTGCGGGCGCTGTCAGGCGATATTTCCGATATGGAACGGATGCTTGACGCGTTTCTTGATTTCGCCAAGGGCGATGCGCTGGACGGTGAGGCGGTGGATGTCGATCCGGCCCAGCTGGTGGCGAAAGTCGTGGATGACGCGCGGCGGGCAGGGCAGGCGGTGACGCTGACCGCAGTGACGGGCAGCGGACAGGCCAAGCTGCGGCCGGTCGCGATCGAACGGGCGATCGCCAATCTGATCGGCAATGCGGTGCGTTACGGAGGCGGCGCCGAGGTGTCGGTTGCGGTGCTGGACCGGGCGCTGCGCGTGACGGTCGAGGACGCGGGTCCTGGCATTCCGAAGGACCGCCGGGACGAGGCGATGCGGCCCTTCACGCGGCTCGATGCGGCGCGCAACCAGGACCGGGGGTCGGGCGTGGGCCTGGGTCTGGCGATCACGGCGGACATCGCGCGCAGCCACGGGGGCACGCTGCGCCTGAGCGAGAGCGAGCGACTTGGCGGGCTGAAGGCGGAGCTGATTCTGGCGCGTTAGCGGCGGCGGGCAGACGCCACCGCGGCGGCCGGACCCTACAGGAACACCACCCAGCCGATCATCACCCAGGCTAGAACCGATGCCAGCAGCACCGGCGCGATCCACCAGCCGCCGGGCAGCGCGGTGTAGTCGGCCTGTTCTGTGGGCGGCATGTCGGGAAGCTGGGCGGTTTCCTGCGCGTACCAGTAGCGCAGGGCATCGCTGGCCCTGACCTGCGGGTCTGTCTGGTCGCCACCCTGCCGTGCCATGATCGCCTTCCCGGTTTCCCGGGCAGGCTAGACCGCAAATCTTGCCAACCGGTTAGCGGGTCAGAAGAACGCCTGCAGCCCGGTGATCGCGCGCCCGAGGATCAGGGCATGGACGTCATGTGTGCCCTCGTAGGTGTTCACGGTTTCCAGGTTCACCATGTGACGCATGATCTGGTAGTCTTCCTGGATGCCGTTGCCGCCGTGCATGTCGCGGGCCATGCGCGCGATGTCCAGCGCCTTGCCGCAGTTGTTGCGCTTGACCAGGCTGATCATTTCGGGCGCGGCCTGCGCGTCATCCATCAGGCGGCCGACACGCAGGGATGCCTGAAGGCCCAGCGAAATCTCGGTCATCATGTTGGCAAGCTTGAGCTGGAAGAGCTGGGTCTGGGCAAGGGGCTTGCCGAACTGCCTGCGGTCGAGCCCGTACTGACGCGCGGCGTGCAGGCAGAACTCGGCGGCACCGAGAACGCCCCATGAAATGCCGTAGCGGGCGCGGTTGAGGCAGCCGAAGGGGCCTTTCAGCCCTTCGACGCCGGGCAGCAGGGCATCCTCGCCGACCGCGACATCCTTCATCACGATCTCGCCCGTGGTCGAGGCGCGCAAGCTGAGCTTGCCGCCGATCTTCGGGGCGGACAGGCCGGGCATGCCCTTGTCCAGCACAAAGCCCCTGATCTTGCTGCCATGCGCCTCGGACTTCGCCCAGACGACGAAGACATCGGCGAAGGGGGCATTGGATATCCACATCTTGGAGCCGTTCAGGACATAGCCGTCGGCGGTCTTCTTCGCGGTCGTCTTCATGCCCGCCGGGTCGGACCCGGCATCGGGTTCGGTCAGGCCGAAGCAGCCGATCAGGGTGCCCGGCGGCCAGGCCGGGCAGGTATTTCTGCCGCTGGTTCTTCGGTGCCATAGGCGTAGATCGGATACATGACGAGGCTGGACTGAACGGACATCATGCTGCGGTAGCCGGAATCCACCCGCTCGACCTCGCGCGCGACAAGACCGTAGGCGACGTAGGACGCGCCAAGGCCGCCGTAGGTTTCGGGGATGGTCAGGCCGAGAAGGCCCATTTCACCCATTTCAGCAAAGACGCCGGGGTCCGCGACCTCATCCCTGTAGGCCGCGATCACGCGCGGCTGAAGCTTGTCCTGCGCATAGGTCCGCGCCGCGTCGCGCAGCATGCGTTCGTCTTCGGTCAGCTGATCCTCGATCCGGAAGGGATCGTCCCAGTCGAACCGGCCGAGATCGGGGGCATCCTTGGCCTTGAGCTTGGGCATCTGGTTCATGGGAGCCTCCTTCGGGTGTCGGCGCATCTTACGGCTTACGGCGGTGGGGTTGAATGGACAAATTCGGGGGGAGCACGGCCCGGCGTCGCACCCCCCCAATTTCCCTTCCCACAAGGGGGAGGGAAGCGCACGAAAAAGGCACGTGCACTTGAGGCAATGAGCGTAGATTTTGATTGTGAGTCGCTGTTCGGACTGAACCCTCCGACAGCTGCATCGGCTACTAAGGGACGCTCGCGTCTTGCACGTGAACGCTCCGTGTCGCTCGGCCGCCGCGGGTGATTGAGCGTAAAAGCTACGCTGAGTCAGCGCGCGCGCCTATAGTGCATGGCGACCGCGCCACAGCGGAGGGGCTTCGCCGCGACCAGTTCGAGCCGTCGCGTGCTGTGCAGCCCGCTCTGGTACAGAGTCGGTCCGTGACCGACGATCCTAGGGTGGACGAGGAACTTGTACTCATCAATCAGATCGAGCCCGTCTAGCTCCGTCGCAAGCTTGCCGCTACCGAGGAGCACGCCGGCCGGGGTCGCTTCCTTGAGCTTCTGCACGCCCGTGCGCAGGTCGCCGACGATGTGGTGGCTGTTGGTCCACGGGAAGTCCTCTCGCGTCGACGACACCACGTACTTCTGCTTGGCCTCCAGCTTGACCGCCCACTCGCGTATTGTCGGCGGCGCCTGCTCGTCACCGCGGGCGACCGCCGGCCAGTAGCTCTCCATCATCTCGTAGGTGACGCGACCCCACAGCATCGCACCGCATTCGTCCATGAGGCGTGTAAAGAAGGCGTGTGTTTCGTCGTCGGCGATTCCCTCCTGATGGTCGACGCAGCCGTCCAAGGTGACGTTGATGCTGAAGGTCAAGAGGCCCATGCGGCATGGTTAGACAGTGCATTAGGATGCCGCAAGCTAGCTGAAGCAAGTTGTCGCGCAAAGGGTCCTATCCGACCCGGAAATGCTTGCTCAGCTTCAGCCCCTGGCCCTGATAGTTCGACGCCAGGTCCGCGCCGTAGATGCGGGCCGGGCACCTGGGACATCCGCTCATAGACCAGCCGCCCCACGACCTGCCCGTGTTCCAGCACGAAGGGCGCTTCGTGGCAGCGCACCTCGAGCACGCCGCGCGATCCGGCCCCACCTGCCGCTGCCCAGCCGAAGCCGGGGTCGAAGAAGCCCGCGTAATGCACCCGGAATTCGCCGACCATGGCAAGGTAGGGGGCCATTTCGGCTGCGTGGGTGGGGGGGATCGTGCACCGCCTCGCGGCTGACCAGGATATAGAAGGCGCCGGGGTCGAGGATGATGCGGCCGTCGGTGGTGCGCAGCTCCTCCCAGTAGTCCCGCGCCGCGTAGTGGCCGATGCGGTCGAGATCGATCGACGCCGGTATGCGGCTTGGCGCGGTAGCCGACGAGGTCGCCCGAGGCCGGGCGCAGATCGACCGAAAAGCCGAGGCCGTCGGAGATGACAGGGCTGCCGGAGACCAGCGGCGTTTCGGCATGCAGCGCATGAAGGTCAGCGTCGTTCAGCGCCGCCGACCCGCGCCGGACGCGCAGCTGGTTCAGCCGCTGGCCGGTGCGGGCGAGAACCGAGAACGAACGCGGGCAGATTTCGGCGTAGAGCGGCCCGCGATAGCCGTCGGGGATGCGGTCGAACTCGACCCCGCCATCGGTGATCGTGCGGGTCAGAAGGTCGAGCCGTCCTGTCGAGCTTTTGGCATTCGCCACCGCCGACAGGCCAGAGGGCAGGGCCAGGCTTTCCTGCAGCGGCACCAGATAGACGCAGCCCTTTTCCAGAACGGCCCCGTCGGACAGGCTGATCCGGTGCATCTCGAATTCGGCGATGCGGTCGGCGACCTTGCGGCCCGGACCGGCGAGGAAGGACGCGCGGACACGGTAGGCGACGGAGCCGAGACGCAGGTCGATGCTGGCGGGCTGGATCTGCGCGTCAGTGACGGGGCGTTCCGGCAGAATGGCCCCGGCGGCGATCAGTGCGCGGAGGCCGGTGTCGGACAGCACGCCCTGCGGATCATCTGCGGTCATGCCCTGTCCCCCGAAGTGCCGAACGCCCGCCCTTGTGACGGGGCGGGCGGTTCAGTTTGGTCGGGCCGGAGAGATTCGAACTCTCGACCTCCCGCCCCCCAGACGGACGCGCTAACCAGGCTGCGCTACGGCCCGACGGGCGGACGTATAGGATGAATGCGCGGGCGGGGGCAAGCAGGTTTGCGCCGATGCCGGGGGGCGGGACGGCGTCGCCCGGATGCGGCGCGCGGATCAGAACGGGCGCGGGTCGTCGCTGCCCGCCAGACGGTCGCGCAGCGATGTCAGGCGGCGGTAGACATGGGTCAGCTCGGCCCGGTTGTCCCTGGCCCGCAGCGCATCCATGGCGCGCAGAAGATTGGCCGCAGGCTGTCGGGCCGGGGTGGCGGCATCGTCGTCTGAGGCATCCGTGACGGTTGCCGCGACAGGGGACGCAACAAGGGGAATTGCGCTTTCGGCCCCCGCGAAGGGCAGGGTGGGGGCGTCCACGTCCATCGGCGCTTCGGGGGCGACGCCGCGCACCGCCCGGTCGAACAGATCGCCGCCATCGCCCGTCACCGCACGCGACGGGGGGGCAACACGCGCGGGCGCACGCGAAGGTGCTGCGACAGGGTCATAGTCGGAAACCGGCAACGCAGGCACTGCACCGTTGACGGCAAGCGCCGCCACATGCTTTGCACCCTTTTCGCGCAGAATCTTCTGCACCCCCCGGATCGTCAGCCCGTCGTCATGCAGCAGTCGGCGGATGCCGCCCAGAAGGGCGATGTCGGTCGGGCGGTAGTACCGCCGCCCGCCGCCGCGCTTGACGGGTTTCACCTGGGTGAACTTGCTTTCCCAGAACCGCAGGACATGCGCCGGGGTTGCCAGAACCTCGGACACTTCGCTGATGGTGCGGAAGGCCTCGGCGGACTTGTCCATGCGCTGGTTCAGCCCTTGTTCCCGGCGGCCACGCGATCTTTCATCAGATGCGAGGGCCGGAAGGTCAGCACGCGGCGCGGGTGGATCGGAACCTCGTCGCCGGTCTTGGGGTTGCGCCCGACGCGGGCGGATTTCTCGCGCACCGAAAAGGTGCCGAAGGACGATATCTTGACCGTCTCGCCCGAGGCCAGCGCGTCGGAGACATGCTGAAGCACCGCCTCGACCAGATTCGCGGATTCGTTGCGGGACAGTCCCACCTCGCGGAACACAGCTTCGCTGAGGTCCATGCGCGTCAGTGTCGTTTCGCTCATCACGTCCCCCCGGACAATTTTGACGGTCACGATGGGGGCATCGGAAACCCAAGTCAATATCAATGGCTTGGGGCGCGCAATTCAGGCGCAGAATCACCAGCGCAGAACGACGGACCCCCAGGCAAGGCCGCCGCCGATAGCCTCGGTCACGATCAGATCGCCGGTTTTGATCTGTCCGCGCGCCTTGCCGACCGACAGAGCGAGGGGAATCGACGCAGCAGAGGTGTTGCCGTGGTCCTGAACCGTGACCACGACGCGGTCCATCGGCACACCCATCCGCGATGCGGTGGCAGAGATGATTCGCAGATTCGCCTGATGCGGAACGATCCAGTCGACCTCGGCCGGGGTCAGCATCGCCTTGGCGAGTGCTGCATGGGCGGTGTCGGCCAGCTTTTCGACGGCATGGCGGAAGACCGCGTTGCCCTGCATCTTCAGATGCCCTGAGGTGCCGGTGGTCGATACGCCGCCATCGACGTAGAGAAGGTCGCGGTAGGACCCGTCGCTGTGCAGGTCGGTGGCGAGGATGCCGCGGTCGGCCGAGGTGCCCGTGCCGGTCGCGCCTTCGAGCACGACCGCCCCCGCGCCATCGCCGAACAGCACACAGGTGCCGCGGTCGGTGAAGTCGAGGATGCGGCTGAAGGTTTCGGCCCCGATCACCATCACTCGCCGGGCCTGGCCCGACAGGATCAGGGCGTTGGCATTGGCGAGCGCGAAGACGAACCCGGCGCAGACCGCCTGGACGTCGAAGGCGAAGCCCGTGGTCAGCCCAAGCTTGGCCTGCACCATCGTCGCGGCAGAGGGGAAGGTCAGGTCGGAGGTGGAGGTGGCAAGGATGATCGCGTCAAGGTCGGCGGCGACAAGGCCCGCATCGGCCAGCGCCTTGCGGCCCGCCTCGGCGGCGAGGTCAGAGGTGGTCTGGCCGTCCGCGGCGAAGTGGCGGCGTTCGATGCCGGTGCGGGTCTTGATCCATTCGTCGGTGGTCTCGACCTTGTCCTCGAACCAGCTGTTCGGGACCACGCGTTCAGGCAAGTAGTGCCCGACGCCACGGACAACCGCACGCATCGTCATTCGATTGTCCCGTCTGCTGTGCCACCCTGCGGCGCTGCCGCATCGGGCGCGCCGGTCGCGGCATCCTGCATCGCGCCCGCCGCCGACGCAACCCGCGCCGCCAGCCGGTCCTGAAAGTTCGAGCGGGCAAGCTGGGACGCAAGACGGATCGCGGCCGAGACGCCGGTCGCATCGGCCGAACCGTGGGATTTCACCACGGTACCATTGAGCCCCAGAAAAACGCCGCCGTTCTGCCGCCTGGGATCGATCCTCAGCCGCAGCCGCCGCAGCGACCCCAGCGCCAGAATTGCCGCGAACTTCGACAGCCACCCTGCATTGAACGCCTCGCGCAGGAAGTCGCCCACCAGCTTGGCCGTGCCCTCGCCGGTTTTCAGCGCGATGTTGCCGGTGAAACCGTCCATGACGATGACATTCACATGGGCCGACGACAGATCGCCGCCCTCGACAAAGCCCACATAGTCGAAAGCCCCTGCGTCGGTCGCTTGCTGGATCATATCATTGGCCAGCTTCAGTTCGGCCCGGCCCTTGTGCTCTTCCGTGCCCACATTCATCAGCCCGACCTTCGGGCGCTGCACCCCAAGGCCGTTGCGCGCATAGGACGCGCCCATCATGGCGAACTGCAGAAGGTCCGGCGCATCGGCGCGGATATCCGCGCCCACGTCCAGCATGACATTGAACTTCTGCGGGCCGCGCGACGGCCAGAGACAGGCAATGGCCGGGCGGTTGACACCCGGCAGCTTGCGGAGCCGGATCATCGACACGGCCATCAGCGCGCCGGTGTTCCCGCAGGAAACTGCGGCCTTTGCGGATCCGTCACGCACGGCCTCGATCGTCGACCACATCGACGTATCCTGCCCGTGCCGCATCACGTGGCTCGGCTTGTCGGACATCTGCACGACGCCGGCCACATCGCGGATCGTCACGCGGCTCGCCAACTCGCCTCGTTTTGCGATCAGTCCCCGCAGCAGCGCTTCGGGGCCGTGGGCAACAAAGCTCAGCTCAGGATCTTCCGCGGCGCTGTCGGCCATTCCCGCAACGACCGCCACCGCGCCCTGATCGCCGCCCATCGCATCGACCGAAATGACAACGGGGCCTTTCGGCCCCGGCGTCCGGCCTTCACCCTCGGGATCGAGCACGGGAGCTTGCGTCATGTCTGTCTGGGCCGGACGGGCCGCAGCCTTACGCCGCGTCTTCGTCCAGATCGACTTCGGCAGCCTTGGCCACCACTTCGCGCGCGTCATAGTGACCGCAGGCACCGCAGACATGGTGCGGGCGCTTAAGCTCGCCGCAGTTCGGGCATTCGTTGGGATTTGCAGCAACCAGTGCGTCATGGGCGCGGCGCATATTGCGCTTGGACTTGGTGGTCCTGTTCTGCGGGACAGCCATCTGTCAACCTTCGGTCAAAAGGGGGCCTTCAAGCCCCGGTTTTCCTTGAGGTTTCGACACCGAACGCCCGGCAGGCAGCCGCGTCAGAACCCAAAGATTCATGCGAGGCCGGGAACATACTGCGATTCCGCCGATGCGCAAGGGCAAATCGGCGCGTGTTTCCCCGCCTGAAACGGCAGCATCAGCCGCCGTCGCCGGATGTCGTTTCGCCGGGTTTCTTCAGCATCTCGCCAAGGCGCGCGAACGGTTTCACCTGGCCCGGTTCCAGAGGCTCCGCGCCAGGTGGCGCGGCCGCGACCACGCCCACCTCGGCCCCCTTTGCGCGGGGCCAGGGCGGCAACGCGAGCACCAGCGCTTCGGTCATCACGGCATAGGCGTCGATCACACGCGGCAGGGCTTCGGCGCTGTCATCCTCGGGCATTTCGATTTCGTCGGCTTCGGGTTCGGGCATGTCCGCAAGATACCGGCGGAGCACCGTTTCCTGCAGCTTGCTGCGGACCGGCGCCAGCGTGGCGACGCAGGCCTGAACAACGGTCGCTGTCATCGACGCTGTCAGGTCCCAGTCCTCGCGCCCCTTCGGCGTGATCTCGCCCGCAAAGCGCAGGGCGTCGATGCCGATGATGCCGAGGTCTTCGGCGAGGCGTGCGCGGGCGGGGGCATCAGGGGCAAGGGCAAAGCGCGTCGGCTTGCGGCGGTTCAGCCCGGCCACGGGAAACAGGGCGGTGTCAGAGATGTTGTCCGGCATCGGTGTTACCATGCGGCTGTGCCGACTGTCCTTGAAGGATGGACCCGGCTTGTTGTAAGCCCGGATAGAAGTCTTCGGGTGGCATGGCAAGAGGGTGGCGGAATGCGGTTGGGACTTGTCACGCGGGCGGTCTGCCTGACCCTGCTTGCCGTCGCCCTTGCCGCGTGCAGCCCGATCATCCGCAATCATGGCTATGTGCCGACCGATGGCGACCTGGAGGACGTGGTCGTCGGCGAAAGCACGCAAGCCGACGTGGCGCAGGCCATCGGGCGGCCGTCGTCGTCGGGCATCCTGACCGGGTCGGGGTGGTATTACGTCGGATCGAAGTTCGAACACCGGGGCGGGCGCGCCCCGAAAGAGGTGGAGCGTCAGGTCGTGTCCGTCAGCTTCAACGACAAGGGCGTGGTCGAGAATGTCGAGCGTTTCGGGCTGGAAAAGGGCCAGACCGTCGTTCTGTCGCGCCGCGTGACCGACAGCAACATCAAGGGCATCGGGTTCCTGCGGCAATTGCTGGGCAGTGTCGGCAACCTGAACGCGGGATCGATTATCGGCAGCGACAACTGACGCACCTGCAGCGGAAACCCGTTGCGTGCTGTTTGCCCGGAATCAAGGGCGAAGCCCGCCCGGCAGCGCCCTTGGACGGTCGCTTCTGCGCCCTCACGCCGGTGAACGCCGGTGGAAGTTGCTGAACGATAAACCGAGCAGAACGCGCGTTGCAGCGCCCACCCGGCGGTCAGGCACCGCCCTCCGTTGCGCTCACGTCGCCCGGTGTGTCAGCGCGACCCCGTTGATGCAGTAACGCAGGCCCGTCGGCTGCGGCCCGTCGGGAAAGACATGCCCCAGATGCGCCGCGCAGCGCGCGCAGTGTACTTCGGTCCGGCGCATGAACCAGCTGCGGTCCGTGCTTTCGCCGACCGGCGCGCCGTCCATCGGTTGCCAGAAGCTGGGCCAGCCGGTGCCGCTGTCGAACTTGGCGTCGGCATCGAACAGGTCTGCGCCGCAGCAGACGCAGGAAAAGACGCCCGGGCCTTTCGGGAAGGCGTCATGCGTGAAGGCGCGTTCCGTGCCGTGCTTCCGCGTCACCTTGTAGGCAAGATCGGACAGCTGTGCGCGCCATTCGTCGTCGGTCTTGTGGATTTCGGTCGTTTCGGCTGTGGTCATGGCTGGGAACTCTCTTCGTGGAAACGTCCGTTGTGCGGTCGTCATCAGGCTGCGGTAATATCCGGCAATGCGCGGGATGTAGGGCCGTGGCGAGCCGTGCAGCCAAGTCCAGCCCGGAATTGCGACAGGGGGTTCACCGTGCTGTCATTGACGAAGGGACGGTATGCGGCGCGTCTGGCGTCGGGCGAGGCGGATCTGTCCGCATCGCTGGCGCTGCGCGCAAGGGCGTTCCGCGCAGGGGGCGCAGGGACCGGCGACGCTGACCGGTTCGACGCCGCCTGCCGCCATGTGCTGGTCGAGGAGGCGGCGACGGGGCGGCTGGTCTGTTCGTTCCGCCTGCTGGCGCTTGCCGACGGGCGCGAGATCGGGCGGGCCTATGCGGCGCAGTTCTACGAACTGTCTGGCCTGTCGGGCTACCCGCGGCGGATGGTCGAGCTGGGGCGCTTCTGCATGGAGCCGGGATGCCACGATCCGGACGTGCTGCGCGTCGCCTGGGCCGCGATGACGCGGATCGTTGATGACGAGGGGATCGGCATGATGTTCGGCTGTGCGTCGTTTCTCGGGACCGACCCGGACCGCTATCTGGATGCCTTTGCGATGCTGCGCGCGGCGCATCTGGCCCCGCGCCGCTGGCTGCCCCGCATCAAGGCCCCGCGTGTGTTCCGGTTCGCGCGGGCGCTGGGGCTGCGGACGCCGGACGCGCGGGCGGCGATGGCGGCGATGCCGCCCCTGCTGCGCACCTATCTGATGATGGGGGGCTGGGTCAGCGACCACGCGGTGATGGATGCGGACCTTGGCACACTGCACGTCTTCACCGGGCTGGAGATCGGGCGGATACCGGCGGGACGGGCGAGGGCGCTGCGGGGGGTGACGGGGTAGGGCCTGCCGGATGCCCCGTTGACGCCCGGCCCTCGCCCGGCTACCCGCCCCGCATGGCACGCGCACCCCTTCTTCAGCTCTCGCAGATATCGCTGACCTTCGGCGGCAATCCCCTGTTCGACACCCTCGATCTGACCATCCAGCCTGGCGACCGCATCGCGCTGGTCGGGCGGAACGGGTCGGGGAAATCGACGCTGATGAAGCTGATGGCGGGGCTGGCCGAGGCGGACCGGGGGGATCGGGTCGTGCCGCCGGGCATCCGGGTCGGCTATATGGAGCAGGATCCGGACCTGTCGGGCTTTGCCACGCTCGGCGACTTTGCCGCGAGCGGCCTGCCGCCGGGCGAGGAGTACCGGGTCGCAGCTGCGGCCGAGGGGCTGGACTTCAACCCCGAAACGCCGGTCGCCTCTGCCTCGGGCGGCGAGAAGCGGCGCGCGGCGCTGGCCCGCCTCCTGGCGGACGCGCCGGACCTGATGCTGCTGGACGAGCCGACCAACCATCTGGACATCAAGGCGATCGGCTGGCTGGAGGCCGAACTGACCGGCACCCGCGCGGCCTTTGTGCTGATAAGCCATGACCGCGCATTCCTGCGGGCGCTGGCAAAGGCGACGCTGTGGATCGACCGGGGGCAGGTCCGGCGCATGGACAAGGGCTTCGAGGCCTTCGAGGACTGGCGCGACACGGTGTGGGAGGCCGAGGACCAGGCGCGCCACAAGCTGGAGCGAAAGATCAAGGCCGAGGCGAAATGGGCGGTCGAGGGGATTTCGGCGCGGCGGAAGCGCAATCAGGGGCGGGTGCGGGCGCTTGCTGACTTGCGCGACGAACGGGGCGCGATGATCCGGCGGCAGGGGGTGGCTGATTTCGCGCTGGAAACGGCAACTGTGTCGGGTCGGCTGGTTGCGGAAGTCAAAGGGATTTCAAAGTCCTATGGCGACAAGGTGATCCTGCGCCCGTTCGACTTCCGCCTTCTGCGCGGCGACCGGGTCGCGCTGGTGGGCCCGAACGGTGTCGGCAAGACGACGCTGCTGAAGATGCTGACGGGCGAGGTGACGCCTGACAGCGGGACCGTGAAGCTGGGCACGAATTTGGAGATTGCAGTCTTCGATCAGGCACGTTCCACGCTGGACCTCACCGTTACGCTGTGGGACGGGCTGGTGAACGATCCGGGCATGCGCGTCTCGGGCCGGTCGGACCAGGTGATGGTGCGCGGGCAGCCCCGGCATGTGGTGGCGTATCTCAAGGACTTCCTGTTCGACGAGGCGCAGGCGCGCGCGCCGGTCGGGTCGCTGTCGGGGGGCGAGCGCGCGCGGCTGCTGCTGGCGCGGCTGATGGCGAAGCAGTCGAATTTCCTGGTGCTGGACGAACCGACAAACGATCTGGATGTCGAGACGCTGGACCTGCTGCAGGACCTGATCGCTGACTTTGACGGCACGGTGATCCTGGTCAGCCATGACCGCGATTTCATCGACCGGGTGGCGACAGTGACAGTGGCGATGGAAGGCGACGGGCGGGCGACGGTCTATCCGGGCGGCTGGAGCGATTATCAGGCGCAGCGTGGAGATGATGCTGAGCCGGAAAAGACAGCCAGCACAAAGCGGTCTGCGGCGAACCTGAAGCAAGACGCGAAGAGCCGCGTCCCCGCTCTGTCATTTACGGAAAGGCACCGGCTGGAAAGCCTGCCCGATCTGATCGAGCGTCTTGAGGCGGAGATCGGCAAGCTCGAGGACTTTCTGTCCGACCCGAACCTGTTCTCGACAGCGCCCGACAAGTTCCGCAAGGCGTCCGAGGCGCTGACCGAACGGCAGGCGGCGCTGGCGGCGGCGGAAGAGGAGTGGCTGGCGCTGGAAGATCGCGCGGCGGGCTGATGCAGGTCCGTCCGGATCAGGCCGGCTCGAAAAGCTCGACGACGTTTCCGGACGGGTCCGACACGAGAATCTGCCGACCGCCCGGCCCGGTCACGATGTCATTCCGGAATGAGAACACCGTTGGACCGCAGCCGCGCGACCGTGCCGTCGAGGTCATCGACCGTCAGTGCAATCCGGTTCCAGCCGCCGGGAACCGGCTGTGCGCCGTCCGGCATCGGCCGCGACGCGGATGCAAGAGGGCCGGCAAGCCAGAGCGTCATGTCGTCTTTCTCGACGATGCCGATGGCCGCGCCGAACTGCTTGACCAGCGTGAAGCCCAGTTGCCCCGTATAGAAGGCGACCGCTGCGTCGACATCAGAGACGATGGTTCGGAACTGTGCCATGCGAGGTTCCAGCGCGGGAAGCGAGCCGTATTCTAGCATCCGGGTTCGCTGTTGTCATGGTCGGGACGGAGAAAAGGCTTCGGGGCCGCCCCGGACAGGACGGCCCCGCGCGTGACCCCGCACCACACCAGCGCACCACACCGCCGAGGGATCACGCGGATTGTACCTTCGGGCGACGGGAGTAGGGGACCGGCCCGGAGGGAACGCGCGCTTACATCTTCGGCAGGAGCACCGTGTCGATGACGTGGATCACGCCGTTCGACTGGACGACATCGGCGATGGTGACGGTGGCGACATTGCCGTTCTCGTCGGTCAGCATGATCTTGTCGTCGGCATAGGTCGCGTTCAGCGTCGCAGCCGCCGAGCGTCTGGATGACCGGATGGTTGCCGTTGTCGTCCTTGATCATGCCCTGCAGCGCTTCGGCCATCACGGCCTTGCCGACGACATGGCAGGTCAGGATCTTGGTCAGCATGTCCTTGTTCTCGGGCTTGAGCAGGTTTTCGACCGTGCCTGCGGGCAGTTTGGCGAAGGCGTCGTTGGTCGGCGCGAAGACAGTGAACGGGCCAGCGCCCGACAGCGTCTCGACCAGGCCCGCGGCCTGCACGGCGGCGACCAGCGTCGTGTGATCCTTGGAGTTCACGGCATTCTCGATGATGTTCTTGTCGGCGAACATCGCGGCGCCGCCGACCATCGGGTTTTCGGCGACAGGCTGTCGGTGAAGGCGGGCAAAGCCGATGGCCAGAACGGCGGCGACGGCGCGGAATGAAAGGGACATGGTGATCTTCCTCTGTCTGGTGGGACAGGGCCTTTCCCCGTCCTCGTGCCGGAAGCTACGGAGGGGGTGGCGGGGAAGTTGCGGTGAGGGGCAGAGTTTTTCCGCTTTCGCGCAAGGTCTGGAATTTTCACGAAAATTCTTTGGGGCCGAACATCCTTCGTGAAGGATGTTCAGATGGGTCAGCCTGCGATGACGGCGGCGACGAGGACCGGTCCGGTCGGCTGCCCCGTGGGCGAGCCGCCCGTGGGTTCGAGGCTGACGGCAAGCGTTGTGCCGGGTGGCAGCGCAGTCACAGGCACTTCGAGAGCGGCGTCGCGGATCAGGCCGAGCGGCACCGGGGCCTGACCTGCGGGGATCAGCCAGAGCTGGTAATCCTTGTCGGTGGCGGCAGCGGTGCCGCCGGTGCGGGTGACGGTAAGTCTGCCGTCTTCGGCGGCATAGCTGGCGGTGACGATCAGGTCCTGACCGTCGCCGGTAAGGGTGGCAACCATCGGGGGCGCGGCGGGGCCGGTGAGGGTCGGCAGGATGACAAAGGCGGCTAGGCCCGCAACGGCGAGACCGCCGAGGAGACCGAGCCAGAAAGGCCTCCACGACCGGGCAGGCGGGGCCACAGCCGGGAACAGGCGCGCCTCGACCCGGTTGAGCGCGCCGACGGGGGCAGGCACCTCGGCATAGCCGTCGTTCAAGGGCGCGAGCCGGTTCTCCCAGTCCGCCACCAGCGCGGCGAAGCCCGGATCGCGCGCGATCAGGCGTTCGGCCTCGGCCCGGTCGGACAGAGGCAGGGTGCCGAGCACGTATTCGGCGGCAAGACCTTCACGGTCGTCCATGTCGCGGTCTTCGGTCATCGCTCAAGGCACTCCTTGAGGGAGAGCAGCCCGCGGCGCAGCCAGGACCGCATGGTGTTCAACGGCACGTCATGGCGCGACGCCAGCTGTTCATAGGACAGACCGCTGAGGTAAGCCCCGCGCACTGCGTCCGCTTTCGCCGGTTCCAGCACGCCGAAGCAGTCGGCGATGCGCTTCGCCTCGCCCTTGGCCACCAGCCCCGCCTCGACCCCCGGCGCGCGATCCTCGACAAAGGCCAGCGCGTCGTCGCCCGCCATTGCGGGGCCTCGGGCGCGCAGGCGGTCGATGGAATGGTTGCGCGCGATGGCGATTGCCCATGTCATGCCGCGCGCCCGCGTGGCGTCATAGCGGCGGGCGTTCAGCCAGATACGGGTCATAACTTCCTGCAAGGCGTCCTCGGATTCCTGACGATCATTCAGGATACGCAAGGCAACACCGAAGAGTTTCGCGGACGCGGCGGAATAGAGATCGCGGAAGGCGGCGCGGTCGCCGCCTGCAATCCTGCCGATCAGACCTGCTATCGGATCGTCCATCAGCCCCGTCGGCGCCTGCGCCCGCCATCCCCGCCGCCAGCCGTGTTGAAGCTGACATCGGGAAGGGTAACGATCTTGGCAAGCTCGGGGAAGGGGGCGGTCGCGTGGGGGATCGCATTCGCGGCGACGAAGTGTTCCTGAAACCGCGGTTCGATGGCGGTCTCGACCTTGTGGATGCGTTTCACCTCGGCCTCGATCGCAGCGCGGGATGCGACGTTCAGCAGCGCAATCCGCGCGCCGGTTCCGGCGGCGTTGCCTGCGCTGGTGACATGGTCCAGCGGCACATCGGGGATCATCCCCAGCACCATCGCGTGCTTGGGGCTGATATGCGCGCCGAAGGCCCCGGCGAGCGTGACGCGGTCGACGGTATCGACGCCAAGTTCGTCCATCAACAGGCGCGCACCCGCGTAAAGCGCTGATTTCGCAAGCTGAATCGCGCGGATATCGCCCTGGGTGACGGAAATGACCGGGCCGCCATCGGCGCTGCCGTCATGCAGCAGATAGTCATGCGTGCGGCCATGCGGGATCATGCGCGGGGTGCCGGTCTGTTCGGCGGACCCGACCAGCCCGCCGGGGTCGACGAGGCCGGCCATGCGCATCTCGGCGACCACCTCGATGATGCCCGACCCGCAGATGCCGGTGATGCCCGTGGTGGCGGTGGCATCGGCAAAGCCATCCTCGGTGGACCAGAGGTCCGATCCGATGACCTTGAAGCGCGGCTCTTTCGTCACGGGGTCGATCTCGACCCGTTCGATGGCCCCGGGCGCGGCGCGCTGGCCGCTTGATATCTGCGCGCCCTCGAAGGCGGGGCCGGTGGGGGAGGAGCAGGCGAGCACGCGGTCCTTGTTGCCGAGCAGGATTTCGGCATTTGTACCGACGTCAACAATCAGGACCAAATCCTTGGATTTGTTCGGTTCCTCGGACAATGCCACGGCGGCCGCGTCGGCACCGACATGTCCCGCGATGCAGGGCAGGACGAAGACGCGGGCCGATGGGTTGATGTTCGACAGGCCGAGTTCGGTCGCCCCGAAGCTGAGGGATTCCGACGTGGCGAGCGCGAAGGGGGCCTGCCCGAGTTCCACAGGGTCGATGCCCAGCAGAAGGTGGTGCATGACCGGATTGCAGACAAAGACCGTCTCGACGATGTGGCCGGGGTCGATCTTAGCCTCGTCCGCGATGGACAGCGCCAGCGCGTTGATCGCCTCGCGCACCGTGCGCGTCATCTCGACATCGCCGCCGGGGTTCATCATCGCGTAGCTGACGCGGGACATCAGATCCTCGCCGAAGCGGATCTGCGGGTTCATCAGGCCGGACGAGGCCATGACGGTGCCGTCGGTCAGGTCGCAGAGATGCGCGGCGATGGTGGTCGAGCCGAGGTCGATGGCGAGGCCGTAGAGCCGCCCCTCGAAGAAGCCGGGCCAGAGGTCGATGATCCGGGCGGGGCCGGTGTGGCCCTTGTGGATGGCGACCGTGACCTTCCAGTCGCCCTTGCGCAGGGCGGGCTGCAGGCGGCGGAGGATGCCGAGATCAGCCTCGACCGTCCCGATCTGCCACTGGTCGCGCAGCGCGTCCTTCAGGCGCTGAAAATCGCCGGAGGGCTCATGCATGTCGGGTTCCTGCACCTCGACGTAGTAGGTGCGGGTCGCAGGGTCCATGACGATGTCGCGCACCGTCGCCGACTTGCGGATGACCTGCCGGTGGACCTGGCTTTCGGGCGGCACGTCGATGACCACGTCGCCCTGGATGCGGGCCTGACAGCCCAGACGGCGGCCCTCGGTCAGGCCACGGATGCGCTTGTAGCGCGCCTCGACCTCGTTCCATTCGGTCAGCGCGCCCTCGGCGACGGTCAGCCCATGCTTGGCGAATTCGCCGTAGCCGGGCGTGATCTGGCAGCGCGAACAGATGCCGCGCCCGCCGCAGACGGAATCGAGATCGACGCCAAGCTGGCGCGCAGCCGTCAGGACCGGGGTGCCGGTCGGGAAGCGCCCGCGCTTGCCCGAGGGCGTGAAGATGACAAGCGGGTCGGCGGTCATGCGGTTCCCTTCCGGACGGACGGCTCTGTTCTAGCGCCGCGGCGCGGGATGTCCATGTCCGCCAGCGGCGGCTGGCGGTCCGTCTGCGTCAGGCGGGCTGCGTCAGACGCGCGCCCGTCCGCCCCTCCGCCCGCCGCGCGTGGCCCCCGATGCCATCTGGTCGGTCGAGGCCTCGGAATAGCTCTTGCCCGCCTCGACAGCGTCCAGAATCTTCCCGAACATGATCCAGTCGCCGCCGTTCGCATCGTGGTTCATCAGAAGGTTCGCGGCGCGGATCGCTTCCATCTCGACCTGCCGGACAGGGTTCATGATCGCCGATGTCATCCCCGCGCAGATCGCCATCGGAAGGAAGGCCGCGTTGATGCCGTGGCGGTGGGGCATGCCGAAGGAGATGTTCGACGCGCCGCAGGTGGTGTTGACGCCCAGCTCGTCCCGCAGCCGGCGGACCAGCGCGAAGACCTGATGTCCGGCGGTCGCCATCGCGCCGATCGGCATGACGAGGGGATCGACCACGATGTCATGCGCGGGGATGCCGAAATCGGCGGCGCGCTGAACGATCTTCTTCGCCACGGCAAAGCGGACGTCGGGGTCCTGCGAAATGCCGGTGTCGTCGTTGGAAATCGCCACAACCGGCACGTTGTATTTCTTGACCAGCGGCAGGACGAGTTCCAGACGCTCCTCCTCGCCCGTGACGGAGTTCAGAAGCGGGCGGCCCTCGCAGGCCTTCAGCCCCTCCTCCAGCGCGCCTGGGACCGAGCTGTCGATGCAGAGCGGCACATCGACGACCGCCTGGATGCGGGAAATCAGTTCGCGCATCAGCGGCGGTTCGACGAAGTTGTTGTCGGCGTAGCGCGGGTCGGTGGCCATCCGGTTGGTGAAGACGGCACCCGAGTTCACGTCCAGAACGGTCGCGCCGCACGCGACCTGCTCAAGGGCATCCCTCAGGACAGTGTCGTAGTTATCCATCTCCAGTTCGGCCGCCAGCTTCTTGCGGCCCGTCGGGTTGATCCGCTCGCCGATCACGCAGAAGGGCTCGTCGAAGCCGATCACGACGGTCTTGGTCTTGGATTCGAGGACGGTGCGGGTCATTCGACGGTTCCTTTCAGGCGCGCCAGCAGGGCGGGCAGCGCGGGGTCGGTGTAATCGGAAAGCGTGGCGTTGCAACCCGCGGCGCGGAGAGCGGCGTCGGTCAGGCTGGAGCGGATGCCGATGGTGAAAAGGCCTGCCGCGCGGGCAGAGGCGATGCCCGCCGGGCTGTCCTCGAACGCAAGCGCGGTGTCGGGTGTGGCATCCAGGCGGCGCATCGCTTCAAGGAATGGGGCAGGGTGAGGTTTGCCGTGGGCGCAATCCTCGGCAAGCACAACCGTATCGAAGCGTGGTGTCAGCCCGATGGCGTCCAGCATCACATAGGCATTGTCGCGGGGCGCGTTGGTCACGACCGCTGTCCGCAGCCCTTCGCGCGCCGCAAGGTCGAGAAGCGCGATCACGCCGGGCATGGCAGGATAGGATGCGGGGAATTCGCGGATGAAGGTGGTTTCCTTTTCCTCCGCCAGCGCGTCGGCATCCTCGTCCGGAAACGCGTCGCCGAAAGTCACTTCGCTGCGCCGCCCGTGGATGTGGCTCAGGTAGTATTCGGCATCGATGGCGCGCCCCCGCGCCGCGAACATGCGCACGAAAATGTCGATATGCAGCGGGTCGGAATGGATCAGCGTGCCGTCCAGATCGAAAAGAAGCGCGCCTGCCATTCTGCCGTCCCTTGTCAGGCCGGCCTCAGACCGCGCCGCCTTCCGTCGCGGGAGTCCCCGACGCGCCGCCATTGTCTTTGGTCCAGGCGGCGTTTGTCTTGATACCGCCGAGCGGGAAGAAATGCACCTGTTCGATGCCGAAACCGGGGTGGCGCGCCTTGTGATCGGCCAGCGCCGCCACAAAATCGGTCGGCTCGTAGGGCAGCAGCAGCTTGGTCACGTCCATCGCGCGCTTCTGCAGGACGCGCAGGCTGGGGCCGACCCCGCAGGCAATGGCGAACTTGATAAGCGTCTGGAGTTTGGCGGGGCCAGCAACTCCGATATGGATCGGCAGCTCGATGCCCTCGGCCGCCAGACGGTCGGCCCAGGCGATGACCGGGGCGGCCTCGAAGCAGAACTGCGTGGCGATGGCCATTTTTGCATCGGTGCGGGTGCTGAACGCCTGTTTCCAGCGCAGCGCTTCCAGCACCATGCGGTCGGACCCGTCGGGGTCGATGTCCTTGTTGCCTTCCGGGTGGCCAGCGACATGCAGGCGCTCGAACCCGTCGAAGAGACCGGTTTCGATCATCTGCATCGAGCTGTCGAAGTCGCCCGCCGGGGTCGATACGCCGCCGCCCAGCAGCAAGGCCTGTTTGACACCCGCTTCGGATTTGTAGCGCGCCAGCCAGTCGGCAAGTTCGGCGCGGGATTTGATGACGCGGGCCGGGAAATGCGGCATCGGCTCGTAGCCTTCGTCGCGCAGGCGGCGGGCTGTCGCCACCATGTCCTCGATCGGCGTGCCCTCGATATGCGCGATATAGACGCGCGTGCCCTTCGGCAGATGGTCGCGGAAATTTTCGACGTTCGCTGCCGTGCGCGGCATGACCTCGATCGAAAATCCCTTCAGGAACGCTTC
Source organism: uncultured Alphaproteobacteria bacterium (assembly GCA_963819585.1). Lineage (GTDB taxonomy): Bacteria > Pseudomonadota > Alphaproteobacteria > Rhodobacterales > Rhodobacteraceae > JAOADN01. The sequence goes on from CAWFWP010000010.1 coordinate 146,210, forward strand.
AAGCGCGTCGGTCTGGGGGGCCGGGGTTTCCTTGCGGCGGAAGTTAAGCAGGGCCATTGCAGCGCTCCAGAGTTCTTGGGGTTTCACGCCCAGCCTTTGTTCTCGATCAGCGTCATCAGACGCGCCTTGTCATAGTCGCGGTCGATGCGCGCGGCTTCCGCCGTTGCCACCGCCTCGTCCTCGCCTTCGACCGTCACCGGATCGGCTTTGCGCCATTCCGACAGATAGTCGTCCGTGCCCGCCATTCCGGCCTTCATCGCGGCGCGGTCGATGGCCTGTTCAAAGCGTTCCGGCAGCGGTTTCTTGACGCCCCGGCGGCCCTTGCCGACGATCACCTGCGCGGGAATGTCGCGCCAGTAGACGATGGTGACTTCGGCCATGACCGCTCCTTCGATGGGTCCGCAATAGCGCGCCTTCCGCGACATGCGGGTGACGTTTTCGACATCTGCTGTCGCTGCGTGCGACGTCGGTTTCAGAGATAGCTGCGGCGTTGCGCGGTGGCCATAGCGTGGGAGCGGAGAAATCTTCATCAAGGATATGAGTTGGAGGGGTTGGGGGAGAGGAGTGCATTCGACGTGGACTCAACCATGCCTGCGGCAGATTACCGCCATGAGCTGTGTTCAGAATGTCAGTGCAGACGATATCTGGCACGGCCAGACGTTCCCATCCGGGGCCGCGAAATCGGGCGGAGTTGTCCGACGAAGTATCGAGGATGTGGAACGCAAGGTCGGGCGGCGCGCGCTCGAACTTGCGGCAAGGCAACGGGGCTGGCACCTCATCGAGTGCGGCGGTCAGTTCGTGATCGTCTGCAGCCGTGAACAGGTGCGGATCATTGTTTGACCGCCGTTCTGAAGAACTTTCCCGAAAGCCCTTCAGACTGAAAATCCTTCGTGAAGGATTTTCTTTAAGTGACAGTGTTGAGTGACCAGACTGCCGTGTTGACCGACCATCGGTTGAGCCGCGCCTCCGCCCTTGATCCTTTGCACCCTGCCAGCTACCCTCACCCCAACTTACGATTGGAGGGCGCAGTATGACGCCCAGGCGTCCCGGGGGTGCGGGCGCGTTCCCGGTTCCGGTCGAGCCGCCAAGCGCCCCCAAACCGGACCCGGCGCAGCTCTATGCGGCGCTGGACCTTGGCACGAATTCGTGCCGGATGCTGATTGCCCAGCCGAAGGGCAGCCAGTTCCATGTCGTCGACAGCTTCTCGAAATCCGTGCAGCTGGGTCAGGGGCTCGAGGCGTCGGGGCGGCTGAACCGCGCCTCGATGGCCCGCACCGTCCAGGCCCTGCAGATCTGCCGCCGCAAGATCGAGATGCACGAAGTCAAACGCATGCGTCTGGTGGCGACCGAGGCCTGCCGCCGGGCGAAGAATGCGCAGGAATTCCTGCGCGTCGTGCGGCGCGAGACGGGGCTGCCGCTGGAGATCATCGAGCCCGAGGAGGAGGCGCGGCTGGCGGTCGTGTCCTGCGCGCCGCTGGTGTCGACCCGCACGGAACAGCTGCTGGTGGTGGATATCGGCGGCGGCTCGACTGAACTCGTCTGGATCGACCTGTCGTCGGTCCCTGCGACGGAGCGGCCCCGCGCGATCATGCGGCTGCATGCAGGCTTCCACCCGCCCGAAAGCCCGTTCCCGGCGGCCAAGGTGGTGGACTGGATATCGGTGCCGCTGGGCGTGGCGACGCTGAAGGACCAGTTTTCGGATGTCGATGACGACGCGGCGCGGTTCGCCCTGATGAGCTGGTTCTTCGAGGAGAACCTCGCGGATTTCTCGCCCTACAAGGCCGAACAGGCGCGCGCGGGCTTCCAGATCATCGGCACCAGCGGCACGGTGACGACGGTCGCCGCCAGCCATCTGGGGCTGAAACGCTATGACCGCACCAAGGTGGACGGTCTGCGCATGACCAGCGATCAGATCGACCGGGTGATCCGCGAATACCTGACCCTCGGTCCCGAAGGCCGCCGCAATGACCCGCGCATCGGACGCGACCGCCACACGCTCATCATGTCGGGGTCGGCAATCCTGCAGGCGCTGATGCGGATCTGGCCGACCGACCGTCTGTCGGTGGCCGACCGCGGCCTGCGCGAAGGGTTGCTCTATGCGCAGATGTCGGCGGACGGCGTGCTCGAGGACGGGCCGGTCTGACGGTTTGCCCTTTGCCGCCGTTCGCGGTAACTGACCCGGCGCGAAGGGCAGGGCAGCATGACGAAACCGCCATCAGGCAAGACATCCGGACGCGGCACGCGCGACCTGAAGGTGCGCGTCAAGACCGCCAAGGGGCGCAAGCTGTCCTCGACGCTGTGGCTGGAACGCCAGCTGAACGATCCTTACGTCGTGCGGGCGAAGAAGGAGGGCTATCGCGGGCGCGCGGCCTACAAGATCATGGAGCTGGACGACAAATACCGCTTCCTCGTGCCCGGGGCGCGGGTCGTCGACCTCGGCTGCGCGCCGGGGGGGTGGTGCCAGATCGCTGTGGCGCGGGTGAACGCGCTGGGCGAGAAGTCGGGCAAAAGGGTAGGCCGGGTGATCGGCGTCGACCTGCAGGAGGTGGACCCGATCGCTGGGGCTGAACTGCATGTTCTGGATTTCCTGGCGGATGACGCGGACGGGCTGGTCAAGGGCTGGCTCGGCGGGGCGGCAGATGTGGTGATGTCGGACATGGCTGCGGCGGCGTCGGGGCACAAGGGCACCGACCATCTGCGGATCATCGCGCTCTGCGAGGCGGCCGCCGAGTTCGCCTTCGATGTGCTCGAACCGGGCGGGACCTTCGTCGCCAAGGTTCTGGCGGGCGGGGCCGAGAACAGCCTTCAGACCCTGCTGAAGCGGTCGTTCGAGAAGGTGGCGAACGTGAAACCACCAGCCAGCCGCGCCGACAGTTCGGAAAAGTTCGTCGTGGCGACGGGATTCAAGGGGCGCGCCGACGCGGTCAGTTCGCCTTCGGAAGCGTCTTGAGCACCTTGGTGTTCGACGCGATCCAGTCCATCGCCGCCAGCAGCACGCCCGAGACGACGAAGACCAGGTGGATCATCACCATCCAGCGGATCGTTTCACCCGGATACTTGTCGATGTCCATGAAGACCTTCAGCAGGTGAATCCCCGAAATCGCGACGATCGAGGCCACAAGCTTCAGCTTCAGGGTCGAAAAGTCGACTTGCCCCTGCCATTCTGGTCGGTCCTGATGGTCGCCGACGCTATCCATCCGGCTGACGAAATTCTCGTAGCCTGAAAAGATGACGATCAGCACAAGGTTCGCGGCCAGCGACAGATCGATCAGGGCCAGAACGCCCAGAACCGCGTCGTTCACGGTGATCGCGGGGATCACCTGTGCGATGCGCCAAAGCTCCAGCATGAAGGTGTAGAGCAGGATGGCGAGCGCGCCGACCAGCCCCACATACATCGGTGCCATCAGCCAGCGGCTGGCGAACAGTCCCCGCTCGATCAACCGTTCCATGTCTTCCCCCTGCGCCCGGCCCGCCTGATCTAGGGCAAGCGGAGGAAAAGCAAAAGCGGGGATGGCAGGCGAAGCGTGGTCAGGGCGCGACGCTGACCCAGACGCCTTCGATCATCACGGTCACGGGCGTGCCGCAGTGGAACAGGTAATAGGTCAGCCCGTTCTCGGGCCGCCGCATGACCCCCGGGCGGCCCATCAGATCGCGCGCCATCCGGAAATCGGGGCTGATCGCACTTTCGGACAGTCCGACCCGCTGATGCGGCGAAAGGCGGATTTCCTGCTTCGGGCGTCCGCGCCCCATCGCACCAGCCTGGATCATCACGGGCTGAGCATCCGGGTAGCCCTTGAGGAACTCTTCCTCGAGCTGGATATTGTCGATGAAGGCCACCTGCGCGAAGGATCCGTTCGAGGTTCTGACCTGGTCGCGCAGCCGCAGCGCCTAAATCGGCAAGTCGCCGAACGAGGTCGTCACGCGGGCATTCCAGCAGAGTCCGGGAATCGTCCAGAATTCCGGGGTCTTCCCAGCCACCGGCCGGGCCGGTTTCGGACGGGAAACCGGTGTCGCAGCCACCTTGCCCAATACTCCGGGCGCAAACAAACGTTCCATTCCACTCACTTACAAACTGACTACACGGAAGGCAGAACAGCCCGCCCGCCGGAAAGACGTGCCGGAGCGGAGCTGCAACTTACGCTCCGGCACGCCATCACATACACACCGAACACCACCCGGCTGAAATGCCGGGGCACACAATCACTTATTACACAGACACCACTCGTCACACACGTCGTCCGCACCACATCGTTGCGTCGACAGAACCGGTTAGGCCGCCGGATTGCGGCGAGGTTAAGACAATCTTTGCCACGATTGGGCGCGGTTTACCCGGCGGAAAGCATTAGATAATTTGGCGTCGTTAACGGCTTGGGGACCAGTGGGAAACAAAGCCGGTCGCCGACCTGTCTGAAAGTTAGTTTCGGCTCCGCAAAGCGGGCTGACTGTTGCAAGGCGTGGCAGGTCGCGTTCATCAATCAGTGTGGCGGAACTGCCCAATTTGTATCCTATCATTCCGGAAACAGTGCGTTTTTTCGCGTCCGATGCGGATTCAGCGTGGTTTTGGACGCGCCGTTCATGGCACCGGGCGCGTCCGCAAATCCCCACCGCGCCGACCCGGCCCGTTTGCCCATGGGGCAGCCAAGCAGGCATATCGCGGATGATCGCCCGAAACCCGGCCGTGGACCGGGCGCGGGGTCAGGGTTGCGGCTGATGCAGGTCTGGCAGGACCTGTGCCAGCGCATCGACCAGACAGTCCATCTCGGCCGCCGTGTTGTAACCCTGCACCGACAGCCGGACGATGGTATGCGGTCCCCAGGAATAGCAGGGAATCTCAATGCTGTAGTCGTCCAGAAGCGCCTGCTTCAGCGCCGCAGGTTCGCAGCGTGGCACGGGCATGGCAACCATCTGCGGTGCGCAGAATCCGGGGCTGGAGAGGGGTTCCAGACCCGTGAGGGTGGTCACGCGCGCAGCGGTCTCCTGTGCCATGTCGCGGCAGCGCGCGGCGACGCTGTCCCATCCGTGCTGCGCGCGGAAGGCTACTGCATCGGGGACCGTCAGCCAGGCCGAGGGGTCGCGGGTGCCCTTCATCTCCAGCCCGTCAATGAAAGGGGTGTTGCCGAAGACACCCCCGGTGCCGGAAAGGCCCGTATCGTGGGTCCAGCCGTGGCTGATGATCAGCGGGTTGATCCCGGCCTGCAGGTCCGGCCGCACATACAGAAACGCCGATCCCTTGGGCGCCATCAGCCACTTGTGGCAGTTCCCGGCATAGTAGTCGGCCCCCAGCACGGTCAGGTCCAGCGGGATATGCCCCGGCGCATGCGCGCCGTCGATGACGGTGGCGATGCCGCGCGCGCGGGCTTCGGCGACGATCGCTTCAATCGGGAAGACCAGCGCCGTGGCCGATGTGATGTGGCTGAGGAACAGGACGCGCGTTCGCGGCGTGATGCCTGCCAGCAGCGCATCGGTGAACCCTTGCACATCGGTCAGCGGCAGGGGGATGCTGACAGGCACGACGCGCGCGCCCGAACGGCGGGCGACATAGGCCCAGGTCTTGTCGATGGCCGCATATTCGTGGTCGGTCGTCAGAACCTCATCACCCGGCCGCAGGTCGAGCGACTGCGCGACGATGTTCAGAGCCTCGGTCGCGTTGGTCAGTCCGACGATGTCGTCCGGGCTGGTGCCCAGCTGTCCCGCCATGACGACCCGCGCATCGCGCATCCTGGCCGAAAGCCCGCGCATAGGATCGAGAAACGCGACGGGCTGACGTTCCAGTTCCATCTGCCAGGCCTGATAGCGCGCGAAGACCGGGCGCGGGCAGGCCCCGTAGGAGCCGTGGTTCAGGAAGGTCACATCAGGGTCGAGCAGGAACAGGCTGCGGAGGTTGGCGGTCATTCAAGGCCCTTGCATGGCGGGTGGCGTATAACGCTTCCCCCGCAGTCTGCGGTGGCCGGTGCTGCCGGGCAAGCCCTGAGACATCTGTCCGCACAGCCAGAAAAGGTTGTGGCCGCAAAGGTTTGCCCTTTGCGGCCACACGCCGGTTGAGCGAGAGGGGACTCGTCAGATCGGCGGTTTGCCCCGCACGGCGCGGGCGATCATTGCGATCACGAACAGCGCGATGAAGACGACGAAGAGGATCTGCGCGATCCCGGCCGAGGCCCCGGCGATGCCGCCGAAGCCGAGCGCGCCCGCGACCAGCGCAATGACAAGAAACGTGAGTGCCCATCCGAGCATGGTGATTTCCTTTCGCATTCTGGGTCGGTCTGGCAGGAAAACGCCGGGCCGCCGGATCGGTTCCCCCAAGGGAAAGCGGATCGTCCTTCGTCGCTGGTCAGCCGCCAATGATGCAGTGGGAACTCGATGCCGCGATGGGCGTTTGGTCTGCATGCCGATGCAACCCGCGCCCCGCACAGGTGCGGACGGAGCCAACCCAAGGATGCGAACATGACCACACCCTACACCACAATCGTGCCGATGCCCGATGAAGATATGGGCACTGTGCTGACACCCGTGACGGGGGGTGATCCGGCTCGTGATCTTGGTGCGCTGGCGGATCTTCACACGCTTAGCGTGGATGCCCTGGCCGGATACGAGAAGATGGTCGAAAAGGCCGCACCCGATTTCCGCAAGGTCGCCGAACGGTTCCGCACGGTTCATTCCCGGCATGTCGGCGCGCTGGCCGAGATGCTGGCGCAGGCGGGCGGTGATCCGGAGCACGGCGCATCGGTCATGTCGACCGTCAACAGGGCCGTTGTGGGCATGCGTGCGTTCTTCGACGAGATCGATGCGGGCGTCATGGGCCAGATCCGCTCGGGCGAAGGCCACGTCCTTGACGCCTTCGACGCCGCGATCGCAGCAGCCCAGCCTGCGGACCAATCGCATTTGATCGGCATGCGCGCAGAACTTCAGGGCGCGCTCGACGTCACCAGCAACATCGAACAGAATTGAACAGGAGACTCACCATGGACACCGATATGAAAACCCAGGCCCGCGACGCTGCCGACGCTGCCAAGGACAAGGTCGCCGACAGCGCCGCATACCTGTCGGATGCCGCGCGCGATACGATGACATCGACGTCATCGCGCCTGAAGGCCAGCGCGCAGGACGCCGCGTCGGCGCTGTCTGACGCGGCCAGCGATCTGTCGCACAAGGTCGGGGGCGAAGTGACCCGGCGCGCGGGCGAGGTGCGCGACGTCATCGCGGATCAGGGCGCGCGCCTGTCGGACAACCTGCACGACATCGCGGACAGGCATGATCTGGCGTCGTTGCCTTCGCGCGCGGTCGAGACAGCGGTCGATACGGTGTCGTCCGTGGCCAACAGGGTGGCGAACACGCCGCTGTCCTCGATGCTGGACGACGCCAGCGATTTCGCGCGGCGTCACCCGGTGACGACGGCGGTCGGCGTCGCGGCAGCGGCCTTCGTCGTGGCACGCCTGCTGCGGTCGTCGGGTCCGGATGTGCGGTCGGCCGATGTCAGGCCGCAGACCGGCGCTGCAGAGGCAGCGCGCAGCGCGGCTCCTTCCAAGGCTGGCCGCAGCACAGCTGCCCGGGTCAAGCCGGCCCCGCGCAGCCGTCGCCCCGCAGGCACGGCCACGGCCTGATCGGACGGGTGATGCCCGCACCGTCCGCGAAGGACAGTCCCAAGCCCGACGCCAGCGAGGGTGCGCCCACGCTGGCGTCGGTCTTTGACCAGACCGTGGATCTTGCTCAGGCCGAGCTGGCGCTTCTGCGGGCAGAGATGGCGCAGAACGTCGCGCGGTTCCGGCGCGGCGTGTTGTGGCTTGGCATCGGTATCGCTGCTGCGCTGCTGACCGTGGGCATGGTGCCTGTGGTGGCGGTGCTGGGGCTAATGGCCGCCGGGCTGCGGCCGTTTCCGGCGGCGGCGCTGGTTGCGGCAGGACTGGCGGCAGCGGCGGTGCTGGGGTTTGTGCTGGCACGTCGCGGACTGGCGCTGCGGCGGCTGATCCCGGTTGAAACGCTGGCCAGCCTGCGCCGGGATGCTGCGGCGGTCTGGGACAGTGCCGTGACGTCGCGGCTGCGCAGCGACGGCAAGGATCATGAATCTCCGGTTGATGCCGGACCGCAGGACAGGAGATCCGAATGAACGCGAAGGTAGCAGAGGCGCTGCGCCGGTCCGATGCCCGACGCGCGAAGCTCGTGCGGTCGCTGGCACCGGGTGGCGCATCGTCTTCGCCTCGTGCGACAGGCGAGCGGGCATCGGAAGCGGTGGCACACGCGATGGCCCCGTGGCCGATCCTGCTTCCGCTTTCGGCGGCCGCCGGGCTTGCTGCTGCGGTGCTCCTGCCACTGACTGCCTTCGAGTCTGCCAGACTGCGTCCGGCGGTTGGCCCTGCAGTGCGCGGGCTGGGCAAAGGGGTGGTGACGCTGGCGAAAGAGGTGGCGTTTGCGCAGGCCCTGTCATTCGCCGCGACAGTTCTTCGCAGGGTATCTGCCCACCCCGACGGCTGACCGTGTCATCTCATCCGGACCGCGCGACACGAAAAAGGGGCCCGCAGCGCGGGCCCCTTTGCTGTTCCGGCGGACCGTCAGCCGCGCATGAATTCGTCGACTTCCCGCTCGGCGTCTTCTCTGGCGCGGCCGTACTTCTGCTGGATCAGGCCTACGATCTGTTCGCGCTTGCCCTCGATGCGGTCCCAGTCATCATCGGTGATCTCGCCCCACTTGGCACGGGCCATACCCTTCATTTCCTTCCACTTTCCGGCGATCTGATCGGTGTTCACGGCGGTCTCCTTCGTTGGTGAAGCAATGCCGGGAAAACGCCGCGCGGTGCCGCGCGGTTCCGTCGCCTGACCCGCTGCGCGCAAAAACCTGCCGTGGTCAGGCCTCGACCTCGTCCTCGGTCTGGGCGGCGCGGCGCGCCTCGGCATCAGCCAGCGGGCGCACCACGAAGGTGATCGCCATGCGGAACCAGCCGTCGCGGCTGCTGCGCATGATCCGGGTTCCCAGCTGCTGTGCGAAGGCATTCATCAGTTGCGTGCCGAGGCCCGATCCGTCGTTGTTCGGTGCCAGAACCTCCGCGTCGGTCGGCGCACAGGTGTTCTCGACCCGCAGCGTCGCCTTGCCGTCATCAGCCTGTTCCAGCGCGACGTTCAGCCGCGCAGCACCGTCGGCTTCGGGGCTTGCGTATTTCATCGCGTTGGTCAGGGCCTCGGTTAACAGCAGCGACAGCGGAACCGCCTGATCCGGGGTCAAGCGGATATCGGCGAAGGACGACTGGACCGTGAACCGGCGGCCCGGCCCGCTGCCCATCTTCAGCACCTGGCGCAGGATGTCGGGAAGCAGTTCATTGGCGCGGATGTCCGCCAGCCCCGATGTCTGGTACAGCCCCCGGTGGATCGTGGCGAGGCTCATCACCCTGTCCTGCAGCGTCTGGATCATCGCCTTCGTCTCGTTCGACTGCGCCAGCCGCCGCTGCATGTTCATCATCGAGGCGATCAGCTGCAGGTTGTTCTTGACCCGGTGATGCACCTCGCGCAGCAGCACCTCTTTCTGGTGGATCACGTCCTCCAGTTCGGCCTCGTCATGCAGGATGCTTTCGGTCATCTGCTCGTACGCTTCAGCAACCTCGCGGATTTCGGTCGGCGCACGCGCGAAGCGCAGTTCTCCGACCGTCCGGCTTCCGTCTGCGAAGGAGGTGATCGACCGGCGCAGGGCGCGGACATAGCGTGTCACCAGATGTTCTGCGGCCATCCAGGCGATGATAAGGCTGGCCGCGCACATCAGAAGCGGCGCGATGACCGGCCCGAAGCCTGCCAGGCTGCCCGGCAGCGAGGTCTGGTCGTCGGGCCAGGTTCCGATCGCATAGAGCGTGCCCGGCAGCAGCGGGACGACCGAGAATGTCCGGTCGGCCCCGTCCTCAGCCAGGCTGGTGAACGCGACCGGCCGGTCAGTGGCGAGGGACTTCAGGTCGCGCCCGGCGGGCAGAAGCCTGTCCGCACCGTCGAGCCCGCCCGTTGCGGTCAGCACGTGTCCGTCATTGTCGAAGGTCATCAGCGACAGCGGCCGGGTTCCCCAGGGCAGGTCACTGGTGGTGGTCTGGACGCTCAGCGTGGCCTGCGGGATCGAGACGACGACAAATCCCGCAAGATCCCCGGCGATGTAGGCGGGATGGGTGATCGACAGCACCGGTCGCCCGGACAGCTTGGCGTTCGGCAGGACGGTCATCATCTTGCGCGGATTGCGGACCAGGTCGGTGAAGCGTTCGCTTGTCGAATAATCGACGGACTTGCCGGAAGACGAACAGGCCATCACACCGCTGGCCGGGATCAGCCCGATCAGGCTGAAGGCGCCTTCCGATCGCTCCACCAGCGCCTTCATCGCGGCTTTGCAGGCGTCGGTATCGGACAGCGCGGCCGAAAACCCCGCAGTCAGCGATTCAGCGACGCCCTGACCCCGCTGGATCAGCGCAATCTCGCGCCCTGCGGCGTGCAGCGTCTCGCCCATCAGGGCGGCTTCGGACTGCCCCCGCGCCTCGACGATCAGGCTGCGCGACTGAAGGACGGAAATCAGCCCCAGCGGCAGCAGCGCCAGCGCCAGCAGCGCCGCCAGACGGACGCCCAGCCGCCCGGACAGGTGCTGTTTGCTCCGGCCGGGGCCGCCGGGCGTGTCGCTCATGCGGCCGCCATGCCGGACCGTCCGAGAACCGCAAGCGTCGTGCCGTCGGCGTCGGGCATGAGCGTCTCGCCCTCCGGCAGACCCAGAAGCTCGGCCAGCCGCACGCGCGCCCGACTGGCCCGGCTTTTGACGGTGCCGACGGCGACCCCGGTCATCTGTGCTGCCTCTTCGCAGGAAAACCCCTCGGCACCCACCAGCGTCAGCACCTCGCGGTGTTCGGGCGACAGCTTGTCGAAGGCGACCCTGAATTCCGCAAAGGCAAGGCGGCTATCATGCACCGGTTTTTCGAACAGAGACGCGGCATGGATGCCGTCCGGATCAGGCACCTCGCGCTTGTATTTCCGGCGCAGCGAAAAGAACGTGTTACGCTGAATCGTGAACAGCCACGCGCGAAGGTTGGTGCCGCGCGCGTATTTGTCGAGGTTCGACCAGGCCTTGACCAGCGTATCCTGCACCAGATCATCGGCCTCGGACCGGTTGCGAGTCAGAACGATGGCAAAGGCCCGCAGCGCCGGGATGTGGTCCAGCAGTTCTTCTGCCGGGTCGGCGCTGCCCGCCACCGGCTGGTCGGCCGGGCGGCCGCGCCGGGTTCGCGATGCCGCCATCATGACGGCTTCTCCGGCGCCTGTTTCCTGCGCAGCTCTTCCAGAAGCAGGCGGAAGCGGTCAGGCACCTCCTCCTCGAGCGATTCCTGGTAGACACGCTTGAGGTTTTCGTCGATCTGCTGGTGCAGAGCCGACTTGTTCACGTCCTTGCCCATGTTTTCCGCCAAGCCCAAGCTACAGCTCCCGAGAATATCGGGAACCGAACGCATTGATAGGGCGTTTGGTTCCGAAGAAATATGCGAAGGGAGAATATGGCCGTGAATTCAGACACAGACCTTGCCGGAAGCATCGGGCGCAGCCTTCCTTATCTGCGCCGCTACGCGCGTGCGCTGACCGGCAGCCATCAGACCGGCGACCTCTATGCGGCGGCGACGCTGGAGGCGATCCTGGCCGACCCGGGTGTCATCGCGGAAGGCGAAGATGTCCGCACAGCGCTGTTCCGCAGCTTTCACGCCGTCTGGTCCAGCGCGGGCGCGCCGGTGGGGCAGCCGGACACGCGCCTGTCGGCGCGTGCGCAGGCACGGATGACCACCCTGACGCCGAACAGCCGCGAGGCGCTGCTGCTGCATTCCATAGAAGGCTTCCGCTCGGGCGAGATCGGCAGCATCCTTGATGTCACGGCGTCAGAGGCAGAGGGACTGGTGCTTGCGGCGCTGCGCGAAATGGCCGATGCGGTTGCGGGGCGCGTCATGGTGATCGAGGACGAGGCGATCATCGCAATGGACATCGCGGACATCGTGGCAGGCATGGGGCACCGCGTGACCGGAATGGCCCGGACACGGTCCGAGGCGGTCAGCCTGGCAGTGTCGGACCGGCCCGATCTGATTCTGGCAGATATCCAACTGGCGGACAATTCGTCGGGCATAGATGCGGTGAACGATATTCTGCAGCAGTTCGACGACATTCCGGTGATCTTCATCACGGCCTTCCCGGAACGGCTGCTGACGGGCGAGCGCCCGGAGCCCGCCTTTCTGATCACCAAACCCTATGATGAGGAGCAGGTCAGATCGGCGGTCAGCCAGGCGATGTTCTTTTCGTCCACGGAATCGCTGGCCGCCTGAAGCGTCTCGGTCCGGCAATTTCCGCTGCGTAAGGGAACCGTTCCGCCTTGGGCGGGGTTCACAGGGGTAAGCTACCGAAAGGTCAGGGGTGATCCGTGCCAAGCACCGAAAGCACCGACTCGGTCGAAAACGGACGCTCGATCACCGGCCAGTCATGGCTGCCCGCCTGCATTTCGGCCTCGTCGCCGATCAGGATGACGCGGCCGCCCCGGTCGGACACCATCCGGGCCAGTCCCGACGACCGCGCGGCGTCCGGGCCGAGGTCAAGGATCGCGACGATCAGCCGGGTATCATCACCGGCATGTGCAAGGGCGGCCCCGACGGTCTGGGTCAGCGTGACGCTTGCACCGGGATCGAACCCGAGGATGATCTGGGTCAGGTCGCAGGCCACGAGGCCCGCGTCCATCAGCAGAAGGTAGGTGTGCGTGCTTGTGGTTTTCTGCATGTCAGACATGGCTGGTTCCGAATTGTTCATCGGCGCAACATGTGCCAGCTTCGGACCCCGCGCATTAATCTGTGACATAGCCGACGGAAAACTGTGAACCCATGCCGATGATCCCCTGCAGTGCCTGTCCCCTGCGATGCCAGCCGATCTTCATGCCGATGACGGACGAAGAACTGGCGTTCATGGAGACGTTCAAGGTCGGCGAAATGGTGGTTCATGCAGGGGCCGCGATCCTGTCGCAGGGCGAAAGCAGCCCGCAGATGTACACGGTCCTTGAAGGCATGGCGACGCGGTCAATCCTGCTGGAAAACGGGCGCAGGCAGGTGATCAACTTCGTTTTTCCGGGCGATTTCCTGGGCCTGCAGTCCGGCGTGATGGGCGAGTCGCGTCATTCCGCCGATGCAGCCACCGAAATGCGCCTCTGTGTCTTCAACCGGGCGGCGCTGTGGGACCTGTTCCGCACCTCGCCCGCGCGGGGCTATGATCTGACATGGATGGCCGCGGTTGAGGAGCATTTCCTGGGCGAAACCATCGCCTCGCTAGGGCAGCGCGATGCGTCTCAAAGGGTGGCCTGGGCGCTTCTGCAGATCTACCAGCGGCTGTCAGCCACCGGGCTGAAAAAGGGCGGGGCCGTGCCGCTTCCGTTCCGCCAGCATGATCTGGCCGACGCACTGGGCCTGTCGCTGGTGCATACCAACAAGACGCTGGCGTCCCTGCGCCGTCGCGGGCTGCTGGCGTGGGCAAACGGCGAACTTGTCGTGAATGACGTCGCCGCACTTGCCGACATCGCCCTTGTCGACGTGACCAAGGCCCTGCGCCGCCCGATTATGTGACATTCAGGGTTGAAATGCCGCCGGAGGACGTGGGGACAATCCCCCGGCGGCAGATACATCCGAACTTCGCTTCGGACTTGGACACTCGTCAGACATATCCGATGTCGGACAGGGGGACTGCGCATCGGACGCGGGAAGAACGCGATGGCCCACAATCCGGTTCCCGCGAAGCGCAGCGCGCACGCCGACATCTCGAGAGGGCCGGTTGCCCGGCGGCTACAGCACCAGTCTGCGCGTCGTCCTCGGGACCGACCGCAGCGTGCTGCGGTCCGGATGCGCGGGTCGCTGGGGCAGGTCGATCTTGACCGTGGTTCCGGTTGTCGCCGCCTGTTCGATGGCGCGCATGATCAGGACGTCGGCCAGCCCCTCGGCTCCGTCGGGTTCGGGCGGCGTGCCGGCCAGGATGCAATCCGAGAAATATTCGATCTGGCCGCCGAAGTGATCGACCGAGGGGTAGGTTTCGTCCGTCGTCTTGCCGCCTGTGCCGGATCACCGCGCGCATCGGCGTCTCGAACCGGAAGCCGGGGTCCATCACGATCTCGCCCTTGGTGCCGGTCACCCGGTACCAGTCGTTGTCCGCTCCGTTGAAGCTGACGGTGACCGTGGCGAGGCGTCCGCCGGGAAAGCGCAGCGTGGCTGTGACCATCTCGGCCACCTCGGCGGAGCGCGCGTCGGTGCCGAAGGTCTGCATCGCGGTGACCTCGACGGGTTCCGCGCCGAAGACATGCCGCGCCGCGTTCAGGCAGTAAACGCCGATGTCCTGCAATGGCCCGCCCCAGTGGTCCGCCTTCAGGCGATGGTTGTCGGGCCCGGACTGGAACGAGAAGACCGAGGTGAAGATGCGCGGATCGCCGATCTCGCCCTGCCGGATGCGGTCGATGACGTCGATGGTGCCGGGTTCGGTATGCAGCCGGTAGGCGGTCATCAGATGCACGCCACCCGCCTTGGCCGCATCGATCATCGCCTGGCATTCGGCGACCGTCACGGCCAGCGGTTTTTCCACCATCGCATGGATGCCCGCCTTGGCCGCCCGGATCGCAAAGTCCGCATGCATCGAATTCGGTAGCGCGATGTAGACGGCATCAACCCGGCCCGAGGCGAGCAGAGCGTCATAGCCGTCATAGCCGCAGGTTTCCGGCACGCCGTGGAACGCGGCCAGCTTGGCCGCCGTATCCGAATTGCCCGTTACGATGGCGACCATCTCGGAATTACCGGTCTGGGCGACCGCAGGCATGAACGCCTCCTGCGAGATCCAGCCTGCACCAACAACGGCATAGCGGACTTTCTTCATGTCAGTCTCCGGTCAGGCGGGCAGCTGCATGGGGGCCTCGGGTGCCGGTGCCTGCCCGGAATAGGCACCCCAGACCGACTGGTCGAAATTGATCACGGCGCCGGTCATCATGCCTGCGTCGTCCGAGGCCATGAAAGCCACGGCGCGGGCCACCTCGGCGGGATCGAGAAGCCGCCCGAAGGGCAGCCCGACGGCGGCCTTGGCCTCCCAGTCCGCATCGCCCGACTCCTGCACCTGCAGCGCGCGTTCGTTGTCCGACGACATCCAGCCGATGTTCAGCTGGTTGACCCGGATGCGGTTGCCCATCACCGCAAAGGCGGTGTTCCGGGTCAGCGTGGCCAGCGCGCCTTTCGATGCGCAATAGGCGCTGATGAAAGGCTGGCCCGCGTGTTCGGACATCGACCCTATATTGACGATGCTGCCCTGGACGCCTTTGGCGATCATCAGCCGGATCGCCTCCTGCATCAGAAAGAACGGGCCCCGGACGTTGGTCGCGAACATCCGGTCGAACAGCTCGGGCGTGGTGTCGAGGATGCTGCCCCGGTCGGTGATGGCACCCGCATTGACCAGCACGTCGATGCGGCCGAACCGCGCCCCGGTCCGGGCCAGCACGGCGCGGCAGTCCTCGACCGAGCCGAGGTCGGCCCGGACGAAGTCCACCGGAACGCCGGTCGACTTGGTGATCTCGGCCGCGACCGCCTGACCCTTGGCGGCGTTGCGGCCCATCGTGACCAGCCCGGCAGCGCCCGCGATCGCGAAGCGGCGTGCGATGGCCGCGCCCAGGCCTTGCGTCGATCCGGTGACGACGCAGACCTTGCCGTCAAGCCGGTTCACGCAACGACCTCGTAGCCTGCGGCAGTCATCACCCGCATCAGTTCCTTGTGCCCGACCTGCGCCATTTTCAGCGGCGAATTGGCCTTCGGGTCCTGCTCGGCCTCGACCACGAACCAGCCTTCATAGCCGTGATCGGCCAGCCGTTTCACGATGGCACCGAAGTCGAGCGAGCCATCGCCGGGAACCGTGAAGGCCCCTTTGATGACGGCATCGAGGAAGCTTTCCTTCGTCCAATCGAGCCCATCGAGCACCGATTGCCTTATGTCCTTGGTATGGACGTGCTTGATCCGGGCATGGTGGTTGTCGATCGCGCGCAGCACGTCGCCCTTGGCGAAGTGCAGGTGCCCGGCGTCCAGAAGCAGCGGAATCCCCTCGCCCGAATGGGCCATGAAGGCATCAAGCTCGGGCTCGAACATCACGACCGCGCCCATGTGATGGTGGTAGACCAGCGGCATGCCTTGGTCCGCGCAGAATTCGCCAAGCGCCGTCACCTTGCGCGCATAGGCTGCCATCTCGGCATCCGACAGCACGGGTTTTGTCGCCAGCGGGGCATGGCGGACGCCCTGGACCGACCGCCCGACCTCGCCATAGACGATGCAGGGGGCGTCGACGGCCTTGAAGAGGTCGATCATCGGCTGGATGCGGTCCTTGTTCGCCGACAGATCGTCATCGACCAGCGTGCCCGAAAACCAGCCGCCGCACAGCGTCACATCCGCCGCCTTCAGGACCGGCAGCATTTCTGCCGCAGTTCCCGGGAACCGGCGGCCCTGCTCCATCCCGGTGAACCCGGCCGAACGGGACTGGCGCAGGCATTCCTCAAGGCTCACATCGTCGCTCAGGTTCGGCAGGTCGTCGTTCCACCAGGCGATGGGCGACATGCCCAGTTTGGCTTTCAGCATCTTCTTCTCACACTCCAACGCGCTGCTTGGCGCGAATGACAATCTGGCTTTCGCGGGCTTTGTTGACGCTTTCGCGGTCCGACACTTCCGGCACGCCGACGTCCCAGTCCGCGTCGCCCGGTACCCATGAATAGGCGTCGGTGGCAATGGAAATCACCGTGGTGCGGTCATTGCCTTTGGCCCATTCCATCGCGGCGGCCAGGTCGGACAGGCTTTCGACATGGCGGCTGGCCGCACCCATCGACGCCGCATGGGCGGCGAAATCGACATGCAGGGGATTGGCCTTGTCGGTGATCCGGCAGTCTTTCAGAAGGTTGTTGAAACCGGGCACGCCCTTGAAGACCTGCAGCCGGCTGATGACGGCATAGCCGCCGTTGTCGCAGACGATCACGATCATCTTGTGGCCCGACAGGACCGCCGAATAGATGTCCGAATTCATCATCATGTAGGTGCCGTCGCCCAGCATGACGATGGGCGTGCCGCCGACGGAGCCAGGCCCGGATTGCGCCATCGCGCAGCCCCAGCCGGCGGCGATCTCGTAGCCCATGCAGGAGAAGCCGAATTCCAGGTCGAAGGTGTTCGGCGCCTTGACGCGCCAGCCCTTGGCGACCTCGCCCGGAATACCGCCTGCGGCGGCGATCAGCGTGTCGGTCTCGCCCGCCGCAAGGTTCACCTGATGCACGACCTGCGCATAGGTCGGGACGGGCGTATTGGTCGGGGCCTGCAGGCCGTCGAGCAGCGCGTCCCAGTCCTTGAACAGCGCCTTGGCGCCGGGCAGGTGGCCCTTGTCCGCGTTCCAGTCGCCCAAGGCAGCGTCCAGCTCCGTGACCGTCTCCAGCGCGTCGCCGACCACGGCCAGCGCGCGGTGCTTGGTGGCATCGTAGCGGGCGGCATTGATCGAGATGAACTGCGCGCCTTGCGCGAAAGCGGTCCACGACCCGGTGGTGAAGTCCTGCAGACGGGTGCCGATCGCGACAATCACATCCGCCTCGCCCGCCAAGGCGTTGGCGCTGGTCGATCCGATGATGCCGATGGGGCCGCAATGGACAGGGTGGTAGTGCGTCAGCCCGCCCTTGCCCGCGATGGTCTCGACGACCGGGATGCCACGCCTGGCGGCGAATGCCGCGACAGCCTCTTCCGCCCCGGAATAGCGCACGCCGCCGCCTGCGATGATCAGCGGCTTCTTCGCGGTTTTCAGCAGGTCGACCGCCTTGGCCAGCGCCGCCCGGTCCGGGCGCGGGCGGGGGATGGTCCAGACCCGTTCCTCGAAGAACACCGCCGGATAGTCGAAGGCCAGTTCCTGGGTATCCTGCGGCAGCGCGATGAAGGCCGGACCGCAGTCGGCTGGGTCCAGCATCGCCGCAATGGCCTGCGGCAGCGACTGGATGATCTGCGCCGGATGCGTGATCCGGTCCCAGTAACGCGTCACGGCCTTGAAGGCGTCGTTCACCGTCAGCGTCGGATTGTTGAAATGCTCGACCTGCTGCAGCACCGGGTCGGGCAGGCGGTTGGTGAAGGTGTCGCCCGCGATCAGCAACACCGGCAGGCGGTTGGCATGCGCCGTGCCCAGCCGCCGTTACCATGTTCAAGGCACCCGGCCCGATGGACGATGTGGCGATCATGATCTGCCGCCGACGCTTGGCCTTGGCGAAGCCGACCGCGGCCAGCGCCATCGACTGTTCGTTCTGGCCGCGCCAGGTGGGCAGGACGTCCTGAACCGCCTCCAGCGCCTCGGACAGGCAGGTCACGTTGCCGTGGCCAAAGATGCCGAAGACACCGGCGAACAGCGGCACGCGCTGCGCCGTCGATCTCGGTGTACTGGTTGCAGAGATAGCGCACCAGTGCCTGAGCCATGGTCAGACGGATCGTCTTGCCGGTCATTCGGATTCCCCCCGCGGAAGCATTTCGACTCCTAACGCATGATTGGATTATTGACAACTGGAACATTTTGCAATGAATATTGCTAAGAGAGTTTCAGGGGGGAATTGGATGCTCAGGATCGCGTTGCTCGGCTGTGGCCGGATCGGCGTCATGCATGCCGCGAACATCGCGTCCCACAAACGGGCGGAACTGGCCGAGGCGGCGCTGCGGTCCGTCAAGGTCAGCGAGATCGTATGATGTACAAGACCTACGGTCTGTTCCTTGACGGCGCATGGCGCGCGGCTGACAACGGCGGCACGGCGGATGTGTTCAGCCCGGTGACGGAAAAGCCGCTGGGCGATGTTCCCGTGGCGACGCTGGCGGACGCCGAGGAGGCCATCGCTGCTGCGGGCCGGGGCCTCGCCGCCTGGAGCGCGAAGAGCGGCTTCGAACGCGCCGATGCGCTGCACCGGATCGCGGACGAGATGGCGCGCCGCAGGGACGAGGCCGCGCGGATGATCTCGACCGAGACCGGCAAGCCGATCGCGCAGTCCGAGCGGGAATGGGTTCTGGCGACCGACCAGTTCCGCTGGTACGCCGAGGAGGCCCGGCGCATCTATGGCCGCATCGTCGAAAGCCGCGTGCCCGGCGGGCGGTTCGAGGTGCTGCGCCAGCCGGTCGGCATCGCCGCCGCCTTCACCGCCTGGAATTTCCCCGCAGCCCTTGTCGCGCGCAAGGCGGCACCGGCGCTGGCCGCCGGATGCCCGATCATCATCCGGCCATCCAGCCAGACACCCGGAACGGCCATGGTGATGGTCGACTGCATGCGGGCAGGCGACCTGCCGCCCGGAACGGTCGGCCTGCTCGTCGGCCCGACCGCCACGACCTATGCGCCGATCATGGCCGCGCCCTCCGTCCGCAAGGTGTCGCTGACCGGCTCGACCCGCGTCGGCCAGCAGATGATCCGCGATGCCGCCGACACCGTGAAGAAGGTGTCGATGGAACTGGGCGGCAACGCGCCCCTGATCGTGTTCGACGATGCCGATCTGGAGGCGACGCTGAACGTCGGCGGTGCCGACGAAATACGCCAATGCCGGGCAGGTCTGCGTCACGCCCGACCGGTTCTTCGTCCACGAGAGCCTGCATGACCGGTTCGTGGAGGGGTTCGTCGCCCGCGCCAACGCACTGAAACTGGGCGACGGGCTGGACCCGGCGACCCAGATGGGGCCGCTGATCAACGCGGGCCGCCTGTCCGAGATCGAGGCGATCATCGCCGGTGCCGTGGGGCAGGGGGCCAGGGTCGCCGCCGGGGGCCGGCGCAGTGCCGCGTTCAACGCTGGGCATTTCCACGAGCCGACGGTGCTGACGGACGTGACCGACGACATGCGGGTCTTTGCCGAAGAAAACTTCGGCCCTATCGCCGCGATCACCCGCTTTGCCACCGACGACGAGGTGATGGCAGCGCGCCAACGCCTCGACCATGGGCCTGTCCGCCTATGCCTTCACCCGCAGCGCCAAGCGCGCGCGCCGGGCCGTGGCGGACCTGAAGGCCGGGATGGTCGGCATCAACAGCTTTGCGCTGGCGGCCGCCGAAGCGCCGTTCGGCGGCACGAACTTTTCCGGGATGGGACGCGAGGGCGGGTCCGAGGGCATATCCGACTACCTCGACACCAAGCTGGCCCAGATCGTGCTGATGGAGGGCTGAGAATGATCGCGAACCGCCTGAGGAAGCTCTGGGCCGAGGGGAAGCCGACGATCAACGGCTGGCTGTCCATCGGCAACAGCTTCACCGCCGAGATCATGGCGGCGCAGGGCTATGATTCCGTGACCATCGACGTGCAGCACGGCGCGCTCGACTATTCCAGCGCACTGCCGATGCTGCAGGCGATGCGCGCCTCGGGCGTGGTGCCGATGGCGCGCGTGCCGTGGCTGGAACCCGGCATCATCATGAAGATGCTGGATGCCGGAGCCTACGGCATCATCTGCCCGATGGTCAGCACTGCCGCGCAGGCGGCGGAGTTCGTGAGCTACGTCCGCTATCCCCCTGACGGACAACGCAGTTTCGGCCCGACGCGCGCGACCTATTCGATGGGTCCGAACATTCCGGCCGAGGCGAACGGTCAGGTGCTGGCCTTTGCCATGATCGAGACGGCGCAGGCGATGGACAACCTTGACGCCATCGCCGCGACACCCGGCCTCGACGGGCTCTACATCGGTCCTGCCGACCTGACCTTCAGCCTGCATGGCGGTCGCCTGCCACCCGCCTTCGACCGCGAGGAACCCGAGATGATCGAGGCGATCCGCCGCGTCGCCGCCGCCTGCAAGGCGGCAGGCATCCGCGCCGCGCTGCATTGCGGGACGCCCGACTATGCTGCCCGCGCCATCGGCTGGGGCTTTGACATGACCACGGTCTCGGGCGATTCGCGCCTGCTGGCGGCGGCGGCGGACGCCAGCGTGAAGCGGTTCCGCGATCTCGTCCTGACCGACGCGGGGCAGGGGGCGGCCGGGACGGCGCCGGGGGGGTATTGATGCCGCATATCCTTGTCGCGGGAAAGCTGCACCCGAGCGGTCTGGCCCTGCTGGGTCAGGTGCCGGGTCTGACCTGGGACTATGTCGAGGAAATTTCCGAGGAAAGCTACGCGCCGCTGATCGCCAAAGCCGACGGGCTGGTGATCCGCACCCAGCCGATGACCGCCGCGACCATCGCGCGGGCGGAACGGCTGAAGATCGTGTCGCGTCACGGCGTCGGCTATGACGCCGTGGATGTCGCTGCCCTGACCGCGCGCGGGATCGCGCTCAGCATCGTCGGCGACGTCAATTCGGTCTCGGTCGCCGAACATGCGATGATGCTGATGCTGGCCGCTGCCAAGCGTGTGACCGAGGCCGACAATGCCATGCGCCACGGCTGCTGGGGCTGGCGCAACCGCCTGCTTCCTGTCGAACTGGGCGGCAAGCGGCTGCTGATCCTCGGCTATGGCCGCAGCGGACGCCATCTCGCGCAGATGGCGCAGGGCTTCCGGATGCAGGTCGCCGTCCACGACCCCTACCTTTCCACCGACCCGGAACCGCCCGTCGCCCGTGTCGCGGACCTGACAGAGGGACTGGGGACTGCGGACTTCGTCTCGATCCACATTCCGCGCACCGACAGGCCGGTGATCGGCGCGGCGGAACTGGCCGTCATGAAGCGCGGCGCGATCATCGTGAACACCGCGCGCGGCGGCATTGTGGACGAGGCGGCGCTGGCGGCTGCGCTGGCGTCCGGCCATCTGGGCGGTGCCGGGTTCGACGTGTTCGATGCTGAACCGCCCGATCCGGACAGCCCCTTGCTGCGCGCCGAAAGCATGGTGATAACGCCGCACATCGCCGGACTGACCGCCGAGTCGGGCGAACGCATGGCCGTGCAGTCGGTGCAGAATGTGCTCGACTTCCTGGCCGGTCGGATCGACCCGGCGCTTGTCGTCAACGGAGTGACCCAGAATGGCTGAGACAAGACGCCCCTTGCGCGTGGGGCTGATCGGCACGGGCTTCATGGGCAAGACCCATACCTTTGGTTTCGCGGCTGCGGCGCGGGTGTTCGAACTGCCCTATGCGGTCGAAATCGTGTCGGTCGCCGACCGGTCCGACGATCTGGCCGCCCGCGCTGCTGCGGCGATGAGCATTCCGCATTCGACCGGCGACTGGACGACACTGATCGCCGACGACAGCATCGACGTGATCGACATCACCGCGCCGAACGCCTTTCACAGGGACATGGCGCTGGCCGCGATTGCCGCTGGCAAGCATGTCTACTGCGAAAAGCCGCTGGCCCCGCTGGCCGCTGACGCGACGGCGATGGCCGATGCCGCCGAGGCGAAGGGCGTCAAGACCCAAGTCGGGTTCAACTATATCTGCAACCCGCTGATGCGGCTGGCGCGCGAGATGATCGCAGGCGGGGAACTTGGCGAGATCCGCAGCTTCCGCGGGATCCATGCCGAAGATTACATGGCCGATGCGACAGCCCCCTTCAGTTTCCGCAACGATCCGGTCGGCGGCGGCGTGCTGGCAGACCTCGGCAGCCACGCGCTGGCGACGGCCGAATTCCTGCTGGGCCCGATCAGCCGCGTTCTGGGCGACGCCGTGACCATCGTCACCAGCCGGCCTGACGGCCAGGGGGGCAGCCGCGAGGTTGTCACCGACGACATCACCCGCGCCTTTCTGCGGTTCGGCAACGGGGCCAGCGGGTCGATCGAGGCCAGCTGGGTGGCGACGGGCCGCAAGATGCAGCACGACTTCGAGGTCTACGGCACCAGGGGATCGCTGCATTTCAGCCAGGAACGGATGAACGAACTGCATTTCTGCAATGCTGCGGACGGCGGGCGCACGGGCGGCTTCCGCCGGATCGAGTCCGGCCCGGCGCATCCGCCCTACGGCAATTTCTGCGTCGCTCCGGCGCACCATCTGGGCTTCAACGATCTGAAGGCCATCGAGGTCGCTGGCTTTGTCAACGCCATCGCAGGCAAAGGGCCGGAACCCTACAATTTCCGCGCCGGGGCGCGCATTCAGGGGCTGGTCGAGACCATCCTGGAATCGTCCCGCGACAGCGCCTGGAAGGATCTCGCATGAGCATCGCCGTCGGTGTCATCGGCACCGGCGTAATGGGCGCGGAACATGCGCGCCTGCTGCGCGAAGAGGTGCGCGGCGGGCACCTTGCCGCCGTCTGCGACATGGATGCGGCCCGCGCGGCGGAGGCGGCGAAAGGGGCGGCGGTCTTCACCGACCCGGCGGCGCTGATCGCCTCTCCGCAGGTCGAGGCCGTGGTCATCGCCTCGCCCGATGCCACCCATGCGGCGCTGGCCCGGGCCTGTCTCGACGCGGGAAAGCCGGTGCTGTGCGAAAAACCCGTGGCCGCGACCGCCGCCGAGGCGCTGGACCTGATCCGGGCCGAGGCTGCGGTCGGCCGCCGTCTGATCACCGTCGGCTACATGCGCCGCTTCGACCCGGCCTATGCCGAGATGAAGCGCACCATCGACGGCGGAACGCTGGGCCAGGCTGTGCTGCTGCACAACACCCACCGCAACGCCAGCGCGCCGGACTGGTTCACCGGCCCGATGGCGGTGACGAACAGCTTCGTGCACGAAATCGACATCAGCCGCTGGCTGCTGGGGGCCGAGATGGTCTCGGCGCAGGTCCATGCCGGACCGGGCGGCGACCCTCTGCTGATCACGATGGAAACAGCCGCAGGCCAGATCGTCTCGACCGAGGTGACGATGCACGCGGTCTATGGCTACCACGTCCATGCCGAGGTGCTGTGCCGGACGGGCGTTGTCGGCATGGCCGCCCCGACGCGGGTGCTGACCGACCACGCGCAGAAGCATGGCCACGACTGGCCGTTGAACTGGGTGCCGCGCTTCACCGAGGCCTATCGCCTGCAGATGACCGCCTGGCTGGCCTCGGTTCAGGACGGCAGGCCCGTGGGGGCTTCGGCATGGGACGGCTATGCCGCCTCGGCGATTGCCGAACAGGTCGTGGCGGCGCTGCAGAGCGGGCAGAAGGTCACGCTGACCCTGGCCGAACGTCCCGCGCTGTACGCCTGACCGCTACTGGCCCGTGACCGTCGGAATCCGCGGGTCGCTGCGGTTGCCCTGGATGCGCGCGGCCAGCGCCACCACCAGCGCCTGCGCCAGGCACATCGGGGCGGCCAGCGAACGCGAGAAGCTGTAATCGTGCTCGGGCACCGGGAACAGCACCCGCGCCGACTTCGCCAGCGGCGACAGCGTGCTGTCGGTGATCGCCACGATGGGGACCTGGGCTGCTGCGGCTGCCTCGGTGATGTTCACCACCTCGTTCGCGTAGAACCGGAACGATACCGCGATCAGCGCGTCCTTCGGCCCCATCGTGCGCGCGATATGCGTCGCCAGACCGCCGCTGGCGTCCAGCAGCAGGCAGCGCTTGCCCAGCATGGTCAGGACATAGCGCAGGAAATCCACCACCGGGGCCGACCGCAGCTGGCCGACCAGATAGATGACCTCGGCGGACTCGAGGATCGAGGCAGCCGCGATCAGCCGTTCGGGCGGGATGTCGCGCAGCAGCCCTTCAAGCGAGGCGATGTCGCGCACCACCAGATCGCGCAGGAACCCGAACTCGCCGGGGTCGCCCCGGGTTTCCAGCTCGGTCTCCAGCGCGCGCACCCGCGCCTCGAACCCCGGCGCCGCCGTCGCCAGCCTGCGCTGGAACAGCACCTGCAGATCCTTGAACCCGCGATAGCCCAGCAACTGCGCGAAGCGGACGAAGCTCGACGCATGGATGCCGCAGCGCTCGGCCGTCGCGTTGACCGAGTTCACCGCCACGTCGTTGGGATTCTGGGTCAGGAACAGCGCGATCCGCTGATAGGTCTTGCTCATGCCGTCGAACCGCTCGTGGATCAGGCGGATCAGGTCCTCGTAGTCGTTCGGCGGCACGATCTTGTCCATGGAAAGTCCGTCATACTTGCTAAGCGGCTGACAGAAGGACACGCCCGCCGGGGGACGTAAACCCCGGCGGACGCAATGGTCGTTATCCGGTATGCCCGCTTACTGCGCGATGCAGGTGTCGACGTTCGACGGCGTGCAGACGTCAAGGCCCGGTATAGGTCGGATCGGCAGGTGCAGCACCACCGTCGGCCATCTGCTGGAAGGCCTTCATCACCTCATAGCCCATCTGGAACGGGCGCTGGCCGACCTGACCGGCAGAGAGGCCTTCCTTCATCTGGTCGATCTGGATCGGCAGCGTGTCGGCAACGACCAGCGCCAGCTTGCCCGAGGCGATGTCGGCCTTGAAGGGCTCGACCGCCGCGCGGTTCGCGTCCGGCACGAACTGCGGGAAGCCGCCCGTCGGCAGGAACGCATCGACGTCCGGATTGGCCGCCATGTAGTCCTGGAACTGCTGCACCGACAGCGGGAAGTCGTCGTTGGTGTAAAGCGGGCAGCCCGGCGCTTCGGTCCAGCCGTTCTGCCCGGTCAGCACTTCGCCCGGCGAGGTGGTGCCGGTCATGCCGCCGAGCGTGTCGCGGATGCCCTGCATACGCTCGTTGTGGTTGGCCGCCGCAGCGCCGCCCGACTGGATGCAGACTGTGCCGCCCTCAGGCTTGATCTCCATCGCCCGCTTGGCCAGGTTCACGCCGATCTCGTAGTTGTGCGTGCCGATATAGGCGACGCGCAGGTCCTTGTTCTCGGCCAGAAGGTCCGAGTCCCAGGTGATGATCGGGATGCCCGCGTCCTTGGCCGCCTGCGCCGCCGTCGCCATCGCCGCCGCGTTGGCCGCTGCGATGCCGATGCCCTTGACGTCGCCGCGCGCGATCAGGTCCATGACGATCTGGACCTGCTCTTCGCCGCCGCCATGCTCGCCCGGGCCGATGTATTCGCAGACGAACGCGCCGTTCGATTCCGCCGCGGCCTTCATGCAGCCGTCGCGGGCCTGGTCGAAGAACGGGTTGTTCATGTTCTTCGGCACAAGCGCGAAGATGTTTTCCGCCATTGCGGTCGAACCGACGGTCATCGCGGATGCGATCAGCGCCGAGGTTGCCAAAAGTTTTTTCAAGTCTTCCTCCCTGGGTGAAAACCGCCGTGTGGCGGGTCGTCTCTCAACGCCCCTTGCCGATCCGGAACGCATTGCGGAACGCTTCGACAAGCTTGAAGCCGCGCGTTTCCATCCCGACAAGAACCGCAAGAATGATGAAGGCGCCGACAAAGGCCCCTTGCCAGTTTGAATCGATCCCCGCCATCAGCAGGGCGTTGCGGATCACTTCCAGAAGGGCCGAGCCGACGACGGCACCATAGGCCGTGCCCGCCCCGCCCATCAGGTTCGCCCCGCCGATCACCGTCGCCGCGATCACCCGCAGCTCGTAGCTCTGCCCCATCGCGTTGATCGCGGAGCCCGAATAGCCGAGGATCAGCAGCGACGCGACCGAGGCGCAGAAGGCCGAAAAGACATAGGCCTGGAACTTGATCCGGTCGACATCAACACCGGTCATCCGCGCCGCGGCTTCGTTCCCGCCGATGGCGAACAGGTGCTTGCCCCAGACCTTGTGCATGAACACATAGCCCACGATCAGCGCCAGCAGCACCATGACCCAGAAATGCGACGAGAACGCCGGGATCCAGTGCGGGAAGATGCTGTCGGGCTGGCCGCTGGGAAACTTGCCTTGGCCGATGGCCTTGACCGTCGGCGCGTCATGGCCGAACTGGTACAGCATCTGGTTGCCCGAAAAGACCACCGCCAGCGACCGCGCGATCGACATCATGCCCAGCGTCACCACGAAGGACGACATGCCGACATAGGCCACGAAGAACCCGTTCACGGCGCCGCAGGCAAGGCCCGCCAGCAACCCCATCCCGAAGGCGATGTACCAGCTGAAATCCCAGGTCAGGAACAGGCCCGCGACGATGGCGACCAGCCCCATGATCGACCCGATGGACAGGTCGATCCCGCCGGTGACGATGACGCAGGTCATGCCCAGCGCCATGATCCCGAACGGCGCGAAGTTGCGCGTGATGTTGGTGATGTTGTTGGGGGTCATGAAGCTGGGCTGATACAGCCCGATCGCCAGCGACAGCAGCAGCAGCGCCATAGTCACCCAGAACGGCTGGCTCGCCTTGACCTTCTGCCAGAGCGACTTCTCCTGAATGCCGGTGATGTCCGATATCTTGACGACCGAGGTTTCAGCTGAATCAGGCGGCATGGATCGCTCCTGTGATCAGGCCCGTGATTTCTTCGGGCGAGGTCGTCACCGTCATCTTGTCGGCGACCTTGGTGCCGCGCCGCACGACGATGATCCGGTCACAGACGTCAAAGACGTCGGGCATCCGGTGGCTGATAAGGATCACCGACACGCCCTGCGATTTGAGCCGCCGGATCAGGTTCAGCACCTCGGCCACCTGCCGGACCGAAATCGCCGCCGTCGGTTCGTCCATCAGCACGATCTTGGCGTTCGAAAGGCGTGTGCGCGCGATGGCGACGGCCTGGCGCTGACCGCCCGACATCTTGCGCACCAGATCGCGCGGGCGGGTTTCCGATTTCAGCTCCTCGAACAGCGCGGCCGACTTTTCGATCATCGCTTCCTTGTCGAGCCGGGCGAACGGACCCCAGCCCTTTTTGATCTCGCGACCCAGAAAGACGTTCTCGGCCGCCGTCAGGTTGTCGGCGATGGCCAGGTCCTGATAGACGACCTCGATCCCCACGCCGCGCGCGTCGATGCGGGCGGTGGAATTCGACCACCTTGCCGTCCATCTCGATGGTGCCGCGGCTCTGCGGGAAGTTGCCGGCGATGATCTTGACCAGCGTGGATTTGCCCGCGCCGTTGTCGCCCATCAGGCCGACAACCTCGCCGGGCGCAATCTCGAGGTCGATGCCCTTGACCGCCTCGATGGCACCGAAATTCTTCGCAATCTGCGTCAGCCGAAGCAGGCTCACAGGCGCATCCTCCCTGGACTTGGGCCTCTTCGAAGGGCCTTCTGGAACCGACAATTGCACAGGATCACACGTGTCGCAACATAAATTGCAGACATGCAATCTGATCAATTGTCAGTGCGCAATATGCCTGTCAGGTCCCGTCCGACGAATGACCTGTCGCAACCGGCTGGCTTTCAAGCTGAATGGTGACTGCATCGGTGTCGGTTGTGTTGCGTGACTGCGCTCCGCCAGAACTGAACAGGTCGTGGCATCAGATCGCCGATGCCATCACGATTGCAACCTCATGCGTACCGTCCCGCAGCGGAAAGGACACGCCGTCTTTGGCGGACGCCAGCTCGGCGTCGTTCAGATGCGCCGACCGGATGCCGAATCCCGTGCCGTCGGGATTGCGGATGGTGATCGCATAGCGGGCTTCCCCCAGCCTGATTGTTGCGGTCAGCTCGGGCCATGCTTTCGGAAAGCACGGATTCAGTCGCAGGGTGTCGCCCGCGCGGGTCAGGCCAAGCAGGCCTTCGATCCCCGCGCGGTACATCCATCCGGCAGAGCCCGTATACCATGTCCAGCCGCCGCGCCCGGCATGGGGTGCGGTGGAATAGACGTCGGCGGCGATGACATAGGGTTCGACCTTGTAGCGGTCGGCGTCCTGCGGGGTCAGGGCATGGTTGATCGGGTTGAGCATGGCGAACAGGCGGTGGGCGGCATCGCCGTCACCCAGCTTGGCCTGGGCCAGGATCGCCCACATCGCCGCATGGCTGTACTGGCCGCCGTTTTCGCGCAGGCCGGGCGGGTAGCCCTTGATATAGCCGGGGTCGAGCGGGGTGCGGTCAAAGGGCGGGCGTGAACAGCAGGGCAAGGCCCGGGTCGGGGCGGATCAGGTGCTTGGTCATCGAGGCCATCGCGGTCCGTGCGCGTGCGGGGTCGGCGGCACCGGACAGCACGGCCCAGGATTGCGCGATGCTGTCGATGCGGCATTCGTCGGACGCGGCGGAGCCTAGGACAGTGCCGTCATCGAACGTGCCGCGCCGGTACCATGCGCCGTCCCAGCCGTTGGTTTCGATGGCTTTGAGCACGGATTTGGCGTGGGCGCGCCAGCGTGCCGCGCGGGCCGGATCGCGGGTGTCGGCCAAGGGGGCCATCATGTCCATGGTGGCGATCAGCAGCCAGCCGAGCCAGACGCTGGTGCCCTTGCCGCCTTCGCCGACGCGGTTCATGCCGTCGTTCCAGTCGCCCGTCCCGATCAGCGGCATGCCGTTGTCCCCGGTCAGCGCGACCGCCTGATCGAGGCCCCGCGCGCAGTGTTCGAACAGGCTTTCGGTGGTGTCCGAGAGCTAGCGGCTGGAAGAAGTCGTCATGCGCGCCGGGGGGCACGGGCGGGCCGTGCAGGAAGGGCACCTGTTCGTCCAAGCACCGCCGCATCGCCCGACACCGCGATGTAGCGCGCGACGCCGTAGCCCAGCCAGACCCGGTCGTCCGAGATCCGGGTCCGCACGCCCTGTCCGGAATGCGGCAGCCACCAGTGCTGCACGTCGCCTTCGGGGAACTGGCGCGACGGCGGCGCGCAGAAGGTGGGCGCGCGTCATCTCGGGCCGCGCAAAGGTCAGCGCCATGCCGTCCTGCAACTGGTCGCGGAAGCCGTAGGCGCCGCTGGCCTGATAGAACCCGGCGCGCGCCCAGATGCGGCAGGCGAGCGTCTGATACAAGAGCCAGCCGTTCAGCATGATGTCCATCGCGCGGTCGGGCGACGTGATCTGTACGGTGGTCAGAAGGTCGGCCCAGTGCTGCTTGACGGCCGCCAGCGATGGCACCGGTGTCGGCGGCGCGCATCCGCTGGATCAGGGCGCTGGCAGCGGCGTCGCTGTCCGCCTGACCCAGCAGGAAGGTCAGTTCGACCGTTTCGCCGGGGTGCAGGGTCAGGCGGCGCTGCAGGGCGGCGCAGGGGTCGAGTGCCGCGCCGGTGGTGCCGGACAGGGCGCCGCGTGCGGATCGCCGGCGGGGGCAGCGAGGCTGCCGCCCGGCCCGATGAATTCGGCGCGGTCGGCGGTCAGGCTGGCGGTGCCCGCGCCGAAATCGGCAAAGGCGACGCGGCCCGGAAAGGCGGTGCTGAACGTGTTCTGCGCCAGGATCGCCCCCGTGGCGGGGTCGGTGCGGGTGACGATGAAGGGTGCGGTGGCACCGCGCGCGGTGCCCAGCACCCATTCGGCATAGGCGGTGACCGACAGGCTGCGCGCGGTGATGCCGGTGTTGCGCAGGCGCAGGCGGGTGATCTTGACAGGGGCGTCGAGGGGCACGAACTGCACCATCTCGGCGGCGATGCCGTGGTTTTCGTGGGCAAAGCCGGAATAGCCGAAGCCGTGCCGCGCGATGTAGGTGCCGGGGCTGCGGATCGGCAGGGCGGTCGGCGTCCAGATCTGGCCGGTGTCAAGGTCATGCAGATAGATCGCCTCGCCCGCAGGGTCTGTCACCGGGTCGTTCGACCAGGGCGTGATCTGGTTCTCGCGGCTGTTTTCCGACCAGACATGACCGCTGCCCTCGGCCGAGACCTGAAAGCCGA
The DNA here is from genome assembly GCA_963819585.1 of uncultured Alphaproteobacteria bacterium. Taxonomy (GTDB): domain Bacteria; phylum Pseudomonadota; class Alphaproteobacteria; order Rhodobacterales; family Rhodobacteraceae; genus JAOADN01. Next base: position 176,647 of record CAWFWP010000010.1, read on the forward strand.
AACCGGGGTTGGCGATGACATTGATCCAGGGCGCGGGCGTCGTCTTCCCGTCCCGCAGGATCGTGACATATTCGCGCCCGTCCTCGGCAAAGCCGCCTATGCCGTTGAAGAATTCGAGCGTGGGCAGGTCGGGCACCGGCGGTGGCGCGGCGGGGGCGGGCGGCGGCGCGACGGGAACCGTTTTGGGCGCAGCAGTCAGGATCGCCATCTGCTGGCCGATATCGCCCCGGCTGGCGACCAGAATGACGCGCGCCATCGACATCAGATGCGCGCGCGTCCCGGGGTTGAGCAGATCGGCGCGCAGGGCATGGATCGTGCCCTTGAGCGGGGGCATGGATGCCCATGGCGCGGGGACGTGACCGGGCGGCGCGCACGGCGCCGTCGATGGCGATCTGCAGGTCCTGAACATAGGATGACGACCGGTCGTTCAGGATCACCAGATCGACCGCGAGCTGGCGCATTTCCCAGTATTCATGCGCGCTCAGCGCCTGATGCAGGACCGCGATGTCTTCCGCATCCTCGATCTGCAGAAGCACGATCGGCAGATCGCCCGAAATGCCAAGCGCCCACAGCGCGGATTGCGGCGCGGCCCCGGCCACGATCTGCGCGGATGTGGCGCGCAGGCGGGGGTCGTTGCGCAGGACCATGCCGCCCAGGGCCTGAAAGTCGGCGGCATCGGCATGGGTGATGCCAAGATGGCGCAGCTGCACCTGCGCCTGGGTCCAGGCGAGCGTTGCGGCACGGGCGAATGCAGAGGGGTCGCGGTGGCGGTCGACAAGGTCAAGAAGCGCATCGGGGGATTCGGCGACCATCGTCCAGAACGTCACGCGGGTGACGCCGCCCGGCGGGATGCTCACGCGGCGGCGGATCGAGAAGATCGGGTCGAGGACGGTGCCGACGGTGCCCGAAAGCGGCTGGTCCGCCATCGCAGCGTGCCCGATGGACTGGCCGCGACCGATGAATTTGGCGCGGTCGGTCTCGATCTGGATCGGGGCGGTTTCCGCGCCTTCGATCACGGCGATATGGGCGGCCCAGACCTCGGGGTCATGCGGCGAGCGTCGTCTGCGGGTGGCGATGATGACGCCAAGCTCGGGCAGATAGTCGGTCACCACGAACATCTTCGAGAAGGCCGGATGCGCCTGATCCGCGGCCTGCGGGGCCAGAACCAGTTCGGCGTAGGAGGTCACGTCGATTTCGCGCGGGCGGCGGCCGGTGTTGGTGAAGGTGACACGGCGGGCCTCGGCATCGTCCTCGGCCGAGACCACCACTTCGGTCGTCGTGGTCAGGCGCTGGTCGTGGTGGGTGAAGGCGGCGTGATGTTCGCAGAACACGGCGCGGTGCCGGTCGGGTGCCGCGCGGGTGGGCTGAACACCTGCGGACCAAAGCGCGCCGGTCGTCGTATCGCGCATGAAGATGAACGATCCGAGCGCCGCCTGCGTGGGCTCGGCGCGCCACCGGGTGATGGCCAGATCGCGCCAGCGGCTGAAGCCTTCGCCCGTGGGCGTCAGCATGACGCTGTAGTTCGCGTTGGACAGAAGATGCGCCGTCGGCATTTCGGCGGCGGGCGCGTCGAAGGTCCGGACGGCGGGCGCGTCGTGATGCTCGACCGCCGCGACAAGCACCTCGGTGGCGCGGGGCGGGGCGCTGGCGACATCGCGTGGGATGCGTTCCTGCAGCAGAAGCTCCACGCCCCGGATCATCGGTTCGGCATGGAACAGGTCGCGCAGGCGGCCGTCCTGCAGCGTATTGGCGATGGCGGTGATGGTCATGCCCTGATGATGGGCCATGAAGCTGCGCACGATGGCGCGGGTCTCATCGGCTTGCAGCCGGGCAGGGGTGAAATCGACCGCTTCATAGAACCCGTAGCGGCCCTCGGCACCCAGTGCGGCCAGATCGGCGTAGTTCTGCGCCGCAGTCACCGGGTCGACCATCGACGCCAGCCCCGTCGCGTAGGGGGCGATCACGCGGTTTTCGCTTAGGCCCCGTTTCAGGCCAAGGCCCGGCACCCCGAAGTTGGAGTACTGATACGTCATCTCCAGATCGCGGGCATTGTACGAGGATTCCGATATGCCCCAGGGAATGCCGAGCGTGGCGGCATAGGCCTGCTGGCGCGCCACGACCAATCGTGTGGTCTGTTCCAGCACCGATCCGGCGGGGGCGCGCATGACCAGCGACGGCATCAGATATTCGAACATGCTGCCCGACCACGAGATCAGCGCCGACCCGGCACCTATGGGCGTGGCCGGGCGTCCGAGGCGGAACCAGTGCCGCGTTTCGACATCGCCCTTGGCGATGGCGAACAGGCTGGCCAGCCGCGCCTCGGACGCCAGAAGGTCGTAGCAGTTGGTGTCGAGCCGGTTTGTGGCGACCGAGAACCCAATGGACAGGAGCTTCTTGTCGGGGTCGAGCAGGAAGCCGAAGTCCATCTCGACGGCGAGACTGCGGGACAGCGCTTCGACCTCGGCCAGCAGGGCGGGGTCGGCGGGCTGTGTTTGGTCGGCGATGTGATCGGCAAGGGTGCCGTGCAGTGCTGCGGTCCAGAACCTGAGGTCGGGTGCCGTATCGCCTGCGGCCTGCGCGAGGGTCATTGCCCGTGCGGCGGCATCGGTCAGCGCGGCGAGCGGTTTCGCTGTGTCCGTGGTCGCGTTTGCGATGTCATCCAGCGCTCGGGAAAGTTCGGGGTTTTCGGGGCCGGTCTGCAGCGCTTGCTGCGCGAGGGCGGCGGTATCGCGCAGCGCCTGACGCGCGGCGCGGTCGTCGCGGGGTGGCCCTGCGGCCCAGTCGCGGCAGGCCTGCGCGACGGCGATCAGGTGCCCGGCCAGATTGCCGCTGTCGACCGACGAGACATAGGCGGGGTCCAGCACGCGCAGGTCGCGTGTGTCGTGCCAGTTGTAGAGATGCCCGCGGTAACGCGGCATGCGCCGGATCGTCCGCAGGGTGTCCTTCATCCGCTGCAGGGCGGCACCCTGTCCGATCCACCCCATCTCGTGCGCGGCGACGGTCGCCAGAAGGTACAGGCCGATATTGGTCGGAGAGGTGCGGGTGGCGATCGCGGGTCTAGGGATTTCCTGAAAGTTGTCTGGCGGCAGGAAGTTTTCCCCAGCGGTCACGAAGGTCTCGAAATAGCGCCATGTGCGGCGGGCGATCAGGCGCAGCTGCTGCGCCTGTGCTGCGGTCAGGGCGGCGGTCGGTCTTTTCAGCCGGGGCAGGCTGACCGTGCGGGCAACGGCTGGGGCTGCGAGCCATGCCAGCGCGAAGACCAAGGATAAAGGCCGGGACGACGGGTTCAGCAGCCAAGCCGCGCCGCCGACGCAGAGGCCCAGCGCGACGCCCGGAAGCATGTGCAGATACTGGCGGGCCAGCGAGGGGCGTGCGCCGCTGCCGGTCTGCGCGGCGGTCATCCATTCCAGCAGATGCCGACGCGAGACGGCGAGCCGCCATGCGGTCCGCAGGATGGCGTCGAGCATGGTGGCGGCGGCATCGGCCAGAAAGACGAGGCTGAGGCCGATCTGTCCGAGCGCGGTCAGGGCTTCGGCGCAGAGTGCGGCGAAATGGCTGCGCAGCGTCACCCCGGCGCGGGCGGGCAGCAGGCCGAAGGGCAGCGGCAGCAGGCGCGGTAGGGCGAGCATCGTGACAACCAGAACCGTCCACAGAAGGGCCAGCGGAAACGGCTGCATCCAGCCTGCGAACAGGGCGAGCATGGCCATCGGGGCCAGCAGCGACCTGCGCAGGTTGTCGATCATCTTCCAGCGGCCGACGGGCGGGATGCCCCCGAGATCCGCACGCCTGCGTCCGGTAATCCACGGCAGAAGCTGCCAGTCACCGCGCGCCCAGCGGTGCTGGCGGCGGATATCGACGTCGTAGCGGGCGGGAAAATCCTCGACCACCTCGATGTCCGACGCGAGGGCCGCGCGGGCGAACATGCCTTCGAAAAGATCGTGGCTGAGCAGCGCGTTCTTGGGCACCCGGCCCGCCATCGATGCCTCAAACGCATCGACGTCGTAGATCCCCTTGCCGGTGAACGAACCTTCGTCGAACAGGTCCTGATAGACGTCCGAAACGGCCGCCGCATATGGCTCGATCCCGCCGGGGCTGGAGAAAAGCCGCTGATAGATCGAGCCGTCCTGACCGGTGGGCAGGGTCGGGCTGACGCGGGGCTGCAGGATGCCGTAGCCTGCGGTGACGCGCTGGGCCGCGGGGTCGAACCGTGCGCGGTTGAGCGGATGGGCGATCTTGCCGACCATCTGCGCGACCGTGCCGCGCAGCAGCCGCGTGTCGGCATCAAGCGTGATGACATAGCGGATGTCGGCGGCAAGTGGGCCGCTGATGACACCGAAGCTGGTATCGGTGGCCCCGCGCAGCAGCCGGTTCAGTTCGGACAGCTTGCCGCGCTTGCGTTCCCACCCCATCCAGACCCCTTCGGACGGGTTCCAGAGATGACGGCGGTGCAGAAAGTAGAAGCGGTCGCCGTCTTCGGACGGATAAAGCGCGTTCAGGCGCGCGACCGCCGAGAGGGCGGTTTCGATCAGCGCTGCATCGCTCTCACCACCCTCGGTCGCCGCATCCCCCGTGTCGGCCAGCAGCGCGTAGTGCACCGCACCGCCCGTGCTGGACAGATGATGCACCTCGAGCCGTTCGATCTGGTCGGTCAGGTCTTCGGCGCTGTCGAGCAGGACGGGCACGGCCACCAAGGTGCGCCACTGGGGCGGGATGCCCTTTGCCAGATCAAGTCCGGGCAGCGGCTTCGGCGGCACGGTCCGGGTGACGATGGTGTTGACGATGGCGGCACCAGGATCGGTCGCCACGGCAGCGCCGCAGAGACCGAGGATCGCAAGCGCCACAGCGCCGGCACCAGCCGTGCCCATCAGCGACAGCGCAAGCGTCAGGATTGCGACCGAGACGAGCGCGATTGCGACCAGATAGCCCGCAAGACCAAGGCGTCCCGCCTGCCGCATCAGCCGCATGCGCACGGGCGGGTCAAAGCCGACCGTCGCTTCCAGCGTGGTGCGGCCCTCGCCGATCAGCCAATGTCCGGCATCGCGCGCGTGATCGCCGTCACCGTGATCCGCAAGTGCCAGGCAGGCATCCGCCACGGCGCTTTCGGTCAGGTCCGATCCGCGCGCGAGGATTTCGATTTCGGTCCGGTAGCGGTTGCGGGTGGCGAAATCCATCGCGGCATAGGTCGGATTGTCGCGCAGGCGGGCGTCGACCAGGCTGACCTCTTCGAAGAAGTCCGCCCAGTCCATCTCGGACACCAGCCGCATCGAGGTCACGATGTTGCGCATGGTCACGTTCGACGCGCCGAGGCGGGTCTGCGCATTCGCCACCACATCGTCGATCGTTGTGCCCTGCCGGTGAAGCCGGTCTTCCAGCCAGCCGAACAGCGGCGTCTGCAGCGGGTCGAAGCCGCGCAAGCGCTTGGCAATCTGGGCCGCGACGATCTGGGGCAGTTCGGCTGCCTCGAACGGTGCCACGGCCTGCTGCATCACCGACAGCTGCGAAAGCCCCGGCGACTGGCGCGCCGCCAGCACCGCATCGACGATGGCATCGGCCTGCAGGCGCAGGGCGTGGCCGTCGACGATCTGCACCGCCAGACGGCGCATGTTCTCGACCAGCACGATGCGGAGCGTGATGGCGACAGCCCAGATCTCGCCGATCATCAAGGGCTGGACCTGCTGGTAGGCGCGGACATAGCGGGCCAGCACCGGCCCCGCCATCAGGCTGTCGGTATGCGCGACATAGGCCCATGCCAGACCGAAGACGCGGGGGTATCCGGCAAACGGGCCGTCGGCGAGTTTCGGCAGCTGGCGGTAGTAGCCGGGCGGCAGGTCGTCATGAATCTGGCGCAGCTGCTGTTCGACAAGGTGGAAGTTGTCCAGCAGCCATTCTGCGGCCGGGGTGATCGTCTGACCGGCCTGCAGTGCCTGCGCGCAGGTCCGGTAGGCGCGCAGCAGGATGTCGGCGTTTTCCCTGATCCGGCTGCCGAGCGTGCGGACCCGCGTCGGCCTGCCGCTTTCGACGGTCTGCGCCTCGGCCAGGGTCTGCGCGTGATGTTCAAGCCGTTCAGTGCCGAAAAGGTCCGCCCGGACCGGCGCGGTGTCGTGCCAGGGGTCAGCGCGACGTGGCGCGGCCGACCAAGGCCAGCGCAGCAGTCCGGGGCCCAAACCGTCCTGAAAACTCACTCGACCGACAGTTTCAGACGGTCATCCGCGATCCCCGCCTGGCGGTCCGCGATGACCGCGGGCGGCGTGTCCGGTCTGGCCATGCGGCGCGTCAGCGGGGCTTTGGGAACGGCCCGGTCGCCCGGCCAGTCAGCGCGCACGCGACGGGTCATCGCGGCCCATTTGTTTTCGATCTGGTCCCAATCCATGGTCAACATCCTTTCGGGTCATGGCAGTGCCCGGATCAGTCACTTGCCCACGAAATGTGAACGCAGGCGCAGCGCGCCTGGTTCCTTCGCAATCTGTCGACTAGGACCATCCGTCAGCAGCAGCCGCTGCCCGGAAATCGTGCCCGACCGTTCGCGGCGCGCGCGAATCCGGGGTAAAGTGATGCAACTGTCGATTTAGTGACCGAAGGTCGCGGTTTCAACGGGTCCAGCGGTCAGGTCCAAGGCATCATCATAACACGGGTCGCGCCGCAAGCAGTAGCGGAAAGCGGCAACACGGACGGGCATGGAACTTTCCCGCCGAACGTCGGCCTGGCGGGCGTCTGATGCGTGTCTGACTTGCGAAGGGCTGCCTGACGGAAATGACTGAAGAGATTCCTGAACCGGACAGAGCTGCGGCCGCGCCGACAAAAAGTCTTGACAGAAAGTCCGACTCCATGAGATGACACCGATGACATGACATCGGTGTCATCGCTCCACTTCGCGCAGACGAAGACATGTGTGACACCGAAAAGGGGGGAAGTATGGCGACCATCTATGATGTGGCGAAGGCCGCTGGTGTGTCGGCCAAGACGGTCAGCCGTGTCCTGAACGGCGACGGGCCTGTCGGGCGCGAAACCCGCGAGACCGTCGAGTCTGCGATGGCCAGCCTCGGCTATGTCCCCTCCAACGCCGCGCGGATGATGCGGTCCAACAAATCCGGACTGATCGGCGTGATCACCCGCGCCGTTTCCACGGCAAAGGAACTGACCACCCGGCCCGCAGGCCTGCCCGACCTGTTCATCCTGCAAGGCGTCCAGCAGGTGATCTCGCAAAGCGGCATGACGCTGATGATCGCGGATACCGACGCCCGGCAGGACCGGGTCGCGCCCCTGATCCAGACGTTCCTGCAGCACCGGGTCGAAGGGCTGATCTACATCGCCGAATACCACATGCGGGTGGAAATGCCGCGATTGCCTGCCGGCACGCGGCTGGTTCTGGCCAATTGCTATGACGAGGCGGGCACCCCCAGCATCCTGCCCGACGACCAGCGCGGCCAGCACGATCTGGTCGCCCGCGTTATCGCCGCCGGGCATCGTCGCATCGCCTATCTGACCCTGCGCGGCAACATAGCGGCCACGCCCCTGCGCACCGCCGGCTATCGCGCCGCGCTGGCCGGGGCGGGCATCCCCTATGACCCGGTGCTGGTGCAGGAATGCGACCTCTTGGACGACGAAGGCGAGACGCAGCTTCTGTGGGACACCATCAGCCGGATGATGCGGTTGCCCGATCCGCCGACCAACCTGTGCTGCGGTACCGACAAGATGGCGCTCAAGGTCTATGGCATCCTGCGCTCGCAAGGCATCCGGCTGCCCGAGGACATCTCGATCACCGGCTATGACAACTACCGCGTCATCGCCGAGACGCTGTATCCGCCGCTGACCACGGTGGAACTGCCCTATGCCGCCATCGGTGTGCGCGCCGCGCAATGCCTGCTGGCAATGATTTCGGGTGAGACCCCGGAACGGAGCGGCCCGACCCTGGTGTCCGGCCCGGTCTACTGGCGCGACTCCGTGACGGAACGTCGCCAGACCAACATCACGCAACTGAAAACCGTCAGGGAGGACAACCAATGACACAGATGAAATGGCTTGCCGGGGCCGCGATTGGCGCGGTCCTGCTGGGAAGCGCTGCACAAGCGCAGACCGACGCTGACCATGTGGTATCACGGCGCGGGCAACGAGGTCGAAGCGAAGATCGTCAATCAGATCATCGCCGACTTCAACGCCAGCCAGGCCGACTGGAAGGTCGAAATGCAGAGCTTCCCGCAGGCCGCCTACAACGACTCGGTCGTTGCCGGGGCGCTGGCGGGCAACCTGCCCGACATTCTGGACGTCGACGGTCCGGTGATGCCGAACTGGGCATGGTCCGGGCTACATGCAGCCGCTGCAGATCGACGAAGCTGCGATTGCCAACTTCCTGCCCGGACCCAAGGGATACTGGGACGGCAAGCTTTACTCCATCGGCCTGTGGGATGCCGCCGTCGCGCTGGTGACCCGCCAGGCCTATCTGGACGAGCTGGGCCTGCGCACGCCGACGCTGGAGCAGCCCTGGACGGGCGAAGAATTCATGGCCGCGCTGGACGCGGCCAAGGCATCGGGCAAGTTCGAATATGCCTTCGATCCCGGCATGGCCTGGACTGGCGAATGGTATCCCTACGCCTTCTCGCCGTTCCTGCAGTCCTTCGGCGGCGACATCGTGGACCGTACCACCTACAAGACGGCCGAAGGCGCGCTGAACGGCGAGGCTGCGCTGAAGTTCGGCGAATGGTGGCAGGGTCTGTTCACCAATGGCTATGCCCAGGCATCGCAGGATCCGGCTGACCGGGACTGCGGGCTTTGGTGCGGGCAAGTATGCCTTCAGCTGGAACGGCAACTGGGCGGCGCTGAACACGTTGAAGCAGTTCCCCGACACCGTCTTCCTGCCCGCGCCCGACTTCGGCAACGGCCCCAAGATCGGTGCAGCAAGCTGGCAGTTCGGCGTCTCGGCCGCGTCCAAGCATCCCGAAGGCGCGTCGGCCTTCATCCAGTTCGCGCTTCAGGACAAGTACCTGGCCGACTTCTCCAACGGCATCGGGCTTATCCCGCCGACCAAGACGGCTGCTGCTATGACTGAAAACTACAAGGACGGCGGACCGATGGCCGCGTTCTACGGACTGACCGAGGCGCAGGCGCTCGTTCGGCCTGTGACCCCCGGTTATGTCGTGCAGGCCAAGGTGTTTGAAAAGGCACTGGCCGACATCGCCAACGGTGGCGACGTGGCGGCTACGCTGGATGCGGCGGTGGACGAGATCAACGCCGACATCGAAAAGAACGGCGGATACGGCCACTAGTCGTCCTCCCCGACAAGAAGGCCCGATTGGGGGGCGACGGCACATCTTCGCCCCCCGCTTTCTCCACCTGTCAGCAAGGAAGGCCGCCATGTCATCCAAGTTTCAGAGATCGAACAGCGCAGGTTGGCTGATGGCCGGACCGGCCGGCTTGCTGATCGCAGGCTTCGTGATCCTGCCCTTCTTCTTTGCCATCGCACTGTCCTTCACCAACCAGCGCCTGATCTCGCCCAACCCGACCGAATTCACCGGACTTGCCAACTACCGCCAGCTTCTGGGCATGGGCACACTGGTGGTCGAACCACTTCTGGATGACGCGGGCGCAGTGGTGATGAAGGACGGCGCACCGGACTATCCTGCCGTCCGCAGCTTCACCCGCAACAACCCGGACTACGCCCATCTGCAGGGCATGAGGGAATGGACAAGTTTCAGCTGGGGCGACAGCCGCGTCTACATCCTGGCGCGCGATGTCGTGTTCCTGACCGCCATCATAAACACCTTCATCTTCGTGATCGTGGTGGCCCCGCATGCAGGCTGGTCTGGCGCTGGGCCTCGCCCTTCTGATCAACCAGCGGCTGCGCGGCATCAACGTGTTCCGCGCGATCTATTTCATGCCGGTTGTCGTCTCGATCGTCGTCGTCTCGCTGCTGTGGCGGTTCATCTATGACGGCAATTCCGGCCTGTTGAACAACCTTCTGGGCGCGATCAGCTTCGGCGCGATCCCCAAGGTGGACTGGCTGGGCAATCCGTCAACCGCGCTCGGGGCCATCATCGCCATGTCGATCTGGCAGGCGGTGGGGTTCCACATGGTCATCTGGCTGTCGGGCCTGCAGACGATCAGCCCGACGCTCTACGAGGCGGGTGCCATCGAAGGCGCCAGCAAGTGGCAGACCTTCCGCTACATCACCTGGCCGGGGCTTCGGAACACCGCCGTCCTGGTCCTGATCGTCATCACCATGCAGGCCTTCGCGCTGTTCTCGCAGATCGACGTGATGACCAGCGGCGGACCGCTGGACAGCACGCAGACCATCGTCTTCCAGGCGATCGAGCGCGGTTACGGCAAGCAGGACATCTCGGGCGGGTCGGCCATTTCGGTCATCCTGTTCGTGATCGTGCTGTCGATTTCGCTGATCCAACGCTGGCTGACACGGGAGCGCACGTAAATGGCCGCCATTTCCGCCGACAATCATGGACTTCGCCTTGGCGTCCGCTATGCGGTGCTGACACTGATCGCGATCATCTTCGTCTTCCCGCTGGTCTTCATGCTGATGTCATCGCTGAAGCCCGACCAGCAGCTGCTGACGGACACGGAATCGCTTCGGGCCTTCCTGCCCGTCGGCGACGTCAGCCTGAACAACTATTCGGCAGCGTTTGACCGCGCGCCGGTGGCGCTGTTCATCTTCAACTCGGTCCTCGTGACCGGGGTGACGGTTGTGCTGTCGCTGCTGGCCTGTTCGATGGCGGCCTTCGCCTTTGTCTTTATCGGCTGGCAGGGGCGCGACTTTGTGCTGGCGGTGATCCTTGCCACCCTGATCGTGCCGTTCGAGACCATCGCCATTCCCCTGCTGCTGATCGCCTCGAAACTGCCGTCGATCGGCCTGGACGGGGTCACCACCGGCTGGCTGAACAGCTATCACGTCCAGATCGTGCCCTTCATCGCCGATGGCCTGACGATCTTTCTGTTCGTCCAGTATTTCAAGGACCTGCCGGGCGAGCTGATCGAGGCCGCGCGGGTCGAAGGGGCCACCTGGTTTCAGATCTACCGCCGCATCGTGATGCCGCTGGCCGGTCCGGTGCTGGCCACCGCCGCGATCCTGAAGTTCCTGGCGATGTACAACCAGTACCTCTGGCCGCTGATGGTGGTGCAGGAGGAAGGCTACCGCCCGGTCATGGTGGGGCTGCAGTACTTCTTCCAGCAGAACGTCGCGTGGGGCGAGGTGATGGCCTACCTGTCGATGATCACCGTCCCCGTGCTGGCCTTCTATCTTTACCTGCAACGCGCCTTCATCGCGTCGATCGCATCGACCGGTGTGAAGGGTTGAACGGAGCCAATCATGGTCATCGCAATCGACGGCAAATGGATCTGGGACAGCTGGTATGCCCATGACGGCGACAAGTGGCACGGCTATTTCCTGCAGGCCGACCGCAGCCTCGGCGACCCCGACCTGCGCCATTTCAACGTCAGCCAAGGGCACGCCACCAGCACCGATCTGGTGAACTGGACGCATCTTGGCACCATGCTGCGCCCGTCCGACGCGCCGGCCTGGGACGACTACACAACGTGGACCGGATCGGTCGTGCGCGACGATGCCGGGCTGTGGCATCTGTTCTACACCGGGTCGACCCGCGCCGAGGACGGCCTCTACCAGCGCATCGGGCATGCCACATCCACCGATGCGCATTCCTGGAAACGGGTGGGCGACGGGCTGTGCCTGGACATGATCGGGCCTGACGCCGACACCTATGAAAAGGACCATGTCGTCGGCCACTGGCATGACCGGGCGATGCGCGACCCATGGGTGATGCGCGACCCCGGGGGCGACGGCTGGCTGATGTATTTCACCGCGCGTGCGCCCGGTATCGCCGAACCGAATGCGGGGGGTGCCATCGGCTTTGCCACCTCGCCGGACCTCTTAACCTGGACCTTGCGGCCACCCGTGTTCACCGGCGGGATGGGCCAGCTGGAGGTGCCGCAGGTCTTCCGGCAGGGCGACCGATGGTACTGCCTGTTCTGCACTTCGTCCTCTCAATGGTCCGACCAATACCGCCGAACCAACCCGGAGCATCCGGTGACGGGCACCCATTACCTGATCTCGGATCACCCGCGCGGACCGTGGCGCATGGCCCCCGGACCGTTCCTTGACGGAGCCGACCCCTGCCGCCGCTATGCGTCGCGGGTACTACAGACCCCCGAAGGCATGGTCATTCTTGGCTTTGCCCACGGCCCTGCTGGCCACTTCGGCGGCTTCGTCATGGATCCCGAACCGGTGACCATCGGCCCGGACGGGCTGCTGCATGTCATCCCCCTCTCTCAAGCTGCGGAGTAACGTCATGGCCGCCATCACCCTCAAGGGCCTCAAGAAAAGCTACGGCAACGCCCATGTCATCAAGGGCGTCGACATCACCATCGAGGATGGCGAGTTCTGCGTCTTCGTCGGCCCCTCGGGCTGCGGCAAGTCCACGCTTCTGCGGATGATCGCGGGGCTGGAGGATATCTCGTCCGGCACGCTCGACATCGGCGGCAAGGTCGTGAATGACCTGCCGCCCAAGGATCGTGGCGTGGCGATGGTGTTCCAGAGCTACGCGATCTTTCCGCACATGACGGTGCGCGAGAACGTGGCCTTCGGGCTGACCATCGCGGGCGACGACAAGGCCACCAAGGATGCCAAGGTGGCCGAGGCGGCCCGCATCCTGCAGATGGAACATCTGATGGACCGCCGCCCCAGCCAGCTGTCCGGCGGTCAGCGCCAGCGCGTCGCCATCGGCCGCGCCATCGTGCGCAAGCCGCAGGTGTTCCTGTTCGATGAACCCTTGTCGAACCTTGATGCCGCCTTGCGCATGGACATGCGGATGGAGATCGGCAAGCTGCACCAGGCGCTGGGTGCCACGATGATCTATGTGACCCATGATCAGGTCGAGGCGATGACCCTTGCCGACAAGATCGTCGTGCTGAAGGACGGCCTGGTTCAGCAGATCGGCAGCCCGATGGAATTGTATCACAACCCGTCCAATGCGTTCGTCGCGGGGTTCCTTGGTTCTCCTTCGATGAACTTCCTGGATGTCGATGTGAAATCGGTCGCAGGCGACATGGTGACGGTCGCCAATGCGGCGCTGAAACCGGTGGCGGTGGCGACCAAGGGCATAACCTTTGCGCCCGGCGGAAAGGCCCGACTTGGCATCCGCCCGCAATACCTGACCCCGGCCGAAGGCGGGCGCGGGCAGCTGCACGGCAAGGTGGCCCTGACCGAACGGCTCGGTGCGGAAACCGTGATCGAAGTCACGCTGAAGGACGGCTCGCCCCTGATTGCAGCCCTGTCGCGCGATGCGGTCTATCCGCTGGGCTCGGACATGGAGCTGAATTTCGACCCGCGCGAAGCGCACGTTTTCGCTGCGTCGGATTCGCCGATGAAGGCGGCGCACTAGGTGGATCAACCGGCTCTGTCGCGCAAACCCTTGGCGGCAGTCACCTCGACGGTCCTGCGGGTGGCTGACGGTTGGACCGACGGATGCGTAAGGTGCATGGTCCGCTACGGTCGTGATGCATATACATCGGTTCCGACGCCGCAGCATGAACCGGTTCGCGTACGCGCGATATCGATGTTCGGTCGGGCTGGAACAGCGAAATCGCGGACGCGGATGTGATCCGTCGAAATCGAGTTGCCTGCGGTTTCAAGGGTGCCCTGAAGCGTCCTACCTCTGGTATTCAAACGCACCTGAATGCCGTCGATAAGATGCCTTTTCACGGCCCGGGGTGACGGCACTGCGCAAATGTGCTTAAGGAACGTGTTTTGGGCTTGGCTCGACAGTCGGCACCCCGAGGAGATCGCTGAATGCCGTTGAATCCGGCCCCTGGATCTGCGCGCCTCTCCATCGCGCCGATGATGGACTGGACGGACCGCCACTGCCGCTACTTCCACCGGCAGCTGTCCCGCCACGCGCTGCTCTACACCGAAATGCTCACCGCAGGCGCCGTCATCCACGGTCCGCGTGACAGGCTGCTCGGCTTCGACCCCGCCGAACATCCCGTGGCGCTCCAGCTCGGCGGGTCCGATCCGGCTGATCTGGCGGAAGCCGCACGGATCGGGGCGGGGGTCGGCTATGACGAGATCAACCTGAACTGCGGCTGCCCGTCTGACCGCGTGCAGTCCGGCTGTTTCGGCGCGGTGATGATGGAAGACCCCGCGCTGGTCACGGATTGCCTGAAAGCCATGCAGGATGCCGTGGACCTGCCCGTCACCGTCAAATGCCGCATCGGAGTCGACGATCAGGACCCGGCCACCGCGCTGCCGGCGTTTCTCGACGCCTTCACGCGCGCCGGAGTCTCACGAGTCATCGTGCACGCGCGCAAGGCCTGGCTTAAGGGGCTCAGCCCAAAGGAAAACCGCGACGTCCCGCCGCTCGACTATCCGCTTGTTCTGTCGATGAAGCGGGCCTTCCCGCACCTGCATCTGTCGGTCAACGGCGGCATCGCCAGCCTCGATCAGGCGCAGGCGCTGCTTGACTCGGGGATCGACGGCGTGATGATCGGCCGCGCCGCCTATCACGAACCCTGGGACATCCTGTCCGATGCCGACCGGCGGTTCTTCGGCGGCATGCCCGGCCCCGATCCGTGGGCGGTTGCCGACGCGATGCGTCCCTACATCGCCGCGCATCTGCGCCGCTGGCGGGCGTCTCAATCAGATCACCCGCCACATGCTCGGCCTGTTCCACGGCCGCCCCGGCGCGCGGCACTGGCGGCGCATCCTGTCCGAGGGGGCGGGCGGGGGCACGCTTGCGACCCTCGACCGCGCCCTCGACGCCGTCACGCGCGCCGCCGCCTAGGCCCGGGCTGCGACCGGCCGCGCCAGCACCACAACCGCCAGCCCTGCCGCAACCACGGCGCAGAGCGCAATCGCCCCCAGCATCGGCAGCGCCGTGCCGTCGAAGAACGGCCCGGCCAGGATCGTCACCACCCCGCCCGGTCAGCATCTGGAGCGTGCCGCCAAGGGACGAGGCCAAGCCCCGCGATGTCGCCATGGTCGTCCAGCGCCATGACCATCACCGTCGGGATCACCAGCCCGAGGAAGGCGTTCCCAAGGAACAGTCCGGCAATCACCACAGGCAGCGATGTGAACCCAGCCGCGACCAGCGCCAGCGTCGTCAGCATGCAGACCGCAAAGCCCAGCGTCGCCACCCGCACGACCGCCCGCGCGCCGAACCGCTGCCCCAGCCCCGCGGCCGCCTGCGAGGCCGCGAAGAACCCGATGGCATTGACCGCGAAGGCCAGCGAAAAGCCGGTCGGCGACAGGCCGAACTGCCCCGTGTAGACGAAGCTCGCCGTGGTCAGGAAGACGAAGAAGCTCGCCAACCCGAAGGCCCCGATGAAGGTCAGCCCAAGAAAACCCCGGTCGGTCATCAGTGTCGCGGTGCCCGACATCAGCGACCGCAGGTTGACGCGCACGCGGTCGGCGGGGGCCAGCGTCTCGGGCAGCAGGAACGCCGTCATCACCAGCGACGCAACGGCGGCGGCGCAGAGCACCCAGAAGATCGCGCGCCAGTCGGCGACCGCGATCACGCCCGACCCGGCCAGCGGGGCAAGCATGGGCGAGACCGAAATCACCAGCATGATCAACGCCATCAAGCCGCGTCGCCGCGTGCCCGGTATGCATGTCGCGGATGATCGCGCGCGGGATGACCATGACGACTGCTGCCCCGAGACCCTGCACGAAGCGCCACAGCGTCAGCGTTGTAACATCGCCCGCAAGGATGCAGCCGATGGAGCCAAGGATGAAGATCGTGACGCCGACATACAGCGGCGGCTTACGGCCCGACTGGTCGGCCCAGGGGCCGTAGACCAGCTGCGCGAGGCCGAAGGCCACGAAGAACGCGGTCACCGTCGCCTGCACGGCGGCGACGGATGCGTTCAGGTCGGCGGCGATGGTCGGCATCGCGGGCAGGTACATGTCGATGGCGAACGGGCCGACGCAGGACAGAAGGCCGAGGACAACGGCAGAGCGGAACAGACCGGCTTGCATGGCAAGCTCCTTCAAAACGTCGGTGATATCGCTGTGCCCGCATGGCTCGCCGATCCGGGCGGAAAGGTCAAGGGCGGGTGCCGGACGGTTGAACCGCAGAACGCGATCTGCCTCTTTCCGCCGCCCTGACGACCGCTGTTGCCCGGTCAGGCGGCGGGTCGGGCTATTCCGCCGCCTCGCCCGCCACCCGCGCCGTCCGTCCGCCGCGCCGCTGTCGCAGGCGCGGCGCGCGCGCGGGCAGATCCGCCATGATCTCTGCCCGCATCTCCGGCGTCAGGCGGCTCCAGACCGTGATCTCCTCGATGGTCCGGAAACAGCCGATGCACAGCCGCTCCACCGGATGAATCGTGCAGAGCTTGATGCAGGGACTGTCCAACTCGTCTCGCTTCCAGAAATGTTCGCCGTCTGCCGTCACCGGTCCTGCCTCAAATACCCGATCCGGTCGAGCGCCCCTTGCAGGATATACCCCGCCGCGACGTGATCTATGACCTCACTGCGACGTTTTCGGGACGTATCCGCCTCGAGCAGCGCACGTTCGGCGGCCACAGTGGACAGGCGCTCGTCCCAGTATCCGATGGGCAGGTCGGTCAGCCGCGACAGGTTCCGCGCGAAGGCGCGGGTGGACTGGCAGCGCGGGCCTTCGCTGCCGTCCATGTTGAAGGGCAGGCCAAGGATCAGGCCGCCAATCTCCCGCTTGGACGCGATGGCAAGAAGCGCGGCGGCATCGGCGGTGAACTTGCTTCGCCGGATGGTTTCCAGGGGCGTGGCGACCGACAGCATCCGGTCGGACACCGCGACACCGATGGTCTTCTCGCCCAGATCAAGGCCCGCCAGCGCGCGGTGCGCGGGCAGGGCGGCCACGAAGTCGGTGCATGCTTTCGCAGATCATTCGGCAATGCCCGCCTTGCGCGCCGCGTCCGTCACCAGCGTCAGGTCATCCGGGCTGCCCGCAAAGACATCCTCCGCCTCGGCGAAGATCGCCTTTGCGCGCTCGGCCTCGCCCAGCACACCCAGCGCCGCGATCAGCTGCGCCCACTCCGCGCCGGTGCCACCCTGCGTCGCCAGCCGCTCTGCCAGCCCTTCGACCATGCCCCGGATCATCTCCTGCCGGTCCTCCGGCGACATCTCGTCCGCCGCCTCCACCGTCGACGCATCCGGCCCCCGCGTCGCCTCGGGCAGCGCGTAGTCCACCCCAGCCGCCTGCGCGAGCATCCCGATCCGCTCGCGGATCACCGGCACCCAGGGTGCGGCGTCCGGGCTGGTTTCCAGAAGCGCCCGCCAGGTCTGGAACGACAGGTCGGGGCGCCCGGTCTGCGCCTGCGTCAGGCCCAGATAGAACCGCGCCAGCCCGTTCCCCGCGTCCAGCGCCAGCGCAGCGTTCACTGCCGCCTCCGCCTCGGGCGAGACATATCCGTTCGCCGCCCGCACCAGAAGGTCCGCCAGAATCGCATGGTCCGCCGCCGTCGCCTCTGCCCCCTTCAGGCGGATCACGCCGGCCTGCGCCGCTGCCGCCGCACCGTCATTGCCCAGCCGCGATTCCTGCTCGGCCAGCAGCTGCCATCCCGCCAGATCGTCCGGCCGCGCCGCCACCGCGGTCCGCAGGTCGGCGATCAGTCCCGCATCGGCAGGACTGTCCGGGTTGGTCAGCGGTTTCTCCGCGCCCCGCCGCTTCGGCCTGTCCCGGCCGGTTCGCCGCGATCTCTGCCGCGCGCTCGATCCGCACGGCCACCGGCAGGTCCGGATAGCCCGGCGCGCCCAGCCACAGATAGCCCGCGACCCCGCCTGCCAGCGCCAGCGTCAGCAGCCCGCCCAGCACCGCGCCGCCGCCCTGCGCGGCAGGGGCATCCGCCGCCTGCATCCGCCGGTCCGCCTCCAGCAGCCGCCGCGCAACCTCGGTCCGCACCCGCTCCGCCTCGGCTTCCGTCACCGTGCCGCGCGCGAGATCCCGCTCCACCTCGGCCAGCTGATCGCGGTAGAGCCGCATGTCGGCATCCGTGCCGCCCGCAAACCCTTTCCGCCCCGCGCGCCACAGCGTGGCACCGGCGAACAGCGTCAGCGCCGCCACGATCAGCCAGAAGGGAAGTGCGGCGAATGTCATGGCCCCCATCTAAGGGCTGACCACGCGCCGCAAAAGGGCGAAAACGCCGCGACCGCAGCGGCTGGCTGCCGCCCTGCGTCGCCACGTCGCATCCCTCTGCGCAATGTCGCTTTTGGCTTTGTTGCGCCGCATCGGGCGATGTGGCAATCCGGGCGTCGTTCCATGTATCGCGGGGGTTCCGGAACCCCGCAGACCAGCATCGGGGGCGACGGGCCATGCAGCGCTATTCGGTATTCGCCATCGCGCGCAAGGCGTTCGGCCATCATCAGGGCTGGGAAAAGGCCTGGGCCTCGCCGCCGCCGAAGAAGAAATACGATGTGGTGATCGTCGGGGCAGGGGGCCACGGACTGGCATCCGCCTACTACCTCGGCAAGAATCACGGGATCACCAATGTCGCGGTGATCGAAAAGGGCTGGCTCGGCGGCGGCAATACGGGCCGCAACACCACGATCATCCGGTCGAACTATCTTCAGGACCCCTCCGCCGCGATCTACGAAAAGGCCCGCAGCCTGTACGAAACGCTGTCGCAGGACCTGAACTACAACATCATGTTCAGCCCCCGCGGCGTGATGATGCTGGCCCAGACGCAGCACGAGATCCGCGGCTATCAGCGCACCGTGCACGCGAACCTGCTGCAGGGGGTCGAGACGGAATGGATCACCCCCGCCCGCGTCAAGGAACTCTGCCCGATCATGAACATCGACGGGCCGCGCTATCCCGTCCTCGGCGCGATCTGGCAGCCGCGCGGCGGCACCGCGCGCCATGACGCCGTCGCCTGGGGCTATGCGCGCGCCTGCTGCGACATGGGCATGGACATCATCCAGCAGACCGAAGTGACCGGCGTCCGCACGTCCGAAGGCCGCGTCGTCGGCGTGGACACCACCAAGGGCCCCATCGACTGCGGCAAGCTCGGCGTCGTCGTCGCGGGGCACACCTCGGTCCTGGCCGAAATGGCGGGCTTCCGCGTGCCCATCGAATCCGCCTGCCTGCAGGCCCTCGTCTCCGAACCGATCAAGCCCTGCATGGACGTGGTCGTCATGGCCAACACCGTGCACGGCTACATGAGCCAGTCCGACAAGGGCGAGATGGTCATCGGCGGCGGCACCGACGGGTTCAACAACTACACCCAGCGCGGGTCATGGCAGCATATCGAGGAAACCGTGCGCGCCCTGATCGAGACGTTCCCGATGCTGTCGCGCCTGAAGATGCTGCGCCAGTGGGGCGGCATCGTGGACATGACCGGCGACCGCTCGCCCCATCCTGTCGAAGACGCCGGTCGAGGGGATGTTCCTGAACTGCGGCTGGGGCACCGGCGGGTTCAAGGCGATCCCGGGGTCGGGCTGGGCGATGGCGGAACTGATGGCCAGGGGCGGCTCGCCGCTGGCAGCGGCCTTCGGGATGGAGCGGTTCCGCGAGGGGCGGTTCATCGACGAGTCAGTGGCGGCGGGGGTGGCGCATTGATGGAGCGGCGCGACTTTCGGTTCGGTGCACGAGACGCGTCCACGAGCTGACTGGCTCGACGGTTCACAGTCTATTCATGGGCAAGCCTTGACGTAAGAGAGTCTTTGCGTTCGCCGACGGTGACGAGAAGCTTAGCGGGATGGGATTTGAAGCTTACCGAAGATGACTTCGAACCACCTGACATGGAGCAAGCGTTCAGAGGTCGAAATGTTGCAGTGCAGACCTTGTCGTCGAGCACAATTGGTGATGGCGTATGGTATCTTCGAACAAGGAGGCTTTATTTCCTTGCTCGACACGCACGTGAGCGCTTGGATTTGGTGCTGCCGCCGAAGCGCGGTAGTACGACCCGCACACTTGACTCCAGCAGTTCTGCGCGATCCTGCAAGGCTGAGATCATTTTTAGATCCGATAGACTGGCAAAAGGCGGGCTGCATTCGTCAAATCGACACGTGTTGCTCACAGAGCGTCGTCTTGAGGACACTAGTGATGCGAACTCAAGGTCGAACTGGAAGCGTCTATTTTGGGCGGTTTCGTTGCAAACCGTTCGGCGCGGAAGACAGTCCGGACTAACGCAGCATTTGGCTTGAGGACTATTCTGTGCGGTACGCTCATGACGTTCGTCAAAGCGTATTGAGTGGCTGCGAGATCGAACTGCAGCTTGGAGACCCGATAGATGTCGCCTTGCTTGAGCTCATCGGATGTGCTGATCGTCTGCAGCGATCTGAAGGTTCGTTCGGTGCATGCGCGCCGCTTGCGCCTTTTCCAGCCGATCCATGCCCCCCGTTTCGGCCAACCCTGGCCGACTTGCTGCCCCATAACCCCTCGCCCCTGTTGAACTCCGCCCCCGTGGGTCCAACCTTCCCCTCACACGACCGACGTGTGAAACCGGAGGACCCCTCATGGAACAGACCAACACCGTCCGGAACTGGTCGATCATCGGCGCGCTTGTCGTGCTGGTCGGACTTGTCGCCTGGTTCTATTCCGGCGGCACCGGAACGATGCCTTCGACTCGGCGGCACCGTGGATGCCACGCAGACGGCACCCGCTGCGGATGCCGCGACCGACTGCAAGCCACGACCGATCTCGCCCCGGCTGACGGCACCGCAGCGCCCGCGACAGGCGGCACCACGGGCGGCACCGAACCCGTAACGCGCCTGTCCTGACCCTGCTCGGCGGGCCGGACCTGCTTCCGGCCCGCTAGCGCTGTCACGCCTTGTGGATTGGCCGCGGGTTCTGATTCCCTTATCCGAAAGGCGCTTCGATGCTGACGCTCACCTGCCCCTGCTGCGGCATCGCGTGCCGACGAAACCGAACTCGCCCCCGGCGGCGAGGCGCATCTGAAGCGCTTCGGCCCGGGATCGTCGGATGAGGATTTCGACAGCTACATGTTCATGCGCCAGAACGCCAAGGGCGTGCATTTCGAACGCTGGCGGCACGCCTATGGCTGCGGCAAGTGGTTCCTCGCCGCCCGCTGCACCGCGACGCTGGAGGTGTTCGGAACCTATCCCGCCCAGACCAAGGAACCGCCCCCCGACATCATCGCCGCGATCAAGGCACGGCGGCCGGAATGGGAGGGGTTCAGATGAGCACGCGCCTGTCCACCGGCGGCCGCCTGATCGACCGCGCCAAACGCCTGTCCTTCACCTTCAACGGGCGGACCCTGACCGGCTATGCGGGCGACACGCTCGCCTCCGCGCTTCTCGCGCAGGATCAGATGCTTGTGGGCCGTTCCTTCAAGTATCACCGCCCGCGCGGGATCGTCGCATCGGGGCATGAGGAGCCGAACGCGCTGCTTGGGTCTCGGGTCCGGCGCACGGTTCGAGCCGAACCAGCGCGCGACGGTCACGGACCTGTTCGACGGGGCGCAGACGGTCAGCCAGAACCACTGGCCCAGCCTGAACTTCGACGTCGGTGCCATCAACAACCGCCTGTCGAAATTCCTGCCTGCGGGGTTCTACTACAAGATGTTCATCCACCCGCGCAGCTTCTGGAAGCACGTCTACGAGCCGTTCATCCGCCAGTCGGCGGGTCTGGGCAAGGTGCCGCAGGTCAAGGATGCCGACCGCTACGAACAGGCCTATGCCCATGCCGAAACCGTCGTGGTCGGCGGCGGAGTCGCGGGTCTGGCGGCGGCGCTGGAGGCGGCCAAGGCAGGCGGGCGCGTGATCGTGCTGGAACAGAACGGCTGGTGGGGCGGCCGCGCGCCGGTGGACGGCGGCATGATCGACGGCCAGCCGGCCGCCGATTGGGTGAACGCCACCGTCGAAGCCCTTGGAAAGATGGCCGAATGTCACGCTGCGCCTCCGCACGCAGGCGACCGGGCTCTACGACCACGGCTATCTGCTGGCCGCCGAACGGATCGCGGATCACGCCCCAGACGACGGCCCGCGCCAGCGCCTGTGGCGCATCCGCGCGGGCCGGGTCATCGCGGCGACCGGGGCCATCGAACGCCCCCTCAGCTTCGCGGGCAACGACATCCCCGGCGTGATGCTCGCCTCGGCCGTGCGCGACTATGTGGTGAACTGGGCGGTCAGCCCCGGCGACCGCACGGTGATCGTCACCAACAACGACGACGCCTACCGCACCGCGCTGGCGCTGGCCGAGGCCGGGCTGATCGTGCCCGCGGTGGTCGACGCGCGGCCTTCGGTCAAAGGCGCGCTGCCCGATGCCGTCCGCGCCAGGGGCATCCGCGTTCTGGAAGGGCGCGGCATCGCCCGCGTCAAGGGCGGCAAGCGCGTCATCTCCGTCGTCATCTGCGCCCAGGCGGGCGAGGGTGCGGCGCTGGAGGAGATCCCCTGCGAGGCGGTGGCGATGTCGGGCGGCTGGTCGCCGGTGGTGCATCTGTGGTCCCATTGCGGCGGCAAGCTGATCTGGGACGAGGCGCCGCGCGATGTTCCGCCCCGACGCGGCGCGCCCGCCGACCGGCGCGGACGGACAGGGCAACGTTTTCGCGGTCGGATCGGCGAATGGAATGCTCGGGCTGGAAGAGGTTCTGGCAGACGCGCGTATGGCAGGTAGCCATACACCTGCCAGACACTCGCTGGCAGCCCCCGGACGAGGGGCCGATCCTGCCTGTCTGGGTCATGCCGCAGGGCGCGGGCTACGCAAAACGGTCCAAGATGTGGCTGGATTTCCAGAACGACGTGAAGGTGTCGGACGTCCAGCTGGCCGCGCAGGAAGGCTATGAATAGCGTCGAGCACACCAAGCGCTACACCACGCTCGGCATGGCGACGGATCAGGGGAAGCTGAGCAATATCAACGGTCTGGCGGTTCTGTCCGGCGCTTTGGGTCAGGCGATCCCGGCCACCGGCACAACCACCTTCCGCCCGCCCTACACGCCGCTGACGATGGGCGCCATCGGCGGCGAGGCGCGCGACGCCATCTTCCAGCCGCTCCGCCGCACGCCGATCCACGCCTGGCACGAAGCCCACGGCGCGGATTTCGAACCCGTCGGCCTCTGGCGCCGCCCCTACACCTTCCCGCGCCCCGGCGAGACCAAGGAACAGGCCGTCCACCGCGAGGTGAGGAACACCCGCCAAGCCGTTGGTCTGCTTGACGCTTCCACGCTGGGCAAGATCGTCGTCAAGGGTCCCGACGCGGGCCGCTTCCTCGACATGCTCTATACCGGCGTCATGTCCACGCTGCCCGTCGGCAAGTGCCGCTATGGCCTGATGTGCACCGAAAACGGGTTCCTCTGCGATGACGGCGTGGTCGTGCGCCTGTCCGAGGATACCTGGCTCTGCCACACGACCTCCGGCGGCGCGGACCGCATCCACGGCTGGATGGAGGACTGGCTGCAATGCGAATGGTGGGACTGGAAGGTCTACGTGGCCAACCTGACCGAACAGTTCGCGCAGGTCGCCGTGGTCGGCCCCAACGCGCGGAAACTGCTGGAGAAACTGGGCGGGATGGATGTGTCGGCCGAAGCGCTGCCCTTCATGACCTATGCCGAAGGCACGCTCGGCGGCTTCCGCGCGCGGGTGTTCCGCATCAGCTTTTCGGGCGAGCTATCCTACGAGATCGCCGTGCCCGCCTCGCGAGGGTCTCGCCTTCTGGGAGGCGCTTCATGCGGCAGGTGAGGAATTCGGCGTAATGCCCTATGGAACCGAGGCGTTGCACATCATGCGGGCCGAGAAGGGCTTCATCATGATCGGCGACGAGACCGACGGCACGGTCATCCCGCAGGACCTGAACCTCGCCTGGGCGATCTCGAAGAAGAAGCCCGACTATCTGGGCAAGCGCGCGCAGGAGCGCAGCCACATGGCCAGCCCGACCGCTGGAAGCTGGTCGGGCTGGAGACGCTGGACGGGTCGGTGATCCCGGACGGGGCCTATGCGGTGGCGGAAGGCGTGAACGCGAACGGCCAGCGCAATGTGCAGGGCCGCGTCACCTCGACCTATTTCTCGCCGACGCTGGAGAAGGGCATCGCCATGGGCCTTGTGCATCGCGGGCCGGACCGGATGGGCGAGGTGATCGTCTTCCCGACGACCGGCGGGCGCGAGGTGCAGGCGCGGATCGTCGATCAGGTCTTCTACGACAAGGACGGGGCCAAGCAGAATGTCTGAGGCATTGAGCGCCCTTGCGGGCCAGTCTTACAGCGGATTCGCTACCGTAACCGAGGCTGGCCTGCGCGGCATGATCGCCCTGCGCGGCGATCTGGGGTCGAAGGCGGTTGCGGGGGCGGTGCGGGATGTCACCGGAACCGCGATGCCGGGTCCGCGCCGGATCGTGGCGCAGGGCGACCGCGCCGCCGCCTGGATGTCGCCGGACGAACTCCTGATCCTGCTGCCCTATGCCGAGGCCCCGGCCGTCGCCGCCGCGCTCGCCGATGGCCTTGCGGGCGAGCATTCCCTTGTGACGGACGTGTCGGACGCCCGCGTCATGTTCACCATCAGTGGTGCCGAAGGCCGATCAGGTTCTTCGCAAGCTGACGCCCGCCGACATCGACGCGCTCGGCCTCAACGAAATCCGCCGCACCCGGATCGCCCAGGTCGCGGGCGCGTTCTGGCGGTCAGGTGCGGACGAGATCACGCTGGTGACGTTCCGGTCGGTGGCGAAATACATGATGGACGTGCTGGACATGTCCGCGCGCGCGGGGTCGGAACTGGCCTGACACAGCCGCAGCCCGCGTTCCAACGGGCCGAAATATCCCGGGGTCCGGGGCAGCGCCCCGGCCTGCCCTTGACCTTGGCAACCGCAGGGGTCTTAGTCGCGTTCATCCCGGATACCCCCAGAACAAGGAGCCGAACCATGGCCTTCACGCTTCCCGATCTTCCCTATGCCCACGACGCGCTCGCGGCACTCGGCATGTCGAAGGAGACGTTCGAATACCACCACGACATCCACCACAAGGCCTATGTCGACAACGGCAACAAGCTGATCGCAGGCACCGAGTGGGAGGGTAAGTCGGTCGAAGCGATCGTCACCGGCACCTATAACAAGACCGCCGTCGCCCAGTCGGGCATTTTCAACAACGCGTCCCAGCACTGGAACCACGCCCTGTTCTGGGAGATCATGGGGCCGGGCGAGAAAAAGATCCCGGGTGCGCTGGAGAAGGCGCTGACCGAGGGCTTCGGGTCGGTCGCCAAGTTCAAGGAAGATTTCGCCGCCGCCGGTGCGGGCCAGTTCGGGTCGGGCTGGGCCTGGCTGGTCAAGGACAAGGACGGGTCGCTGAAGGTCACCAAGACCGAGAACGGGGTGAACCCGCTTTGCTTCGGGCAGACGGCCCTTCTCGGCTGCGACGTGTGGGAACATTCCTACTACATCGACTTCCGCAACAAGCGGCCCGCCTACCTGACCAACTTCCTCGACAAGCTGGTGAACTGGGAAGCCGTGGCAGCCCGCCTCTGACGTGACCTCACGGCGCGGATTTCTGAACGTCCTCGCGGGTGTCGTCTTTGCTGGTATGGCCACGCTGGCCTACGGGCTGTTCGGCGAAACGGCGCTGCGCCTTCGGGTGCGGCGGGCATACCTGGTTATGAGAATGCGGCGGTCCGGATCGGTGCACCCGGCGGCGCGTTCTGGCTGGCGGGATCGGCTGTTCCATCGTGCCGTTCCGTCTGGGCATGGCGCCCGAGATCACGGTGGTGCAGATCGGATAAAGGGCAGGGCGCCCCGTGACCGGAGCGCCCCCTTTCATGTTCGGCTGGTCCCGCGTCAGATGATGCAGAAGCCCTTCAGGTCCGTGTCGGTCCTGCGGTTCGGTCCGCTGTTCAGGATCGTGCGGTCCGACCCGTCGATGCGGATGTTGTAGCCGCAGGACTGAAGGTTCGACGAATCGACCTCCCAGTTCCCCGACGCACCGGTCGTCGCCAGATTGTCGGTCGCGGGGCTTGTGCTGAAGGTCAGCGACGACGTGACCGGGAACTGCGGCGACCCGTTCTTCGAGGTGATCAGCGGCACCGCGTTCCCGGGCAGGACAGGGGTGATCGCGATGCTCAGCCCGCCCGCATGATTGTCGGTCATGCTGTAGGTGCCGGTCAGAACATCGCCGGGGTTGAACTTGCTGCAATTCCCGCCGCCGCTGGTGATGTCGATGCTGACGACCGGGTCCGTATTGTCCACGAAGAAGGCGTGGACTGCCGTTGTCCCGAGCGAGACATGCGTGACGGCATCGCGCGCTTCGACAAAGACCAGATGCTGCCCTTCCTTGGTCGCCGCAAACGCCGCCAGAATATTCCCGGCGACGCTTTTGAAGACCGCGCCGGTCTTCGGGATATAGGTGAACCAGTCGCCCACTGCGGTCTGGGTCTGGTTTGTGAAGGTGACGGTGCTGCCCGATACGGTCGTCACCGTGACCCCGAAGGAATCGGTGAAGGCGTGGAAGCTGTCGCCCGGTGCCTGCACCATGACGCGGTATTCCAGGTTCAGGCTGGCCGCATTCGCGATCACGCCCGACAGCAGGATCGTGCCGCCGAACGGGCTCAGGTACTCGGACAGGCTGTAGGCGAACCATGCCCCGCCGACCGCCGGTCCCCTCGCGAACCCCGCGCCGTCGATCTGCGCCACGGGCATATTGCCGATGGATTCCAGAACCGGCGTCACGCCGCCGACGACCACGTCTTTCGGCCAGGGCCGAACTTCCACCGTGCAATCTTCGCGGTCGCCCCAATGCGGGATGAAATCCGGCTGGTTGACGGGCGGCGGCGAATTCCAGGACAGAATTCCGCGGATTTTCGCGCGACCCGTCGTGCACCATTCCTTACGGTGCGCATCCAGGCTGACCGGCAGCGACGCCTGATACCAGAGCCCGCCCGCAGGCACGGCGAGGTCATGCACCGTAACAGACGTCGTGCCCTGATATTCCCAGCCCGATCCGAAATCGAGGTAGAAGGCGATATATTCCTGCGATCCGCTGGAACAGAGGCCGCCGGAATAGCCGTTCGCGCGCTTGATCTCGACGATGCCGTGCAACTGGCTGAGATCCCGGTCGAGACCGACGCAGTGCAGCTCCTCGAAGTCAGTGTTGAAGTCGGGATTCGCAAGGAAATCGCCGAACTTGCCGAGATCGATGCCGAGGTTTTCGAGCAGCAGCTTGTTTTTCAGCAGGTCAAGCGTGTTCAGCGTGATATCCAGCGGCAGCAGTCCGGGCTGGATGCCGCCGTCCGGACCCACGGGCGGCAGGGGCTGCGGGTTCAGCGCGGCGATGTTCTGGTTGAATGACGCCTGCAGGACCAGGGGTGCCACATGGCGGAAGCCGGTCATCTGGTCGGCCTTGTCGAATTTCTCGAACAGGTCCGTCAGGGCCGCGGGTTTCAGCTGCGCCGTCGGTTCGGCGTTCAGCACATCCTCCAGCTTGGCCGCCAATGCTGCGTCTATCTTCTCGATCGCATCGAACTTGATCGTGTCGAAAATCCCGATGTCGATCTTGTTGCGCGACCGGATCTGGACCTGGCGTTCCAGCCGGTTGCCCCAGACCGGGTGCCAGTCGGGCAGGTTCGCGGGCGGGGCCACGTTCCAGGACAGGATGGCGCGGACGCGCGGCAGGACGGGCGCGCGGTTGCAGGCCCGGCGGATCGCCGGACTGATCTTGACCGACACGGCATAACAGAGGTCATCCGCGAACCCGAGGTCATGGATGTTGAAGGCCGCCAGCCCGGAATCGACCCAGCCGCTGCCGTAGTCGACGTAGAAGCGGACGTATTCATACGATCCGTCCGTGCAGGGCCCGCCGCTGTAACCGCCGCCTTGCTTGATCCGCACGATGCCCGCCAGCATGTCGGTCTGGGGGTTCAGACCGACGCAGGTCAGTTCCTCGAACGACGTGTCGCCGATCTTTTTGAAGACCGGATCGGGCAAACCCTTGATCTTCAGATCGGAAAGGTTGCCGAAGTGGTTGGGGTTCAGCGCGATGTGGGTCAGCATGGCTGATCGCAGCGCGATATCCTTGTCGGATATGTCCATCGTAATCTCCATTAAAAAATGCCGTGTGAAATCCGGATCGGCGCAGAAAAACCTGCCCGCGGAAGGCTACCACACGCTCGCGTTAAAGTTGCGTGAAAAACGCGCGGCCGCTCAGCCCGCGCCGAAATGCGCCGCCAGCGCCGCCTCCAGGGCGCCGACATCCGGCACCGTCGTGACCAGCCCGCGCAGCGATGCGTCGGCGAACCCTTCGGCGATGACGTGGTCGAGCAGCCGCAGCAGCGGCTGCCAATAGTCTTCGACATCGACCAGCAGGATCGGCTTTGCGTGCAGTCCGAGCTGCGCCCAGGTCACGACCTCGAACAACTCGTCCAATGATCCCGCCCCGCCGGGCAGCAGGACGATGGCGTCGGAATTCATGAACATGACCTTCTTGCGTTCATGCATATCCTCGGTCACGACCAGCGTGGACAGGTCGCGCTTGCCGACCTCGCGCGCCAGAAGGTGCACCGGGATGACGCCGAAGGTGGCCCCGCCCGCGCCCTGCGCCGCCCGCGCGACCTCACCCATCAGACCGACATCGCCCGCGCCGTAGACCAGACGCCAGCCGCGCGCCGCGAGCATCGCGCCGGTCGCACGGGCGGCTTGCGGCATAGGCCGGGCGGTTGCCGGGGCGCGCGCCGCAAAAGACACAGACGGAGCGCAAAGAAGCGGGCATGAGGGGCCTTTCGCGGGGTTTTGTTTGAGCGGTGATAGCCCGCTTGATACTGTCTCTCAAGCGCGCCCCCGGGGGAAATGGGGGCCACGGGGGATTTGGGGTATGTCGGACGAAAAAGCCGTCGCCGCAGCCAGCGGCAGCAACGTGCTGATGTGGGCAGGCGGGATCGCGGCGGGTCTGGCCGCCGGGGCGGCGGTGTGGTTCTTCGCGCGTCGGTCCGATGGAGCCTGCGGCGAAGCCCGACGCAGCGGTGGCCGAAGCGGCGGCAGAGCCCGAGGCTGCAGCGGAAGCCCCAGCGGCAGTGGCAGCGGAACCCGAAGCGGACTGCGGCCGAAGCGCCCGGCCGAGCGAACCGGCGGCAGTCGAGGCTGCGGCGGAACCGGAGGCTGCGGCGGAATCCGAGGCAACGACCGAACCGCAGGCGGACGCCCCCGCCGCCGCGCCGAGTTTCGACACCGTCCGGTCCGAAACGGACGGCAGCGTTCTTGTGGCAGGCCGCGCTGCGCCGGGCGAGTCCGTCGCCGTCATGTCGGATGGTGCCGAAGTCGGGCGCGCGACGGCGGATGCGGCGGGCAATTTCGTGGCCTTCCTCGACATGGGTGCCAGCGCCGCGCCGCGTGTCCTGACGCTGATGTCGGATGCCGGGCAGCCGTCATCCGAGACGGTGCTCCTTGCGCCGACGCCTGAACCGGTGGTGGTTGCG
The DNA here is from genome assembly GCA_963819585.1 of uncultured Alphaproteobacteria bacterium. GTDB lineage: Bacteria > Pseudomonadota > Alphaproteobacteria > Rhodobacterales > Rhodobacteraceae > JAOADN01. The sequence goes on from CAWFWP010000010.1 coordinate 205,980, forward strand.
GAAGCGGGCCCGGAAGTGACCCCGGAAGCGGGCGCGGTTGCCACCGAAGATGCAACAGCGTGGCCGAAGCAGCGCCGGTCGCTGACGCAGCGACAGCCGAGGCAGCGGCACCGGCGGACGCGCCCGCCGCAACCGCAGAGGTCGCACCCGGAACGTACCGGCAGAACCCGCCCCGGCAGCCGAACCGCTGGTCATCAGCGATGCCGGCGTGAAGAAACTCGCGCCCGCCCCGGCGGAAGGCGTCGTCATCGACACGATTTCCTACGGTGCGCTCGGGCAGGTCCAGATCGAAGGGCGCGGGCAGGGTGGCAGCCATGCGCGTCTCTACCTGAACAATGCGGCGGTGGTGACGGCGCCCATCGGGGCCAAGGGCAACTGGGGGGCCGTGCTGACGGATGTGGCGGCGGGCATCTATACCCTGCGCGTCGACCAGCTGGACGACGTCCGGCACCGTGACATCGCGGTTCGAGACGCCGTTCCAGCGCGAAGCGCCCGAGGCGGTCGCGGCGGCGACGGCCCCAGCATCGGAACCTGCGGCGGAACCTGCGCCCGAGGCGGTGGCTGCGTCCGAGCCTGTTGCCGACCGCACCCGCCACGGCCGAGGCCGCACCCGCCGTCGCGGCCGCCGAACCCGGAACCGGCCGCCGAACCCGAACCTGTCGCCGTCAAGCGCGCCGAGGTCGTGACGGTGCAGCCGGGCTTCACGCTCTGGCAGATCGCCACCGAGAACTACGGCGACGGGATGCTCTATGTGAAGGTGTTCGAGGCGAACAAGGGCCAGATCCGCGACCCCGACCTGATCTATCCGGGTCAGATATTCGCCGTGCCCGCCGCGTCCGAATAGACCTCTGCGGGCCATTCGGCCGCCCTGTCGCCGCTGTGACCGGCCGAGCAGCAGACTTTCGGATGCCCGCCGCAGCAGTCATGCAGCAGATAGCCGATCACGCCGCCCAGACCGGCATGGTCGGCCGCATAGATAGATATTCCGCCCGTCGCGGCGGGCCGTGATCAGACCGGCCTGCTCCAGCGCCGCCAGATGGAACGACAGACGCGAGGCTGACAGCCCCAGGTCGGCGGCGATCCGCCCGGCGGGCAGGCCGCCTTCCCCTGCGACGATCAGCCCGCGCAGCAGGTCCAGACGCGTTTCGTTGGCCATCGCCGAGAGGGCATCGAGAACTTTTCCGCGATCCATCCTTCAACCGTTCATGTAATGTTGAACTATTGCCCTTGATACCGCGCGTCCCGCATGCAATCAAGCGCCCTGATCAGGACAGGCACACAGCGATGGCAGCGACGCGACAAGACACACTCAGGCTGGCAGACGATCCGGCGGGTCGTGCCCTATCTCTGGCCCGACGGCGAGACATGGGTGAAGCGCCGCGTCGTGCTGGCGCTGGTGGCGCTGTTCGCTGCCAAGGTCTTCTCGCTGATCACGCCGTTCTTCTACAAGGCCGCGGTGGACTGCGCTGGCGGGCGAAGCGCGTGACGACACGATGCTGCTGGCCTGGGGCGCGGTCGGCCTGACCGTCGCCTACGGGCTGGCACGCCTGTCGAACGTCGGTTTCGGCGAACTCCGCGACGCGATCTTCGTGCGTGTCGGCCAGCGCGCGCTGCGCAAGCTCGCGCTCGAGACCTTCACGCATATCCACGCCCTGTCGATGCGCTTCCACATCACGCGCAAGACCGGCGGCCTGCGCCGGATCATCGAACGCGGGGTGAAGGGCGTCGATTTCCTGCTGCGCTTCACGCTCTTTTCCATCGGGCCGCTGTTTCTGGAACTGATCCTGGTCACGGTGATCTTCGCCACCCTCTTCGACATCTGGTACGCGCTGGTCGTCGTGGTGACGATCGCGATCTACGTCACCTACACCTTCAAGATCACCGAATGGCGGGTGAAGATCCGCAAGGAGATGAACACCCAGGACACCGACGCGAACCAGAAGGCGGTCGACAGCCTGCTGAACTTCGAGACCGTGAAATATTTCGGCGCCGAAGGGCGCGAGGCCGCGCGCTATGACAGCGCGATGTCCCGCTACGAGACGGCGGCGGTCAAGACCGGCCAGTCGCTGTCGGCGCTGAACTTCGGGCAGTCGCTGATCATCACCATCGGGCTGGTCATCGTCATGGTGATGGCGGCGCGGGGCGTGATGGCGAAGACGCTGACCGTCGGCGATTTCGTCATGGTCAACGCCTACATGATGCAGATCACCCTGCCGCTGGGCTTTCTCGGCACCGTCTACCGCGAAATCCGCCAGTCGCTGATCGACATGGGCGACATGTTCGACCTGCTGGGCCAGCCGGCCGAGATCACCGACAAGCCCGGCGCGAAGCCGCTGCGGGTCACGGGCGGCGCGGTGACGCTGTCGAACGTCGACCTTCGCCTATGAGCCCGCCGCGCACGATCCTGAAGGATGTATCGATCACCGTGCCTGCGGGCAAAAGCGTCGCTGTCGTCGGCCCGTCCGGATCGGGCAAATCGACCATCGGGCGGCTGCTGTTCCGGTTCTATGACGTGACCGGCGGCGCGGTGACGATCGACGGGCAGGACGTGCGCGACGTGACGCAGGCGTCGCCTGCACGCGGCCATCGGCGTGGTGCCGCAGGATACCGTGCTCTTCAACGACACGGTCGAATACAACATCGCCTACGGCCGCCCCGATGCCGACCGCGCAGGACCTGATCGCGGCGGCCAAGGCCGCGAAGATCCACGACTTCATCATGTCGCTGCCCGAAGGCTATGAGACCAAGGTGGGCGAACGCGGGCTGAAGCTGTCGGGCGGCGAAAAGCAGCGGGTCGGCATCGCGCGGACGCTGCTGAAGAACCCGCCGATCCTGATCCTGGACGAGGCGACGTCGGCGCTCGACACCCAGACCGAACGCGACATCCAGGACAGCCTGAAGGCGATGGGGCAGGGGCGCACCGTCATCACGATCGCGCACCGCCTGTCCACCATCGCGGACGCCGACCAGATCGTGGTGCTGGAGGCGGGCGAGATCGTCGAACGCGGGCGCGCACGAGGAGCTGCTGGCGGCAGGCGGGCGCTATGCGGCAATGTGGGAACGCCAGTCGTCGGAAGATGACGGGCTGTCGATCCGGCGTGAGAATGCGCTGGACGGCGGCGATGAACTCGACCCCGAGAACCTCGAGAGCGCAGGCGCCGTTCACGCGCCGTTATCAGGCGGTTCCCTGACGGAGCTTGCGCACGCTGACGCGCGCTCTTGGAAGTCTGGCCGCCCCTGTGTAAGACGGGCGCGACCACAGGGGCAGGGGCGGCGCGGCCATGAGCAACAACGACAGTTTCATCGACGAGGTGAACGAAGAGGTCCGCCGCGACAAGCTCTATGCGCTGTTCCGCAAATACGGCTGGATCGGCGTCGTCGCGGTCCTGGCTGATCGTCGGCGGCTCGGCCTGGAACGAATACACCAAATCCGCCGCCCGCACCAAGGCGCAGGCCTTCGGCGACGCGCGTTCTGGCCGCGATGGCGAACAACGATCCTGCCGCGCGTGTCACGGCGCTTGACGCGGTGACGGGCGATCCGTCCCAGACCGGCGTCCTGCAGCTGCTCGCCGCCTCGGAAGCCGTAGCCGCAACGGATGTCGATGCCGCGCTGGCTGGTCTGCGCAAGGTGGCCGATGACGCGGCACTGCCGGTGATCTACCGCGATCTGGCGCGCCTGAAACTCGTGACGCTGGCGGGCGACAAGATCGACGCCGCCGAGCGCGACAACCTGCTGGCCACCATTGCGGCCCCCGGCGCGCCCTACCGTCTTCTGGCGATGGAGCAGCAGGCGCTGGTGATGGTGGCCGACGGCAAACCGGCGGACGCGGTTACGCTTCTGCGTGCGGTCCTGAAGGAACCGGGCCTGACGGCGGCCTTGCAACGGCGGGTCACACAGTTGATTGTGGCCTTGGGCGAAGACCCGAGCGCCGCCTGACAAATCGGGCGGAAGAACGGGCGAACACGGCATCTGGGCGGGGCGGGGCATGGTTGGTAAACGGGCAAAGGCAGGTCTGATCGCGCTGACGTTTCTGGCGGCCTGCGGCGAACGCGAACTGGTCCTTCAGGGCGAACGCCTCGACCCGCGCACGCCGCTGGTCGCGGGCGCGCCGGGCGAGGAACCGCTGGATGCGACCGAGGCCGCAGTGCCTTTCGATGATGGCTCGGTCGCGGCGGGCGTGAACGCGGTGGCCATCTCGCTGCCCGGTCAGGTCTCCAACTCCGAATGGTCCCATCGCGGCGGGGCACCCACGCACCGCATCGCGCATGCCGCACTCGGGTCGCGGCCTGACCCGTGTCTGGACTGCCAATGCTGGCCGGGGCGACAGCCGCAAGAACCGCATCGGTGCCGACCCCATCGTCGGCGGCGGGCGCATCTACACGCTCGACTCCGGCGCAACCGTCACCGCCACCTCGACCGGCGGCGGCACCGCCTGGTCGACCGACCTGACACCACCCGCCGACCGCGACGGCGAGGCCTCGGGCGGCGGCATCGCCTATGACGGCGGATCGGTCTATGCCACCACGGGCTTCGGCGAACTGATCGCGCTCGACGCAGGCACGGGTGCCGTGCGCTGGCGGCAGAAATTCGACGCAGGCATCGGCGGTGCGCCCGCTGCCGATGGCGGCACCGTCTATGTGACGGCGCGCGACGGCACCGCGACCGCCGTATCCGCCGACGCCGGCAAGATCCGCTGGCAGGTGCAGGGCACCCAGACCGCCGCCGGTGTCGTCGGCGTCTCGGCCCCCGCGATTTCCGGCGATCAGGTCATCTTCCCCTTCTCGTCGGGCCAGATGCTCGCTGTCCAGCGCGACACCGGCCAGCCCGTCTGGCAGGCCTATGTCTCGGGCAAGCGCCTCGGGCGCGCCTTCGCCAGCGTCAGTGATTTGACCGGCGATCCGGTTGTCGCCGACGGCGTCATCTATGCGGGGACCAGCGCGGGCCGTCTGGCTGCCGTCAGCGCCACGACGGGCCAGCCCGTCTGGTCGGCGGACGAAGGCGCCGTCAGCCCGCCGATCATCGCCGGGGGTGCTGTCTTCATCGTCAACGACGAAAATCAGCTGGTCCGGCTGGACGCGGGCACGGGCGCTGTCGTCTGGCGCGTCGACATGCCCTATTTCACCAAGGACCGCGACAAGCGCCGCAAGGCGATCTTCGCGCATTACGGGCCGATCCTTGCGGGTGGACGCCTGTTTGTTGCCGCCTCTGACGGCCAGCTGAAAGCTTTCGACCCGGCCTCGGGTGCGCTGACCGGCGGGGCCGACCTGCCCGGCGGCGCGGCTTCGGCCCCCGTCGTGGCGGGCGGCACGCTCTATGTGATGTCGAAGAACGGCCAGCTTCACGCTTTCCGCTAGCGGAAAAGCATTGTATGGGCGGCGGTTCAGGAGCCGCCCATGTCTTTTTCCCTCGCTATCGTCGGACGCCCCAACGTGGGCAAATCGACGCTGTTCAACCGCCTTGTCGGCCGCCGTCTCGCGCTGGTCGATGACCAGCCCGGCGTGACGCGCGACCTGCGCGAGGGCGAGGCGCGCCTCGGCGACCTGCGCTTCACCGTGATCGACACGGCGGGGCTGGAGGAGGCGACGGACGAAAGCCTGCAGGGCCGGATGCGCAAGCTGACCGAACGCGCCGTCGGCATGGCCGACATCTGCCTGTTCGTGCTGGATGCCCGTGCGGGCGTCACGGCGGCGGATCAGATGTTCGCCGACATCCTGCGCAAGAAGAACGCGCATGTGATCCTTGCCGTGAACAAGGCCGAAGGCCACGCGGGCGACCAGGGCGCGATGGACGCCTATGCGCTGGGCCTCGGTGAACCCCTGCGGATCAGTGCCGAACACGGCGAGGGGATGGACGACCTCTACCGCATGCTCCAGCCCCTGGCCGACGCCTTCGCCGAACGCGACCGCTACGACGCGCCCGAGGTGGATGTCGCGGTCAGCGACGACGATCCCGATGACGGCCCCCGCACCCCCACGCGCGAGAAACCGCTCCAGATCGCCGTGATCGGCCGCCCCAACGCGGGCAAATCCACCCTGATCAACTCGATCCTGGGTGAGGATCGCCTGCTGACCGGGCCCGGAGGCTGGCATCACCCGCGACGCGATCTCGGTCAGCGCCGACTGGCTGGGCACGCCGATCCGCATCTTCGACACCGCAGGCATGCGCAAGCGGTCCAAGATCGACGACAAGCTGGAAAAGCTGTCGGTCGCGGACGGCCTGCGCGCCGTGCGCTTTGCCGAGGTTGTGGTCGTCCTGATCGACGTCGCGATCCCGTTCGAAACGCAGGACCTGCGCATCGCCGACTTCGCCGAGACCGAGGGCCGCGCCATCGTTCTGGCCGCGAACAAATGGGACCTCGAGGATGACAAGTCGAACAAGGCGCGCGAACTGCGCGAAGCGTTCGAGCGGCTGCTGCCGCAGATGCGCGGCGCGCCCCTCGTCACGATCTCGGGCAAGACCGGTCGCGGTCTCGACAAGCTGCACGACGCGATCCGCAAGGCGCATGAGGTCTGGAACCGCCGCGTGCCGACCGCGCGGCTGAACACCTGGCTCGGGGCGATGGCCGAGGCGCATCCGCCGCCCGCCCCCGGCGGCCGCCGCATCAGGATGCGCTACATGACGCAGGTCAAGACGCGCCCGCCGGCCTTTGTCGTGATGGCAAGCCATGCCGACCAGCTGCCCGAAAGCTATTCGCGCTATCTGGTCAACGGGTTGCGCGAACATTTCGACATGCCCGGCACGCCGATCCGCCTGACCTTCCGCGATCAGGGCGCGAAGAACCCCTACAAGAACCGGAAAAAGGGCATCCCGTCGCGCCTGACCAAGCACAAGGCGGGGCCGCCGAAGCCCTGAGCGGGACAGGCGAAACGACACGAGTACTGACATGAGCGGAGCACTTTATCTTCGGACGGCGCGGCTGGTGCTCAGGCCATTGCAGCCTAGGGACGCCGAATACATTGCCACAGGCCTGAATGACTGGGAGGTGACAAAATGGCTCTTGCCGGTTCCTTGGCCGCATAACATCGAACAGGCCGAATGGTTCCTGAACAACCCGCCATCAGAGGGTGCACTGGCGATTGACCTCGAAGGCACTTTCACCGGAGTCGTCCATCTCGGCTCAGATTGCGAAATTGGATACTGGCTCGACCGCCGCCATCACGGCAAAGGCTTTATGACGGAAGCAGTCGGGGCGCTGATCGCCCAACACTTCCGGAACGGCGGCGGCACGATCACGGGCGGCTACATCCTCGGCAATGAGGCGTCACGGAAGGTGCAACTCAAAGTTGGTTTTCGCGAAACCCATGTCGAGGTGAAGCCCTCCGTCCCGCGCGGAATGGATGTCGAGGTGATGCAGATGGAGCTGTCGCCAGAAGACTGGGGCCGCCCAAGCCCTGAGCGGGACAGCGCACCGTCACGGGAACCGATATGAGCGGATCACCTTATCTTCGGACCGCACGGCTGGTGCTGCGCCCCGTCGCCGACGGGGACGAGGCACCTGTTGTCACCGCCCTGAACGACATTTCGGTGTCGGGCTGGCTGGCGGTCGTGCCCTTTCCCTATTTCCCGGCCGATTTCCGTCAGTTCCAGACCGAATACGCAGTGCCGGGCTCGACCTATGCCATCGACGATGCGCAGGGCCTTGCCGGTATCATGGCGGTCGAGGATCGGACCCTCGGATATTGGCTCGCGCCGCACAGTCAAGGTAAGGGCTATGCGACCGAGGCGGCGCGGGCTGTGCTGGCCGGACAATTCGCGCGAAGACTCCAATGCCATCTTGTCAGGCTATTTCGAGGGCAATGCCCGCTCGGCCAATGTCCTGCGCAAACTGGGCTTCATGGAAACCGCGCGCGACACCAAATACTGCCGCGCCCTTGGGATTGATCGTCCGCACATCACCATGCGTGTGACCCTTGCCGCATTCAAAAACTCGGCCCATTCCGGCGGTGCTTGAGAAGCCTGGTCCTTTGCTGTAACGCCTGCCAATTCAATCGAAAGCCCGATCCCCATGAAATTCCTCGACCTCTGCAAAGTCTATATCCGCTCGGGCGGCGGCGGGTCGGGCTGCGTATCCTTCCGGCGCGAGAAGTTCGTCGAATTCGGCGGCCCGGACGGCGGCGACGGCGGCACCGGCGGGTCGGTCTGGGCCGAGGCGGTCGATGGGCTGAACACGCTGATCGACTTCCGCTATCAGCAGCATTTCTTTGCAAAATCCGGCAAACCCGGCATGGGCAAGCAGATGACGGGGGCGTCGGGCGACCACATCGTGCTCAAGGTTCCCGCCGGGACCGAGATCATCGACGAGGATGAGGAAACGGTCATCGCCGACCTGACGAAGGTCGGCCAGCGCGTGTTGCTGGCGCAGGGCGGCAACGGCGGCTGGGGCAATCTGCGGTTCAAGTCCTCGACCAACCGCGCCCCCGCCCGCGCCAATCCGGGGATCGAGGGGGTCGAGCGCACGCTCTGGCTGCGCCTGAAGCTGATCGCCGATGCGGGGCTTCTGGGGCTGCCGAACGCGGGGAAATCGACGTTCCTGGCGGCAGTGTCGAATGCCCGGCCCAAGATCGCGGACTATCCCTTCACGACGCTGGTGCCGAACCTCGGCGTCGTCGGCATCGACGGCAGGGAATTCGTCATGGCCGACATTCCCGGCCTGATCGAGGGCGCGAGCGAAGGGCGCGGCCTCGGCGACCAGTTCCTCGGCCATATCGAGCGCTGCGCCGTGCTCCTGCATCTGGTGGACGGGACATCATCAACGATCACAAAGGATTACCGGACGATCCTCACCGAACTTGCGAACTATTCCCCGGAACTGGCCGCCAAGCCCCGCATCACCGCCCTGAACAAGATCGACGCGCTTGACAAGGCCACGCTGGCCTCCGCCGCCGCGCGCTGGAAAAGGCCTCGGGCGGGCCGGTGATGCTGATGTCGGGCGTGTCGAAAGAGGGCGTCACGGATGTCCTGCGCGCCCTGATGGCGCGGATCGGGACCAGCAAGGCCAAGCCGGAATCCGTCGGTGACTGGCACCCCGGATGACCGCGCGGCCCGACATAGCCAAAGCCCGGCGGATCGTCGTCAAGATCGGCTCCGCGCTGCTTGTGGACCGCACACGCGGCCTGCGCACCGACTGGCTCGCCGGTCTCGCGCTCGACGTCGCCGCTGCGCGGAACCGCAAGGCCGATGTGATCCTTGTGTCCTCGGGTGCGATAGCGCTCGGCCGCATGGTGCTTGGCCTGCCCGCCGGTGCCTTGGCGGTCGAACAGTCGCAGGCGGCGGCGGCGGTCGGGCAGATCCGCCTTGCGCGCGCCTATGAAGAGGTGCTGGCCCCGCACGGGATCACCACGGCGCAGATACTCGTGACGCTGGAGGATACCGAGGATCGCCGCCGCTACCTGAATTCCCGCGCGACGATGGAGACGCTGCTGGGCCTCGGCGTCGTGCCGATTGTCAACGAGAACGACACAGTCGCCACGGATGAGATCAGATACGGCGACAATGACCGCCTCGCCGCGCAGATCGCCGTGACCATCGGCGCGGATGCGCTGGTGCTGCTGTCAGCGATGTGGACGGGTTCTACACAGCCAACCCGCACGAGGATGCGGCGCGCGACGCGCTTTGACGTCGTGGACCGCATCACGCCCGAGATCGAGGCGATGGCGGGCGATCCGGTGTCGGGCCTGTCGAAGGGCGGCATGAAGACCAAGCTGATGGCGGCCAAGACCGCCGTCGCGGGCGGCTGCGCGATGGCGATCATGGAGGGCTCGGTGCGTCGCCCGCTCAAGGCGCTGGCCGACGGGGCCGACCTGCACCTGGTTCACCGCGCAGGGCGACCCGCAGGCCGCGCGCAAGCGCTGGATCGCGGCGATGAAGCCGCGCGGCGAGATCACGGTGGATGCCGGCGCGGTCACGGCGCTGCGCGCGGGCAAGTCGCTGCTGCCCGCCGGTGTCACGCATGTCGCGGGCAGCTTCGGGCGCGGCGACCCGGTGGCGATCCTGTCGCCGGAAGGCGCGCGGCTGGGGCAGGGCCTGATCCGCTATACGGGCGGCGAGGCGAAGGCCATCGCCGGGCGGCGGTCGGGTGACATTCCGGGCATTCTGGGCTATCCGGGACGCGCGGCGCTGATCCACCGGGATGATATGGTGTTGTGACACTCAAACGCGCCACAGCGCAGTGGCACCTTGCCGGGCTGGTGCCGCTGGCCGACACGCCGAACAGTCGGGTGTGGCGCGCAGAAAGCCGGGATCACGGAGCGGTGGTGCTTAAAATCCTGAAGCCTCGGGGTGCCGACGAAATTATCGGGGCGGAATTCCTAGCCCGGCAATCAGGGCGGGGGGTGGCCAGAATCTGACGGTCGATCCGGCAATGCGATGCTGATCGAGTTTCTCGACGGCCAGTCGCTGGGCGACATGGTCCGAGGCGGACAGGACGATCACGCGACAGCGCATCTTGCCGATGTCGCCGCCCGAATCGGTCGAAATCCAGATGGGGCCTCAGGACGGGGCGGTCTTGTTCCCTTGGAACAACATATCCGGGCGCTTTTTACGACTGACCCGTCGAAATTTTTCGCCGGGCACCGGGAATGGCTTGCCGCTGCGCAATTACTGGCGCGGAAGCTTCTGGCAAGCGCACCGCCACCCCGTTCGCTGCATGGCGACCTTCACCACGACAACATTCTTTCGAGTCAGCGCGGTTGGTGCGCTATCGACCCCAAGGGACTTTGGGGTGATCCGGCGTATGAGGTCGCAAATGCTTTCCCCAACCCGGAAGGCGCAGGCCGGATAGTCCGCGATCCCGCGCGCATTTCCCGCATGGCATCCGTATTTTCCGCCCGGCTCGACGTTCCAATGGGTCGTATCCTGGACTGGGCGCAGGTTCACATCGTCTGCGCTGCATGCTGGAGCATCGCGGACGGAATGAGTGGACCGGGAGACCTCGATATACTGCGCGCACTTGTCGGTGTGGCGCGCGACGCATAGTCGGGGGGCCGGGGTCTGCGCCTTTTCTTTGGGGCATGAAATGAGCTAGGGTGACAGGCTATGAAAGACATGGACAGCATCCCGGCCCTGATGGCGGACATCGGCGCCGCGCGAAGGCTGCGGCGGCGGAACTGGCCTTCGCGTCCGCCGAACGCAAGCACGCCGCGCTGATCGGCGCGGCGGAGGCGGTCTGGGCGAACCGGCAGGCGATCATCGACGCGAATGCCGAGGATCAGGTCTATGGCGAGGAAAAGGGCCTGTCGGCCGCCATGATGGACCGGCTGTTCCTGGACGAAGGCCGCGTGCGGTCCATCGTTGACGGTCTGCGCGCGGTGGCCGAACAGCGCGACCCGGTGGGCGAGGTGATCGCGGAATGGGACCGGCCGAACGGTCTGCACATCAAACGCGTGCGCACGCCCCTCGGCGTGGTCGGCGTGATTTTCGAATCGCGCCCGAACGTGACGGCGGATGCGGGCGCGCTGTGCCTCAAGGCCGGGAACGCCGTCATCCTGCGCGGCGGGTCGGAAAGCTTCCATTCCTCGCGCGCGATCCACGCCTGCCTTGTCACGGGCCTGCGTCAGGCCGGTCTGCCCGCCGACGCGATCCAACTGGTCCCGACGCGCGACCGCGCGGCGGTGTCCGAAATGCTGCGGATGACGGGTGTCATCGACGTGATCGTGCCGCGCGGCGGCAAGGGATTGGTCGGTCTTGTGCAGTCCGAGGCGCGGGTGCCGGTCTTCGCGCATCTGGAGGGCATCTGCCACGTCTATGCCGACCGCGACGCCGACCTGGCGAAGGCCCGCGCGGTCGTGCTGAACGCCAAGACGCGGCGGACGGGCATCTGCGGGTCGGCGGAATGCCTGCTGATCGACTGGCCGTTCTATACGAAACACGGGGGCGTGCTGATCGAGGACCTGCTGCAAGCGCAGGCGTCGAGGTGCGGACCGAGGGCGAATTGCTGAAGATACCCGGCACGGTCAGGGCCGCCCCCGACGATTTCGGGCGCGAATTCCTCGACATGATCATCGCGGCGAAGCTGGTCGATGGGGTGGACGAGGCCATCGCGCATATCCGGAAATACGGGTCGAACCACACCGAGGCGATCCTGACCGAGAACGACGCGACGGCGGAGCGGTTCTTCACCCGGCTCGACAGCGCCATCCTGCTGCGCAACGCCTCGACCCAGTTCGCCGACGGCGGCGAATTCGGCATGGGGGCCGAGATCGGCATCGCAACGGGCAAGATGCACGCGCGGGGACCGGTGGGCGCAGAGCAGCTGACCAGCTTCAAGTATCTGGTGACGGGCGACGGCACGATCCGGCCCTGAACCGGCTCCAGAACCGGCGCCAGAACCGGCCTCAGAACCTCAGCGTGATCGTCGTCTCGTCCATCTCGATCGCGAGCGTCGCCGCCGATCTGCACGCAGCGCGTCCGGGACCAGCGCGAAATGCACCAGCGCCGAGGTGATCGCCCCTGCCCAGGCCTCGGGCGCGGCGCTGCCTGGCCGTGCCGCAGCGCTGCGGAACCCGTCCCACAGCGCCGGGTCCGCCCGCAGCTTCGGCGAGGTGCCGGCAACCGTCCAGACTCCGTCGATCCGGTCCGCCGTGACCTGCCCGCCGAAGGGAAGGGCCGTCTCAAGGCACTGGATCAGCAGGAACAGCAGCTTGACCTCGTCACGCGACGGGTCGCCCGCCGCCTGCCAGCCGATGTCCAGCCGCGCCCCGCCGTAAAGGTCCGCCAGAATCGACGTGATCTCGCCGCGCGCCACACGCTGCCCGTCCGAGCTTGCGCCATAGGCGATGCGAAAGAACCGGATGCGCGCATTGGCGCTGTGAACGCTTTCGCTGATCAGCGCGATTTCCGGCCCCTGCGCCGCATTCGCCAGCGTCAGAAGCTCGACCCCATTGCCGATCGCGCCGAGCGGGCTGATAAGGTCGTGACAGATGCGCGACCCGAGGAGGGCTGTCAGATCGGGCTGCATGGCGATCCTTTGGTGTTCAGCGCCGGTCGCGGACCCTGCGGCGCATGAATTCGGTCCTGGAACCCGGCATGCTGGTGCGCAATCCTGCCAGCCCTGACTGGGGTACAGGCCAGGTCCAGTCGCGGATCGGCGACCGGATCACGGTGAACTTCGAACATGCGGGCAAGGTTGTGATCGACGGGCGCGTGGTCGAACTGCAGCTCGTCCGCGACGATGCGGGCCGCTGACGGGCCGGAGGTTCCGATTGCGCTGTCCATCACACACCATTGCGAAACGATTCTTAATTCAACCTTAACATGCAGGGACCCGAACGGTGCCGCGCGCCGAAACACTGCCGCCGCGTGACGATGTTGCAATGCCGGGCGGCGGGGCATACATAGCCGCCGACGCGGCCCGCGCCGGGCCCTGGACGCGAAGGCTGCAGAGCGCCCCGATGGCCCCCGACACATCGCAGTTCCACGTGCGCCTCGCCCGGGATGAATGCGACCTTCTGGCGGCCCAGCGCCTGCGCTACCGGGTCTTTGTCGAGGAACTCGGTGGCGACGGGCCGCTGGTCGATCATGTCCGCAGGCTGGAGCGTGACGAATTCGATGCCGTCAATGACCATCTGGTCCTGATCGACACCACCCGGCCCGAGGCCACGCTGGAGCATGTCATCGGCGTCTACCGGCTGCTGACCGGGCCGCGCGCCGCCGGTTTCGGGCGCTTCTACTGCGACACTGAATATGACCTGACCGCGCTCCGCATGTCGGGCCGGTCGCTTCTGGAGCTTGGCCGGTCCTGCGTCGATGCCGCCTATCGCGGCGGGCCTGCGATGTTCCTGCTCTGGAACGGTCTTGCCGACTATGTGCTCGACCACGGGATCGAGGTCATGTTCGGCGTGGCCAGCTTTCACGGCACCGATCCCGTCGCCTTGCGCGAACCCCTGTCCTGGCTCTACCACCATCACCTGGCACCGCCAGGGTTGCGGGTCCGGGCGCGGGCCGGACAGTTTCAGCCGATGAACCTGCTGCCCCCGTCGGCGCTCGACCGCCGCGCAGCGATGGTGGCCATGCCCGCGCTCATCAAGGCCTATCTCCGGCTCGGCGGATTTGTCGGCGACGGGGCCTTCATCGACCACGCTTTCAACACCACCGATGTCTGTCTGCTGATGGACACCGCCGCGATGAGCGCCAAGCACAAGGGCTTCTACACCCGCAAGCACGAGGCGCGGGCTTGACCACCTGGCGGGCGGAAGACCGGCCGGACGAGCGCAGGATCAGCGCCCCGGCAATGGCCCTCGTGATCGTCCGCGCAGTCCTTCTGGCTGTCGTCACCTACGGCTGCCTTGCCCTGCTGCTGCTGGTCCGCCTTGTCGAACGGCCGGCCTTCGGCATGTCCCGCCCGGTCACGCCCTGGATCACCCAGTTCGTCTGCCGCACCGCCTTTGTCATCATGGGGATGCGCTACCGCGTGACGGGAACGCCCATGCTGCACAAGGGGGCCATCGTCGCCAACCACGCCTCCTGGCTTGACATTTTCGCGCTGAACGCCTGCCAGCGCGTCTATTTCGTCTCCAAGGCCGAGGTTGCGGGCTGGCCCGGCATTGGCTGGCTCGCCCGCGCGACCGGCACGGTTTTCATCGCGCGCGACCGGCGCGACGCCAAGGCGCATGAGGGTGCGCTGGCTGACCGCCTGCGCGCGGGCCACCGCATTCTGTTCTTCCCCGAAGGCACCAGCACCGACGGGCGGCGGGTGCTGCCGTTCAAGTCGACGCTGTTCTCGGCCGTTGGCCAGCCCGACCTGCGCGACATCCTCTGGGTGCAGCCGGTCAGCGTTGTCTACCACGCGCCCAAGGGCTGCGATGCGCGGCATTACGGCTGGTGGGGCGACATGGACTTCGGCCCGCATTTCGCCCAGACCCTGTCGGTCTGGCGGCAGGGCGGCGTGTCGGTGACGTTCCACGACGCGGTCCGCGTTGCCGATTTCCCCGACCGCAAGGCACTGGCGCGGTACTGCGAAGATGTCGTGCGCGACGGCGTGATGACGCGCCTGACCGGCCCCGCAGACTGAACGCGTCAGGCAGGCTGGCAAACCGTCTCGCTTCGAACCACAGAAACAGCGGTGCAAGCGACCATTGCGCGGTGCCGTGCCAACCGGACGCAGGATCGGGGCGCGGCTCGGACAGGCGGGTGATGGCAAGCCCGTTCGCTGACAAAAGGTCGGCATAGCTGGACAGCGGCATCGCCCAGCCCTTGAAGGTCATCGACAGCCCGTTGCGCGTCTCTCTCCCCTCAAAGGCCTTGCGCGCAAAATAATCTTCCGGCGCGTCGGTCCGGTCCTTCAGCAGCATCCGGTCGGCCAGAGGATGCACGATGGCGACGATCAGCCGTCCGCCGGGGGCCAGGACGCGCGTCATCTCGGTCACGGCGGCGGCGGGATCCGCGATATCCATCAGGACGTTGTAGGACAGCACAAGGTCAAAGGACCCATCCGCTAGGGGCAGCGCATCGGCCGGGGCCGGGTGATAGGCCACTGCCGACCTCTCCGCCCGCGCGGCATCCAGAAGCGCGGGCACGGGCTCGCAGGCGCTGACCGTCCAGCCGAGGTCCGTCAGCAGCCGCGACAGCCGCCCCTCGCCGCAACCGACATCTATGGCCTTCCCCGGCCCCCGGCCGACAAACTCTGCAAAGGCACCCTGATATGCCCAGAACGCATCGTGCCCCGGCGTCCGCGCCCAGGCTATCCAGTCCGCCGCATGGGCTGCCCAGTGGTCGTGGTCGCGCACCAAAGCCCCTGTCACTCCATCGCGGCCGCCAGCGCCGCCAGCGCCACCGCCGGGTCCGGCGCATCCCAGACCTCGGGTCCGATCCCGAAGAAATCGGTGATCGGTGCAAGGTCACGGATCAGCGCCTCCGTCAGCGCCCCTTCGGCCACCACCGGCACCTCGATGATCTCGGACCACCATTCGAAAATCTCGCGGTCCACGACCGCACCGCTGCCCAGCGGCGATGCGCCGACCGGTCCGAAGGCCGCGTAATCCGCGCCGATCTCTGCCGCAGTCAGCCCGTCATGCCGCGATGTGCCGCAAAACGCGCCGACCACCGCGTCATTGCCCAGCGCCTTGCGCGCCTCGCGGATCGACTTTGTGCCGTCCGCCAGATGCACCCCGTCCAGCCCGTGGCGTGCCGCCAGCGCGATATGCGCCTCGATCACCACCGCCACGTCCCTCTCATGCGCGACCGCACGCACCGCGTCCGCCGGCGCGCCCGATCGCATCCTCGTCGTGCGATGCGAGCGCCAGGCGGATGCAGGCAACCTCGGTCGTGTCGAGCACGCGCGCCAGCAGGTCCGGGAACGCGTCGGGGTCGAAGACCGGGGGCGCTATCAGGTAAATCTGCGGGCGGGTCTTATCGGGCGTCGCATCAGCCATGTCGCGCGGTCCTTCGGTGCGGTCCGCCCGACCTAGCGCGCCACGCCGTCCGCGCCAAGGGGCCTATTTCGGCGGCAGCGCCCGCACGAACCCCAGCGCAATGGCCATGACCCGCCCGCGCCGCGCGTCATCCGCCGTCGCCTCGTCCGACAGGTCGATCATGCCGGGCATCGCCCGCCCCGTCATCGTCATCGGCGCGGCCCCCGGCACCGCCAGCGCCGCCGCCTCGTTCGGTTTGCCGACGCGGAACATCGCGCCCCCCTTGTGGATGCCGCAGACCATGTGTCCGTTCAGCAGAAAGGCCAGCCCGCCGAACATCTTCTTCTCGACCACGGCAGCCCCCGCCAGATCATCGCGCAGAAGCTGCGCCAGTCCTTCGTCATAGGCCATCGTCGCCCCCATGCTTGCCATGCCGTGCGGGGCCAGCGTATCAGGCGCGGGCATCCCGGGGAACCTTGTGTCAGACCAGCCCGTCTTCATCCTTGTCCGCCCGCAGATGGGCGAGAACATCGGCGCGGCCGCCCGGGCGATGCTGAACTTCGGCCTGACCCGGATGCGCCTTGTCGATCCGCGCGACGGCTGGCCCAACCCCCGCGCCGTGGCGATGGCATCGGGTGCCGCCGGCCGCGTTCTGGACCATGCGGGCATCTTTGCCACGACGGAGGAGGCTGTCGCCGACGCGGCCTTCGTATTCGCCACCACCGCGCGCGGGCGTGACCTGACGAAACCCGTGATGACGCCCGAACGCGCAATGAACCATGCCCGCGCCCTGATCGCCTCCGGTCAGCGCGTCGCCGTCCTTTTCGGCCCAGAACGCACGGGGCTGGAGAATGATGATGTAGCGCGCGCGAACGCGATCATCTCGATCCCGGTGAACCCGGAGTTCCCGTCGCTGAACGTCGGCCAGGCGGTGCTGCTGCTCGCCTACGAATGGATGCGGCAGGGGGCCGATGTTCCGCCCGAGGTCACGGTGCTGGCGGGCACGGAATTCGCGCCGCAACATGAGGTGGCGAAAGCTCGGCGATCATTACGAGGAGCGGCTGGACCATGCGGGCTTCTTCTTCCCGCCGACCAAGGCCGAAGGCATGAAGCAGAACCTCCGCAACCTGTGGAGCCGGCTGCCCCTGACCCGCGCCGACGTCCAGACCCTGCACGGCGTGCTGCGGCAGATCGTGCGCAAGCGCGACATCTAGCCCCCCGGAACAACCCGGATCGGGTTGAAGCGGGCAAGCGGCGGGCCTAGGCTGGAACGGCGGAAACAGGTAGGGCAGGGGCATGGCAGGCAAGCGCAGCATATTCGAGGATGTCGGCCAGACCGCCAAGGCCGCCCCGGCGGCCACCGGCACCATCGATACCGTCCGGCGCGGGCGCAATCCGGTGCGACGCTGGCTGGTTGCGCTGTTCGTCCTTGTTGCCCTGATGATCGCCGTCGGCGGCGCGACCCGGCTGACCGATTCCGGCCTCTCCATCACCGAATGGCGGCCCGTCACCGGCGCCATCCCGCCGCTGAACGATGCCGACTGGCAGGCCGAATTCACGAAGTATCAGGCATCCCCGGAATTCCAGCTCCAGAACAAGGCGATGGACCTTGCCGCCTTCAAGTCGATCTACTGGTGGGAATGGGGCCACCGGCAGCTTGGCCGCGTCAGTCGGCGCGGTCTGGGCCGCAGGCTTCCTCTGGTTCTGGGCCACCAGGCGCATCCCCGCAGGCTGGACGCCCCGCCTTCTGACGGTCGGCGCGCTCGGCGGCCTGCAAGGCGCGCTCGGCTGGTGGATGGTCAGGTCCGGACTGGGGCAGGGCATGGTCGATGTCGCATCGTACCGGCTCGCGCTCCATCTCGGTCTTGCCTTCGTCATCCTCGGCCTTCTCGCCTGGTTCATCCTCTCGCTCGCCCGCTCCGAGCCTGTCCTCTTGCAGGCCCGCCGTCAGGGCGAGCCGCGCCTGGCGGGCATGGCCACCGGCATGATGCACTTCGCCTTCCTCCAGATACTGCTCGGCGCGCTGGTCGCAGGCATCGACGCGGGCCGCGCCTTTCCGACCTGGCCGCTGATGGGCGACAGCTTCTTTCCCGCCGACGCCTTCCATGTCCCCGACGGTGGTGCCACCTGGCGCGCCTTCTTTGAAAATCCCGGCCTCGTCCAGTTCATGCACCGCATGGCAGGCTACCTTCTGGCCGCCTTCGGTCTCGCCCTCTGGCTCCGCTCGCGTCGCTCCGCCCATCCCGACACAAGGGCCGCGTTCTCGGTCATGGGCATCGATGCTCGCCATCCAGATCGGCCTCGGAATCGTGACTGTTCTTCACGCCGCCCCTCTGCATCTTGGTCTCATTCACCAGACCGGTGCCGTCCTGCTCTGGGTCCTGATCCTGCGCGCACGGCACCGCGCCCTTTATCCGCACGTCATTTCAGTCAGAGGCAGATCATGACCGCATTTCAGAACCTGATGGCTTTCCAGCGCGAAACCGAGGCGCTGGCCCAGATCGCGGGCCGGCTCGGCTGGGATCAGGAAACCATGATGCCGCCCGGCGCGGCCCATCAGCGCGGCGAGGAGATGTCGGCGATCGAGGGCGTGCTGCATTCGCCCGCCGCACCGACCCGCGCGTCGGCGACTGGCTGGCAGGGGCAAAGGCGGCGGATGCGGCAGGCCAGCGCGCGCTGGACCTGATCGGGCGCGCCTACCGCCGCAACGCCTGCATTCCCGCGCGCCTCGCGCAGGAAACCGCGCGGCTCACCAGCGTCGCGCAGGGCATCTGGGCCAACGCCCGCGCGACCGACGATGTGGCCGCATTCCTGCCGACGCTCGCGCAGATTCTGGCGCTCCGGCGCGAGGCCGGGCAGGCGCTGTCCGCAGGCGGCTTCGGTGCCGATGCCTATGACGCCCTGATCGACGAACATGAACCGGGTGCCACGGCGGCAACCCTCAAGGCGATGTTCGACCGGATGCGCCCACGGCTTGTCGCCCTGCGCGACCGGATCATGGCCGGCGCGCATCAGCCCGCCGCCATGTCCGGCGACTTTGCCGAAGCCGGGCAGCTGGCCCTCGCGCGCAAGGTTGCCGACGCCTTCGCCTATGACTGGACGCGCGGGCGCATCGATCTGGCCGTGCATCCGTTCTCGTCCGGCTCCGGCGACGACGTGCGGATCACCACGCGGGTCCGGACGGACGATCCCTTCAACTGCCTCTATTCGACGATCCACGAAGTCGGCCATGCCTGCTATGAGCTGAACATCGACCCCGTCCACCGCCTGACGCCGCTGGGGCAGGGCGTGTCGATGGGGGTCCACGAAAGCCAGAGCCGCATCTACGAAAACCAGCTCGGCCGCAGCCGCGCCTTCACCGGCTGGCTGCACGGCGAACTCGTCCGGGCATTCCCCGGCATGCCGGGCACGGCCGACGCCTTCTACCGCACCGCCAACCGCGTCCAGCGCGGCTATATCCGCACCGAGGCGGACGAGGTGCAGTACAACCTTCACGTCATGCTCCGCTTCGATCTGGAACGCGACCTGATCTCGGGCGCACTGCCGTGAGCGGATGTCGAAGAGGCCTGGAACGACCGCTTCGCGCAAGACTTCGGCTTTGCCGTGGACAAGCCGTCAAACGGCGTCCTGCAGGATGTGCACTGGTCCACCGGCGCTTTCGGCTATTTCCCGACCTACTCGCTCGGCAACGTCTATGCCGGATGCCTGCACAAGGCCTTGCGCGCCGATCTGCCCGATCTCGACACCGTCGCTGGCGCAGGGCGACGCGCGCCCCGCGACAGACTGGCTGCGCGACAAGCTCCAACGCCACGGTGGCCTCTACACCCCGGTCGAGGTCGTGACGCGGGCCTGCGGTGCCACGCCGACCGAAGGGCCGCTGCTGGACTATCTTGAAGCGAAGTTCGGCGAGATCTACCGGCTTTGAGCGACGGCGCGCCGGGGCAGGGCGGTTCCGAGCGTCCCGGGTCGGGCATGGGCGTCTGGCTGATCGCGCTCGGCCAGACCACCGGATATGTCGCCCAGACCTTCGCCTTCGCCGCGCTGATCGTCGCGCTGTCCGATCCCGTCACCGGCGCGCATCTGTCCCCCGCAATCCTTGCCGCCGGACCCACGCTCGGCCTCCTCATTGCCGCGGCGCTTGCTCCGCTCTCGGGGCGGCTCGTCGATGCCGGGCAGGGCGCGCGGCTGCTCACCTTCGGCCCCCTGTTCAGCGCAGCGGGTCTGGCCCTCGCCGCCCTCGGCGATGGCCGCGCCGCCGTCTGGTTCGCGGGCTTCGCGCTCATCGGCCTCGGCCAGGCAACGACCCAGTTCGAGACCTGCTTCGCCCTTCTGACCCGCCGTCTAGGCCCCCGCGCCCGCCAGGCCATCATCCGTGTAACGCTTGTCGCCGGGTTCTCGACGACGCTCGCCTTTCCCCTCGGCGATGCCCTTGCGCGGGCCTTCGGCTGGCAGGGCGCACTGCTTGTCCTTGCCGCGATGCAGGTGGTCCTGACGCTGCCGCTCAACCTTGCCGCCACCCGCCTGATCCTGCTGCGCGCCGGTATCGACCGCGCCGACCCGCGCCCGACGGGCGGCAGCGGACGGCTCTCGGCCACCCTCCGCCGCCCCGTCTTCTGGCAACTCGCCGCGCTCCTTGCCCTCGTCTGGTTGAACCATTCCGTCCTGACCACCTTCGCGTTGCCGATCCTGATCGACCGGGGGGCCGCGCAGGACATCGCCGTCATGCTCGCCGCCGCCCTCGGTCCCGCCCAGGTCGCGGGCCGCCTGATGCTTGTCATGGCGGGCGACCGCCTGCCGCTCCGCGCCCTCACGCTCTGGGTTCTCGCGGGTTTCGTCATCGGCGCAGCGGCCCTGCTGGCCAGCCGCGGCATCCCCACGCTCTGGCTGATCTACGCCCTGACCCAGGGCGCAGCCGCAGGCATCGCCTCGATCCTGCGCCCGCTCTTGGCCGCCGACATCCTCGGGCGCGACGGCTTCGGCGCGGTCTGGGGTGTCCTCTCGGTCGCACCCCTTCTCGCGCAGGCTGCCGCGCCGATCCTCGGCGCGGGCCTGATGCTGCTCGGCGGCGCGCCCCTTGTCATCGCCGCCTGCCTCGCGATGGCCGGAGGCGCGCTCGCCCTCGGCCTCATCCTGCGCCCGCGCATCTCCTCGGGCTGATCGCTCAGCCCTTCCTGTCCAGAAACGCCGCGATCCCCGCCTCGGTCTCCTGCCACAGCATGTTCTCGACCATCGCCTCGCCCGTCAGCCGGTAGGCATCCGCCAGCGGCAGCCCGATCTGGTCATGGAATGCCCGCTTGCCGATCTTCACCGCCGCCGTCAGCTTGCCTGCCACCACCTCTGCCAGCGCGCGCGTCTCCGCCTCCAGCTGGTCCGCTGCCACCAACCGGTTCACCAGCCCCAGCTCCCGCGCCCGGGCGGCGTCGATGAACACCCCGTCACCAGCATCTCGAACGCCGCCTTGCGCGGCACCGAGCGGGTCAGCGCCACCATCGGGGTCGAACAGAACAGCCCGATATTCACCCCGTTCACCCCGAACCGCGCCGCGTCCGACGCCACGACCATGTCGCAGCTCGCCACCAGCTGGCACCCCGCCGCCGCCGCCACGCCCTGCACTTGCGCGATCACCGGCTGGGGCAGGGCGGGGATCATCTGCATGACCTCGGCGCAGCGCGCGAACAGGCTGGCGAACGCAGCCCTTCCCTTGTCCACGTCTGCCCGCGCCGCCTGCATTTCCTTCAGGTCGTGGCCCGCACAGAATGCCTTTCCGGCTGCCCGCAGGATCACCACGCGCACCGTCGGGTCCGTGGCCAGCGCCCCGAACGCGTCCGCCAGCGCCGCCAGCATCGCGTCCGACAGCGCGTTCAGCCGCGACGGTGCGTTCAGCGTCAGCGTGGCGATGCCGTCGCGGTCCATCCTTGTCAGGCATGGCTCTGTCATTTGTCGTGGCCCCTCCGCTCTGGCGGACCATAGGAACGCTTTTGCGCTCTGGAAAGCGGCCCGACAGGAAGAAATCCGCCGCACTACAATGGTATTATAATACCTATTTTGCAACCCATTGATTATACTACACTAAATCAACGTCTCTGCACTTGACCCGCGCAGCGCAATCCCACATAAGCCCGCATCCGAAACCGGGGCCGCCCAAACGCCCCGGTAAGACCTGATGCCAAAGGGCCAGACCATGACAACCTATACCGCAAAACCGGCGGAGATCGAAAAGAAGTGGATCCTGATCGATGCCGAAGGCGTCGTCCTGGGCCGCCTTGCCGTCGTCATCGCCAACCGCCTGCGCGGCAAGCACAAGCCGACCTTCACGCCGCACATGGACATGGGCGACAACGTGATCGTCATCAACGCCGACAAGGTGCAGATGACCGGCAACAAGCGCACCGACAAGCGCTACTACTGGCACACCGGCTATCCGGGCGGCATCAAGTTCCGCACCGCCGAGCAGATCCTGGAAGGCGCGCACCCTGAGCGCGTGGTGACCAAGGCGGTCGAGCGCATGATCACCCGCAACCGGCTCGGCCGCCAGCAGATGACGAACCTGCGCGTCTACGCAGGCGGTGCGCATCCGCACGAGGCGCAGAACCCGACCGTTCTCGACGTCAAGTCGATGAACCCCAAGAACACCCGGAGCGCATGAGATGGCCGAAGAGATCAAATCCCTCGATGACCTGAAGGCCGCTGTCGGCACCTCGGGTCCCGCCGCCGCCCCGGTCCTCGCACCGAAACTGCCGCAGCGCGACACGCTCGGCCGGTCCTACGCCACCGGCAAGCGCAAGAACGCCATCGCGCGCGTCTGGATCAAGCCCGGCAAGGGCAAGGTCGTGGTGAACGACAAGGACATGTCGGTCTATTTCGCGCGCCCCGTGCTTCAGATGATCCTGAAGCAGCCCTTCACGGTCGCGGGCGTCGAAGGCCAGTTCGACGTCATGGCGACGGTTGCGGGCGGCGGGCTTTCGGGCCAGGCCGGTGCCGTCAAGCACGGCATCTCGAAGGCGCTGCAGCTCTATGAGCCGTCCCTGCGTCCGGCACTGAAGGCCGCAGGCTTCCTGACCCGCGACAGCCGCGTGGTGGAACGCAAGAAATACGGCAAGGCCAAAGCGCGCAAGAGCTTCCAGTTCTCCAAGCGCTGATCCCTCGACCGAAACGTCAGATGCGGGCGCGCAGGGCAACCTGCGCGCCCGTTTCATTTGGTCTACCCCTGTGACACCAGACCCTGTGACACTGCGGACTCACCGTCCGCTCAATCGGGGCAGGGCGGATTGACGCAGGCTCGGCGCGGATTCACCCTGACCGCCAATCGAGCCAGTCAAGAACGAGCATCAAAATGCCGGTCCAGTCCACCTACCACAGCGCCTCGGGCGCTGCGGATTTCCTCGGATTCCGCAAAGGCGCATCGGGGGTCACCGAAATCGTCTATGATGACGGCCGCCGCCGCCGTCTGGTCTGGCGTGTCCGCTCGCCCGCGACGGACGGCGCACTGGGCGAGGCGCTGAGCCTTGCTGTCAACCAGCGTCAGGTCGTCCCCGCCTTATACGCCGAATTGAAGAAGCTGGGCGTGGCGATCGAATCCATCGCGGGCTGAGGTCACAGACAAAAAAGGCCGGGCGCTTGGCCCGGCCCCAGGAAAAGGTCCGTCGGGGATTGGACGGGACCTATTCGATCCAGAAGTGCTTCACCGCCTCGCGCCGGGCCTGATCGTCGGTCAGCCCAATATCGCGCAAAAGATGCGGGTCCAGCGCGGCAAGTTTTGCCCGTGCGCTGCGGCGGGCCAGCCAGACCTGTACAGCGCGCGTGACCATGCGCGTGACACCGCCCGAAGCGGGGCGGAACAGCGTGGCGGGGGTTTTGCGTGTGTCGATCATGGTCAGCCTCGTGTGTCAATTCAATATTGATACAATTCAGGAAATGCCGTAATGTATTGATACAAAGCGCTGCGATCATGGTCCAGAGGAACATTGTGCCCGATACAACATGGCAGCCTGACCTGACACAATTCGCCGGCCCGAAGTATCTGGCCCTCTCCCATGCGCTCCGCGATGCGGTCCGCAAAGGTGCGCTTGCCGAAGGTACGCGCCTGCCGCCCGTCCGCGATCTCGCCTGGCGGCTGGGCGTCACCCCGGGCACCGTCGCCCGCGCCTATCAGATCGGCACCCAGGACGGGTTGCTGCAGGCGGCGGTCGGGCGCGGCACCTTTGTCGCGGCCCGCACACCCAAGCTCGGCCCGACCGAGCCGATGTATCCCGAACGCACCAGCCCTGCCGCCCAGGCGGAAGGCGTCATCGACCTGCGCTCGCCGCAGCTGCCCGATGTCGGGCAGGTCGCGGCCATCGGGCAGGCCATGGTCGCGCTGTCACAGCGGCTCGACGGCGATATCCTCGACTATCCGGGCCTGCGCCGCGACCGGCCGGTGCGCGACCTGATGATCGGCTGGCTGTCGGACCGCGTGCTTGGCACATTCGACGCCGACGACATCGTGCTGACCCCCGGGGGCCAGAGTGCTGTCAACATCATCCTGCAATGCTGTCTGCGCGGCGACCGCCCCGTGATCTTCGCCGAGGAACTGGCCTATCCCGGCTTCCGCCATGCCGCCCGCCTGAACCGCGCCGATGTCATCCCGGTCGCCCTCGACGGTCAGGGCATGCGCGCCGACGCGCTTGACGCCGCCTGCCGCCGCCACGGCGGCCGCGTCGTCTGCATCACGACCGAGGCGCAGAACCCGACAACCGTCCGCATGACGCCCGAGCGCCGGGCAGAGATTGTACGCATCGCCCGCATCCACGATCTCCAGATCATCGAAGATGACTGCTATTCCGCCGCGCGTTCCGACATCCCCTCGCTCCGCTCCGCCGCACCCGAACGCACCTGGCACGTCACCTCGCTGTCGAAGTCCATCGCCGCGGGCCTGCGCTTCGGGGCCATCGTCTGCGCCGCAGGCCGGGGCGACGCCGCCCGTCTGGCGGCTCAGCACAACTTCTTCGGCCTCGCCCGCCCGACAACCGACATCGTGTCGCATCTGCTGGCGTCCGGTCAGGCTGACCTTCTGCGCGACCGGGTGCAGGCCGTCATGGCCCGGCGCCTGGAAATGGCGCTGAATGCGCTCGGCGGTTACGAAATCGCGTGGCAGAAGGGTCTCAGCTTCATCTGGCTTCGCCTGCCGTCCGGCTGGCGCGCCTCGACCTTCCTGCGCGAGGCGGAAGCCGCAGGCGTCCTGATCCGCTCGGCTGACGAATACGCGCTGTCCGACAGCAACACGCCCAATTCCGTGCGTATCGCGCTCAGCGGCCCGACACCCGAGCCGCTGTTTTCCGAAGCGCTGGAAACCCTTGCGCGGCTCTTGCGCAACCCGCCGCGCGATCTCTGCATGTGATCCGACGCCAGCGCTGACGCCTGCACGTTTTCCGCGCACAGCCGGGCCGTTGCCGACAAAGCAGGCAGCGGATCAGCCGATGCACCCTTTTCAGCGCCGGTTCCTTGTGCAAACCTGCCCCCAAGACCAAGAACCAACGGGGACTTCATGCAGCTGAATTCGCGGTGGGGGCGGATCACCCGCTCTCAGGCCTTCCAGGGCTACGCCATGCTCAGCCCGACCGCGCTCTATGCGATCCTGCTGCTCGCCGCCCCGCTTGTGACGATCCTCGCCTATTCGTTCTTCAAGGACGGCTATCTGGAGATCGTCCGTGAATTCACTTTTGCGAACTACATCGAGGCCTGGTCGGACCCGCTCTACCAGCTTCTGATGGTTCGGTCCGTCGGCGTCTCGATGCTCGTCACGCTCATCACCGTGCTTCTGGCGTTTCCCATCGCCTATTTCGTGTCGTTCCATGTGGCACCCGACCGCAAGTCGATCTGGCTGTTCCTGATCACGATTCCCGTTCTGGACCAGCTACCTGATCCGCGTCTTTCTCTGGAAGGTCATCCTGGGCTTTGACGGCGTCATCAACTCGACGCTGATGAGCATCGGCCTCATCAGCGAACCGATGACCTGGATTCTCTACAACGTGAATGCCGTCGTCATCACGCTGGCCCATGCCTATGCGCCCTTCGCCATCCTGCCGATCTTCGTGGCGCTGGAAAAGATCGACCGGTCCCTGCTGGAAGCCGGGCAGGACCTCGGCGAAAGCCGCCTGATGACCTTCTGGCGCGTGACCCTGCCGCTCGCCATGCCCGGCGTCGTGGGTGCCACGCTGATCGTCTTCATCCCCACGATCGGCGACTATGTGACCCCGGTTCTGGTCGGCGGGCCGGAAGGGCGGCTGATCGCCAACGCGATCCAGCTGCAATACATGAAGCTGGACAACTACCCCGTCGGCTCGGCCCTCGCCGTGACCGCGATGGTCATCGTCGCTGCGATCAGCGTGGTCTTCCTTCTGCTCAACCGCCGCTTCCTTCGGGGGCAGAAATGAAACACGGCTCCGGTCTCCGCATCTACGCGATCTGCTATCTGCTGTTCCTCTATGCCCCCGTCATCCTGCTGCCGATCTTCGCCTTCAATTCCGGCACGATCATCGCCTTCCCGCTGCAGGGCTTCACCTTGGACTGGTTCCGCGAACTGGCGACAATTCCGGCGCTCCATCAGGCCGTCAAGAACTCGCTCATCATCTCGGTGTCCACGTCCGTCATCGCCACGACCCTCGGCATCTTCGCCGCCCGCGCCGCCACCCGCTACGAATTCCCCGGCAAGACCGGCATCATGGGCATGATCATGCTGCCGCTGGTCCTGCCCGAGATCATCCTGGCCGTGGCGCTTCTCTCCGTCCTCCTCGGCATCGGCTTGCCGCTCGGCCTCTTCACCGTCATCCTCGGCCATGTCCTTGTCTGCACGCCGTTCTGCATCGCCATCCTGAACGGCGCGTTCCTCAGCCTCGACAAATCGCTCGAGGAAGCCGCCTATGACCTTGGCGAGAGCAAGATTTCCACCTTCCGCCTCATCATCCTGCCGCTCGTCATGCCCGGCATCATCTCGTCGCTGCTGATCTCGTTCACCATCAGCCTTGACGAATTCATCATGGCCTTCTTCCTCGCCGGATCGGAAACCACGCTGCCGCTCTACATCTGGTCGCAGCTGCGCTTCCCCGCGAAAATCCCCGTCATCATGGCGCTTGGCACGATCCTTGTCCTGATGTCGATCACGCTGCTCGGCATTGCCGAATACTATCGCCGTCGCGGCCTTGCGAAGATCGGCGCCACTGACTCCGGAGGTCATTCGTGACAGTTCATGGTACCAACAAAGCCGACGCGAAGCCGATGATCGAGCTTCAGGACGTGCAGAAATACTACGGCGACTATCACGCGCTGCGCGGCATCAACGCGACGATCCGCGCGGGCGAGTTCTTCTCGCTGCTCGGGCCGTCCGGCTGCGGCAAGACCACGCTGCTGCGCACCATCGCGGGGTTCGAGGATATCTCCTCCGGCGTCATCATGATCGACGCGAAGCACATGGAGGGCGTGCCCGCCAACCAGCGCCCGACCAACATGGTGTTCCAGTCCTACGCCATCTTCCCGCATCTGACCGTCGAACAGAACGTCGGCTTCGGCCTGCGCAAGGACCCGCGTTCGGCAGCTGAAAAGTCGCAAGGCGGTGGCCGAGGCGCTGGAGATGGTCGGCCTGAAGGGCTACGGCGCGCGCGCCGCCCATGCGCTGTCCGGCGGCCAGCGTCAGCGCGTCGCACTGGCCCGCGCGCTGATCCTGAAGCCCAAGGTGCTGCTGCTGGACGAGCCGCTCTCGGCGCTCGACAAGAAGATGCGCGGGACGATGCAGGAGGAACTGATCAAGCTGCAACGCCAGGTCGGCATCACCTTCATCCTGGTGACGCATGACCAGGAAGAGGCGCTGGTCATGTCCGACCGCATCGCCGTGATGTTCGAAGGCAACATCGCCCAGCTCGACGATCCCGAAACGCTCTACCGCCGCCCGAAGACCCGTCAGGTGGCCGAATTCATCGGCGTGATGAATTTTGTCCCTGCGAAAATCCTGTCCGAGACCGGCGACAAGATCGAGGTCGACGTGCAGGGCCTCGGGCGCTGCGAGATTTCGGCGGGGCAGGCCCCGGGTGCCAAGACCGGCGGCGCGGTCTCGGTGGGCTTCCGGCCCGAGACGCTGACGATCCTCTACGAAGGCAACGCGGCGGCTGACCGGGAATGCGAAGGCGTGATCGAGGAGGTCGTCTATTACGGCGACATGACCTATTACGACGTCAAGCTGGACGGTGTTTCGGAATCGGTGCGCCTGTCGATGCGCAACGTCTTCGGTCGGCCGGTGCTGGACATCGGGACGCGGACGCGGATCGCGTGGTCGCCCGGGCGCGTTGGTGCTGTTCCGGTAACGCCCTGCGCAGATGCCGGATGCCTCCGGCGGGGATATTTGACCGAAGAAGAATGGGCGGGGTCCCGGCGCGTCAAACGCGGCCGGAACCCTTTCTCCTTCGGCGGTCATCGGCGTCCCCGCCTGTACCGCCCGACTACTTTCACGCGGGATCCTTAAGAAAGGCCTTATTGGTTTCTTCTTCGGGCAAATATCCTCAGGGGGTCAGGGGGCAGAATGCCCCCTGGTATTGTCCGCACGCCATTCCGCCCAGTCCTCCGGCGTGTCCAGGTCCGTGATCGCCCGGTTCCCCGGCAGCGGCAGCAGGCTGACCTCCTCATCCGCCAGCACATGCCGCGCGCCCTCGTCCCCGCCGAGTATCCCCAGTTCCCCGAACAGGCGGCGCGGAAAGATCACCGGGTGTCCCGGCAGCCCGTCTTCGGTCGCGGCGCGCAGGGGGGCGTTCGGATCCGCCAGAAACGCCGCGATCAGCAGCATCAGGTCCTCTTCCGTCAGATCGGGCATGTCGGGCAGATAGACCATCAGCCCCGCCGACATCTTCGCGGCTTTCGCCCCGTGCCGCAGGCTCGCCGCCATACCCTCATGCGCATCGGGAAGCTCGGCCACGGTGACATCCAGCCCCACCAGCTCGCTCTTGCGCGGACCCCCGTGCGGCCCGCCGCCCGGCAGCGTCACGATGACCCGGGCGCCGGTCGCCACCGCCATCCGGGCGGACCGGCGCAGCAGCGGCTCGCCGCCCACCAGCTCGGTCAGCTTGTCGCCGCCGCGCATCCGCAGGGATGCGCCGGCCGCCGGGATAAGGATCGTCACGCTGTCCATGCACGAAGTCTAGCGCCGCAGGCCCCGCCTGCCTAGCTATCCGTGCCGCATCCGCGCCCCGTCGGCATCCCAGAGCGGCCCGTCGATCCGCGTCGCGCGCCTACGCTGCCCCAGAATCTCGATCTCGACCTCGCGCAGGTCGGCCATCTCCGCAGGCAGGAACCCCTGCGCCACCGACTTGCCCGTCCAGTGGCTGAACCCGCCCGAGGTGCAGAACCCGACCACCCTGTCGCCGACCCAGATCGGCTCATACGCCACGACATCGGCATCCACCGCGTCCACCACAAAGGCCGCCAGCCGCCGCTTCGGCCCCGCCGCCTTCTCGGCCATCGCAGGGGCCTTGCCGATCCAGTCGGCGGGCTTGTTCCAGCGGATGAAGCGGTCAATTCCGGTCTCGCCCGGGAAGTAGTCAGGGCTGAATTCCCGCGCCCACGACCCGAACAGCTTGTCCAGGCGCAGCGACATCATCGCCCGCATCCCGAACGGACGGACCCCGAGGTCCTGCCCGGCGGCCCAGAGGGCGTGCCAGAGCGCGCGCTGGTTCATCGCATCGGTGTAGATTTCATACCCCAGATCGCCGGTATAGCTGACGCGCTGAACAAGACAGGGCACCATGCCAACGGTGATCGCCTGCGCATCCATGAACCGGAACGCCGCCGCCGACACATCCGCCCGCGTCACCCGGGCGAGCAGGTCGCGCGACCTTCGGCCCCGCGATCTGGAACCCGGTCAGGCGGTCGGACATGTTCTCGACCGTCACGCCCGGTTCCAGGTTCATCTCGAACCAGCGCCGGTGCTGGTCCTGCGCACCATAGCTTCCCGTAAGCTGGAATTCCGTCTCGCTGATGCAGGTCACCGTCAGATCGCCGATGATCCGGCCCTTGCGGCTCAGCATCGGGGTCAGCGACAGCCGCCCCGGCTTCGGGATCAACCCCGCCATGATCCGGTCGAGCCATTCCCTCGCCATCGGTCCTTTCACACGGAACTTGCCGAAGTTCTGGATTTCATTGATCCCCACGCCCTCGCGGACGGCGAACACCTCCTGACGTGTCGCCTCCCACGCATTCGACCGCTTGAAGCTGGGCGTCTCATAGCGCGGCTCGCCCGGCAGCGCGAAATAGTTCGCCACTTCCAGCCCGTATTGCTGCGCCCCAGACTGCACCCATCCCGTCGAAGATGTCGTACATCGGCGTTGTCCGAAGCGGCCGCGCGGCGGGGCGTTCCTCGTTCGGATAGCTGACCGAGAACCGCATCTGATAGTTCTCGATCACCTTCGGCACCGTGTAGCCGGGCGACGTCCATGTGCCGAACCGCGCGACATCAAACCCGCGCGGATCGACCTCGGTCTCGCCGTGGATCATCCATTCGGCAAGGCTCTTGCCCATGCCGCCGCCCTGACTGAACCCCGCCATTACCGCGCACGCCGACCAGTAGTTGCGCAGTCCCGGCACCGGGCCGATCAGCGGGTTGCCGTCGGGCGCAAAGGTGAACGGCCCGTGGATGACACTCTTGACCCCGGACCGCTCCAGCACCGGAAACCGCCGGTAGGCGAAGTTCACGGAATCCTCGATCTTGTCGAACTGCTCGTTCAGCAACTCGTGCCCGAACCCCCAGGGCGTGCCGTCCAGCGCCCAGGGTTCGCAGGGTTTCTCATAGAACCCGATGCAAAGGCCCCGGCCTTCCTGCCGCAAGTAGGATTCGCCACCCGGGTCCATGACGTGCGGAAACTCGCGGCCCGATTTCAGGATCGCCATGATCTCCGGTATGTCGTCCGTCACCAGATACTGGTGCGCCATTGGCAGCAGCGGCAGATAGACGCCTGCCATCGCCCCCACCTCGCGCGCCCAGAGACCGCCCGCATTGACCACATGCTCGGCATGGATCGTGCCCTGTTCCGTCACCACGTCCCAGCCACCATCGGCGCGCGGATTGGTTTCCAGCACCCGGTTGTGCAGCACGATCTCGGCCCCGCCCATCCGCGCGGCTTTCGCATAGGCGTGCGTCGTGCCGGAGGGGTCAAGGTGTCCGTCCAGCGGATCGTACAACCCGCCGATGATCCCGTCGGTGTTCACCAGCCCGTCTGTGCGCGCGGCGATTTCTGCAGGCGTCAGGATTTCGGTGTGCAGCCCCATGTAGCGGTGCTTGGCACGCTCGGCCACCAGCATCTCGAACCGCGCCTGATTGTCCGCAAGGGTGATCCCGCCCACATGGTGCAGCCCGCACGACATGCCGGTGATCTTTTCCAGTTCCTTGTACAACTGGATCGTGTAGCCCTGCAGGGCCGCCATGTTGGTGTCGCCGTTCAGCGTGTGAAACCCGCCCGCCGCATGCCAGGTGGACCCTGACGTAAGCTCCGACCGCTCCACCAGCATCACGTCGGACCAGCCGTATTTGGTCAGATGGTAGAGGACGGAACAGCCGACGACGCCGCCGCCGATGACCAGAACCTGGGTATGGGTCTTCATGCCGAACATCTCCGCCTGCCGCAGGAAGAGTGATGACTGGCATTCCCAACGGCTTGCCAGTGAGCGACAAAAAATGTCGCGTCTGTCAGCGCGTTCTGACAGGCGCGGCCGCGCCGCTCACCTCTCCGGCAGCAGCCCCCGCGGACTGAACCGGAGCACCAGAAGCAGGATCAGACCCAGCGCCAGCAGCCGGGCATGGACCGCGTTTTCCATCAGGTGATCCTTCAGCGGCCCGTCACCCATGAAGGATGTGGCCCAGCCGACAAGGTCCGGCCCAAAGGCTTCGGCCTTGATCCAGACCCACCACAGCAGGAAGGCCCCGACGACCGAGCCCCAGTTGTTGCCCGACCCGCCGACGATGACCATCACCCAGATCAGGAAGGTATAGCGCAAGGGGTTGTAGGCCCCCGGCGTGATCTGCCCCTCGAACGTCACCAGCATCGCGCCTGCAAGGCCGCAGATCGCCGACCCCAGGATGAACACCTGCAGGTGCCGCCCCGTCACGTTCTTGCCCATCGCCTCGGCCGCCACCTCGTTGTCGCGGATCGCGCGCATCATCCGTCCCCAGGGGCTGTTCAGCGCGCGCTGCGACAGCCAGATCAGCCCAAGCAGGATCGCCGTGAACAGCGCCGCCCAGCACAGCTTGACGACGATGGTCGACAGCGTGATCGGGTCGGTGCCGACCATGTCTGCCCAGGATTGCCAAGTTGCGCCCCGCTGCAGGTCCACTTCATACGGCACCGGGCGCGGGATGTCGGTCAGGTTCTTCACGCCGCGCGCCAGCCAGTCTTCGTTGCGGATCGCCGCGAGAAGGATTTCGCTGATCCCCAGCGTCGCAATCGCCAGATAGTCCGACCGCAGGCCCAGCGCCGTCTTGCCGATCACCCAGGCCGCCCCTGCCGCCATCAGGGCACCCAGCGGCCAGGCAAGCAGAACCCGACATGAAGCCCGAAGATGCTGTCCAGCCCCAGCCCGCCGATGTTTCCGGCGTTTTCGGGATTGATCGCCTCGACCCGCAGCACCGCCGGGTCGAAGACTGCGCGATAGGCGAAGAACCCAGCCACCAGCACCGCCAGCGTGGCAACGGTCCGCACCCGCCCGCTGGTCCTGCGGTTCACCGCAATCGCCAGCGCCACCGCCGCGACGCCCAGAACCAGCGCCCCGATGATCTGCCAGCCGCCCGCTGCGAAATTCTCAGGCCGGGGGGCCGAGGATGTCAGGACAGGGGCAAGCCCGCCAAGGCCGACGAACCCCACGGTGCCCACGCTGAACAGGCCCGCATAGCCCCACTGGATGTTGATCCCGAGCGCGATGATCGCCGCGATCAGCGAATAGTTCACCATGTTCAGCGTGGTGTTCCAGGTGCCGAGCCACAGCGCCTCGATCAGGTAGAGGCAGATCACCGCGCCGATGACGATCAGGGGCCGCGACGGGTTCGGGACTGCCCGGGTCATGCCGATTTCCCCTTGAAGATGCCGGTCGGGCGGAACAGCAGCACCGCGATCAGGATCGTGAAGCTGACCGCGAATTTGTAGTCGGTGGACAACAGCTGGACCAGAGTGTCGGGTGCCATGCTGTCGGGCAGGACATAGGTCAGCACCTTTTTGAAGGCATAGGTCACGCTGACCTCGGAAAACGCGATCAGGAAACCGCCCGCGATTGCGCCGAGCGGATTGCCGAGGCCGCCCACGACGGCAGCCGCGAAGATCGGCAGCAGCAGCTGGTAGTAGTTGAAGGGGCGGAACGACTTGTCGAGGCCGTAGAGCGTGCCCGCGATGACAGCCAGCGTGGTGGCGATGATCCAGGTGACGGCGACGACCCGTTCGGGGTTGATGCCGGACAAAAGCGCCAGATCCTCGTTATCGCTGAAGGCCCGCATCGACTTGCCCGTCCGCGTCCGGTTCAGGAACCAGAACAGCGCCGCAACGGCGATCACCGCAATCCCGATGGTCAGGCCTTGCGTCACCTTGAAGGCCAGCCCCTCGGGCAGACCCGTCGCGTCCTTGAACCCCTGTGCCGAGATGATGAAGCGCCCGCCATCCGCAAAGACCTGCTCGCCCGGCCCGATCACGAAGCGCGTCAGCGCGTTCATCACGAACATCACGCCGACCGAGGCGATGACAAGGATGACCGGTGCGGCGCGCTGCTTGCGGTAGAACTTGTAGACGGCGCGGTCGGTCAGAAGGACGACGCCGATGGTGACAAGGATGCCGACGGGCAGGGCCAGCAGGGCGGTCGGCAGGACGCCGAAGGTGATCCCGGCGGATTGCAGCACCCAGGTGAACAGGATGGTGATCGCGGTGCCGAAGGCCATCGTGTCGCCATGCGCGAAGTTCGAGAACCGCAGGATGCCGTAGATCAGCGTGGCCCCGAGCGCGCCGAGCGCCAGCATCGCGCCATAGGCGGTCGCCGGGATGACGACGAAGTTCAGCAGGATGACGAGGGCGTTGAGGAGGTCCATGCTCATCCCCCCAGGAACGTCCGCCGGACCTCGGGGTTGGCCAGCAGCGCCTTGCCCGTATCCGTGTACGCGTTCCGCCCCTGCACCAGCACATAGCCCTGATCCGCGATGCCCAGCGCCTGCCGCGCGTTCTGTTCCACCATCAGGATCGTGATGCCCGCCCGCGCCACCTCGATGATCCGGTCGAACAGCTCGTCCATCACGATGGGGCTGACCCCCGCCGTCGGTTCGTCCAGCATCAGGACATCGGGTTCCGTCATCAGCGCGCGCCCACCGCGACCTGCTGGCGCTGGCCGCCGGACAGTTCGCCCGCCGCCTGACGGCGCTTGTCGCGCAGGATCGGGAACAGGGTGAAGACCTGATCCATCGTGACCCGGATGTTGTCGCGGCGCAGGAACGCGCCCATTTCAAGGTTCTCCTCGACCGTCATCGAGGGGAAGACGTTGTTCGTCTGCGGCACAAAGGCCATGCCCTTGGCGACGCGGTCCTTGGGGGGCAGGTGGGTGATGTCCTCGCCCCTGATGCGGACATGGCCCGCGCGCAGTTTCAGCATCCCGAAGACCGCCTTCATCGCGGTCGATTTGCCCGCGCCGTTCGGGCCGACGATGACCGCGATCTGGCCCTTGTTCACAGCCAGCGTGCAGCCATGCAGGATGTCGGCCGCGCCGTAGCCGCCGGTCATGCCGTCGCCGATGAGGAAGGGTTCGGTCGCTCACGCCGCCCTCGCCCCCCACGACCTTGTTCTTCAGGCCGCGCGCCCAGATAGGCCTCGATCACCGCCTCGTTCGCGCGCACCTCGGCCGCCGTGCCTTCGGCCAGCACCTTGCCCTCGGCCATCACGATCACCGGGTCGCAGAGCCGCCCGATGAAATCCATGTCATGCTCGATCACGCAGAACGTATAGCCGCGTTCCTTGTTCAGCCGCACGATGGCATCGCCGATGGTGTTCAGAAGCGTCCGGTTCACGCCCGCGCCGACCTCGTCGAGGAACACCACCTTCGCCTCGACCATCATCGTGCGGCCAAGCTCCAGCAGTTTCTTCTGGCCGCCCGACAGGTTCCCCGCGCGTTCATCCCGCAGATGCGAGATCGTCAGGAAATCAAGCACCTCGTCGGCTTTCTTCACCAAGCGCCGCTTCCTCGTCCCGGATGCGCGCGCGGGCGAACCAGCTGTTCCACAGCGTCTCGCCCGTCTGGGCGGCGGGCACCATCATCAGGTTCTCGCGCACGGTCATGGAACTGAATTCATGCGCGATCTGGAAGGTGCGCAGCAGGCCCTTGTGGAACAGGTCATGCGGCGGCAGGCCGGAGATATCCTCGCCGTCCATCGTGACGCGGCCCGATGTCGGCGCGTAGACGCCCGCGATGACGTTGAACAGCGTGGATTTCCCCGCGCCGTTCGGCCCGATCAGCCCGGTGATCGACCCCGTCGCAATGGTCAGCGACGCGCCGTCCACGGCGCGGAAGCCGCCGAAATGCTTGTGAAGATCGTCAACGACGATCATGTGTCCATCCCCTGACGCCGCGCGTTTCGCGCCATCGCGGTTCATGCCGCGATGCCCCGTTCTTGCGCAAACAGCCCGGGGGTGTCGCCCCGGGCTGTCTGCGATCTTACATCGTTCTCAGCGGAACTTGACCGTTTCGATCTTGCCCGCCTTGACCTCGATCTCGCGGTAGTTGCCCGCGCTTTCGCCCGGTCCGATCAGCTCGACATTCGATGCGCCGACATAGTCGATGTCGGTGCCCGCCGCGATCAGCTCCAGCCCCTTGGCCAGTTCGCCCGGGAAGATCTGCTCGCCCGGCGCGTTCGCCACGTCCATGATCTTGGGCGCGAAGTCGGTCGATTTCGACGATTTCGCCGCCTGCATCGCCAGCATGATCAGCGCTGCCGCGTCATAGCTTTCCGGCGTGTAGGGCGAGTTCACATCGAACGCACCCGCAGCGCTGTCGCCGAGGATCTTCATGCCCGGCGCGTCCGTGCCCGGAACCTGGCCGTACGATCCGTCGATCGAGGTGCCGAGGTTCTTGGTCAGGTTGTCGCCGATCATCCCGCCCGGCAGTTCGAACGTGCTGAACGCGCCGGTGTCGAGCGCCGCGCGGATCACGCCGACGCCGCCCTGGTCGAGATAGCCCGCGACGATCAGGATGTCGCCGCCAGCCGCCGCCAGCGCGGCGACTTCGGCGGTGTAGTCGGCCTTGCCGTCCTCATGCGCCGCCGAAATGGTGATCGTGCCGCCCTTCGCGGTGAAGGACGATGCAATCGCCTCGGCCAGGCCCTTGCCGTAGTCGTTGTTGGTGTAGGTCAGGGCTGCGGATTTCACGCCCTTTTCCATCATGATCTCGGCCGCGATTTCACCCTCGCGCGCATCCGACGGTGCGGTGCGGAAGAACAGGCCCGCATCTTCCGCCGTCGACAGGGCGGGCGAGGTCGCCGAGGGCGAGATCATCACGATGCCGTTCGGCACGGCGATGTTCGACAGGATGGCACCCGTGACGCCGGAACAGTCGCCGCCGATGATGGCGTTGACCTTGTCCACGGTGACTTGCGTTTCGGCCACGGCGGTCGCGGCAGCCGCATCGACGCAGGTCGAGTCGCCCCGGACGGTCGTGACGGTCGATCCGTCCAGAAGCTTGCCCGAGGCATTCACCTCGGCCACAGCGGCATCGGCGGCGGCAGCCATCGATCCGGTCAGCGATTCAATCGGCCCGGTGAACCCGAAGATGATCCCGAGCTTGATGTCTTCGGCCCCGGCGGCGCCAGCGGACAATGCGGCGGCGGCGGTGGCAAGAAGCAGTTTTTTCATTGTTCACTCCCATGTTGGACTTTTGTCCTGCGCGCGGAACCTAAAGCGGGCCATTCCAAAAGAAAAGACATTCGCGGCGTCCCGCCGGAACCCGGACGCAGGGTCAACGGGCCGCTTGCAGAACGCCCGTCATCGGCTACATCGGTTTCATGCATATCCGTTCCGCGTTTCCCCTGATCGCCGCGATCCTGTCCGCAGGCCCGCCTTCACGCGCTCGACACCTCGCTTGGCCCTGTCACCGTCACCGCAGATGGCTTCAGATCTCGACGAACCCTGGAGCATCGCCTTCCTCCCCGACGGCGGCTTCCTTGTGACCGAACGCGACGGCGGCCTGATCCGCTTCGGCGTGGAGGGCGGCGCGGGGCAGCGCCTCACCGGCGTGCCCGAGGTCTTCGCCGAAGGGCAGGGCGGTCTCTTCGACGTCCTTGTCCCCCGCGACTTCGCCGTCACCGGCGACATCCTCCTCTCCTACGCCCGGCCCTCGGACGGCGGCGGGGGCACCGCCTTCGGCGCCGGGCGGCTGGGGCCGGAGGGGATTGAGGGTTTCCGCCTGCTCTGGGCGATGCCCGAGGTGTCCGACAGCGGACCGGCATTTCGGCGGGCGGCTGGTCGAGGCACTGGACGGCACGATCTTCCTCACCATCGGCGAACGCGGCACGGGGCCGGAGGGGATGGACGCGCAGGACCCGGCCAGCCATCTGGGCAAGATCGTCCGGCTGAACCGCGACGGCACCGTCCCCGCCGACAACCCGTTCGTGGACGGTCCGGCACCCGAGGTCTGGTCCTCCGGCCACCGCAACCCGCAGGGTGCCACGCTGGATGCCGAAGGGAACCTCTGGGTCAACGCCCACGGCGCGCAGGGCGGCGATGAGGTGGACCGCGTCGGCAAGGGCCTCAACTACGGCTGGCCTCTCGTCACCTACGGCAAGGACTATGACGACAGCCCGATCGGCGAGGGGACCGCCAGGGACGGCACCGAACAGCCCGTCCATTACTGGGACCCCTCCATCGCGCCATCGGGATACGTGATCTATTCCGGCAGGCTCTGGCCCGAATGGGCGGGCGATCACTTCATCGGGTCGCTGAAATTCGACCTGATCTCCCGCCTCGATCCCGACACTCCCGGCGACCTGCCCGGCGTCGGCGGCTGGGCCGAGGAGCGGCTGCAGTCCGACGAGACGCTGCGCGTCCGCGACATCCGCGAGGCCCCGGACGGGTCGATCTGGTTCCTGTCGGTGGGGAACGGCGCGGTCTACCGGATGACGCCGGGCGGGTAGGGGCGCGGCCGCGCATACCCATAGACACTCGCCCCGTCCACCAGCCCCAGCGGGTCGGCCTGCATGTACCTCCCCGTCGTCGGATCGTAGTCCCGCATCCAGTTCTGGTGCAAGCCCGCTTCCGCCTGGAACCACTGGCCGGGGAAGCGCAGGTCGATGGGGGTGCCGGTGCGTCACCCGCACGCCGCCGAAGGGCAGCTAGGCGCGCCGTCCAGACCACCGTCCCGGCGGCGGTCGTGCGCGAACACGGGCCGCCCGATGTGGTCGGTGCGCACGATAGTAGACCTGCCCGCCTTCGATCACCGCGACCGGCGTGTCGCCCATCCAGACATAGTGCCGGATCAGCACGCCGGTGCCTTCATTGTATTCCGATGATCCGCTTGCCGTCCGACCGGAACACCGAATGGACGGCGGTATTCTAAGGCCAAGTTTCCTGTTGAACTGCCGCCAGACCAGCCGTATTTGCCTTCATTAGGGCACCCCGCATCGAGGCTGGGGGTATAGCACCACCGCCGTCGAAAGCTAGGCTCAGGACTTATTGATCATATCCAGAAGATGACGATGGCTGCGATGGCGATGGCGGACATGAAGGTGTGGGCGCAGCGGTCGTAGCGGGTGTGGATGCGCCGCCAGTCCTTGAGCTTGCCGAACATGTTCTCGATCTTGTGGCGCTTGCGGTAGAGCGCCTTGTCATGGGGTATCTGGATTTTCCTGTTTGATTTCGATGGGATGCAGGCTTCGATCTTGCGATCTGCAAGGGCGTCGCGAAACCAGTCGGCATCGTAGCCCTTGTCGGCCAGCAGCACCTTGGCCGGCAGGCAGCGTCGACAGCAGGGCCGCCGCACCGGTATAATCGCTGACCTGGCCTGCCGTGAGAAACAGGGTGCGGGGTCGGCCCTCGCTGTCGCAGACCGCATGCAGTTTCGAGTTCAGGCCGCCTTTGGTGCGTCCGATATGCCGGGGAAGAGCCCCTTTTTGAGCAGGCTGGCCGCGGTCCGGTGCGCCTTGAGGTGGGTCGCGTCGATCATCATCTCGTCGGTCTCGCCGCCGCCTTTGGCAAGCTCCACGAAGATGCGCCCGAACACGCCCATCTCGCTCCAGCGGATGAAGCGGTTGTAGATTGTCTTGTGCGGCCCGTAGCTTGGCGGGAACATCGCGCCACCGCAGGCCGTTGCGGATCACAAAGATGATGCCGCTGATCACCCGGCGATCATCGACGCGCGGCATCCCGTGCGACAGCGGAAAGAACGGCGAAATCCGCGCCATCTGGGCTTCGGAAAGCAGGATCATCTCGGTCATGGCAGCACCCCTTTGGTGCCACCAGTGAATCAATGAATTGCCGCTCCCGCAAGCGATTTAATGGGTCCAGAGCCTAGATACTAGAAAGATTGCGGTGGGCATGCACCTGATCGGTGCAGCGCTAACCAATACCATCTGAAAAGCCAATTTTCTCCACAAACTCCGCAAACTGCCTCTTATGTATTTCGGTTTCTTCAATCCCTTCAATCATTCCAGCAAGCTCATCCAAGTAGTTATATATCTGCTTGGTAGACATGATTCAGTTTGACCAGACCCAAAGGCCCCTCTCAAGCGCCATTCAGCTTCCAGTAGGCTGATTTCTCCGTTTAGTGCGCTCAGTATTATTGCCTTTGGATTGGTCATCAGGGACCACCTCTCACAGTAACAACTCGCCAGTTCCACTATCGACAATGATGGATACGTTGTTATTCGAGTTATAGTATTTTGTAGTCCCAGGGCTATTCCCTGGACTACTGGTTCCATTACGTATGGTATTTTCGACGATAGACGGAACATAACCCCTTTCTTGCATACGATCAAGGGCATGACCGGAATAGTCCCTTTCTCCAATTGTTGTTGGGCTATTGGCAGATGTATTGCCTGATCCCGCAGGCACTTGGATTTCGTTTCCACGGCTGCCGACCGGGGTTGACAGGCGGCCCACCGCCGTCGGGCCCCCCTCCAGAAGCACCGCTGCCCCTTCCTCCAGACCCACCTCCCGATCCACCACCTCCGCCACCTCCGCCACCCGCCCCTTCATGGGCTTCATCCGCGGACCGGGTCAAAATAGTCGAAGTTGAACCAAGCGAAGTCCCAGATCGTATAGCAGCCGTCGTCGTCGATAAGATGTCGTAGACCAGATAGGCAGCATACATGACGCATGCCGGTAGATAAGCGACAAAGGGCCGAACATCTTCCGCGTAGATCGGTCTTCATCAGCGGCGACTGCCCCGCATAGCCGTAAACCGAAGCTCCCATCCACCAGCCCCAGCGGGTCGGCCTGCAGATAGCGCCCCGTGGTCGGATCATAGTCGCGCATCCAGTTCTGGTGCAAGACCGGCTTCAAGCTGGAACCACTGACCGGGGAAGCGGAGGTCGATGGGGGTGCCGGTGGTGGCGCGCACCGCGCCGAAGGGGGAGATAGATGGCGGTCCAGACCACCGTGCCCGCCGGGGTTGGTGGCGAAGACCGGGCCGCTCGATCTGAGTCGACCCGCACGGAAGTGATCACCCCGCCCTCGATCACCGCGACCGGCGTGTCGCCCATCCAGACATAGTGCCGGATCAGCGCGCCGGTGCCTTCATTATATTCCGCTGATCCGCTTGCCCGTCCGACCGGAACACCGAATGGATCACGGTGTTCGACGGCACAAGCTTGCGGCTGAACTGCCGCCCGAGATAGTCGTATTTGTACTCCGCCTGAAGCACGCCGCCCAGCGACACCGACGCCATCCGCCCGGCCGCGTCATAGACGTAAGTGAAGTTCTGCCCGTTCCGGTTGTCCCCGGTCACATTCCCCGCCGCATCATAGGTCAGCCCCCGCGAGCCGCCCGCGCCGAGGGTGATCGAGGACAGGCGGTTCGAGGTGGCGGGGTAGATGTAGGTGTCCGTCACCGTCCCGGTGCCCGGATTGCGGCTGTGCGACACGCGGTTACCGACACCGTCATAGGTGAAGCCATAGGTGCCGTAGGGGCCGGTGGCGCGAGGCCAGGGATTCGCGGGGGGTATAGGTGAAGGTCTCGTTGTTCGCAGAGGCCAGGACATCGGTGACCGAGGCATGTTGTCGCGCAGGTCATAGCCGTAGGTCACGTTGCGCCGGGGGCTCTGGAAGCGATCTACCTATCTGCGCACGCGCCCTGATAGGTGTGGACGACGCCACCAAGGGAAGGATACAGTAAAACAAGAGGCCAGTCCGGCACTTGGAGAAAAGCGAGACAACCCGTCGTTACTGCAACAGGCCATATGGAAGTGCAAGCAGGCTCTGCGTAACCCTTGGGCTGTCCATCCAGAGAGCGCCACGACCATGCCAACATACGCCGCAGCCGACGAACAGAGTCCCAACCACGCACACAGAAGAAGGTCAAGGACGAACCGGCAGGCAGCTGGTAGTCGCCACCGCCGGAACCTCCGATGTAAACGTTGGCGCTGCTCTGTGATCTGGAACCGATGCCGCTGCCGCAGCTCCGTCGGCATACGTCTGCGCGAGCAGTGCCAAAGGCGAAACTCCGAAGCCCGCAATGCTGCCGCGTTGATGACCGGACAATGTCGATGCATCTGACGGCCTGAACCAAGTTCATGTTCCGTAGAAATGTTGACCAACACCTGAAGTCCGGCGTTACCGCAGCGCCCGCTGCGGCTCTGCGACGCCAAACTCCCCCCTCGGATCAACCACCTCCCGATTCCCCCGCGCATACCCATACACACTCGCCCCGTCCACGAGCCCCAGCGGGTCCGCCTGCATGTACCTCCCCGTCGTCGGATCGTAGTCCCGCATCCAGTTCTGGTGCAAGCCCGCTTCCGTCTGGAACCACTGCCCGGGGAAGCGCAGGTCGATGGGGGTGCCGGTGCCCGGGCATCACGGCGTCCGGGCCGTTAACCGGTCAACGCAACGTCCGCTGCGTATGGCAGGTTGCCATACGCTTGCTGGCAGGTTGCTGGCACCCTGCTGGCGGGCAACCGAAGGCTGTTAACCACGGCTCCGCCGCCCCGCTTCCGGCCGCCTCCGGCCCGCTTGACTTTGCCCCCCGCTTCCCGGATAAGCCCGCATCCTTGGACGGGCCTCCGGTCCGGCCGGGGTCATGTTTTGAAATGCCGCCCCTTGCCGGGGCGCGCTGTCCGAGGCGGGGGCGACCCCCAAAACGCCGGGAAACCGGGGCCGCAGGACGCGGAAAAGATGAAGGACGTCAATATGTTCGCGGTTCTCAAGACCGGCGGCAAGCAGTACAAGGTTCAGGCGGGCGATGTGCTCCGCATCGAACTGATTGCCTGCGCCACCGGCGACAAGGTTCAGTTCAACGAGGTGCTGATGCTGGGCGGCGACAAGGCCGTTCTGGGCGCGCCCCTCGTCAAGGGTGCCGCCGTGCAGGCCGAGGTGATCGAAGAGGTCATCAAGGCCGACAAGGTCATCACCTACCACAAGCGCCGCCGGAAGCATTCCAGCCAGCGCACCCGTGGCCACCGCCAGAAGCTGACGCTGCTGCGCGTCACCGACATCCTCGCCACCGGAGCGGACAAGTCGGGCGTGAAGGAGGCGATCGGCACGCATGCGGCCCGCGTCGCGGCGCACAATGCGACACCCGCGGCCGCCAGGTCGCGGCTGAGAAGCCGAAGAAAGCCGCGAAAGCGGCTGCGAAGGAGTAACGGCAGATGGCACATAAAAAAGCAGGCGGTTCGTCCCGCAACGGCCGCGACAGCGCCGGACGCCGTCTGGGCGTCAAGCTCTACGGCGGCGAGAAGGCCATTCCCGGCAATATCATCGTCCGCCAGCGCGGCACGACCTGGCATCCCGG
This sequence comes from uncultured Alphaproteobacteria bacterium, assembly GCA_963819585.1. Taxonomy (GTDB): domain Bacteria; phylum Pseudomonadota; class Alphaproteobacteria; order Rhodobacterales; family Rhodobacteraceae; genus JAOADN01. Next base: position 249,290 of record CAWFWP010000010.1, read on the forward strand.
GCAGAACGTGGGCATGGGCAAGGACCATACCCTGTTCGCGCTGACGGAGGGCCACGTGACCTTCAAGAAGGGGCTGAAAGGCCGCACGTTCATTTCGGTCCTCCCCGCGGCGGAGGCCGCTGAGTAACCGGCAGACACCAGATTTGACGCAAGTCAGACGGGGGATCGGCCGAAAGGCCGGTCCCCTTCGCGTTTTCGCGCAAAGGGAGGCAACCGATGCCAGGGCATCGCAGGGACGGGTGGCAGGACAGGGGCCGGGATGCGCAGGGCGCAATCCCTTGTCCGCGCCTTGTCATCTTCCGGTCCAATTTCCATGTCATCAGTGTCGGTGCCGCCCGACGGGAGCGGGCGGCGTCGGGGTACGCGGGCGGATTTGACGCCTGCGGTTTCGGGAGGTGTGCGGTTATGATTCAGGAACCCATCGCGGTTCTGCCGGTGATCCCGGCGGAACGCTTCGTGCTTCGTCCGCTGCGGCGGTCGGATGCCGGGCTGATCTCGCTCTACGCGGCGGATGCGCGGGTTGCGCGGGGGACGCGGTCGATCCCGCATCCGCTGCCGCCGGGCACAGCGGAGGCGTTCATCGCGCGGTCGATGTCGGACCGGCGCGACAGCGACATCTGGGCGCTGGACGGATCGGCGCAAGACCTGGACGAGGTTCTGGGGATCGTGACGCTGACCCCGGTATTGGCGGACCAGTCCGAGGTCAGCTACTGGGTCGCACCCGCGTTCTGGAACACGGGCTTTGCGTCGGAGGCGGTGGCAGCGCTGGTGGCGGCGAACCCGCACCGGTCGCGGTCGCTGGTGGCAGAGGTGTTCCAGGACAATCCGGCCTCGGCGCGGGTGCTGACGAATGCGGGCTTTGCCTATCTCGGCGATGCCGAGACCTTCTCGGTCGCGCGGGATGCGAAGGTGGCGACCTGGACCTATCTCCGGAAGATGTGAGGCGACAGGGCGGCGGTTTCAGACGAGCAGTCCGTCCGGCGTGATCCTTGTCCGGCCGCCAAGCCAGGGTGCCAGCGCCTGCGGCAGAATCACGCCGCCATCCGCCGTCTGCCCGTTCTCCAGCACCGCGATCAGGCAGCGCCCGACGGCGAGGCCGGAGCCGTTGAGGGTATGGACGAATTCGGGCTTGCCGCCGCCTGCGGGGCGGTAGCGCGCGTTCATCCGGCGGGCCTGGAAGTCGCCGCAGACCGAGACCGAGGAAATCTCGCGGTAGGTGTTCTGGCCCGGCAGCCAGACCTCGAGGTCATGGGTCTTCTGCCCGCCGAAGCCCATGTCGCCGGTGCACAGGACCACGGTGCGGTAGGGCAGGCCAAGACGTTCCAGCACGGCTTCCGCGCATTTCGTCATGCGCTCATGTTCGGCCAGCGAGGTCGCGGGGGTGGTGACCGACACCATCTCGACCTTCTCGAACTGGTGCTGGCGCAGCATGCCCGACGTGTCCTTGCCCGCGGAGCCCGCCTCGGAGCGGAAGCAGAGCGTGTGGGCGGTCATGCGGATGGGAAGTCTGGCTTCATCCGTGATGTCTTCGGCAACGGAGTAAGTGAGGGTGACTTCGGACGTGGGGATCAGCCACCAGCCGTTTGTGGTCTGATAGCTGTCATCGCCGAATTTCGGGAGCTTGTCGGTGCCGAGCATCGCCTCTTCGCGGACCAGGACGGGGGTCATCGTCTCGGTCAGGCCATGCTCAGACGTGTGCAGGTCCAGCATGAACTGCGCCAGCGCCCGGTGAACGCGGGCGACGGCCCCTTTCAGCACGACGAAGCGGCTGCCGGAGAGTTTGGCGGCGGTCTCGAAATCCATGCCGGGTTTCACGGCGGGAATGTCGAAATGCTCGCGGGGTTTGAAGGAATACGTGGCGGGCGTGCCCCAGCGGCGGATCTCGACATTGCCGGTCTCGTCGGGGCCGTCGGGAACCTCGGGCAGGGGAAGGTTGGGAAGGCGCAGCAGCATGTCGTGCAAAGCTCCATCCGTCGCCGCGGCTTCCTCGGTCAGGCGTGCGATCTCGGCCTTTTTCTCTGTCACCAGCGCCCGAAGGCGGTCAAACGCCGCAGTCGTCGCCCTTCGCCTTTGCCGCGCCCGCGTCCTTCGAAGCCGCGTTCTGTGCCGCCTGCGCGGTCTCAGCGGCCAGAATGCAGGCGCGGCGCGCCTCGTCCAGCGCCAGAATCTCCGCTGACACTCGACTCCAGCCCGCGCCGCTTGAGCGCAGCGTCAAAAGCTGCGGGGTTGTCGCGGATCGCGCGGATGTCGTGCATGGGCTGGCCCTCGTCCCGGTTTGCGTTGCGATATGCCCGAAGTTCCTTGGAAGGGGAAGCCGCCCCTAGCGCGGCAGCAGGTCACTTGGCATCGTCACCGCATAGGTCCCCGTCAGACCGCCGCCGTTGCCGCGCGCGACGATGACCGCTGAGCAGCCGCCAGCCGTCCTGCCCCTGCACCACCACCGGCCCGCCCGAGAAGCCTTGCACGGCGGGGCAGTCAAAACCCAGCACGGGGTCCTCCTCCAGCGTCCTCAGACAATCCGCGACGTGGATATGGTCGGGATCGGTCACGGCGTATCCCAGAAGGATGGCGCGCGGGGCGGCTTCACCAGCGTCTGCCAGTGGCAGGGGCGCGATGCCCGCCACGGGCGCATCCAGCGTCACCAGCGCGAGGTCGAGCGTCAGGCGGCCACCGAGCAGTTGCCTCGGCGCTGGCAGGTCGATGCGGATCGCCCTGCGGACGGGTTGCGCCAGATCGCCGCCCCAGCCCGGCGCAAAGATCAGCCCCGTTGGAACCGGTGGTGCTGCGGCCGGATCGCGCGTCACGCAATGCGCGGCGGTCAGAACGGCGTCGGGTGCCACCAGCACAGCGGTGCAGCCCTTGCCAGCGACCGGGGCGGGTGCCCAGCCGAGCCACCCCGCCGCCGCTGCTACGTCTGGGGGAACGGGCCGGCCCGCGCCTTCCGCAGCGGCCCCGCCCGCACAGGCCACGGCCACCGTCAGTGCTGCCGGAATGCTGGCCCAAAGCCACCTGAACCGAAATGTCATGCCGGTGCCCCCTGCCGACAACGTGATACCGGCCCCGCCCTGCGCTGCCAAGTCACGGGGCGCATCGCCTTGCCTTCATCCACCACTGACTATAGGTTCCCGCCGAATTTCCGGGTGCCCGCAAGGCCGCGCACCGCGCCGTCCTGCCCCCGGATGAGAGACCACGAAAAGGATGCCCTGATGTTCGTCACCCCCGCATTCGCTCAGGATGCGTCCGCCGCTGCCACCGGCAGCGTCATCGCACAGTTCGTACCGCTGATCCTGATCTTCGGGATCATGTATTTCCTGCTGCTGCGTCCGCAGCAGAAAAAGCTGAAGGACCACCGCGCGATGGTCGAGGCGCTGCGCCGGGGCGACCAGGTCGTGACCAGCGGCGGGATCATCGGCAAGGTCACCAACGTCAAGGCCGACGGAGAGGTCGAGGTCGAGATCGCGACGGGCGTCAAGGTCCGGGTGGTGAAATCGACGATCACCCAGGTTCTGTCGAAAACCGAACCGGCCGCCGCCGCCAACGCGAACTGACACCCCGTCATGCTGCATATGGATATGTGGAAGCGGCTCGTCATTGCGGGCCTCTGTCTTGCCGCGCTTCTGATCGCGCTGCCGAATGCCTTCTATGACCGGGTCGAGCGTCACAACGACGCGCTTGCCGCGGTCGAAAAGGCAGGCGGAACGGCGACGCCGGAGCAGGAAGCCGACCGCGCGCTTTGGCCCGAATGGCTTCCCGCGAATATCGTGAACCTCGGCCTCGACCTGCGCGGCGGCGCGCATCTTCTGGCCGAGGTGCAGGTGGCCGATGTCTACAAGGCCCGGATGGACGGCCTCTGGCCCGAACTGCGCAAGGCGCTGGCCGAGGAACGAGGGCTGATCGGCGGCGTGCGCCGCGCGCCGTCCGACCCGAGCGAGCTGCACATCCAGATCGAGAAGCCGGAAGGCGTGGACAAGGCGATCGAGATCGTCCGGTCCGTGGCCTCGCCCGTGGTGACGCTGACCGGTGTGGGCAGCAACGACATCGAGGTGCGGGCGGAAGGCGCGGTTCTGGTCGTCACCCTGTCCGAGGCTGAACGCGCCGCGACGGACGACCGGACGATGCAGCAGTCGGTCGAGATCATCCGGCGGCGGGTCGACGAGGTCGGCACGCGCGAGCCGACGATCCAGCGCCAGGGCACCGACCGCGTGCTGATCCAGGTGCCTGGCATCGGATCGGCGAGCGAGTTGAAGGCGCTGATCGGCACTACGGCGCAACTGACCTTCAACGCGGTCGTGCGCCAGACAACGAACAAGGATGAGGCCCCGGGCATCGGCAACATGCTTCTGCCCTCGGTCGATGAGGAAGGTCGCTACTATGTGCTCGAGGACGTTCCTGTCGTCACCGGCGAGGAGCTGACCGACGCCAAGCCCGAATTCGACCAGAACGGGCGACCGGCGGTCGGCTTCCGCTTCAACCCGACCGGCGCGCGGAAGTTCGGAGATTACACGGCCGAGAACATCGGCAACCCCTTCGCCATCGTCCTGGACAACGAGGTCATCTCGGCCCCCGTGATCCAGGCGCATATCGCGGGCGGATCGGGCATCATCACCGGCAGTTTCACGCGTGGAGGAATCGACCAACCTTGCCGTCCTGCTGCGCGCGGGCGCGCTGCCTGCGAAGATGACCTTTCTGGAGGAGCGCACGGTGGGGCCGGAACTCGGCGCTGACTCGATCCGCGCGGGCAAGATCGCGGCGGCCGTCGGCTACGCGGCGGTCGGGCTCTACATGATCGCGTCTTACGGGTTCTTCGGCGTCATGGCGACGGTCGCGCTGGCGCTGAACGTCGTGATGATCTTCGCGCTGTTCTCGCTGATCGGATCGACGCTGACGCTGCCCGGCATCGCCGCCATCGTGCTGACGATGGGCATGGCGGTCGATGCGAACGTGCTGGTCTATGAACGCATCCGCGAGGAACTGCGGCGCGGCGCGGGTCCGGCCAAGGCCATCGACACCGGCTATGACAAGGCGATGTCGGCGATCTGGGATTCGAACCTGACGACGCTGATCGCGGCGGCGGTCCTGTTCTTCATGGGCTCCGGCCCGGTCAAGGGCTTTGCCGTCGCGCTGTCGGTCGGCATCATCACGTCGATGTTCACGGCGCTGAATGTCACGCGGCTGTTCGTGACGGTCTGGTACGCATGGAAGCGTCCCAGGACGATCACGGTCTGAGGGAGAAACGGATATGGCCTGGCGTCTGCGCGTCGTTCCCGAAAAGACCAACTACGACTTCTTCCGCTGGCAGTGGCTGACCTTCGGCTTTTCGGTCGCAGCAACCCTTGCCTCGGTCGTGCTGGTTCTGGTCATGGGCCTGAACTTCGGCATCGACTTCCGGGGCGGGACCACGATCCGCACCGAATCCACCCAAGTCCTCGATATCGGCAGCTACCGCGAGGCAATGTCGCCCCTGAACCTTGGCGATGTCTCGATCACCGAAGTGTTCGACCCGACCTTCCGCGCCGACCAGCATGTCGCGATGATCCGCATCCAGGCGCAGGACGGGGCCGAGGCGATCACGCCCGAGGTCATGGCAGAGATCGAAGCGGCGCTGAAAGCCGCCGACCCGGCGGTGACGTTCACGAACACCGAAAGCGTCGGGCCGAAGGCCTCGGGCGAGCTGATGCTGAAGGCAGTCACCGCCGTTCTGGCCGCGACGGCGGGGATCGTGATCTACATCTGGCTGCGCTTCGAATGGCAGTTCGCGCTGGGCGGGGTCGCGGCGCTGATCCATGACGTGGTGGTGACGGTCGGAGTTCTGGGCGCTGTTCCAGTTCAAGTTCGACCTGACGATCATCGCGGCGCTGCTGACCATCCTCGGCTACTCGATCAACGACACCGTTGTCGTCTTCGACCGGCTGCGGGAAAACCTGATGAAATACAAGACTATGCCCCTGCGCGACGTGATGAACCTGTCGGTCAACGAAACCCTCAGCCGCACCATCATGACCTCGGGCACGACGCTGATCGCGCTTGTGGCGCTGCTGGCCTTCGGCGGCGACGTGATCCGGGGTTTTTCCTTCGCGATCTTCCTCGGCGTGATCCTCGGGACCTATTCGTCCGTCTATGTCGCCAAGAACATCGTCCTTTTCCTCGGCGTAAAGCGCGACTGGGAAAAGAAGGTCGATGGCCCGTCAGGCACCCAGTTCGCCGCCGGTGGCAAGCAGGGCTGAACTGGAATGCGCCTGACCGAGGTCAGCTATGGCGGTGCCAAGGCGATCGACGGCTACGGGCCGGATTTCTGGCGCGTCGGAGGCGAGGTGCTGCGTGGTTCGGTTCTGGTGACGGCGGATGGCGCGCAGCTTTGGGGCGGATACGACGACCGCCAGGCGTTGATCGCGCTGTCGGGGACGGTCGATGTGCTGTTCATCGGCACCGGCAAGGTCATCGCCCATCTGCCCGCCGATTTCTGCAAGGCACTGGAAGACGCAGGACTGGCGGTCGAGGCGATGGACAGCCCGGCGGCGGCGCGCACCTACAACGTGCTTCTTTCCGAAGGCCGCCGCATTGCGGCGGCCCTGGTTGTTACCGGACCCTGACCAAATCGCCCCTGACCGCCTAGGCCCTGTCCTAGTCTTCCGACTTCACCAGCCGCAGATGCGCCCGCTGGCCCTGAACCGCCCGGTACGGCGCGGACGCTTCGGCCATCCCCGGCGCAGCTACCGTGCGCGCTTCCACCATCGTCGGGGCAGCCCCGTGAATCGCCGGCCGACCGGCCTCTATGCGACCAGTCCTGATCGTGCTCAGATCGAAGCGGCGCGGCGCGCGGCCGATCTGGCCGTCGCTGACCAGGCATCCGAGCGCCCGCGTCACGTCCCCCAGATCGCTGCGCAGCGGCAGCAGGATCAGCCGCGCCAGCATCGGCGGCTTGCCGATCCCTGTCTCGCCCGTCAACGTGAAGTCCGCGACCTGCGGGCCCTGAAAGACTGCCTCGATCTGCTCGGCCATTTCCGCCCGTGCGGTCGGCGTGAAGAACGCGGTCAGCGGCATGCCCCGTACCTCCATGCCCATCAGGTCGTTCAGATGTGACCCCGCCAGCCGGAACCGCGCCACCTGCGGCGCGATACGCTCCAGAATGAAGGCATTCTCCAGCGCCTGCTCGATGCCCCTGGGATCGACCTCGGACCGCAGCGGCACCAGCCGCCCCGCCCGCAGCGCCTCCCAGTAGGCCTGCATCTCGGCGATCACCGGAAAGCGCATGTCGCCCCTCGCCTGATCGAAGGCGACAACCTTGCCGCCCGCATCGTACATCTGCATCACACACCGCCCGACTGAACCGTCGCCCCCGACGATCAGTCCGGTCTTTCCGCCCGCGCTTCGTTGTCGCGGGTCCCGGGCTCTGTTAACCCTAAGACCAGAATGATTACCCGAGTATTAAGATAGCACTTCCGGGTAGGGCGCGGGGGAGGAAAAGTCTTAAATGGTTAAGCCTGTTCGCGGGTTGCCCCGCTTGTCTTGTGCCCGGCCATCCGGGGCGGTCCGCGCGATGACGCTGGTCTCGATGACGGGCTTTGCCAGCCTTCATGCGGCCGATGCGGGGGTGGATCGTCTGTGGGACATACGGTCGGTCAACGGCAAGGGCCTCGACCTGCGCCTGCGGCTGCCGGACGGGATCGACGGGTTCGAACAGGCCGCGCGCGCCGCCGTCGCGCGGTCGGCCGCGCGCGGCAACATCACGCTGTCGCTGAAGCTGTCGCGGGACGGCACGGACGCCGGACCCCGGATCAGCGCCGCCGGTCTTGATGCGGCGCTGACGGCCCTTCAGCAGGTCGAAGAGGCCGCGATGCAGCGCGGCCTGTCGCTGACCTCGGCCAGCGTGGCCGAAGTGCTGGCGTTGCGCGGGGTCATGGAAACCGGGCACGACGCGGACGCGGGCGAGACGCTTCTTCCGCTGCTGACCGCCGATCTCGACCGGCTGCTGGCCGACTTTTCGCGCATGCGCCGGGCAGAGGGTGCGGCGCTGGCCGCTGTCCTGTCGGCCCAGATCGACCGCATCGCCGCCCTGACGGCAGAGGCCGCGCGTCTTGCGTCCGAACGGCGTCCTGTCATGGAGACGACGCTGAGGGACAACCTTGCGCGCGTTCTGGCCGGTGCAGCCGAGGCCGACCCGGCGCGCGTGGCGCAGGAACTGGCGATCCTGACGCTCAAGGCCGACGTGACGGAAGAGCTTGACCGCCTGACCGCCCATATCGCCGCCGCCCGCGCGCTTGTCACCGAGGGTGGTGCGGTCGGGCGCAAGTTCGACTTCCTGACGCAGGAGTTCATGCGCGAGGTCAACACGCTCTGTTCCAAGTCCGGCAATGCCGATCTGACGCGGATCGGGCTTGACCTGAAAACCGTCATCGACCAGATGCGGGAACAGGTTCAGAACGTGGAATGACGATGGCTGCCGACAACCGCCGACGCGGGATGCTTGTCATCCTCTCGTCCCCTTCGGGCGCGGGCAAGACCACCCTGTCGCGCCGCCTGATGGTCTGGGACCCGACACTGCGGTTCTCCGTCTCGGCCACCACGCGGCCGCCGCGCCCGGGCGAAGCGGACGGGCGCGAGTATTTCTTCCGTGACCGCGCGGCGTTTCAGGCGATGGTCGCGGACGGGGCGATGCTGGAGCATGCCGAGGTGTTCGGTCACCTCTACGGCAGCCCCCGTGCGCCGGTTGAAACCGCGATGGCCGAGGGGCGCGACACGCTGTTCGACATCGACTGGCAGGGCGGCCAGCAGATCCGCAACTCGGCCTTGGGCCGCGATGTCGTGTCGTTCTTCATCCTGCCGCCGTCGATTGCGGAACTCGACCGCCGCTTGCGTTCGCGTGGTCAGGACAGCGAAGACGTGATCCGGGGACGGATGGCCAAGTCCGAAGGCGAGATCAGCCACTGGGCGGAATACGATTACGTGCTGGTCAACGATGATCTGGACCGGACCGAAGACCGGCTGCGGACGATTCTGACGGCGGAACGGTTGCGGCGCGACCGCCAGCCCTGGCTGCCGGATTTCGTGCGCGACCTGAACCAGGAGTTTGCGGCGCGATGATCTACAGCCTGGACGGGGTCAGCCCTGAAGTCGGCGCGGATGTCTGGATCGCGCCGGGCGCGCATGTGATCGGGCGGGTCACTCTGGGCGACCGGGCGGGCATCTGGTTCGGCGCGGTGCTGCGCGGGGACAACGAGCCGATCATCGTCGGCGCGGGCACGAACATCCAGGAAAACAGCGTCCTGCACACCGACTGGGGCTTTCCCCTGACCATCGGCGCGGACTGCACCATCGGGCACAAGGCGATGCTGCACGGCTGCAGCATCGGCGACGGCACGCTGATCGGCATGTCGGCGACTGTGCTGAACGGTGCGCGGATCGGGCGCGGCTGCCTGATCGGGGCGGGGGCGCTGGTGACGGAAGGCAAGGAAATTCCCGACGGCGCGCTGGTCGTGGGGTCGCCCGCGCGGGTCGTCCGGATGCTGGACGAGGCTGCCCGCGCGAAGCTGCTGCAAAGCGCCGCCAACTACCGTGACGCGGCGTCCCGGTTCGCTGCCGGACTGTCCCTGCACGGCTGACGCCGCCGCACTGATCCTGTCGCCCGATGCCGTCGAACGGGATGGAATACATATTGGAATAAACATTCCAGTCATGCTAGGTCCGGGCTGTCAGGGAATGCAGGGCACCATGTCTGCGACGGAATTCAGCGGGCCGCCAACCTCGGTCGAGGCCTTTCAGGAACGTCTGCTCGCGGTGTCGGACCGTCTTCCGAAGCGCCTGCGTCAATGCGCGGACTACGTCGCGGCCAACATCGACCGGATTGCCGTCTCGACTGTGTCGGAACTCGCATCCGGCGCGTCTGTCCCGCCGTCGGCACTGATGCGGTTCTGCCAGCTGCTGGGGTTCTCCGGCTTTTCCGAAATGCAGCGCCTGTTCCGCAACAGCTTCGCCCCCATCCGCCCCGACTATGCCACGCGCCTGCAGAATCTCCGCGCGCAGGGAACCGGGTCGGCCTCGGCTCTGCTGGCTGAATTCGTCGAGGCGGGTCGCCAGTCGCTCGAGGCGTTGGCCCGCACCAGTGACGAGGCAGCGCTCGAGGACGCGGTAGGGCATCTGTCACGGGCCGAGATGATCCATGTCATCGGCTTCCGGCGCGCCTTTCCGGTCGCCAGCTATCTTGCCTATGCGCTCGAGAAGATGAACATCGCCGCCATGCTGCATGACGGGACCGGCAAGCTGGACCACGCCCATGCGCTGCGGCCCGGCGACGCCGTCATCGCCATCACCTTCGCGCCCTACAGCGGCGAGACTGTTGCACTCGCCGAGGCCGCCGCGCGTCGCAGCTTGCCGGTCATCGCCATCACCGACACGCCGATCAGTCCGGTGGGGGCCAGCGCCGCCGTCATTCTGACCGTCACGGAGGTTGATTTTGGCGCGTTCCGGTCACTGTCGGCGACCCTTGCGCTGGCCATCACTCTCGCGGTCGCGCTCGGCGCAGCACGCAGCGTACCAGTAAAATAAGTCCTTCCAAAGTTCGCGAATATGGAATAAAAATTCCAAAATTGGCGATCCCTGAGTTTGCTGCCCGGGATCGCGGCGGGGAGGCGGCATGAAAAATCTCGATGTCATCACGATCGGACGGTCCTCGGTGGACCTTTACGGCGCGCAGGTCGGCGGGCGGCTGGAAGACATGGGGTCGTTCCAGAAATACATCGGCGGCAGTCCCACAAACATCGCGGCTGGCACGGCGCGGCTTGGCCTGAAGTCGGCGCTTATCACCCGCGTCGGCGACGAGCATATGGGCCGGTTCATCCGCGAGGAGCTGGCGCGCGAGGGGGTCGACGTGCGCGGCGTCAGGACCGATCCGGAACGGCTGACGGCGCTGGTCCTTCTGGGCATCCGCGACGACAAGCAGTTCCCGCTGATCTTCTACCGCGAGAACTGCGCCGACATGGCGCTGGACGAGGATGACATCGACGAAGGCTTCATCAGCGAGGCGCGGGCGGTGGTGGCGACGGGCACGCACCTGTCGCATCCGCGTACCGAAGCGGCGGTTCTGAAGGCGCTGGCGCTGGCCCGCAAGCACGGCGCGCAGACAGCACTCGACATCGACTACCGCCCGAACCTCTGGGGCCTTGCGGGGCACGGCGCGGGTGAGGAGCGGTTCATTGAATTCGGCAGCCGTGACCGCGCGGCTGCAGGCGACGCTGCACCATTTCGACCTGATCGTCGGGACCGAGGAAGAATTCCACATCGCAGGCGGCACGACCGACACCATCGCGGCACTGCGTGCGGTGCGGGCGGTCAGCAAGGCGACGCTGGTCTGCAAGCGCGGACCGATGGGGGCCGCGGCCTTCACCGGCGACATTCCGGACAGCCTGGACAAGGGGCAGAGCGGTCCGGGTTTTCCCATCGAGGTCTTCAACGTGCTGGGTGCGGGCGACGGCTTCATGTCGGGCCTGCTGAAAGGCTGGCTTACCGGGCAGGATTGGCCGACATCGCTGAAATACGCCAATGTCTGCGGGGCATTCGCCGTCTCGCGCCACGGCTGCACACCCGCATATCCCAGCTGGGACGAATTGCAGTTCTTCCTTGGCCGCGGCGTTGTCACGCCCGCGCTGCGCAAGGACGGACCGCTGGAGCAGATGCACTGGTCCACCAACCGGCACAGCGACTGGTCCGTGATGCGGGTCTTCGCCTACGATCACCGTTCGCAGCTTGAGGTGATTCCGGGGGCCACGCCCGACAAGATCGGGCGGTTCAAGGAACTCTGTCTTGATGCGACGCTCGCAGTGGCGGGCGGGCGACCCGGATACGGGCTGCTCTGCGACTCGCGCCTCGGCCGCTCGGCGCTGTACCGTGCGACAGGGCAGGGGCTGTGGATCGGGCGACCCGTGGAATGGCCGGGATCGCGCCCGCTGACGCTCGAGCCGGAGATCGGGCCGGATTTCGGCGGCCTGTCGGAATGGCCGCTGGAACATGTCGTCAAGGTGCTGTGCTTCTGCCACCCCGAGGATGACCACGCCATGCGCGCGGAACAGGAGGCGGTGGTGACGCGCCTGTTCCATGCCTGCCGCCGGAACCGGCTGGAAATGCTGCTGGAAATCATTCCGTCCAAGGTCGGCCCGGTCGATGATCTGTCCGTCGCCCGGCTGATCGAACGCTGGTATGATATCGGCATATATCCCGACTGGTGGAAACTGGAACCGATGCAGTCCGACGCCGCCTGGGCGGCGACGGTCGCAGCCATCGAAAAGCACGACATGAACACGCGCGGTATCGTTGTTCTGGGGCTGGGTCAGTCCGAGGCGGACCTGACCGCCAGCTTCAGGCTGGCTGCGAAATACCCGCTGGTGAAGGGCTTTGCCGTGGGCCGCACGATCCATGCCGATGTGGGGCAGGCCTGGATGGCGGGCGAGATGACGGACGCGGCTGCGGTGACGCAGATGGCCGACAATTTCCGCAGGCTGTGCGGTGTCTGGGACAAGGCGAGGGGGCTCTGAGAATGGCGACGATCCGGCTGACAGCGGCGCAGGCGATGGTGAAATGGCTGTCGGTGCAGATGACGCCCGAAGGCGAGCGGTTCATCGAAGGCATCTGGGCGATCTTCGGCCACGGCAATGTCGCTGGCATCGGGGAGGCGCTGCACGGCGCGAAGGGCGTGTTCCCGACATGGCGCGGGCACAATGAACAGACGATGGCCCATACCGCGATTGCGTATGCCAAGGCGTCGAAACGCCGCCGGGCGATGGCGGTCACGACCTCCATCGGGCCGGGGGCGACAAACGTCGTCACGGCGGCGGCGCTGGCCTATGTGAACCGCCTGCCCGTGCTCATCATCCCCGGCGATGTCTTCGCCAACCGCGCGCCGGACCCGGTGTTGCAGCAGGTCGAGGATTTCGGCGACGGCACGGTTTCCGCGAATGATTGCTTCCGCCCCGTCAGCCGGTATTTCGACCGGATCACACGACCCGAGCAGATCATGACCGCTCTGCCCCGGGCACTGCGCGTGATGACCGACCCGGCGGATTGCGGCCCCGCGACGCTGGCGTTCTGTCAGGACGTTCAGGCGGAGGCGTTCGACTATCCCGAAAGCTTCTTCGCGCCGCGCGTCTGGCATATCCGGCGGCCTGAGCCCGATGCGGGCGAACTGGCTGGCGGCCCTCGCCGCGCTGAAGGCCGCGAAAGCACCGGTGATCGTGGCGGGCGGCGGCGTGATCTATTCCGGTGCGGAGGCAGAGCTTGCGGCCTTCGCCAAGGCTCACAACATCCCGGTGGTCGAAACGCAGGCCGGCAAGTCGGCCTTGGCGCATGATCACGACCTGAACTTCGGGCCTGTGGGGGTGACGGGGTCGTCGAGCGCGAACATCGTCTGCGAGGCGGCCGATCTGGTGATCGGCGTCGGGACGCGGTTCCAGGACTTCACGACCGGGTCATGGTCCCTGTTCAAGAACCCGAAGCGGCAGATTTTGAGCGTGAACGTGCAGGCCTATGATGCCGCGAAGCACGGGGCGATAAGTCTCGTGTCGGATGCGAAGATCGCACTGCATGCCTTTGGGAAGGCCCTCGGATCGCACCGGTTTGCCGGAGCGGACGCGACATTGCGCGCCGACTGGGCGGCGGCGAAGGCGGCCGTCAAGGCGGCCCCCCAGGCGGGCAACGCTCTGCCCACCGACATGCAGGTGGTCGGCGCGGTCAACCGGACGGCCTCGACCGCGACCGTCGTCATGGGTGCGGCGGGCACGATGCCGGGGGAGCTGCACAAGATATGGGATGCCGCGCAGGGCGGCTATCACATGGAATACGGGTTTTCCTGCATGGGCTACGAGATTGCCGGGGCGCTCGGCATCAAGATGGCACGGCCCGATGCCGATGTGATCTGCATGGTCGGCGACGGGTCCTACATGATGGCGAACAGCGAACTGGCCACGGCGGTGATGATGGGGATCGGCTTCACCGTCGTTCTGACCGACAACCGCGGCTATGGCTGCATCAACCGGCTGCAGCAGGGCACCGGCGGCGCGCCGTTCAACAACATGCTGGACGACAGCCACCATGTGAACGCTTCGGCCATCGATTTCGTCGCCCATGCCGGGTCGATGGGGGCGAGGGCCGTGAAGGCGAAGGATATCGGCGCGCTGGAGGCCGAACTGAAGACCGCCAAGGGGGCCGTGCGCCCGGTGGTCATCGTGATCGACACCGATCCGATGCCGTCGACCGAGGCGGGCGGGACATGGTGGGACGTGGCGGTGCCGGAGGTTTCGGTGCGGGCTGAAGTCCGGGCGGCGCGGGCGAAGTACGAGGCCGCGCGCGCGGAGTGAGACCTGCGGGGGTTTCACACCGTCGCCGAGTCACGTGCCTCGGCGACGCCCCCGTGGGATATTTGAGACCAGAAAATGGAGGCGGGCATGTCGAAGCTTCTGCGCAAGCCGTCAGGGACCGGCGGCAAGGTCCATGATGTGACGCCCGGAAGCGCGGGCTGGGGCTATGTGGGCTTCGGCCTCTACCGGCTCGCCCCCGGCGAAAGCGCGGCCGAGGCGACGGGGGGGCGCGAGGCGATCCTGGTGATGGTTGAGGGTAAGGCCATGATTTCCGCCGGGGGGGTGGACCACGGCACGCTCGGCGACCGGATGGACGTGTTCGAGAAGACGCCGCCGCATTGCCTGTATGTGCCCGACGGCAGCCACTGGGAGGCGGTTGCGGAGACCGCCTGTGTTCTGGCGGTCTGCACGGCACCGGGCAAGGGCGGGCACGCCGCGCGGCGGATCGGACCCGAGGGGATCACGCTGACCCAGCGCGGGCAGGGGGCCAACACCCGCTTCATCAACAACATCGCGATGGAGAACGAGGATTACGCCGACAGCCTGCTGGTCACCGAGGTCTTCACGCCGCAGGGCAACTGGTCGTCCTATCCGCCGCACCGGCATGACGAGGATGACTTCCCCCGGATGACCTATCTGGAGGAGACGTATTATTTCCGCCTGAACCCAGCCCAAGGGTATGGCCTGCACCGGGTCTATACCGAGGACGGGTCGCTGGACGAGGTGATGGCCGTCCGGGACGGCGATGTGACGCTGGTGCCCCGTGGGCATCATCCGGTCGGCAGCCCCTATGGGTACGAGATGTACTATCTGAACGTGATGGCGGGGCCGGTGCGGAAATGGCGGTTCGCGAATGATCCGGACAGCGACTGGATTTACCGGCGGGATACGGGGGTGTGAGGGGAAATCGGGCGTGTCCACATGTGGACATTTGGATTTGTCGTTTTGAATCAGTTGGTTGATAATTTTGTTAACCGGGTGGAAAGGTTTTGGGGGTGTAGGGTGCGTTTAACGCGCCATGTGGCGGGGTGGTGATGGGGGGGTGGGTGCGAGCACGCACGCTAAGGTTGCTGATGGCAGCGACGGAGGCGGACTGGACCGCGCTGCCGGTCGGGCCACACTGGGACGGGCTAGACGAGGACGTGTCGCTGGAGGGCCTGCTGGCGGGGCGTGGGACGGGTGGCGTAGGAGGGGATGTGCTACTCAGGTCGTCGGCAATTACGTGCCATGGCTCATCACCATCACTGACAGGATGGCTAAAGTCATGCCGATTATATCACGCAATCCAATTTCCTCCTTGAATACAAAGTACCCGAGAGCGGCCAGCAGCACAATTGTCGAAGTGCTGTACAGAACGCCGATAGTCGCCAATGAATGCATTCTCATAAGAAAGTACCAGCCAAAGGCCGTTGCAGCATAAAATAAAACGCCGATCGAAAAGTTCAGCGTAGAAATTCCGTTGACCTCCGCAGAGGCCAGTTTGACAAAGTAATCACCAGTGATCTGCGCGAGAACCAGCGCCGTCAGAATAAGAAATGTAGTCATTCATCTACCTAAACTCTGACGCGAATCCGCTGTTTCGAGGAGCATTGGATCGAAGGCACGAACCTTGACTACCCGATAATCGCAAGTCAATTCAATCCCGACGGCTATGTCTCTGGCGGCGATAAGGCTGTGCCCCCGCATCTGCAATGTCGGCGCGTCGTGATGATTCATATAGTAGTCGCCATCGGCCGCGAGCCAAAAGCAAGCAAGATCAGGATGATACCAAGCATGTTTAAGTACTTTTGTAACGACATGGTCCGGCAAATCCGACAGACTTTCCTCCGGGATTTCCCGATCAATAGCGGGATTGAACTCCCAGATCAGACTACCCCGCTTGGCGTTCTGCGCAGAGAAAACGCCCAAGCCGTCTATCTGGCTTTTTGCCACATAATGATCTACTAAAAGCACGGCATTACCCAAAATCTGCAACCAAAGCCACACACTGGCACCCACCAACTTCCGCGTCAAGTCGGGTTTCCAATACCCTGCAGGCTTTAAGCGGTGAGCGCATCAGCCCTGTCCCGGAACGCTTTGGTGTGCCGGGATGGCGTGGCGTGGCAGGGGCAATGGCCTCTGCCATGGTGGGCGGGGGCTGGGTCCCCGCTTACGCGGGGATGACATTGGGGGGAGTGGCGGCGGGAGAATGGTGGGGTGGAACCCCACCCTACGGGGGCGGTGCGCGATGAATGCGCACCCTGCGGGGTGGGGCGGCGGATGGCGGGGTGAACGCCGGCCTACGGGTGGTGACGGTGGTGGGTTAAAAACCCACCCTACGCGCTGCGGCTCTGTCGCTTCCGCTCGTGGCTGTCCAGCCAACGCTTGCGCAGCCGGATGATCTTGGGCGTCACCTCGACCAGTTCGTCGTCATCGACATAGGCGATGGCCTCTTCCAGGCTCATGCGGCTGATCGGGGTCAGGCGGACGGCCTCGTCGGTGCCGCTTGCCCGGACGTTGGTCAGCTTCTTGCCCTTGAGCGGGTTGACCTCCAGATCATTGTCGCGGCTGTGCTCGCCGATGATCATGCCCTCATAGACCTGTTCCTGTGCGCCGATGAACAGCTTGCCGCGGTCCTCGAGGTTCCAGAGCGCGTAGGCGACCGAGATGCCGTTTTCCATGCTGATCAGGACGCCGACGCGGCGGCCCTGGATCGGGCCCTTGTAGGGCGCCCATTCGTGGAAGATGCGGTTCAGCACGCCGGTGCCGCGCGTGTCGGTCAGGAACTGGCCGTGATAGCCGATCAGGCCGCGCGAGGGGACGTGGGCGACGATGCGGGTCTTGCCGACGCCTGCGGGCTTCATCTCGACCAGCTCGCCCTTGCGCTCGCCCGTCAGCTTGTCGATGACCGCGCCGGTATAGTCGTCATCGACGTCGATGATGACTTCCTCGATGGGTTCCAGCCGCTCGCCGCCCTCCTCGCGGAAGATGACGCGGGGGCGCGAGACGCTGAGTTCAAAGCCCTCGCGGCGCATGTTCTCGATCAGGACGCCCATCTGCAATTCGCCCCGGCCGGAGACTTCGAAGGCGTCGCCGGTGGCGGTGTCGGCGACCTTGATCGCGACGTTGATCTCGCTCTCCTTCATCAGGCGTTCGCGGATCACGCGGGACTGGACCTTGGAGCCGTCGCGGCCCGCAAGCGGGCTGTCGTTGATGCCGAAGGTGACGGAGATGGTGGGCGGGTCGATGGGCTGGGCGGGCAGCGGCACGTCGAGCGAGAGATCGCAGAGGGTGTCGGCGACGGTGGCCTTGGACATGCCGGCGAGCGTGACGATGTCGCCTGCCTGCGCTTCGTCGATGGGCGTGGCGGTCAGGCCGCGGTAGGCGAGGATCTTGGTGACGCGGAACTGTTCCAGCTTTTCGCCCTTGCGGGTGAGGGCCTTGATCGTTTCGCCGACCTTGAGCGATCCGGATTCGACGCGGCCCGTCAGGATGCGGCCGATGAACGGGTCGGCGGAGAGGGTGGTGGCGAGCATGCGGAAGGGCTTGTCGCGGTCCTGCGCCTGACGCGGCGCGGGGACATGGGCGATGATGGTGTCGAAGAGGGCGTCGAGGGTGGTGCGGGGGCCGTCCAGCGTCAGGTCGGCCCAGCCGGCGCGGCCGGAGGCGTAAAGGTGCGGGAAGTCGAGCTGTTCGTCGGTCGCGCCGAGATTGGCGAACAGATCGAACACCTCGTTCAGGGCGCGGTCGGGTTCGGCGTCGGGCTTGTCCACCTTGTTCAGCACGACGATGGGGCGCAGGCCGAGGGCGAGAGCCTTGGCGAGGACGAATTTCGTCTGCGGCATCGGGCCTTCGGCGGCATCGACCAAGAGGACGACACCGTCGACCATGCTGAGGATACGCTCAACCTCACCGCCGAAATCGGCGTGGCCGGGGGTATCGACGATGTTGATGCGCAGGCCGTTGTGTTCGACGGATGTGCATTTGGCGAGGATGGTGATGCCGCGTTCGCGTTCGATGTCATTGCTGTCCATCGCGCGCTCAGCCACGGCCTGGCCTTCGCGGAACGACCCCGACTGCCTGAGAAGCTGATCGACCAGCGTCGTCTTGCCGTGGTCAACGTGGGCGATGATCGCGATGTTGCGAAGGTCCATGGGTCTGCCAATTCATGCTGCGCCTGCGCGATAGAGGAATTGGGGCGGAAAGGCCAGTAGGGTTGTGGTCGTGTTGTTCTGGACCATCGGATGGACTATGTTGGCGGCAGGAGGTGCGCGATGGACATGCCGGTCAGCAAGGCGAAGGCGCATCTGACGGAACTGGTGCGGCGCGCGGAAGCGGGTGAAGAGGTGGTCCTGACCCGGAACGGGCATCCGGTGGCGCGTCTGGTTGCGGAGAAGACAAAGCGAGTGCGGACGCGGGAGGAGAAGCTGGCGATCCTGCGGGATATCCAACGCCGCGCAAAGCTGCACATGACGCCCGGGCCGGAGGCTGCGCGCAGTCAGGACTTCCTGTATGATGATGACGGTCTGCCGATTTGATCGTAGCAGACACCTCGGCGGTGATGGCCTATCTGAATGAAGAGAGGGGCGCCGCTTCGATAGAAATCTGTCTGCTGGAGGCCGACGGCATACTGATGTCAGCCGGAACTTTGACAGAACTACTTATCGTCAGCCAGTCGCGCGGCATCGATGGCGATGTCAGGGATCTGCTTGATGAATATGTGATCGAGATCGTCCCGGTGACATCAGACCTCGCCTTTGCGGCAGGCGAAGCGCACCTTCGGTACGGCCAGAAGAACCACCCAGCGAAGCTGAACTTCGGCGACTGCTTTGCCTATGCGCTGGCGAAAGCGCGGGGCCTGCCGTTGCTCTACGTCGGCGATGACTTTGCCCAGACCGACGTGCGTTCGGCCCTGACCTAGGTCCCGTCCAGCCGCCGCGCTTTCCGCAAGCCGGGGAACCAGACCGACCAGAGCGCCGCCACTCCGATGGCGGCGACGCCGCCGAAGGCGACGGCGGGCACGACCCCGATCAGCGCGGCCATACTGCCCGCGCGGAACTCGCCGAGTTCGTTCGACGCGCCGACAAACACCATGTTGACGGCGTTCACGCGGCCCCGCACCTCGTCCGGCGTGGCGATCTGGATGAGGATTTCGCGGACATAGACCGAGATCATGTCGGCGGCCCCCATCACGAACAGCGCGGTGACAGAGATCCAGAGCGTCTCGGACAGGCCGAAGATCGTGGTGAACAGGCCCCAGACCGCGACCGCCGCGAACATGATGACCCCGGCATGGTCGCGGATCGGGCGCGCCGCAAGGAACAGCGCCATGCAGATCGCCCCGACGCCGATGGAGGACCGGAGCAGCCCAAGCGCCTCGGGCCCCGCATGTAGGACATCGCGCGCATAAGCGGGCATCAGCGCGGTTGCCCCGGACAGGAGCACCGCGAAGAGATCGAGCGAAATCGCGCCCAGAACGATCTTGGCCTGCCAGACATAGCGGAAGCCCGCGACGACATCGGTCCAGCCGCCATCGCGGGATTGCGGGGCGGATTGCGGCGGGGCGGTCATCAGCGCGATCATCGCCATTCCGGCGGCCATCAGGGCCATCGCGGCACCATAGGCCACCGGCGCGCCGAGGCCGTAGAGCAGGCCGCCCGCGACCGGCCCGACGATGGTGGCGATCTGCCAGGACATGGTGTTGAAGGCGAGCGCGTTCGGCAGATGCACGGGGCGCACGAGGTTCGGCAGGATCGCCTGGCTGGCCGGACCGAGGAAGGCGCGGGCCACACCGAAGCCGACAAGGATGCCGAGGATCGGCCAGACCAAGCGGTTGCCCGCAAAGGTCAGCGCCAAGAGGCCCGCGATGCAGAGAATTTCGGCGGCGATGCAGAGCTGCACGATGCGCTTGCGGTTGAAGCGGTCGGCGGCATGGCCGGTCACAAGCACCAGCGCGAAGGCTGGCGCGAACTGCGCGAGGCCGACAAACCCGAGGTCGAGCGGGTTGCGGGTGATGTCATAGACCTGCCAGCCGACCGCGACGCTGACGATCTGCGTGCAGAAGGTGGCAAAGAACTTGCCGGTGAAGAACAGGCTGAAGGCCGGGTAGGTGAACGCCACATAGCTGCTGCCGCGTGGCGCGGGTTCGGTCGTGGTCATCGGGGGAAATCCTGCCGCTTGGGCCAGCCCTACCGCGCTGCGCTGGCGGCTGCAATCTGCAAGCCGCCGCCAAGCGCGGTCCCGACGCGGCAGGGGCCGGTCAGGGGATGATGCGGGTGTATTTCGTGCCTTCGAGCGAGGCCCCGACGATGAGGCCGGACTGGCCGTAGACAAGGGCGACCACCGGGTCGAGCGTCGTCGTCGTATCGACGCCCAGCGATGCGCCGCCTTCGGGCGACGCGTATTTCGCATCCGCCCCCAGCGCCCAGCCGTTCGAGGCGCGGAAATCGGCCAGCGCTTCATCCGTGCGGAAGAACAGCGCGTGGCTGTACTGCTGCGCGCCGATCTGCAGGCCGATCTGGGCCTGTGTCGCAGAATAGTAGTCGACGGTGGCATCGCGGATGCGCAGGACGCCGCGCCCGAAGGCACCACCGCCGATGCCGAAAGCCGCCTCGGTCATCAGGGGCACCCAGAGGACCCCGGCGGAGGAGTCGATCAGCGCTTGCGTGTCGGGATACCGCGACAGAAGGAAGGCGCGACTTTCATCGGCCCG
This sequence comes from uncultured Alphaproteobacteria bacterium, assembly GCA_963819585.1. Lineage (GTDB taxonomy): Bacteria > Pseudomonadota > Alphaproteobacteria > Rhodobacterales > Rhodobacteraceae > JAOADN01. The sequence goes on from CAWFWP010000010.1 coordinate 270,323, forward strand.
CGCGTCGAGCTTGGTCGCGCCGTCGCTGCCGATGCCGTTGCCGCAGGCCGCAAGACCAAGGGTCGCACCGCCCATGACAATCAGTCCGCGCCGAGAAATACCGCCCATGTCGATCCACTCCGCTCTGCGGGCCGGGCGACGTCGCCTGCGAACCCGTGCCGCCTCTGACGCCCGCCTGTCCCGGCGGGTCATACACAAGCTATAGGCGGGATGTCGCCATCTGTCACTGGCGATTGTGGGCAGAACGGGGCCGCAGGCGGGACCTTGCCGCACGGAAATACGGAATCGTGAGGGAACCAACCGGGGGTTGCAAGGTTGTGGGCCTGCAATGCGACCTCGTGCGGACCCTTGCCAGCACGGCGCTCAACAAAAAGGACAGAGGAATGAGACAGGTACTCTCCGTATCGGGCGCATCGATGATCGCCCTTCTGATCGGCGCAGGTCTTGGCCAGGCGCAGACGACGATCACCGGCATCCGTGGCGTCAACGACCGCATCGACGACATCCAGCGCGACACCCAGCGCGAGCTGGACCGGGCGAAGGACGAGAGCCGCTTCGGCAACCCGGAATCCCGGCAAGGCCTGTCGGGTTCGGCATCGTTCGGCTTTTCGGGCACGTCGGGTGCCGTGGATTCGCAGGACATCGACCTTGGCGCGCGCCTGCGCTTTGCCAAGGGCAGGCTGGTTCAGACCATTGGCATGGCGCTTGAGTTTTCCGAGTTGGGCAGTGTCAAAACGAAAGAAGACGTGTTCGGCGTCTATGATGCCAACTACTACTTCACCGACAAGTTCTATGGCTTCGCGCTTGGCCGCGTGGCGACCGACGGGCTTGCTGCAACCGCCGCCGACATCAAGACGGACGCCTTTTTCGGCGTCGGCCCGGGCTATCGCATCGTCAACACCGACAGCCTTGCCTGGCGCGTGCAGGCGGGTGTGGGGATCAGTCATCTGAAGGACGGCGTGGACAATGATACGACCGAGGTGGGCTACATCGCTTCGTCGCGCGTGTTCTACAAGTTCAACGACACGCTGTTCGCCACCAATGACACCGACATCCTGACATCGGATTCGGCTTTGCGGATCAACAACGACCTCGGCGTCAACTTCCAGTTCACCGACGCCTTCGCGACGCGCATCAGCTATCTGACCGACTATAACGACAGCCGCGCGCAGAGAAGCGAAAACAAGGTGGGCGTGTCGCTGGTCTACGGTTTCTAGGGTTTGTTCGCTCCCCGACAGTAACCGGTGCACTTCCTGACGTTCAGGGCCTTTTCATTTCGCTACTGGGGCAGGGAAACCTGCCCCTTTTTCTTTGTCAGGCGCGCAGCATCCGCGCGGCCTGCGGCGCGAAATAGGTCAGGATGCCGTCGCAGCCCGCGCGGCGGAAGGCGAGCAGGCTTTCCAGGATCACCGCGTCCTTCAGCCAGCCGTTGGCGATGGCCCCGGCAAGCATCGCGTACTCGCCCGACACCTGATAGGCGAAGGTCGGCACCCCGAAGGCATCCTTCACCTCCCGGCAGATATCCAAGTAAGCCATGCCGGGCTTGACCATGACCATATCGGCGCCCTCGGCCAGATCGCGGGCGACCAAGCGGATCGCCTCGTCCCGGTTGCCGGGGTTCATCTGGTAGGTCTTCTTGTCACCTTTCAGCGCGCCCGTCGCGCCCACCGCGTCGCGGAAGGGGCCATAGAAGGCAGAGGCGTATTTCGCGGCATAGGACAGGATTGTCACATCCTTGTGCCCTGCCGCTTCCAGCCCCGCGCGCATCGCACCGATGCGGCCGTCCATCATGTCGCTGGGGCCCAGGATATCGGCTCCGGCCTCGGCCTGCGCCAGCGCCATCTTCACCAGCGCCGTGACGGTTTCGTCGTTCAGGATCACGCCGTCGCGCACAAGACCGTCATGGCCAAGCGCGTTGTAGGGGTCGAGCGCGACGTCGGTCATTACCGCCACATCCGGTACCGCCGCCTTGATCGCGCGGATCGCGCGGTTCGACAGGTTGCCGGGGCTCCACGCCTCTTCGCAGGTCTCGGTCTTCAGCGCCGGGTCGGTGTAGGGGAACAGGCAGACCGCCGGAATGCCCAGCGTTGCTGCCTGTTCCGCAGCGCGGACCGCACCGTCAATGGTCAGGCGCGAGACGCCGGGCATCGAGGGTACGGGACAGTCGGCCCCCGGTACGTCGGTCACGAACAGCGGCCAGATGAAATCGGACGCGGACAGGCGCGTTTCCTGCACCATGTCGCGCAGGGCCTGCGTGCGGCGCAGGCGACGCGGGCGGCTGCCGGGAAATGGGGCAGGGGGGGCGGAAAAGCGCATGGTCGGACCCTTGGATGTTCTGACTGGACGGGTTACACGCTTTCCCGCGCGTCAAAAAGCTTTATGACGCCGCATGCATGGCAACCGGAGGCCCGCTTTTGGACTGGACGAGGTTCATCTTTGAACTGATCGACATGCGGTCCTTTTCGAACCTCTGGTACTGGATCGCCCTTGCCGTCACGTGGTCCACCGCATCGCACTGGGTGCTGGGCGTGCCGTTCGACATGGTGCTGCGCGCGCGCAGGCAGGGCGGGGAAGCGGAGCGCGACCTGGAGGACATGGTGCGCGTCAACGTCACGCGGCTGATGCAGCTGACGCAGACGGGGGGGCTGTTCGTGCTGGCCTTCGTCTGCTTCGCGCTGACAGTGCTGGGGATGCTGGGGTTCTGGTACAAGGTCGAGTTCTGTCAGGCGGTCTTCCTGCTGATCTTTCCGCTGAGCATCGTCGGCGTCCTGAGCCTGATGACGGCGCGCCGCATCATGGCGCGGGGCGAAGGGGGCGAGGTATTGCGGCGGCAGCTGGCGACGCACCGCGTCTGGGTGCAGATTGTCGGCATGCTGTCGATCTTCGTCACCGCGTTCTGGGGGATGCTGCAGAACTTCAACCTTTCGGTGCTTGGGAATTGACTTCGCGCGCCTGACGGTTAGGTGAGCGGTCCCATGTCGCAACCATCGCATATCACGCTGTCGGGTGCCCCCGAGGGATTCGACGCAGGCCTGCTGGCGCGCGAACTGGCGCGGGGCGTGGCCGTCATCCATGTCGCGCGTGACGACAAGCGGATGGAGGCGATGCGGGCGGCGCTGGCCTTCATGGCACCGGGCGTGCCGGTGCTGACCTTTCCGGCATGGGACTGCCTGCCCTATGACCGCATCTCGCCCAACCCCGACCTGTCGGCGGAACGCATGGCGACGCTGGCGGCGCTGGCGCAGGGCATGGCGAAGCCTGTCATCCTGCTGACGACGCTGAACGCGGCGACCCAGCGCGTGCCGCGGCCGGAGGTCGTGCGGGGCACGGTTTTCCGGGCGTCGGTGGGCGGGCGGCTGGACGAAGCGGGCCTGCGGGGCTGGCTCGCGCGGATGGGTTTCAGCCAGACCTCGACCGTGTCCGAACCCGGCGACTTTGCGGTGCGCGGCGGAATCATCGACATTTTCCCGCCGGGGCCGGGTGGGCCGGTGCGGCTGGACCTGTTCGGCGACGTGCTGGACGGCGCGCGGCGCTTTGACCCGGTCACGCAGCGCACGACGGAAAAGCTGAAGCTGGTGGAATTCGCGCCCGCGTCGGAAGTCCTGCTGGACGAAGCATCGGTGATGCGGTTCCGGCAGGCGTACCGGATCGAATTCGGGGCGGCAGGGACGGACGATCCGCTGTACGAGGCGGTCAGCGCGGGGCGCAAGCATGCGGGGATGGAGCACTGGCTGCCGTTCTTCCATGACGGGATGGCAGCGCTGTTCGACTATCTGCCCGACGCGACGGTAATGCTGGACGATCAGGTCACGGCGGCGCGGCTGGCGCGGTGGGAGGGGATCGCCGACCAGTACGATGCACGGTCCGAGGCGATGCGGCGCAAGGACCGGGTGTCGACGGTCTACAAACCCTGCCCGCCGGGGCTGCTGTATCTGGACGATGCGGCGTGGGGTGCGGGCCTGGCGGCGCGGCGGGTGGTGCAGCTGGTGGCGCTGCCGCAGCCGACGGGGCCTGGTGTGCTGGATGCCGGCGGGCGGATCGGGCGGAACTTCGCACCGGAGCGTCAGATCGAATCCATCAGCCTGTTCAGAACTCTGGCCGACCATCTTGAGAAGCAGCGCCAGGCCGGACAGGTGGTCGTCGCGTCCTATTCCGAAGGCGCACGGGAACGGCTGAAGGGCCTTCTGGAGGATGAGGATGTCCTTGGGCTGAAAACCGTCCGCGACCTGCGCGACGTGGGCGACTGGCGCAAGGGCGAGCGCGGCGATCTGCATCTTGCGGTATGGGCGCTGGAACACGGGTTCGAGGCGGATGGCCTGACGGTTGTATCCGAGCAGGACGTGCTGGGCGACCGGCTGATCCGCGCGCCGAAGAAGCGCCGCAAGGCCGAGAATTTTCTGCGCGAGGCCGACAGCCTGAGCGCCCGGCGACCTGATCGTGCATGTCGAACATGGCGTCGGACGCTACAAGGGGCTGGAGACGATCACGGCACTTGGCGCGCCGCATGAATGCGTGGCGCTGGAATATGCGGGCGGCGACCGGCTGTTCCTGCCGGTCGAGAACATCGAGCTTCTGTCGCGCTACGGGCACGAGGAAGGGCTGCTCGACAAGCTGGGCGGCGGGGCATGGCAGGCGAAGAAGGCGCGCCTGAAGGACCGCATCCGCCAGATCGCCGACCGGCTGATGCGCGTCGCGGCGGAACGCCTGCTGCGCGCGGCCCCGGTGCTGGAGGCCGCCCCGCATGACTGGGAAGCGTTCTCGGCCCGCTTCCCCTATACCGAGACGGACGACCAGCAGACCGCCATCGACGAGGTTCTGGGCGACCTGTCGGCGGGCCGCCCGATGGATCGGCTGGTGGTGGGAGATGTCGGCTTCGGCAAGACCGAGGTGGCGATGCGCGCGGCCTTTGTCGCGGTCGAGGCTGGGGTGCAGGTGGCTGTGATCGCCCCCACGACGCTGCTGGCGCGGCAGCACCACAAGACGTTTTCCGACCGGTTCCGGGGTCTGCCGGTCACGGTGCGTCCGCTGTCGCGGTTCGTATCGCAGAAGGACGCGAACGCGACGCGGGCGGGGCTGGCCGACGGGTCGGTCGATATCGTCATCGGCACCCATGCTGTGCTGGCCAAGGGGGTGACTTTCCGCAACCTCGGCCTGCTGGTGATCGATGAAGAGCAGCACTTCGGCGTCACGCACAAGGAACGGCTCAAGGAACTGCGGTCGGAGATTCACGTCCTGACCCTGACCGCGACGCCGATCCCGCGCACGTTGCAGCTGTCGCTGACTGGCGTGCGTGATCTGTCGATCATCGGGACGCCGCCGGTGGACCGGTTGGCGATCCGGACCTATGTCAGCGAATTCGACACGGTGACACTGCGCGAGGCGTTGTTGCGCGAACATTACCGGGGCGGGCAGTCGTTCTATGTGGCCCCGCGCATCGCCGATCTGCCCGAGATCGAGGAGTGGCTAAGGGACCATGTGCCCGAGGTCAGCTTCATGGTGGCGCATGGGCAGATGCCTGCGGGTGAGCTCGATGATCGGATGAACGCCTTCTACGACGGCAAGTACGACGTGCTGCTTGCGACGTCGATTGTTGAAAGCGGACTGGATATTCCGACCGCGAACACGATGATTGTCCACCGGGCGGATATGTTCGGGCTGGCGCAGTTGTACCAGATACGCGGTCGCGTGGGCCGGTCGAAGGCACGGGCCTATTGCTATCTGACGACGAAACCCCGCGCGCCGCTGACGCCGCAGGCGCAGAAGCGGCTGCGCCTGCTCGGGTCTCTGGACAGCCTGGGGGCAGGGTTTTCGCTGGCGTCGCAGGACCTCGACCTGCGCGGGGCGGGGAACATCCTGGGTGAGGAGCAGTCGGGGCATATCACGGAAGTGGGCTACGAGCTGTATCAGGCGATGCTGGAGGAAACGATCGACCGGCTGAAGTCGGGCGATCTGTCCACGCCGCTGGATGACGGACAATGGGCACCGCAGATCAACCTGGGCGTGCCGGTGCTGATCCCCGAGGCGTTTGTGCCCGACCTTGACGTGCGGCTGGGGCTCTACCGGCGGCTGGCGAGCCTGACGACGAAGGTCGAGCTTGAAGGCTTCGCGGCCGAGCTGATCGACCGCTTCGGCCCGTTGCCGCGCGAGGTGAACACGCTGCTGCTGGTGGTGCGGATCAAAACGATGTGCCGCCGCGCGGGGATCGGCAAGCTGGACGTCGGGCCGAAGGGCGTCACGGTGCAGTTCCATCAGGACAAGTTCGCCAATCCGGGCGGGCTGGTGGAATTCATCCATGCGGAAAAGGGTGCGGCGCGGGTGAAGGACAACAAGATCATCGTGGCGCGGGCCTGGACGACCGAGGCCGAGCGGATCAAGGGCAGCTTCGCGATTGCGAAGGACCTCGCGGAGAAGGCGCAGGCGGTCGCGCCCCCAAGGCGAAGGCGCGCGCTTAGGTCAGCGCAGCGTCCGGCGCATCAGCCACAGGGCCAGCCCCGAGCAGACCAACGCCCCCACCATCACCGGCACCGGCGTGCCGTCGAAGGCGAGGCCAAGCGGCGCGGCGATGACGACCGCGCCGACAGTGGCGACCGAGGTCAGGATCGACGCCGCCATGCCCGCGATATGGCCCATGCGCTGGAGGGCGAGGGCATTGAGGTTGCCGTAGGTGAAGCCCGACAGGAAGAACACGCTGGTCGCCCAGATGAAGAACACCGCGAAGGCGGGCGTGCCGGTGACAAGCCCGGACTCGGTCAGGCCGAGAGCCACCACCGAAAAGATCACCTGCAGCAGATAGGCGCGGATGCACATGCCGCGCATCCCGACCTTCATCACGAAGCGGGCATTCACGATGGCGGACAGGGCCGAGAAGGCGGCGATCAGGGCGAACCAAAGCGGGAATCCCGGTCCGCGCCCGTAGGTGTCGGTGAAAAGCTGCTGGATCGACGCGAGAAGGCCGAACATCTGGCCGAACCCCAGCGTCAGAACGGCGGTGTAGATCAGCACCTGCCGGTCGGTCAGAACCTCGCGCGCGGCGCTGGTGATATTCAGGACGGACAGCGGGCGGCGGTTCCCTGCGGCCAGCGTCTCGGGCTGGCGGATGCCGACCCACGAGCCACCGATCAGCGCGAAGACGATGAAGGCAAGGAACACCGCGCGCCAGTCCCAGACATGGATGATCGCGGCCCCGATGGACGGGGCGACAGCGGGCACAACCATGAAGACCATCATCACGAAGGACGAGACCCGCGCCATATCGCGCCCGGCGTAAAGGTCGCGGATCATCGCAAGGCCGACGATGCGCGGACCGGCGGCCCCGAGGCCCTGCAGGACGCGGGCGAGCAGCAGCAGTTCCAGGCTGGTCGCCTGATGCGCCAGCACGGCCCCGGCGATGTAAAGGACAAAGCCGCCGAAAATCGCGGGCTTGCGGCCCACGGCGTCCGAGATCGGACCGGCGAAGAGCGTGCCGACGCCCATCCCCAGGATGAAGGCGGTCAGGATCAGCTGCGCGCGGTTGACGTTGTCGGGCGAAAGCTCGCCCGCGATCTGGGGCAGCGCGGGCAGCATCGCGTCGATGGAAAAGGCGATGGTGGCGAACAGCATCGCCAGCATCGCGGTGAATTCTGGCAGGCCGAGGCGGCGGGCGGGGGCAGGGGCAGCGGCGATGTCGGTCATGATCTGCGCGTCCGTTCATGGATAAGGAGATAGGCCGCAACAGCGATGATCGCGACTTCCGCAAGGAAACTCGGGTGCATCATAAAGGTTGCGATCCAGTGCCGTTCGCTCTGCTGCACTTCTGCCAGACGGAAGAGATGATCGTCGAGGGGCCAGAGCCACATGATGCCGCCGACCGGCGTGTCGAGGACAAGATGGACGAGGATCGCGGCGAAGAACATCAGAGCTGCGGGGAACCAGCGGCGGGCGAAGGCGCGGATCAGGGGCAGGGTGACGATGGCGGCGATGACCCAGAAGCCCGGGATATGGGTCCAGTAGCGGTGATGCAGGACGGCGCGGTGATCGACGAGGTAGAACCACAGGAGATCGAAGTCCGGCAGGACGGACCCGACCAGCGCGGCGGCGAACACCGGGCCGCGCAGCGCACCCGCGGCACGCGCCATCAGCCAGCCTGCGGGCAGGTGGGCAACGATCACTCCGCCGCCCCGGCCAGGCGCTGGGTCAGTTCGTCGATCACGTTCAGCCACATCCCGGACGGCTGCGCGCCCTGCAGGACATGGGTGTCGGCGATGATGAAGGTCGGCACGGCATTCACACCGCGGCCGCGCGCATGGGCTTCGCGCGCAGCGACCGTGTCGCGGTCGGCGTCCGTGGCAAGCAGCCGGGCCGTCAGCCCCGCGTCCATGCCGGCCTCGCCCGCCAGCCGCGCCAGCGTGGCTGGGTCGCCGATGTCCTGACCTTCGGACCAGTAAGCGCGCATCAGGCGGCCGACCATAGGCGTCTGCCGCCCCTCCAGCCCCGCCCAGTGGATCAGCCGGTGCGCGTCAGCCGTGTTCGGCGTCCGCCGGATCGCGGGCAGATCGAAGACCACGCCCGCCTCGGCCGCACGTTCTAGCAGCGGCGCGTGGACCCGGACCACGTTCTCGCGCGACCCGAACTTGGCTGTCATGTAGGCGTCGCGGTCCATCCCGCCCGGTGGCATGTCGGGGTTCAGCTGGAACGGGTGCCATTCGACGCGGAAGGGGTGATCAGGCCGTGCCTCGAGTGCGCGGTCGAGATTGGCCTTGCCGATGTAGCACCACGGGCAGGCGACGTCGGACAGGATGTCGAGACGGATCAAGATGGACGTTTCCGCAGGATCAAGGGTTGCTGTCCCGCTATGCCTCTGACGGAACGACCGCAACCGCGGAAATGCGCCGGACCGATCACGATTTGCGTCGCAATGCGACCGTCAGATACCGGTGTCAGCGATCGCCTTCGCTGTCATCCCCGAAGCGCGCGTCGTCGTCGCTTTCATCCTCGCCGTCGCCGACATATTTGCCCGACAGCCGGATCGAATGGTCGTCGTGGCGCGGGTCCATCACCACATCGGACGGCAGTTCGCCCGACAGCCATTCGCGGATTTCATCGCGCGCATCGGCCAGTTCCTGACCCGTCAGCTCGGCGATATAGGTGATGAAGGCGCGCTGGTCGCCGTCCACCTCCTCCAGCTCTGCCTCATCCGCGTCGGGCCATTTGTCCGTGATCGCGTCGAAGAAGGCAGGCCAGTTTTCCTGCACATGGTGCCATTTCATCGCGATGACCTCCGCGCCGCACTGTCGCCCAAGATGTGGACTGCCCGGCCGCGCGCCGCAAGGGGGCAGGCGTCAGTTCACCATGCCCTGCACGGTGCGCGCGCCGCCCGAGACATCTTCCCCCAGGCCCGCGATGGTGTTGCAGGCGGCGAGCGCCGCCAGAAGAGCCAGAACCAGTGCTGTCCGCATGCTTTATTCCTCGTGCCACCAGACCTCGGGCTGAAAGCCCGGCCAGTCGCCGTATAGCGGAATCCTCTCGGGGTGGTGAAGATGCTTCGAATAGGCGATCCGGCTGACCTTCGCGTACCAGACCGGGATGACATAGCGCCCCGCCGTCAGGATGCGGTCGAGCGCCTGGGTGGCGGCGACAAAATCGGTCTGGTCGCGGCTGGAGGTCATGGCGGTGATCATCGCCTCGGCTGCTGGCACGTTCATGCCCATCCAGTTGCGCGACCCTTCCTCGGTCACGCCCTTGGCCCCCCAGTAGAGCATCTGTTCGTTGCCGGGGGACAGCGACAGGGCGCGGGTGTACCAGGCCATGTCGAAGGCGTAGGTGTTGGTGCGTTCCTTGTAGGCGGCGCTGTCGACGGAGGTGACGGTCGGCACGATGCCAAGCCGCTTGAGCGCCTCGGTGTAGATCGCCACGACCTTTTCGCTGTCGGACGCGCCGCTGGCGAGCAGGATTTCGAAGGTGAACGGCTGACCATCGGCATTCTTGAGCACGCCGTCCGTCACCGTCCAGCCCGCTTCCTCCAGCAGAGCCTGCGCCCTGCGTATGCCTGCGCGGTCAAGTTCGTTGGCCGGATCGCCGACGGGCAGGTCATAGCCCTCGATCACGCCGGGGATCAGGTCGGCCGCGAACGGAAGCAGCAGTGCCGCCACCTTGTCCGATGCCGGGCCGTGGTCCATCCCGAGCGGCGAGTTCGAGAAATAGGAGGTGATGCGCGGGTCGGCCCCTCCGTTCAGCGTCTGGTTGATGAATTCGAAGTTGAAGGCCTGGATCATCGCCTCGCGCACGCGCCAGTCGGCGAAGACCGGGTTGCGCATATTCATCACGAGGCCCGCGATGCCCGAGGGGCGCTGATGCGGGATTTCCTCTTTGACCACGTCGCCCGAGGTGACGGCGGGAAAGTCATAGGACGAGGCCCATTTGCCCGCGTTCGACTCCCGGAAGCTGGTCGTATCGCCTGCGGTGAAGGCCTGGAAGGTCACGTCACCGTCGCCATAGTAGTCATAGCGGATCTCGTCGAAATTGTTCAGCCCGCGGTTGAAGGCAAGGTCGCGGCCCCAGTAGTCCGGGTTGCGCTTGAAGCTGATGAAACGGCCCGCCTCGAATGTGTCGACGACGTAGGCCCCGGACCCGACAGGCACCTCCAGCGTCGATTCATCGAACGCCTTGCCGTCCCACTGCGCCTTTTTCAGGATCGGGCGCAGGCCCATCAGCAGGGGCAGCTCGCGGTCGGGCGCGTTGAAGGTGACGCGGACCTTGCGGTCGCCGGTCTTTTCGACCTTCGCGACCTTGGCCCATGCCGTCTGGTAGCGCGGGTGCCCCTTGGTCCCCAGCGTCTCCATGCTCCAGATCACGTCTTCGGGCGTCACCGGCGATCCGTCGGAAAAGGCCGCGTTTTCACGCAGCGTGAATTCCACCCATGACCGCGAATCGTCAGTCTCTATCGATTCGGCCAGAAGCCCGTAAAGCGTGAAGGGTTCGTCGATGGACCGCGCCATCAGCGTCTCGACCGTGTGGAGGCCAAGGCCGTAGGGGGCGGAGCCCTTGACGATCCAGGGGTTCATCGAATCGAAGCTACCAGGTTCTCCGAAGACGATGTGCCCGCCCTTGGGCGCGTCGGGGTTGGCATAGGGCAGCGACACAAAATCCGGTGGCAGGGCAGGGTCGCCATACATAGCTATACCGTGCGTCGGGTCAGCCACGCCGAGACCGGGCAGGCCAAGGGCGACGGCCAGCGCAAGCGCGCGGCGGAGTTGTTTCAGCGCTGCGGTGAAGTCCATGCTTGCCCCCGGCTTTGTTCCCGGACCACGCCGGTTTATGGGCGAAGGCTAGCCGCGCTTTGCTGCATTATCAAACTTTTAGCTTGGACAGCGGCAATGAAGCGCGTATAGATGAGGCACTGCTCGATAGGTTTCTTGCCTGTATGAAACCTGCCTCAATGACTTAACGCCCGCCTTGTGCGGGCGTTTTTTTATGCCCGGCGGACCGGTCACGCTTGCGTGCGCGGCGGATCGCGGGCCGATTGACGATGACCTTTGCAGCTGCAGCATCTATATTCGCCGCAACGCAACAATCCACGGGGCATCACATGTCGCTTCAAGGCAAGACCGCCGTCATCACGGGGTCGAATTCGGGCATCGGGCTGGGCATCGCTATCGAGCTCGCCACGGCCGGCGCGGACATCGTCCTGAATTCCTTCACCGACACGGCAGAGGATCACGCGCTGGCGGCCAAGCTTGCAAAGGATCACGGCGTCAAGGCGCGCTACATCCGGGGCGACCTGTCGAAGGGGGCAGAGGCGCGGGCGCTGATCGAACAGGCGGGTGTCTGCGACATTCTGGTGAACAATGCGGGCATCCAGCATGTGGCCCCGATCGAGGAGTTCCCGGTCGGGAAATGGGACCAGATCATCGCGATCAACCTGTCATCGGCGTTCCACACAACGGCTATCGCACTGCCGATGATGCGCAAGGCGGGCTGGGGCAGGGTGGTCAACATCGCCTCGGCCCACGGCCTGACGGCCAGCCCGTTCAAGGCGGCCTATGTCTCGGCCAAACACGGCATCGTCGGCTTCACCAAGACGGCGGCGCTGGAGACGGCGGGACAGAACATCACCGTGCAACGCGATCTGTCCGGGCTATGTGCTGACGCCGCTGGTCGAGGCGCAGATCCCCGACCAGATGAAGGTCCACAAGATGGACCGCGAGACGGTGATCCGCGAGGTGCTGCTGGAACGCCAGCCGTCGAAGCAGTTTGCCACGGTGGAACAGATCGGCGGGACAACGGTGTTCCTGTGTTCTGACGCGGCGGCGCAGATCACCGGCACGACGATCAGCATCGACGGCGGCTGGACCGCGCTGTGAGGGCGCCAGCCGTCCGCCGGATCAACGTCGCGCTGCAGGGCGGCGGTGCGCACGGGGCCTTCACCTGGGGCGTGCTCGACCGGCTGCTGGAAGACGAGACGGTGGAGATCGCGGGGATTTCGGGCACCTCGGCCGGGGCGCTGAACGGTGCGGCGCTGAAGGCGGGCCTGACGATGGGTGGTCGGCAGGCCGCGCGCGACAACCTCGACTGGCTCTGGGACGAGATCGCGGGGCTGGCAGATTTCGGGCTGAAGCGCTGGATGTTCGGGTTCTGGCCGATGCCGTCAGAGGTCGCGCGGTTCTGGGCGGACCTGACGCCCTATCCTTTGGCAGGCGCGCTGGCGCGGTCGTTCAGCCCCTATGAGGTGCCGTTCCTTGCGGACAACCCGCTGCGGGACATCGCCGAGAAGTTCCGCTTTGCCCATGTCTGCGCGGATGAGGGGCCGTTCCTGGCGGTGTCCGCCACAAATGTCCGCACCGGCAGGATCAGGGTGTTCACGGGCGACGAGATCACGGCGGATGTGCTGCTTGCCTCGGCCTGCCTGCCGACGCTGTTCCGCGCGGTGGAACTGCATGACCGGAAGTCGGGGCGGCGCGAGGCGTTCTGGGACGGCGGCTATACCGGCAACCCTGCGCTGTTCCCGCTGTATGCGCAGACACTGCCGAACGACATCGTTGTGGTGAACATCAACCCGCTGGTCCGCCACGAGCTGCCCCGCACGGCGGAACAGATCGATGACCGCATCAACGAGATCAGCTTCAACGCGGCTTTGCTGGGCGAGTTCCGGTCGATCAACTTCGTGCGTGAGCTGATCGAGGACGGGCGGATGGAGGCGGGCAAGATGAAGGACGTTTATGTTCATCTGATCGCGGACGATGCCCTGATGAACGAACTGACGGCCGAGACGAAAAGCAGCGCGTCGCCCGCGCTGATCGCGCGGCTGAAAGAAGCCGGGCGCAAGGCCGCCGCGCGGTTCCTGACGAAACACGGCGACATGCTGAACGTCACGGGAAGCGTTGACCTGAAAGCGCTGTTCGGCTGACTGGGTAACTGCGCCGCGTCAGTCCGCTGTGAGTTCGGGCGGCTTGGTCGGGTCCTTGCCGTTCGGATAGACCAGACCGGCGGAGATGATCAGCTTCGCCGCATCCTCGACCGACATGTCGAGGAAAATGACGTCTTCGCGCGGAACATAAAGCAGAAAGCCGGAGGTCGGGTTCGGCGTTGTTGCGACGAACACCGTCAGAACCTCGTCAGCGGGAATCTTTTGCGCCAGTTCGCCCCGCGCATTGGTCGAGACAAAGCCGATACCCCAGATTCCCTTGCGCGGATACTCGACGACGCAGGCGCGGTCGAACTTGGATTCGGACTGCGAGAACACGGTCTCGGCGATCTGTTTCAGACCGTTGTAGATCGACCGCACAATCGGCATCCGGTCCACCAGGTTCTCGCCCCAGCGCAGCAGTGACCGTCCGATCAGGCCCTTGGCGAACCAGCCGATGATGACGGTGAACAGAAGGAAAATGGCGACGCCGATGCCGCGCAGGTCGAACCCGAAATACTGGTCGGGGCGGAATCGTGTGGGGACCAGCGGCAAGATCCAGCTGTCGATCCAGCCGACGACCGACCAGATCAGCCAGATGGTCAAGCCGACCGGCAGGACCACGACAAGGCCGGTCAGGAAGCTGGCGCGCAGGCTGCCGATCAGGCCGCGCTTGCGGTGTGTCGTGTCGGTCCGTCTGCTCATCGTCTGCGCCACCCCGGTCTTGCCGGGGAATTAGTAGGGACCGACTTTCCGCGCCGCAATGCCCGGCAGGGGGCAGATGCCTTTTTCCCTCACGTCCTGCCCAGGCTTTGCGCAATCGCAGCGGCAAGACGGGCGTTGTTCAGGACCAGCGCGATGTTGGCCGTCAGCGACGCGCCGTCGGTCAGGGTGAAGATGCGCGACAGAAGGTAGGGCGTCACTTCCTTGGCCGCGACGCCCGCGCGCGCGGCATCGTCGAGCGCGCGTTCGATGATGGGGCCGATCACGTCGCGGGGAATCTCGTTCCCTGCGGGAATCGGGTTGGCGACCAGCTGCCCGCCTGACAGGCCGAGTGTGGCGCGCATCCGGTGGGCGCGGGCGATGGCGTCGGGCGTGTCGAGGCGGAGCGGCGCGCGGAGACCCGAGGAGCGGGACCAGAAGGCGGGAAAGTCATCCTGGCCATAGGCGATGACGGGCACGCCGAGGGTCTCCAGGACTTCCAGCGTCTTCGGCAGGTCGAGGATCGCCTTGGCCCCGGCGGCGACGACGGTGACAGGGGTGCGCGACAGTTCCTGAAGGTCGGCGGAAATGTCGAAGCTGTCACTTGCCCCCCGGTGGACGCCGCCGATGCCGCCGGTGGCGAAGACGGCGATCCCGGCCAGATGCGCGCAGATCATCGTGGCGGCGACCGTGGTGGCCCCGGTCTCAGCGGTTGTCAGGCAGAGCGCGAGGTCGGCGCGGGACAGTTTGCGCACGCCCCTGGCCTGCGCCAGCGCGGTCAGCGCAGGGCGGTCGAGGCCGACATGAATGCTGCCGGCCATCACGGCGATGGTGGCGGGGACGGCCCCGGCGGCGCGCACCTGGGCTTCGACCTGTTCGGCAGTTTCCAGATTCTGGGGGAATGGCATGCCGTGTGTGATGATAGTCGATTCCAGCGCTACAATCGGTGCGCCGCTGGCGCGCGCGTCGGCGACCTCGGGCGAGAAGGTCAGGGGCAGGGGCGCAGACTGCTTCACGGCGCGATCTCCTCTCCGGCGACATAGCGGGCGGCGGTGGCGACGGCCCGCTCCAGCGCGGCCCCGGCGGATGCGCCGCTGAGGTCGGCGACGATATGGGCGGCCATGAAGGTGTCGCCCGCGCCGGTCACGCGGCGCGCGTTGACCGACGGGACGGGCAGACGCAGCACCCCGGCGCGCGTGCCTTCGGCCGCGGCAACGGACCCGTCGGTGACAAGAACCCGCGTCGCCCCGGCATCGACCATGCCCTGCGCCGCATCGGCAGCGTCGGAAAAAGCCTGTCCGGTCAGGATCGCGGCCTCTTCCCGGTTCACATACAGAACAGCACCGGGATGGGCCAGGAACGGGCGCAGGCGGAGGGCCTTGCCGGGCGAGGCGGGGGCCAGGCGCAGGTCCGCGGCGCGGAACAACGGCGAGGCGGCGATGGCGGCCAGCAGGGCGTCGGTCAGGTTGCCGTCGAGTGCAACCGGGCCTGCCCAGGGCGCGCCCGGGCTGCCAAGCCGCCCGTCCGACAGCGGGGCGAGAATGGCGTCCCCGGCAGCTTCCAGCGAATGCGCATCGGCGATGGCGGCGATCAGGCCGTTCGCGCCCTCGATGGCCATGTAGGTGTCCGTGGGCAGGCCGGGCTGGCGGTGGATATGGTCGCAGATGAGGCCACGTTCGGTGCAGGCACGGATCAGGTCGTGCCCCTCGGCGTCGGTGCCTATCGCGCCGAGCAGGGCGGGGCGCAGGCCGAGACGGCGGAGCGCCATGGCGATGTTCAGGGCAACCCCGCCGGGCAACCGCCGGATGCGGCCCGGCACGTCATTGCCGAGCGTCATCGTCCGGTCGGAACGCCCGATGATGTCCCACAGGACAGCGCCGATGCAGATTATGTCGGGGGCATGGGCCATGCGGACGTTTCTGCATGGCGGGCGCGCGGCGGGCAAGGCCCAAGACCCGACGGTCCGCAAGGCCGGAAACCGGCAGAGCCGGCCTGCACCAGGCAATATTTGAACTGGCGCAGGCCGCTTGCTGCCGCGATAGTCGGGCATTGGTCATGCGGCAGGGCTGCTTTCAACGGAGGTGAGGATGTCAGACTTGGCAACGAAGGCCCTGCTGTCGCGCATGGGCGACCGTCTCTGGCTGACCGATGCCGGGCTGGAGACAGAGATGATTTTCCGCGAGGGGTTCGATCTGCCGCAGTTTGCGTCGTTCACGCTGCTGGACTCGGCGGCGGGGCGTGACCGGATGGCGGCCTATTTCGATGCCTTCGCTGACGAGGCGCATCACCTCGGCACCGGCCTTGTCCTCGATACGGCGACCTGGCGCGCAAGCGACGGCTGGGGCGCGGTGATGGGGCTGACGCCGGAGCGGATGGCGGAAATCAACGCCGATGCGGTCGGCTTCGCCAAGGCGATCAAGGCGCGGCACGAGGCGCGGGGAACTCCGGTCATCATCAACGGCGTCTGCGGGCCCCATGGCGATGCCTATGCGCCCGACCGCGTGCTGACGGCGGACGAGGCCGAGGCCTATTGGCATCCGCAGATCGCCGCACTTGCGCGGGCGGGGGCCGAGATGATCTCGGGCATCACGCTGTCGGACCCGGGTCAGGCGATAGGGATTGCGCGCGCGGCCCGTGCCCATGGGCTGCCTGCCGTCGCGTCCTTCACCGTCGAGACCGACGGCCGCCTGATCTCGGGCATGACGCTGGGCGAGGCGATCCGCGAGACGGATGCCGCAACGGGGTCCTATCCCGCCTGGTACATGGTCAACTGCGCGCATCCGGACCATTTCCGCGACGCGTTGGCCGGTGATTGGCTGGGACGGATCGGCGGCATCCGCGCCAATGCATCGCGCAAGAGCCATGCCGAACTGGACGATGCGACCGAGATTGACGACGGCGACGTGCACGACCTGGCGGCGAGATACCGGGACCTTCAGGCGCGGCTGCCGAACCTGCGGGTCGTCGGCGGCTGTTGCGGCACAGGCATCCAGCATGTCAGTGCCATCGGCCACGCCTGCATCCCCCATTCCCACGCGGCCTGATGGCGCGCGCAACGTCCTACAGGTCCAACTCCGCCCTTGCCTTCATCTCGGCGGCGCGCTGGTCGGCGGTGAGGCGGGACAGATACCAGCGGTCCACCACGGCACCCAAAAGCGCGAAGCCGAGGCCGGAGGCGATGACGTTGCCGATCATCCCGAACGGCAGGACATAGAACAGGCCCAAGGCTGCGGCAGCTGCGATGCCGTCGGCGAGGATGCGGATCAGGGTCAGATGCAGGGGCACTTTCAACATCAGGGCGATCATATACTGTAACGACGGGACGTCACCAAACCTTGCAGGGGAAGCTCATGGCAATCCGGCGACTAGACAATGTGGGAATCGTCGTCGATGACCTTGACGCCGCGATAGAGTTCTTCCGGGAACTCGGCCTCGACCTCGAAGGGCGGGCCATGATCGAGGGGGAATGGGCCGGACGTGTCACCGGCCTTGGCGATCAGCATGTCGAGATTGCGATGATGCGGACGCCGGACGGCCACAGTCGGCTTGAGCTGTCCCGGTTCATCAGGCCGTCGGTCGTCGCGGATCACCGCAATGCCCCGGTGAATGCGCTCGGCTATCTCCGCGTCATGTTCGCCCTGGACGATATCGACGCGACACTTGAACGGCTGATCAAGCGCGGCGCAGAGCTGGTTGGCGATGTAGTGGACTATGAAGGTATCTATCGGCTCTGCTATATCCGGGGACCCGGGGGGCTCCTGATCGGACTTGCCCAGGAACTCGGGGCGGCGCGCGCGCCGTAAACGTTCCCGGCGTCGCCGTATCGGGCTTTCACGCTTGCAATATGCCCTGAAGCCCCCTAAACGGCCCCCACTTCACAGGTGAGGCTTGGGCTTGGCGGGGAGAAATCCCGTCCGGTCCGCCGGTTGTCCCCGACTTGATCCGGGGTGAAGACGGCCTCGCTCAGGTTCAAACCGGAAAAGGATACGGCATGGCTCTTCCCGAGTTCTCCATGCGTCAGCTCTTGGAAGCTGGCGTTCACTACGGCCACCAGACCGCCCGCTGGAACCCCAAGATGGGCGAGTACATCTACGGCGACCGCAACGGCATCCACATCATCGACCTGACGCAGACCGTGCCGATGCTGGACGCGGCGCTGAACGTCATCCGCGAGACGGTCGCCAAGAACGGGCGCATCCTGTTCGTCGGCACCAAGCGGCAGGCGCAGAAGGCCGTCGCCGAAGCAGCCGAGAAATGCGCGCAGTATTACATGAACCACCGCTGGCTGGGCGGCACGCTGACCAACTGGAAAACGGTGTCGCTGTCGATCAACCGCCTGAAGCAGATCGACGAGATCATGGCGCATGGCGCGGACGGTCTGACCAAGAAAGAACGTCTGGGGATGGAGCGCGAGCAGGCCAAACTGCAGGCGTCGCTGGGCGGCATCCGCGAAATGGGCGGTCTGCCGGACCTTCTGTTCGTGATCGACGTGGGCAAGGAAGACCTGGCCATCCTCGAAGCGCAGAAGCTGGGCATCCCGGTCGTCGGCATCGTTGACACCAACTGCTCGCCCAAGGGTGTGGACTATGTGATCCCCGGCAATGACGACGCGGCGCGCGCGATTGCGCTCTACTGCGATCTCGTGTCCCGTGCCGCGCTGGACGGCATGACGGCGCAGATGGGTGCGGCCGGCATCGACCTTGGCGCGATGGACGAGGCCCCGGCGGAAGAGACGCTGGCCGAGCCGGTTGCCGAGGTCGCCGCAGACGTGACGACCGACGCCTGAGACGCGGCACTGTCGTGAACCTGTTTCAGGGCGGGGGTTATGCCCCGCCCGACCCATTCGACTTATGAGGAGAGCGTGACATGACCGTCACCGCACAGATGGTGAAAGAACTGCGCGAATCGACCGGCGCGGGGATGATGGACGCGAAAAAGGCGCTGGTGGAGACGGCAGGCGACATGGAGGCGGCGGTCGACTGGCTGCGCACCAAGGGTCTGGCGAAGGCCGCGAAGAAATCGGGCCGTGTGGCGGCCGAGGGGCTGATCGGCGTGGCCGTCAAGGACGGGCGCGGCGTGGCGATCGAGCTGAATTCGGAAACCGACTTCGTCGCCAAGAACGCCGACTTCCAGTCGCTGGTGCGCGAGATCACCAAGGTCGCGCTGGAGACCGGCGACACGGTCGAGGTGCTGCATGCGGCGCATCTGAACGGCAAGCCGGTGTCCGAGGTTCTGACCGACGCGATTGCGCGGATCGGCGAGAACATGACGCTGCGCCGGATGCACGTGCTCGACGGCGATTCCATCGTCCACTACGTCCACAACGCGGCGGCAGACGGCATGGGCCGGATCGGCGTGCTGGTCGCGCTGAAGGGCGCCGACAACGGCATCGGCAAGCAGATCGCGATGCATATCGCGGCGGCGAAGCCGGCGTCGCTGTCCGAGAAGGACCTCGATCCCTCCTATGTGGAGCGCGAAAAGCGGATTCTGACCGAACAGGCGCGGGAATCGGGCAAGCCGGACTCGGTGATCGAAAAGATGATCGTGGGCCGGATGGCCAAGTTCATGGAAGAAGTCACGCTGCTGGGCCAGAAGTTCGTCGTGAACCCCGACATCACGGTCGCGCAGGCGGCCAAGGATGCGGGCGTCGAAGTCACCGGCTTTGCCCGCGTCGAGGTCGGCGAAGGCATCGAGAAGGAAAAAGAGGACTTCGCAGCGGAAGTGGCGAAGACCCTCGGCGGCTGATCCGACCGGATCGGAGCAACGAAACGGGCAGGCGCCGGGGAAACCCTGCGCCTGTTTCCGTTCGGAGGGCTGAATGCGAAAAACGGCGGCCGGGCTAATTCCCGACCGCCGCAACGCTTGTTACCTTCGGACCCGCCGGGAGAGGGCGGGTGCCGGAACACCATTCAATCAACACCACCAAGTCGAGTGCGGCGCGGGGTCCGCTGGACATCGGCCCCCGCGCCTTTCAGACCGCGCCGCACCTGTTGGGGATGAGGACAGGGCGCGTTCTTTTCGACTGACCTGACGAACGGTAAACACGCCCGTCAGACCGTTTCCGGTTTCCCGGATGCCGACCCTTCGCCTTGCAAACACCAAGGTCTCCGGGCCTGCTGTTCCTGGCTAAAGCCACCACTCACGGAACAACCTGAACGTGCCGCTTTCCCCTGGGGAAGGCCAGTAAGGGAAACCTTACCTAGCGGAAGGGACAACAACCGGGGCGGGAAGGCAGACAGCGGCGACCCGGCAATGGCTGGGCGTGTCTCAGTTCGGCAGAATGAAAATCTGGTTCTGGAACGAAGCCTTGAGCACGGCCTGGGCGGTCGTGTCCACATCAAGCCCCTCGCGCGCTAGGCGAAGATGCTTTTCGACGGTCGCGGGCGTCAGGCCCATGATCGTGGCGATGTCCTGGGTTGTCTTGCCGTCGCCGACCCATTCCAGCACCTCGCGCTGGCGCGGGGTCAGGGCGCGGCGTGAGGTAGCGAAGGGCATCGCGGTGATACGCAGATGCGTGAGGTTGTTGACGATCAGAATCTCGCGCCCATGCTGTGCCCAGACCTCCTCTACCTCGGCCTGCCGGAGGCCCTTGGCGCAGAGGCCGATAGCGCCTTTCGCACGGACCGAGACGTCGCGGAAGCTGATCGAATAGCCCGCCCGGACGCCGTGGCCAAGGTTGAACTCCATCACCCGGCGTTCGGCGGGGGTCAGTATGCCAGACTGCGCCTGTTCCTCGATCCAGCGCCAGGAACACGCGCCTTCGTTCGCGGCGGCCCATTTGACCATCGGGGCCTGATGGAACAGGCCGGTCTTGACGAACCCGTCGAGATAGGTGGCGTCGTGGTTCGACAGCACCAGCACGTCGTCGATCGCCCCGAACGAATTAGCAGAGCGGAAGCGGGTGAAACCGTAGAGCAGCCGGTCAAAGCCGTACTCCGCCATCCGGTCGCAGTGCAGCTGCCATATCTCTTCGATCGAGCTGGCCTCGATGACCGCTTCCAGATGTTCAAGCGCTGGCGTCATGCGTTCTGTCGTCCAGTCGGACGGCCCGGCCATGCTGCCAACACCAGCAGTGCCATGCCGCTCCGTAACTTTAGAAATCCCCGCTCCGTTCCTGACATGGCGGGGCGGCATTGTCGAGAAGCGGCATTGACGCAGGGGAAACCCGCGACCTATTTCCGCCGAAGCCGGGGCAGGGTAAATGCCGCCGAAGCGGCGCGCGGGGGCAGGGGTAGGATGGCGGACAGCTGGGATATCGTGATCGTCGGCGGGGCGGCGATGGGGGCGTCGGCGGCCTGGTGGGCCAGCGGGATGGAACCGGACGCGCGCATTCTGGTGCTGGAGCCGGACCCGACCTATGCGCGGTCTGCCACGGCGCTGTCGGTTGCGTCCGTGCGCAGCCAGTTCTCGAACCCCGTGAACGTGCGGATTTCCCGCTTCGGGGCTGAATTCATCCGGGATTTCGGGGCGCGGGTCGGGCCAGAGGGCGACGTGCCGTCGCTGGGACTGACCGAGAACGGCTATCTGTTTCTGACGGGAACGGAGACCGGGGCGGCCGTGATGGAACAGCTGGCGGCGATGCAGCGCGGGCTGGGGGCAGGGACGGTTGTGCTGGACCGGGCGGAGCTGGCGCAGCGGTTTCCGTGGATGAAGCTGGACGATGTGGTGGCGGGCAGTTTCGGGCCGAGGGATGAGGGCTGGTTCGACAATATGGGCCTCGTTGCAGGGTTCCGGCGGGCGGCGCGGGCAAGAGGGGTGACGTTCCGGGCCGAGCGGGTGGCGGGACTCGTGGCGAACGAGCCGGGGCAGGTCAGCGGTGTGACGCTGGCGTCAGGAGAAAGGGTGACAGCAGGGGCGGTGCTGCTGGCGGCAGGGACAGGGGTGACGGGGCTGCTTGGGACACTGGGCGAGGACTGGCCGGTAGAGGCACGGAAACGCACGGTTTTTGTGGTTGACGCGCCCGAGGCGCGGCACGCGGATGCGCCGCTGATCGTGGATCATACGGGTCTTTACATGCGGCCGGAGCATGGGGCGTGGGTGGCAGGCACGGTGCCAGAGGCGGACGGACCTTGCGATATGGATGACTTCGAGCCGGATCACGCGCAATTCGAGGAGCTGATCTGGCCAAGGCTCTGGAACCGGGCCGAAGGGTTCGCGGCGACCAAGGTGCTGCGGTTCTGGGCCGGGCACTACGATTTCAACACGCTCGACCAGAACGCGATTCTGGGCGCGCATCCGCGCTGGAAGGGCCTCTTCGTCGCGAGCGGGTTTTCGGGTCACGGGTTGCAGCAGGCCCCGGCAGTGGGACGCGGAATGGCGGAACTGATGCTGACGGGGCGGTATCAGACGTTGGACCTGTCCGATCTGGGCGCCGCCCGGGTGCTGGAGGGGCGGGCGTTTCCCGAGACGGAAGTCGTCTGAAGGCGTTCCGTAAGTCTGTCTATATATCAGCGCCTTGCGCTGCATTCCTAAGATCAGAAATGCGCGCGGCATAGTGGTCGCGGCCCGCCTTGAAGATGGCAGAACCCGCGACCAGCACGTCCGCACCGGCAGCGACCAAGGCACCGGCGTTGTCCGTCGTCACGCCGCCGTCGATCTGGATGTGGATCGGGCGGCGGTCGATGATCGCCTTTATCGCACGGATCTTGTCCATCATCGCGGGAATGAAGCTTTGCCCGCCGAAGCCAGGATTGACGGTCATCACGCAGACGAGGTCGATCTCGTCCAGAAGCAGCGGCAGCGCATCGATCCCGGTACCGGGGTTGATGGCTAGACCGGCTTTTTTTCCTGTTGCACGAATGGCTTGCAGAGTTCGGTGAATGTGCGGCCCGGATTCGAGATGGGCCGTCAGGCGATCTGCACCTGCGGCGGCGAAGGCAGCGACATAAGGATCGACGGGGGCGATCATCAGATGAACGTCCATCATTCCCTTGATATGCGGACGCAGGGCCGCGCACATCTGCGGGCCGAAGGTCAGGTTCGGAACGAAGTGACCGTCCATGACATCGACATGCACCCAGTCGGCACCGGCAGCCTCGACCGCGCGGCATTCCGCGCCGAAATCCGCAAAGTCAGCGGCGAGGATCGAGGGGGCGATGAGGACGTTGGGGCTGGGCATCGGCAGACCTTGAGCGGTTTCAGGCAGATCGATAGGGATTTGTCATTGGGGCGTCCAGCATGGATATATGGATTACATAATACTGATTATCAGACAATTGGATATGAGATCAGTGGCGCACGTCAAGCCCAGCGGACAAAGGTATGACCTGTCCCCCGCGCCAGACAGCGCGCAGAAACAGTGAATCATCGAGGTGAACAAGGTCGGCAGACGTCGCCGGGCGCGATGCGTACCAGCACGGCCGAGGACGCGGCCCGGACCCGACGTCGCCATCGCCAGCGCCTGATCAGCGGACAATCCAACATCTGAGTTGTCAGCACGCGCAGCGCGCGCGGCAAGTCCAGGTCCGCCCCCGCCAACGTGCCGTCGTCAAGCAGCAGCCGACCGTCGCTTCGGATGACCTTGCGCCCGTTCAGCGTGAAGTTTGTCAGCGCCGACCCCGCCGGTGCCATCGCATCGCTGACAAGGAAGATGCCGCCCGGCCCGGCTTTAGCGGCCAAGGCTGCCGCGATGGCGGCTGGATGCACATGAATGCCGTCGGCGATCAGCCCGGCGTGCAGGCGGCCGTCCGACAGCGCCGCGCCGACCAGACCGGGTTCGCGGTTGCCAAGCTGGCTCATCGCGTTGAAAAGATGCGTGACGCAGGTGGCCCCCGCGTCGGCATAGGCGCGGGCGGTGTCAAAGCCTGCATCGCTGTGGCCAAGCGAGACGATGACCCCGGCCTGCGCAAGGATGCGGACCTGGCCGGGCGTGACGCTTTCGGGGGCGAGCGTGACCATCAGGCGCGGCAGCTGGCGGGCGGTGTCGGTCAGGGCGTTCAGGTCGTCATCGGTCATGGGCCGGATGAGGCGCGGCTCATGTGCGCCCTTCCGCGCGACGGACAGATGCGGACCTTCGAGGTGCAGGCCGGCGATGCCGGGCACACCTGCGCGCGAGGCGGCAACGGCGGCGGCGATGGCGGCGCGGGTGATGTCGGGCGTGTCGGTGATGAGCGTCGGCAGGATCGTGGTGGCCCCGAGACCGGCATGGGCGTCGGCGATGATGCGCAGAGTCCCGGGCGTCGGGGCGTCGTTGAACATGACCCCTCCCCCGCCGTTGACCTGAAGATCGACGAAGCCGGGGGCAAGGATGCCGCCGTCGAGCGGGTGTTCGGTCAGGCCCCCGAGCGCGCTGCCCGGCGGCAGGATCGCCTGAACGCGCCCGTTTTCGACAACAAGCGACCCATCGCGGAAGGCGGTTCCGTCGAAAAGGCGCGCGCCGGTGAAGACGGTGGATTTCATCAGGTGGTCTGCGTGACTTTGTTCAGGTGTCGGGGCGTGTCGGGGTCGATGCCGCGCGCGACGGCAAGCTGTTCGACCATCGCATAGAAGCTGACGATCAGCGCCAGCGGATCGGCCAGCGGATGGCCGGTGCGGATGACGGGCAGCTGTGTGGCGGCGCGGACCAGGGGAGTGGTGGCGAACACGTGGGCACCCTTGGCAGCGAGGCCGTCGGCAGCTTCGGCCAGCGACGCCTCGGCGGCGTCGGCGGCGGCGAAGGCGAGGACGGGAAAGCCCGGGCTGACGATCGAGACGGGGCCGTGCAGCACCTCGGCCGAGGAATAGCTTTCGGCGTGGATCAGGCAGGTTTCCTTGAACTTCAGCGCGGCCTCGTTCGACATCGCCCAGGCGGGGCCGCGACCGATGGTGTAGAGGGTTTCCGAACCTGTTTCAGCGCTGCCGCCAGCGGCGACCAGTCGGCGGCGACGGCGCGGGCGAAGGCCTCGGGCAGCGCCGGCGATGGCGCGGATCAGGGCGGCGTCGCGGGACCATTCGGCGATCAGCGAAAGGCAGGCGACGGCGGAGGTGACGAAGGTCTTGGTCGCGGCGACGCTGCGTTCGGGGCCGGCATGCAGCGCCAGTGTCTGGTCCGACACCTGAGCAAGCGGCGAGGACGGGTCGTTGGTGACGGCGAGGGTCAGCGCGCCCCCTGCCCGCGCGGCCCGCGTCAGTTCGACGATGTCGGGGCTGCGGCCGGACTGCGAGACGGAGACGGTCAGCGCGCCGCCAAGGCGCAGCTTCGCGCCGTAGATCGAGGCGACCGAGGGGCCGATGGAGGCGACAGGCAGGCCGAGGGCAAGCTCGGCCAGATATTTGAGGTAAGTCGCGGCATGGTCGGACGACCCGCGCGCGACGGTGGCGATGAAGGCCGGGTCGCGGTCACGCGCGGCATCGGCTGCGGCGCGGATCGCGGGGCCGCCCTGATCCAGCAGCCGGGCGACGGCATCCGGAATCTCGCGGATTTCGGCGTGCATCAGGGATTGCGTCATGGCGTGACCTCGGGAAGGCGGAGTTCTGCGACGAAATCGTAGGCGTCGCCGCGATAGATCGACCGGGTGAATTCGGCAACGCGGCCTTCCGGCAGGTAGGACGTGCGTTCGATCTTCAGCCCCGCCGCCCCCGCGTCCATCGCCAGCAGTGCGGCGTCGGCATCCGGCAGGTTGATCGCCGAGATTTTCTGGACGGCCCGGACGGGGCGCAGGCCGGATCTGCCCAGCACCTCATACAGCGAGGTGGAGACGGCCAGCGGGTTGGGCAGGATGTCGGGCGGCAGGCTTGCGCGTTCGATGGCCATCGGGCGACCGTCGGCGAGGCGCAGACGGGCAAGGCGCGCGACCTGATCGCCCGCGCCGAGGCTGAGGGCCTGAACTTCGTCGGGGGATGGCAGAAACAGGCCACGTTCCAGCCAGCGCACCTCGGTCGTCATGCCGCGCCGGGCCATATCCTCGGTGAAGCTGGTCAGGCGCGACAGCGACTGTTCGACACGCGGGCGATGGGCGGCGATGCGTGAACCGGAGCCCTGCCGCTGGATGACAAGGCCCTGCCCGGCGAGGTCCGCGATGGCCTTGCGCACGGTGACGCGGGACAAGTCGGTCAGTGCTGCGATGTCACGCTCGGGTGGCAGGGCCGTGTCGGGGGCGAGGGTGCCGGAGGCGATCCCGGCCTCGATGCGCTTGCGCAGCTGGACGTAGAGCGGACCGGCGGCGGGGTTGAGCCAGTGCTCGGGGCGGAGGAAGTCGGTGACGGTCATGGGGCAATCCGCCGGGCAAGGATCAGCGCGCCGTCAAGTGCGGTGCCTTTGGGTTCGGTCGCGGGCAGGCCCATGTGGGCGGCATAGGCAGGGCCGAGGCCACCGGTGAAGACGAGGGGCTCGCCCGGGCGCCAGCCCAGGCGGTCGAGGGCGGCGCGGATGTAGGCGGACCCTTCGTCGAGCAGCGCGCGGCCAAGCGGGTCGCCCCGCCCTGCGCACGCGACCACATGGCGGGCGAGACGGGCATAGTCAGCGGGCTCTGCCGTCAGCGAGAACTGGACGATGCGCGCGGGGTCGCCCCCGTGCTCGGTCAGCATCGCCTCGGTCAGCGGGCTGGCGTGGCGCAGGCCATCGACGGTCAGCAGCGTCTCCTCGAGACAGCGGCGCATCAGCCATGCGCCGGCCGCCTGATCGCCGAGGTAGAACCCCCAGCCGCCGACCCCCGCGATATGCCCGGCATGCTGGCGGCCGATGAAGGATCCGGTGCCGATGGCGGCGACCGACCCGTCAGCGTCGCCGAGCGCGCCTGCGATGGTTGTGGGGCGGTCATCGGTGACGCTGGCGTTGGCAAGGGGGAGTGCTGCGGCGACGCGGGCGGCGATGGTGTCGCTCATCACACCCGCGAGGCCGAGATGCGCGCGGGCGTCGCGCAACGCTCCGGGGGGCAGCGCCGCCTTGCGGGCGATCTGATCCAGCGCATCGGCGATGGTGCGGATCGCGGCGTCAAAGTCGGTCGAGACGTTAGCGGGGCCGAGTGTCACGTCATGGCGTGCACCGCCCGCAATCAGCGCCGCGCGGCAGGACGTACCGCCGCCGTCGATACCGAGAAGGATCGGGTGGGTCTGTGACATGACGATACCTTTATAATACCTATTGCCGCTTGGGAAGCGGAAATCGAAGTGGAAGTCTCAACTCGTAAGACCAATCGCCCCAGTTTTGGCTTGAACTCCGCCACTGAAAGATTTCCTTGGACAAAAGGTATTAGATAGGTATCTTTGTAGGCATATCGGGGGATTCGCATGTCGCTGCCTATGACGGAACATCTGCATCCGGCGTCGCGGGGCCTTGATGCCCTGCCGGGGATGGATGTTCTGCGGCACCTCCTGGACCAGCAATCCGCCTCGCTGGCAGCACTTGCCCCTGCCCTGCATGACATCGAAGCCGCCGCGCATCTGGTCGCGGATGCCTACCGGGCGGGCGGGCGGATCGTCTATGCGGGGGCCGGATCGTCGGCGCTGATGGCCATTGCAGACGGGATGGAACTGGCCGGGACATACGGGATCGATCCTGACCGCGTGGTTCTGCTGATGGCGGGCGGGTTGCCGCAGGACGCACGGATGCCGGGGGAGACCGAGGACGATGCGGCGGAAGGCCTGCGGGCTGCCGATGCGGTCGGCGCGGGGGATGTGGTGATCGCTGTCACCGCAAGCGGATCAACCCCCTACCCCGTTGCTGTTGCCAAGGCGGCGCGCGCCGAGGGGGCCAAGGTCATCGCCATCGCCAACAATGCGGGTGCCGCGATCTTCGGCCATGCCGATGTCGCTGTCTGCCTGGAAACGCCGCCCGAGGTGATCGCCGGATCCACCCGCATGGGGGCCGGAACCGCGCAGAAAGCTGCGCTGAACATGATCTCGACCCGCGCGGGCATCCTGCTGGGGCAGGTGCATGACGGGATGATGGTCGGCCTGCGGGCGGACAATGCAAAGCTGGTGCGCCGTGCCACCGGCATGGTCGCTGCCATTGCGGGTGTCGGTGAGGCCGCGGCTGCGGCCGCGCTGCGCAGCGCCGGGATGGCGGTCAAGCCCGCCGTGCTGATCGCGCTGGGCGCAGCCCCGTCCGCCGCCGTCGCACTGCTTGCCGACACGCAGGATAACCTCCGCGCCGCACTGGCGCGGCTACAAACGACCGGCGCACGAAAAGCCGGATAAAGCACGTCCAACCAAGGGAGACGACCATGACCAGAACCACCCTGACCGCAGCCCTGATGGCGAGCCTGCTGGGCAGCGCCGCCTGGGCCGAAGATGTGACGATCACCATCGAAAGCTGGCGCAACGACGACCTGACGATCTGGCAGGACAAGATCATTCCGGCCTTCGAGGCGGCGAATCCCGGCATCAAGGTGGTCTTCGCGCCGTCCGCCCCCGCCGAATACAACGCCGCGCTGAATTCCAAGCTGGAGGCGGGCACGGCGGGCGACCTGATCACCTGCCGTCCGTTCGACGCCTCGCTGGCGCTGTACGATGCGGGCCATCTTGCCGACCTTACAAGCCTTGCGGCGATGGCGAATTTCTCGCCGGTCGCCAAATCGGCCTGGCAGACCGATGACGCTGCCGCGACCTTCTGCGTCCCGATGGCCAGCGTGATCCACGGCTTCATCTACAACAAGGACGCCTTCGACGCGCTGGGCATCGCGGTGCCGACGACCGAGGCCGAGTTCTTTGCGGCACTCGACAAGATCAAGGCCGACGGCACCTACATCCCGATGGCGATGGGCACCAACGACCAGTGGGAAGCCGCCACGATGGGCTACAACAACATCGGGCCGAACTACTGGAAGGGCGAGGAAGGCCGCCTCGCCCTCATCAAGGGCACCCAGAAGCTGACCGATCCGGACTGGGTCGCGCCCTACACGACGCTGGCGAAGTGGAAGGACTATCTGGGCGACGGGTTCGAGGCGCAGACCTATCCGGACAGCCAGAACCTGTTCACACTCGGCCGTGCCGCTGTCTATCCGGCCGGGTCGTGGGAAATCAGCGGGTTCAACACGCAGGCGCAGTTCAAGATGGGGGCCTTCCCGCCGCCGGTCGTGAACGCGGGCGATCCCTGCTACATCAGCGATCACACCGACATCGCAGTCGGCATGAACGCAAAGTCCGCGCATCCGGACGAGGCGAAGAAGTTCCTGGAATGGGTCGGGATCGGCGGAGTTTGCGACGCTGTATGCCAACGCCCTGCCCGGCTTCTTCAGCCTGAACTCGGCCCCGGTGACGATGGAGGACCCGCTGGCGCAGGAATTCGTGTCCTGGCGCGGCAAGTGTTCGTCGACGATCCGGTCCACCTATCAGATCCTGTCGCGCGGCACGCCGAACCTGGAAAACGAGACCTGGAACGCATCGGCAAACGTCATCAAGGGCACCGAGACGCCCGAGGCGGCAGGCGCGCGGCTGCAGGCGGGTCTGGACAGCTGGTACAAGCCGGCACAGTGATCTGACAACCTACGCGGGGGGCCATACGCCCCCCGCACCCCCCGAGGATATTTCCCCTCATTGGAAGTCGCCCGAGAAAGGGACAGGTCATGGCCGCCCGGTCGCGTCTGCATATCGCCGTCTTTCTGGCGCCTGCCGTGATCGTCTACACGGCGGTGATGATATTCCCCTTTTCAACACCTTGCGTCTTGCTCTTTACACAGGGAGGTGAGGACGGGCGCGTCTTTGCGGGCCTCGACAACTTCCGCACGCTCTTCGGCGATCCGCGCTGGTCGGACAGCTTCTGGAACGCGCTTGGCAACAACTTCTGGTTCTTCATCATCCACATGCTGGTGCAGAACCCGATCGGCATCGCGCTGGCCGCGATCCTGTCGCATCCGCGTCTGCGCTTCGCGGCCTTCTACCGGTCGGCCTTCTTCATCCCGACGATCCTGTCCTTTGTCATCGTCGGCTTTGCCTGGAAGCTGATCCTGTCGCCGATCTGGGGCATCGCGCCGAACATGCTGGACGCGGTCGGCCTGAAATCACTGTTCGCGCCCTGGCTCGGCAAGCAGGAATACGCGCTGACGACCCTTGCCCTGATCTCGGTCTGGCAGTTCGTCGGCATCCCGATGATGCTGATCTACGCCGCCCTCCTGTCCATCCCCGAAGAGGTGCTGGAGGCGGGCGAGATCGACGGCCTGACCGGGTTGGTCGGCGTTCTGGAAGATCAAGCTGCCCCTGATCCTGCCGTCCGTCGGCATCATCTCGATCCTGACATTCGTGGGCAACTTCAATGCCTTCGACCTGATCTATTCGGCACAGGGCGCGCTGGCGGGGCCGGACTATTCGACCGACATCCTCGGCACCTTCCTCTATCGCACCTTCTTCGGGTTCCAGCTGCAGCTCGGCGACCCCTATATGGGCTCGGCCATCGCCACGGCGATGTTCGTCATCATCCTGACCGGCGTCTGCATTTACCTCTGGGGCATCCAGACCCGGATGCGGAGGTATCAGTTCTGATGAACCGCGCCCGGTCAAACCCCCTGAATACCGCCCTCGCCCATGGCGCGTTGATCGCCTGGACCGTGATCGCGCTGTTCCCGGTCTTTGTCATCATCATCAACAGCCTGAAGACCCGGCGCGCGATCTTTGCCGAACCGCTGGCCATTCCACTGCCGGGCAATTTCAGTCTGATCGGCTATCAGACGGTGATGAAGCAGGGCGATTTCGTCCAGTATTTCCAGAACAGCATGATCGTGACGGTGGTCAGCCTGTTCTTCATTCTGCTGTTCGGCGCGATGGCGGCCTTCGCGCTGTCGGAATACCGCTTCAAGGGCAACACGCT
The DNA here is from genome assembly GCA_963819585.1 of uncultured Alphaproteobacteria bacterium. Classification (GTDB taxonomy): domain Bacteria; phylum Pseudomonadota; class Alphaproteobacteria; order Rhodobacterales; family Rhodobacteraceae; genus JAOADN01. The sequence continues at coordinate 301,123 of CAWFWP010000010.1, forward strand.
GATGGGGCTGTACCTCGCACTTGGCATCATGATCCCGATCCGGATCGGCACCGTCGCGATCCTGCAGCTGATGGTGGCGTCGGGCCTGATCAACACGCTGTTCGCGCTGATCCTGGTCTATACCGCGCAGGGCCTGCCGCTGGCGGTGTTCATCCTGTCCGAATTCATGCGGCAGGTGTCGGACGACCTGAAGAATGCCGGGACGCATCGACGGGTTGTCGGAATACACGATCTTCTTCAAGCTGGTCCTGCCGCTGGTCCGCCCGGCGATGGCGACGGTCGCGGTGTTCAACATGATCCCGATCTGGAACGACCTGTGGTTCCCGCTGATCCTGGCACCGGGGGAAAGCACCAAGACGCTGACGCTGGGAAGCCAGGTGTTCATCGGGCAGTTCGTGACTGACTGGAACGCGGTACTGTCGGCCCTGTCGCTGGCGATCCTGCCGGTGCTGGTGCTGTACGTCATCTTTTCGCGGCAGCTGATCCGCGGCATCACGAGCGGGGCGGTGAAATGAGGGTGCTGATCGCGGGGCTTGGCAATATGGGGATGAGCCATGCACTGGCCCATCACAAAGCTGGGTCGGAGATCGTGGGGCTGGTCAACCGCTCGGCGGTGCCGATGCCCGACGGAATGGAGAAGTATCCGCTTTTCAGGACGTTCGAAGAGGGTCTTGCGGCAAAGCCGGACATTGCCGTGATCGCGACCTATTCCGACAGCCACGCCGATTTCGCCTGCGCCGCGATGGAACAGGGCGCGCATGTCTTCGTCGAGAAGCCGCTCGCAACGACGGTCGCCGATGCGCGGCGTGTGGTGGACTGCGCGAAGGCGAACGGGCGTAAGCTGGTCGTCGGCTACATCCTGCGGCATCACCCGAGCTGGGTGCGCCTGATCGCCGAGGCGCGGGCATTGGGCGGGCCCTACGTGTTCCGCCTGAACCTGAACCAGCAGTCGACCGGTGCTGCATGGGAAACGCACAAGCAGCTGATGCGGACGACATCGCCCATCGTCGATTGCGGCGTGCACTATGTTGACGTGATGTGCCAGATCACGGATGCCAGGCCCGTCCGCGTGCACGGCATGGGCCTGCGCCTTTCGGGTGAAATTGCGGAAAACATGTATAATTACGGGCAGTTCCAGGTCGTCTTTGAGGATGGAAGCGTCGGCTGGTACGAGGCGGGCTGGGGACCGATGATGAGCGAGACAGCCTATTTCGTGAAGGACATCATCAGTCCCAACGGGGCGGTCAGCATCGTGTCGGCGGATGCGCCGGGCAGTGCGAGCGTCGAGGGTCACACCAAGGTCGGCGTGATCCGCATACATCCGGCGGGCGGCACGGACAGGGTCGTGGATTTCCCAGGCGAGCCGGGCCATCAGGAACTTTGCGATGCAGAGCAGGCGTATGTGATCCGCGCGGTTGCCGAAGACATCGACCTGACCCGGCATATGGAGGATGCGGTGCAGTCGCTCGCCGTCTGCCTGGCGGCGGATGAGAGCATCCGCACGGGCAAAGTGGTGGAGCTTTAGGATGACAGCGCTTGCCCTTGAGAGCATAAACAAATCCTTCGGTGCGACGCATGTCCTGAAGGACATCAACCTGACGGTGGCCGAGGGCGAGTTCATCGTCTTTGTCGGTCCGTCGGGCTGCGGCAAATCCACGCTTTTGCGCACCATCGCGGGGCTGGAGGATGCGTCGTCTGGGCGGATCCTGATCGGCGGCAAGGACGTGACCGAAACGCCGCCCGCCAAGCGCGGCATCGCGATGGTGTTCCAGAGCTACGCGCTATACCCGCATCTCGACGTGACCGGGAACATGGCGCTTGGCCTGAAACAGGCCGGCGAATCCGCCTCGGTCATCGCCGACCGCATCGCCATCGCGTCGAAAATGCTGGAACTGGCGCCCTATCTGCACCGCCGCCCGTCCGAACTGTCCGGCGGTCAGCGCCAGCGCGTCGCCATCGGGCCGCGCCATCGTGAGGAAGCCCGAACTGTTCCTGTTCGACGAGCCGCTGTCGAACCTCGACGCCGCACTCCGCATGGCGATGCGGGTGGAGATCGCGCGGCTGCACCGGGAGCTTGGGGCGACGCATGGTCTATGTCACCCATGACCAGACCGAGGCGATGACGCTGGCCGACCGGATCGTCGTGCTGCGCGACGGACGGATCGAACAGATCGGATCGCCGATGGAGCTGTACAACGACCCCGCGAACCGCTTTGTCGCAGGGTTCCTCGGTGCGCCGTCGATGAACTTCATTCTGGCGGGACGGATCGGTGAACAGGGCACGGTCTTCGGTATCCGGCCCGAGCATCTGCGCGTGGTCGATCAAGGCCGGATGACGGGAACCGTCGCCCATGTCGAACGGCTGGGCGGCGATACCAACATTCTGGCCGATCTCGGTCAGGGCGACGTGATGACGGTCCGGCTGTTCGGGCAGCACGACCACCAGGTCGGGCAGCCGATCACGCTGGATTTCGACGACCGGCATGCCTTCCGCTTCGATGCGGACGGGCTGCGCGTCCGGTCTTAGGCGGTCACCGTCCCTGCCCCGTCGAGGATCGCAAAGCCGTTCGGGCCGAGGGTCAGGCGGCCGTTGGCGACCTCTGCCGCCTCGGCGATGACGGTAGCGCCATTGCCCGATAGGCCGACCGAATAGGCGGCCGGTGACAGGTTGTAGATGCAGGTCGTGCCCCCGCCGCGCCGGAAGGCAAGCAGCGGCTCGGCCACGTCGAGGAACACCGTGTTCCCCTCCATCAGGTCCGCGCGGCCCTTCCGCACACGCGATCATCCGGCGGTAGAACTCCAGCACCGATCCCGGCTTGCCCGCCTGCGTGTCAACGGCGCGCGCCGCCTGCGGCGGTTTGACCGGCAGCCAGGTCTGCGCCGCACCCGAAAATCCGGCATTGGGCTTGGCCGCTTCCCAGCACATCGGCGTCCGGCAGCCATCGCGCCCGATCGGGAGCGGCCAGAAGTTGATGCCCTGCGGATCGACCAGTTCGTCAAAGCCCAGAGTCGTATCGACCTGCCCCAGTTCCTCGCCCTGCCACAGACAGACCGACCCCTGCATCGCCAGAAGCAGCCCTGCCGCGAGTTTTGAAAGCGCGTCGGGCCCTGCCCCGTGCGCTGCCCAGCGGCCGGCATAGCGCGGCACGTCGTGGTTGGAAAACGCCCACATCGGCCAGCCATCGGGCGCGCCCGCGAAGAATTCGGAAATCTTGCTGCGGAAATGGGCGGCGCTGAAATCGTCACCCAGCATTTCAAAGGAATAGCACTGATGCAGCCGACCGTTTGTCGTGTATTCGCCCATCATCCGGATCGCGTGATGGCTTTCGCCCATCTCGCCCACGCTCATCCGCGCGCCGTATTCATCGAGAAGTCCGCGCACGCGCTGCAGCCAGACAAGGTTCTCGGGCTGGTTCTTGGAGAACAGGTGATACTGCATGCCGTAAGGGTTCGATTCCGGCTTGTCCTTGACGCGGTAGTCCGCCGCATCGTTGCGGAGCTGCCGGTCGTGAAAGAAGTAGTTCACGGTGTCAAAACGGAACCCGTCCACGCCGCGTTCCAGCCAGAAGCGCATGTTCTTCAGGTGATAGTCCTGCACCTCGGGGTTCCAGAAGTTGAACTGCGGCTGCGAGGGCAGGAAGTTGTGCAGGTAGTACTGCCTGCGCCGCGTGTCCCAGCTCCACGCGATACCGCCGAAGATCGACAGCCAGTTGTTCGGCGGCATCCCATCCGTCGTGGGATCGGCCCAGACGAACCAGTCGGCCTTTGGGTTGTCGCGGGTCTGGCGGCTCTCAGTGAAGGCCGGGTGGCTGTCGGCGCAATGCGCCAGCACCTGGTCGATGACGACTCTAAGGCCAAGTTCGTGCGCACGGTGTATCAGCGCGTCGAAGTCGGCCAGCGTGCCGAAGCTGGGATCGATATCGGTATAATCTTCAACATCATAGCCGAAATCCTTCATCGGTGACTTGAAGACGGGCGACAGCCAGACGGCGTCCACGCCGAGATCGGCCAGGTACGGCAGCCGCTGGGTGATGCCCGCAAGATCGCCGATGCCGTCGCCGTTCGCATCCATGAAGGACCGCGGATAGACCTGATAGGTCACCGTGCCGCGCCACCATTCATCCGACATTGGTGCTGCTTTCTTCATGGCGGGCATTCTCCGGGAATGCGGGGGCTGGCCCCATGGCGGATGGTTCAGGTGATGACATTCGGGGCGTCGCGCCCGGTATGCGCCCGGATGCCCGCCAGCGCCTCGGCCGCGCGGATCACGGGGCCGAGCGCGCCCTGCACTTCCTCGTGCAGGCCGCCCGGACCAGCGGCGTAGCGCTCCAGATACAGCCGCAGCGTGGCACCCTCGGTGCCGGTGCCCGACAGGCGCAGCACGATCCGGCTGCCATCGGTGAAGATGATCCGCACCCCCTGCCCCTTGGACACCGACCCATCGACCGGATCGGTATAGGCAAAGTCATCGGCGGCGGCGATGGTCATCCCCTCGACTGTTTGCCCCGGCAAGGACACCAGCGATCCGCGCAGTTTGGCCATCATAGCGTCGGCGGTCGCTGTCGGCAGCGCCTCGTAGTCATGGCGGCTGTAGTAGTTGCGCCCGTACTTGGCCCAGTGCTCGGCCAGGATATCGGCGACCGACTGCTTGCGGACGGCAAGGATGTTCAGCCAAAGCAGGATCGCCCAGAGACCGTCCTTTTCGCGCACATGGTCCGACCCGGTGCCGAAGCTCTCCTCACCGCAGAGCGTCGCGCGGCCTGCATCCAGAAGATTGCCGAAGAACTTCCACCCTGTCGGCGTCTCGTATTTGCCGATACCCATCGCGTCCGCCACGCGGTCTGCGGCGGCGGAGGTGGGCATCGAGCGGGCGACGCCCTTCAGGCCCGCTTTGTAGCCGGGGGCCAGATGGGCGTTGGCGGCAAGGACGGCAAGTGAGTCGGAAGGGCTGACATAGATGCCGCTCCCGACGACCATGTTGCGGTCGCCGTCGCCATCGGACGCCGCACCGAAATCCGGACCGCCGGGCGCGAACATCTCGTCCATCAGGGCTTTGGCCCAGGTCGGGTTCGGGTCGGGGTGCATGCCGCCGAAATCGGGCAGCGGCGTGCCATTGATCACGGTGCCGGGGGCCGCGCCGAGCATGCCTTCCAGGATCGCCTTGGCATAGGGGCCGGTCACGGCGCACATCGAATCCATTCGCATCCGGAAACCGCCCGCAAACATCGCCCTCAGCGCCGGGAAGTCGAACAGCGCTTCCATGAGGACGGCATAGTCCGTGACCGGATCGACGACAGAAACCGTCATGGCATCAAGGCTTTGTGTGCCGATCCTCATCAGGTCGATGTCGGGTGCATCGCTGATGCGGTAGCTGTCGATCACCTTGGTGCGCGCGAACATCGCCTCGGTCACGCTTTCCGGCGCGGGGCCGCCGTTGGGCATGTTGAACTTGACGCCGAAATCCTCGTCCGGGCCGCCGGGGTTGTGGCTGGCCGACATGATGATCCCGCCATCAGTTTTGTTCAGCCGGATCAGATGCGACGCGGCTGGCGTGGACAGGATTGCGCCCTGCCCCACGATCACGCGCGCAGCCCCGTTCGCCGCCGCCATCTTGAGGATGGTCTGCGCCGCGCGGTCGTTGAAATACCGCCCGTCGCCGCCGAGCACGAAGGTCTTGCCCGCCGCGCCGCCGATAGCGTCGAAGATCGCCTGGACGAAATTCTCAAGATAATGCGGCTGCATGAATACGCGCGTCTTCTTGCGCAGGCCGGACGTGCCGGGTTTCTGCCCCTCGATGGGCGTTGTCGCCTGAACCCTGATTGCCATGCCTGTTCCCCCTTCAGGTCGGTCCTTTTGCGGCTGGCCGCGTGAACACCATGACCGATTGGCCGGTGCAGGCAACCGTCGCTGTTGAAAGCGCCGCTTCGGCCGCGTCTGGACGCGCCGTGTCGAGCATCATGCGCCAGCCGCCGCCCGCAGGAAGCCGGACGGTCTGGCTGTCGCCCGCGTTGAAGACGGCATAGACGGCCTCACCCGCCGCATCGCCTGCCGGGCCTTCGGTGGCCCCCCGGATCAGGACGCAGATCGTCTTGAGGCCCGGGTTCTGCCAGTCTCCGGGTCCGGGTTCGGCACCATCGGGCTTCAGCCAGATCAGGTCGCGGTGGCCGTCCTGTTCGCGGACACGGCCATGCAGGAACCGGCGCTGGCGCAGCACAGGGTGCCCCCGCCGCAGGGCGGCAAGGCGCGCGACAAAGGCCAGCAGCGACAGGTCTGCGCGTTCCCAGTCGGTCCAGCCGATGGCATTGTCCTGTGCATAGGCGTTGTTGTTGCCGCCTTGGCTGTTGCCGATCTCGTCCCCCGCCAGCAGCATGGGCGTGCCCTGCGCCAGAAACACGGTGGCCAGAAGGTTCCGCTTGCGCCGGTCGCGGGCGGCGCGCACGACGCGGTCGGCGGTGGCACCCTCCACACCCATGTTGTCGGAATAGTTGTTGGAATGGCCGTCGCGGTTGTCCTCGCCGTTCGCGTCGTTCCGCTTCTGGCTGTAGGACACCAGGTCTTCCAGCGTGAACCCGTCATGGCTGGTGACAAAATTGACCGATGTCGTGGCGGACCGCCCGGCGCGATCGAACATGTCGGCGGACCCGAGCAGGCGGCTGGCAAGATCGGGGGCCATGCCGGAATCGCCCCGCCAATAGCGGCGGATGCCGTCCCGGAAGCGGTCGTTCCACTCGCGGAACGGATGGGGAAAATTGCCCAGCTGATAGCCGCCGAGGCCGACATCCCAGGGCTCGGCGATCAGCTTGACGCGGGCGAGGACAGGGTCCTGCCGGATCGCGTCGAAAAAACCCGACCCCTGATCGAAACCGTGCCCTTCGCGCCCGAGCGTGGTGGCAAGGTCAAAGCGGAAGCCGTCGACATGGCACGTCTCGACCCAGTAGCGCAGGCTGTCCATGACCATGCGCAGGACCATCGGATGGGCAAGGTTCAGCGCGTTGCCGGTGCCGCTGTCGTTGACATAGTGCCGCCCGCCGCCGGTCAGACGGTAATAGGCGCGATTGTCGAGACCGCGGAAGGACAAAGTCGGCCCAAGCTCGTCCCCCTCGCCCGTGTGGTTGTAGACGACATCGAGGATGACCTCGATCCCGGCATGGTGGAAGCGCCGGACCATCGACTGAAATTCCCAGAGCGCCCCTTGCGTCAGATAGCGCGGTTCGGGCGCGAAGAAGCCCAGCGTCTGATAGCCCCAGTAGTTCCGCAGCCCCCGGCTGACCAGAAAGCGGTCATCCATGAAGGCGTGGACCGGCAGCAGTTCGATCGCGGTCACGCCGATCGAAAGCAGGTGATCGATGCACGGCGTCCGACGACAGCCCCAGAAAGGTGCCGCGCTGGCCGACCGGGACGCCGGGATTAAGGCGGTCAGGCCCTTGACATGCGCCTCGTAGATCAGCGCGTCATTCGGGGCATGGCGCGGCGGCGCGTCGCCGTCCCAGCTGAAACTGGGGTCGACGACGACGGATTTCGGTACGGCAAAGGCGCAGTCGCGGGTATCGAAGGACAGATCAGCCTTGGCCGCACCGATACGGTAGCCCATCACGGCATCGGACCATTTCAGCCGCCCGTCGAGCATCCGGGCATAGGGGTCGATCAGAAGCTTGTTCGGGTTGAAGCGCAGGCCCTGTTCGGGCTGGTAGGGGCCGAAGGCGCGGAAGCCATAGCGCGTGCCGGGGGTCAGGCCCGCGACATGGCCGTGCCAGATGTCGCCTTCGCGTTCGGGCAGCGACAGGCGGCCGACCTCGCGCCGCCCGTCGTCTGAAAACAGGCAGAGATCGATCGCGCGTCGCCTCGGACGAAAACACGGCGAAGTTGACGCCGTTGCCGTCGAAGCTGGCCCCGAGCGGCCAGGACCGGCCCGGCGTCGCCGTGCGGTGCGCGGGATGTGTGCCGCCAGCGGCGGCATGGGATCCTGACCGCGTCGCGTTCACGCCAGCAGACCCCGGTACAGCTGCGCATAGGCGCGGGCGGCCTTGTCCCAGCCTACCTCGGCCTGCATGGCGCGGTGGGTCAGCGCCGCCCAGCCCGCTGCGGTCGGCCCAGAGGTCGAGCAGCATCCGCATCGCGCGCGACAGGCCGAGCGCATCGACGGGGGCGAAGGTCACGCCGGTCGCGGCGGCGGCGTTCAGGGTGGCGGGGCTTGCGCCGATGACGGTATCGGCCAGACCGCCGGTCGCAGCGACGACAGGGATCGTGCCATAGCGCAGGCCGTACATCTGGGTCAGGCCGCAGGGTTCGAACCGGCTGGGCACCAGCACGGCATCTGCGCCCGCGAACATGCGGTGGCTCATCGCCTCGTCATAGCCGATCGAGACCCCGACACGGTCGGGAAAGCGCTCGGCGGCGGCGCGCATCGCGCCTTCCAGCGCCGGGTCGCCGGTGCCGAGAACAGCAAGGCCGCCGCCGCCCGCGATGAAGTCGGGCAGCATGCCTTCGATCAGGTCGATGCCCTTCTGATGCGTCAGGCGGCTGACGATGATGGCCAGAGGCCCGGGCACATCGCCAAGGCCGAATTCGGCGATCAGGGCCGCGCGGTTCGCGGCCTTGCCCTTCATCGAGGCGGTGGAATAGGGCGTGATCTCGGGGTCGGTCGCAGGGTTCCAGACACCGGTATCGACGCCGTTCAGAATGCCGTGCATGACGCTTGCCCGCGCGGCGACGACGCCCTGCAGGCCCATGCCGAATTCCGGGCGCATCAGTTCGGCCGCATAGGTGGGCGAGACGGTGGTGATCGCATCGGCGGTGACGAGACCCGCCTTCAGCGTGGAAATCTGCCCGTAGTATTCGAACCCGTCAGGGTTGAAGGCATAGGGCGGCAGGCGCAGCGGGTTCATCCGCCACGCGGGTGTGACGCCCTGGAAGGCGATGTTGTGGATGGTCAGGACGGTCTTGACGCGGTGCGGCGGGCCGTAGCGCAGATAGGCCGGGGCAAGCCCGCCCTGCCAGTCATGCGCATGCAGGACGTCGGCCGCCCAGCCGCCCGCGCAGCCGTCGCGCGCGATGGCTGCGGCCGCCCAGGACAGCGCGGCAAAGCGTTCCGCATTGTCGGCATAGTCGTGCCCGCCGGTCGAATAGGGCCCGCCCGCGCGGTCATAAAGGTGCGGGGCGTCCAGCAGCATCACGTCCGCGCCGCCGACCTTGCCAAGGATCACCTCGGCCCGGCCACCGAACAGATCGGGGTCATGCCAGACAGTCTGGGGTCCCTCGAGTTCGGCGAGCAGCTTGGGATAGGCGGGGAGAAGCGTGCGCATGTCGCAGCCTTCGGGCGCCAATGCGCCGGGCAGCGCCCCCGCGACATCGGCGAGACCCCCGGTCTTGATCAGCGGCACGCATTCGGATGCGACCGACAGGACCCGGATCGGCGACGCCGGTTTATCTTTTGCTTTTGCCATCTCCGGTCCTGTGGTGTTCGGGATCGGCGGGCCGTGCCCGCCGATCCCGGCCCAATTCGTTAGCCCAGCTTCGCCGCGCGCGCGTCCAGCATGTCCTGCGTGACCAGCACTATCCCGCCCTCGCTGACGCGGAACCACTTGGCGTCTTCCTTCGGGTCTTCGCCGACGACGAGACCCCCGGGAATCTGCACACCGCGGTCGATGACGCAGTTGTTCAGCCGCGCCTTGCGCCCGACATCGACGTAAGGCAGCAGAACCGCGTGTTCCAGCGATGAAAAGGAATGCGCGCGGACCCCGGTGAACAGCAGCGAATTGCGCACCTCTGACCCCGAGACGATGCAGTCGCCGGAGACTAGCGAACTGACCGCCGATCCGCGCCGCCCGTCCTCGTCATGCACGAATTTGGCAGGCGGCACGATTTCGGCATAGGTCCAGATCGGCCAGGTGCGGTCATACAGGTCGAGCTTGGGCACGAAGTCGGTCAGGTCGATATTGGCCTGCCAGAAGGCATCGATGGTGCCGACGTCGCGCCAGTAGGGTTCCTCTTCCAGGCTCGCCTTCACGCAGCTGTCGGCAAAGCGGTGTGCAACGGCTTTGCCGTTCTTGACGATGTCGGGGATGATGTCATTGCCGAAATCGTGGCTGGAATTCGGATCCTCGCCGTCCTTGATCAGGCGCTCGCGCAGGAAAGACCAGTTGAAGACATAGATGCCCATGGACGCCAGCGCATGGTCGGGGTCGCCGGGGATCGAGGGCGGGTTCTTGGGTTTTTCCAGGAAATCCGTGATCCGCATCGATTTGTCGACATGCATCACGCCAAAGGCCGTGGCCTCCATCCGGGGCACGGTCAGGCAGCCGATGGTCACGTCCGCGCCGGTATCCACATGCTGGCGCAGCATGATTTCGTAGTCCATCTTGTAGATATGATCGCCCGCGAGGATCACGACGTACTTGATGCCGTAGCTATCGACGATGTCGATGTTCTGGGTCACGGCATCGGCGGTTCCCAGATACCACTTGGTCTCGTCCACGCGCTGCGAGGCGGGAAGGATGTCGAGGTATTCGTTCCGTTCGGCCCGGAAGAAGCCCCAGCCGCGCTGCATGTGGCGGATCAGGCTGTGCGCCTTGTACTGGGTGGCGATGGCCATCTTGCGGATGCCGGAGTTCAACGCGTTCGATAGCGCGAAGTCGATGATGCGGGTCTTGCCGCCGAAATAGACGGCGGGCTTGGCGCGGCGGTCGGTCAGCTCTTTCAGCCGACTGCCCCTGCCCCCGGCCAGAATGAACGCCATCGACTGCGTGGACAGACGGGCATTGGCGCGGTTTTCCATCGGACTTCCCTCCCTTAAGTCATTCGTCGTAGTGGTCCCTTTGCGGGTCTCAGGATTGGCGGAACACGACCACCGACAGGGGTGGCAGCACCACAATCGCCGACTGCGCCTGATTGTGCCAGCCGGTGCTTTCGGTCGTCACCCCGCCCATATTGCCCCGGTTGCCGCCGCCATAGGCTGCGGCATCGGTGTTCAGCGCCTCGGCCCAGTGCCCTGCAGCCGGGAAGCCCAGGCGGTAGGCCAGGCGTTCGACGGGTGTGAAGTTGGCGACGGCAACCACCATCTTTTCGCCCGGCCCGCCCTTGCGGACAAAGGCGATGATCGAGTTTTCGGCGTCGTTCACTTCCAGCCACTCGAACCCCTCGGGCCGCGTGTCGTGGCGGTAGAGCGAGGGTGTCTCGCGGTAGAGGGCGTTCAGGTCGCGGACCAGAAGCTGCACGCCCCGGTGCTGCGGGTCGTCGGTCTGGTGCCAGTCGAGGCTGGCGGCATGGTTCCATTCCTTGCCTTGGGCAAACTCCTGCCCCATGAACAGAAGCTTCTTGCCCGGATGCGTCCACATGAACCCGTAATAGGCACGCAGGTTGGCGAATTTTTCCCAGGCGTTGCCCGGCATCTTCTCCAGCATGCTGCCCTTGCCGTGCACAACCTCGTCATGGCTGATCGGCAGGATGAAGTTTTCGGACCAGGCATAATGCAGCCCGAAAGTCATCTGGTTGTGATGGTATTTGCGGTGGACCGGTTCCTTCTGGATGTAGGACAGGGTGTCGTTCATCCAGCCCATGTTCCACTTGAAGCCGAAGCCGAGGCCGCCGTGATCGACAGGCCGCGACACGCCGGGGAAAGCGGTCGATTCCTCGGCCACGGTCATCACGCCCGAACTCTGACCGTAGGCCATGATGTTGGTGCGGCGCAGCACCTCCATCGCCTCGTAATTCTCGCGCCCGCCGTCGCGGTTCGGGATCCATTCGCCGGATTTGCGCGAATAGTCGCGGTAAAGCATCGAAGCGACGGCATCCACGCGCAGACCGTCGAGGTGATACTCCTCGAGCCAGTAGAGCGCATTGGCGACAAGGTAGTTCGACACCTCGGCGCGACCGTAATTGTAGATCAGCGTGTTCCAGTCCTGGTGGAAGCCTTCACGGGGGTCCTGATGTTCGTAGAGCGCGGTGCCGTCGAAACGGCCAAGCCCGTGCTGATCGGTCGGGAAGTGTCCCGGCACCCAGTCGAACAGAATGCCGAGGCCCTTCTGGTGCGCCGCATCGACGAAGGCCGCGAATTCCTCGGGCGTCCCGTGGCGGATCGTGGGCGCGAACATGCCGACCGGCTGATAGCCCCACGACCCGTCGAACGGATGCTCAGAGATCGGCATCAGTTCGATATGCGTGAAGCCCATCCAATGGACGTATTCGACCAGCTGCGTTGCCAGCTCCAGGTAACTCAGCGGACGCTCGCCGCCTTCGGCGCGCCGCCATGACCCCAGATGCACCTCGTACACCGTGATCGGCGCATCGACGTTCTGCATGGCCCAGCGTTCGGCCATCCATTTCTTGTCGGCCCAGTCATGCGTGCCGACCTTGCGGACGACCGACCCGGTCTTCGGCGCGTGCTCCGACCCGAAGCCGACCGGGTCGGCCTTGAGCGGCATGACATGGCCGGACGGCCCGACGATTTCGTATTTATAGATCGTGCCCTCGCCGAGGCCGGGCAGGAAAATCTCCCACACACCCGTGGCACCCCTGCGGCGCATCGGCGCGCGGCGGCCGTCCCAGACGTTGAAATCGCCGACGACGGATACCCGCCGGGCGTTCGGGGCCCAGACCGCGAAATGCACGCCATCGACGCCGCCGTGCGTGATGGCATGCGCGCCAAGCGCGTCCCATAGCCTGTTGTGACGCCCCTCGCCCAGCAGGTATTCGTCGATCTCGCCCAGAACGTTGCCGAAGCGGTAGGGATCGTCGAAATCCCATTCGGTGCCGTAATGGCTGCGCCCGCGCAGGCGATAGACCGTCCCGGGATAGGGCGCAGTGAACAGATCGCCGACTTCGGGATGCGCGGCCATCGGGATCGCGTCACCGTCGGGCGGCAGCAGGAACAGGGCGGACGCACCGGGTACAAAGGCAGTCACGACGCCTTCGTGCGGGCCGAGTGTGGCAAAGGGATCGCCGTGACGACCCTCGGCCAGCGCGCGGGCCGCCGCCGCATCGGGCATTCCGGTCCGGGCGGATGTCTTGCGCGGCGCGGCCGCGGCTTTGACGGCGGCGGGCTTGCCTGATGCTTTCGCGGCAGGCTTCGCCTTGACGGGCTTCTTAGCCGCGCCCTCGGGTGTTTTCGCCATCGTGCCCCTCCTCCCCGGTGGTGGCATCGGCCCGCCGCTTCAGCTGCGCGCGCCGTCACAAGGCCGGTGTGACCGACCAGATATCCTTCATGTAGCCCCGGATCGCACGGTCAGACGAGAAAAAGCCCATGCGCGCGGTATTCAGTGCCGCCATCTTCATCCAGTTTTCCGGTTCCGCATAGGCCTTTGCGACCAGCTGCTGCGTCTGATCGTAGGCATCGAAATCGGACGCGACGAGGAAATAGTCGTGGTGCCAGATGCGGTCGAGAATTCCGTTATAACGGTCGGGCTGCCCGGGCGAGAAGCGGCCTTCGGCCAATAACTGGAGGACACCGCGCAATGCCTCGCAGGAATTGATCGCCAACCGCGCATGGTTGACGTTCTTGCGCCGTTCGGCGGCCCCTTCGGTGGTCAGGCCGAACAGGAAGAAATTCTCGGGCCCCACCTGTTCGCGGATTTCCACATTCGCGCCGTCCAGCGTGCCGATGGTCAGCGCGCCGTTCAGGCTGAACTTCATGTTGCCGGTCCCCGAGGCCTCTTTTCCGGCGGTCGAGATCTGTTCCGACAGGTCCGCCGCAGGGATCAGCCGTTCGGCCATGCTGACGTTGTAGTTGGCGGGATAGATGACCTTCAACAGCCCTTTCACCTTGGGGTCGGCATTGATGACGGTCGCCACATCGTTGATCAGATGGATGATTTCCTTGGCCACCGCATAGCCCGGCGCGGATTTGCCCGCGAATATCTTCACGCGCGGCACATGGTCGCCGTTCGGCGTGTCGCGGATGCGCTGCCAGTCGGCGATGGTCTGAAGGATGTTCAGAAGCTGGCGCTTGTATTCATGGATGCGCTTGACCTGCACGTCGAACATGGCGTCCGGATCGACCTGGATGCCGGTATGTTCGGCGATCCAGTCGGACGCGCGTTCCTTGTTCGCGCGCTTGGCCTTGCCGAAGGCGGCACGGAAGCTTTTACGCGCGGCGTGCGGTTCCAGGGCCTTGAGCCTGTCGAGGTCCGCCTCCCATCCGTCGCCGATGGTGTCGGTGATCAGCGTCGAAAGCGCCGGGTTCGCCATCCGCAGCCAGCGGCGTGGCGTTACACCATTGGTCTGGTTGATGATGCGGCCGGGATGCAACTTGTCGAGTTCAGGGAAGAGATTCTTCTTGATCAGATCGGAATGCAGCGCCGAGACGCCGTTGACCTTGTGGGACATGATGAAGGCCAGTTCGCCCATCCGCACTTCGTGGTTCTTGACGATACCCACCCAATGCGGGCGCGAATGGTATTCGTCGGCATGCCAGTGGTCGATCTGTTCGATGATCTGCATGTGGCGCGGCAGGACTGTGCCCATGAGGTAAGTGGACCAGCGTTCCAGCGCCTCGGGGAGCAGGGTGTGGTTGGTATAGCCCAGCACGGACCGCGCGATGGGCAGCGCCTCGGCAAAGGACATGCCGTGGTCATCGACCAGAATCCGGATCAGTTCCGGCCCGGCAATGGCCGGATGGGTGTCGTTCATCTGGATCGCGACACGCGAGGGCAGCGCGCGCAGGTCGGAATGCGTCTCGCGGAAGCGGCGCACGATGTCCTGAAGCGCGGCCGAGGTCAGGAAGAATTCCTGCTTCAGGCGCAGTTCCTTGCCCGCAAAGGTCGTGTCATCGGGATAAAGAACGCGGCTGATCGTCCGCGCCAGCGCCTCGGGTTCGGCAGCGGCGGCATAGTCGCCCCGGTTGAACCGCGCGAGATCGAACTGCGTCGTCGGCATCGCCGCCCAAAGGCGTAGCGTGTTCGCCCATTTGCCCTGCCAGCCGATGACGGGCGTGTCGTGCGCCTCGGCGATCACCGTTTCGCCGGGATACCAGACCGACTGCCCGCCCTTGGTTTCAACATGGCCCTTGAAGCCGATGGTATAGGCCGATTCGGGGCGTTCGAATTCCCACGGATGGCGCTGGTTCAGCCAGTCTTCCGGCGTCTCGACCTGCTGGCCGCCCTCGAACCGCTGGCGGAACAGGCCGTGTTCATAGCGGATGCCATAGCCATAGGCCGGACAGCCGAGCGTTGACATGCTTTCCAGATAGCAGGCCGCAAGCCGCCCGAGACCGCCGTTGCCAAGCGCCGCGTCAGGCTCGTCCTCGACCAGATCGGCGAAGGACTGGCCGAATTCCGCCATGACGGACGTGGCGATGTCATGCAGGCCGAGGTTGATCGTCGCATCCTCCAGGATGCGGCCGATCAGGAATTCCATCGACAGATAATAGACGCGCTTGCGGTCTTCGGCCCATGTCCGCTTGGTCGCCGCAAACCACGGCCCCACGATGCGGTCGCGCAGGCTGAAAGACAGCGCCATGCGCCAGTCATAGCGTGAAGCATGGTCCGGATCCTTGCCGACGGTGAACGTCAGATGGCGCAGGACATCCTGGCGGAAGGCTTCGGTCGTGAAGGGATGGGCGTGAAGGTCTGAAGGCATGGTCACTTTCGCAGGCCGAAGGGCATTCGTCGCCCTTCCAAAGCGCTTTGAACCATGCTTGTCAGCAGGGCGTCAAGCAAAACACGGGCATTGCCTGACGGAAAAGCGGACGATGACCGGATTCCCGGCACATCCTACGCGAAAGACGCAAACCCTAACCGAGAGCGTAGCCCGCACCGCGCACGGTGCGCAAGGGATCGCCGCCACCCATCGCGCACAGCGCCTTGCGCAGACGGCCGACATGGACATCGACGGTGCGCGTGTCGACATAGATGTCGCGGCCCCAGACGCGGTCGAGCAGCTGTTCGCGGCTGAACACGCGCCCCGGCTTTTCCATCAGTGTTCCCAACAAGCGGAATTCCGTCGGGCCAAGCTTCACCTGCTGGCCCGCGCGGGTCACGCGGTGGGTCTCGGCGTCCAGACGGATATCCTGAAACTCCAGCAGTTCTCCTTGAGTCGCTGGCCGGACCCGGCGCATCTGGCCACGCACACGGGCCATCAGCTCGACGACGGAATAGGGTTTGACAACATAGTCGTCCGCCCCGGTCTCCAGGCCCCGCACGCGGTCCACCTCTTCCGACCTAGCCGACAGCATGATGACGGGGACGCCGCGCGTTTCCGGGCGGGATTTCAGGCGGCGGCAGATCTCGATGCCGGATACGCCGGGAAGCATCCAGTCGAGCACGACCAGATCGGGGCGTTCCTCGGCGACCAGAAGCAGCGCCTCGTCACCGCTGTCGGCCATGACCACGCGGAACCCCTCGGCCTCGAGATTGTAGCCGAGGATTTCCCGCTGCGCAGGCTCATCCTCGACCACCAGAACCATCGGTGCCTGCTGTGCCATGCCCTATTCCCCCGGAGCGACCGCGATCACGCTTTCCGCCTTCGGGCGGTTTTCGTCCGGCATGACGCCCGTCACCAGATAGATCACCTGTTCGGCGATGGTCGTCGCGTGATCGCCCATGCGTTCGACGTTCTTGGCGATGAAATGCAGGTGCATGCAGGCGGTGATGTTGCGCGGGTCTTCCATCATGTGGGTCAGGAATTCGCGGAACAGCGCATTGTACATCTGGTCAATTTCTTCATCGCGGCGGCGCACGTCCTCGGCCAGATCAAGGCGGCGACCGTTGTAGGCGTCGAGTGCGTCGCGGAGCATCGCCTCGACCGCGCGGGACATGCGGCGGACCGACCCGCCTGCCCCGTCGATCTGCGCCAGACCGCCCAGAACGTTGGCCCGCTTGGCGATGTTCTTGGCGTAGTCACCCACACGTTCCAGGCTGGCAGCGATTTTCATCACCGACAGCACGACCCGCAGGTCCGACGCCGCAGGCGCGCGAAGGGCAATCAGCCGCGCGGTTTCCTCGTTGATCTTCTCCTCCAGCGCGTCGATGGCCTTGTCGCCAGCCCGGACCTTTTCAGCCAGATCGCTGTCGCCGGTGTCCAGCGCCTGTGCCGCATCAAGGATCGCCGCCTCGACCATCCCTCCCATGCGCATGACCAGCGCCTGGATCGATTCGAGATCGCGGTCGAAGGCGGAAGCGATGTGAAGTTCGCCCATGATGTCCTCGCTCAGCCGATGCGGCCGGTGATGTAGCTTTCCGTGCGCGGATCGCTTGGGTTGGTGAAAATGTCGCCCGTCTCGCCGTATTCGACAAGGTTGCCGAGGTGGAAGAAGGCGGTGCGCTGGCTGACGCGCGCAGCCTGCTGCATCGAATGGGTGACGATCACCACGCTGAAATTCGCGCGCAGCTCGTCGATCAGTTCCTCGACCTGGGCCGTGGCGATCGGGTCAAGCGCCGAACAGGGTTCGTCCATCAGTAGCACCTCGGGCGAGGTGGCAACGGCGCGTGCGATGCACAGACGCTGCTGCTGGCCGCCGGACAGGCTGGTGCCGGGGGCTGCAAGCCGGTCCTTCGCTTCATTCCACAAGGCGGCGCGGCGGAGCGACTTTTCGACCACCTCGTCCAGTTCGGCCTTGTTGCGGGTCAGGCCGTGGATTCGGGGACCGTAGGCCACATTGTCATAGATCGATTTCGGGAACGGGTTCGGCTTCTGGAACACCATGCCGACCTTGGCGCGCAGCTGCACCGGATCGACGCGGCGGTCGTAGATATCCTCGCCGTCCATCGTGATCTTACCGTCCACGCGGCAGGATGCGATGGTATCGTTCATCCGGTTCAGGCAGCGCAGGAACGTGGATTTGCCGCAGCCGGAGGGGCCGATGAAGGCCGTCACCGTCTTGTCGAGGATTTCGACATCGACATCCTTGATCGCGTGGTTGGTGCCGTAGAACACCTGCACCTTCTTCGCGCTGATCTTGCTGCCCGTTGCTGTCACGGTTCTCTCCGCCAGTCTGAGATCGTCCATTGCTCTGTCCCTGTCTTCTTACCAGCGCCGTTCGAACCGGCGGCGAAGGATGATGGCTGCGGCGTTCATCACGACAAGGAACACAAGCAGCACGATGATCGCACCAGACGCGCGTTCGACAAAGCCCGGATCGCCGCGCACCGTCCAGTTGTAGACCTGCACCGGCAACGCCGAGGCGGGATCGAAGAACCCGTCCAGCGGCAGGCCCGGATAGTCGCGCACGAAGGCGACCATGCCGATCAGGAGCAGCGGCGCGGTCTCACCGAGCGCCTGCGCCAGGCCGATGATCATCCCGGTCAGGATGCCGGGGCCGCCAGCGGCAGGACATGGTGAAAGACCGATTGCAGCTTGGATGCCCCGACACCGAGTGCGGCGTCGCGGATCGAGGGCGGCACCGCCTTCAGCGCCGCGCGCGACGGGATGATGATGCGCGGCAGGGTCATCAGGGTCAGGACCAGCCCGCCGACGATGGGCGCCGATTGCGGCAGGCCCGCGAAGTTGATGAAGATCGCAAGACCGAGGATACCGAACACGATGGACGGCACGGCGGCAAGGTTGGCGATGTTGACCTCGATCAGGTCGGTCCAGCGGTTCTTCGGCGCGAATTCCTCAAGATAGATCGCGGCGGCGACCCCGAGGGGCAGCGACAGGACCAGGACGACCAGCATCATGTAGAGCGAGCCGAGGATGGCGACGCCGAGGCCCGCTGCTTCGGGCCGCGTGTCGGAAGCGTCGGGGGCCGTGAAGAACTTGGTGTTGAAACTGCTGCGCAGAATGCCCGCCCCGGCCAGCTTGTCGGCGAGTTGCAGCTGTTCCGGCGTCACGTTGCTGTCGAGTGCTGCGGATTCCATCGTCACGCGGCCCTTGTAGTAACCGTCGATCCGGCCGCCTGCGAGGACATCAACCTCGATGGTCTGCCCGATCAGATCGGGGTCGGCCAGCACCATGTCGCGCAGGTTGGCGGCGGATTCGTCCGAAATCAGGTCGCCCACATCCTTGTCCGACATGCCCTCGACAGCCAGGCCATTGTCCGCGACGACCTTGTTCAGACCGGTGGTCAGCAGCTTTGCGTAACCCACCGTGGTGACCTTGGACATGACGGCGGGATCGCGGGTGCCGGACTTGTCGAGCTTGGCTTCGGTGAGTTCGACCGGGATCGTTATGAAGGTCTGGCGGAAGGACGACAGGCCAGCGGACAGGATCGAGGTCAGCAGGAACAGAAGCGCCAGCATGGCGACCGTGATCGCGGCGATACCGTATATCTTGAACCGCGCCTCTGCCGCGTTGCGCCGCTTGGTGCGGGGGTCGAGGCTGAGCAGCGATGCGCGGGAGGTGGGGGCTGCGCGGCCGATGGAGGCGTCGGTCATTCGTACTGCTCCCGGTATTTGCGCACGATGTAGAGCGCCAGAATGTTGAGGCAGAGCGTCACGACAAACAGCGTCAACCCAAGCGCGAAGGCGACAAGCGTTTCGGGGCTGGCGAATTCGGTGTCACCGGTCAGCTGGCTGACGATCTTCACAGTCACAGTCGTCATCGCCTCGAACGGGTTCAGCGACAGCTTGGCCGCCGCCCCGGCACCCATCACGACGATCATCGTCTCGCCTATCGCGCGGCTGGCGGCCAGCAGGATCGCGCCCACGACGCCCGGCAGGGCGGCAGGCAGGACGACCTGGCGGATCGTTTCGGACGGCGTGGCCCCAAGACCCAGCGAACCATCGCGCAGCGACTGCGGCACGGCGTTGATGATGTCATCGGACAGCGACGAGACGAAAGGGATGACCATGATCCCCATCACGAGTCCTGCCGTCATCACGGAGGACGACGAATTCCCGAGGCCAAGCGGCTGGGCGAAATAGTCGCGCAGCATCGGGCCGACGGTGATCAGCGCGAACAGGCCGTAGACGATGGTCGGGATGCCCGCGAGGATTTCGATCAGCGGCTTTGACGACCGTGCGGACGCGGCCCGACGCATATTCCGACAGATAGATCGCGGACAGAAGGCCGATGGGCACGGCGACGATCAGCGCGATCAGCGAGACATAGAGCGTGCCCCAGAGCAGCGGGAGGATGCCGAGATCGGACCCGCCCTTGAACTGCGGATTCCAGAGCGTCGAGAAGAAGAACTTGCCCGCCGGGTAGAGATTGAAGAAATGGAACGTCTCGAAGATCAGGGACAGGAATATCCCGAGCGTGGTGGCGATGGCGACCAGCGACGAGGCGATCATCACGCCGATGACAAACCGTTCGGACACATGCCGGGCGCGGAAATCGGGCCGGATGCGGGACATCGACCAGGCGAAACCCGCCAGCGCCAGCACCAGCGCGACGACCGTCATCGCCAGTCGGCCCGCCCGGTCCGCCGCGCGGTACTCCTTCGCGGCGGTCAGGACGCTTTCCTTCACATCGTCGCCCAATGCGACGCCGACCTCGGCCAGCCTGCCCTTGATATCGGCCGTGTCCGCGCGCAGCGCGTCCAAATCGGCCTCGGTGACTGTGCCCTGTGCCATCAGCGCATTCAGCCCCCCTGCCACGCGGCGCACGTCGCCCATGACAAGGCCGAGCGAGCTGTCTTCGCCGATATCTGCGGGCGAGATATGCGCGGCCACCTGACGTTCGATCAGGATCGACTGCGCCAGCAGCCAGACGACCATCACGACCAGGGCGGGCACGACGGTATAGAGCAGAACGGAGTGGCCGTAGTAGTTGGGTAGCGAATGCAGCCTGCGCATGTCGCCGCCTGCCGAGGACATGGCGCGGGCGCGACCGGCAAGAAAGCCCGCGACGCCCAGTGCGGCGACGATCAGGACCAGCAGGCTGACGTTCATGATTCCCCCACCTTCAAAAGCCGGGTGGCGCAGATTGCCGCGCCACCCGTTGTCTTGTGCCGCGAAGCGCTCAGTTCAGCGGGGCCATCGCGGTCTCGTCCGCAACTGCCGCCTGCGTCGCCGCAAGCTCGGGGTCGGACACCAGACCATATTCAGCCAGCGGCCCGTCCGGCCCGGCAATGTCATCCGACATGAAGAACTCGACATATTCCTTCAGGCCGGGGATCACGCCGATATGCGCCTTCTTGACGTAGAAGTAGAGCGGGCGCGACACCGGATAGTCACCCGAAGCGATGGTTTCCGTCGAGGGAACCACACCGCCCATCGTGGCGACGCGCAGCTTGTCGGTGTTGTTCTGGTAGAAGGACAGACCGAAGACGCCGATGGCGGTTTTGTTGGCATCGAGACGCGACAGCGTTTCGGTGTAGTCGCCGTCCACGTCGGTCGACACGCCGTCGGTGCGCAGCGTGTTGCAGGCCTTCTCGGCTGCAGTCTTCTTTTCCTTGTCGTCGGCGCCTTCGGCAACCGCCAGGAACAGATCGTAGGCACCCGTCGCCTTGCAGCCTTCGACGATCACCTTGGTATCGAACACCTCGCGCGTGCCGTGCTTGGTGCCGGGAATGAACAGCTTCAGTTCCTGTGCCGGCAGCGCCGCGTTGACGTCGGCCCAGGTGGCAGCCGCGTTGTCGATCAGCGCGCCGTCCTTGGCGACCTTTGCCGCGATGGCGCTGTAGATGTCCGACGGCGTGAAGGCGAATTCCGGGCCGTTGATGTCGCTGGCAAAGACGATGCCGTCATAGCCGATGCGCACCTCCATCAGCTCGCCCACACCATTCGCCGCGCAGGCGTCAAGATCGCTCTGGGTGATCCGGCTCGACGAATTGGCGATGTCGATGGTGGCTTCGCCGACGCCTTCGCAGAGCTTCTTGCGCCCTGCACCGGAACCGCCGCCTTCGACCACCGGGGTCGGAAAGTCGAAATTCTCGCCGAACGCTTCGGCCACGATAGTCGCATAGGGCAGCACGGTTGACGATCCCGCGATCTGAAGCTGGTCACGGGCCGATGCGGCACCGGCGACCATTGCCAGCGCAGAGACGCCGAGAAGGGTGAATTTCATGGGTCGATTACCTCGCATCTTCGGATGAAGCGGCCTCCCCCCACGGGCGACCTTGGGTGCCGTCTAAGCGGCTTTGCCCATGGTTTTGTGACGCTTGCGTAACAGTTTTATGACACGGTGGCGGGTGGTCACCCGTCGGCACCGGTCCGCCGCCAACCGGCCTCTGGTCACTGCATGGGAAGCAACACGATGAATCGGCTGCCTTTTCCCGGCGCGCTTTCGATCCTCAACCGCCCGCGATGGCGGTTGAGGATGTGCTTGACGATGGCCAACCCCAGCCCGGTTCCGCCCTTGTCGCGCGACCTGTGGGTGTCGACGCGGTAGAATCGCTCGGTCAGGCGCGGCAGATGCATGGGATCGATTCCCTCGCCCTGATCTTCCACCGTCACCTGCACCGCTGGCCCGCCGATCTGCGCGTCATGCCCGACGGCGGCCACGGACAGCCGCACAAGCTTGCCTGACGCGCCGTATTTGATCGCGTTCTCGGTCAGGTTGTGGAACACCTGCACCAGCTGGTCGGCATCCGCAGGGATGTTGACCGGCCCCGCCCCGCCCGCGATTTCGAACACCAGACCAGCCGCCTCGGCCTGGGGACGCAGAGTCGCCTGGACCGAGCGCAGGATCGCCATGACATCCACGCTGTCGGACGGACGGCGGCGCTCTTCGGCCTCGACTCGGCTCAGCGACAGAAGGTCGTTGACCAGACGGATCATCCGCCCCGCCTCGCGCTGCATGATACCGAGGAACCGTTCGCGCGCCGCCGCATCGTCGCGCGCAGGACCTTTGAGCGTTTCGATGAACCCCACCAGTGCTGTCAGCGGCGTGCGCAGTTCGTGGCTGACATTGGCCACGAAGTCGCGCCGCATCGCCTCGGCCTGGTCGAGGTTGGTCTGATCCTCGAACGACACCAGAACGCCGCCACGCCCGTCAAGGTCTTGCGCGGGTGCCAGATGCGCGAGCATCTTCAGTTCGGTCGCGGACTTGCCGGGAAGTTTCAGGGCAACCGTTGTGGGGGCGTTCCGGGCGAGGCAGGTTTCCAGCGCTTCCAGAAATGCAGGCTGACGTAGGAACGTGGCCGCCTGCCGCCCGCCGACATTCGCCCCGAACAGGCTAGCCGCAGGGGGGTTGGCAACCTGGACCTTACCGGTGGCCCCGATCAGCAGAACGGGAACCGACAATGCTGCCAGAAGTCCCTCGGTCTCTGCCTTGTCCATGCGATGCCCTGTCATCCGGCCCGATCTGCCGCATCGGCGACCTTGCGTGAGCGGCAGTCCGAAGTAAATCGCGCGTATTGTTTCGGAATTTTGAACAAGGTTTCGCCCTAAAGTTGTCTTACGGGACAATCATCATGATCGTCCGGGTCGGACGCAGTTTCATGGAGCGGCACCGACTGCGCGGCTGGATAGTTGATGTGACATGAACCTGATGATGCAGCAGGCCCGGGATATTGCCGGGCAGCACGACCCTTTCGGTCCGCCCGGTGCCCGCATCCTGGTGGTCGAGGCGGCGCGGCTGATGCCTGGTCATGTGCTGTCGGACACGTCGCGGTCGGTGATCATCGCGCGGTTTGCCTCGATCGACCGGGCGCTGCTGGAGCGTGTCGGCACGGATATCGTTGCCGCTCCGCTGTTCGGCGCGGGCTTTGATATTCTCGATCTGATCCAGCGTCTGAAGAGCGCCGGCTATCGCGGCCATGTCGTCGCGCTGGCCGGCAGACTTCCCGATGTGGGCGTGGTCGAACGCGAAATCCGCGCGCAATGCGGGTCCCTGACGGTCGAGATCGTGCAACTGCCGGGGACCGGAGGCTAGCGTCTGGCAGGGGCCTCAGGCTTCGGGGGAACCTCTTCCACCACGACCAGATCACGGATAGCGGCACCTTTGGCATGGGCCAGCCCCTGCTGATACAGGTCCGACCCGTAGCAGGCCACGGCGGCGTCGAGGCTGGGGAAGCGCGCGACGACGTTGCGC
Source organism: uncultured Alphaproteobacteria bacterium (assembly GCA_963819585.1). Classification (GTDB taxonomy): domain Bacteria; phylum Pseudomonadota; class Alphaproteobacteria; order Rhodobacterales; family Rhodobacteraceae; genus JAOADN01. The sequence continues at coordinate 324,970 of CAWFWP010000010.1, forward strand.
GGGCGGTCGCGTCCCTCAAGCTGCACATAGGCACCGCCCCGCGCCAGAAAGACGCCGCCATGCGCTGTGATGGCCTCGGTGGCGATCTTTGCATAGCGGCCATAGGCCTCGGCATCGGTCACGTCGACATGGGCGATCCAGAGCGCGGTCGGCATCGCTTCACCCCGCCGCCGCGATCAGGGCCTCGACGGCCCGCACGGCATCCGCCCCGCGCGACGGATCGCTGCCGCCCGCCTGTGCCATGTCGGGCCTGCCGCCGCCGCCCTTGCCGCCCAGAGCCTCGGCCGCCGCGCGCGCCATGTCGACGGCCGAAAGGCGCGCCGTCAGGTCGGGTGTCACGCCTGCCGCCACGGCGGCCTTGCCGCCGGTATCGGCCACCACCAGCACTGCCCCGGACCCGATCCGCGATTTCAGCGCATCGACCAGGGCGGGCAGGTCCTTGCCCGTCACCCCGCTGACGATCTGAGGAATGAACCGTATCCCGTTGATCTCACGCGCATCTTCGCCCGGCTGCCCGCCTGCGCCTGAGGCGATGTCGCGGCGCAGCTGCGCGACTTCTGTCTGCAGCGCGCGGCGTTCGTCGATCAGCGCGCGGACCCGGTCGCCGACGTCCTGGGGCTGCGATTTCAGCGCCTGCGCGATCTGGGTCAGGCGCGCGTCCTGCGCCCGCAGATGGTCAAGTGCCGCCTGCCCGGTCAGCGCCTCGATCCGGCGCACGCCCGCGCTTGATGCGGAATCGCCGAGCAGCACAAAGGCCCCGATGTCGCCCGTGCGCGCGACATGCGTGCCGCCGCAAAGCTCCAGCGAATAGGTGGCCTTGTCCGCGCCCTTGCCGGACCCCGGCAGGCTGCCCATTGACACCACGCGCACCTCGTCGCCGTATTTCTCGCCGAACAGCGCCTGCGCTCCTAGGGCGCGCGCGTCGTCCGGCGTCATGATGCGCGTCTCGACCGGGCTGTTCTGGCGGACAAAGGCGTTCACCTCGGCCTCCACCTGCGCAAGTTCGCTGCCCGACAATCCCTTGCCGTGGCTAAAATCAAAGCGCAGGCGGTCTGCGGCGTTCAGACTGCCCCGCTGCGCGACATGATCGCCGAGCGCGCGGCGCAGCGCCTCGTGCAGCAGGTGGGTTGCGGAGTGGTTGGCGCGGACTTGCTTGCGATGTGGATGGGATACCAGCAACCAAATACCTTCTCCGACCGAGAATGATGTTCCTTGGCGGTTCTCAGGAATCGCATGTGCGACGATTCGACCACCAGCCATACGCTTAGTGTCTGTCACCGTTGAATTATTCGTGCCAGAGTTCAAGGCTGCCAAGACTTCCTACATCACCAACTTGACCGCCGGATTCCCGTAGAAGGGAGTTTGGTTGACTACGATCCATCCGGCTTGACGAGGCTTTAGGATGTCAACAGCGACTCCCCCTCGACCACAATGGCGACGATCTGGCCCTCGGCCTTCTCGCTCACATAGCCAAGGAACTCGGTCTCGCCGACCCGCTCTGCGATCTCGAACCAGACTTTCGCGTCCTTGGCCTCGCCCGTCCCGGCCCAGCTTGCGCGGGCCTTGGTCTTCTGTTCCGCCATCGCGGCATCAAAGCCTGCCGTGTCCACCGCGCGCCCCTTTTCGCGCAGCGCGTCCTGCGTCAGGTCGAGCGGGAAGCCGAACGTGTCATAGAGCTTGAACGCCGCTGCCCCCGGCAGCGCGGCCCCGTCAGGCAGCTTCGCCAGTTCGTCATCCAGCAGCCGCAGGCCGCGGTCGAGCGTGGTCTTGAACCGCGTTTCCTCGGCCCGCAAAGTTTCCTCGATCAGCCCTTGCGCGCGGGACAGTTCCGGATAGGCGGCCCCCATCTGGCCGACCAGCGCAGGCACCAGGCGGTACATCACCGGATCGGTGGCACCCAGCTGATGCGCATGGCGCATCGCGCGGCGCATGATCCGCCGCAGGACATAGCCGCGCCCTTCGTTCGAGGGCATGACCCCGTCGGCGATCAGGAAGCTGGTGGAGCGCAGATGATCGGCGATCACGCGGTGATGAACCTTGCCTGGTCCGTCCGGGTCGCTCGAGGTCGCGTGGGCCGAGGCCTCGATCAGGGCGCGCATCAGGTCGGTATCGTAGTTGTCGTGCTTGCCCTGCAGAAGCGCGCCGATCCGTTCCAGCCCCATGCCGGTGTCGATCGACTGCATGTCAGAGGTCGCGTCGCATGCTATCTGGAATCTGCTCGTACTGCATGAAGACGTTGTTCCAGATCTCGATGAACCGGTCGCCGTCTTCATCCGGCGATCCGGGCGGGCCGCCGGGGATATGGTCGCCGTGGTCATAGAAAATCTCGGTGCAGGGGCCGCAGGGGCCGGTCGGTCCCATGCGCCAGAAGTTGTCATCGGTCGGGATGCGGATGATGCGCTGGTCGGGCAGCCCGGCCACCTTTTTCCACAGGTCCGCTGCCTCGTCATCGGTGTGATAGACGGTGACGCAGAGCTTGCTGGCGTCGATCCCGAAGTCCCTTGTCAGAAGCTCCCAGCTGAACGCGATGGCCTCGGCCTTGAAATAGTCGCCGAAGCTGAAATTCCCCAGCATCTCGAAGAACGTGTGATGCCGCGCGGTGTAGCCGACATTATCGAGGTCATTGTGCTTGCCGCCCGCGCGGACGCATTTCTGGGCGGTGGTCGCGCGGACATAGTCGCGTGTCTCGACGCCGGTGAAGCAGTTCTTGAACTGCACCATGCCGGAGTTGGCGAACATCAGCGTCGGGTCGTTGCGCGGCACCAGGGGGCTGGACGCGACGATGCGGTGGCCGTTGCGGCCGAAGAAATCGAGGAAGGTCGAGCGGATGTCGTTCAGGCTGGGCACCGGTGGACCTCTCGGGCGTCAAGGATCAGCCGTGGCGTGTTAGCCCCTGCCGGGCGCGCTGTCCATATTGCGGCGGGGCGGAACCCTTATCAGCCGAAGTGGACAAAGACCTTGGCCACGATCTGCCAGGGGCCGTCATGGCGGAGCGGACTCATGGCTCGCTCCCGGGCGCTGCAAAAGAAAAGCGCGGGCCGCACCGGGCCCGCGCTTCGATCTTCCCGAAGACAGCTGGGTCGGCTCTCAGGCCTCCATCACGTCCGCGTCGCTGTCGCTCTCGCTTCCAGGCCCGGCCGTCAGGTCCAGCCCGTGGCCTGCGCGGATTTTCTCTTCAATCGACGCCGCCACATCGGGATTGTCGCGCAGGAACTGCTTGGCGTTCTCGCGCCCCTGGCCGATCCGTTCGTCGCCGTAGCTGAACCAGGCGCCCGATTTCTCGACCACGCCCGCCTTGACGCCGAGATCGACCAGTTCGCCGGTCTTGGAAATGCCCTCGCCGTACATGATGTCGAATTCGACCTGCTTGAAGGGCGGGGCCACCTTGTTCTTGACGACCTTGACGCGCGTCGTGTTGCCAACGACCTCATCGCGGTCCTTGATCGACCCGATGCGGCGGATGTCGAGGCGCACCGAGGCATAGAACTTCAGCGCATTGCCGCCCGTCGTCGTCTCGGGGCTGCCGAACATCACGCCGATCTTCATGCGGATCTGGTTGATGAAGATCACCATGCAGTTCGACCGGCTGATGCTCGCGGTCAGCTTGCGCAGGGCCTGGGACATCAGGCGGGCCTGGCTGCCCATCTGCATGTCGCCCATGTCGCCTTCCAGCTCCGACTTCGGCGTCAAGGCCGCGACCGAGTCGATGACGACCAGACTGACAGCACCCGACCGGACCAGCGTATCGACGATCTCCAGCGCCTGTTCGCCGGTGTCCGGCTGGCTGATGAGAAGCTCGTCCAGGTTCACGCCCAGCTTCTTGGCATATTGCGGGTCGAGCGCGTGTTCCGCATCGACAAAGGCGCAGACGCCGCCCTTCTTCTGCTCTTCGGCCACGACGTGCAGCGTCAGCGTCGTCTTGCCGGACGATTCCGGCCCGTAGATCTCCACCACCCGGCCCTTCGGCAGTCCGCCGATGCCAAGTGCTATGTCGAGGCCCAGCGATCCGGTCGAGGTCGCCTCGATCTCCATCACGGCACCGGCGGTGCCGAGCTTCATGATCGACCCCTTGCCGAACTGCCGTTCGATCTGCGCCAGCGCCGAGTTCGAGCGCCTTCTGCTTGTCCGCGCTGCGTTTGTCGTTCATGTCGAAAAGGTTCGTTGCTGCCATCTGCCGGTTTCCTTATTTCACATGGTCCCCCGGGGGACAATGCGTGCCCGTGTTCGCCTCTTGTTCCTATCTTATGAGGACAAAAGTAGAACGTTTCAATCAAATTCGACGGCGTCAGTCTGACCGGACGGGGTTAAGGATGTCTTTACGCCACAAGGGCGGGTAGCGGGGCTGGGCGGCGGTCTTGCGGCTGCCGTTGCGGAATTGCTAGGAACCGCGGGCCGCCGTGGTGACGAACGGTGCGGCTGCGGGGGTACGTCTCAGCGATGCTGATCTTCTGGAAGGAACGGCTGGTCTTTCTGGCCAATACGCGCACCGGGTCATCGTCGATCGAGCGCGCGCTCGAGACGCTGGCGCATGTGTCGGTGCAGCGGCCGCCCGCGCTGAAGCATCTGCCCGCGCGCCAGGTGCAGGCGCATATCGCGCCTTTGCTGACCGGCGTGACGGGCGATGGCTTCACGACAGTCGCGCTGATGCGCGATCCGGTCGACTGGGTGGGGAGCTGGTACCGATACCGCCAGCGCGATGACATCGCGGTCGCGGCCGGCAGCACCGGGGGGCAGACCTTCGCAGACTTCGTCGAGGCCTATGTCGCGGGGGACGTGGCCGGGTTCACCGGGGCCGAGTCGGGCCGGAACGTACCGCTTGGTCGGCAGAGCGATTTTCTGTGCGACGACGCGGGGCAGCTGATCGTCGACCGGGTGTTCCGCTATGAGGATATCGGCGCCTTCATCGCGTTTCTGGACGATCGCCTCGGCTGCGAGATCACCCTGCCCCGGCTGAACGTCTCACCCGCCAGCGCCTTGCAACTGCCCGCTCCGCTGGACCGGCGGCTGCGCGATCATCTGGCGGCTGACTACGCGATCTACGGGACCCTCCCGGCGGCGTGACCAAACGCCGCCGCGCCGGACACGGCCGCAACACGGACGGACCGGCGCGTGGCTCAGTGCAGCTGGTTCTGCACCGTCGTCGTCAACTCGCTGAGCGAGAAGGGTTTCGGCAGGAACACCGAATTCGGGATCAGCGCCTGGTTGTCGCCGAAGCTGTCCTGCGCATAGCCCGAGACAAACACAACGCGGGTGTTCGGCCGGTCCTTCAGCGCCTCGCGGACCCAGGTCGGGCCATCCATGCCCGGCATGATGACATCGGTCACAAAGACATCGACCGCAAGCGCGGCGTCGGCCAGCGCCTTCAGCGCCTCTTCCGCGCTCTCCGCCTCGATCACCGTGTAGCCGCGCAGCCGCAATGCGCGGCTGGCGAAGGCGCGCACCGGGGCCTCGTCCTCGACCAGCAGCACGACGCCCTCGCCCGTTCGGCCCGCGCGGCGCGGCGGCGGTTCCGGCTCGGTCCGCGCCGCCTCGACCTCGGTCGCGTCATGCGCGGGGAAGTAGAGCGAAAACGTCGTGCCTTCTCCCGCGACCGAATCGCAGAAGATGAACCCGCCGGTCTGCTTCATGATGCCGTACGCCGTCGACAGGCCAAGCCCGGTGCCTTCGCCGGTGCGCTTGGTGGTGAAGAACGGCTCGAATATCTTCGACATCTTCTCGGGCGGGATGCCGGTGCCCGCATCCGTCACCTTCACGATCACATAGTCGCCGGGCGCCACGCTGGCCCGGTCGCGGCGCAGTTCCTCGGTCAGCGTGTGGTTCGCGGTCTCGATCAGGATGGACCCGCCCTTCGGCATCGCATCGCGCGCGTTCACCACCAGATTCATGATGACCTGCTCCAGCTGCCGCTTGTCGGCGCGGATGGCACGCAGGTCCGGGTCGTGCTGAAGCGCCAGGCGGACCTTCTCGCCGACCAGCCGGTTCAGAAGATGCGTGAGGTCCGACAGCGTGTCGCGCAGGTCGATGATCTTCGGTGTCAATGTCTGCTTGCGCGAAAAGGCCAGCAGCTGGCCGACCAGACTGGCCGCACGGTTCGCGTTCTGGTTGATCTGGACAAGGTCGGCATAGTCCGGGTCGCCGCGGTCATGGCGCAGAAGAAGCAGGTCGCAATGGCCGGAAATCGCCGTCAGCAGGTTGTTGAAGTCATGCGCGACGCCGCCCGCCAGCTGGCCGATGGCCTGCATCTTCTGGCTTTGGACAAACTGCGCCTCGAGCGTCTTGAACTGCGTCGCGTCGCTGAGGACCGCGATCAGGTCGGACGACCCCGCCTCGCCCGCACGGCACAGCGTCACCTGCAGGAAGGCCTCGCTGTCCTGATTGGACAGCCGCAGGAATTCGGGCCGTCCTTCGTTCCGGCCGGACTGAGCCTCGCCCAGCCAGTCACCGAGGGGGCGGCCGAGACCTTCGAGAATCGAGCCGATCGTGGATCCGACGTCGATCTGCCCGATCAGGCCGAAGGCCGCACGGTTCGCGCGGATGATGCGCCCGTCCGGGGCAAGCCGGAGCATCGCAACCGGCAGCGTGTCGAAGTCGCCGGTGGCCTCGGCTGCTGGTGCGTCCTGAGCGCGGCAGCAGATAGACCTCACTGCGTCCGTTCGCACCCTCGATCACCACGGTCAGCGCCGTGACCGGACCCTCGGGTCCGATGATCTGATGCACTGACCCGGTCCGCAGCGGCAGGTCGCGGAAGATACGGTCAAGCGTGCGGACACGCTCGCCGACGATGCGCCGCAGCGCCTCGTTCATGAACAGCACGGTGCCCGCCTTCGACACTGTCAGCATCGGCAGGCTGATGGTCTCGGCCCCGCGACCGCCGACCGCGCGTTCGGCCATATCCTCGAGCCGCCAGAGAAACGTCTCCTCGGCGATCCGGTGCACGGCGAGGCGGACATGGCCACGCCGCGTCACCAGATCCTCACGTGCCGCACCCACGGTCGCGGCGCGGGTCTGCATCCGGTAGAGGATTGCGGCGGGATTGGCGAAGATCTCCCCGAGGCTCCGGGTCAGGGTCTGGCCCTTGCGCGTGCCGAAGCGTTCCACCGCAGCGCGGTTCTGAGACTGCACCGCGCCGTCGGGGTCGGTCGTGAAACTGGGGCTCGCGTCCAGTTCGACAAAGGCGGCGATGCGATCATTCAGATCGGCCGCGGCCCGCTGATGGCGCATCGAGAGCCAGCGCACAATCAGCGCGAGAGCCGCCATCGTTCCCGCGACCGTAAGGCCGAGCGTGCTGAGAGGGCCCGCGGGAAGCAGCAGCGCGCCCCCGGCCAGAAGCACACCCGAGATCAGCAGGGACAGACTGCGCGGCCCGAGTGCCACGGCGGTCCGCGTCAGCGGTTGCAAGGCCAGCGTCAGTTGCGACACCCGGTGTCCCCCAGAGATTCGTTCGGGTTATTCCGCAGGGAAATGCTTAACTCCCGATTAAGGTCTGGAAGGCGACAACTCATAATTGTGTAAAAGCCGAACGATGCACGCGTCAAGCTATGCTTTGGGCGGGCGTTGACTGACCCAGGCCGGGACTAGGTCGTGCGGCAGAGAATGCTGACGAAGAATCCATCACCACCCTGATCCGGCGTGAAACGCTGACGCAGCGTTTCGGCCCAGTCGGGGCGGTGCGTCAGGAAATCATCGATGCGATCCGCGTTTTCGGCGTTCAGCATCGAGCAGGTCATGTAGGCAAGCGTTCCTCCGGGCCGGACGAGCGGCGCGGCCTCGGTCAGGATCGCGTCCTGCAGGGCGCAGAGTGCGGTCAGCCGGGCGGGTGTCATATCCCATTTGGCCTGCGGGTTGCGCGCCCATGTTCCTGAGCCGGAACAGGGCGCATCGACCACGACCAGATCGAACGGCGCCTCTGCGATGGTTCCGGGGCCATCCAGCAAGGTCACGCGGCAGCCTGCGCGCCCGGCGCGCGGTGGAAGGTCGCTCATCCGGGCGGGGTCGGCATCATGGGCATAGAACCGGGCCTTTGGCATGCGCGCGGCCAGAGCGAGCGTCTTGCCGCCGCCGCCCGCGCAGTAATCGAGGACACGGTCGCCCGCCGCGAGGGGGATCAGGTTGGCGGCGGCCTGGCTGGCCGCATCCTGCAGTTCGACCGAACCGTCAAGATAGGCGGCCGAGCTGCGTATCCGCGACGCGCCGGATGTCACGGTCAGCGCGGTGCCGGCCAGCGGATGCGGCGTGATGCCGACACTGTCAGCCTCGATGCGGCGCGCGGCTTCCGTCCGCGTCAGGCGCGCTGCATTGACCCGCAGAGTAACTGGCGCGCGCTGCCGCTGGGCCGCAAGCGCCGGGGCGAAGCGGTCGCCCAGCGATGCCTGCAGCGGTGCAACAAGCCAGTCGGGGCAGTCGAGCCGCACCGGCAGGGGCAGGTCGGACAGGGTCCGGGCGGACTGCGATGCGGCCGCGTTCGGTATCCGACAGGGCCGCGGGCGCATGGCCCTGACCTGTGAACAGCGTGTCCGGGGTGATGCCTTCTGCCAGCGCCCGGCCGATCAGCAGGTCACGCCCGGTCACCGCATCCTCTGCCACACCGGCCAGCGCGGCAAAGCTGCGGCGGCAGCGGAGAGCGTCGAAAACGAGATCGCGGACGGCGGCGCGGTCGCCTGATCCCGCGTAACGGCTGCCACGTGCCCAGCGGGTCAGCGCCACCTCGGGCGCGTCCTTAGCAAGAATGCGGTCCAGAACCAGAATGGCGGCAGCGATGCGCGCGGCAGGGGTCACGAGGCACCTGCCCGCATGCTGGTTCTATACATCACGATCAACCGGCAAGACGCTGGCATGTAAGTGAAAACGCTCAGCCGACGCGGTAGTTCGGGCTTTCCCGGGTGATCTGCACGTCGTGGACATGGCTTTCCTTCAGACCCGCCCCGGTGATCCGCACAAAGCGGCAGTTCGCCCGCATCTCGGCCACGGTCCGGTTGCCCGTATAGCCCATCGCCGCGCGCAGCCCACCGACCAGCTGGTGGATCACCGCCGCCGCCGGACCCTTGTAGGGCACCTGCCCTTCGATCCCTTCCGGCACCAGCTTGTCGCTGGCCGCATCCTTCTGGAAATAGCGGTCCGCCGATCCGCGCGCCATGGCGCCCAGACTGCCCATCCCACGATAGGATTTGAACGAGCGCCCCTGATACAGGATCATCTCGCCCGGGCTTTCGTCCGTCCCTGCTATGGCGGACCCCACCATCGCGCAGGACGCGCCCGCAGCAATCGCCTTGGCGAAGTCGCCCGAGAACTTGATCCCGCCATCGGCGATCACCGGGACGTCGCCCGCCGCCTCCGAAGCATCGCGCACCGCCGTCAGCTGCGGCACGCCCACGCCCGCGACGATCCGCGTCGTGCAGATCGACCCCGGACCGATGCCGACCTTCACGGCGTCCGCGCCCGCGCCGATCAGCGCGCGCGTCGCCTCCGCCGTCGCCACATTGCCTGCGATCACCTGCACCTTGTTCGACAGCCGCTTGATCCGCTCGACCGCTTTCGCCACCCCTTCGGAATGTCCGTGCGCGGTGTCGATCACCACCAGGTCGACGCCCGCGTCGATCAGCGCCTCGGACCGTTCGAACCCCGCATCACCGACCGTGGTCGCCGCCGCCACCCGCAAGCCGCCCCATCTCGTCCTTGCAGGCATGCGGGTTCAGAACGGCTTTTTCGGTGTCCTTCAGCGTCAGCAGGCCGGTCAGACGCCCCTGCCCGTCCGTCACCAGCAGCTTTTCGATCCGGCGCACCTTCATCAGGCTTTTCGCCGTCTCGAGGTCCGCGGGCTCTGTCAGCACGGCCAGATTGTCCGCCGTCATCATCGCGTGGACGGGCGTCTTGTCGTCACTTGCGAACCGCATGTCGCGGTTGGTGACAATCCCCACCACACGGCCCTGACTGTCCACGACCGGGAAACCGGTGACGGAATAACGTTCCTGCAGGACCTTTGCATCCGCAAGCGTCTGGTCAGGGGTCAGTGTGATCGGGTTATAGACGATCCCGCTTTCGAACCGCTTGACCTTGCGGACCTGCTCCGCCTGCTCCAGCGGCCCCAGATTGCGGTGGATAACCCCGATCCCGCCCGCCTGAGCCATCGCAATGGCCATCCGGGCTTCGGTCACGGTGTCCATCGCCGAGGACAATAGCGGAATGTTCATCCGCACTGATTTCGTTACCCATGTCGATGTGTCCGCATCCGACGGCAGAACGCTCGATGCCGCAGGCACCAGCAGGACATCATCAAAGGTGAGAGCCTCTCGAATCTCCATCGGTCATACCTCATGGGATGTTCGTTTGGCGGTTCCCCTTTTCACGGGGGGAACGGATGCGCAAGGGCAAAGCCGCTGCCGACGGCTTGCATCCGCCCGACGCCGTGGCATGGTCCGCGAAGGGGCCAGTGGGGGGCGGGACATGCGTGTGGCTATTGTCCGGAACATGGAAGATACGCCCTTGGGCAGTATCGGCGTCGCGCTGGCCGAAGCCGGGGCGATGATCGACCTCTTCGATCCGTGGCGGGACGGCGCGCTGCCGGGACCGTCGTACGACGCGCTGATCGTGCTCGGCGGCGCGCAGAACGCGCTGGATGACCTGACACACCCCTATCTTCCGGCCCTTGCAGGCATCATGCGGTCGTATGGCGATGCAGACCGGCCCGTGCTTGGCGTCTGCCTCGGCGCGCAGGTGCTGGCCCGCGCCCATGGGGCCGAGAACCGGATCGGGACCGCGCGGGAATTCGCCTGGCACAGCGTCACTGTCACGCCCGCCGGGCGTGCCGACCCTGTGCTATCGGCTGCGGGTCCGGCGTTTCCGATCTTTGAATGGCATGACGACACGTTCACCCTGCCTGACGGCGCTGTGCATCTGGCAGCCTCGGAGGGTGTCCCGATGCAGGCGTTCCGGATCGGCCGCGCGACCTACGGGATGCAGTTCCACTTCGAGGCGAACCGGAATGTCGTGGCAGCGTGGACTCGGATGTATTCCGACTGGATTGACAAGAACGCACCCGACTGGCGCGACACCTGCGCGGATGAGGCCGCGCGCTTCGGTCCGGATGCAGAAGCGGCAGGGCTGGCCATCGCGCGGGGCTGGGTGGCGCTGATCGGAGAAAAAGCATGAGCCACGGCTACGAGACGGGTCGCCTTAACCTGCCCTTCACGGGCATCGCCACGTTCGGCAAGCGGCCCTATATCGCCGACTGGTCCGCCATCGACGCCGATGTGGCCATCCTCGGCGCGCCGTTCGACGCGGGCACGCAGTACCGCGCCGGTGCGCGCTTTGGCCCGCGCGGGGTGCGCGAGGCGTCCACGCTGTTCAGCTTCGGCCATGCCGGGGCCTATGACCACGAGGATGACGCGACGTATCTCGGGCCTGACGTGCGGATCATCGATATCGGCGACGCCGACATCGTGCACACCGACACCGAAGCCAGCCACGCAAACATCGAAACCGGCGTCCGCGCGATCCTTGCGGCCGGGGCGCTGCCCGTCGTTATCGGCGGCGACCATTCGGTCAACATCCCCTGCATCCGCGCGTTCGACGATCAGGGGCCGATCCATATCCTGCAGATCGACGCGCATCTGGATTTCGTCGATGTTCGCCACGGCGTCCGCCACGGCCACGGCAACCCGATGCGCCGCGCCGCCGAACAGCCCTATGTCACCGGCCTGACCCAGCTCGGCATCCGCAATGTGAGTTCCACAGCACGTGAGGGGTATGAGGCTGCCCGCGCCATGGGGTCGGACATCCTGTCGGTGCGTCAGGTGCGGAAACTGGGAACGGAGGCCGTCCTTGCCCGCATCCCGAAAGGCGCGCGGCTGTACGTGACCATCGACATCGACGGCTTCTGCCCCTCGATCGCGCCGGGCACCGGCACGCCCAGCCACGGCGGGTTCCTGTATTACGAGGTGCTGGAACTGCTGCAGGGCGCGGCCCGTGCGCATGACATCGTAGGGATCGACCTGGTCGAGGTGGCACCCGACTACGACCCGACCGGATCGACCAGCATCCTTGCCGCGCAGGCCCTGCTGAATTTCCTCGGTTTCATCTTCCACGCCCGCGGGCAGCGCTGACGCGGATCAGGCCAGCTTTCCCGCCCGTGACAGCGACAGGTGTTCCCAGCCTGCAACAAGTATCAGCGTTGCAGCCCCCGTCAGACAGGACATCCAAAGCGGCAGAAACAGCCCTGCGGCTGCTGTCGCTACGCACAGCCCGATGCCCACGATATGCGACAGTGGAAACCACTGCGCCGACAGCTTCTTGAACCAGCCGTTCCCCCCCAGAAACACAAAGTTCCCCCCGATCAGCACCGCGATGTCACCCACGGTCCCGATATCCCCCGGATGCGCGATGGCGCGTTCCGATCCGACCGCTGCCAGCACGACGCCCGCGACGATGGGAATATGCGCATAGGTGAAGGACAGCCGCGCGATCCGGCCGGGGTCGTCCGAATGCTCGATCTGATGGGCCGCTCGGCGGTGCCCGACATGGAAGTAGACCCACCACATCGCGATCGAAATGCCGACACTCCCGAGGAACGCGGCAAGACCAACCGCATCCCACTCCATCTCGGCGAAGGTCGCGCCCGAAATCAGCAGCGTCTCGCCCAGCGCGATGATCACGAAGAGGCCGCAGCGTTCGGCGATATGCCCGCCGCTGATCTTCCAGTTCGTTGTCACGTCCCGCCCGAGACCCGGCACCGGATAGGCGAGAAACGGCGCTGCATAGTCGATGGCGAGCGCGACCAGCCAGATCGGCAGCCGCATCCCGGGTCCCGCCAGTCCGCCCGCGATCCAGAACAGGCCGCCGAAGGCAAGCCAGATCAGGATACGAATATAGGTCAGCCGCAGCATCGCATCGCCGCGCGCCGCCGCGAACATGAACAGGGTGCGCCCGACCTGCATCGCGACTAAGGCACCGGCAAAAACGATGCCGCGGTCCCCGAACGCCTCAGGGATCGCCATCGACAGGAACAGCCCGCCCAGCATCATCGCAAACAGCATGATCCGGACCGGCCCCCGATCGGGGTCAAGCCGGTTCAGAACCCAGGTCGTGTAGATCCAGACCCACCAGACGGCAAGGAACAGCACCGTCGCCTCGACCGCACCGGCCAGGGTGAAATGATGCAGCTGGAAATGCGAGATCTGCGTGATCGCAAAGACGAAGACCAGATCGTAGAAAAGCTCCGCAAAGCCGACGCGGCTGTCTTCCTTGCGCAGCAGTCCCTGCATCGGCGTCCCCCAGCTGGCTGCCGTCAGGCTAGGCGGGGTGGACTTTGCCCGCAAGGCGTCGCATCACCCAGCCCGGCCCCCGGAGTGACCCCCATGCCGCAGCCACACCCGCTGACCGCGCCCGTGCACCGCCCGCTGGCCGCAGCGCTGTGGATGTCGGGCTGCATTGCCGGGTTCACCGGCCTCGCCATCGCCGCGCGCCAGATCGGCCCGGCGCTGGACACATACGAGATGATGCTCTGGCGGTCGCTCATCGGGCTGGTCGTCGTCCTTGGCGTGGCGAGCGTAGCCGGCAGGCTGGGCGACATCACCACGCGCCGCCTGCCTGCCCAGCTGCTGCGCAACATCGTGCATTTCGCGGCGCAGAACCTGTGGCTGTTCGCTATCGCGCTTGTGCCCCTTGCCCAGGTTTTCGCGCTGGAATTCACCACGCCCCTGATCGTTGCGCTGGCGGCCCCCTTTGTCCTTGGCGAACGCCTCACCCGCGCGCGTCTTCTTACGGCGCTGGTCGGCTTCGCCGGAATCCTGATCGTCGCGCGGCCCTTCGGCGCGGGCGGCTGGTCGCCTGGCCTGATCGCCGCGCTTGCCTCGGCTTTCGGCTTTGCCGCCGCAGCCCTGTTCACCAAGCGCCTGACCCGCGACATCGCGATCACCGGTTTCCTGTTCTGGCTGACGCTGATGCAGAGTGTCATCGGCCTGATCTGCGCCGGTTGGGACGGACGCATCGCCCTGCCCGGCCCCGGCAACTGGTACTGGGTTCTGCTGCTCGGCCTCTCGGGCCTTCTGGCGCACTTCAGCCTGACGCGCGCCCTGTCGCTTGCCCCCGCCTCATTTGTGCTGCCCTTCGATTTTCTGCGCCTTCCGCTGATCGCGCTGGTCGGCATGGCGCTTTACGCCGAGCCGTTTGATCTGTGGGTGATCCTCGGCGGCGCGGTGATTTTTGCCGCGAACTGGGCCAATGTCGCAGCGGAGACGCGGTCGCGGAAAGAAATTACGTCCGCTGAGGCGAAACGCCACGTCATTAATTGACGCAGTCGGCGGGCGGGGCGTAGCGTTTGGCAGGAAAAACATGGGGTCGGGGCTGGACCCCCGGTTTCGGGCGAGGACAGAGCAATGAAAAACATACTGATGACGGCGAGCGCGGTCGCGCTGAGTGCAGGCGGCGCGGTGGCGGGCGGCGTGGAGCGTTCGACGCAATCCGTCGCGATCCTGTTCGAGAAGGGCAACTATGCCGAACTCAGTTTCGGGTTCGCCAGTCCGGATGTCAGCGGGACATTCGCAGCAGCAACCTCGGGCGACATGGCCGACAGCTACACGACGCTGTCATTCGGGTACAAGCAGGCCCTGTCGGACAATCTTGACGTCGCAATCATCCTCGATCAGCCGATCGGCGCGAATGTCAATTACGGCAGTGCCAGCGCGACCTATCCCTTCCGGACCGCCACGGCCAAGCTGACCTCGACCGCCCTGACGGGACTGATCCGCTACAAGTTTGCGTCGAACATCTCGGTCTACGGGGGACTTCGGGCCGAGACCGTGAAAGGCGTGGTGGCAATTCCCACCTTCGCGAACTACACGCTTACAACCAACAACGATCTCGAATTCGGCTATGTCGTCGGGGCCGCGTGGGAGCGTCCGGACATCGCGGCGCGTATCGCACTGACCTACAATTCAGAAATCACTCATTCGCTTGAGTCTTCCGAAAATTCTATTGGAGGTCCCGTCAGTTCCTCCTTTGATACAACCGTTCCGCAGTCGCTGAACCTCGAATTCCAGACCGGCATCGCCGCCGACACGCTGCTGTTCGGTTCGGTACGCTGGGTCGACTGGACGTCATTCATCATTGCCCCCCCGGCCTGGCGCGGAATCTCCGGTGGAACCCTCGTTGACTACAGCGACGACAGCGTCACGTACACGCTTGGCGTCGGCCGCAAGTTCAGCGAGCAGTGGTCTGGCGCGGTCACGCTTGGCTACGAAGCCGCAAGCGGCAGCGCTGTCGGCAATCTTGGTCCGACGGACGGCATGCGCAGCATCAGCGTCGGCGCTACCTATACGATGGACAACATGAAGATCACTGGCGGCGTCCGGTATGTCGATATCGGCGATGCCGTCACGCGGTCGATCGGTGCCCGGTTCACCGACAACTCGGCTTTGGCCGCAGGCGTCAAGGTCGGCTGGACGTTCTGACCGTCACGATCCGTCCCGTTACCGAACCCCGCCCCTGATCCGGGCGGGGTTTCGGTTTTCCCCGATTGTAATCCGCACAAGTTCCGGGTTGCCCCCGGTGGCCCTGCCCGCCTAACTCCCGCCCATGGCCCCGCCCCAGCCCAGCAGACCCTTTCCCCCCGCGCCTGGGGCCTCCTCATCCTCCTGGCACTTGTCTGGGGCGGATCTTACCTCTCGAACCGCGTCGCGCTGGAGGAGGTCCCGGTCCTCACCACCGTCGCCTTCCGTGTCGGCGGCGCGTCGTTGGCACTCTGGCTATGGGTGCTGGCCCGCCGCCTGCCCCTGCCTGCCCCCCGCACGGCCATCCGCTTTCTCGGCATGGGGATTCTCAACAACGTCATTCCCTTCACCCTGATCGTCTGGGGCCAGCAGCACATCGCCTCGGGCCTTGCCGCCATCCTGAACGCCTCGACCGCCGTCTTCACCGTGCTTCTGGCAGCTTTGATCTTCGCCGATGAGCGTCTGACCCTGCGCAAGGGGCTGGGCGTGCTGATCGGCTTCGCGGGCGTCACCGTCGTCGTCGGCCCGTCGGTTCTGGCGACCTTCGATATCGGGTCGGTCGGGCAGCTCGCCATGATCGCCGCCGCCTTGTCCTATGCACTGTCCAGCGCCTATGCGCGGCTGGTTCTGAAGGGCCTGCGCCCCGAGGTTCAGGCCGCCGGGATGCTGACCGCCGCAGCCGTTGTCATGGTGCCGCTGGCGCTCTGGACCGACGGCGCGCCCGCGCTGGACTATTCGCCGGCCAGCTGGGCAGCCCTTGCCTATCTGGCGCTTGCGTCCTCGGCCCTCGCCTACATCCTTTTCTACCGCGTCCTGGCCCTTGCAGGTGCCGGCAACCTGCAGCTTGTCACCCTGCTCGTCGGCCCGGTTGCCGTGGCGCTGGGGGCCATCTTCTACCGCGAGGCACTTCAGCCGAACGAATATGCGGGTTTCGCCGTGATCGCCCTTGGCCTGATGGTCATTGACGGCCGTCCGCGCCGGTTTTTCGCCAATCGGACCCCCGCCGCAAAATCCCCGTGAAAATCCCGCGTCATGAGGGTAATCAGGCCGCGAAGCGGGCGGGGGCCACAGGATGATCTATGCGACTGCGGATGACTGGCTGCGCGCGCCGCAGAAGCGCGTGCTGCTGTTCGGCATGTCCGGCCTCGGCAAGACGCATATCTCGAACCTGCTGCGCGACCAGGGGTCGTGGTTCCACTATTCCGTCGATTACCGCATCGGCACCCGCTACATGGGTGAACACATCGCCGACAACTTCAAGCGCGAAGCGATGAAGGTTCCGCTGCTGCGCGACCTTCTGATGACCGAACTCGGTCCACATCACGTCCAACATCGGGCTGAACAACCTTGCCCCCCTGTCCACCTATCTCGGCAAGCCCGGTGATCCGGCAAAAGGCGGCCTGCCCTTCGCCGAATACCTGCGCCGCCAGGACCAGCACCGTGTCGCCGAGACCGCCGCGCTGATCGACACAGCACACTTCGCCGACCGCGCCGCGAGTCTGTACGGCTACCCGAACTTCATCTGCAATTCCGGGGGGTCGATCTGCGAGGTGGTCGAACCCGACAACCCCGCCGACCCGGTTCTGACGGCGCTTGCCGCCAGCGTGCTGATGGTCTGGATCAAGGGGTCTGACCGGCACACCGCCGAACTGATCAGACGCTTCGACCGCGCGCCGAAGCCGATGTATTACCAGCCTGCTTTCCTGCAGGCGGCGTGGGAGCAGTATCTGCGGCAGGAACACGCGACGGAGGCCACGGTCGACCCGGACGCCTTCATCCGCTGGACCTACGCCCGCGCGCTGGCCCACCGCCAGCCCCGCTACGCCGCGATGGCGCGGCGCTGGGGCGTGACGGTGACGGCGGAGCAGGTGGCAGAGGTGAAGGACGCGGCAGGGTTCGAGGGGCTGGTGGCGGGGGCGATCAGCGCGCGCGCGGCCTAGCCCTTCATTTCAGGATGACCATCAGCCCCTTGACCAGCTCGGTCAGGAAACCCGCTACCTCGGCCAGCTTGTCCAGTGACATCTTGATCTGCTGAAGTTGCTTCACAAACGCGTTGGCTTTGTCCGCCTCGACGCGCAAGAACTTGCGTGTCGTGATCAACTGTTGGGGCGTTGTCAGCTTTTCGGCGATCAAGTCCAGCGCTGCCTTGTGCTGGGCATGCATCGTCTTGAGCTAATCTTGTATTCGTCGGCGCTCGTGTTGTTGCCGCGCATCCGTTCGGCGATCATCTCGCGTTCCGCCTTGCCAGCGACGGTCGAGTAATGCGCGAAGTGCTGCAACAACCGCATAAGCACCTGAAATTCGCTTGTTCCAGTCAATGCTGCGTTGGTCATGTCAAAGTCCCTTCAAAAATGCCGTTCCGATTTAATTGATGGCTTCTGCGAGGTCCTCGAATGCGACCGTCAGTGCGACGATCCGCTTGTTCGCCTCGCTCAGTCGCGCAATGTCGGCAGGACCGTCCAGCGCCTCGCGGATCGCCTGATGCGTTCGCCCGATCTCGGCATAGCGCCGGAAAGCGGACTCTCCGTCTAACTTGGCCATCGCGGCATGGGATGACGTCATCAATGCAAGGTCGTCCTCTGATCGAGCCGTGCATCACAATGGCGGCCATGAAGCCGGCCGCCTGCCCTTCCAACGACAATTTCTCGCCCTCGTAGGTCAGGATCGACAATTGCACTGCAGCGGTAGTTACATAGGGATCGGCGGCATCGACAACTGATTTCAGCCGCCTGTAGCGCAACGTTTCGGCGACCTCGCGGGCCAACGTCGCAAGAATGTTCGCGCTGGTTTGCGGGCAGGCCCAGCCGGTGCCGCCTTTCCAGTGTTTGCGGCCGCCGCGCTGACCGCATCCTGCAAGCCGGTGATGGCGTCGAATGCGCCGCCCGCAGCTGTGCCGATGGCGGCAGGTCCTGCGATTTCAGCCAGCGCAGTCAGTGCTTGAGCGTACGGCGATCAGGTCCTTGCGGATACCATAGCCAAGATGTTCGCGAAGAAGGTCGTATTCCCTGCGACGCACGACCACTTTCGCCGCCGCCTGGACCGAAGCGGGATCATATTCGCTGGCCACAGTTGACCGGCTCGTTGTTCTGTAGGCCAACGGCAGCGTTCCAGGCCTCTTCAAAGCTATCGGATGCAACGGATACGTTGGACGGGTGTATTCGCAGGCTTCACGGCGCCTGTGCCATACGGTCACATTTTGCCGCCGAAGGTCCGACTTCGGCGGCTGCCGCCACGCGACGATGCATGAGGTCTCCCTCAGCGTGGTCTCGCGCGCGCACCAATCTTAGACGGATTTTCTGAACTTCCCGATATCGGGGGTCAGATCTCTTTGGTCCAATTCCGCAATCCTACCGCACATCCGCGTACGGGCGCCGTGAAATGACCGTGAAAACTGACGCGGGGTCCCCAACCCCTTCCCCTCCCCACCCTTTCCCCTATCTCTCCGCCCTGACCAAGGACCCCGCCCCCGCCATGCCCATCACGCTGCCCGCCGATCTTCCTGCCTTCGACGTCCTGTCGAAGGAGGGCGTCATGGTGATGACGCCGGACCGGGCGGCGCGGCAGGATATCCGTCCGCTGAAAATCGGCCTTCTCAACCTGATGCCGAAGAAGATCCAGACCGAGAACCAGTTCGCGCGCCTGATCGGCGCGACGCCGATCCAGATCGACTTCCGCCTGATCCGGATGACCGAACACCAGACCAGGACGACCGCCGCCGAACACATGGCCGCGTTCTACCGCCCGTTCGCCGAAGTCGAGGCGTCGGGCGAGAAGTTCGACGGGCTGATCATCACCGGCGCACCGATCGAGCATCTGGCGTTCGAGGAGGTGACCTACTGGGACGAACTGCGCCGCGTCATGGACTGGACGCAGACCCATGTGCAATCGACCTTCGGCGTCTGCTGGGGCGGCATGGCGATGGCCTACCATTTCCACGGTGTGCCGAAACTTGCGCTGGACGCCAAGGCGTTCGGCTGCTTCCGCCACCGCAACCTTGCCCCCGCCTCGCCCTACCTCCGCGGCTTCTCGGATGATTGCGTGATGCCCGTCAGCCGCTGGACCGAGATGCGCGCCGACGATGTGGCGCGCGCCGGGCTGACGCTGCTGATGACCTCGGACCAGTCCGGCCCCTGTCTGGTCGATGATCCGGCGCACCGCGCGCTCTACATCATCAACCACCTGGAATACGACAGCGACACGCTGAAGCAGGAATATGACCGCGACATCGCCAGCGGCACCCCGATCAATGTGCCGATGAACTACTATCCCGACGACAACCCGGCGCGGCCGCCCTTGAACCGCTGGCGCAGCCATGCACATCTGCTCTATGGCAACTGGATCAACGAGATCTACCAGTCCACCCCCTATGATCCGGCGCAGATTGGCACCTAGTCTGATCCTTATCCTTCTGGTCTGTATCGGGATCGTCACGCTCTGGCGCGCGACGATGCGTGAACGCGCGACCGAGGCGGATTATCCCCCCGAAGGCCACTTCGTGAACGTCGAAGGGGTGAAGCTGCACTATGTCGAGGTCGGTTCGGGGCCTGACCTTGTGCTGATCCACGGCGCATCGGGATCGTTGCGTGATCTGACCTTCGGCTTTCTGCCGGAACTCGCGCGGCGCTATCATGTCGTGGCCATCGACCGCCCGGGGATGGGCTGGTCCGAGGACGGGTCAGGAACGGATACGCTGTCGGCGCAGGCGCGGCTGATCCGTCAGGCATCCGAACGCATCGGGCTGAAGCGCCCGATCGTGTTCGGCCACAGCTATGGCGGTGCGGTGGCGCTGGCCTGGGCGGTCGATGCGCCGGACAGCCTGTCGGCCCTGGCGCTGGCCTCGCCCGTATCGCATCCGTGGGAGGGCGGGGTGGACCGGCTGTACCAAATCACCGGGCACCCGATCATCGGGCCTGCTGCCGTGACCGCAATTTCGGCCTTCGTACCGACCGACTATGTCACGGCGCAGACGGAATCCGTCTTTCTGCCGCAGCCTGCGCCATCAGGCTACAGCGAGCACTTCGGGCCGATGATGTCCGCCCGTGCATCGGCGCTCAGCGCAAATGCGCGCCAGCGGCTGGTCCTGAAGGCAAATGTGACGGAACAGTCCGCGCGCTACGGCGCAATCGCCGTGCCGGTCGAAATCCTGCACGGGACCGCCGATCAGATCGTCTTTGCGCGGATCCATTCCGAACGACTTGTTCAGGACGTGCCGGGGGCCGTGCTGACGCTGCTGCCGGGCATCGGCCACATGCCGCATCACACGGCGCGCGCCGATGTGATTGGCGCAATCGACAGGGCCGCCGCGCGCGCAGGCCTCGGCCCGGCTGCAGACCCTTTGCAGTAGGCCCGCCAGCCGCCATAGTGCGCAAAGTCAGTGTTCAGGGGTATCGGGGGGCATCGTGGGTAAATCAAAGGCGCAGGACAAGAAGACCGGGCAGGATGAGACAGTCACATCAGACCCGGCCCGTAACGGATCGGGACTGGAGAAGATCGTGGCCAAAGCATCTTCCGCCGCAGCGAAAGCGCCGCCGCCATCGGCAATCCCCTATGTCGGCGCGATAACGAAATTCCTTCAGACCGGGGCCCCCGACGACGTCCGCCGGGCCATTGCACAGGGCGGGCGCAAGGACATCCTGTCAAAATCCTATCCCTACGGCAGGGAAATGGACGGCGACGAGTATGAGCCGATCATGGAGCGCCTGCAGATCGAACTTGTGAAGATGCACTACGATGTGAAAACAACGGGCAAGCGCCTGGTTGTCATCTTCGAAGGCCGCGATGCGGCGGGCAAGGGCGGCACCATCGAACGCCTGCGCGAGAACATGAACCCGCGCGTCTGTTCCATCGTCGCGCTGCCGAAACCGACGGAACGCGAGGCCGGGCAGTGGTATTTCCAGCGCTACATCGACTGGATGCCAGCCAAGGGCGAAATCGTGCTGTTCGACCGGTCCTGGTACAACCGCGCGATGGTCGAACATGTCTTCGGCTTCTGCACGCCCGACCAGCGCAAGCTGTTCTTCCGGCAGCTGCCCGACTTCGAGCGGATGCTGGTCGATGACGGCACGATCCTGGTCAAGCTCTGGCTCGATGTCGGGCGGGCCGAGCAGCTGCGCCGCTTTCTCGACCGCGAAAAGGATCCGCTGAAACAGTGGAAGCTGTCCTCCATCGACGTGGACGGCCTGGGAAAATGGGATGACTACACGGCCGCCATCGATGAGACGATGAAGGCATGCCATTCGAAACATGCGCCCTGGACGGTGATCCGGTCGGATGACAAGGATCGTGCGCGGATCGCCGCGATCCAGACGGTGCTGAACGCGGTCGACTATGCAGGACGCGACAGGAAGGCGATCGGCAGGATCGACGACAAGGTCTGCGGCGGCCCCGACCTGCTATGACCTCCCGCGCGTCCTGATGGCCAAGCAGGGATACCATCACGGCAATCTGCGGCAGGCGCTGGTCGATGCGGCGCTGTCCCTGATCGCGGCGCAGGGGCCGCAGGGCTTTACCCTGTCGGATGCCGCGAAACTTGCGGGTGTGACCCCCGCAGCCGTGTACCGCCACTTCGCGGGCCGCGACGATCTGATCGCCGAATGCGCGCGCCAGGGGTTCGAGATATTCGCCGACCTGATGGAGCATGCCTATGCCGACGGCCGCCCCTCGGCCCTTGCGGCGTTCGAGGCGACGGGGCGGGCGTATCTGGCCTTCGCGCGGAAATTCCCGGCGCAGTATCAGGCGATGTTCGAAAGCGGCATATCCCTTAACGTCAATCCCGATCTGGCGCGGGCCGCCGACCGGTCGCGCGCCACTCTGACGCGCGCGGCCGAGGCGCTGTCGCGCCACATCCCAGAGAACCGCCGCCCGCCCGCAGCGATGTTCGCGGCCCATATCTGGGCGCTGAGCCACGGTGTCGTCGAACTGTTCGCGCGCGGCACGCCCGGCGCGCGCGCCCCCTACCCGCCCGAGGACTTGCTGGAAAGCGGGATAGGCATCTATCTGCGCGGGCTGGGGTTGGTTCCGCCCGACACCTGACCGCGCCGGTCCCGTCTGACCGCCAAGGCGGTCAGGCCGCCGCCGCGCGTTCCGGCGACAGAACCGCCCGCACCTCATGTGGCTTCAGCGTCAGGCGCGCGGCCTCGTAGCGCACTGCCCCCTCGTCCTGCGCCAGCTCCGGGAACAGGTCCAGAAGCTCGGCGCGCGTCGCGGTATCCATGTCACCCATCACCTGCGCCCCCGGCTGGAAGCTTTCGGTCCATGCGCCGTCGGCCCGCACAATCTCGTGCCGGTCGAACAGGATGTGGATGTAGCTGACCGCGCCGACCCGCTGCCGCGACACGCCCGGCAGGCACGTCAGATGCGCCGCCGTCGCCAGCGCTTCGGCCTCGCCCGTCAGAAGCTCGGTCCCGGCCCCGGTCAGCAGCATGCGGTGTTGCGGCGAGACCGTCAGATCGCGTTCCGGCAGGCCGCGCCCCAGCGCACCGGCGCGGATCGTCACCGGCTGCAGGCGGGGGTTGCGGGCCAGGTCGGACAAGGTCAGGTCGCGGCGCCCGACCCAGCGCACAGGCTGATAGCCGCCATCGCGCGTCAGGACCCGATCGCCCGGCAGCAGATGTTCCACGGCCACCGGGCCGTTCGCGGTGTCGATCAGCGCGCCCGGCGTGAAGCAGGGCACGAAGTTGATCTGCTCGATCCCGGTGAAGGTCGTCGTATCGCCGTTCCGCCAGGTGATCGTGCCGTTTTCCCCGTCCAGCGGGTCGTAGGCGATGGTGTACTTGCCGACCAGGTTCAGGATGTCGAAGTCGTTGCCGCCCTCGCCGCCCGCGATGTCGTCGTTGTCGGATTCACCTTCGACAAGGGTGATGGTGTCCTGATCGTCGCCGCCGTCGATGACATCGACGCCCGCGCCCGCAAAGATCGCGTCCTGACCTGCGCCGCCGGTGATCGTGTCATCCCCGTCGCCGCCTGTCAGGCTGTCGTCGCCGCTGCCGCCGTCGAGGGTGTCCGCGCCATCGCCTCCGTCGAGCGTGTCGTTGTCCGCGCCGCCCGACAGGCTGTCATTGCCGATCCCGCCGGAAAGGCTGTCATTGCCCGCATCGCCTTGCAGCGTGTCGTCGTCCGCGCCGCCGTCCAGAGTGTCATCGCCGGTGCCGCCGATCAGCGTGTCGTTCCCGATCCCGCCTGAGACAAGATCATTGTCCGCGCCGCCGTCGAGTGTGTCGTTGCCGGTGCCGCCGTCCAGCGTGTCGTTCCCCGCCTCGCCGAACAGCGTGTCGCCGCCGCCGGTGCCGGTGACGCTGTCGTCGCCCGCGCCCGCATAGACCGTGCCAAAGCCTGCGACGGTGTCGTTGAAGGCCGATCCCGTCAGCACCTCGATGCTGGAGTAGGTGTCACCGGCGGCGTCGCCCGCTGTGCCACCGGCTGCCGCATCGGCATTCACGGCCGCTCCCGCGGCCGCATAAGTCACGGTGTCCGTGCCCGTGCCGCCAGCCATCGTGTCCGCACCGGCACCGCCGACAAAGGTGTCGTTCCCGATCCCGCCCGTCAGGCTGTCCGCACCCGCACCACCTGTCAGCAGATCGTTACCGTCGCCGCCATCGATCGTGTCATTACCTGCGCCGCCGGTGACGGTGTCGCTGCCTGCCCCCGAAAGGATGGTCTGCGCAGCGTTGCTGGCCGCCGCATTGATTGAATCGTTGCCCGATCCGGTGACGATCCGCTCGATCCCCGCAAAGGCGACGGTGTTGGTGCCGTCGGTGGCGCTTCCCGCCTCGGAGCCCGAGAAGATCACGCTAACCGGCGTCGCGATGCCCGAGAAGTCCAGCGTGTCGCTGTCCGTCCCGGTCTCGCCGCCCGTCACCGTGTCCGCGCCAAAGGTGCCGGTGAACAGGAACGTGTCCTGATCCGCCCCGCCGTCCAGCGAGTCATTCCCTGTGCCGCCGTCCAGCGTGTCGTTGCCGGTGCCGCCGACCAACGTGTCGGTGCCGTCGCCGCCGCTCAGCGAATCGTTGCCCGCATCGCCCTGCACGAGGTCATTGCCGAGACCCCCGATGATCGTGTCGTTGTCGTTGCCGCCATAAAGGCTGTCATCACCCCCGGCACCGTCCATCAGGTCGTTCCCGGCATTGCCGTAGAACACGTTCGTATAGGCGTCCGGCCCGCCGATCTGCTGGCCATCGAACCCCGTCAGTGTATCATTGAAGGCCGAGCCGAAGATGCCGTCGACGCCGGACAGGACATCGCCCGCCGCATCGCCGCCGGATGTGTGCCCGGATGCCAGGTTGATCCGCCACACCGGCACCGGATGCGGCGTAGTCGGCGTAGTCCATCCCCGCCCCGCCCGACAGCGTGTCGGCCCCAGCCCCGCCCGCAAGCGTGTCGAGACCCGCGCCGCCAACCAGTGAATCGTTGCCTGCACCCCCGCTGATCGTGTCGTTTCCATCGCCGCCGTCGAGCGTGTCGTTCCCCGTGCCGCCTGTCAGCGTGTCATTGCCCGCCCCCGCCACGATGTTCACAGCGGCGATCGACGCGGCCGCATTGAAGCTGTCGTCGCCTGCCGTGCCGTTGACGGCTTCGATCTGGCTGAATGTCCCCGACCCGCCGCCTGCGAAGCTGTAGGTGCCTGCCTCGTTCGCCGTCCAGGTCGCCGTCACGCCGGGGCCCGAGGCGACGCCGCCGAAGGTCAGCGTATCGCTGTCCGTACCGGTCTCGCCGCCGGTGATCGTGTCGGTGCCCTCGTTCAGGATGACCGTGAACGTGTCCTGATCCGCGCCGCCGTCGAGCGAGTCATTCCCCGCGCCGCCGGTCACAGTGTCGAGACCACTGCCGCCCAGCAGGGTGTCGTTGCCCGATCCGCCGGTGATTGAGTCCGCCCCCGCGCCCGCATCCGCGTAGAGCGGGTTCGTATCCAGCGCGGCATTGATTGTGTCATTGCCCGACCCGGTCAGCAAACGCTCGATGCCGGTGAAGGCAATCGTGTTCGTTCCATCGCCCGCGTTGCCCGCCTCTGACCCGCTGAAGGTCGCGGTGACGTTCGCCGTCAGCCCGCTCAGGTCCAGCGTATCGCTGTCGGTCCCCGTCTCGCCGCCCGCGACGGTGTCCGTGCCGAACGCGCCCGTGAAGACGAACGTATCCGCATCCTGACCGCCGTCGAGACTGTCGTTGCCTGCGCCGCCGTTCAGCGTATCGTTGCCTGCCTCGCCGAACAGCGTGTCATTGCCCGTAGACCCCGTGACGGAGTCGTTCCCGGCACCCGCGTAAACGGTGCCGAAGCCTGAAATCGTGTCGTTCGAGGCCGAACCGATCAGCACCTCGATGCTGGAGTAGGTGTCGCCGAGCGCATCGCCGAGCGTGCCGCCCGCTGTCGCGTCCGCGACGATGGACGATCCGGCGGCCGCATAGGTCACTGTGTCGGTGCCGGTGCCGCCGACCATTGTGTCAGCACCCGCACCGCCCACGAACGTGTCGTTGCCGATGCCGCCGGTCAGACTGTCACTGCCGCCGCCGCCTGCCAGGCTGTCATTGCCGTCGCCGCCGTCAATGGTGTCATTGGCCGAGCCGCCGGTGACGGTGTCGTTCCCGGTACCAGCATTGATCGTCACCGCGACGGTGCTGACCGCCGCGTTGAAGGTGTCGTCGCCGGCGGTGCCAGTCACAGCCTCGATCTGGGCGAAAGTGCCCGAACCGCCGCCCGCGAAGCTGTAGGTGCCTGCCTCGTTCGCTGTCCAGGTCGCCGTAACGCCGGGGCCCGAGGCAACGCCCCCGAAGACCAGCGTATCGCTGTCCGTGCCAGTCTCGCCGCCAAGGATCGTGTCGACGCCCTCGTTCAGGTTGACTTCAAGCCGATCGGCATCGTCGCCGCCGTTCAGGCTGTCATTGCCGAGACCCCCGTTCAGCGTATCCGCCCCGGAATCGCCGTTCAGCGTGTCATTGCCCGACCCGCCGATCAGGGAATCGGTGCCCGCCCCGCCCGACAGGCTGTCGTCGTTCGCCCCGCCGTCGAGCGTGTCGTTGCCGAGGCCGCCTGCCAGCGTGTCGTTCCCGGCCCCACCGGTCAGGCTGTCGTCGTTGTCGCCGCCGTCGAGATTGTCGTTGCCGTCCGCGCCGATCAGCGTGTCGTTTCCGATTCCGCCCGCCAGCGTGTCGTTTTCGGTCCCGCCGTCCAGGCTGTCATTGCCGTCGCCGCCCGACAGGCTGTCCGCCCCCGCCTCGCCGAAGAGCTGGTCGTTGCCGATATCGCCGTTCAGCGTGTCCGCGCCGAGGCCGCCGAAGACGGTGTCGTCGCCGTCGCCCGCGTTCACGAGGTCATCGTCGGTCGTCGCGTTCTGCGCCTGGAACTGCACGTCCGACACAAGAATGAACTGGCCCGTCGTCAGCAGGTTGCCGTAGTCGATCACCACCCGCGAGAGCGGCCCGGCGATTGTCACCAGCGCGGACCCGCCTACGTCCGAGGTGGCGTCCGAGGTCAGTCCTGCCGTCAGCGTCGCACCGGACACGGAATCCGTGCCGCCCGGGGTGATGGTGACCGTGACCGGGTTGTTGTTGGCGTCGAACGCCGTAATCGTGATGATGTCCTGCCAGTTTCCGGCAGACCCGTCCACGTCGCTCAGGCGGAAGGTGACGTTCGTCACTTCGTTCTGGAAGCCTGACCCCGCGACGGCAGAGAAGTTCAGGGTCGTGGACGATGTGTCCGCGTCGCCTGTGCCGCCTAGATTGAGGTTCGACCCGCCCGCGAAGGTTTCGCTTGTCGTCGAATAGATGTTGGATGCATCGACCGTATAGGTCGGGCTGTTGTTGCCGTCGTTGGTGAAGCTGACCGCGACGTTCATGCCGCCGGTGTTCTGGGTGAAGCCCGCGGCCAGGTTCGTCCCCGCCGCGCCCTGGTTGATCCAGTTCATGTCCAGGGCGGTCGTCGCGCCCGGCAGCGAAGACGGACCTGCGACAATATAGTCGTTCCCGATGCCGCCCGAGATGGTGTCATTTCCCATCCCGCCGGTCAGGCTGTCAGCGCCGTCGCCGCCCGACAGGCTGTCGCCGCCCAGTCCGCCGTCGAGCGTATCGGCCGCCGTGCCGCCGGTGATCGTGTCGGACCCGGCACCGCCGCCGATGTTCACGCCGACCGTCGAGACGCTTGCGTTGAACGTGTCTGCCGCTCCACCGCCCGTCAGCGCCTCTACTTGGGTGAACGTGCCGCTGCCGCCGCCCGCGAAACTGTACGATCCCGCCTCGGTCCCCGTATAGGTGACCGTGACCCCGGCCCCCGTGACGGCGTCAAAGGTGATCCTGTCATTGTCCGTGCCGGCCTCGCCGCCGACGATCGTGTCGGTGCCCTGGTTCGCGGCGACATTGAATACATCCTGCCCGCTGCCGCCGGACAGGCTGTCGTTGCCTGTCCCCCCGTCCATCGTGTCATTGCCAGAGCCGCCGGTGATCGTATCGTTGCCTGCGCCGGCATTGATGTTCACGCCGACCGTGGTGACGGCAGCGTTGAACGTGTCGTTCCCGCCGCTTCCGATCAGGTTCTCGATCTGGGTGAAGGTTCCCGAACCGCCGCCAGAGAAGGAAAAGCCTGCGGCTTCGTTTGCGGTGTAGGTGACGGTGACCCCGGTGCCGGACGCGACGCCGTTGAAGGCGACGGTATCGCTGTCGATACCGCCCTCGCCGCCGATGATAGTGTCAGTGCCTTGGTTGACGGTGACGTTGATCCGGTCCTGATCGTCGCCGCCGTTGATCGAGTCGTTGCCGTTGCCGCCGTCGATCGTGTCCTTGCCCGCGCCGCCGTTGATGGTGTCGTTGCCGCCGTTGCCAAAAATGACATCGGGGTCGGTTGTCCCGTTCAGCGTTTCCGCCGAGTTGTTGCCATTGATGACTGCCATTTGTCGGTCCGTCCGCCAGCATACCTGCGGACAGAGTCCGCCAATTGGATGAACTAGTAGAAATGGACTTCGACGCCATTAAGGCCGGAAAGAGGCAAGTCCCTAGAATCGGGGCGTTTTCGCCCGCAATCGCATCGCCTTCAGGGGTGACTTTTCGCACCCCGTTCCCCGGGCCGAACCCTATGCGACAGGCCGATTGCGGCGACGCTGGGGCGATTGTCTGGCCGCGTGCGGGCATTTGGCGGCACGGCGTGGCGGATCGGACCCGACTGTTTCCAACCACGCGGCGGCCGCCGGGAGGGTGGCGCAAGCAAGGATGCTCGGCAAACGCCCGGGCTGACAGGCGCGACGCCAGCCTCAGCCCCGGTCAATAAACTCCAGCTGATGCGCCTCGCGCCGTCGCCGCGACCGCAGCCCGAGCTGATAGCCCGATGCGGGGTTCGCGGTCGACAGATCGGGGAACAATTCGCTCAGTTCGGTCCGCTGCGCGTTGCCGACCGCGCCAAGCGACCGATCGGCGGGATGAAAGCTTTCCGTCCAGGCCCCGTTCGCCAGCACCACCTCGTGCCGGGCGAACAGGAAATGGATATACGTGACCCCCAGCATGTCGACCTGCCGTATCGTCCTGCCGTCGACCAGGTTCTTCGCCGCTACCAGCATTTCGGCCCCGTCGTAGAACTGGACGGGCCGGTCGCTGCCGACAAGGATGCGATGGTTGGGGCTGACCAGCATGTCGCGTTCCGGCAGGCCGGGGCCGAGGCTGCCCTGGTGCAGCAGGATCGGCTTCAGATGCGGGCTTGCCGACAGCCCGGCAAAATCGACGGTTGTGCGGCCAACCCACTCGACCGCCTGGATGCCGTTGTCGCGGGTCACGACGCGCGAGCCAGCGACCAACTCTTCGACGCCGATCTGGCCGCCGGGTGTCATCACCATGATGCCGGATGTGAAGCAGGGCATGCTGTGCTGCCCTACTGAATGAGTACGCAGCCGCGCCGATGCGCGGCGGCCGGAACGGAAGACATGACTCAAGCCCCCTTGAGCGAACTCTTGCGACCGCAGGCGGCTCATATGTCGGCATTCCGTGCGGACCTGCAAACGGGATAGACCCCGCTTCGCAGTCATTCCGCCATTTGCCCCCAAGGATATTCCGGGTGATCAGCGCGCATCAGCTGCGGCGACCACCCGGAACATTACCCCAGACTTCACACACGTTACCCCCCAAGCGGGCATTGCCAAACTAGCCTGTCCCGAGGCCCGCCCAAAGGGAAAAATGTCAGAACCATGGCAGAACGCAGCATCCAACTGTTGCCAGCTGCCGTGCGAACAGTTGGATTGTATTTCAATCAGGCTTCAATCGGAATCACATCGAGTCGCAGAAATTCCGAACTTAGTCCTTGCAGAACAAAATATTGAACACGCTGCCTTCCCGGCTTCTGCAATCAGCGGAAAGTGTGGTTGCTGTCCTTTGGGTAGTGGTCTGTTTCCAAAACGGGTCCAATAAAGTTGATCGCGTCGGGCCCGGGCTGAACTGCGGCCAAATTGTGGCACAACCTCCGGGCTGCCGGATACGCCGTCAATGTGGCGCGGAACGATGCACTGTCGCAGTTGCGTGACCGATCGGGCAGACTCCGATTCGAGGCGGCCGACACCTCGGATGCGCCGGGGACTTCAGATTCTGGTGCCCGAGGCGAGACTCGAACTCGCACTCCTTTCGGAAGCGGTTTTTGAAACCGCCGCGTCTACCATTCCACCACTCGGGCACGCGCCCGCCGAATACCGCCCCGCAGGGCTTGCGGCAAGAGGATTGCTGCGACCGACTGAGGCGTCAGATGTTGTCCGTCGAAAAGGTGTCGCAGGATTCGATGGACCCGGATTCGTACCCCGCCGCGAACCAGCGCTGGCGCTGCTCCGACGTGCCGTGCGTGAAGCTGTCGGGCATCGGGCGCTGACCCGCATTCGCCTGCAGCGTATCGTCGCCGATCCGGCTCGCCGCATCCATTGCTTCGGCGATGTCGCCCTGTTCCAAGGTGCCGAGCTTGTCCCCGGCCGCCCGGGCCCAGACGCCCGAGAAGCAGTCCGCCTGCAGTTCGACCCGCACCGACAGCGCATTCGAATCCGCCTGGCTCGCCTGTGCCCGCGCGGCCGTCACCTTCCCCAGAATCCCCAGTTCGTCCTGGACATGGTGACCGACTTCATGCGCCACCACATAGGCCGCCGCGAAATCTCCGCTCGCCCCCATCCGCTGGCTCATGGTCACGAAGAAATCCGTATCGAGATACACCTTCTTGTCATTCGGGCAGTAAAACGGGCCGGTCGCCCCGCTGGCCCCGCCGCAGGCCGACTGCGTCCGCCCTTGAACAGCACCAGCGTCGTCGGCGCGTAGGTCTGCCCCAAGTCCTTCTGAAAAATGTCGCCCCAGACCTTTTCCGTATCGCCCAGCGTCACCGACACGAACTCCGCAGCCTTCTGATCGGCCTCGGTCAACTCCACATTGCTCTGGATCTGTCCGCCGCCGCCCGGCAGCCCGCCACCGTTCAGACAGCGGCGTCACGTCGATCCCCAGGAAATAGCCGATCAGCAGCACCGCGATCAGGCCCACCCCGCCGATGCTGCCCGCGCGGCCCGTGCTCATCCGCCGACGGTCTTCGATGTTCTGGCTTCCGCGCCGACCCTGCCACTGCATCACAGAACTCCCTCTTAACCCCCCGCAGCCGCCACGCGCGCCCCGGGTATTGTTGCGTTGACGTTAACAGCATGGGGCGCAAAGCGTCCATACCTGCCGCTGCCGCAACCGCTGCGCTTGACGCCCCCCGGGTCCGCATGGCCTAAGGGCCGCGCCTTTTTAGCGCAGGACGGACCGCCCGATGTTCAGACGTCTCTATGACTGGACCCTGGCCCGCGCCGCCTCGCCGAACGCACCCGTGGCCCTGGGTGCCGTATCCTTCGTCGAAAGCTCGGTCTTTCCGATCCCCGCTGACGTGCTGTTCATTCCGATGGTCGCCGCGCGTCCCGAAAAGGCGTGGAACTATGCGCTGATCGCCACCGTGACCTCTGTTCTCGGTGGCATTTTCGGCTGGGTCCTCGGGCACTACGCCTTCGATCTGATCGTCGCCCCGATCCTTCAGTTCTACGGCAAGCTTTCCACCTTCGAGGAGATGCGCGCCAGCGTCGCCGACAACCACTCGATCATCCTGCTGATGCTTGTCACGTCGGGTCTGTCGCACCTGCCGCCGATGAAGGTTGTGACGCTGCTGTCCGGTTTTGTCGGCTTCGACCTCTGGCTGTTCATCGGATCCGCCATCATCGCGCGCGGCGCGCGCTTCTACGCGCTGGCCTGGCTGCTGAAGCGGTACGGCCAGCAGATCCTTCACTTTATCGAGAAGCGCCTTGCGCTCATCGCCGGGATCGTGGTCGCTCTCGGCGTCCTTCTCTGGTGGTTCCTCAAGCACTGACATGACCCGGACCCGACTGATCCTCACTGCGACCATCGGGTCAGCTCTGCTGCTTGCCGGGGCATGGACCTTTCAGTTTCTTGGATACGCGCCCTGCAAGCTCTGCCACTGGCAGCGCTGGCCGCACTATGCGGCAGTTGCCATCGGGGCCCTTGCCCTGCTGACCGGCCTGCGAGTTCCTGCCATGGCTAGGCGCCCTCGCTGCCGCTGCCACCGCCGCCGTGGGCGTCTACCATACTGGCGTCGAACAGAAATGGTGGCTCGGCCCGACGACCTGCACCTCGGGCTCGGTCGCGGGCCTGTCCGCCGACGACCTGCTCGCCCAGATCAACAACGCCCCGCTGATCCGCTGCGATGAGGTCGCCTGGGCGCTGGCGGGCATCTCCATGGCCTCATGGAACGCGATTTTCTCCGCCGCCCTCGTGCTCGTCTGGATCGCCGCCGCCCGCCGCGCCTGACCTATCGCCGCCCCGCGCGCCGCGTCGACAGCAGCAGCGACGTCTCGCTGGCCGTCACCCCGTCCAGCCCCCGAATGCGGAACAGCACGCCGTCGAACTCCTCAAGCGTCCGCGTCCCGATTTCCGCGATCAGGTCCCAGCGGCCGTTCGTCGAATGCACCGCCTGCACCTCGGGCATCCCCTGCAGCCGCGCCGTGATCCGCTCCGCCCCGCGTCCCTCGATCGCCACCATCATCAGGCCCCGCACCGGGCTGGCCGACACATCGCCCCGCGTCACCACCGTGAAGCCCGCGATCTCGCCGCGCGCCTGCAACGCTCCATCCGTGCCCGAACCGTCGCCCGCGCAATGCCCAGCCGGTCCGCGAGGTCCGACAGCGCCGCCCGCCCGTCACGCCGCAGTTCGGCGATCAGCCGGTTGTCTGTATCGTCCAAGTTCGCTCATCCGGTCCGCCGTTCTGGTCAATCCATCGTCCGCATCGACAATAGAGGCGCTGTATTCTGACGCAAGGCGGAACCATCCTGCCCGCGACACAAGGGACCGCCATGACCAAGCACTGCATTCTGATCGGCGCGCCCGTCGATACCGGCCAGAAGCGCGCGGGCTGCCTGATGGGCCCCGCCGCCTACCGCGTCGCGGGCATCGCCGCGGCCCTCGCCACCGAAGGCCACCGCGTCACCGACCGGGGCGACATCACCCTGCCGCTGCTCGCGCCCGTCGCCTGCCCGAACCCTGCCGTCCACGGCCTTGCCGAAACCATCGGCTGGACCAATGCGCTTGCCGCCGCCGCCGAGGCCGCGATGACCGACGGCTTTCCCATCTTCATGGGCGGCGACCATTCGCTGGCACTCGGCACCGTCGCCGGTGTCGCGGCCCATGCCAAACGCGCAGGACGCCCCCTGTTCATCCTGTGGCTCGACGCCCACACCGATTACCACACGCCGCTGACCACGCAGTCCGGCAATCTGCACGGCACACCGCTCGCCTATATCGCGGGCCGCGAAGGGTTCGACGCCTTCCCGCCCTTCCCCGCCCCCGTCCCCGCATCCCGCATGTGCCTCTACGGCCTGCGGTCGGTCGATGATGCCGAGGAAACCGCCCTGCTGACCACCGACGCCACGCTCTGCGACATGCGCGTGCTGGACGAACAGGGCATCGTCGCACCCCTGCGCACGTTTCTTGAGGAAGTCCATAACGCCGACGGGCTGCTGCACGTCTCGCTGGATGTCGATTTCCTCGATCCCTCCATCGCCCCCGCCGTCGGCACCACCGTTCCGGGCGGCATCACCTTCCGCGAGGCGCATCTGGTGATGGAACTGCTGCATGAAAGCGGCCTCGTGACGTCGCTCGACCTTGTGGAACTGAACCCCTTCCTCGACGAACGCGGCCGCACGGCGCGGCTGATGGTCGATCTGGTCGGATCGCTGATGGGCCGCAAGGTCTTCGACCGCCCGACCAGGAGTTTCGGATGACATCCCTGAACATCGTTCCTTTTGTCAGCGTGGACAACATGATGAAGCTGGTTCTTCACCTCGGCATCGACCGTGTCCTGACTGATCTTGCCGACTACATCGGCGAAGATTTCCGCCGCTGGCCCGACTTCGACAAGACACCGCGTGTCGCGTCCCATTCCGATGTGGGTGTCATCGAACTGATGCCTACCTCGGACGGCGAGCATTACGGCTTCAAATACGTGAACGGCCACCCGTCGAACACCAAGACCGGCCACCAGACAGTCACCGCCTTCGGTGTCCTCGCCGATGTCGCCACCGGCTATCCCGTCCTTCTGACCGAAATGACCATCCTCACCGCGCTGCGGACCGCCGCCATGTCCGCGCTCGCCGCGAAACACCTCGCGCCGGCGGGTGCCACCACAATGGCGATGATCGGCAATGGCGCGCAGTCCGAATTCCAGGCCCTCGCCTTCCGCGCCATCTGCGGCGTCACGCATGTCCGGCTCTATGACATCGACGCCGCCGCCACGCGGAAATGCATCAGGAATCTGGATGGTTCCGGTCTGACGCTTACCTTCTGCACGACCCCCGAGGAAGCCATCGAAGGCGCGCAGATCATCACGACCGTTACTGCCGACAAGCTCTACGCGACGATCCTGACCGACAACATGGTCGGCCCCGGCGTGCATATCAACGCGGTCGGCGGCGACTGCCCGGGCAAGACCGAACTGCACCGCGACATCCTGCTACGCAGCCGCATCTTCGTCGAATATCCGCCCCAGACGAGAGTGGAGGGCGAGATTCAGCAGCTGGACCCCAACCATCCCGTGACAGAACTCTGGCAGGTGATGACCGGTGCTGTTCCGGGTCGCCAATCCCCGCGCGACATCACGCTGTTCGACTCGGTCGGCTTCGCGGTCGAGGATTTCAGCGCTCTTCGCTACATCCACGACTGCCTCGACACGCTGCCTTACAGCGAGCCCCTAGACATGATCGCCGACCCCGACGACCCACGCGACCTTTACGGAATGCTGCTGCGGGCGAAGGGCCGGGCATAGGGGAGGGTCAGTCTGCACCCATTGCCGCTGCGATCTTCCGCAGCGCCGACAGGCTGCGGAACGTCCCCTCCCCGGCCCACGGGGCGCCTGCCGCACGGAACAGCGCGGAACCTGACAAAGCGTCCGGGCTGGCGACCCAGAACGTCCGCCCGACCGCCCCGAATTCCTCGCCCCCCGCCGACTTTACCGCCACCCGCGCCGCAACCTCCGCCGATGGCGTATTGCGCAGGATTCGCACCCCGATCCGGGCCGGGTCCATCGACGCCGCCCTATCAATCGGACATGTCCTCAGGATCGCCCGCAAGTCTTTGGCAGACCGCACAAAGACCGGTAGCGCCCGGCCCAGTACCCGCGTCACTGCCGCCCCCAGCCGGGCCTCCAGCGTGACCTCGTCTGCCTCGGCCTCGAAGATCAGGTTGCCGGTGGACAGCACCGTCCGCGCCTCGGCGACCCCTGCTGTCTCGGCTATGGCAAGCAGGTCCGCCTTGGTCACGCGCCGGTCGGAGGTCAGCACCACGGAATAGAGCAGCCCGACCCAGCGGGTCACGCAAACAGGTCCCGCGCCAGTTCCAGCGCGTCGATCAGTGCATCCACTTCTTCGACGGTGTTGTACATCCCGAACGACGCCCGGCAGGTCGCCCCTACCCCCAGATGCGCCATCAGCGGCATCGCGCAATGCGTCCCCGCCCGCACCGCGATCCCGCGTTTGTCGAGGATGGTCGAGATGTCATGCGCATGCGCCGGACCCTCCAGCGTGAAAGAGAATATCGCGCCCTTGTCCTTCGATGTGCCTTGGATGTTCAGCCAGTTCAGCAACCGGAACCGCTCCGCCGCATAGTCCCGCAGCCCAGCCTCATGCGCCGCGATCCGGTCCATGCCCACGCCCATCAGATACTCGAGCGCCACGCCCATGCCGATCTGCTGCACGATCCCCGGCGTGCCCGCCTCGAACTTCATCGGCGGGTCGTTGTAGGTCACGAGATCCCGCGTCACCTCGCGGATCATGTCGCCGCCGCCGAGGAACGGGCGCATCTCGGCCATCCGGTCGCGAGATATCCAGATCGCTCCCGACCCCGACGGCCCGTACAGCTTGTGCCCTGTGATCGCGTAGAAATCGCAATGCAGGTCCGACACGGAAACCGCCCCATGCACCGCGCCCTGCGATCCGTCCACCAGCACCGGGACGCCCCGCGCGTGGGCGACCCGCCCGATCGCCGCCACGTCCACCCGCGCACCGGTCACGTTCGACATCTGCGTCACCGCGACCAGCTTTGTCTTCGGCCCGATCGCGTCGATGACCTTTTGCGGGTCCAATCCGCCGTCCGCCTCCGGCTCCACCCATTTCAGCACCACGCCCTGCCGCTCGCGCAGGAAATGCCAGGGCACGATGTTCGCGTGATGCTCCAGCACCGACAGCACGATCTCGTCCCCCGCCTGCAGGCGCGGTGCCGCCCAAGCATAGGACACCAGATTGATGCCTTCCGTCGTGCCGGTCGTGAAGACGATCTCCTCTGGGTCCGGCGCCCCGAGGAACCGCGCGACGATCCCGCGCACGCCTTCGTATTTCTCGGTCGCCACCGTGGACAGGTAGTGCAGCCCCCGGTGCACATTCGCGTATTCCTCGGAATACGCCTTCGTCATCGCGTCGATCACCACCTGCGGCTTCTGCGCCGAGGCGCCGTTGTCGAGGTAGACCAGCGGCTTGCCGTTGACCTGCCGCGACAGGATCGGGAAGTCGGCGCGGATGCGGGAAACGTCATAGGTCATGCGGGGACCGTCGCTATGCCCGCCAGACTGAGCGCCACGACCGCCAGAACCCCGCCTACCAGGGTTGCCCCAAGAACCCCCGCAAAGGTCTTCGGCATGCTGGTGAACCCGTTCAGCGCGGCCGTGAAATGCGTGAGCAGCCAGAAGAACAGGCCAAGTGTCAGCACCACAATCGGCACCGCCAGAAACGGCAGAGCCAGAATCACGACCAGCTGGGCGACCTGCAGGATCAGCAGCAGGAACTCGATCCATGTCACCGCGATCAGAGCATCGTCAAAGCTGGCCACGCCACCGAATCTGCGCGCGAAGCCCGACATGCCCCAGGCCGCCGCCAGCAGGAACACCAGCTGCGTCACCGTGTTGCTGACAGGATCGCCCATCATCGCGTCCCACGGCGATCCGGGCGGCGGGGGCGCGATGATCGTGATGACCTGCGTCAGCAGGACGGTCAGGATGATGACGGTCGCTGCCGCGATCCAGCGCGGCTGATGCGGCGGAACCAGCGACAGGACCTTGCGCAGCGCGTAGCGCGGATCGGTGATGGTCTGCAGGACCAGACTGCGCAGCACGGCGATCATGCGTCCGCCCTCGCGCAGCGTTCCGCCACCAGCAGGCCCGACAGCCATATCCAGAGGAAAGCCACAAAGACGATCACCCCGACCAGTGTCAGCCCCGCCCCCGGCCCGACCATTCCCGCGATCAGCCCGTGTCCCAGCATCAGGGGTGCGGTCGCCAACAGCGCCCAGAACAGCGCGATCCGCGCACGGTAGAAGCTGCCCTGCCCGCCCATCGTCCGCGCGACGATATGAGACAGCGCCGCCAGTCCGTAGGCAAGCAGCGGCAGGATGAACAGCGATGCCATCAGCGCGCCCGACAGCCGCGCGTCCAGCGGAACCGAGGGGTCCAGATGCGCAGCCCGCGCCGCGACCGGCCACTGCGCGACGAAGATCAGCACACCCGCCCCGATCAGGACTGCCAGCGCGCGGTCCTCGCGCAACGGTCCCGCCAGCATGCGTCCGACAACCCCTGAGGGGTCGCGGTAGGTCGCCAGAATGTCGGATGAAATCGCCATAACTATCCGGTGTGCCGCGCCAGCCAGCCTTCCAGCCGCGCGATGATCGCTGACTGAAGTGCGGTATCCTCGATCTCGGCGATCGCGTCGGCCAGGAACGACAGCACCAGCAACGTCACCGCCGCGTCCTTGGGCACGCCCCGCGACCGCAGGTAGAACAGCGCCGTCTCATCAATCGCGCCCGTCGTCGATCCGTGGCTGCACTTCACATCGTCGGCATAGATTTCCAGCTCGGGCTTCGCCAGAAACTGGCTGTCCTCGTCCAGCAGCAACGCTTGGCTGATCTGGTATCCGTCGGTCTTCTGCGCGCCCTGCTTCACCAGGATCTTGCCCTGGAACACGCCCGTCGCCCCGCGCTTCAGCACCTTCTTGAACACCTGACGGCTTTCGCAGCCGACGCCCGCCATGCGTGACGAACACCGTGTCGTCATGGTGGAAGTCGCCCGTCGCCCCGTCGCCGACCGCTGCCCCTGCCACATGCGCCACCGCATGATCGCCTTTTATGTCGATCACGCATTCGTTCCGGGTCAGCACGCCGTTCTTGGTCAGCGTGAAGGATTTGAAGACGGCCTTCGACGCAAGCCTAGCAAAGCAATGCGTCACCGCACGCCGCCGATGGTCGCGTCCCTGCGTGCGGATGTGGTGGAACGTGCCGCCTTCGGCGATGTCAACCTCCAGCACCGTGTTGAACCGCGCCCCGCCGGGACCGGTTTCCAGCAGCGTCAGCGACGCCCCCGCTTCGACCCGGATGCAGTGATGCAGGACCGGATCGGCGGCATCGGCAGCATGGATATAGTTCAGGCAGACCGGCCGTGCCGCCTGCCCCGTCACGCGTATCAGCACCCCGTCCGTCGCCGTGCCCGTATTCAATGCCGCAAAGGGACGCGCGACCGGCGACTGCCCCGCCGCCTCCAGCGTGCCATACAGATCGCGTGCCCAGTGGATATCCGCGTGATCCGCCTCGGCCAGCCGCACGATCTCTGCCCCACCAAGCGACAGGTCGTCCGACCGCGCCGCATCGAACACACCGTCCACAAAGACCAGTTCCACCCGGTCCGTTCCGGCGAATACATGCGGCTCTTTCGGGTCAAAGCGCGGCGCGGTTTCCGCCTCGGCCGCGTTCAGTGCCGCCGGATCGGTGTAGCGCCAGTATTCATCGCGCTTGCCCGGAAGACCCATTGCCCCCAGCCGCGCCAGCGCGTCCGCCCTCGCCGCCGCCGTGAACCCGCCCGCAGGCCGGTGAAGGCCCGCGATCCGCGCCTCGGTCGCAGCCTCCCGCAAGCTATCCTTCGTTCTGGCCAAAGCCATCAGACCGCCTCCGCCACGATGTCCGCATAGCCGTTCGCCTCGACCTCCAGCGCCAGCTCCGGCCCGCCCGACTTCACGATCCGCCCGTCCGCCATGATATGCACCACGTCCGGGCGGATATGGTCCAGCAGCCGCTGGTAATGCGTGATGACCAGGAATGCCCGCCCTGCGTCGCGCAGCGCGTTCACCCCGTCCGCCACCAGCCGCATCGCATCGACGTCCAGCCCCGAATCGGTCTCGTCCAGGATGCACATCTTCGGTTCCAGCATCGCCATCTGCAGGATTTCGTTGCGCTTCTTCTCGCCGCCCGAAAAGCCCACATTCACCGGGCGCTTCATCATCTCGGCATCGATCTTCAGCGCCGCTGCCTTGGCCCGCACCAGCTTCAGGAAGTCGCCCGCGCTGACCTCATCTTCGCCGCGCGCTTTGCGCTGCGCGTTCATCGCCGTGCGCAGGAAGGTCATGTTGCCCACCCCCGGAATCTCCACCGGATACTGGAACGCCAGAAACAGTCCCGCTGCCGCCCGCTCCTCCGGCTCCATAGCCAGCAGATCCGCGCCCTCGAGCGTCGCCGATCCGTCCGTGACGGTGTAGCCGTCGCGCCCGGACAGGACGTAGGACAGCGTCGACTTGCCCGACCCGTTCGGCCCCATGATCGCATGGACCTGACCCGCGCCGACAGTCAGATCGACACCTTTGAGGATCGCCTTATCCTCTTCCTCCAGCTTCACATGCAGGTTCCTGATCTCAAGCATCGCGCAACTTCCAAAGCAAAGGCAGGCCACGGGGCAAGGGCCCCGGCCTGCGGTTTCCGTACATGTCAGATAGGGTCAGAGGGAGGCGTCGCCCAGCGATGACTGCGCTTCGCTGATCTTTGCGGCCGCGTATTCGGGCGAGAACATCTCGGCCCAGAGATCGGGCAGCGTGGCCGCCGCCGCGCTTTCGCCGAAATGCATCAGCACGCAGCCGAGCATCAGCGCCTGCATGCGGCCCTTGGTCGACAGATGCAGGCTGATCGTCAGGATGCCAGCGATGATGATGGCGAACAGAAGCATGCCGCGCGATCCCAGATCGTAGAACGCATCCGGCAGGCCCTCGATCCGCGACAGATGATAATAGGTCACGCGCCCGATCAGCACGGCGAGAATTCCGCTGAGGAACGCCACCAGCACCATCACCTTTTGCCCGAAGGT
Source organism: uncultured Alphaproteobacteria bacterium (assembly GCA_963819585.1). GTDB lineage: Bacteria > Pseudomonadota > Alphaproteobacteria > Rhodobacterales > Rhodobacteraceae > JAOADN01. The sequence goes on from CAWFWP010000010.1 coordinate 365,084, forward strand.
GCGCGGCTGCTTCGGCCGTTTCGCGGCGATCTTGTTGTAGCGTTTCTGCGTGTGATGCCCGACCACATCCGCATGTTCGAACTGCTTGCCGGAATTGATCCGTTTCAGTCGCTCTGCGAAGAGCGTCTTCTGATCCTGAACTCCCACGGCATGCCGCATCGCGTGTTTCCCGCCCCGCATCTGTCAACCCGCAACCTGCGCGGGAGATCAGGCAAAAATCGGGCAGGACAGCGGTCATTTTCGCGCTGTGACGCTAGGGTCAGTCGCAACGCGACCCATAGGGCGCGGCGGGATGAAATGGTGTCCATCATGCCCGTTTCCGGGTCTGCGCGGCCGTCTGCCGCTTGCGCAGCCGCCGCATGTCGGCCAGCGCCTTGCGCGTGATCTCGGCCGTCGCAAGCGCCACCGCTTCGGCCTCGGTATCGGTCAGGGCTGCGACCTGGAACCGCATCCGCGCAACGATGGACACATTTCCGGTGATCCGCTTGGCCAGTGCCCGCACAAACGCGGCCCGGCTGCGAACAGGGTGGAAAACGCGGCCAGGTGTCGCGGACGGCACCAGCAGGTCATGCAGCAGGTCGGGATCGGTGGCAAACTGCGCGCCGTCGAACCAGCCGGGGCAGCGCGCCTCAAGCCGACCCGTGGTCAGGTCGGGGTCCGCGACGACATGGGAAAACGTGAAAATCTCGTCGTTCGGATAGTCGCGGGGGGTGATCCGCTCGCCCGCCATCTTTTGGCGGAGCGCGAACAACCGGTCGAGCGCGCGCCCGGAAAACCGCGTCATCGCAAAAATCGCCCGGTGATGCGCGATGCCGGGCATGCCGCGCGTGAACCGGATGTCGCGCGCGAAAGGTCCCAGCCCGTAGCCAAGGGCATCCGTGCCATCATCGGCAAAGGCCGCGAAAAACGCTGAGGGATCGGACGTGAAATGCACGTCAGGCTCGATCAGCCAGTAGGCGTCAAAATCAGGCCTCGCCTGACGCAGCGCATAGTAGAAATAATCGCCGCAGCGCCAGCCCCAGTCGCTGACATGCGCCATCCCCGCCGACTGCAGCCAGGCATCGTTGATGTCGATCACCGGCACCGGGGGCGTCACATCGGCGGGGCGGTTGTGGAAGACCGCCACGACATCCGTCCCGAAGGCTTCGGTCAGGCGCGCCAGCAGGCGCTCCTCTTCCTCGGTCCAGCGGTTGGTCCGGATCGCGGCCAGGATGCGCATCACGCCTCCCGCAGCATCGCAGGCGGCAGCAGTGCCAGATAGCCGTCGGCGGCATCCGCAGGCACCGCCTTGCGCGCAACCAGTGCATCGAGGGCGAACAGAGCCAGGTTAGGGCTGCCCACCACCGCCTGCGCCAGAACCGCCAGCCGCCATAGCTGCGCATCACTCATCGCGGCGGGCCTGGTGAGGTCGCGCACGAAAAAGGCATCGCCATCGACCGCCTGGCGGAAGGCGCGGCGGCGCAGGCGCGCGGCGGACGGCGTCTGCAGCGCCTGACGCTTGAGAAACGCGAAGTCGTGGAACAGGAACCCTTGCGCCCGCAGTTCCCGGTCCAGATCGCCGAAGCCCGGCTCGCCGTCATAGAGCGGCAGGAACCGAACCTCGGCCTGGATCAGCACGGCTTCCGACAGCTTGGCACGCCCGTTGGAAATGATCGCCAGTTCAGCGCCTTGCACGTCGATCTTCAGGTAGTCTGCGGCGGGAACGTCGGTCAGATCATCGAGCCGCTCGGTCGTGACCTCCAGCGTTCCGGCGGACCGTGTCGCGCGCCGGAACCCGACCAGTCCGGCGATGTCGGGGCGGATCGCGTAGAGCGAGGTAAAGCCGGAATGCGCATAGAGATGCAGAGTCGCGGCCCCGCCCGCGCCGAGGGCGTTCGGGTGATAGGTTTCGGCATCGGACTTGACCGCGTTCAGCTTGGCCAGCGCGTCGGCCTGCGGCTCGAACCCCGTCAGCGTCGCAAAGCCCTTGTCAAGCAGGGATTTATAGGGCGCGTCGCCCTCGATCGGGTTCGCACCCACGTCGATGACGCGGATCGGGCCATGCGTGGACCCGAGGCCCCAGAGGTATTCAAGCGGCGTCATCCGAGGCTGACCGCCGTTCCGCTGGCCGACACCATCAGCATGTTGTTGATCACCTCGTAATCCAGATCGACCCCCACCACTGCATTCGCCCCCATCGCGCGCGCGGCCTCCTCCATCTCGTTCAGCGCCAGTTTGCGCGCCTTGCCAAGCTCTTCCTCATAGGCCGCCGAGCGCCCGCCGACGATGTCGCGGATGCCCGCGAACAGATCGCGGAAGATGTTCGCGCCGAGGATCGCCTCGCCCGCGACGATGCCGTGGTAGCGGGTGATGCGCTGGCCATCGACGGAGGGGGTGGTGGTGACGATCATTGCTCTAATCCGGTCCGTTTTTGGCTTTGAGTTTCGGCTTTATTCATCGGCCAGAACATGGCCCACATCCATGTCAGAACCGAAACCAGCAGGGCGAACCAAGGATGAATGAAGCTAAAGGAGCCAGGAGGCAGTGCTGGCCGCACAACCTCAAGCACCGACTGATTGTCTAGCGCCAATCCCAACAAAGCGAAACCAAGTGCGAACGAACTCAATCCGATTGCTGTACGAACTCGCTCTCGGCGCGCGTTGGTTAAGCCGGACAAGGATGACGCAAACACAAGAGAAATGATCTTCGCTGGCACGCAAACTATCCAAAAAAAGGCGTAGAATAGCGCTATAACCCACAGAAGCCTTCCTGCTGAAGCACTTGAACCGAACAGAAAGACCAAAGCCGCGAGTAGCAATGGGGTCGACCACCACGCGTGCTTTTCAAGGTATTTGAAGACGCGATCTCACCCCACGCTCCCCTCCAGCGAAATCGCCACCAGGCTCTGCGCCTCCATGGCGAATTCCATCGGCAGGGCCTGCAGCACCTCGCGGCAGAAGCCGTTCACGACCAGCGCCACCGCCTCTTCCTCGTCCATGCCGCGTGACCGGCAATAGAACAGCTGGTCGTCATCCACCTTCGATGTCGTCGCCTCGTGCTCCACCCGGCTCGAGGTGTTCTTGACCTCGATATAGGGCACCGTATGCGCGCCGCACTGGTCGCCGATCAGCAGGCTGTCGCACTGGGTGTAGTTGCGGCTGTTCGTCGCCTTCGGGTGCATCGACACCAGCCCGCGATAGGTGTTCTGCGCACGCCCCGCAGAAATCCCTTTGGAAACAATGCGTGACCGGGTGTTCTTGCCAAGATGGATCATCTTGGTCCCGGTATCGGCCTGCTGCATGTTGTTGGCGATGGCGATCGAATAGAACTCGCCCTGGCTGTCCTCGCCGCGCAGGATGCAGGACGGATATTTCCAGGTGATCGCCGACCCGGTTTCCACCTGCGTCCACATCACCTTCGCCCGCGCCTCGCGGCAGTCCGCGCGCTTGGTGACGAAGTTGTAGATGCCGCCCAGGCCGTTCTCGTCGCCCGGATACCAGTTCTGCACCGTGGAATACTTCACCTCGGCGTCTTCCAGGATCACGATCTCGACCACCGCCGCATGCAGCTGCGCCACGTCGCGCTTGGGGGCCGTGCAGCCCTCAAGATAGCTGACGTAGACCCCCTGGTCGGCGATGATCAGCGTGCGCTCGAACTGCCCGGTATTCTCGGCGTTGATCCGGAAATAGGTGGACAGCTCCATCGGGCATTTCGTGCCCGGCGGGATGTAGACGAACGACCCGTCACTGAAGACCGCGCTGAATTCAGCGTCGCAAAGAAGTTGTCCGTGGCCGGCACGACCGACCCCAGATACTTCCGCACCAGTTCCGGATGCTCGCGGATCGCCTCGGTGATCGAGCAGAAGATCACGCCCGCCTTCGCCAGCTCCGCCTTGAACGTCGTGCCGACCGAAACCGAGTCGAACACCGCGTCCACCGCCACCTTCCGCGCCTCGGCCGGCGCGCCTTCGGCACCTTCGACTCCGGCCAGAAGCATCTGTTCCTTCAGCGGAATTCCAAGCTTGGCATAGGTCGCCAGCAGCTTCGGATCGACATCGTCCAGCGACTTCGGCTTCACGTCCATGCTTTTCGGGCGCGCGTAGTAGTACTGCGACTGATAGTCGATCGTCGGGTAGCGCAGCATCGCCCAGCGCGGCTCCTCCATCCCCTGCCAGCGCCGGAAGGCGCTCAGCCGCCACTCGGTCATCCAGTCCGGCTCGCCGTTCTTGGATGAAATCAGCCGGACGATATCTTCGTTCACGCCGATCGGCGCGTAATCCGTCTCGATCTCGGTTGCCCAGCCGTATTTGTAGGCCCCCATGTTCTGGACCGTCTCGACCGTCTCGCGGTCCACGCCGTCGCGGACTTCAAGGTCCGGGGCCGTGTCCTTGTCCAGTGCCATGGTCATTTCCTTCACGCTTTCAATCGCCTGCGTCATGGTCTTCAAGCCGCCTTCGCGCGGAACTTGCGGTGCTGCGCAAGCCATGCGTCGGCAAAGCGCATCACCTCGTCCATCGTCGTCGTCGGCCCCAACGACACGCGGATCGCCGACGCGGATGCCAGATCGTCATATCCCATCGCGCGCAGGACACGGCTGGGGCGCAGCTTGCCGCTGGAACAGGCCGAACCCGCCGACACTGCGAATCCTGCCAGGTCCATCTGCATCACCTGCGTTTCGCCCTTCCAGCCCGGCGTGACAAGGCAGGTCGTGTTCGGCAGGCGCATGGCACCCTGCCCGGCAATCACTGTGCCAGGCGCGTCGGCCGCCAGCGCCGCCTCCAGGGCATCGCGCATCCCGGCGACCCGGTCCCATACCCCGTCCGCCAGATCGCGCGCCGCCGCCTCCGCTGCCGCACCAAACCCGCGATGCCGATGACGTTCTCGGTCCCCGCGCGCCGCCCCATCTCCTGCCCGCCGCCGCGCAACTGCGCCGCGACATCCGTTCCGCGCTTGACGACCAGCGCGCCGACGCCCTTCGGCCCGCCCAGCTTGTGCGCCGAAATCAGGCCCATCGTGACGCCCAGCCAGTTGAACGCAAACGGAATCTTCCCGAACCCTTGCGTCAGGTCGCTGACCGCCAGCCCGGCGGGCAGGTCCTGCACCACCCCCGTCTCGGAATTCGCCAGTTGAAGCGAGGCCATGCCCGGCTCGGCCACCCTGACGCGGCCATGCGCATCCGCCGTCAGCCCGCCCGCGCCCCAGGCCAGCACAGCGTCATGCTCCACATCTGCCGTGGCCAAGCCGCGCCCCGCCATCGCCAGCGCCGCTGCCTCGGTCGCGCCGCTGGTGAAGACGATATCGGCCCCCTCGGCCCCCAAAGCCGCCGCCACCTGCGCCCGCGCGCGTTCGATCAGCCCCTTCGCCGCCCGCCCTTCGCCATGCACCGACGACGGATTGCCCGCGACATCCATCGCAGCAACCATCGCCGCGCGCGGTTCGGGGCGGAGCGGCGTCGTCGCGTTCCAGTCGAGATACACCCGTCCCGTCATTCATCAACCACCATGAACAACGCGGGCACCGCCGGGCAGGGTTTCAGCCCGTTCTGGATCACTTCACCAAGGGTCGTCTGGTGCAGGAACACATAGACCTGCGCGGACAGGCTTTCCCATAGCCGGTTCGTCAGCGACTGCGCCTTTGAACCGGACAGCCCGCCCGACACGCCTGCGCCGGTGTGCATCGCGCTGACCGTCTCATCCACCGCCTCGAGCACTTCGCTGACGCGGATGTCACGCGGCTCGCGGGCCAGACGGTATCCGCCGCCCGGCCCCCGCGCCGATTCCACCAGACCCGCGCGACGCAGTTTCACGAACAATTGCTCCAGATAGGGCAATGAGATGTCCTGACGCCGCGAGATTTCGGTCAGCGAGGTCAGCTCGCCGTCGCGCGCGGTCGCAAGGTCGGCCAAAGCCACCATCGCATATCTGCCCTTGGTCGAGAGTTTCATGCGCCCTTCCCCCGCGAAGTGCCCGTAAACAAGTTGACGCGGCCCGGCGTGGCGATTACCTGCTCGGAACCGTAGACGGACCGCCACTTCGCGGCCTGCTCTTTAGAACTGTTCTAGGGTGCCTGAGCAAAATCGTCAAGATTGACGGTCCGGCCCGGCACCGGCCTGATAGGGAGCCCGAGGCAGCTATGCCTGAAGTGATTTTCCCGGGACCGGACGGCCGTCTCGAGGGCCGTTATCACGCCCAGAAAGCCCCCGACGCCCCGATCGCGATCATCCTGCATCCGCATCCGCAGTTCGGCGGCACGATGAACAACCGCGTCGTGCACCGGCTGCACTATGCCTTCTACGACCTCGGCTTCACCGTCCTGCGCTTCAATTTCCGCGGTGTCGGGCGCAGTCAGGGCGAATATGATCAGGGCATCGGCGAGCTGTCGGATGCAGCCTCGTCGCTCGACTACCTCCAGACCCTGAACCCCAATTCCAAGCATTGCTGGGTTGCGGGTTTCAGCTTCGGGGCATGGATCGGCATGCAGTTGCTGATGCGGCGGCCCGAGATCACGGGGTTCATCAGCGTCTCGCCGCCCGCGAACATGTATGATTTCAGTTTCCTCGCGCCCTGCCCCTCGTCCGGTCTCATCATCAACGGCACCGCCGACAAGGTGGCCCCGCCCAAGGACACGGCAACTCTGGTCGGCAAGCTGCGCGAACAGAAAGGCATCACGATCAGCCATCAGCAGATCGAAGGGGCCGGGCATTTCTTCGAGAATGACGAAGAGCATATGAACCCGATGATCCAGTCGGTGCAGGAATATGTCCGCCGCCGTCTGGGCGAGGTGACGCGCTGATGGGCGTTGCCGATGATCTTGCGGACGATCTGGCGCGGCAGACGATGGCGGCGATGGTCGAACTGAAGAACGACCGGTTCTACAACGAGGTGGCCAAGGTGCTGGGCGTCTCCTCGCCCTCGATGCAGGAAGCGTTCCTGACGGCCATCCGCACCCGGCTTGCAGCGGCGCGCGGGCAGACCTTCCTCGACCAGACGCTGAAAGCGGCGCGCGACGGCGGCAAGGCGCCGGAAGCCCCGCGCGACGTCGAACCCGCAAGTGGCGGGCACTGACCGGCGGCATGACCGACCGTCTTGCCGCGCAGCTTGCCTTCCTGACCGAGGCGAACCGCCTGACCGGCGTGCTGCGCGCGACACCCGTCGCCGACGGATCGCGGCGCGAGAATTCGGGCGAGCATTCCTGGCATCTGGCCCTCTGCGCGCTGGTGCTGGCCGATCAGGCGGGACCGGATGTGCGCATCGACCGGGTCATCCGGATGCTGCTGATCCATGATCTGGTCGAAATCGATACGGGCGACGTTCCGATCCATTCGGCCAACGGGGCGGCGCACGGGTCGGCGGATGTGGCGGCGGCCGAAGCCCGCGCCGCTGACCGCATCTTCGGCCTGCTGCCCGGCGACGTCGGGGCGAACCTTCGTGCGCTGTGGGAGGAATTCGAGACAGCGGAAACGCCGGACGCCGTATTCGCCAAGTCGCTCGACAGGATTCAGCCCGTCCTGATGAACTTGGCCAGCGGCGGCGGGTCTTGGATCGACTATGACGTGACCTTCGATCAGCTTGAGGCACGCGTCGGCGCCAAGGTCGTGCGCGGCGCGCCGGACCTGTGGACGCATGTGCGCAGCCTTGCCAGGGACTGGTTCGACAGTCGCGGCATCTGACAGAGATCAGGCGACGTTCGGCGTCATCGTATAGTCCTCGGCTGTCGCCAGATCGAACCGGTCCAGCGCATCCGCCAGCCGCCGCAGGGGTTTCGGCTGGTATCCGTCCCCTGCCCGCCGCCAGCGTTCGACCGCCGGATGACTGACATTGCCGATGTCGTCCGGCCCGTCGCGCCAGGCCGCGGTCAGCGCCATCGCCTCGTCCACCAGGGACCGTGCCGTCGACTGGTTGCGCAGCGGCGCGGCAATGGCATCGGCGTTCCGGCGCAGGTCATCAAACACCTTGTCCGGCACCGACAGACCCGCGCGCACTGCTCCCGCCAGAATCCAGGCCTGGGTGATGTCCGACAACCCCCTGATGTCACCGCCGCCGCCGACCGACCCGTGATCGCCTGCGAACCATTCCTGGCGGTATTCCGCGCCCGGACGCGCGGCGCGCAACGTCGGCAGGTTCGTCCACAGCGTTGGCACAAAACTCCGCCGCCGCTCGTCGATCGCCACGGCGTGCCGGGCGGACGCGACCATCGACGACAGGTCAGTGTCATGGAACCGGTACTTCCCGTTAAGCGCCCGCGCAGGCAGGCCCCAGTGGCTGGGGATCCCAAGCGCCCCCACCGTGTCCCACACGCCCAGATAGGCCAGATCGAACAGATGCCCCGGCGGCCGCCCCGTCGCCTGACGCCATTCCGCCTCGGCCTTGCTTGTGACGACATCCGGCGACACCCTTAGCCGGTGCTTCATGCTGTCGGGCGCGTCGGGTTTGGTATCCTCGGTCCGGTCGCGGTAAAGGCGGAAGCATTCACGCACGAGGTCCGTTGACGGATCGCGCGGCAATCCCGCATTCCGGATCAACCCGATCAGCGACCGCGCGGTATAGGCCCCGCGCGAAAAGCCCATGACATAGACCTGATCGCCCGGCACATAGCGCCGCCCGAGGTGGAGGTAGGCGACCGCGATCTTGTCATCGAGGCCGAAGCCCATCGCCCCGCCCGAGACTTTCTCGTTCAGCCGTTCGAGCCAGCCGCCTTTTTCGGGCACACCGACGCCCTGGAAATACAGTACGACCTGCTCCACCCCGTCGCGGCCTTTTGGCGGGATCAGCAGCGACAGTTGTCGGACGTTGGTCGGATGGGTCTGGTCGGCGCTGTTCCAGGTACCGTCGCAAAGAAGGATGATGCGTTTCATGTCTGTCTGCCCGAAAATGGATCGATGGAAAATCACCTGCCGGGCAGTCTAGCCTGCCCGTACGGCAGGGCAAGTCAGGCTTTCCGCCACCGGTCCGCCATGTCCCAGCATACCTCCTTTATCCCTTTGCCAATTTCCGCTAAGTCCCGGCACAACCGCAGGAACGGAGCCCCTGAATGACCAAGATCAAAGTCGCCAATCCCGTCGTCGAACTCGACGGCGACGAGATGACCCGGATCATCTGGGACTTCATCAAGCAGAAGCTGATCCTGCCCTATCTGGACATCGACCTGAAATACTACGACCTCGGGATCGAGGAGCGCGACCGCACCGCGGATCAGGTGACGATCGACGCCGCCAACGCGATCAAGCAGTACGGTGTCGGCGTGAAATGCGCGACGATCACGCCGGACGAGGCGCGGGTCGAGGAATTCAAGCTGAAAAAGATGTGGAAGTCGCCGAACGGCACGATCCGCAACATCCTCGGTGGGGTCATCTTCCGCCAGCCGATCATCTGCCAGAACGTGCCGCGCCTTGTCCCCGGATGGACCAAGCCCATCGTCGTCGGCCGCCACGCCTTCGGCGACCAGTACCGCGCGACCGACTTCCGCTTTCCCGGCAAGGGCAAGCTGACCATCAAGTTCACCGGCGACGACGGTCAGGTGATCGAGCACGAGGTGTTCCAGGCCCCCGGCGCGGGCGTCGCGATGGCGATGTACAACCTCGATGAATCGATCATCGAATTCGCCCGCGCCAGCCTGAACTACGGCCTGAACCTCGGCTGGCCGGTGTATCTCTCCACCAAGAACACGATCCTCAAGGCCTATGACGGCCGCTTCAAGGACCTGTTCCAGCACATCTACGAGACGGAATTCGCCGAGGCGTTCAAGGCCAAGGGCATCACCTACGAACACCGCCTGATCGACGACATGGTGGCATCGGCGATGAAGTGGTCCGGCGGCTATGTCTGGGCCTGCAAGAACTACGACGGCGACGTGCAGTCCGACACGGTGGCGCAAGGGCTTCGGTTCGCTCGGCCTGATGACCTCGGTCCTGATGACGCCCGATGGGAAGGTGGTCGAGGCCGAGGCCGCGCACGGCACCGTCACCCGCCACTTCCGCGAGCATCAGAAGGGCAAGGCGACCTCGACCAACTCCGTCGCCTCGATCTACGCTTGGACTGGCGGCCTCAAGCACCGCGCCAAGCTGGACGACAACGACCAGCTGATGCGCTTCGCGACAACGCTGGAGAAGGTGACGGTCGATGCGGTCGAGGATGGCCACATGACCAAGGACCTGGCGCTGCTCGTCGGTCCGGACCAGAAATGGCTGACGACGATGGGTTATCTTGAGAAGGTGGACGAGTATCTGAACAAGGCTCTCAACGGCTGACCGGGACAGGAGGGGCCCGCGCCCCTCCGGCCTACCCCATCCGCCGCAGCCGGTGGATCAGGCTCGACGTGTCGAACCGCCCGCCGCCCAGCCTCTGGACGTCCTTGTAGAACTGGTCGACCAAAGCCGTCACTGGCAGGCTCGCGCCGTTCTCCTCGGCCGTCGCAAGGCAGATGCCGAGGTCCTTGCGCATCCAGTCCACCGCGAAGCCGAAATTGAAGGTATCGGCCTTCATCGTCTTGTGGCGGTTCACCATCTGCCACGACCCCGCCGCGCCCTGAGAGATCACCTCGACCACCGCCTCGATGTCCAGCCCCGCCTTTTCGGCGAAGTGCAGCCCCTCGGACAGGCCCTGCATCAGCCCCGCGATACAGATCTGGTTCACCATCTTGGCCAGCTGACCCGCCCCGACATCGCCCAGACGGCGGCAGATCCGCGCATAGGCCGCAATCACCGGCTCGGCGCGCGCATAATCCGCCTCAGTCCCGCCGCACATGACCGACAGCGCGCCGTTCTCCGCCCCCGCCTGACCGCCCGAGACCGGCGCATCGACATAGCCGATGCCTGCGGCCCCTGCCGCCGCCGCAAGCGCGCGCGTGACCTTCGCCGAAACTGTCGTGTGATCGACAAACACCGCCCCAGTCGCCATTCCCGCAAAGGCACCGTCAGGCCCCAGACAGACCGCGCGCAGGTCGTCGTCGTTGCCGACGCAGGCCATCACGAACTCCGCGCCGCGCGCCGCCTCGGCTGCCGTCGCCGCAGCACGTCCCTTGTGTCTGCGTCAGCCACGCCTGCGCCCTGGCCCCCGTGCGGTTCCAGACCGTCACGTCATGGCCCTTGGTCGCCAGATGCCCCGCCATCGGCCCGCCCATCACACCGAGGCCCAGGAACGCCACCTTCGCCATCGCCACCCTCCGCCGATCATTGCGCTTTATCAGTTTCTGTCCTAGTGACCCGCCCTGCCCCTGCCGTCAACCGGCCGAAGGATCGCCCGTCGCCGATGTTCACCGCCTTCCGCTGGCTTCTCCGCATATCGACGGCGCTTCTGGTCCTGACCTTCGCGGCGGGCGCGCTTGTCTACTACTTCGCCGCCCGGTCGCTGCCCGACTATGATGCGGTCCTGACCGTGCCCGGCATCACCGCCCGCGTCGAAATCGTCCGCGACACCGCCGATGTGCCGCATATCTTCGGCGCAACCGATGCCGACGTCTATTTCGCGCTCGGCCTCGCGCATGCGCAGGACCGGCTGTGGCAGATGATGCTGCTTCGGCGCACCGCGCAGGGGCGCTTGTCCGAACTGTTCGGCACAAGGACCGTGCCCATAGACGAACTCCTCCGCCGCCTCGATCTCTATGGTCTTGCCGCGCAGTCGGTCGGTGCGCAGGACGCCGCAACGCGCGAGGCGCTGGAGGCCTATGCGCGCGGGGTCAACGCCTGGATAGGCATTGTGAATGCCGAGGCGAAAGGCCGCGGCGCGCCCGAGTTTTTCCTGTTCTCGAACGAGATCGCGGCCTGGCAGCCGGCGGATTCCATTGCTGTCCTGAAACTCATGGCGCTCCAGCTGTCCAGCCATCTGGATGCCGAGGTGCTGCGCGCCCGCGTCTCGCTTCTGTCCGCGACATGGGCCGATGACCTGATGCCCGATGTGGCAGGTCCCGGCACGGCGGCACTGCCCCCCTACGCCGCGCTGATGCCCGGAGCGACCCGCAGCTATGCCGCCCTGACCTATCCGGACGATCCCCTGTCGCCGGTCCGACCCTGGGCGCTTGCCGGCGCGTCAAACGCCTGGGCAGCGGCCCCCTTCCGGTCGGCGTCGGGCGGGTCGCTGCTGGCCTCTGATCCGCATACCGGATTCACCGCGCCGACCATCTGGTATCTGGCGCGCCTGAACCTGCGCTCCGGCGGGGTCATCGGCGCGACCATCCCGGGTATTCCCGCGATCCTCGCCGGTCGCAACGCCGGTCTCGGCTGGGGGATCACGTCGAGCTATCTCGACGATCAGGACCTTCTGATGGAGGAGCTGAACCCCGCCGATCCGACGCGCTACCGCACGCCCGAAGGCTGGACGGAATTCCGCACAAGGAAGTCGATCATCACCGTCAAGGATGCGCCCCCGGTCACGCTGACCCTGCAATGGACGGCCAACGGCCCCGTTCTGCCGCCCGCGCAGTACAACCTCGCCTCCGTCACGCCGCGCGGCCATGTCGCCGTCTTGCAATGGACCGCGCTCGACCCCGCCGACACCACGATGACAGCCACTGTCGGCATGATGCAGGCGCAGTCCATCCCAGCCGCAATCGATGCGGCGGCCGATTTCGTGGCGCCCTCGCAAATGATCACGATGGCGGACGCGCAGGGCGTGGCCTCGGTCCTGGCCGGTCGGATGCCGAAACGCGACGCGCGCCATCAAAGCCAGGGCCGAATGCCCGCCCTTGGCTGGATGCCCGAGAACCGGTGGCAGGGCACGTTCCCCTTTGCCGACAACCCCCGCTTCGTGAACCCCGAAGGCGGCATTGTCGGCAACACCAACAACAAGATCATCGACGAAGCCTTCCCCCGCCATGTCAGCTTCACCTGGGGCGACACTGCCCGCATCCAGCGCTGGACACGTCTGATGCAGGAACGCGAGGTGCACAGCCGCGAAAGCTTTATCGCGGCGCAGCTCGACACCGTGTCGCCGGTCGCCCGCACGATACTGCCGCTGATCGGCAAGGACCTGTGGTTCACCGGTGCCGCCGCCGCCGAGGGCACGCCCGAGCGGCTGCGTCAGCGCGCGCTGGGGTTGCTGGCCGAATGGGACGGCGACATGAACGAACACCTGCCCGAACCGCTGATCTATGCGGCCTGGGTCCGTGCCCTGCAGCAGCGTCTGATCCGGGATGAACTCGGGCCGCTGGCCGACAGCTTCGGGCAGGTCGAGCCGCTGTTTCTGGAGCGCGTGTTCCGCGATGTCGACGGCGCTTCGCGCTGGTGCGACGTGATGCAGTCAGGCCCGACCGAAACCTGCGCCGACATCGCGCGCATGGCGCTGGACGATGCGCTTCTTGATCTGTCGGCCCGCTATGGGTCGAACCCGGAAAGCTGGCGCTGGGGCGATGCGCATCAGGCCACGCATGACCATACCGTTCTTGGCCAGACGCCGTTCCTGAAATGGGTGATGAACATCCGCCAGTCGACCAGCGGCGGTGACGACACGCTGATGCGCGGCCGAACCTCGGCCAAGGACCCCGACCCGTTTCTGAACGTGCACGGCGCAGGCTATCGCGGCGTCTATGACTTCGCCGACCCCGATTCGTCGGTCTTCATCACGGCGACCGGCCAGTCCGGCCACCCGCTCAGCCGCCACTACGACGATCTGAGCGAGTTGTGGCGGCGGGGCGAGTATGTCCCGATGAGCCTTGACCCCGCACTGGCGCGGGCGGCGGCGACGGGCGTGACGGTGCTGGAGCCGGCGGCAGACTAAGTCGGCGCTACTTCTTCTTCGCCAGAGGCACCTCGGCCGACGCCTTCGAGGCAACGGTCGTCACCGCCGTCTTCAGCTTTTCCTTCTTCGGTTTCTTGGTTTCCTTGTTCGTTTTCCGGTTGTCGCCTTTGCCCATGACCGCGCTCCGCCTGTGATTGGGGGGATAGGTTTCCCCGATGCGCGGAAGGGTAGCGCCGCGGCGTGCGGGCTGCAAGAAATCCGGTGTTCAGCTCGCCGCTGCGGCGAAGCGGACCGGGGCCGCACCGCCGCTGAGGCGCAGTGCGAGCGCGGCTTCGCGCCCGGTCAGGACCGGTCGCGGAAGCCCCGTGCCACCATCGGCGGCGCGGGTCCAGACGCCATCAGCCAATATGACCTCTGCCGAGGCGAGCGTCAGGATCACGCCGCGCGTTCCGGCGAGGCCGGTCTGTGCGCCGACCAGAACCTCACGCGACCCGAAGGCCGCCTGAAACCTGTCATCGGCCACAAGGTTGTCCTGCCGGGCGGGCTGCGCGGTCAGACGCACGCCCGTGACCGCGACATAGCCGCTGTCGCGGGTCAGGAGAAGGTCGCCCGGTTCCAGACGCCCGGCGGCTCTCGGGCCACGAAAGGTGGCGATCATGGTTGTGGCAGAGAAGATCGGGTCGGCCGGAAGATCGGCAGGGACCGCTGTGCGGACCGGTCGGGCAATGGCATTTTCCGGGCGGGTCAGGACCGTGCCGAGCAGATCATCGATGTTCAGTTTCGGCGATTGCGCAACCATGGCCTGCTGATCCGACACTCTTCAACGGAACGCCCACCGTTCCCCTGGAGGTGGATATGCCGGGCCAATGCGGCAAACGAACGACGATTTGTGTCCGAAATGGGGACATTCTTAAGGCCGTCCGGACCGGTGTTCAGGCAGAACGGGGTGTCAGTCGGTGGTGCGCGCAGCCCAGCGAAGCCTTTGCCGTTCGGTCCAGCGTACCGTGATCGCCCAGCCCTCCGGCGTCTCCGCCTCGGCTGCCACCACCGCCCAGTCATGCAGCAGCGCCCGCCCCTTGCCGTCCGCGAAGGGCACCGCCAGCACAGCCTCGCTGCGCGCTGCGTCAACCGCCTCGGCGATGGCCTGCCACCAGCGGCCCGATCCCGTCGCCGGTCAGCGCGCTGACGGCGTGGATGCCCGGCGTCCGCGCGTCCTGCACCAGCAGGGCGCGCCGGGTGTCTTCCGACAGGACGTCGATCTTGTTCCACACCTCGAACAGGGGCACGTCCTCGTCCACGCCCAGCCCTTCGAGGATTCCGCCCACATCCTCGGCCTGCTCTTCCGTCTCGGGATGCGCGATGTCGCGCACATGCAGGATCAGGTCGGCCGACAGCACCTCTTCCAGCGTCGCGCGGAAGGCCGCGACCAGTTCCGTCGGCAGGTCGCTGATGAAGCCCACCGTGTCCGACAGGATGATCTTTGTCCCCGACGGCAGCGCCACGCCGCGCATCGTCGGGTCGAGGGTGGCGAACAGCATGTCCTTGGCCAGAACCTCCGCCCCCGTCATCCGGTTGAACAGCGTCGATTTTCCGGCGTTCGTATACCCGACCAGCGCCACTACCGGGAAGGGCACCTTGGCGCGTGCCGCGCGGTGCAGTTCGCGGGTCTTGACGACCTTGGCCAGCTGGCGCTTGATCTTGATGACTTCTTCGTCGATTGCCCGACGATCGCTTTCGATCTGCGTCTCGCCCGGGCCGCCGACGAACCCGAAGCCGCCGCGCTGGCGTTCAAGGTGCGTCCAGGCGCGGACAAGGCGTGTGCGCTGATAGGACAGGGCCGCCAGTTCGACCTGCAGCACCCCTTCGCGGGTCCGCGCGCGGTCGGCAAAGATTTCAAGGATCAGCCCGGTGCGGTCGAGCAGCTTGACCTTCCATTCGCGTTCAAGGTTGCGCTGCTGGACAGGCGACACCGGCCCGTCGATCAGAACCAGCTCGATGTCCTCTGACGCAAAGCGCGCCTTCAGCTCGGCGATCTTGCCGGTCCCGAACAGCATACCCGCCTGCGCCTTCGGCAGGCGCACGATCTCGGCCCCCGCCACGTCGAGGTTCGGCAGCGCCGCCGCAAGGGCGACCGCCTCTTCCAGCGCCAGCGCCGGGTCGCGCCGGTTCCGACCCGACTTCAGGTCCGGATGCAGAACGAAAGCGCGGGTCGGCTTCGCCCCTACTTCGGATGTGGCGGTCAGTCTTCGCCCTCGTACAGGCTGATCGGCTGGCCCGGCATGATGGTCGAGATCGCGTGCTTGTAGACCAGCTGCGACTGCCCGTCGCGGCGCAGAAGCACGCAGAAATTGTCGAACCAGGTGATGACACCCTGCAGTTTCACGCCGTTGATCAGGAAAATCGTCACCGGAACCTTTGTCTTGCGGACATGGTTCAGAAAGGCATCCTGCAAATTCTGTTTATCGGCAGCCATTCATTGTCGCCTTTTTATTGTACTGTCCTTCACCCGCCCCTCATCGCTGCACGGTGTTTGACCGGACGGGGACTTGGGCGAAGTATGCGCAAGAACGCGGGACTTGCCATAGGGAAAATCAGGCCCACGACGTGTCCGCCGGCCTCATGCGTTTTCGGTCTCGGCTTCCTCTTCCAGCGCATCGTCATCTTCCAGATGCGCGATCCGCGCGCCGGACTTCGATGTCGTCACGACCCCAAGCGACTTCAGCTTGCGGTGCAGCGCCGACCGCTCCATCCCGACAAAGGTCGCCGTGCGGCTGATATTGCCGCCGAACCGGTTGATCTGGGTCAGCAGATATTCCCGCTCGAACAGTTCCCGCGCCTCGCGCAGCGGCAGCGCGGCCAGCGCGCCCGACAGGACCACGCGGCCCTCGTCGCTTGCCTCCTCGGCCTGTCCCGGAAGCTCGCGCGCCTCGATGGGGCCGGTCCCGTCCGACAGGATCAGCATGCGTTCGATCACGTTGCGCAGCTGGCGCACATTGCCGGGCCAGGCCATCGTCTGCATCAGCGCCTCGGCCTCGCTGCTGATGACCCGCAGCGGCAGGCCCTGCGACTTGTTGTAGGCCTCGATGAATTGCTGCGACAGTTCCGGGATATCCTCGCGCCGCTCCTCCAGCGCCGGGACCGCGATCGGCACCACGTTCAGCCGGTCGTAGAGCTCCTGCCGGAACCGCCCCTTGGCGATTTCGGCCGTCAGGTTGCGCGTGGTCGAGGAGATGACGCGCAGATCGACGCGGACCTTGTCGGTGCCGCCGACCCGCGTGAACTGCTGCTCGGTCAGCACCCGCAGGATTTTCGACTGTGTTCCGATGGGCATGTCGGCCACTTCGTCGAAATAGACGACGCCGCCATGCGCCTGCTCCAGCAGGCCCTTTTCGACACCCCTGCCTTCGGTCTCGCGTCCGAACAGAACCTCTTCCATCCGGTCCGGCTCGATGGACGCCGACGATACCGTCACGAACGGCCCGCTGGCGCGGTTCGAATTGACGTGGATGTAGCGCGCCGCGACTTCCTTGCCCGATCCCGGCTGCCCGGTCAGCATCACGCGCCCGTTCGACTTCGTCACCTTGTCCAGCTGCGCCTTCAGCGCGCGGAAGCCGGGCGATGAACCGATCATGTCGGACGATGTCACGTCCTTGCGCCGCAGCGTCGCGTTCTCGCGGCGCAGGCGCGAGGTTTCCATCGCGCGCGCGATCACCACCGTCAGCTGGTCGATGTTGAAAGGCTTTTCGATGAAGTCGTAGGCCCCCTGCTTGATCGCCGCGACCGCGATCTCGATGTTGCCGTGCCCCGAGATGATGATGATCGGCACATCCGGGTTGTCGCGCTTGACCGTCTTCAGAATGTCGATTCCGTCCATCCGGCTGTCCTTCAGCCAGATGTCGAGGATCATCAGCGCGGGTTCCGCCTGATTGATCTCGGCCATGCAGTCGTCGGAATTCGCCGCAAGGCGCGTCGAAAACCCTTCGTCCTTCAGAATGTCCGAAATCAGCTCCCGGATGTCTTTCTCGTCGTCCACGATCAGGATGTCGCTCATCTATCCAGCCACCGCTTCTGCGGTCCTTTCCTGCTGTGCCTGTCCTGCCCCTGTCCGCGGCAGACGGATTTCGGCCATCGCACCGCGATGGGCCGATCCGTCGAACTGCGGAGCATCGGTCAGGATCAGGGTGCCGCCATGTTCTTCGATGATCTTCTTGACGATGGGCAGGCCAAGGCCCGTCCCCTTCTCGCGCGTCGTCACATAGGGTTCGAACAGCCGCGCGCGGTCTTCCGGCAGCCCGACCCCGTTATCCGCGATGCGGATGACAAGGTCGTCCGCCCCGGTTTCAAGGCTGACACGTACCTCGGGCGAGTAGCCCTCGGGCGCGCCCCTTTCCACAAGGGATTCAACCGCTTCGCCAGCGTTCTTGATAAGGTTGGTGACCGCCTGTCCGAACATCGTCGCATCGACTTCGGCCAATACCGCGTCGTCCGGCACATCCGCCGACAGCCGCGCGCCGTGCAACGCGTCTTCCTGCAGACTGACCGCGTCGCGCAGCAGCCGTGCCACATCCTCGACGCGCCGGACCGGTTCGGGCATCCGCGCGAATTTCGAGAATTCGTCGACGATGCGCCGCAGGTCGCCGGTCTGCCGGATGATCACATCGGTCATCTGCGCCAGCGACCCGGCCTCGGCCCCCGCCAAGGGGCGTGAACTTGCGCTTGATCCGCTCGGCCGACAGCTGGATCGGGGTCAGCGGGTTCTTGATCTCGTGCGCGATCCGCCGCGCCACGTCGCCCCAGGCCGCCATGCGCTGCGCCGACACAAGGTCGGTCACGTCATCGAAGGCGACGACATAGCCCTCGAGCCGCGAATCCGCGTTCCGCCGCCGTGCCACCCGCACCAGCAGGCTTTCCAGCTTGCCCTTGCGGCTGAGGCGGATTTCCTCCTGCGCGACTTCCACGCGGCCGTCGCGCAGCCGCTCGAACAGGGCCGAGAATTCCGGCACCACTTCGGCCAGCGGCTGGTCATGTCCCTGCCCCGCAGGCAGGTCCAAGGTCGTGCAGCGCGGCCGGGTTCAGGAAATCGACGTCGCCTTCGGCATCAAGGCCGATCACGCCCGACGGTGACCGAGGACAGGACCGAATCGAACAGCCGCCGCTGTTCCTCGGTCAGCCGGTTGGTTTCGACCAGCGCGTCGCGCTGGCCCTTCAACTGCCGCGTCATCTGGTTGAAACCGCGCCCGAGCATGGCGATTTCGTCATCGCCCGGCTCTTCGGGCACGTGCGCGTCCAGGTCGCCCGCGCCGACCCGCTGCGCGGCCCCGGCGAGCCGCCCGACCGGGCGCGCCAGACCTTCCGCGAACCGCAAGCCCGCCCATATCGCGGCGAGGACAAGGATCAGCGCGAAGCCGAGATAGACAAGGCCGAACTCAAAGACGACCCGCCCGCGCGTTTCCTCCAGCTGCTGGTAGAGCCCGACAGTCGCCCGGGTCTCATCCAGCAGGCCCAGAATCTGGCCATCAACCGACCGCGTGACATAGAGATAGCGATCCACGAACGACGACAGCGGAACCAGCGCGCGGAATTCGTTGTTCGGCCAGTCCTCGATCAGGACGGTCTCGCCCGCCTCGGCGCGTGCCATCGCATCAGCCGCCGGCGGGTCGAAATCGAACAGATAGCTGCGTTCGCCCCGCGTGCGGATTTCGCCGGTCCCGTCGATCACATAGGCCTCGCGCAGGCCGCGTTGGATCTGCGTCTGGCCTTGCGTCAGAAGCGTGCGCAGATCGCCATCGCCGATCAGCCCGGACTGGTCCTTGGCGACGTTGAGATACCGCGCCAGCGCCTCGGCATCGACGGTCAGGTCGCGGCGATGTTCATTCTGATAGGCTTCGGCCGCGGACAGCGACGTCCCGACAACCGACCGGACCCGGTCAGAAAACCATCCCTCCAGCCCGATGTTGACGACCAGCCCGGCAAAGACTGCGACGAGGATTGTCGGCACCAGCGCCACGCCCGCGAAAATGCCGGTCAGCCGAAGATGAAGCCGCGATCCGGCGGACCGTGCGCGTCGCGCGGCGATCATGCCCGACAGGCGCACCAGCACCAGCCCAGCCAGCAGCAGGAAATAGACAAGGTCGGCCAGCAGAATCAGCCGCAGGGCGGTCGAACTGGCGCCCTGCGCCAGAGGACCCATCAGCACGAACGTCGCCGTGGCAAGGACGGGGCCAAGGATGGTCAGACCAACGGCTACGGCATTCTGGAAGCGGCGCTGCCGAAGCAACCGCATCACGCCATTCCAGGAACTGCGCCGCGCCAGGCCCTGCACCAAGCCGCCTCTGATCCAAACCGCAGCGCGGGGCCTTTGCCTGTCCCGCCGCCGCTACCGCCACATCGTGCGCGCCCTTCTTCCGGCCAGGTCGAAGCCTGAGCCATTTGGGACACGCTACCTGTTGCAGCTTTACATCAACTTGCGGCGCCGTGTCACGCGGATATCGAGGTCAGTGATCTTCTTGCGCAAGGTATTGCGGTTGATGCCCAGCAGATCGGCACATTTGGCCTGATTTCCTGCTGTGGCATCCAAGGCAAGCTCGATCAGCGGCAGCTCCATTTCCCGCAGGATGCGGTCATACAGGCCCGGCGGCGGCAACACCCCGCCGTGCAAATCGAAATACCGCTTCAGATGCTTGGCGATGGATGCCGACAGCTTGTCACCCCCGTCCATGCCCCTGACCGGTTCATGCGCGGGCTGGTTGCCCAGAGCCGCCTCGACCTCGCCCTTGGTGATATCGGGCGCAATCGCCGTCACCGCCAGCCGCTTCAGGGTGTTCTCCAATTGGCGGACGTTGCCGGGCCAGGAATAGGCGCGGATCAGGTCCACCCCATCGGCCGCCAGCCTGCGCTGCACGCCGCCATCGCGCTCCACCCGCGCCAGAAAGTGATCCGCCAACAGCGGAATGTCCTCGACCCGTTCCCGCAGCGAAGGGACGGCGATGGTGACGCCGCCGAGCCGGTAATAGAGGTCGCGGCGGAAACTTCCCGCCTCCAGCCGCAAGGTCAGGTCGGTCTGGCTGGTCGCCATGATGCGCGGCGCGTTCGACGGCAGCGCATCGAGCATCCGCACGATCCGGCCCTGCGCCTCGTCGTCCAGGTCGCCTACCTCGTCAAACACGATGCTGCCGCCTTTCGCGCGCGCCAGCAGCGCGGCGGGGCCGTCCACGCCCTGCAGGTCTCCGGCGGTCGCGGTGATGAAGGGAAGTGTCCGGCGGTCGGAAAAATCATGGATCGCCCGCGCGATCAGCGATTTTCCGGTGCCAGATTCGCCCGTCACCAGAACCGGCAGGTCGGTGTTCATCACCCGCGCCACCAGCCGGTACAGCGACTGCATCGCGGGCGTCCGCCCGACAAGCGGCAGGTCGTCGCCCATGTCGCGCGGCGTCGCGGGCGGCGGCGTATGCAGGCGGCGCTTCTGTTCCAGCGCGCGCTGCGCCCGCTTCATCAGGTCCGGCAGGTCGAAGGGCTTCGGCAGATAGTCGAAGGCTTCGGCCTCGGCCGCCTGGATCGCCGTCATGATCGTGTTCTGCGCCGAGATCACGATGACCGGCAGGCCCGGCCTTTCGCGCCCGATTTTCGGCAACGCCTCCAGCCCGTTGCCGTCGGGCATGATCACGTCCGAAATGATCAGATCGCCCTTCCCCTCTTCCACCCAGCGCATCAGCGTCACCATCGACGATGTCGCGTGCACCCGGCACCCGGCCCGCGTCAGCGCCTGGGTCAGCACCGTGCGGATCGTGCGGTCGTCGTCTGCGACAAGAACGGTTCCGTCCATCTGGCGGCTCCTTCAGCTTTCCAGCGTCAATGATTTGGGGGCAACAGGCAGCGACAACCGGAACACCGTGCGTCCCGGCACGGAATCGACCGCGATCCAGCCGCCGTGGTCCGAGACGATCTTGGACACCAGCGCCAGGCCAAGGCCGGTGCCGTTCTCGCGCCCCGACACGAAGGGCTCGAAGATTTCGTTGGCGATCTGCGGCGGAATGCCGGGGCCGTCGTCGATCACCTCGACGTTCAGCGGCAGCGCCTGCCCCTTGCCGTCCGCGCGCCGCAGGCGCAGCGACAGATCATAGAACGTGTGCAGACGGATCGTTCCGCCTTGATTTCCAGCGGCTTGCGCGGCATTCTTCAGAAGGTTCTGGAACACCTGCAGAAGCTGGTCGCTGTCGCCCACCGTCGGCGGCAGCGAGGGGTCGTAGTCTTCCACGATGGTCATCCCGCTGGCGAAACCGACCAGCGCGGATTTCCGCGCCCGGTCCAGCACGTCATGGATGTTCACCGCCTTCTGGTCCGGCGGCTTCAGGTTGCCGAACTGCTCGACCTGTTCCAGCAGCTTCACGATCCGCCGCGATTCCTCGACGATGAGGTCGGTCATCTCGCGGTCCTCAGGCCCGAGGTTCATCGACAGCAGCTGGGCCGCACCGGTGATCCCCGCCAGGGGGTTCTTGATCTCGTGCGCCAGCATCTCGGCCATGCCGATCGCCGATTTCGCGGCCGATTTCAGCGATTGCGACCGCCCCAGACGCTCGGCCAGTTCGCGCGGCGAGATCAGGATCATCACAAGGTCGGGGTCGTCGCCGACCGGGGCCGCCTGCAGGTTGCAGGACACCGGGGCACGTTCACCGGTTCCTACATCGACGCTGTTGACGAACAGGTCCGACCGCCCCGCCCGCACATGCGTGAAGACATCCTGCAGGGGCGCGTTGACCGTCACCCGGTCGAGCAGGATCTGGTCCTTCAGCGACCGCGCCGACATGTTCAGGAAGGCCTCCGCCGCCGGGTTGACCGACACGACGCGGTCCTGCCCGTCGATCAGGATCGCGGGCAGCGGAATCGAGTTCCAGATCGTGTCGGGTGCCGGCAGCGTCATGCGGCCACCCCGACCGGCTCTTCCGCGAAGGCCCGCCGGACCGCCGCCTCGACGGCCGCAGGTTCGGTCATCGTCATCATCGCGCGACGTTGGCCCGCATCCGCGCCCGCCGCGTCGCAGTACCAGCCCAGATGCTTGCGCGCGATGCGGACCCCCAGATCGCGCCCGTAGAAGGACAGCATCGCCCGGTAATGTTCCGTCACGAGGTCGGCGAGTGCTGTTCCGGTCGGGACGACCGGAGCCGCCGCGCCGAACACCGCGTGCGCGATCTGCCCGATCCGCCACGGCGCGCCCTGCGCCCCGCGCCCCACCATCACGCCTGCCGCGCCCGAGGCTTTCAGCGCCTCACGCGCCGTTCCGACGCCGACGACGTCCCCATTCGCGATCACCGGGATCGCCACGGCCCGCACCACCGCGCCGATGGCCTGCCAGTCCGCCTGCCCCTTGTAGAACTGCTGCCGCGTGCGCCCATGCACCGTTATCATCTGGATCCCTGCGTTCTGGGCGCGCAGCGCCAGGTCAGGCGCATTCAGGCAATCGCTGTCCCAGCCCAGCCTGCATTTCAGCGTGACCGGCAGATGTGTGGCCCCCACCACCGCCTCGATCAGCCGCAGCGCATGGTCGGGGTCGCGCATCAGCGCCGATCCTGAATAGCCTCCCGTCACCTGCTTTGCCGGGCAGCCCATGTTGATGTCGATCACGGCCGCGCCCATGCCGGTGACGATCCGCGCCGCCTCGGCCATCGGGGCCGCCTCGCGTCCCGCCAGCTGGACCGACGTCGGCCCGTCGCCGATACCCAGATCGGTGCGGGCCTTGGCGCGCACCGACGGCCGCGCTGTCACCATCTCGCCGCTCGCCACCATCTCGGACACGACCAGGCCCGCGCCGAAGCGCGCCGCGATCCGTCGGAACGGCAGATCGGTTATGCCTGCCATCGGGGCCAGCAGAACCGGCGCGGCAATACGCAAGGTTGAAATGGCAAGCGTCACGATGGTTCCTTGGGCGATCCCATACGTCCAGCTAGGGGGCGCAGCGCCAATTCACAATTCGCCGGAGCGATTGGCGCTGCAAATATATCCTAATGCCTATTTTTTAGTCATATGATGTCAACTTGGCCGAGAAGCTATGCCATTGTCACCCCGCTGGCGCTGACTTAAGCCTTTTGCCCAAAGGGGCGAGGCAGTGTCGACAGCGGTAATCATTCTGGGGGCTGGTCGCGGAACACGCGCCGGTGACGGCGTGCCGAAGCAATGGCGACCGGTCGGCGGGCGATCCGTTCTTGAGCGCAGCTTCGCAGCGTTCGAAGGCATCGGCCACCGCGTGGTGGTCCTCAGCCCCGAGGATATTCCGCAGGGTGCCACGGTGTTCGGCGGCAAGGCCACGCTGGTCGCCGGCGGGGTGACGCGATCCGCCTCGGTCCGCAATGCACTGGAGGCTCTGGACGGTTCCGCAGCCCGCCACGTCCTGATCCATGACGGCGCACGCCCCTTCCCCGGCCGTGCCCTGATAGGCCGCGTCAGCGCGGCGCTTGACCACGGACCTGCGGCTGCGCCTGCCCTGCCGGTCAGCGATGCGCTTTGGCGGGGCGACGCCGGGCGTGTCCGGGGCCTGCAGGCCCGCGACGGCCTGTGGCGTGCGCAAACTCCGCAGGGCTTTCATCTTGATGCGATCCTTGCCGCCCACCGTGCGCATTCGGGGGCCGCTGCAGATGATGTCGAGGTCGCCCTGGCGGCGGGCCTTCCGGTGACAATCGTCGAAGGCGACGAGGCGAATTTCAAGATCACCTGGCCCGGCGATTTCGCACGGGCGGAAAAGGCAGTCGGGATGACAACCGATATCCGTGTTGGCAACGGCTTTGACGTGCATGCCTTCGTCGACGGCGATCACGTGATGCTGTGCGGCGTGCGCATCCCCCACGCCCGTGCGCTGCTCGGACACTCGGATGCCGATGTCGGCATGCACGCCCTGACCGACGCGATCTATGGCGCTCTGGCCGAAGGTGATATCGGGCGGCACTTTCCGCCGTCGGACCCGCAGTGGAAGGGGGCGGCAAGTGCGGTCTTCCTCGACCATGCGGTCGGGCTGGCGCGGACGCGCGGCTACCGGATCGGCAATGCCGACGTCACGCTGATCTGCGAGCAGCCCAAGGTCGGCCCCCACGCCGCTGCGATGAGCGCCGAACTTTCCCGCATCGCGGGCTGCGACGCGGACCGTATCAGCGTCAAGGCCACCACCTCGGAACGCCTCGGCTTCACCGGTCGCGGCGAAGGGATCGCCGCGATGGCCACCGTCACGCTGGTGCGGGGATGAGGCTGACGCGGCTGATCGCGACCGTGGGCGGGGTCGGCCTGATGCGCCCCGCGCCCGGCACCTGGGGGTCGGCGGTTGCGATTGTTACCGGCCTGGCGATTGACCGCTGGCTGGGGTTTCCGACACTTGTCGCCGCGACCTTCGCCGTGACCGCGCTCGGCTTCTGGGCCGTCGCGGCCGAGGTCGCGGGCGCGGAAGACAAGGACCCCGGCGAGATCGTGATCGACGAGATTGCGGGACAGTGGATCGCGCTTCTGTTCCCCGCCGCCGCCTTCTGGCAGCGCGGGCTGGACAACTGGGCGCTGGAGGCCTGGCCCGGCTGGCTGGCCGCCTTCCTGTTCTTCCGCCTGTTCGACATCTGGAAGCCCGGCCCAATCGGGCGCGCGGACCGCCGGGGCGATGCGCCCGGCGTGATGCTTGACGATCTGTGGGCCGGCCTGTTCGCGGGCCTCTCGGTCCTCGTGGCTGCGGGCGTGGCGCATGGGCTGATTCTGCGATGACACGGGCCGACAGGCTGCTGGACCTCGCGCGGGCGGCGGGCGGGCGCATCGCCACGGCGGAAAGCTGCACGGGCGGTCTGGTCGCGGCAGCCATCACCGAGGTTGCGGGGGCGTCCGACATTTTCGACCGGGGCTTCGTCACGTATTCCAACGCCGCCAAGACCGACATGCTGGGCGTCAGCCCGGCCACGCTGTCCCGCCACGGTGCTGTCAGCGAGGCCGTCGCACGCGACATGGCCGATGGCGCGCTGGCCCGGTCCAGGGCTACGCTTGCCGTCGCGGTCACGGGCATCGCCGGGCCGGGAGGATCGGAGCGCAAGCCGGAGGGCCGAGTCTGTTTCGGCCTCGCCGTCAGGGGTCAGAAAACCTTCGTCGAAACGGTTGAGTTCGGCGCGCTCGGTCGGCCGCAGGTCCGCGCTGCTGCGCGTGACCATGCGATGGGCCTTCTGATCGACGCTCTGGATCGCTGACCGGTTCAGGCAGCGATTTCTTCCCGAAGGATCACGTCGCGCTGTCCGATGACCGTGGAATGCACCCGCGCCACCGTGACGCCCCCCAGCGTGACAACGCACCCGCCACGGGGATCGGGTCTGATGTCGGGCGTCAGCGCCAGACGCCGTGCCTCGGCCATGTCCTCGCTGGGCAGCGTGATCTCGATTGCATCCTCACCTGGTCGGAAGCCGATCACGATCAGCGGCTGCTTGTCGATCAGCAGGGCCTTGCGCAGCGGGCGCATCAGCTTCGGACCGCCCTCTGCCAACCTGTCGGTGCGGACGACGGGCAGGACAACCGCCGCCGCTTTGCCCGGCGCATCGGGCGCGGCCTGCGGCACAGGCACTTCGGTCGCTGCGGGTTCATCCAGCAGCGACACAAGCAAACGGCCGTCATCCGGCACTGCTGACCGCAGACTGTCCGTCGCGGCCGCCCCACCCCGTTGACCTAGAAACTTGTACAGCAGCAGAACAAAGATCATCAGCCCGAAGGCGATGACAAGCATAAGTCCCTGCACGGATATCACCCTATCCCCGGAACCCGGCCCACCACGGCGGATTCACCCAATGGACCGCAAGATATCGAAGCCGGTGAACCGGTCAATACCGTATTTGGCGGCTTTACCCCTTTTTCGCCGCGTCAGTCGGTTTGGACGCACCGGGGCCGTACAGCGCAACGGCACGTGCCTCGAACGCACGGACGACCCGCCGCATGGCCTCGTCGAAGACGACGCCAATCAGCTTCTGCAGGATCAGGTTGCGGAACTCGAAATCGACGAAGAACCGCACTTCGCATCCGCCCCCCGGAAGATCGCGGATCGACCAGTCCGACCGCATGTGCCGGAAGGGGCCGTCCAGATATTCGGTGTCGATCCGCATCGTCTCGGGCCACAGGGTCACGCGGCTGCCGAAGCGTTCACGGAAGACCTTGAACGAGATCACCAGATCGGCCTCCAGCACCTCTGACCCGTCATCGCGCGGTGTTCGGGACCGGACCCGCGCTGCCGCCGTCCAGGGCAGGAACTCCGGGTAGCGTGCCACATCGGCGACCAGATCATAGATCGCGCGAGCCGGATACGGCAGGACGCGCAGTTCGGAATGCGTGGGCATGGGCAGCACGGCTCGCGGATGACAGGCACGTGACATGTCGCTAAGACAGGCGCGAAATCAAGAGGCCGACAATGTCGCACCCACCTTACGTGATCGACGGATTGATCAGCGCCAAGGCCATTGCCGCGCGGGTCGAGGCCCTGGCGACGGAAATCGCCGCCGAATTCCGGGACACCGACAAGCTGGTGGTGGTCGGCCTGCTGCGCGGATCGTTCGTGTTCATCGCGGACCTGGTGCGCGAGATCGATCTGCCGGTCGAGGTCGATTTTCTCGAGGTCTCCTCCTATGGCGACGGGACGGAATCGTCGCGCGAGGTGCGCATCCTGAAGGACCTGCGCGGCGAAATCGCGGGCCGCGATGTGCTGGTGGTCGAAGATATCGTCGACACCGGTTTCACCCTGCAGGCCGTGCTGAAGCTGCTGGCGACGCGGGGGCCGCGCCGCCTGACATCCTGCGCGCTGCTCGACAAGCCGTCGCGGCGCGAAGTGGATATCCGCGCGACCTGGACGGGCTTCACGATCCCCGACGAGTTCGTCGTGGGCTACGGCATCGACTACGGCCAGCGCAACCGCAACCTCCCTTACATCGGCAAAGTGCGCTTCACCTGAGGCGGACAGGCCTGCACGCCTCGCCGCAGGGTGCGATGATCTGCGCGACAGGCACCGGCGCGCCCGTCATCTAACCAAAGTGAGACAGACGGGGCTGTGCTGTCGGGCCTAGCATACTTGTGACGCTCGGCAGGCAATCGCGGCCAGGCGGCACATTTGCCGCCGCCCTGCGGGGATTGCCACAGAACGCTCCGCAAGCCAGACTATGGGTGTCGAGGCTTGCGGCAGGGGGCGGACCCTCGGTCCGCCCCCTATTTGCGTGGAGTATCCCATGCGGCGCTTGCTGACCGCACTTGTCGTACTCGGCCTGATCGGCTTTGCCGTTTACTGGTTCCTGACCAGCCCCGATCCTCTGCCCGAGGATGCTCTGGCAGGCCTCACCGCCGATCCTGCGCATGGCGAACAGGTGTTCTGGGCGGGCGGCTGCGCCGCCTGTCACGCGGCGGCCGACGCGACGGGCGACGGAAAGCTGCTGCTGGCCGGCGGGCAGAAGTTTCCTTCGCCCTTCGGCACCTTTGTGGCACCCAACATCTCCTCCGACGCGGAAAACGGCATCGGCGGCTGGAGCGCGCTGGACCTTGCCAACGCGATGACGCGGGGTGTCTCGCCAGACGGGCAGCACTATTTCCCGGCCTTCCCCTATCCCAGCTACATCCGGGCAGACCTGCAGGATGTCGTCGATCTGCACGCCTTCCTGCAGACCGTGCCCGCGTCGGCAACGCCCAGCCTGCCGCATGAGGTGGGGTTTCCCTTCAACATCCGCCGCAATCTTGGGGGCTGGAAGTTCCTGTTCCTGAACAAGGACTGGGTTGTGACCGGTGATCTGACGGCGGAGGAGGAGCGCGGGCGTTATCTGGCCGAGGCGCTTGGGCATTGCGGTGAATGCCATACACCGAGAAACGCCCTGGGTGGGCCAGACCGGTCGCGCTGGCTCGCAGGCGGACCGGTGCCGGGCAGCACGACGGGAACGTTCCCGAACATCACACCGGCCAAGCTGACCTGGTCGGTGGACGAGATCGTGGCCTATCTCGAGACCGGGTTCACACCGGAATTCGACAGCGCTGGCGGGCACATGGCGCTGGTAGTGGAGAATACCGCCAAGCTGCCCGTCGGCGACCGGCAGGCGCTGGCCGCCTATCTGAAGAAGGTGCCCGCTTCGGAATGATCCTGATCGGACAGTACGATTCGCCCTTCGTCCGGCGCGCCGGAATCGCACTGCGTCTCTATGGCCTGCCGTTCGAGCATCGGCCATGGTCGGTGTTCGGGGACGCCGACCGGATAAGGGCGATCAATCCGCTGATGCGGGTGCCGACAGCTGGTGCTGGGGGATGACGACGTGCTGGTCGACAGCGCCTCGATCCTCGACCATATCGACAGTCTTGTTCCTGCTGATAAACGATTGATTCCGCACGCAGAACCGGCGCGGCGGCGGGCGATGCGGGTCATGGCGCTGGCGACCGGGCTGGGCGACAAGGCGGTCAGCCTGTTCTACGAATACCGGCTGCACGAGGCGGTGTCCGAGGTCTGGGCGGGGCGCTGCCGGACGCAGATGGCTGCTGTGCTAGAGGTGCTGGAGGCGGAATGCGCCGGGTTATCAGGCCCTTGGTGGTTCGGTGACCGCATCGGGCATGCCGACATAGCGGTCGCCTGCGTGCTGCGGTTCGTGGGCGAGGTGCATCCGGGCCTGTTCACGCCCGCCGCTTATCCGGCCCTGACGGCGTTCTGTGACCGAGCGGAGGGGCTGGAGGTGTTCCGCGAGATCAGTCAGCCTTTCGTTCCCCCGGCGTAACTTTAACCCCTGCGGACGCTGGATTAATTTCGCTCAATCGACCCTCCGGTAGGGTGCCAGCCCGCGTATGGCAAGCGTATGGCAACCTGCCATACGCGGGGCTGGCGGACAGGGCGTTAACGAGGGTCGGCGAATTCGGCGGAACGGGTGGTGCGCAATGAATGCGCAGCCTGCGGGAGCTCCCCCCTCCCTTGCCCCCCCACGAGGGGGAGGGGAAGCGACGGTGAAAATTCCGCAAGCCGAAAGCCCCTAAGACGACGCCTTCAGCAAGCGCCGCAGAATCTTGCCTGAGGGCGATTTCGGGACGGTGTCGATGAAGCGGACATCGGCCAGCCGCTTGAACGTCGCCACCTTGGCCGCGACGAACTCCTTCACCTCGTCCGCCGTGACCTCGGCCCCGGCGCGGCGCACGACATGGGCAACCGGCACCTCGCCCGCCTCTTCATCCGGGCGGCCGACAACGGCAGCGTCCGCGATGGCGGGATGGGTGACAAGCAGCGCCTCCAGCTCGGCCGGGGCGACCTGAAAGCCCTTGTATTTGATAAGCTCCTTCACCCGGTCGACGATGAACAGATAGCCGTCCGCATCGACGTAGCCCAGATCGCCGGTATGCAGCCAGCCATCGGCATCGACCGTGGCGGCGGTCGCAGTGGGGTTGTTGAGGTACCCCGCCATGACCTGCGGTCCGGTCACGAGAACCTCGCCCAATTCGCCGGGCCCGAGGTCGCGCCCCGTCTCGGGGTCGCGGATGCGGCCTTCTGTCAGTGAAATCAGCTGCCCGACCGAACCCGGACGCCCCGTGCCCCGGTAGGTCAGATGCGTGACCGGCGACAGTTCGGTCATCCCGTAGCCCTGCACGACTTCGCAGCCGAGTCGTGCAGCGCAGGCATTCGACAGGTCCGCGCCAAGCGGTGCCGCCGCCGAAAAGATCGTGTGCAGGGCCGACAGATCGAACTGGTCGATCATCGGATGCTTGGCAAACGCCAGCACGACCGGCGGGGCGACGTAGAACCGCCCGACCTTTTCGTCCTGCAGGATGCGCAAGACGGCCTCCAGATCAAAGCGGGGCAGCGATGTCTGGCTGCCGCCGCAGGCCAGATAGCAGTTCATCAGCACCTGCAGCCCGTAGATATGAAAGTAAGGCAGAATGGCGAGGGTCCGTTCGCCTGGCCCGAGATCAAGGACATCGATGGTCTGGATGACATTTGCGACCAGATTGCGGTGGGTGAGCATGACGCCCTTGGCAAGGCCAGTCGTCCCGGAGGAATAGGGCAGCGCCGCGATGTGGCTGGCGATGTCCACGGGGACCTGGGCGGTGATGGGCGGGCCGGTCAGGTCGTCGATGGATTGGACCGCACCTGCGGCCGGGCCGATCACGGCGAGGGCGCGGACCCTTGTGCCCGCCATCGCCTCCTCTGCCAGCGGCAGCAGCGCGGGGATGGTGATGAGCAGGCTTGCGCCGGAATCGGTGAGCTGGTGGCGGAGTTCCGTGGCGGTATAGCTGGGGTTGACGGTGGTGGCGGTGCCCCCGGCCCAGAGGATCGCGTGAAAGGCCACGGCATAGTCCGGGCTGTTCGGGGCCATGATGGCCGTCACCTTCCCGGCCCCCTGCCCCACTGCGGTCAGACCGCCCGCCAGCCGTTCGACCCGCGCGCGGAACGCACCGGCAGTCAGCGCATCGCCGGTCGCGCCGTCGCGCATGACGATGCGGTCGGGATCGCTGCCGATGCCGTCCAGCACCAGTCGAGTGATCGTCACATCCGGTATGGCAACCGGATCACGGTGGCTGTGATGGATGGTCATGCTTTCCCCCAGGAAACGCGCAGCGTCGAATCGCGCGGAGCGCATCGCATTGAGGATGAATTAAGACACAGATTGCATTCTGTTTGTGCAGATTCGTGCCGCAAGACGGAACCGGTTGGGCGAAGCGGGACGCGGATCGGAGGGGTATGTGGCAGGAAAGCGAGGGTACGTCGCCGAACCCGGCAGAGAACCCCCGGTTGCATTGCCGGAGCGGCGATTTGGCCTATGTTTGCGGCATAAAACAAAAAAACAGACCGAGGCGGGCGATGATGAACAACAGATGTGGAACTGGGATGCGTTTTGGCCTGTCGGTTCGGCCATGCTGGCGGCGTCGCGCCGGTTTGCGCGGGCGCGCAGGGCGTATCCTTCAGCGCCTATGGCGAAGCGGAGTACGCGCAGGGCAACGGCAACAGCGAGACTGGCTTTGCCGGCGGCGTAAGCTTTACGAGCGAGCCGGGCGCGGCAGGTCTGGCGGGTCTCGGACTGGATGCATCACTGCGGGTGCTGCGGGTCAACAGCACGTCGTTCTACACACTCTATCTGGCTCCGAGCATCGCACTGGGGCCAGCGGGCAAGCTGTCCTTCGGCGCGCCGGAACCGGTGATGAACGGGCTTTATGACGGCCCGATTCTGGGCGGGACCTATCTGTTCGACCCGCTGCTGCGGTCCGCGACGGGCAGCTTCACCGATTCGGCCTATTTCACCGATGTGATCAATGTGCCGCTGGGTGTGCGCTATGACGGAACCGCCGGGCCGGTCAGCTTCGGCGCGTCGCTGCACCGCCTGAGCGATGTCGATGCGACGGCGCTGGAACTTGTGGCGCGCTATCCGCTGGGCAAGGTGTCGCTGGCAGGCGGCGTCGAAGTGCTGAACGACGGCAGCACGACCGAATCGCGGTTCGTGCTGGGCGGGTCGGGCGACGCGGGCGTGTGGGGCGGCGGGCTGTACTACTACAACGAGTCGTTCGTGACCGGGGAATCGGGCCTGCGCGGTTATCGTGACGTTCGAGCCGATCGACCGCGTCGATCTGAACGGGACGGTCCTGACGCAGTCGGGGGGCGACTACGTGCTGGGTGTGTCGATGGACTATTCGTTCGGCAGCTTCGGCTATGCGCAGATCGGCGTGCTGGACGGCAACACCACCGACACGGCCTATGACGTGTCGGTCGGGTTCCGGTTCTAGCTCAGGTCGGCGGGCCTTCCACGATCACATCAGCCCAAGCCTGTCGTTTCGCGCGCTGCGGAGGCGCGCGAAATCATCGCCCGCGTGATAGCGATGACCGCGTGAGCGGCGTGGCGGAGACCATGAGGAAGCCCTTGCCGAGCGCTGCCTTTTCGTAGGCGGCGAATTCGTCGGGGGTGACGAAGCGGGCGACGGCGTGGTGCTTGGGCGTCGGTTGCAGATACTGGCCAATGGTCAGGAAATCGACATCGGCCGCGCGCATGTCGTCCATGACCTGAAGCACCTCGTGGCGTTCCTCGCCCAGACCGGCCATGATGCCTGATTTGGTGAACATCGCGGGGTCGAGTTCCTTGACGCGCTGGAGAAGCCGGAGCGAGGCGAAGTAGCGCGCGCCGGGACGGACCTCGGGATACAGGCCGGGAACGGTTTCGAGGTTGTGGTTGAAGACATCGGGGCGCGCCTCGACGACCTTCTCCAGCGCGGATGGCGCACATTTCAGGAAGTCGGGCGTCAGGATTTCGATGGTGGTGCCGGGGGCCTTGTGGCGGATGGCGCGGATCGTCTGTGCGAAATGCTCCGCCCCGCCGTCGTCGAGGTCGTCGCGGTCGACGGAGGTCACGACGACGTGGTTCAGCCCCAGCTGCGCGACGGCATGGGCGACGCGGCCGGGTTCGAACGCGTCGAGCGTCTGGGGTTTGCCGGTGGCCACGTTGCAGAAGGTGCAGCCGCGGGTGCAGATTTCGCCCATGATCATCATCGTCGCATGGCCCTGCGACCAGCACTCGCCGACATTCGGGCAGCCCGCCTCTTCGCAGACCGTCACCAGCTTCTGGTCGCGCAGGATGTCGCGCGTGCGCTTGTAGCCTTCGGATGTCGGGGCCTTGACCCTGATCCAGTCGGGCTTCTTCGGCTGCGCCTGATCGGCCCGATGTGCTTTTTCCGGGTGACGGTCGGCAGGAATCTTGAGATCGCGCATCAGATTTTCCCCTGATCTGAGAGGGATATAGCGTTTAATCGATTGGCATGACCACGGGGTCGGACAGAACCCGGGTCTGACGCGGCCGCATGGCTGCGCGTGAAACCGAGGGAGTACGGTGAAATGAAGAAACTTATCGCAGAGGCAATCGGGACGTTCACACTGGTGTTTCTGGGCTGCGCAACGGCGCTGTTCATGATGCCCGAACAGGGAGAATCCGCACGGCTGGTGGCGATCAGCCTGGCCTTCGGCCTGACAGTGGTGGCGATGGCCTATGGCATCGGCCCGGTGTCGGGCGCGCATCTGAACCCGGCCGTATCGCTGGGCGCGATGCTGGCGGGGCGGATGCCTGCAGGCGAGATGATCGGCTACTGGATCGCGCAGATCATCGGCGGGCTGATCGCCGCCGTGGTGCTGATGGCCATGGGGGCGGACCCGGGCAAGGCATCAACCACGATCGGGTCGATGGGCACGAACGGGGCGCTGATTTTCGAATTCGTGGCGACCTTCCTGTTCGTGACGGTGATCCTGGGCGCGACGCAGGCCAATGGCGGCGCGGGCAATGTGGCGGGTCTCGCCATCGGCCTGACGCTGGTGCTGATCCATCTGGCAGGCATCCCGGTGTCCGGGTCGTCGGTGAACCCCGCGCGGTCGATTGCGACCAACGTGTTCGATGCGACGGCGATGGCGCAGCTGTGGCTGTACATCGTGGCACCGCTTGCCGGCGGTGCGCTGGCCGGTGTGCTGCACAAGGCGGGCGTGACGTCGGCCTGACGCCTGCGAAGTCAGGACGCGGAAAGGGCGCGGGGATAAGACCCCGCGCCTTTTTTCAATCAAAGGACGGCTTATCCGATCAACGGCAGACCCTTGCCATACGTCTCTTCATAGTGCCGGATCAGGCGTGTCAGCGCGATGCGCAGGACGATCTTGCCGGACCGCGCCGACCAGCCGAGATGCTGTTCGGCAACCTCGAGCCCTTCAAGAAAGCAGCAGGCGCGCAGCACCATGTCGCCGAGGCCGGGGCCGAGGTCCTTGAGCGCCAGCGCGACGCGGTCCCGTGCGGCGGGTGAGCCGCCACCCGTCGCGTCCGGGTTGAAAGCGGGCGCGCCCCCGGCGGTCAGGAACCGGTCCCAGTTCTGCGCGACGCGCGGACCGATCTGGGCGAGTTCGAAGTCCTCGCGCAGCCGTTCGCCCGCGGCAATCTGTGCGGGGTTCAGAAACGGCTGGCCATCCTTGTCGCGGCGACGGGCCAGGGCCGTCAGCGGGCTTTCGGACAGGTTGTAGCGCACGCGCCTGGGGCCGTCGCTGCCGGGTCCGGGAACGGTGCGTTCGGCAAAGTCGCGGTGCTGGTCGCCGAACGGTGCCGGGCTTTCGGCAAAACTGTCCGCCGTGCCGCCGTCGGACGGTTCCCCGGCCAGCATCCGGCGCAGGGCCGCACGGCCAGCCCGGGTGATTTCATAACTTGTCACCTTGCCGGTCCTGGCAACGGCGATCCAGTCCTTCAGCGCGAAGGCCTGCGCCACGGCCCTGTCCAGAACCGCGACACGGGCCGTGCCCTTCAGCACGACGGCCTTTTCCATCTCGGCCGCAACAGCCAGGACCGTGTTGGCTTCGCAGAGTCTGCGCAGAATGCGGCGCGCCTCGCGCGCCAGCGTCTGTTCATCCGCAAGCTGCGGCATTGTGCGTGTGTGTACTGTCATCCCCGAATTCCCCTTGTCCACAGGCCCGCGGCCCACCAAAGAACATTCCACCGCGTGATCCGGCCGCTGCCCGCCGACATCGTCCAGCCCCTCGTCCACCAGCGGGTCGTCGCGTCGCTGTTCAAACTTTCGCACCTGCCGCAGGACGGTAGAGGCATGGCACCCCATTTCGCGCGCAAGGGCACGGATCGATATGCCCGTCGCGGTGTGTCTGAGATAGGTCCGGGCCGTCGTCGGAAGCCACGCAGGGAAATGCTGTCCCATGTCGGGCGATGCGGTCATCGCCATCCTCCCACCCTGACCGGATGCCCTATGGCGGAATTGCCAAGGCCCCGGAGTCAACCACCACATTAGCAACCCTTGGTTGTATTGGTTACCTGCAGGTTAATTCGTGGCGGTGACCAGATGTAGGTTGATGAACTCTAAATTTCGCTGAAAGAAACGGTCGCTGAACGGGCCGATCCGGCAACGCAGCGCCGGATCATGCACACCCTACAGTTGAACCGACTGCAGGAGAGATCGATGTCTGACCCGCGCGACCAAGTTGCCGCCCTTCGCCGACCGCAATTGCTGATCCGGGCGGCACGCCTCGGCTTGGCCGACTACAGCCGCAGCCGCGACCTCTGCCGCCTGATGCGGGTGACAAGCGCGCCATCACCGGCCCGTGCGGTGGCAAAGCTGATTGATGCCGAGGGCGAGATGGAAACGACGCGCCGTCAGGGTGACGTGTCTTACAGCGTCGCCCGGCATGTCGAGCTTCTGATCGCCCTGATGGGCGAGCTTCGGCTGATGGCCCGTGCTGCCGACGGAGCCTAGACCGGAGCGGCAGTTCCGTCAGACGAAGGCATCGGGCATCGACGCCTTGCGCCGGGTGACATAGTCCGCAAGCCCTTCCCGGGTGCCGGGATCGATGGCGGGTTCCTGATAATCCGACAGCAGCTTGGCAACACGCTCGCGCGCCAGGGTGACGGTGTCACGCGCGCCTTCCTCGTCCCAGGTCTCGAACGGCTTGTAGTCGAGGAGTTCGGTGCGCCAGAAAGCGTCCTTGAAGTTCGCCTGGGTATGGGCGCAGCCGAGGTAGTGGCCGCCGGGGCCGACCTCGCGCATTGCGTCCATTGCCTGTCCGTTCTCGGTGATGTCCACACCCTTGGCCAGGCCATGCAGGACGCCAAGCTGGTCGGCATCCATGACAAATTTCTCGAAAGAGGACACAAGACCCCCTTCCAGCCAGCCGCACGCATGCAGCATGAAGTTGACGCCCGACAGCAGCCCCATGTTCAGGCTGTTGGCCGATTCATAGGCCGCCTGCGCGTCGGGCAGCTTCGATCCGCAGAAGGCCCCGGCAGAGCGGTAGGGCACGCCTAGGCGGCGGACGAGTTGACCTGCGCCGTAGGTAATCAGGCTTGCCTCGGGCGTCCCGAAGGTCGGCGCGCCGGAGTTCATGTCGATGGAGGTGACGAAGGCCCCGGCGATGACCGGCGCGCCCTTGCGGACAAGCTGGGAATAGGCGACCCCCGCCATAACCTCGGCCAGAACCTGCGTCAGGGTACCGGCGACGGTGGTGGGGGCCATCGCGCCGCCGACGATGAAGGGGCTGATGATCGCGGCCTGGTTAGCGCGCGCATAGACCTCGAGCGCGCCCATCATGATGCCGTCGAAGGTCAGCGGCGAGTTGATGTTGATCAGGCTGGTCATCACCGTGTTCTGGTCAACGAAGTCGTCGCCGAAGAGAATCTTCGACATGGCGACCGAATCCTCGGCGCGGGAGGGTTCCGTGACGGAGCCCATATAGGGTTTGTCCGACAGCGTCATATGGGCGAACAGCATGTCGAGATGGCGCTTGTTGACGGGCACATCGGTCGGTTCGCAGACGGTGCCGCCGGAATGGTGCAGCCACTTCGACATGTAGCCGAGCTTCACGAATTTGCGGAAATCCTCGACCGTCGCATAGCGCCGTCCGCCTTCGTCGCGGACGAAGGGCGGGCCGTAGACGGGGGCGAGGACCAGGTTGCGGCCGCCGACAACGACGCTGCGGTCGGGGTTGCGGGCATACTGGGTGTAGGTCGCGGGGGCCGTCGCGCAAAGCTGGCGCGCAAGGCCCTTCGGGATGCGCACGCGGTGGCCATCGACGGATGCACCCGCCTTGCGCCAGAGGTCGAGCGCAAAGGGATTGTCGGTGAAGTTGACGCCGATCTCTTGCAGAACCGTCTCGGCATTTGCCTCGATGATCTGAAGCGCTTCCTCGTTCAGCACCTCAAGGTTCGGGATGTTGCGCTGGATGTAGCGGGCGACCTCAAAATGCACGGCCGACCGTTCCGCCCGCCGCGCAGCCCCGCCGCCGCCGCGCGCCCTGCGCCCTTCGAGAACCTCGGTCATCGGCTGTCTCCCCGTATCTGCTTGGTCCCGGTCTTACTCCGCAGCCCGCACCGCCACGACCCCCGATTGCGGCACTTGGATTGCAAAACCGACATCGGTTGTTCCCGCTGCGACCTTCCATGCATCATCGTTGCGAAAATATCCTGGGGGTCCGGGGGTGAGCCCCCGGGCTTTTGCTTGAACCGGCGGCAGCGGTTGATTATCGAACCGCATGACCAAAACCATCATCCAGCACGACCGCCTTCTCATCATCGACTTCGGGAGCCAGGTCACCCAGCTGATCGCGCGGCGGCTGAGGGAGCTGAACGTCTACTGCGAAATCCACCCCTACAACCGGGTGGACGACGCCTTTCTGGCGACTTTTGCGCCCAAGGCCGTGATCTTCTCCGGCGGCCCGGCATCGGTGTTCGCCGAGGGCGCACCGATGCCGCCCGCGTCGGTCTTCGACCTCGGCGTGCCGATCCTTGGCATCTGCTATGGTCAGCAGGTGATGATGCATCTGCTGGGCGGCAAGGTCGAACGCGGCCACGGAACTGCGGAGTTCGGGCGGGCCTACGTGACACCGCAGGGAGGCCCCCCTGCCCCTGCTCGACGGCTGGTTTGCGGACGGGCGCGAACAGGTGTGGATGTCGCACGGCGACCATGTGTCGGCCATCGCCCCGGGCTTTCAGGTCTACGGCACCTCGCCCAACGCACCCTTCGCCATCACGGCGGACCCCGCGCGGCGCTTCTATGCGGTGCAGTTCCATCCGGAGGTGCACCACACGCCGAAAGGGCGCGAAGCTGTACGAGAATTTCGTGCGCGCGGCAGGGTTCACCGGCGACTGGACGATGGGGGCCTACCGGGCGGAGGCCATTGCGAAGATCCGCGCGCAGGTCGGCGATGGCAAGGTGATCTGCGGGCTGTCGGGGGGCGTGGATTCGTCCGTCGCGGCGATCCTGATTCACGAGGCGATCGGCGATCAGCTGACCTGCGTCTTTGTCGATCACGGGCTGTTGCGACTGAACGAGGCCTCCGAAGTGGTCAAGATGTTCCGCGACACCTGGAACATCCCGCTGATCCACGCGGATGAGAGCGATCTGTTCCTCGGTGCGCTGGAAGGGGTCAGCGACCCAGAGGTCAAGCGCAAGACCATCGGGCGGCTGTTCATCGACGTGTTCCAGAAGCATGCGACGGCTGTCGGCGGGGCGAAGTTCCTGGCGCAGGGCACGCTCTACCCCGACGTGATCGAATCGGTCAGTTTCTCCGGGGGTCCTTCGGTGACCATCAAGAGCCACCACAATGTGGGCGGGCTGCCGGAGAAGATGGGGCTGAAGCTGGTCGAACCGCTGCGCGAGTTGTTCAAGGACGAGGTCCGCGCGCTCGGGCGCGAGCTTGGCCTGCCCGAGCCCTTCATCCGCCGCCACCCCTTCCCCGGCCCCGGCCTCGCCATCCGCTGCCCGGGCGAGATCACGGCCGAAAAGCTGGACATCCTGCGGCGGGCAGATGCGGTCTATATCGACCAGATCAGGAAACACGGGCTCTATGACGAGATATGGCAGGCCTTCGCGGCGGTGCTGCCGATGAAGACCGTCGGCGTGATGGGAGACGGGCGCACCTATGACTATGCGGTGGGCCTGCGGGCGGTGACGAGCGTCGATGGGATGACGGCGGACTACTATCCGTTCACGCATGACTTCCTGGGCGAGACGGCGACTCGGATCATCAACGAGGTGACGGGCGTGAACCGGGTGTTCTACGACGTGACCTCGAAGCCGCCCGGGACGATAGAGCTGGAATAGGGTTTCGCGGCGGGAAGCGTTTTCACGAAAACGCTTCCCTTCCGAAAATCCTTCGTGAAGGATTTTCAGGGGCCACGCGGGGGACAGTGAATTGCTTGCGACACGGCTTTTTGCCACAGGCGACCTCCGCACCGTGGACGTCCCGGTTCCCGAGCCAGGCCCCGGCGAAGTGCTGGTCCGGGTCGAGGCGGCGGGGCTGTGCGGGACGGACCGGCACCTCTTCAAAGGCGAGTTTCCCTGTACGCCCCCGGTCACGCTGGGCCACGAATTCTGCGGCATCGTTGTCGGACGGGGCACGGGCGTGACGATCCCCGAAGGCACGCGGGTCACCTGCGACCCGAACATCGCCTGCGGCACCTGCGACCAGTGCCACAGGGGCCGCGTGAACCTGTGCCGGAACCTTGTCGCCATCGGCATTCACCGGGACGGCGGCTTCGCCGAATACGCGGTCATCCCGGCGCATCGGGCCTTCCCGCTGCCTGCCGATCTCGACCCGCATCACGGGGCGTTCTGCGAACCGCTGGCCTGCACGCTGCACGGCATCGACCTGGCGGCAATCCGGGCGGGGGAGCGGGTGACGGTGCTGGGCGGCGGGGTCATCGGGCTTCTCGGACTGCAACTGGCGGTGCTGGAGGGGGCGGAGGTGATGCTGGTGACGCGGCAGAAGGCGAAGCGTGATCTGGCTGTCAGCCTTGGTGCTGCGGCGACAGCAGCGAACGTGGCAGAGGCCGAGGCGACATGGCCCGGCGGGGCGGATGTGGTGCTGGAATGCGCGGGCGTGGGCGATACGGTCGCCAAGGCCCCGCGCCTGGCGCGGCCGGGCGGGCGGATCGTGATTCTGGGGGTCCTGCCGAAGGGCGAGCAGGTCGCGGTCGAACCCTTCGACCTGCTGTTCCGGG
The DNA here is from genome assembly GCA_963819585.1 of uncultured Alphaproteobacteria bacterium. Classification (GTDB taxonomy): domain Bacteria; phylum Pseudomonadota; class Alphaproteobacteria; order Rhodobacterales; family Rhodobacteraceae; genus JAOADN01. The sequence continues at coordinate 405,176 of CAWFWP010000010.1, forward strand.
AGATTTCGGTGCTGTATTCGTTTCTGAACCCATTCACCCAGTCCCGCGCGGCCGACCTGATCGCCAGGGGCCGCATCCGCATCGACCCACTGATCTCGCGGCGGGTCAGCCTTGCCGACCTGCCCGACGCCATCGCGCATGACCCGCGGCCGGGCGAGGTGAAGGTTCTGGCGGTGCCGGGATGACGGGCATGGGGCGCGTGACGCTGCGGGGGTTCCTGATCTGCCGGTCGCTGGAGGAGGCGGACGGCGTGTCGGCGATGCTGGCGGGGCACATCGCTGCCACAAGGGCGGAGCCGGGGTGCCTGGTGTTCGAGGTGCTGCGGTCGAGCGCAGACCCCGTGCGCTTCGCGGTGCATGAAGTGTTCCGCGACAAGGCGGCTTTCGAGGCGCATCAGGCGCGCATCCGCAGGTCGGACTGGTGGCGTGCGACGCAGCATATCCCGCGCGACTACAAGGTCACAGGCGGCTGATACGCGCTACTGGCCGAGAATCGCCACGACGTAGTTCTGCGTCTCGTCATAGGGCGGCACGCCGTCGTGTTCCTCGACCGCGAGGGGACCGGCATTGTAGGCAGCAAGCGCCAGCCGCCATGTCCCGAACCGGTCATACATCAGGCGCAGATAGCGCGCGCCGCCGTCGAGGTTCTGTTTGGGATCGGTTTCATCGACACCCATCAGATCGGCGGTTCCGGGCATCAGCTGGGCAAGGCCGGTCGCACCCTTGTGGGAAACGGCAGCAGCGTTCCAGCCGCTTTCGCGCTGGACCAGGCGCAGGAACAGGTCCTCGGGGATGCCGTATTTCCGGGCAGCGGCGCGCGCGGTTTCAAGATACGCGCCGTCGTAGCGGCCGGAATAGGCGGGGATGACGCCGTCACCGCCCGCGCCTTTTTTCTTTTTGTAGTGCGGGGTCAGGCGGACGGAGTTTTCGTACTGGGTCGCCGCGCGGGCATCAAGCAGCCGCGTCTGCGATTTGAACATCGCGGCGCGTGACCCGCCCGAAGACGAAAAGCTGAGGCCGTCGGCGGAAGCCGGGCCCGAGATCAGTGCCGCACACAGAAAAACGGCAAGCTGCCGCATCAACCCCACCCTTCCCGGACGCGAAGGACTATAGCGGAACGGCAGGCGGCTTCCAGTCCCCGTCAGAAATGCCGGGCGGAGAGACGCGGCAGCCGGTTGGTCCGGCCGGATCAGGCGGCTGCTTCGCCCGCAGGTCGGGTCCTGACGGGGGGCGCGCCGCGGTCATCCGGAGATTGCAGCAGATCCTCGATCAGCAGGCTGACCAACTGGGTACGGCCGGTCAGGCCGGATTTGCGGTAGATCGAATTCAGCTGGCTTTTGACGGTGCCGTCGCTGGACCGACGCAAGCGCGCGACCTCGGCCACCGAGAAGCCCTTGATGGTGAAATGCGCGACGTCCGCCTCGGCCGGAGTGAGGCCCCATTCGGCAAAGTATCCCTCGATCACGTCGTGCAGCGACCCTGCGGCGACAGCGAGCGTCTTTTCAGTGGCCTTCTGGCGGGCAAGCAGGGCGCGCAGAACGCGCCATTCGACCAACAGCGCCGCGACAAGTCCGAGGTTGGCGACAAGTTCGAAGGACAGATGCAGGCTGACAATCTGACCGGGCGGAAGCGCCGCGTAATCCTGGACGATGTCGAAGACGAAGAAGACGGTGCAGGCGGCCTGCAGGGCCATCAGCGTGATCAGGGCATAACGCTGCCGGTCGGTCCGGCGTAAGGGGGGATTCGGCACGGGATGACCTGCAGGCCTGGGACGGGATGCCGAAGATTAGCAGGTCCGCAGCGGACAGAGAACCGGCACGGCGGCAAACCGCCGCAGAAGCGTTTCTGATCCGTGGTGCCTGCGGGTTCCGCCGTCTTCGGATGCGATTAGCCTTCCGTTAACCCGGTGATGGTCTAAAAGGATTGGTTAATTGGAATCGCGGGCGGACCGCAGAGGAGGCAACATGGCCGGATCGGTGAACAAAGTCATTCTCATCGGCAATCTGGGCCGCGACCCCGAGGTGCGCAGCTTTCAGAACGGCGGCAAGGTCTGCAATCTCAGGATCGCGACGTCGGAGAACTGGCGCGACAAGGCGACGGGCGAGCGGAAGGAGCGGACCGAATGGCATTCGGTCGCGATCTTCAACGAGAACCTGGCCAAGGTCGCCGAGCAGTATCTGAAGAAGGGCTCCAAGGTCTATATCGAGGGCCAGCTCGAGACGCGCAAATGGCAGGACCAGTCGGGCGCCGACCGCTACACGACCGAAGTCGTGCTGCGCCAGTTCCGGGGCGAACTGACGCTGCTGGACGGGCGCGGCGAAGGCGGCGGTGCCGGCGGGTCGCAGGACGACGGCTATGGCGGCGGCTATTCCGACGACCGCAGCAGCAGCCGCAGCCCGCAGCCTGCGATGGCGGGCGGCGGCAGGGGCGATCTGGACGACGATATCCCGTTCTGAATCGCCGCAACGGCGCGGCAGGCCGGACGGTCACGCGCCGGTTGCACCGAGCGAAGGCTTGACCCGATCCGCGCGACGGCGGGGGAAGGGCAACGGTCTAATAGGCACTGCGCGGGGCGGTATCGAGGGCGGCCTGCATCAGCGCCGACTAAGCGCATCGGCGAGCAGCATGCGGACAGTGCCCGTATCCACCCCGTCGGCCACGAAGGCGTCGCCGATGTCGCGCGCCAGAATGAAGCGCAGCTGACCGTCCTGCACCTTCTTGTCCTGCGCCATCAGGGCCAGCAGCCCGTCCGCATCCGGCAGGTCGCCCGGAATATCGGCAAGGTCGGTCTTCATGCCCATCGCCCGCAGATGCGCGCGGACGCGGCCGGGCACCTCCTGCGCGCAGAGACCGAGGCGCTGGCTGAGTTCAAAGGCCAGCGCGCAGCCGATAGCGACGCCTTCGCCATGCAGCAGCCGGTCGGAATAGCCCGTCGCCGCCTCGAGCGCGTGGCAGAAGGTGTGGCCGAGGTTCAGCAGGGCGCGCTCGCCTTCTTCTGTCTCGTCACGCGCGACGATGCCCGCCTTCATTTCGACAGACCGCAGGACAGCGCGCTGGCGGAGCGCGGCGTCGCCCTGTGCAATAGCGGGGCCGTTCCGTTCCAGCCACTGGAAGAACTCCGCATCGCCAAGGAGGCCGTATTTCACGACCTCACCGTAGCCTGCACGGAAATCACGGGCCGGAAGACTGCCCAGCAGGCCGATGTCGGCCAGCACCAGCGCGGGCTGGTGGAAGGCGCCGACAAGGTTCTTGCCATGCGCCGAATTGATGCCGGTCTTGCCGCCGACCGAACTGTCGACCTGGGCCAGCAGGGTCGTGGGTATCTGCACGAAGCGCACACCCCGGCGCAGGACGGCAGCGGCAAAGCCCGCAAGATCACCCACCACGCCGCCGCCGAAGGCGATGACGATGTCGCGGCGTTCGACCTTTTCGGCCAGCAGCCAGTCCACGGCGCGGGAGAACTGCGGCCAGCCCTTAGTGGCCTCGCCCGCAGGCAGCGCCAGCGCGGTCATGGCAATGTCGCCGAGACCGTCGCGCAGCGCCCCAAGATGCAGGCGCGAGACCGTTTCATCGGTGATGACGGCCACGCGCGGGCGGCGCAGAAGGGGGGCGATTTCGGCCCCTGCCCGGGCGACAAGCCCGGTGCCGACGCGCACATCATAGCTGCGCGGCCCCAGATCGACCCTGACGGTTTCCACTGGGGTCATCCGGTTTTCTCCAGCACATCCGGTCGTGTCACCAGCGCGGCCAGCACCTGCTGTGACATGTCGTCGACCGAATAGTCCGACCGCGCCTCGACCACCAGCCCGGCCTCGGCATAGATCGCCTGGCGCGCCTCGAATATCTGGCGCAGCGTCTCACGCGGGTTGGGTGTGCGCAACAATGGGCGCGTCGCCTTGTGCCGGACCCGCGCCCACAGCAGATCAAGATCGGCTTTCAGCCAGACGGCGACGCCGTGTTCGGCAATCATCGCGCGGTTTTCCGGGGCAAGAAACGCGCCGCCCCCGGTCGAGAGGACGCAGGGCGGCCCGAGCAGCAGGCGCGACAGGATCTGGGTTTCCTTCTGGCGGAAGAACGCCTCGCCGTCGCGTTCGAAGATCTCGGCGATGGTCCTGTTGGCCGCCGCCACGATCGCCTCGTCCGAATCGAGAAACGGCACGGAAAGCAGCCGCGCGAGGGCCGTGCCCACGGCGGTCTTGCCTGCGCCCATCATTCCGATCAGCACAACGGTCTTGTTCAGCCTTGTCCGCACGGCCGCTGCATTCCCCCGCCCGCCGGACAAAAGACCCGCATGGCCGCGCTGCGGCCCCTGCCCCGAAAGGCTTGGTTCGGCGGCAATCCGATGGCCCCGCGGGCGATCCTTCGCCCGGCGAAAACTTTCCTGCCTGAATGGCGTGAAGTCGGACGGAAAGCCATATATAATTCGCGCAACCCGCAGCGGACGAGACAGCGGGACGGGCATAAATACTGGCAGGACAAAATGGCACGTCTGATAAAGGCCCTTGTTTTCCTTGTGGTCATCGCGTTCTTGGGGCTGGCGGGCTATGCTTACCTGGGCGATCTCAGCCCCGATCAGTCCGAGATGCGCGAGCCGGTTCAGTTGGATGTGGGTCAATAGGGCGCTCTGCCTGTTCATTGCCGGAGCTTGCGCGGCACCTGCCTGCGCCGAGGCCCCCTTGTCCGCCATCGACTGGCTGTCGCAATCGGTGTCCGAACCGGCGATGCCGGTGGCTCTGCCGGTGCCGAAAACAAACGGACTGGCCCCGGACGAAGCGATTTCCGTCAAGCCGATAGACGAGGCGTCAATCGACGGGGCGGGGCTGCTGCCGGTAAGCCGGACGGGATTCCCGCGCAGTCTGTGGGGCGGCACGCCGACCAGCGATCTGGTGCGCCTGATCCGGGCAGAGCGGGTCGATACGCTGCCTGCCGTGCAGTCGCTGCTGGTGAAGTTACTGCTCGCGGAGCTTGCGCCGCCGGTCGACTCGGACGGGACGGGCACGCTGTTTCTGGCGCGGGTCGACCGTCTGCTGGACCTTGGCGCACTGGATCAGGCACTGGCGCTTCTGTCGCTGCCAGGCACCGAAAGCGCCGAGGCCTTCCGGCGGCGCTTCGATGTCTCGCTGCTGCTGGGGCAGGAAGACCGGGCCTGCGGGGACATGCGGGCGAACCCGCAGATCGCGCCGACCTTTCCGGCGCGCATCTTCTGCCTGGCGCGCGGCGGCGACTGGAATGCGGCGGCGCTGTCGCTCAGGACGGGCGAGGCGCTGGGGTTCATCGAGCCCGATATGGCGGCGCTGCTGGCGCGGTTTCTGGACCCCGATCTGTTCGAGGGCGAACCGGAACTGCCGATGCCCGAGCGTCCGACGCCGCTGATCCTGCGGATGATGGAGGCGATCGGCCAGCCGATCCCGACCGCAGCACTGCCGGTTGCGTTCGCGCATGCGGACCTTTCGGCCAATACGGGATGGAAGGCGCGGATCGAAGCAGGCGAGCGGCTGGCGCGGACCGGCGCGCTGGAGCCGAACCGCCTGCTGGGGCTGTATACCGAGCTGAAACCAGCAGCATCCGGCGGGGTCTGGGACCGCGCCGCCGCGATCCGGAAGCTGGAAGATGATCTGGCGGCAGGCAACGCGGGTGCCGTTGCCGAGACGCTGCCCGGGCTTTGGGCGATGATCTCGGCCTCCGAGCTGGAAGTGCCGTTCGCCGAGATTTTCGGGCCGAGGCTGACGCGGCTGCCCCTGTCGGACGATGCCGGGGCGCTGGCCTTCCGGATCGGTCTGATCTCGTCGGAGTTCGAGCAGGTCGCGATGCAGCGGACAGCTGCGGACGGGGTCGAGCCGTTCCTGATCGGGCTCGCGCGCGGCAAGGTCGACGGGCTGGCCCCGCCGGATCAGCTGGGCGGCGCGATCAAGGCTGCTTTCCTGCGCGAGACACCCCTGACGCCGGAATTCGCGGCGCTGATCGATGCCGGGCGGCTTGGCGAAGCGCTGCTTGTGGCACTGGGTCACATCACCGACGGCGCGAAGGGCGATATCCGTGACGTGACTGCGGGTCTGCGGCTGCTTCGCGAACTGGGGCTGGAGACGGTGGCGCGCCGCGCGGCGCTGGAACTCTTGCTGCTGGAACGGCGCGGATGACGGCGCAGACACTGGCCGGACCGGGCCGGACGGATGCGGCCCGGTGGATTTCGGCGTTTCTGGAGGCGCAGGCGGCGGAACGCGGGGCGGCACGCAACACGCTTCTGGCCTATGGCCGCGACCTGAAGGACTTCTGCGGCTGGCTGGACAGGCGGGGCGTGCTGCTGACCGAGGCAGCGCAGGGGGATGTCGAGGCCTATCTGGTGGCCTGCGAGGCGGAGGGGCTGTCAAAGCCGACGCGCGCGCGGCGGCTGTCGGCGATCCGCCAGTTGTTCCGCTTTGCGAATGAGGAGGGCTGGCGCGACTCCGACCCGTCGATCCGGATCGGCGGGCCGGGGCGTGACCGCAAGCTGCCGCAGACGCTGACCCTGGCGCAGGTCGAGGCGCTGATCGCGGCCGCCGGTTCGGCGGGGCGGACGGAGGCGGAGCGGCTGCGGAACGCCTGCCTGCTGGAACTGCTCTATGCGACCGGGATGCGGGTCAGCGAACTGGTGACGCTGCCGGTGGCGGCGGTGCGGGGCGATCCGGCGATGATTCTGGTGCGCGGCAAGGGCGGCAAGGAGCGGATGGTGCCCCTGTCGCCGCCCGCGAAGGCGGCACTGGCAGGCTGGCTGCGGCTGCGCGACGCGGAAGAAGAGACGGCGCGGCTGGCGCGGCGGGTGCCGCCGTCGAAGTTCCTGTTCCCGGCGCGGTCAGCGGCAGGGCACCTGACGCGGCAGGGCTTTCATGGCCTCCTGAAGGATCTGGCCGTCGCGGCGGGCATCAGCCCCGCGCTGGTCACACCCCACCGGCTGCGGCATGCCTTTGCGACACATCTGCTAGCGGGCGGGGCCGATCTGCGGGTGATCCAGACGCTGCTGGGCCACGCCGACATCGCCACGACGGAAATCTACACGCATGTGCTGGACGAGCATCTGCGCGATCTTGTGCTGACGCATCACCCGCTGGCGAAGGACTGACGCCGCGCGGCGCTTGAATCATGCCGGGCGGCCCGGCATAACGGTGCCCTTCATCATCCGCAGGACCCAATGGACCTTACGCTTTTCCTGAACATCCTTGCCATTGTCGTGCTTCTGGTCGTTTCGGCCTTTTTCTCATGCAGCGAGACGGCGCTGACGGCCGCGTCGCAGGGCAAGCTGCGCGCCCAGGCCGACAAGGGGTCGGCAGGGGCCGAGACGGCGCTGCTGGTCAAGGAAGACAACGAACGCCTGATCGGTGCGATCCTGCTGGGCAACAACTTTGCCAACACGGCCTCGGCGGCGGTGGCGACGGCCCTGCTGACGCAGGTGTTCCAGGGATCGACCGGCATCGCGATTGCGACGCTCATCATGACCTTCACGGTGCTGATCTTTTCCGAGGTGCTGCCGAAGACCTATGCGATCACCCGGCCCGAGGCGACGGCGGCCTTCGTGGCCCCGGCGGTGCGCCTGCTGATCCTGCTGTTCTCGCCCATCGTGAACATCGTGCGGGCCATCGTGCGGGGCATCCTGATCGTGTTCGGCGTGCCGCACCAACAAGGACGAGCATATCCTTGCGATCCGAGAGGAAATCGCGGGCGCGCTGGCGATCGGGCACCAGTCGGGCGCGGTCGAGAAGGAAGACCGCGACCGCCTGCTGGGCGCACTGGACCTGGGCCAGCGGACGGTCGAGGAGATCATGCGCCACCGCAGCCAGATCGAGATGATCGACGCGGACGGTGAGCCGAACACACTGATCTCGGCGGTGCTCGCCTCGTCGCATTCCCGCCTGCCGCTCTACCGGGGCACGCGCGAGAATGTCGTCGGCGTGATCCATGCCAAGGACCTTCTGCGCAGCGTCGACAAATTCCTGCGCGAAGGCGACGGGCAGCTCGATTCGGTCAGCGATCTGGACATCATGGCGGTGGCGATGAAGCCCTATTTCATCCCCGACACGACACCGCTGGACGAACAGATGCGCGAATTCCTGAAGCGGCGGACGCATTTTGCGCTGGTGGTGGATGAATACGGCGATCTGAAGGGGCTGATCACGCTGGAAGACATCATCGAGGAGATCGTCGGCGAGATCACGGACGAATTCGATATCGACGCTGAGCATCCGCTGAAGCGAACGGATTCGGGCGACGTGCTGATCGACGGGGCGATGACGATCCGCGATTTCAATCGCGCAACGGACTGGGCGCTGCCGGATGACGAGGCGAACACGGTCGCGGGGCTGGTGATCCACGAGGCGCAGGCAATCCCGGCCGAGGGTCAGGTCTTCAGCTTCCACGGCTTCCGGTTCGAGGTTCTTGCTCGCAAGGACAACCGGATCACGCGGCTGAAGATCAGGCCGCTGTAAGGGTTCGTCCGGCTGGCCCGCCCGTCAGCGCGACTTGAAAAGACCCCCCAGAATGCCGCGCACAAGCGTTCGCCCGGCGCTGCCTGCCAACTGGCGCGTCATGGTCTTGGTGAACGTCTCGGCGATGCTGTCACCGCGACCCGTCTTGCCGGTCCCCCGGAACAGGATGTCGCTGAGGCCGCCGCCCTGCTGTGCGGGGGCTTCTGCCGGGGCTTGGGTGTGCTTCACCGAACCGAAATCGCGCAAGCTCAGGTCCTTGTCGGCCTTGGCCTGGGCGGCGGCGGCAGACGCCGCGTCCGCGCGGACCTTCAGCTTCTCATAGGCCGATTCCCGGTCCACCAGCGTCGTGTATTTCGCCGCGAAGGGCGACGCGGTCAGGATGGCTGTCCGCTCATCCGGCAGGATCGGGCCGAGCTGGCTTTTCGGCGGTCGCACCAGCGTCCTCTCGATGATCGCCGGGATGCCCTTGGCCTCGAGGAACGATGTCACGGCCTCGCCCGTGCCAACCTCCTTGATCGCGGTTTCGGTGTCGAAGCGTGGGTTCGGGCGATAGTTCTCGGCCGCCTTGGCAAGGTCCTTCTGGTCCTTGGCAGTGAAGGCGCGCAGCGCGTGCTGGACCCGGTTGCCGAGTTGACCCAGTACGGCGTCGGGCACGTCGGCGGGGTTCTGAGTGATGAAGTAGATGCCGACGCCCTTCGAACGGATCAGGCGGGCGACCTGTTCGACCTTGTCGGTAAGCGCCCTGGGCGCGTCCTTGAACAGAAGATGCGCCTCATCGAAGAAGAAGACGAATTTCGGCTTGTCCGGGTCGCCGACCTCGGGCAGCACCTCGAACAGTTCCGACAGCATCCAGAGAAGGAACGTCGCGTAAAGGCGCGGGCTGCCCATCAGCTTGTCGGCGGCCAGGATGTTGACGCGGCCGCGCCCGTCGGGGGCAAGCGACATCATGTCGGCAAGATCGAGCGCCGGTTCGCCGAACAGCTTCACGCCGCCCTGATTTTCCAGAACGAGCAGCTGGCGCTGGATCGCGCCGACAGTGGCGGGCGCGATGTTGCCGTAGCGCAGGCCGAGATCGTCGGCGTTCTGGCCGATCCAGACCAGCATCGACTGCAGGTCCTTGAGGTCCAGAAGTGCCAGACCCTCCTCATCTGCCAGCCGGAAGGCGATGTTCAGAACACCCTCCTGCGGTTCGGAGAGGTCCATGAGACGGGACAGGAGCAGCGGGCCCATTTCGGTCAGGGTAGTGCGGATCGGGTGGCCCTGTTCGCCGAAAAGGTCCCAGAAGGTGACGGGGAAGTCGCGGTATTCGAGCGTGTAGCCGATCGTCGCCGACCGCTTCTGGAAGGGTTCGTGCAGCTTGCCCGCCTCGGACCCGGCCTTGGCCATGCCGGCGAGGTCACCCTTCACGTCGGCCATGAAAACCGGAACGCCCGCAGCGGAGAAGCCCTCGGCCAGAACCTGGAGTGTGACCGTCTTGCCGGTGCCCGTCGCGCCCGCGATAAGGCCGTGGCGGTTGCCGTATTTCAGGAGCAGCGTCTGCGGCGTCGTGTAGCCTTCACCCCCGCCGCCGACAAAGATCGTCTCGTCCATGGCCGCACCCCACAACTTGCTGTCGGCGCGCAACATACATTCTTAACCAACCTCTGCCAGTGTCCTTTCCATCTGGCGGCGAGGTCTGTTCGGTGCCGGATGTTACTTCCTCCCTGTCAGACTGGCCGCGCCGCGTTGGCGCGGCTTTTTTCTTGCCGCTCCCCTGCCCGATCAATTCTTTTGGGCGTGTTTTTTCCCTGTTGACGGATGAAGGTGAAGTGAATAGCGTCCCGCCAATAAACAAGTCGGCCCGTCCGACAGGGAGCAAAAATTCGGAAGAAGGGCTGGGCGACCGGCCCTTTTTTCATTTTTGCGCAAGGCGTTCCGTCCGCCCGCTTGCGTATTGCGCGAAGCGGAAGGTGGCGGTGACGCAGCTATGCCTGGCCGTCGGTCAGGTCCTGCCGCGCGCCCGCCTGCCGATGATCGGATTGTGCGCTGACACCGGCAAACACGCATGATAAGCCGCCGCCAGACGTGATCCAGCGAACGGACAAACGAGCATGACTTTTGAGAAATTCGCCTCTGCAGTTGCAGTAATTCTGTCGATCAGCCTTCTGGGCAGCCAGCCGATTGCGGCACAGACCGCCGATCCCGCGCCCGATGCCGCAGCCACGGATGCGTCCTGCAGCCGAGCCGGTGCCGAACCCGGACGCGCTTTCGCTGGGCGAAGAGGTCGCCGCCGCACCCGAGGTCTATACCAAGTCCGAACACGGGCCCTGGCAGCTGAACTGCGAAAAGGCTGTGGGCGACCGGCCCGAGACCTGCCAGCTCTATCAGCTTCTGAAGGACGCGAACGGCACTGCGGTCGCCGAGATCAGCCTCGTGGCGCTTCCCGCCGGACAGGACGCGGTGATGGGGGCCACGATCATCACGCCGCTGGAGACGCTTCTGACCGAGAACCTGACCATCGCAGTCGACGGTGCGAAGCCCAAGCGCTATCCCTTCACCTTCTGCGCGGCCATCGGCTGCATCGCCCGCGTCGGGTTCGTCGCGGCAGAGGTGGACGGGTTCAAGAAAGGGTCGAAGGCAACCGTGTCGATCGTGCCGGTGGCGGCACCGGACAAGAAGGTCAGCGTCGACATCTCGCTGGAGGGATTCACGGCGGGCTTCGATGCGGTGACGGCAGCGAACGCCGCCCCTGCCCCCTGACAGTCAGAACAGGCTCAGCTGGTCCCCGCTGGACGGGGGCCTGCGGAACAGGGTGAGGTCGCTCGTCGGCAAAGGTCCATCGAGGCCGAGCCGCTTGGCGGCAATGCGGAAGCGCCGGGCGATCAGCTCGGCGAAGATGCCTTCGCCCTTCATCCGCTTGCCCCATTCGGCATCGTAATCCTGCCCGCCCCGCATCTCGCGCAGACGGTTCATCACATGTGCCGCCTGCCCCGGCATGGTCCGGTCGAGCCAGTCGCGGAACAGGGGGGCCACTTCGTAGGGCAGACGCAGCAGCACCCAGCCTGCGGCCCTCGCCCCTGCCCCGGCCGCCTCGGTCAGGATCGCCTCGAGCTCAGGTTCGGTGACAACTGGAATGACGGGCGCGACCATCACGCGGACCGGCACGCCCGCATCGCTCAGCCGCCGGATCGCCAGCAACCGGCGGGCGGGTGCCGGGGCGCGCGGTTCCAGGCTGCGGGACAGATCGGCATCAAGGGACGTCACAGAAATGCCGACGGTGATCAGGCGCCGGTCCGCCATGTCGGCGATCAGGTCGAGGTCGCGTTCGATCATCGCGCCCTTGGTCACGATGCTGACGGGATGGTTCCAGTCCGACAGAACCTGCAGGATGCCGCGCATGATGCGGTAGCGGGATTCGATGGGCTGGTAGGGGTCGGTGTTGGTGCCGATGGCCATCACCGCCGGGACATAGCCCTTCTTGCCGAGTTCGCGCGCCAGCACCTGCGGCGCATCCGGTTTCGCCGTCAGCTTCGTTTCGAAATCAAGGCCGGGCGACAGGCCCAGAAACGAATGCGTCGGGCGCGCGAAGCAGTAGATGCAGCCATGCTCGCAGCCCCGGTACGGGTTGATCGAACGGTCGAACGGAATATCGGGCGAGGTGTTGCGGCTGATGATCGTCCGGGGGCGTTCCTCGGTGACGTCGGTGCGCAGAAGCCGTTCGTCCTCGGGGATGTCCCAGCCGTCATGTTCGACGCCGCGCGCATGGCGGTTCGAAACGCCCCGCGACATTCGACGCGGCCCCGCGCGCCTTGAGGCGGAGCGTCGGATCGGGCGGAGGCAGGGGTTTGATCGGGACGTGCGAGCTCACCATGCATGAAAGATAGAACAAAAGAAGAACTCATCCAAGAGGGTCAGGACGTGGGAAGCACGCAGGGACCCGGGTTGTCTTGGCCCTCTACCGTTATCGCATAAAGGAAAAGCCGTTGCTCGCCCTTGTGGGCGCTGAATACGTACTGTCCCTCGCGCAATGTCCCTCGATCCGGGAAGCTCGCGAATTCGACCGAGCCGCTTGGGTCAACCGAAGCCTCCCATTCCGAAGTGTAGCCATCCGGATATCCGATGCGGAACGTTAAAGAGTTGCCCGGTCGGGCTATTTCGAGCGCCACGCGGAGGCCGATCCCTAGTCCGGGCGAAGCGGGAACGCGGTCGCCTTGAACGACGTAGGTATACGCGAAATGGTTGTATCCGATTGTACCGCTTTCGGTGCTCACGGCCGGTCGCTGCTCGTCGGAGGGCAAGTCGCAGATTCCGCCGACAGACAGGACATCGACCTTGACGGTCCTGACGATTAGTTCAGCCACGGCCGGACTGCCGATGGCGCCGCACAAGAGCGAAAGAACTAACGCGAAATGGTTTGTGATCGGGTCGGCTCCGGTATTTACGCGTTATGTTTCAGCAAGAACTTCGGAACTCTCGCTGTCAATGCCCTAGACACGCCCTTGCTGTCGGCTTTCGTCCGGCGCATGTCGGAAATCGCCTAGTTGCCTTGGAACCGCCGTCGCATTACAGGAGCCGGGCCTTCCGGAGTGCATGTCATGGCTGACGACGAAATCATCCTTGCCGACCTGTCGGACGACGAACTTGTCCTGCAGATGCACGACGACCTCTATGACGGCCTGAAGGAAGAGATCGAAGACGGCGTGAACATCCTGCTGGAACGCGGATGGACGCCCTATGACGTCCTGACCAAGGCGCTGGTCGCGGGGATGACCATCGTCGGCGCGGATTTCCGCGACGGCATCCTGTTCGTGCCCGAGGTTCTGCTGGCCGCGAACGCGATGAAGGGCGGCATGGCTATCCTGAAGCCGCTTCTGGCCGAAACCGGCGCGCCGCGCGTCGGCAAGATGGTGATCGGCACGGTCAAGGGCGACATCCATGACATCGGCAAGAACCTTGTCGGCATGATGATGGAAGGCGCCGGGTTCGAGGTTGTCGATCTGGGGATCAACAATTCGGTCGAGAAATATCTCGATGCGCTGGAAAAGGAAGATGCCGACATCCTCGGCATGTCGGCCCTGCTGACGACGACGATGCCTTACATGAAGGTCGTCATCGACACGCTGAAGGAAAAGGGCCTGCGGGACGATTACATCGTGCTGGTCGGCGGCGCGCCGCTGAACGAGGAATTCAGCAAGGCGATCGGCGCGGACGCCTATTGCCGCGACGCGGCGGTGGCGGTTCAGACGGCCAAGGACTGGATCGCGCGCAAGCACAACCAGATGGGCACGCGCGGCTGACAGCCGCCGGGCGCACGCACGGAACCGGCCCCGTGGCGCAGGCCCGGGGCCTTTTTGCATCCGATGCCTTGGAAATTTCACGTTTGATGGTCAGATACCTTGCCGGGGCAGAAAGGGATCACCGATGCTGACAGTCCGTTATCTGGCGATACTGGTGATGGTGCTGATCGCGGCGGGGGCGACCGTTGCGATGGCGTATGGATACGCGCAGATGGGCGGACCCGTCTGGCAGGCGGCGCTTGGGCCGGTTCTGCTGGCAGGATTCCTGGCCGTCCGCTGGTTCGGCCGGACAAAATGATTCCCGACGACGGCACGCTGACCGAGGACGGGGCTGGCCCCGTCCGGCAGGGGCCGTGTGCTGCTGATCGCCTGCGGCGCGCTGGCGCGTGAAATCCTCGACTTGAAGGCGGCGAACGGCTGGGACCATCTGGACCTGACCTGCCTGCCCGCGATCCTGCATAACTATCCCGACCGGATCACCGGGGCGGTCGAGGAGGTCGTGGCAAAGAACCGCGACGCCTATGATCAGGTCTTCGTCGTCTATGCGGATTGCGGAACCGGCGGGCTGCTGCAGGCGAAATGCGCGCGAACTGGGCGTAGGGATGGTCGAGGGGCCGCATTGCTATAGCTTTTTCGAGGGCAACGCGGCCTTTGCGGCGCGGGATGAGATGACGGCGTTCTACCTGACCGACTTTCTGGTGAGGCAGTTCGATGCCTTCGTCTGGAAGCCGTTGGGGCTCGACCGGCACCCGCAGCTGCGCGACACTTATTTCGGGAACTACACCAAGCTGGTCTATCAGGCGCAGACGGATGACCCGGGTCTGGACGAAAAGGCCCGCGACTGCGCTGCGCGGTTGGGGCTGGACTATGAGCGGCGGTTCACGGGCTATGGCGATCTGACGGGTGCGTTGGCGCGGTTGAGCTAGGCCGCGACCTCGCCCGCAACTTTGCGGATGCGGGCGACCATCGCGCGCAGGCCGTTGGACCTCTGGGATGACAGATGCTCTTCCAGCCCCAGACGTTTCAGCTCCGCAGGTGCATCCACCGCCAGAACCTGCCCGACGGTCAGCCCGGCATACATCGCATGCAGGATCGCGATCAGGCCGCGCACGATCATCGCGTCGCTTTCGCCTTCGAAGTCGAAACGGGCATCCTGTCCCTGCCCTGCGACCACCGGGCGCAGCCAGACCTGGCTGGCGCAGCCGTCCACTTTCAGCGCCGGCACCTTGAACGCCTCGTCCAGCGGCGGCATCGCCTTGCCAAGTTCGATGACATGGCGGTAGCGGTCTTCCCAGTCATCGAGGAAAGCGAAGGTGTCGGCGATGTCTTCGAAGGCGGGGGTGGCCATGATCTGTCGTGAACCTCTTCCCTTCGCGTAATGCCAATGGCGCGCAAGGTCGAGATGCCCTTTTCACCATTGCCGGGATCGGCTAGCCAAGGAACGGGCGGCAAGGCAGGCGGGTGGGAGAGACGGCGCATGCGGGTAACGGCAAAGACGGGCCTTGCGGTCATTCTGGTTCTGGCGCTGGCATCGTGCGGCGCGATCCGGGAAAGCCGGTTCAACCCGCTGAACTGGTTCGGCCGGTCGCAGTCGCAGGACACGCTGACCACGCTCGACGGACAGGAGGTGCTGCCCGACAACCGGGCGCTGGTCACTCAGGTGACATCCCTGACCGTCGATCCGCTGCCGACCGGGGCCATCGTGGCGGCCAGCGGCCTGCCGCCGACGCAAGGCTGGTGGGACGCCGAACTGGTGGCCGAGAATGACGGCGACCCGGTGGAAGGCGTGCTGACGCTGCGCTTTCTCGTCGGTGAACCGCCCGGGCCGCGCCGGAGCGGCACGCCGCAGTCGCGCGAGGTGACGGCGGCCTATAATCTGTCGAACATCGACCTGCAGGACATCAGCCAGATCGTCGTGGTCGGCGAGACCAACAGCCGGTCGAGCCGCCGTTGAGGCGTTGACGCCGTCAGGCCGCGATCACGCGGACCGACCCGCCCTTGGCCGTCAGGGCGATGCGGCCTTCGCAGAGATCGAGCGCAGCCTTGCCGAACACCTCATGCCGCCAGCCCCTGAGCGCCGCACCTTCCCGCTGGCCGGCCGCGATCGCATCGAGGTCAGAGGCTGTAGCAATCAGTTTGGGTGCGACGCCGACTTCTTCCGAGCGGGCCTTCAGAAGCACGCGCAGGAGGTCCGCCAGCGCGGTGTCCACCTGAAGCTGGTCGCGGTCATGCGGCACCTTCGGGAAATCCTCGGGCCGCGCCTCGATCCCCGCTTTCACGGCGGCCAGAATGCCGTCCGCGATCTCGCCCTTGCGCCCCTCGCGCAGGAGCAGACGTGAGCGGCCGAGTTCTTCGTAGTTCGCCGGTTTGGTCGAGGCGAGTTCCAGCAGCGCGTCGTCCTTGTAGACGCGGCTGCGGGGCACGTTGCGGGTCTGGGCGTAATCCTCGCGGAACCGCGCAAGTTCGCGCACGACGGACAGGAATTTTCCCGAAGACGTGCGGGTCTTGACCTTTTCCCAGGCCTCGTGGGGTCGTGTGATGTAGGTCTCGGGATCAAGCAGAACCGCCAGTTCCTCCTCGACCCACTTGGTCCGGCCGGTCTTGGCAAGTTCAGCCGCAAGATATTCGTAGATCACGCGCAGATGGGTGACATCGGCCAGTGCGTAGGTCTTCTGCGCGTCGGTCAGCGGGCGCCGCGACCAATCGGTGAAGCGCGAGGTCTTGTCGAGATCGGCCTTGGCGATCTTGCGCACCAGCGTCTCGTACCCCGCCTGTTCGCCGAAGCCGCAGACCATCGCCGCGATCTGGGTATCGAAGAGGGGCTTCGGGAAGACATTGCCTTCGACGAAGAAAATCTCGAGGTCCTGACGCGCGGCATGGAAGACTTTCACCGTCGCCTCGTGACGGAACAGATCGTACAGCGGTTCCATCGACAGGTTGCCTGCCAGGGGGTCCACAAGAACGGCCTCGCCCGTCTTGCCGGGCAGCGCCAGCTGGATCAGGCAGAGCTTGGAGTAGTAGGTGCGTTCGCGGAGAAACTCGGTATCGACGGTGACATAGGCTTCGCGCTTTGCCGCCTCGCAGAACCGGGCGAGGTCGTCCGTCGTGGTGATCGTCTGCATGTAAGCCTTTCGGTCACGGGGTCATCCCGCAGGTCGCGCCGCTATATTGGATCGGACCGGGATTGGGAAGCGAAAGACGTGCTGTCGCGGCACCCGCGGACAATCGGCGGGACGGGTGCGGTTTGTGCGTCCGGAGGGCCCGCTTTTGCCCGGTCCGCGCGTCGGATGCGCCCGCCATTGCACCCAACCTGTTGAATGGAGTATAACGTAACCAACAAAATATAGAAAATACACAAAGGCACGGCGAACGTGATCGACACGCCAGAACCCCCTGAAAACGCAGACGAAACCCCGACGCGGATGCACCATGACGGCCCGCAGGTCGATATTGCGGACGAGGTGACGACCGCGTTCCTGTCCTATGCGATGTCCGTCATCGTCAGCCGGGCCATTCCGGACCTGCGCGACGGGCTGAAACCGGTCCATCGGCGCATCCTGTATGCGATGCACGAAACCGGAAACACGCATGACAAGGCCTACCGGAAATCGGCACGCCCGGTTGGCGATGTGATGGGCAAATACCACCCGCATGGCGATAGTGCGATCTACGACGCGCTGGTCCGGATGGCGCAGGATTTCTCGATGTCGCTGCCGCTTCTGGACGGTCAGGGCAACTTCGGCAGCATGGACGGCGATAACCCGGCAGCCATGCGCTATACCGAAGTGCGGATGGACAAGCCGGCGGCGTCGCTGCTGGCGGACATCGAAAAGGACACCGTCGATTTCCAGGACAACTACGACGGCAAGGACCGCGAGCCGACAGTCCTGCCCGCGCGGTTCCCGAACATGCTGGTCAACGGCGCGGGCGGCATCGCCGTCGGGATGGCCACGAACATCCCGCCGCACAATCTGGGCGAGGTGATCGACGCGACGCTGGCGCTGATCCAGAACCCGGACATCTCGACCGAAGAACTGATGGAGATCATTCCAGCGCCGGACTTTCCGACCGGGGGGATCATTCTTGGCAGGTCCGGCGCGCGCAAGGCCTATCTGGAGGGGCGCGGGTCGGTCATCATCCGGTCGAAGACCAGGGTGGAGGAACTGCGCAAGGACCGCTTTGCGATCATCATCGACGAGATTCCCTATCAGGTGAACAAGTCCACGATGATCGAACGCATCGCCGAGATGGCGCGCGAAAAGCGGATCGAAGGCATTGCGCATGTGCAGGACGAAAGCGACCGCGTCGGCGTGCGGGTCGTCATCGAGCTGAAGCGGGATGCGACGGCGGATGTGGTGCTGAACCAGCTGTTCCGCTTCACGCCGATGCAGGTCAGTTTCGGCTGCAACATGCTGGCACTGAACGGCGGCAAGCCGGAACAGCTGACCCTGCGTGATTTCCTGACCCATTTCATCGCCTTCCGCGAAGAGGTCGTGGCGCGGCGGACGGCGTATGAGCTGCGCCGGGCGCGCGAGCGCAGCCATATCCTGTGCGGCCTGGCCGTCGCGGTGTCGAACGTCGACGAGGTGGTGGCGACGATCCGGTCGTCGGCGCGACCCGGCGGAAGCGCGCGAACGCCTGATGACGCGGCGCTGGCCTGCGGGCGAGATCGTCGAATACATCCGCCTGATCGATGATCCGACGCATCCGGTGAACGAGGACGGGACTTATAACCTGTCCGAAGCGCAGGCGCGCGCAATCCTCGATCTGCGGCTGCAGCGGCTGACGGCCCTCGGCGTCAAGGAAATCACCGACGAACTGGAGGCGCTGGCGGCAAGCATCAAGGATTACCTCGACATCCTGGGCTCGCGCGAGCGGATCATGGCGATCATCTCGGACGAACTGCGCGAGGTGCGCGATGCCTTCGCGGTGCCGCGCAGGACGGAGATCAGCGACTGGTCCGGCGACATGGAGGACGAGGACCTGATCGAGCGCGAGGATATGGTCGTGACGATCACCTCGGGCGGCTACATCAAGCGGACACCGCTGGCCGAATTCCGCGCGCAGCGGCGCGGCGGCAAGGGCCTCGCGTCGATGACCACCAAGGAAGACGATGTGGTCACGACCCTGTTCGTGGCCAACACGCATACGCAGCTTCTGTTCTTCACGACGGACGGCATGGTCTACAAGCTTAAGACCTGGCGGCTGCCCTTGGCGGGGCGCGGGGCCAAGGGCAAGGCGATGGTCAATATCCTGCCCATCGACACGGGCGTTTCCATCGCGGCCCTGATGCCGGTCGACGTGCCCGAGGATGAATGGGAAGCCTTGCAGATCTTCTTTGCGACGTCAGACGGCGACGTGCGGCAGAACGCGCTTGTCGGATTTCACCAACGTCATGCGCAATGGCAAGATCGCAATGAAGCTGCCCGAGGGTGTATCTCTGGTGAATGCGCGCATCTGCGACGAGAACGACGACATCATGCTGGTGACGGCCAAGGGCCGCGCGATCCGGTTCCCGACGACCGAGGTGCGCATCTTCAAGGGCCGCGATTCGACCGGCGTGCGGGGTATCCGGCTGGCCGAGGGGGACCAGGTGGTCAGCATGTCGGTCATCAGGCATTTCGAGGCCTCGCCGGACGAGCGCGCGGCCTACCTCAAGATGCGGCGCGCGCAGGAAGGCGCTCTGGATGACGGGGCCGAGGCGGACGAGGATGACGAAGCCGCAGAGGCGGGCGAACTGCCGCTGGAGCGCTACGCGCAGATGTCGGCGTCCGAGGATCTGATCCTGACGATCACGGTGAACGGCCAGGGCAAGACATCGTCCAGCCACGATTACCCGGTGCGCGGGCGCGGCGGTCAGGGCGTCAAGGCGATGGATTCGGCCATGCGCGGCGGCGATCTAGTCGCCTGCTTCCCGGTGGAGATCGTCGATCAGGTGATGCTGGCGACCTCGACCGGCCAGTCGATCCGCTGCCCCGTGGATGGCATCAGCTTCCGGTCGCGGTCGGCGGGGGGCGTGCGGGTGTTCGATACCGGGGAAGACGAAGAGGTCGTGTCCGTGGCCAGGATCGCGGAGACGGGCGAGGAGGACGGGGAATAGCTGTTCATGGTCGGCGATGACCTGCCTGACCGCGCCGCCGCAGTCTTGAAGGGCGCAAGTGCCCCGATCACCTATGCCGCGCTGGCTGCGGCGTTGGACCTGACGGAACAGGGGCGCATCGCTACCCTGACCGCCGCCTTGGAGCGGCTGATGGAGCGGGACACCGCTGCGGGCAGCCCGCTGCGGGCCGTCTGGGTCGTATCGCGCGCAACCGGCCTGCCCGCGCGGGGGTTCTTTCAGAAAGCGGCCGCGCTGGGACGTTATTCGGGTCCGGAGGATGGCGATGCCGCGTGGGTCGCTGCCGAACGTGCGCGGCTGACAGGTTAACCATCTGGTAAGATTAAGCTTTCCTTAACGCGATCCAATGGCGTATCGACAGCGGGCCGGGACCTGGTGCCTGGCCCCGCCAGAACGGCGGACCTCCCCCCTCTCTCTCAGGTCCGCCATCATGCGCCACATTCGTCTTGCCCCGCTTGTTCTTGCCCTGCTTGCGGCCCCGGCTGCGGCGCAATCGTCACTCGGTCTCAACTTCCTCGAAGTCACGGCCGCTTCGACAGGTGGCGGACAGACATCGCTGCGCGTCACCGGGGACTACCGCGTCACGGGCGCGCACGGATTGCAGATGGATCTTTCAGCCAGCAGACCGGGATCGGACCTGCTGGCGCAGGTCGACGCGCATCTCTACATGCAGCCGCGTGCCAGCGCGAAATACGGGTTGTTCGTGTCGGTCGCGGACCTGAACGACAGGTCGGGCACGATCGGCGTCGCGGGTGTCGAGGGCATGTTCGCGCTGGGCGAAGCGACGGTGGCCACGGGTCGCGTTGGCGCGGGGCTGGCACAACCGCAGGGCATCGACTTCGTCGCAGTGGACGCGAGTGTGACCCATGCGGTCGGACAGCAGGGGGCGCTTTACGGTTCGATTTCGCTGGCCGCCGTGGACGAGGCGTCACTGCGCACAACCGTCTGGTCGGCGGAATTCGGTTATGTCCACAGCCTCACGGCTACGGGGTTCGAGATCTCGGCGGGTTTGGGGGCGACGGGCCTGAGCGGTGCGGCAAACGACGGAACCGATGTTTCGGCGCGCATCGGTGTGACCTGGCAGTTCGGCGGCGACCGGGGGCCGCGCCGCGCGCTGGCCGACCGCAGTTTCGGGGCGGTCCGGCCGCTGGAACCGCTGCTTGTGAGGGGCATTTTCTGACCTGACACACGTATAGATTGTGGCGCTTGCCTTTGCGTAAATCGCCACAATTGACCCAAGATTTAACGCAATCTCAACCTATCGACGACACGCTCAGACCTGACCTTCAACGTCAGCGGATGAACGGTCAGGGACAGCGGCAGCGATCTGCCACACCCGGCCAGAATGGGAGAGACGGCGATGACGGACTTCGATTTCGGCTCGGTCTACGGCGGCGCAGACAGCAACCCGGTGCGCGGCATATTTGCGGCGATCCGCCGGATCGCAGGCTTCGAGGCGGCGACGCGGGCACCTGCCCTCAGGGCTGCTGAAACGGCACCTGCCAAGCGCCGGAACGACCGCGCCTATCTGGCCGACATCGGCATGGAAGTCGGCTTCTGATCCAGCTTGGCCGGTCTTTGACGGACCAGCCCTGACGATCCGACGGCGCGGCTTTTAGCACGGGCCGTCTTTTCTTCTAAGGGGCGCTGACCTAAGACGGCGCCCATGACCCTACCCCTTCACATTGTCGGCGGCGGCATGGCCGGGTCCGAAGCGGCCTGGCAGGCCGCACAGCGCGGCATCCCCGTCATCATCCACGAAATGCGCCCGCGCGTCGGCACCTTCGCCCACCGGACCGGCCATCTGGCCGAAATGGTCTGTTCCAATTCCTTCCGCTCGGACGACGATGAACAGAATGCCGTCGGGCTCCTGCACTGGGAAATGCGGGCGGCGGGCGGGTTGATTCTGTCCATGGCGGAAAAACACCGGCTGCCTGCGGGCGGTGCCCTGGCGGTGGACCGCGATCCCTTCGCGGAAAGCGTGACGGCGGCGATCCGGGCGCATCCGCTGATTTCCGTGACCGACGAGGAAGTGACCGAGTTGCCCCAGGACGGGCACTGGATCATCGCCACCGGCCCCCTGACCTCTACGGCACTGGGCGAGGCAATCCGGGCGGAAACCGGCGCGGACCAGCTTGCCTTCTTCGACGCCATCGCCCCCATCGTGCACGCCGAGACCATCGATATGTCAGTCGCCTGGCGTCAGTCGCGCTATGACAAGGGCGAGACCGAGGCGGAGCGGACGGCGTACATCAACTGCCCGATGACGAAGGCGGACTATGAGGCGTTCATCGACGCGATGCTGGCAGCGGACAAGACGGAATTTCACGAAGGTGAGACGGCCGGGTATTTCGACGGCTGCCTGCCGGTCGAGGTGATGGCGGAACGCGGGCGCGAGACGCTGCGGTTCGGTCCGATGAAGCCGGTGGGGCTGACCAATGCGCATGATCCGCAGGTCAAGCCCTATGCGGTGGTGCAGCTGCGCCGCGACAATGCGCTGGGGACGCTCTACAATATCGTCGGTTTCCAGACCAAGATGAGGCACGGCGCGCAGACCGCTGTTTTCCGGATGATTCCCGGGCTGTCCGAGGCGTCCTTTGCGCGGCTCGGCGGCATTCATCGCAATACGTTCATCAACTCACCGACGCTGCTGGACGGGCAGATGCGGCTGAAGTCGCGGCCGAACATCCGTTTCGCGGGGCAGATCACGGGCGTGGAAGGCTATGTCGAAAGCGCCGCGATGGGGATGCTGGCGGGGCGGCTGGCCGCCGCCGAGTTGACTGGACGCACCCTGTCCCCGCCGCCGCCGGACACCGCGACCGGTGCGCTGGTGACGCATATCACCGGCGGGGCGGATGCCAGGACTTTCCAGCCGATGAACGTGAATTTCGGGCTGTTCCCGCCGGTGGAGGCGAAGGGCGGGCGGCGCGGGCGCAAGGACCGCTATCGCGCCTATACCGACCGGGCGAAAACCTCATTTTCAGAATGGCTTGCGGGACAAGGCTGATGCGGACGCGGTTCGCGCCCTCACCCACCGGGCCGCTGCATCTGGGGCATGCTTATGCAGCGATGGTGGCGCATGACATGGCGCTGCGCGAGGGCGGCGAATTTCTGCTGCGGATCGAAGATATCGACCGGCAGAGGTCAAAGCCGGAATGGGAAGAGGCGATCTATGACGATCTGGCGTGGCTGGGGTTGTCGTGGGAAACGCCGGTGATGCGGCAGTCCGAGCGGCTGGATGCCTACTCGGCTGCGTTGGATGACCTGTCGGCGCTAGGGCTGCTCTATCCCTGCGACTGCACGCGAAGGGACATAACCGAGGCCCTGGGCGCACCGCAGGAGGGGGCGACGGGGCCGGACGGGCCGATCTACCCGGGAAGGTGCCGTGGAAAAGGACGCGGCGAGCGGCGTCCCGAGGATTCGGCGTTGCGACTGGATATAGGACTGGTGGCAACGACCATACCGCCGGCGTTCAAGGAAACGGGCCAGGGGCCGAACGGTGATCGCGGAAGAATCGAAACAAGCGGCGGCCATCTGACCGACCGCATCGGCGATGTCGTGCTTGCCCGGCGCGACATGGGCACGTCCTATCACCTGTCGGTCGTCGTCGATGACGCAGCCCAGGACATCACGCATGTGACGCGGGGCGAGGACCTGTTCGAGGCGACACGCATCCATGTTGTGCTTCAGAAACTGCTTCAGCTTCCGACGCCAACCTACCATCATCACCGGCTTATCCGCGACGAGACAGGCAAACGCCTTGCCAAGCGCGACGACGCGCGGTCGATCCGCAGCTATCGCGCGGATGGGGCGACTCCCGCAGATATTCGGCGGATGGTCGGGCTTTAGGCGACCGGGGCCAGTATCTCGGCCTCTGCGCCGTCACGGACTGCCTTGTAGAAACAGGTGCGGCGCCCCGTGTGGCAGGCTGCACCTGTCTGATCGACCAGAACCAGCAGGCAGTCGCGGTCGCAGTCGATACGCATTTCGACCAGGCGCTGGCGGTGGCCGGAGGTCTCGCCCTTGACCCAGAAGGCTGCGCGCGACCGCGACCAGTAGGTCACATCCCCCGTCTCCAGCGTCCGCGCGACGGCTTCGACGTTCATCCAGGCGAACATCAGCACCTCGCCTGACACATGGTCCTGCGCAATGACCGGGATCAGGCCGCGGTCGTCATAGGTCAGGGTTGCGGGGTCGAAGGCCATGGCGGCACCTTTGCATTCATGGGGTCGCGGGTCTATCTATGGGGCAACCAGTGCGCAGGGAAGACATGTCGGGCGACAGCGACCTTATCAAGCTTTACTCGCAGCGCATTCTGGCGCTGGCTGCGGATATTCCGCATATCGAGCGGCTTGCCGAACCGCAGGCCAGCGTCCGCCGCCGATCACCCCTCTGCGGGTCCACCGTGACGGTTGACGTCACTGCCGATGGCGACCGGATCGCTGCGTTCGGGCAGGAGGTGCGGGCCTGTGCGCTGGGTCAGGCGTCGGCGGCGATCGCGGGCGCGGCGATGATCGGGAGCACGGTGGCCGAGGTTCGGCTGGCCCGCGACCAGCTGCGCGCGATGCTGACCGAGGGCGGGCCAGTGCCGGACGCGCCGTTCAACGGATATGAGGCGCTGATCCCTGCGCGGGACTACCGCAACCGCCATGCGTCGATCCTGCTGGTGCTGGAGGCGGCGACCGAGGCGATGGACAGCATTGCCGCGCGGGCCGGGGCGTCGGCCAGCCCCGCCGCGCCACCGTCCTGACGGACCGCCCAAAAAAGAAAACCGCCGCGCATCCGGTCAGGGATGGCGGCGGCAGGTGGCGACGGGGCGTTCAGGGTTCGCTGCGGGGGACAGGCCCGGGGAAGGCCAGACAGGAACCGGTTGGCGGTCAGACCGCCGCAAACGCCCGCAACCGCGAGGCAGAACCGGGAATAGGATCAGGCGACGGGAACGACCGACAGCGCCACGATCAGCAGGATGACCAGAGACAGGCCGCCCAGAAGGTCGTGCAGGAATTCTGCCTGCGGGGCGGCGGTCAGGTGTTTGCGGAGTGATTTCATCAGTGCACCTCTGTCTGTGTTGCCTGATTGTTCTCACATTCGCGCCCATGTTGTAAAGAACTTTTTAAGAACTTGCGAAAAACATAGGTGGAACACGTCTTAGCCGACCGACATCAGCCGGATCGCGCGGTCCTGTTCCATCAACCACAGCAGGACGCGCGCGGCCTGCCCGCGCGGGCTGGTCAGGTCCGGGTCGCGGGCCAGAAGCGCGCGGGCGTCGTTCTGGGCCAGCGCCATCAGCGCCGACTGGCGTTCCAGATCGGCGATACGGAATTTCGGCAAGCCGGACTGAACGGTGCCGATCAGGTCGCCGGCACCCCGCATCGCCAGGTCTTCCTCGGCGATCCGGAAGCCGTCTTCGGTTTCGCGCAGAATCGACAGGCGGCGTTCGGCGGTGTCCGACAGCGGGCCTTGGTAGACCAAAAGGCAGCTCGACGCCCCCTGCCCTCGCCCCACCCGTCCGCGCAGTTGGTGCAGTTGGGCCAGCCCGAAGGTCTCGGCACGCTCGATCACCATGATCGTCGCGGCAGGCACGTTCACCCCCACCTCGATCACCGTCGTCGCCACCAAGAGCCGGGTGCGCCCGGCGACGAAGTCCGCCATCGCCGCGTCCTTGTCGGCAACCGGCATCTGCCCGTGCACCAGACCGACCACCCCTTCACCCAGCGCGGCACGCAGCGCGCGGAACCGATCCTCAGCCGCGGCCAGATCGACCACCTCGCTTTCCTCGACCAGCGGGCATACCCAGTAGGCCTGCTGCCCGCCCGCAAGCGCCGTCCGCAGGTGACCGATCACTTCGTCCATCCGACCTAGCGAGATCAGAACGGTGCGGACGGGCATGCGGCCGGGCGGCTTTTCATCGATGATGCTGACATCCATGTCGCCATAGGTGGCAAGCGCCAGCGACCGTGGGATGGGTGTCGCCGTCATCACCAGCACATCCGCCGCCTGCCCCTTCTCGCCCAGTTCCAGCCGCTGCGCGACACCGAAACGGTGCTGTTCGTCGATGACCGCCAACCGCAGGTCATGAAACGCCACATCCTTCTGGAAAATCGCATGGGTGCCGATAAGAATCTGCAACCGCCCGTCGGCAAGCGCCGCCAGCTTTTCCGCGCGGTCCGCACCCTTGTCGCGGCCAGTCAGAATGTCGATCCGAACGCCCGCAGCATCGCAAAGGGGCCGGAGCGTCTCCAGATGCTGACGCGCCAGAATCTCGGTCGGGGCCATCAGCGCGCCCTGCCCGCCCGCCTCGACGGCGATCAGCAGCGCCATCAGCGCGACAAGGGTCTTCCCGGACCCGACATCGCCCTGCAGCAGTCGGTTCATCCGGGCGGGCGAGGCCATGTCAGAGGCGATCTCGGCCACCGCGCGGCGCTGAGCAGCGGTCGGGGCGTAGCCTGCGGCGGCCAGCGCGCGGTCCTGCATGTGCCCGGTGCCGACCGACGCACGGCCCTTGCCACGCCGTTGCGTCGCGCGCGCAAGGGCGAGTGTCAGCTGATGCGCCAGCAGTTCGTCATAGGCGAGGCGCGTCCGTGGAAGCGCCGTGACAGCCAGATCATCCATGCCTTTAGGCGCGTGAACGGCACGCAGCGCCACATCCCAGGCGGGCCAGCCTTCGCGCGCGATCAGCGCCGGATCAGCCCATTCTGCAAGCGTCGGCAGCCGCCCGATGGCCGAGGACACGGCCTTGACGACGGTCTTCTGGGTCAGCCCGGCGGTCAGTGGGTACACCGGTTCCCATGCGGGCAGTTTCCGCGCATCTTCCTCGCGCAGGATGTGATCGGGGTGCACGATCTGGGCGATGCCGTCAAAAATCTCGACCTTGCCCGACACGACGCGGCGCTGGCCGGTCGGCAGTTCGCGCATCAGAAAGTCAGTGCGGGCGTGGAAGAAGACCAGCTGGAATTCGGTGGCCTTGTCCGTGACCATGACACGGTAAGGCCCGCCCTTGCGCTTGGGGGCGAAATGGCCGCCGACCGTCACGGTGACTGTCACCGTCGCGGGCGGCACAACCTCGCGGATGCTGGCCCGCAGGCGGCGATCGACGCCCGCATAGGGCAGCAGGAACAAGAGGTCGCGCGGGCGTGTCACGTCAAGCTGGGCGAAGGTCTCGGCGATGCGAGGGCCGACACCGTCCAGCGTCTCGATCCCGGCGAACAGAGGAAACAGGATCGGCGGGCGGGTCATGCCCCGATCAGCGCGATCCACGCGTCTTCGTCAAGGATCGATACCCCCAGCCGCTCCGCGTCCTTCGCCTTTGATCCCGCGCCAGGACCGGCGATGACCAGATCGGTCTTGGCACTGACCGACCCTGCCACCTTGGCCCCCAACGCCTCCGCCCGCGCCTTGGCCTCGGCGCGGGTCATCTTTTCCAGGGTTCCGGTGAAAACGACGGTCTTGCCAGCGACCGGGCTTTCCACCGGGCCGCGCCGGAGCGCGTCCTGCACGCTCAGTTCGGCGGCCAGCCGGTCGATGGCGGCGCGTTCGGCGGGGGCGTTGAAGCCCTCGACCAGCGAGGTCGCCAGCACCTCGCCGACGCCGTCAATCGACAGAAGCTCCTCCCAAGCGGTGCCCTCGCGGGCATGCGCGGCCGTGACGCCGGTACGGAAGGCGTTCCAGCTGGCGTAGTGGTCGGCCAAGACGGTTGCCGCGACTTCGCCGACATGACGAATGCCGAGAGCAAAGATCAGCCGCGAGAGGGAGATTTTTCGTTTTTCTTCAATGGCATGGAACAGGTTCGTGACAGATTTCTCGCCGAATCCGTCGCGGTTTCTGAGCTTGGTCAGGTTTGCACCGTCGCGGGCGGCGAGCGTGAAGATATCTGCGGGTTCGCGCACCGGAAGCTGGTCATCGGCAAAGAACATCTCGATCTGTTTGGCGCCGAGGCCTTCGATGTCGAAGGCACCCCGGCTGACGAAATGCTTCAGCTTTTCGACCGCCTGCGCGGGGCAGATCAGGCCACCGGTGCAGCGGCGCACGGCGTCGCCGGGTTCCCAGGGCGCGGGTGAGCCGCATTCGGGGCACGTGTCGGGGAAGAGGAAGGGGGTGGCATCTGCGGGACGTTTGCTCAGATCGACATCGGCGATTTTCGGGATGACATCGCCCGCCCGGTAGACCTGCACCCAGTCGCCGATGCGGATGTCACGCCCGTCACGGATATGTGCACCGCTGGCGCCGCGCCCGGCGATGTAATCCTCGTTGTGCAGTGTTGCGTTCGAGACGACGACGCCGCCGACCGTCACGGGCGACAGACGCGCGACAGGGGATAGGGCACCGGTGCGGCCGACCTGGATGTCGATGCCGGTGAGGGTGGTCCACGCAAGTTCGGCGGGGAACTTGTGCGCGATGGCCCAGCGGGGCGTGGTGGACCGGAAGCCGAGGCGGGCTTGCAGGGCGAGGTCGTTGACCTTGTAGACAACGCCGTCGATGTCATAGCCGAGCGTCGCGCGGGCCTGTTCGATAAGGCGGTAGTGCGCCAGCAGGTCTGCTGGGCCGGTGCACAGCGCGGTCTGCGGATTGGTCTGGAACCCGAGTGCGGCCAGGCGTTCGATGGCAGCAAACTGCGTCGTGGCCAGGGGCGCGCCGACCTCTCCCCAGGCATAAGCGAAGAATCGCAGCGGGCGCGACGCGGTGATGCCCGCGTCGAGCTGGCGCAGCGATCCGGCGGCCGCGTTGCGCGGGTTGGCGAAGGTCTTGTCGCCTGTGGCAGCCTGACGGGCGTTCAGTGCGGCAAAGTCCGCATGCGCCATATAGACCTCGCCGCGCACGTCCAGGATGTCCGGCGCGCCGGTCAGCACCTGCGGAATGTCGGCGATGGTCATCGCGTTGGCGGTGACATTCTCGCCCGTTTCGCCGTCGCCGCGCGTGGCGGCCTGCACCAGGCGCCCACCGGCATAGCGCAGCGAAAGCGACAGCCCGTCGATCTTGGGTTCGGCGGTGAAGGTCAGCGGAGTGTCAGCGGTCAGGCCGAGATAATTGCGGACCCGCTCGTCGAAATCGGCGATGTCGGAATCGGCAAAGGCGTTTTCCAGCGACAGCATGCGTACGGCATGGCGGACCTTGGCAAAGGTCTCTGACGGCGCGGCACCGACCGACTGTGTGGGGCTGTCCAGAGAGGCCAGGTCCGGAAACCGCGCCTCGATGGCGGCCAGCCTGCGTTTCAGCGCGTCGTAGGCGGCGTCGGTGATGTCGGGCGCGTCTTCGGCGTGATAGGCGGTGTTGGCGCGCGCGACGGCATCGGCCAGCCGGGTCCATTCGGACCGGGCATGGCCTGCGTCAAGCGTTTCGACCGGTTTGCCCGACAGGTCCGCCGACATGCCCCCCCCT
The DNA here is from genome assembly GCA_963819585.1 of uncultured Alphaproteobacteria bacterium. Taxonomy (GTDB): domain Bacteria; phylum Pseudomonadota; class Alphaproteobacteria; order Rhodobacterales; family Rhodobacteraceae; genus JAOADN01. The sequence continues at coordinate 434,400 of CAWFWP010000010.1, forward strand.
TGCTTCGGCCCGCGTTGTCCGAAGTGATAGGGTCAGCGTGCGGGCAGGTCCAGTGTCAGACATTGCACCCGATCAGCGGTTTCGGGGCACAAGGGTCCGGAGGTGGCCTGTGCGGTCAATGGAGCCGCTCAGGCGCTGGCGACCAGTTTCCGGTGCATGTCGGACGCGACCGGGTCGCGCAGGACATAGCCCCTGCCCCAGACCGTTTCGATATAGGTATCGCCACCCGTCGCCTCGGCCAGCTTCTTGCGCAGCTTGCAGATGAAGACATCGATGATCTTCAGTTCCGGCTCATCCATGCCGCCGTAGAGGTGGTTCAGGAACATCTCCTTGGTCAGCGTCGTGCCCTTGCGCAGGCTCAGAAGCTCCAGCATCTGATATTCCTTGCCGGTCAGATGCACCGTGTCACCTTCGACATCGACCGTCTTGGCGTCGAGGTTCACGTTGACCTTGCCGGTCTTGATCATCGACTGGGCGTGGCCCTTGGAACGGCGGATGATGGCGTGGATGCGCGCCACCAGTTCCTCGCGGTGAAAGGGCTTGGTCATGTAGTCGTCGGCACCGAAGCCGAAGCCCCTGATCTTGTTTTCGGTGTCGTCCGCCCCCGACAGGATCAGGATCGGCGTTTCGACCTTGGACATGCGCAGCTGGCGCAGCACTTCGTGCCCGTTCATGTCGGGCAGGTTCAGGTCGAGAAGGATCAGGTCGTAGTCGTAGAGCTTGGCAAGATCGATGCCCTCTTCCCCCAGATCCGTGCAATAGACGTTGAGGTTGGCATGCGTCAGCATCAGCTCGATGCTGCGAGAGGTCGTGGGATCGTCCTCAACCAACAGAATTCTCATACCGCGCGCTCCGCCTTAATCATTCGTTCGAGGCGACAGTCCCTCAGAATGGTTAATCATGCGTTACTGTTGCATGCCGAGGTCTGAATTCCATCTAAAGTTGTCGAAACTTCTGCAGCGCCGTGACTTTCAGTGCCTTTTCACCGTGGCATTCGACGGCATTCCGCCACGATTCATATTCCTCATCAGACAGGCCATAGCGCTCGACAGCATCATTCTGGCGTGATCAGGCCATAGGCGACGGCCCGAACGACCGTCAGCTTGCGGCTGGCCACCCAGCGCCGCGTTTCCGGCGGCGGCAGGTCTGCGCGCGTCAGAATCGTGCCATCCGGCAGCGTGACGGCCCGCGGGCCGTCGACTTTTTTCAGGAACATCAGGGCACCCCGTTTTCTTCACCACGGAAAACACTGGGCGCGGCGATTTAAGGACGGATGAAACCGGTGCTTGAGAGTGGCTCGAATTTTCATATATATCGCCCGATCCAAAGGATCCGACCATGCCGCTCGACCGCCCCCACACGGTGAATTCCCTCGGCTTTGCCAAGCCGCCTGCCGACACGCGCGTGGTTGTCGCGATGTCGGGCGGCGTCGATTCCTCGGTCGTGGCGGCGATGCTGAAGGATCAGGGCTATGACGTCGTGGGCGTCACGCTGCAGCTGTACGACCACGGCGCGGCGCTGGCCAAGAAGGGGGCCTGCTGCGCTGGGCAGGACATCCATGACGCGCGGCGGGTGGCCGACGCGATGGGCTTTCCGCATTACGTTCTCGACTATGAAAACATGTTCCGCGAAGCGGTGATCGACGAATTCGCCGATGCCTATCTGGCGGGCGCAACGCCGGTGCCCTGCATCCGCTGCAACGAGCGCGTCAAGTTCAAGGATCTGCTGGCTGTAGCGCGCGATCTGGATGCCGACTGCATGGCGACCGGGCACTATATCCAGCGTGCCGTTGGTCCGACCGGGCCGGAACTGCACCGGGCGGCGGACGCGGCGCGCGATCAGTCGTATTTCCTGTTCTCGACGACGCGGGAGCAGCTGGATTACCTGCGCTTTCCACTGGGCCATCTGGCCAGCAAGGCCGAGACGCGCGCGCTGGCGGCGCGCTATGGTCTGTCGGTGGCGGACAAGCCGGACAGTCAGGACATCTGCTTTGTTCCCAACGGCAACTACGCGGCCGTGATCGAAAAGCTGCGTCCCGGCGCGGGCGAACCCGGCGACATCGTCGATCTGGCGGGGTCGGTCGTGGGTCGGCACGAGGGGATCATCCACTACACGGTCGGCCAGCGTCGCGGCCTCGGGATCGGCGGGCTGGAAGAGCCGCTGTACGTGGTGCGGCTGGACCCGGACACCCGCCGTGTGGTCGTCGGGCCGAAAGAGGCTCTGTCGACGCGCACCGTGCCCCTGCGCGAGATCAACTGGCTGGCGGATGCGCCGCTGACATCGCGGGCGGAGTGGCCGCTGGAGGTGAAGGTCCGTTCGACCCGCCCCCCTCGCGCGGCTATCCTGAGGCCCGTTTCCGCGACCGAAGCCGAGGTCGAACTGGTGGCGCCCGAGGATGGGATCAGCGCCGGACAGGCTTGCGTGTTCTACGAGCCCGGGTCTGCCCGCGTTCTGGGTGGCGGCTGGATCTGGCGGGGGCGCTGACGGTCGGGCCGAGGGCCGTCAGGCCACCGGAACGTCGCGGCCCATCACCTTCAGCACCGACCGCGCGGCGCGCAGACCGGGCGGAAGCCCGCCCCGGCCAAGCCGGTCCATCGTCACATCCATCGCCGCCACCTGCTCCGCCTGGGCTTCTTCACTGTCGAGGACGTGGCCCAGAACCCGTGCCAGCGCAGGCGCGCGGCAGTCGGGGCCGAGGAGTTCGGGCACGGCGCGGGTTTCCGAGACGAGGTTCACAAGCGTGACGGTATCGACCTTGAGCATCCGGCCGATCAGCAAGCGGCTGAGCCAGTTCATGTCGTATCCGATCACCATCGGCACACGGTTTGCGGCCAGGTCCAGGCTGACCGTGCCGCTGGCCGCCAGCGCCAGGTCGGCGGCCGCGAAGGCCGCACGCTTTTCGTCCGGATCCGCAACGACCAGCGGGGCGGAAGGCCAGCGCCGCGCCAGGTCGCGCACAAGGGGGGCGACGCCCGGAACCGCCGGGATGACCACGCGCAGGCCCGGTTCCCGGTCGCGCAGGATGGTCAGCGCCTCGCCGAAGCGGGGCAGAAGCCGTGCGACCTCGCCCCGGCGCGACCCCGGCAGGCAGAGGACCAGCGGCTGATCGGGGCCAATCATCTGGGTTTCGCGGAAGGCAGCGGCTGCGTCCGGCGTGGCAAGCGCTTCAGAGACGACGGGATGGCCCACAAAATCACAGGTCATGCCTGCGGCAGTCATGTAGGGCGGCTCGAACGGGAACAGCGCCAGCACGTGGTCGATGACCGGGGCCATCTTTGCCGCGCGGCCCGGTCGCCATGCCCAGACGGTGGGGGCGACGTAGTGGATGGTCTTGAGGTGCGGGTTCGCGGCGCGGGCAGCCTTGGCGACGCGCAGGCAGAAATCCGGGCTGTCGATGGTGATGAGCGCGTCGGGGGCAGTAGATGTGACGGCGGCGGCAGTCTCGGCGATGCGGCGTTTCAGGTGGCGGTATTTCGGCAGAACCTCGGCCAGGCCCATGACCGACAGTTCCTCCATTGGAAAGCCGCTGGTCAGTCCTGCGGCGGCCATTTTCGCGCCGCCGATGCCGTCGAAGGCCAGGTCAGGCACAAGGGATTTCAGCCCGGCCATCAGCGCGGCACCAAGCGCGTCGCCCGACGCCTCACCCGCAATCAGGAACAGCTTCACGCCGACCCCTCGGGGCGAACCCACAGGAACATGCCCTTACCGTCAAGGATCTCACGGACCTTGGCCAGGTCAAGGACCATGACGCCGCCCGCCTCGATCACGATCCCGTCCAGCAGCGCCCCGGCTGCGGCCTGCGCGGTTCCGGGGCCGATGACCGGCAGGTCCACACGCCGGTCCTGACCAGGTTTAGGTGCCTTGAAGAGGATGCCCGCCGGTTCGCCCGCAGGCTCCAGTGCTCCGATCATCGCATCTGTCCCCTCCAGTCCTTCGCGCGCGATGACTGACCCGGCCCGGACGATGCAGGCCTGCCCGCTGTCCTCGCGCCCCATCACGCGGACCGTTTCCTGCCCCAGTTCCGCGTCGACCGCGTGCTGTGTCGAAGGGGCTACCCTCGTCACTATGCCGGCCGGCGGAAGGAGGCCGGGCAGGATGTCCTGCACGCCGACAACCGTCAGGTCCCACTCCTCCAGAATAGCGATCACCTCGCGCAGCGCGCCGTCGTCGCCAAGCTGCATCGCCGCGATCAGGCGCGGCACCAGCGTCGCCGTCCGCGCGTCGAACAGCTCCGGTTCCAGTCGGGGACGCCGGACAGCCCCCGCCATGACGACTCGGTCAACGCCCTCTGCGACTAGATGGTCCAGAAACGGCACGAGCCGTTCGATCCGGAAACGGATCGCCGCGTGGCCGGGCACGGTAGCAGGAAAGCCCTCCATCTCGGCCAGCAGAACCTGATCGCCCCGTGTCGTCAGTGCCGAGACCAGCAGGGTGGGCAAGGCCCCCTGCCCCGCAATGACCGCCGTGCGGCGTCATCGCGGCGTAAGATAGGATCGGTCCGACGGGCCGAGGATGAAGTCGAGAACCTCGCGCACCAGAGGGCTGTCGGGTTTGCCATCGGCGATCCGGCGCGCGTTTTCCCGGAAATTGCCCTCGCCGAGGGCCGCATAGAGGTCGCGCAGCGCGTTGATCTCGGCCTTGTCGGTCCCCCGCCGTTTCAGTCCTACGAGGTTCAACCCGTCGAGCTGTCCGCGCGGCCCCTGGACCAGCCCGTGCGGCACCACATCCGCCGTGACCATGCAGACCGCCCCGATGATCGCACCCCGCCCGATGCGCACGAACTGATGCACGCCCGAAAGGCCGCCGACAATCACGTCATCCTCGAGCACCACGTGGCCTGCCAGGGCGACCGAGTTGACGAGGATCACCCGATCGCCGATCTGGCAGTCATGCGCAACATGCGCGCCGGTCATGAACAGTCCGTCATCGCCGATCCGCGTGACGCCGCCGCCGCCCATCGTGCCGGTGTTCATCGTCACATGTTCGCGGATGCGATTGCGGGCACCGATGACCAGACGGGTCTTCTCGCCCTTGAACTTCAGGTCCTGCGGAACCTCACCCAGAGTGGCAAAGGGAAAGATCACGCAGTCTTCGCCGATCTCGGTCAGGCCGGTCACCACGGCGTGGCTTCTGACCTCGACACCGCGCGCCAGGCGCACATCCGGCCCGATGGTGCAGAACGGGCCGATACGCACATCCGCGCCGATTTCGGCCCCGTCCTCGATCACCGAGGACGGATGAATCCGGGCCGTGGGGTGAATGCCCATGACGGTCAGTCCCGCAGGTCCATCATCGCAGTGACTTCGGCTTCGCAGGCAAGTTCCGCGCCGACCATCGCGCGACCGTGGAACTTCCAGATCTTTCCGCCGCCGCGCCGGACCTCCATATGCAGTTCCAGCACGTCGCCAGGCACGACCTTGCGGCGGAACTTGCAGCCGTCGATCGACAGGAAATAGGTCAGAAGTTCCCGTCCGACGACGTTCATCGAAATGCCCACCAGCACCGCCGCCGCCTGCGCCATCGCCTCGACGATGGTGACGCCCGGCATGATCGGGGTCTGCGGGAAATGGCCCTGAAAATGCGGCTCGTTGAAGGTGACGTTCTTGATCCCGACGCAGCCCTTGAAGGGCACGATATCGCGCACCTTGTCGATCAGCAGAAACGGATAGCGGTGCGGAATGATCCGCTGGATCAGATGGATATCGGCTTCGGTATAGGGGGCCGAGGCGGTGTCAGCGGTCATGCGGGCGTCCTCTGCCGGTCTGGTTGGGTTGGTGCCGATGAGGGTCTTGCTAACAACTCGATCCGTGGCTGGCAAGGCGCGTCCCGTCCGGACGCCGGCCGCGCCTTCACGGCGCCGGGGCCGTCTGCGTCGGGTCGGCGGGCGCAGGCGTGGCGGTTCCCCCACCGATTTTTGCATCTACCGCCAGGATCAACTGGTCAGTGACATCAATGCCGTTCACCGCGACAAAGATCGCTCGGGCATCCAGAATCGCGACCGCGCCGCGTTCCGTCATCACCTCGCCCAGAACCGGCAGCGCGGCGGCGAAGAACGCCTGCCGTTCGGTATCGCGCCGCGCCGCGAGGTCGCGGCCCTTCTGGTCCTGAGCGGCGCGGATCGCAACCACCTTGGCGTCGAAGGCATCCGCCTTGACCCGGAACGCTTCCGCATCGGTTGTCTTGCGTTCCTCGGTCAGGGCTTTCTCCTCGGTGGTCAGTTCGCCCTCGATCCTGCGGTTCTCGGCGGCAAGGTCCGCTGACGCGGCCTCGATTTCGGCGGCCGCCCTGAGGCCCCAGGCCGAGCTGGCAAAGAACCGTTCCTGATCGAGCGTCAGGACCGGACTGGGCACTTCGATGGTCGTGCCGGGCTGTGTCGCAGGGGAACCCTGCCCTTGGACCGGTATTTCAGAGGTGGTCTGCGCGAAAGGCCCGCCGGGAAGAACTGCTGCGGCCAGCCCTAGGACAAGCGCCGCACGCCGCATCAGAACTTCGTCGAGACGGTCAGGTCGAAGGTCTGTTCCTTGTCGTAGGCTTCCTTCTGAAGGGCCTTCGAGAAGTTGAAACGGAGAGGCCCGATCGGTGTCGTCCAGAACAGCGACAGACCGACCGACGATCGCAGGTTCAGGCTGTCATCGACCGTGCCCGCGTTATCCAGGCCCCAGACCGACCCGACATCCGCAAAGACACCCCCGAGGATGCCATACTCTTCCGGCAGACCCAGCGGGAACTGCGCCTCGACCCGCGCGGCCGCATAAAAGTTGCCGCCAAGCGCATCGTTTGACGCCGCCGCGGTATCGCGCGGGCCATACCCGTTCGGCTCGAACCCACGGACCTTTCCGTTGCCGGAAAAGCGGTTGATGATCCGGCTGGTGCCGCCGCCGAGCGTGGTGATCGCCCCGCCCTCAAGATCGGCCCGCAGCGTGACCTCTTCGTTCAGGATTTTGGTCTGGAACGTCCCGGTGGCAGAGGTTGTGACCGATTCCACATCGCCGCCGACACCCGCGTAGTCCTGACTGAACCTCAACAGCAGGTTCGAACTGGGGCTGAGCCCGGTGACGCGCGTGTCATAGGTCAGCGTGTATCCCGGCCCGGTGGACAGCAGCGACCCGAGGGCCGTCTCGGCCGCGATGATCGGCGACGACCCGGTATAGTTCGACATTTCGTCCTGGCTGATCGAATAGCGCAGCTCAAGCCGCGCAGCCTCGCTGATCGGAAACTCCAGAGCGGTCGAGAAATCGATCGACTTGGTGTCATAGACCTCATTGTCGGCATTCGAGGTGACATAGCCGCCGGACAGCTTGAACTTGAGATCGCGGTTCAGAAAGGCCGGTTCCACGAACTGGATTGAGCTGTTGGAATTGTCGATGCCGGTCGAGAGATTGACACTCAAGAACTGTCCGCGGCCGAGGAAGTTGGATTCGGTGAAGCCGACGTTGACGCCAGCGCCTGCGGATGTGCCGTAACTCACCCCAAAGGACAGAGTGCCCGTCGGCTGTTCCTCGACGTTCACATCGACGACCACCTGATCGGCACTGGATCCCTGATTGGCATTGACCTCGGCATTCGAGAAGAAACCGAGCGCGCGGATGCGTTCGGCGGCCTGGCGGATTTCGCGCGGGGACAGCGGATCGCCTTCGACCGTGCGGAACTGCCGCCGGATGACCTGATCGAGCGTCGTCGCGTTGCCTTCGATGTCGATGCGCTCGACAAAGACGCGCGGTCCTTTGGTGATGACGAACTGCACATCCAGCGTGCCGTTGCGTTCGTTGCGGGTGAAGCGCGGCTCGATGTTGGCGAAGTTGACCCCCTGACGCAGGGCCACGCCCTCCATCCGCGTGATCGTGTTCTCGATGGAGGTCGGCGAATAGGTCGAACCTGGCCGCACCCGGACCTGGGCCTCGTATTCAGCGGCATCGACGCCGGGGTAGTCGCTGACGGTCGAGACGCGCCCGATCTTGTAGCTTTGCCCTTCCTCGACGTTGAAGGTCAGGAAGAACCCGTCGCGTTCGCGCGAGAATTCCGACGCGACGCCCAGCACCTTCATGTCGATATAGCCGCGCGAGCGGTAGAAATCGGTCAGCAGCTGTTTGTCGAGCTCCAGCCGGTCGCCGACAAATGTGTCCCGCTGGACGAAAGTCCGCAGCAGGCCCGCCTGCTTGGTCTCGAGGATCTGGCGCAGGCGGCGGTCGCTGAAGTCGCGGTTGCCGGTGAAGGACAGGCGTTCGACCTCGGTCACGCGGCCTTCGCGGATCTCGAAAACCAGATCGACGCGGTTGCCGTCGCGCCGGATGATGCGCGGCTCGACCCGCGCGGCAAGGCGGCCGGCATCGGAATAGGTCTGGGCGATGGCGGCCGCGTCCTGTTCGGCGGTTGCGGGGGAATAGACCCGCCGCGACTGCGACTTGACGATGCCCGACAGGTCTTCGTCCTTGATCCGGCGGTTGCCTTCGAAGTTCACCACATTGATCGTCGGGTATTCCTTGACCCGGATCAGCAGTGTGCTGCCCTGGGGGACCAGTTCGACCGTCTCGAACAGACCGGACGCCGAGATGCGCTGGAAGGCGTCGTTGAGACCCGCACCCGACAGCGGCTCGCCGCGGCCGATTCCGGCGAACTTGACGATCGTCGCGGCTTCGATGAGGTCGTTGCCTTCGACCACGACATTGGAAAAGCTGAACTGCTGTGCCAGCGCCGGGGACGGGACAAAGGCTGACACCCCTGAAATCGCAAGGGAAATCGCCAGCATCGAACTGATCGCGGGGACGCGGACAGAATTGGCACGCAGACTGCGCAGACTACGCATATTCTGACCCCCCGATCAGGTTTATTCCTACATCTTGGGGATCGTGGTATCGGGAAAGGCCGGGCTTGTCAAAGCGCTGGCGGGCCTGAAAAACCGACCCATGTCCGGCCTGCGCGGGGCACCGCCGGATGCGTCGCGGCTGCCGTTCAGGTCAGTGGATGAAGGTATCCGACGGGGCCTGAAGGCGCGCGAGTTCGGACCCGATCATGGCCCCGCCCGCAAGTCCGACAACCACCGCCAGCGGGATCACGATCCGGTCAAACGCCACGGACAGGATGTCAGCGATGTTGCGCGTTCCAAGCAGAACGAAAGACATGACCCCGGACCTTTTCCTTGCCGCCACCTGCCGCAAACTAGCCCGGGAATATGTCATCAATGGGGCGTGTCTGGCCGCAATTGCGGGGGTTTCCCGGCGTTACGGGCAGAGAACGTCATTGGTCAGGCCGAACACCATCAGCCCGAGCACCAGGGCCAGTCCGATCGACATCGCAACGTTCAGGACACGGTCGGAAGGCGGCCGTCCTGTCGCCCATTCCCAAGCGTGGAAACCAGATGCCCGCCATCGAGCATCGGGATCGGGAACAGGTTCAGAAGGCCGACAGCTGTGGACAGGACGGCGATGAACCAGATGAAATCGGCCAGCCCGGTGCTGGCTGCCGCACCCGAGGTTTCCGCGATGCCGAGCGGTCCGCGCAGGTTGCACGTCGAAATCGCGCCGGTGATGATGTGTCCGATGCCGGACAGCGAGGACTTTGGCGATGAACCAGGTCTGTGCGGCCGCCGCTGTCAGGGCATCCACCGGCCCAAGGGGCTCGGTGGCGGGCGCAAACGAGAAATCGCCGGTCAGCCCGATCAGGTAGCGCGTCTCGAAACCGCCCTCCTTTTTCGGAACGTCGGTCACGCGCGGGGCAAGGCTCATCTTCAAGTCCGCGCTGCCTGCGCGCCAGACGCCGAGGGTCAGCGGACGGCCCTCGGCAGCCTTGACCGCCTTCTGAAGGTCGCCGAACGTATGAAGGGCCACGCCATCGGCAGCCGTGATGACGTCGCCCTTCTGCAGGCCCGCATCGAACGCCGCCGATCCCGGCGTGATGCTTTCGGCACGGGCGGGATACAGGACCGGGCCTTCGACGGTCAGGTCCGCCCCGTCGCGCCGCACGCTGTACTCAGCACCCGGTGCGCTTGGCTGTTTGTCGATCAGCGCGACCAGCTCTTCATAGGTCGCAACCGGAATACCCCCGACTTTGACGATCTGGTCACCGGGCTGCAGGCCGCCCGGACCGCCGGGCAATGCCCGCATTTCGCCGACCGTCGGTGTTTCCGTCGCCGTGCCCTGCCAGAGGAAAAGTCCCGTGAAGACAAGGACGGACAGGATGAAGTTGAAGACCGGTCCCGCCGCCACCGTCGCGGCCCGCGCCCAGAGCGGCGCGCCGTGCATCGTGTGCCGCCGTTCCGCAGGCGAAAGCCGCGCCATGGTGGCATCGTCCGCGCCGGCCGAAGCGGCATTGGCATCGCCAAGGAACTTGACGTAGCCGCCGAACGGCAGCGCCGCGATCTGCCAACGTGTGCCGCGCCTGTCGACCCCGCTCCATAGCCGAGGCCCGAAGCCCAGCGAGAACACCTCGGCGTGGATGCCCGACCAGCGCCCGACGATGTAGTGCCCGTATTCGTGGATCGCGACGATCACCGACAGGGCGACGACGAACGCCAGCGCGGTCCACAGGAAGTTGCCGAACGAGGGCAGAAAACCGAGCAAATCCAAATCTTCGATCCTATGATCCTGCGGCGATGACCGTGTCCGCCGCCAGCCGCGCGGCGCGGTCCATGGCGAGCACGTTATCCAGCGTCCCGGGGGGATTTCCAAGCCCACCTTCCGCTGACAATCGCGCGAGCGTGTCCTCGACCACATGCCCCATGTCCAGAAACCCGATGCGCCCGCCGATGAAGGCATCAAGCGCCCGTTCCTTTGCGGCATTGAACGCCGCCCCGGCCAGACCGCCGATGCGCAGAACCTCCTGCGCCAGCGCAAGCGCCGGATAACGTACGAGGTCCGGCGCAGAAAAGGTCAGACGGCCGACAGCAGCCAGGTCAAGACGGGCGACGGGCAGCGCGCGCCGGTCGGGCCAGTTCAGCGCAAAGCCGATGGCATGGCGCATATCGGGGCAGCCCAGATGCGCGATCATCGCGCCGTCGCGGAAGCCGACAAGCGCGTGGACCAGCAATTCGGGGTGGATCAGAACCTCGATCTGGTCAGGCCTGACGCCGAAGAATTCTTTTGTCTCAATGACTTCCAGAGCCTTATTGAACATAGACGCCGAATCTATGGTGATCCGCTGGCCCATCGCCCAGTTCGGATGGGTCGATGCCTCGGCGACCGTCGCGGTTTTCAGCCGTTCCAGGGGCCAGTCCCGGAACGCCCCGCCCGACGCAGTGATGACGATCCGCTCGACAGTTGCCATGTCCTCGCCGATCAGGTCCTGAAATATCCCCGAATGCTCGCTGTCGACCGGCAGAATGCGCGCGCCGCTGGCCCGAGCGGCCGCCAGCAGAAGGGGGCCCGCAGTGACAAGGCTCTCCTTGTTGGCCAGCGCAAGCGTGCCGCCATGACGCAGCGCCCGGAACCCCGGGACAAGCCCGGCAGCGCCCACGATTGCGCTCATCGTCCAGTCGGCGGGGCGATCGGCGGCATCGGCGATGGCTGCCTGTCCCGCGGCCACCTCGATCCCGGTGCCTGCAAGCGCATCGCGCAGATCGCCGAGGCAGTCATCATGCGCCGTGACGGCAATCTCAGCGCGCAGCAGACGGGCCTGTTCCGCCAGCCGGGCGACGTTACGGCCGCCGGTCAGGGCGACGGTGCGATAGGCCGCCGCCCCGCCCTGCCCTGCGATCAGATCAATGGTGTTGGTCCCGATGGAGCCAGTCGCGCCGAAGATGGAAATGCTGCGCATGAGGCCTCAGCCCCCGACCTGCGGCAGCGGAAAGGCTTGAGCCCACAGCAGGCAGAAGACAACAGCCCCTGACAGCCCGTCGAAGCGGTCCATCAGCCCGCCGTGACCGGGGATAAGGTTCGAGGCATCCTTGACACCTGCGCGCCGCTTGACCGCGCTTTCGGCGATGTCACCCATCTGGCTGGCCAGGCCGACCAGCGCCGAGAAGACGATGATCCAGACCGGTGCCCCGGCCAGCGCCCATGCGGCACCACCCACTGCGGCTGCCCCCGCCCAGCCGGAGACGGTGCCGGACCACGTCTTTTTCGGGCTGATCGCGGGCCAGAACTTCGGCCCGCCGATCAGCCGCCCGCCGAAATATCCCAGAATATCGACGGCTGCGACGACGAGGATCAGCCAGGCGATCCACGACAGGCCGTAGCCGGAGCGAAGGGCCACGATGCCGTACCCGGTCATCATGATCGCCAGCGCGATACCGGCACCCAGCAGCTTTCCGGGCGATGCGCGCAGCCCGATCAGCAGGGCCGGGGCGACAAGGAACGGCATCCAGTAGGGATCGTGCCGCCACAACACAAGCGCCAGCATCGCGGCGGCGAACAGCCCGACAAGGACGGCGTCGCGCGGATGTCCGGCGGCCGTGATGCGCGCAAGTTCCCACGACATGATACCGACAGCGAGCACCGCAAGCGCGTTCAGCCAGATGCCGCCCGCAGCCACCGCCGCGCCGCCGAGCACGGCAAGGGCTGCCCCGGATGCCAGCCGGGGTGACAGATCATCCCAGACCGCGCGGGTCATACCGCCAGCGCACCGCCGTAGCGACGCTCGCGCTGTGTGAAGCGCGTCAGGATGGACTCCAGCTCGGCCGGGGTGAAATCGGGCCAGAGCGTGTCGGTGAATTCGTATTCCGCATAGGCGGACTGCCAGAGCAGGTAGTTCGAGATGCGCGTCTCGCCGCTGGTGCGGATCACGAGGTCCGGGTCCGGAAGGTCACTCGTGTCGAGGCGGTCGTTGACCGCCGCTTCGCCGACCTGTTCCGGCAGGATGCGGCCCGCCGCCACATCGTCGGCCAGTCGGCGCGCCGCGCGGGCGAGTTCGTCGCGCCCGCCGTAGTTGATGGCAACGGTCAGGTGCAGCACATCATTGTTCCGCGTCCGCTCCTCGATCCCGGCCATCAGCTTCTGCAGTTTCGGATCCAGCCGCTCGCGCCCGCCGATGAAGCGCAGGCGCACACCTTCCTTCGACAGCCTTTCGGCTTCGGTCTGGATGTAGCGCGCGAAGATCGACATCAGGCCGATCACTTCTTCGGTCGAGCGTTTCCAGTTCTCGGTCGAGAAGGCATAGATCGTGAGGTAGCGGATGCCGAGGCCGGGTGCGGCCTCGACAATGCTGCGCACACGCTCGGCCCCCCGGCGATGGCCGACAAGGCGCGGCCAGCCGCGCGCCGTGGCCCAGCGGCCATTGCCGTCCATGATGATGGCGACATGCGTCGGCTGCGCTGTCGTGATGTCCTTGGCGGCCATATGCCCTTTCCCGGCTGCGGTCCCTTGCGGGCCTCAGACCTGCATGATCTCTGCCTGCTTCGCCTCAAGCGCCCGGTCTACGGCCACAATGGACTGATCGGTCAGGTCCTGCACTTCGGAGGTCCAGAATTTCTGGTCATCCTCGCTCATCCCGTCCGATTTCGCCTTTTTGATCTGGTCCATTCCGTCGCGCCGCACGTTGCGGACTGCGACGCGCGCCCGTTCGGCATAGTCCGCCGCCACCTTGGTCAGCTGACGCCTGCGTTCCTCGTTCAGCTCGGGAATCGGCAGCATGATGATGGTGCCGTTCAGCTGAGGATTTATGCCAAGTCCGCTTTCGCGGATCGCCTTTTCCACCTTGCCGACCAGTCCCTTGTCCCAGACATTGATCGTGACCATGCGCGGTTCGGGCACGTTCACCGTTCCCAGCTGGTTGACCGGCGTCATCTGACCATAGGCCTCGACGTGGATCGGCTCGACCAGGCTGGCCGAGGCGCGGCCCGTCCGCAGGGACGCGAACTCGTGGCGCAGTGCCGTCATGGCACCGTCCATCCGGCGGCCGAGCGCGTCGATGTCGATCTCGATCTCGTCCTGCGACATAGGCTCGTGCGACCTTCGGAAGTACCCTTACGCTGATCCATCTGCCCGAACAGACCAGCCGTTTCAAGCAAAACGGCGCAAACCGTGCCGTTTCGCCGAACCTGTGACCGGCAGGAGACCTGCTTGGACCCTAGCGCACCCCGATACCACGAGTTTCCCAATCACCCGTTGACGCTGTCCAGGTTTTCTCGAACCCCCCTGTCAGGCGCGCGGGTTTGTGCGATTTTCGCCGCGCGACCCTGCCCGGGTCAGTCCAGAAACGCTCGACCTCGCGCGTGATTGCCGCCTGTTCGGCCAGTTCGCGACGCGTCAGGTCGGCAAGCGGACCCGAATGAACCGCGATCTCTTCCACCTTGCGCGCCCCGATATGGTCGAGCGCCTGCCGCAGGGTCGCCGTCGCCGACCGGTTCGCGCGCGCCGTCACGAATTGCAGCCAGCGGGTTTCGTCCGGCGTCATCCACGCCGTCGCGGGCGATTGCAGGCGGCTTTCAAAGACGATGCAGCGCAGGATGTGGGCCAGACCCTGGTTGGTGAAGTTTCTGGTATGGAAGGTTTCAAGCATCCAGGCAAAGAACCGGTCGAGCCGCGGCGTCAAGGAACCGGTAGTCCGGTTCGAACGCGGTTCCCGAAAGACGCCCCTCGGCGGCGAGTTTCGCCGCCGTTGGTGTGCCTGCGTAGGGCAGCATCCGGCAGAACCCGGCGACCGACCACCCGTCGCCGACGAATTCATCAAGGAAATCAACGTTGGCCCGCACCATGCGCAGATCGGACCAGGGGTCGAGCAGCATGAAACCGAAATCGAAGGACAGTCCGGCGTCGCGCAGCATGCGGCCCGCCTGGAGGTGGCGCTCGGGCTTCAAAAGCTTGGCCATGTTCTTCAGGCCCTGCTCGTCGCCCGATTCCACGCCCATGTAGACATGCGTAAGCCCCCCGCGCTTCATCCGCGCGATGATGTCGGGGCGCAGTTCGTCCGACCGGCAGGACATTTTCCAGGCGATACGACCCGCCATGTCGCTGTCGGCCAGAAGGTCGGACAGGGTGCCCGCCCATTCGCGGGCCTTGCCGCCGGTTGCCAGGAAGTCGTCGTCCTGGAACAGGAACAGCGCGACGCCCCGGTCGTGGAACAGATGGCGCATTTCGGCCACGACATCCGCCGGGCTGCGCAGCCGGCGCAGGCTGCCTTCCTGCGCTTCGTAGAACGGCCGGATCGAACAGAATTCGCATTTCCACGGGCAGCCGCGCGACCCGAGGATAGCCGCCGTCGGCTGATCGGCGTCCTCATATCGCACATCCTCGCGGTCCGGCCAGGGCAGGTCATCGAGGTTCGGGACCTGTGGGCGCAGGCAGTTCGCGCGCACCTTGCCGTCGTCAAGCCGCGCGGCGAGGCCCGGCAGCGACCGCCAGTCGCGCCCCGATCCGAGGCAGTCGAGCAGTTCGACGAATGTCGCCTCGCCCTCGAAGCGGATGATGCTGTCGGCACCGGGAATGACGCGCAGGACGGTGTCGTAGTCGAAGCTGGGGAAATGCCCGCCGATCGTGACATGCGCGCGGCCGCCCGCCGCCCGCAGCGCGTCAACGACAGCGCCGAAACTGCCGGTCATGTACTGAAAGATCAGGGACAGTCCGATCACGTCCGGGCGTTCGCGCGTGACCCGGGCGACCAGGCGTGCGGGGTCGGCGTTGAACGTCTCGATGGCGACCTCGTGACCGGCGGACCTGGCGGCGCTCATCAGATATCGAAGCCCGAGGTTGTCCTGATCCTGAAAGCCGACAAGCAGGACGCGCAAGGGGTTGGCAGCCATGGGGAAGGGCATGGAAATGTTCCTTGGACATGAAATACCGGGCTGGCGCGGCCCCGAGCGGGGACCGCGCCGATTGTTCGGCGGTCAGAACCGCGCGAGCGCGTCCTGGAACAGCTTCTCGGCCTGGTCGAGCTTGGTGCGCGCAAAAGCGATGTCAGCAATCCGCGATTCAAGCTGGATTTTCGAGAACTTGCCAAGCTCATCCGGGGGCGGGTCGGCGACCGGGTTGATCCCGCCGCCGAAGCCGCCGGTGAACACACCGCCGAACCCTCCGAAAACACCGCCGAAACCGCCACCATCGGGTGCAGGGTCGGCGACGGGGTTCAGGACGATCCCACCGCTGGACACCAGCGCCTCGAGCGCGGACAGCCGGCTGACCATGAGGGCATTCTGGGCGACAAGCCGACGCATCAGCTGTTCCATCGTCAACTCCTTCATCTGAAATACTTTGAAAGGCGCAGGCGGACCCGCAGCAAATAAACAGAACGCGGGAAAACCCACGGTTGAAACAGTGACATAAAACAACGGGTCAGACAAGAAATACGACACCCAGCCCGCAACCGCAGGCCGATTTCAGCCCTGAACGATCGTGTAGGTGCCCCTACCCGACAGGATGCCCCTGAACCCGCCCGGTTCATCCAGCGAGAACACGATGATCGGCAGGTTGTTGTCGCGGGCAAGTGCGATGGCCGAGGCATCCATCACGCCCAGATGCTTGGCCAGCACCTCGTCATAAGTGACATGGGTGTAGCGTTTCGCATCGGTGTGTTTCTTGGGGTCCTTGTCATAGACGCCGTCGACCTTGGTGCCCTTGAAGATCGCTTCGCAGCTCATCTCGTTGGCCCGCAGCGTGGCGGCGGTATCGGTGGTGAAATACGGGTTGCCGGTCCCTGCGGCAAAGATGCAGACCCGCTTTTTCTCGAGGTGGCGCACCGCGCGGCGGCGGATGTAGGGTTCGCAGACCGTATCCATCGGGATCGCCGAGATGACTCGGGTGTGAATGCCGAGCGCCTCGAGGCTGGCCTGCATCGCCAGCGCGTTCATCACCGTGGCGAGCATGCCCATATAGTCGGCCGTCGTCCGCTCCATCCCCTGCGCGCTGCCCTGAAGCCCCCGGAAGATGTTGCCGCCGCCGATCACCATGCAGATTTCGACGCCGAGATCATGCACCGACTTCACTTCGGCGGCGATGCGGCTGACGGTCGGCGGGATGCAGGCCGAAGCCCTGATCGCCCATCAGCGCCTCGCCCGATATCTTCAGCAGGACGCGCTTGTAGCTAACTGACCCTGTGTCCGTATCACTCATCCCGCCCACCTGTTTGCCGGTTTCTTTGTCGGCGGGCAAAATGTAGGAAATCGCGGCGGGTTCAACGGGCGACGGGACTGAAGGCAATGACCGATCTGTGGGCGGCGAAACTGCGCGGCCGGTTCGGCGACGGTTGGCCGCCGGCCGACCGCCCGGTCCTGATCGCGGGGCCGACCGCGTCAGGCAAGTCGGCGCTGGCGATGCGATCGCGCGGGCGCAAGGGCGCGTCATCGTGAACGCGGATGCGCTGCAGGTCTGGCCGATGTGGCGCGTCCTGACGGCGCGTCCGACCGCGCAGGACGAAGCCGAGGTGCCACATGCGCTGTTCGGGCATCTGCGGCGCGATGCCGACTATTCCGTGGGCCACTGGCTGCGCGAGGTGGCAAGGCTTTGGTCAGGACATCCGAACCCGGTCATCGTCGGCGGCACGGGCCTGTTCCTGTCGGCGCTGACCGAAGGGCTGGCTGATATTCCCCCGACCCCACCCGCCGTGCGGGCCGAGGCCGACGCGCGGCGGCTGCGCGGCGACACGGGCGGCATGCTGTCCGAACTTGATCCGGCGACACGCGCGCGGACCGATCCGCTGAACCCGATGCGCATTCAGCGGGCCTGGGAGGTGCAGCGCGCGACAGGGCGCGGGCTGGCGGACTGGCAGGACGGCACGGGCGCGCCGGTGCTGGCGCTGACGGACGCGACGGCAGTGCGACTGGATGCCGACCGCGACTGGCTGGCCAGCCGGATTGACCGGCGCTTTGCCACGATGCTGGACGACGGGGCGATGGACGAGGTGCGGGCGGTTCTGCCCTTCTGGGACCCGGGAGCGCCCTGGGCCAAGGCGATCGGCGCGCGGGAACTGATCGCGCATCTTCAGGGCAAGATCGGCCTGGAAGACGCCGTGGAGCGGGCACA
The DNA here is from genome assembly GCA_963819585.1 of uncultured Alphaproteobacteria bacterium. Taxonomy (GTDB): domain Bacteria; phylum Pseudomonadota; class Alphaproteobacteria; order Rhodobacterales; family Rhodobacteraceae; genus JAOADN01. The sequence continues at coordinate 452,285 of CAWFWP010000010.1, forward strand.
GGCGGCAAGCCGTCAGTATGCAAAGCGGCAAAGGACCTGGTTCCGGGCCCGGATGCGCGGGTGGACGGGGCTGGCCGCGGATTGATCGCGCGGCCCGTCTGTCGGCTGTGCCCTGCCTATCGTCATGGAAGAATGCATTTTTCGCTTGGGGATTGTGTTCGATTTTTATAAGTTTGGCGGGTCGGCCAGTTCCGGCCCGAGTTTCCGCCCGTTGCTGCCCGTGATCGTCCGACGCATCTGCCACCTTCGCATTCGAAAGACCTGAACGACGTGAAGCTTTTCTCCGGCACGCCCCTGTCGCAGTTTGCCACCCCTCCGGCGGCAGACGCCAAGCCTGTGCTTGCGTCGCCTGCCGTCAGCGCCAAGCTGCGCGCGGCGCAGCAGGACGGGCGTTCGGGCGCAATCAAAAAGACCACGAAAGCCGCTTCGCTTCCGCGCAAGGCGAAGCCCGCCGTTGTCGTTCCCGCAGCCCCGCCGTCGGAAACGCGGATGGTGCCGATCCCGCGTCTTGCAGCAGGCGGGCGCTGGCGGGTCGAGGCGATGCGATCCTATTCCGAACCGCTGCTCTTGTGGTTCACGCGCGGTCAGGGGCGGATCACGGTTGGCGGCGTGACGCGGGGCTACGGTGCCCACAACGCGATCTTTGTGCCTGCAGGCGTGATGCACGGGTTCGAGGTAGGCGCGCAATGCTACGGCACGGCGCTGTTCTTCGGGCAGCAGACCACCGTGACCCTCCCGTCGTCTCCGCAGCATCTGCGCATCCGCGACACCGGCCCGCAGGCCGAACTGACGACGATCCTCGACAGCATTCAGCGCGAGATCGAAAGCAACCGCCCCGCCCATGACCGTGCCGCGCGACACCATCTGGGGCTGCTCGGTGTCTGGCTGGAACGTCAGGTCGAAGTTGCCCAGGGCGACGCGGCAAAGCCGCTTGCGGCGCAGCGGCTTGCGCGCCGCTATGCCGATCTTCTGGAACGCGATTTCCGGTCCGGTCAGGGGGTCGGCGATTTTGCCCGTGCGCTGGGCGTCACGCCCACGCATCTGTCCCGCGTCTGCAACCAGACCTGCGGGCGTTCGGCCTCTGACCTGCTGCATGATCGCGTGATCTTCGAGGCGCGCAAGCTTCTGTCGGAAACGCGGCTGCCGGTCGGACAGGTATCGCAGTCACTCGGCTTCACTTCGCCTGCCTATTTCACCCGGGCTTTCCAGGCGCGGACGGGCAAGACCCCGTCGGCCTTCCGCAAGGGCGGCTGAATCCGACATCCGGACGGCACCGGACGACTGTCACTGTCGCAAACGTCATCCACAGGGTCGAAAAGCGGCGTTGACGCAGGGTAGAAAACAATGCGGAATACCGGCAGGCTGAGGGGAACCCCGTTGAACCAGAAGACCTGCCCTTGAATGGCGGGCCAGCGGCGCACCCGAACCCAAAAAACGTCTCACAGGGAGAATTGAGACATGACCAAGCATTTCGCGCCGGAGACCATTCACCCGGCCGCCCGGATGTATGCCGAGGAGTTCATGGCTGGCGCGCTCAGCCGCCGTGAATTCCTGTCCCGTTCCACCGCCCTTGGCGTATCCGCCGCCGCTGCCTACGGCTTGATCGGGCTGAATGCCCCGGCGCGCGCCGACAGCCATGTGGCGGTCGGTGGCATCCTCCGCATGGCGATGGAGACGAAGGCCCCGAAGGATCCGCGCCTGGCAGACTGGCCGCAGATCGCGAACTTCTACCGCGGCTGGTTGGAATATCTGATCCAGTACAATCCCGATGGAACCTTCGAAGGCCGCCTGCTGGAAAGCTGGGCCGCCAACGACGATGCGACCGAATACACGCTGAAGGTCCGCCAGGGCGTGAAGTGGAACAACGGCGACGATTTCACCGCCGATGACGTGGTGCGCAATTTCGGCCGCTGGACCGACGGCAATGTCGAAGGCAACGCGATGGCCTCGCGCTTCCCCGGCCTGCAGAACCCCGACACCAAGACGATGCGCGACGGTGCCGTGACCAAGGTCGATGACCTGACCGTCAAGCTGAGCCTGTCGGCTCCCGACGTGGCCGTGGTGCCGAACGTTGCCGACTATCCCTCGGCCGTTGTGCATTCGAGCCTTAAGGATGGCGACGACCCGTCGGCCAGCCCGATCGGCACCGGACCCTACCTGCCGGGCGAAATCTCGGTCGGACAGCGCCTGACGCTGGTGCGCAACGCCGATCACGCCTGGTGGGGCGGCACGGTTCCGCTGGACGAAATCCACTATATCGACTTCGGCACCGACCCGTCGGCGATGGTCTCGCTTGCCGGGTCCGACGAAATCGACGTGAACTACGAATCCACCGGCGACTTCATCGGCATGCTCGATGACCTCGGCTGGAAGAAATACGAAGCGGTGACGGCCTCGACCATCGTCTGCCGGTTCAACCAGAACGCCGACCTCTACAAGTCCAAGGCGGTCCGCCAGGCCCTGCAGCTGTCGGTCGACAACAATGTCGTGCTGGAGCTTGGCTATAACGGGCTCGGCAAGACGGCCGAAAACCACCACGCCTGCCCGGTGCACCCGGAATACGCGGCGCTGCCGGCGCAGGTCATAAACCCCGCTGGTCTGAAAGCGGTGCTGGAGGCCGAGGGTCTGGCCGATGCCGAGTTCGAGCTGATCTCGCTCGATGACGGCTGGGAAGCGGCGACATCGGACGCCGTGGCAGCGCAGATGCGTGATGCGGGCGCGAATGTGAAGCGGACGGTGATGCCGGGGTCGACCTTCTGGAACGACTGGCAGAAATACCCGTTCTCCTCCACCACATGGAACCACCGCCCGCTGGCGGTGCAGAACATGTCGCTGGCCTACACTTCGACGGGTTCGTGGAACGAGACCGGCATGGCCAATGCCGACTTCGACGCCGCAATGGCAAAGGCGCTGTCACTCGCCGATGCCGAAAAGCGCCGCGAGGTGATGGTCACGCTGGAGACCATCCTTCAGGATGAAGGCTTCATCGTGCAGCCGTTCTGGCGGTCGCTGTTCCGCCACGCCAAGGAAAACGTGATGGGTGTCGAAATGCACCCGTCATTCGAGCACCATCACTACAAGTGGTCGCTTGCCGCCGCCTGATCCGGCAGCCCTGCGGGCGCAAAAGCGCCCGCAGGGCACCGTTCGATCCGATCCGTCTGACATCCGACAGACTGCCCGAAAGGAACCGTCATGCTGGCGTTCTTGCTGCGACGCATTGGGGTCATGCTCCTGACAGCCCTTGTGCTGACGATGGTCGTCTTCACGCTGACCAACATGAAGCCGAACCTGGAAAAGCTGGCGCGGACCGAAGGGTCGGTGCGCATGACCGATCAGGCGGTGGACGACTGGATCGTCCAGAACGGGCATGGCGGATGGATGATTTCGCGGTATGCAGAATGGCTCGGTGTCCTGCCGGGCTGGACCTACACCGATGAAAAGGGCACCGTTTCAGGCCGCTGCATCAACCGGAACAACACGGCTGAAACCGCCCCGCGCTTCTGCGGCGTTCTGCAGGGGAACTGGGGCTGGTCGGTCGTCTTCAAGCAACCAGTCCTTCAGGTCATCGGAAAGGCGCTGGGGGCTACCGGCTGGCTGATGCTCTGCGTCATCCTGGTCATGGTGCCGGTGTCGCTGATCATCGGCATCCTGTCCGGGATGAAAGAAGGGTCTCGGCTGGACCGCAGCCTGTCCACCTTTTCCATCGCCTCGACCGCCACACCGGAATACGTGTCCGGCGTCATCCTTGTCGTGCTGCTGGGGTCGGCCACCGCCGGTCTGTCGCCAATCCTGAAAGACTGGGGCTGGATCGAGGGCAAGACCCTGTTCCTCGGCACCGCGACGTCCGCGATGGACGACATCACCTTCTGGAACTTCGCCCTGCCAGTCGCCACCATCGCGCTCTACGGAATCGGCTATATCGCCCGGATGACGCGCGCCAGCATGACCGAGGTGATGACGGCGCAGTACATCCGCACCGCCCGGCTGAAGGGCGTGAAGTTCAGCAACGTCGTCATCAAGCATGCATTGCGCAACGCGCTGATCGCGCCGTTCACCGTCATCATGCTGCAGTTCCCCTGGCTTCTGAACGGCGTCGTGATCGTCGAGACCCTTTTCAACTACAAGGGCTTTGGCTGGACGCTGGTGCAAGCGGCGGGCAACAACGACATCAACCTGCTGCTCGGTTGTTCGGTCGTTGCGGTCATCGTCGTGCTGGTCACGCAGCTGATCTCGGACATCGGCTACGTTTATCTCAACCCCCGGATCAGGATCGGCTGACATGCAGGAAATCGGCTGGGGCGCCATATTCGCCATCTTCGTCAAACAGTTCCTGCCCGTGTGGATCGCTCTGATCGTCACCTTCGCGGTGTCGATCAAGTTCCGCCGCAAGCTCGGCCTTTACGGCAAGCTGTTTGACTCGACCGTCGGGATGATCGGCTTCGGCATGGTCATGTTCTGGGTCTTCACCGCGATCTTCGCCAATCAGGTCGCCCTGTTCGACGTGCTTTCGCAGGTTTCAGGCATGAAGAACAAGGTGCCCGGCACGCCGCTGCCCGATGGCAGCGGCTACTACATCTTCGGTGGCGACCATCTGGGGCGCGACGTCTTCAGCCGGATGGTGCAGGGCAGCCGCATCGTCGTGCAGATCGCGCCCCTGGCGACACTCTTCGCCTTTATGGTCGGCGTCACGCTGGGGCTGCCTGCGGGATATTACGGCGGGCTGCTCGACACCGTGCTGTCGTTCTTCGCCAACCTGATCCTCGCCTTCCCGGTCATCCTGCTGTTCTACCTGCTGGTGACGCCCGAAATCGTCGAAACCGGCTTGCCGCAGTATCTGGCCGTCGTGCTGTTCCTGTTCCCGCTGATCTTCCTGGTCGTGCTGCTGAACTCACGCTTCTACGTCAAACCGCAGTTTCGCAACATGCTGATCGCCGCTGTGCTGGTGATCGGCGGCTGGCTTTACCTGTCGCTGGTGTCCGAGGCCGAAAGCCGCGTGACGCTGCTGCCGCAGGCGCTCGACTTCCTGCATGTGCCCGGCAACATCCTGATCGTCTTTGTCTCGGTCGTCTTCGTGAACGCACCGACGGTGTTCCGGATCGTCCGGGGCATCGTTCTGGACATCAAGACGCGCGACTACGTGGCTGCGGCGCAGACACGCGGCGAGGGCACCTGGTACACCATGCTGTGGGAAATCCTGCCCAATGCGCGCGGGCCGCTGATCGTCGATTTCTGCCTGCGGATCGGATACACTACGATCCTGCTCGGGACCCTCGGCTTCTTCGGCCTCGGCCTCAGCCCCGAAAGCCCGGACTGGGGATCGACGATCAATGCGGGACGCAAGCTGCTCACCATCGCGCCCTTCCCAGCCATCGTGCCCGCGCTGGCGCTGATGAGCCTCGTGCTGGGCCTGAACCTGCTGGCGGACGGCCTGCGCGAAGAAAGCTTGAAAGACTGAGACATGAAGATTTTTCACGAAAGGTCTTCTGAACCGAAAAATCTTCGTGAAGATTTTTCCGTGTGCGGAAAGGGCGGATGATGACAAGCCAAGCCTATGACGGCCCGATCCTCGAAATCACCAACCTTTCGATCAGCTTTTTCACGAGGCTGCGCGAAATCCCTGCCGTGATGGACTTCTCCTGCACGGTTATGCCGGGCGAGGCGATGGGGCTTGTCGGCGAGTCAGGCTGCGGCAAGTCCACGGTGGCGCTGGCCGTGATGCGCTATCTCGGCAAGAACGGGCGGATCACCGGCGGCTCGATCAAGTTCAAGGGCCGCGATCTGGTGGCGATGGACGATGAGGAGCTGCGGCACATCCGCGGGTCGGAAATTGCCATGATCTATCAGGAGCCGATGGCATCGCTGAACCCCGCGATGCGGATCGGCGCACAACTGGCCGAAGTGCCGATGATCCACGAGGGCATGTCCCAGGACAAGGCGATGGCCCTGGCCCGCCAGATTGTCGCCGACGTCCGCCTGCCCGACCCCGACCGCATCCTGCGCGCCTATCCGCATCAGCTGTCCGGCGGCCAGCAACAGCGCATCGTCATCGCCATGGCGCTGATGTCCAAGCCCGCGCTCCTGATCCTCGATGAACCCACCACCGCGCTCGACGTGACAGTCGAGGCGGGGATTGTCGATCTGGTCAAGGACCTCGGCCACAAATACGGCACCTCGATCCTGTTCATCAGCCACAACCTCGGGCTGATCCTGGACGTTTGTGACCGGCTCTGCGTGATGTATTCGGGCGAGGCGGTCGAGACGGGGCGCATCGCCGATGTCTTCGACAAGATGCAGCACCCCTATACGCAGGCGCTGTTCCGGTCGATCCCGCTGCCCGGCGCCGACAAGAACGCGCGGCCCCTTGTGTCTATTCCCGGCAACTTCCCCCTGCCGCACGAACGGCCGAATGGCTGCAACTTCGGTCCGCGCTGCGACTATTTCGAGGCCGGTCGGTGCGATCAAGGTGACATCCCGATGGTGACGGTGCCGCATGGCGACCGGCATGGGTCCCGCTGTCTGAAATTTGCGGAAATCGACTGGAACGCGCCACTGAAGGCGGCGAAGCGGACCGAAAAAGCCGTTCCGGGCAAGGTCGTCCTGAAAATGGAGGACCTGCGGAAATACTACGAAGTCGCGGCGAATTCGCTGTTCGGCAAATCGGGCGAACGGAAAGTGGTGAAAGCCAACGAGACCCTCAGCTTCGAGGCGCGGGAAAGCGAGACGCTTGCCATCGTTGGCGAGTCCGGCTGCGGCAAATCCACGTTCGCCAAGGTGCTCATGGGGCTGGAAACCGCGACCAGCGGCAAGATCATGCTCTACGGCGAAGACATCCAGAGCACGCCGATCGAGAAGCGCACGACGGAAACGGTGTCCGGCGTGCAGATGGTGTTCCAGAATCCGTTCGACACGCTGAACCCCTCGATGACCATCGGACGGCAGATCATCCGCGCGCTGGAAATTTTCAAGGAAGGCAACAGCGACGAGGACCGCCGCAACCGGATGCTGGAGCTTCTGGACCTTGTGAAGTTGCCGCGCCAGTTCGCCGAACGGATGCCGCGCCAGCTGTCGGGCGGGCAGAAGCAGCGCGTCGGCATCGCGCGGGCTTTTGCGGGGGGCGCGAAGGTGGTCGTGGCCGATGAACCCGTGTCCGCGCTGGACGTGTCGGTGCAGGCGGCGGTGACCGACCTGCTGATGGAGATTCAGCGCAAGAACAAGACGACGCTGCTGTTCATCAGCCACGACCTATCCATCGTCCGGTATCTCAGCGACCGCGTGATGGTCATGTATCTGGGCCATGTCGTCGAGCTTGGCACGACCGACCAGGTCTTCAGCCCGCCCTATCACCCTTATACCGAGGCGCTGCTCTCGGCAGTTCCCATCGCCGACACGCGCGTGAAGAAAAAGAGGATCGTGCTGGACGGCGACATTCCGTCCGCGATGAACCCGCCGCCGGGATGCCCGTTCCAGACCCGCTGTCGGTGGAAATCGAAGGTTCCCGGGAACCTGTGCGAGACGGAGGTGCCGCCGATCCGCGTGCTGGCGGGCAACCACCAGATCAAGTGCCACCTGCCCGACGCTGAATTCGCGCAGATGGAGCCGGTCATCACCATCGCGGCAGAATAGACTGAAGGACAAGGCAGGCCGGGCCGAGCGTCCGCGCGATGGCCCCGGTGCCGAGCTTGAACCGGGCGAGGCCGGGGTTCCGCCCGGCGTCAATCGTACCGAGGTTCAGGCTTGCAAGTCCGCGTGCGCGAAGCTGCGTCATCCCGGACCAGAGCAGGGCATTGTGAGCATGGGCATGGCGGCCGCGGTCCGATATCCAGCCAAGCTGATAGGTCGCGGCGTGGCCGTGGGTCAGGAACAGCATCGCGGCCACAAGACCCAGCCGGTCCGTCGCCTTAACCAACAGGGCATGATCCGGCGCAACCTGTGTCCATGCGCTCAGGAAGGCAGGCGGCAGTCCGCCATAGCGCCTGGTCCGGCGCTGGTGGGCTTCATGCGCGATCAGCGGGCGAAGATCGTCGAAGTCGGGCTGACGGGTCGAAAGGTTCAACCCGGCCGCTTCGGCCCGGACCAGACGGTTGCGCCATTTTCCGCGCAGCCCCGCCCGTAGCGATGGCAGGTCCGGCGACAGGTCGAGAATGGCTTCGGTTCGCGGCGCGGTCAGCCGAATGACGCCCCAACCACCTATGCTTTCAGGCGGGGTTGCGATGAGTGCGCCCGTGATCGACCGACCAAGCCCGCGCAGGGCGGCGCGGGCAAGATCGGGGGCGACCGACCCTTCCCAGACCGGCCCGCGATGCAGAAGACCCAGGTCCAGCGGGCCGACACGCCGTGTCACGACCTGCGCAAACCCTCGCTGGCCGCCTGCGGCGATCTCCCAGCGCCGCACCCTCGCCCCGAGCGATGCCACTGCCTGCCCATAGTGCCAGGACTGCTGCAGCGGCGTCCCGGCGGCGGCCAGACCGGCATCCCATCCGGCGGCCGACAATCGGGTTTCAGCGATCTGCATGGACCGCAGTTAAGCAGTCGCAAACTTAAGATGCGCTTAATCCGGACAAGCCCCAATAGCCAACGGGCAGGATGGTTTCCCATCTGCCCGCTGACCAGTCGCCGCCCGGTGACAGGGAGGAGTTACCGGTAGAGCAGCGATTTTCCTTCGTGGAACACATGCACCTTTTTCGGATCGGCTGTCAGACGCACGCTGGTGTGCCGCAGGTTCGAATGAATGCCCGCGACCTTGCTGACCACCTGCGCCGCGTCACCCTGCTTTTCGAAGTAGAGCAGCGTCACCTCACCCAGCGCTTCGGTCAGGCCGACCTTGCCTTCGAAGATGTACTCGCCCTCGACGGGGTTCAGGTCCTCAGGGCGGACGCCGACGCGCACCTTCATGCCCTGGTCGGCCCCGTTCGTCGGCACTGCGGCCCGTGCCATGCCCCCACCCACGACCTTGACCGTGGTGATCGGCCCCGTCTCGACGATTTCGCCGCTCAGCAGGTTCATCGCGGGCGATCCGATGAACTGCGCGACGAATTCGTTCTGCGGACGCTCGTACAGTTCCAGCGGCGTACCGACCTGGCTGATCCCGCCACCCGCAAGAACCACGATGCGGGATGCCAGCGTCATCGCCTCGACCTGATCATGGGTGACATAGACCATCGTGCTTTCGGCATCGATTCCTTCAGCTGCGCGATCTCGATCCGGGTCGCGGCCCGCAGCGCGGCGTCGAGGTTCGACAGCGGCTCGTCGAACAGATAGACCTTGGGGTCGCGCACGATGGACCGCCCGATGGCGACGCGCTGGCGCTGGCCGCCGGACAAGCGCCTTGGGCAGGCGGTCCAGATAGGGGGTCAGCTGCAGGATACGCGCTGCCTTGTCGACCGCAGCCTTGATCTCGGTATCCGACTTCTTCGCGATCTTCAGGGCAAACGACATGTTGTCGCGCACCGTCATGTGCGGATAGAGCGCGTAGGACTGGAACACCATGGCGATGCCGCGCTGCGCGGGCGGCACGTCGTTCATGCGGACGCCGTCGATGCTGAAATCACCACCGGTGATCCGCTCCAGCCCTGCGATCATCCGCAACAGCGTGGATTTCCCGCAGCCCGACGGGCCGACGAACACAATCAGCTCGCCCGTCTTGATGTCGAGGTTGATATTCTTGAGAACCTGCACCTCGCCATAGCCCTTGGCCACGTTCACAAGTTTCAGATCAGCCATGATCTCGCCTCCCCACTATCTGTCTATGTCGCCGACGCAAGACAGGCCTGCCAAGGCCCGAGCTCTGCGCGGCCGTCGCGGATTGTCGCCGTTCCGATGTCCTTGCCGATCTCGGCCCAGCCCCCGGCGGGCAGCATGACCGAAGCCGGGGTGTCGCCGATGTTGAATGCGCAGAAGATGCGCTGGGTCCCCATCCGTCCGGATGAACGACAGGACATTTCCGTGTGCCGCGTAGCTCCTGCATGCTGCCGGTCTTCAGCGCGGGATGTGCGGCGCGCAGGCCCAGTGCGCGGCGGTAGTGGTGCAGCATGGATGACGAATGTGCATCCTGCGCCGCCACCGACCGTTTCAGATGGTCCGGATCGACCGGAAGCCAGGTCTTCGCGGCCCCCGAGAACCCCCCGTTGGCATTGTCCGTGACCCAGGCCATCGGCGTGCGGCACCCGTCGCGGCCCTTGAATTCCGGCCAGAACTGGATGCCGTAGGGGTCCTGCAGATCCTCGAACGCCACATCCGCTTCGGGCAGCCCCAGTTCCTCGCCCTGATACAGGCACAGCGATCCGCGCAGCGTGACCAGCAGCGTTGCGTAAAGCATCGCAGACGCGTCGGTCAGCTTCCAGCGCGTGACATGGCGCACCGTGTCGTGGTTCGAGAATGCCCAGCAGGGCCAGGCATCGGGGGCAAGCGCCTCAAGCCGCGCGAACACCTCGACCGCCCGCTGCGCGGTCAGCGGCGTCGGTGCCAGAAATTCGAACGCGTAGCACATCTGAACCTTGTCACCGCCGCGAGGTGTATTCGGCCATAATCTCAAGGCCCCGCTGGGCATCGCCGACCTCGCCCACCGCCGCAGCGCCGTAGGGGTCCAGGACCGCGCGGAATTTCTTCAGGAATTCAAGGTTTTCGGGCTGGTTCTTGCTGAACAGGTGCACCTGATGATTGTAGGGGTTCACCTTCGGCGCGATGCTGTCGTTCCGCAGTTCCTTCGGCAGCGACGGGTTGTCGCGCAGATACTTGTCGGCGATGTAGAAGTTGATCGTGTCCAGCCGGAACCCGTCGACCCCGCGCTTCAGCCAGAAGCGCGCGACATCCAGAAGCGCCTCCTGCACGGCATCGCAATGGAAGTTCAGGTCGGGCTGCGAGGTCAGGAAGTTGTGCAGGTAATACTGTTCGCGCCGCGAATCCCACTGCCAAGCGGACCCGCCGAAGACCGACAGCCAGTTGTTCGGCGGCGTCCCGTCCGGCTTCGGTTCGGCCCAGACGAACCAGTCGGCCGTCGGATTGCGGCGGTTCTTGCGGCTTTCCACGAACCAGGGATGCTGGTCCGACGTGTGCGACAGCACCAGGTCGATCATCACCCGCAGGCCCAACTGATGGGCGCGCGCGATCAGGGCGTCGAAATCAGCCAGCGTGCCGAACATCGGATCGACGTCGCAGTAGTCGCTGACATCATAGCCGAAGTCCTTCATCGGCGAGGTGAAGAACGGGCTGATCCAGACAGCATCGGCCCCCAGCGACCGCGATATGCTCCAGCCGGGCGGTGATCCCGGCCAGATCGCCGACGCCGTCGCCGTCGGCGTCCTGAAAGCTGCGGGGATAGATCTGATAGATCACGGCCCCGCGCCACCAGTCGGTTCCGCCCGTCTGCAACTGTCCTACGGATACCTGCGTCATCTTCATCGTCCGGTCACTTGACCGACCCGGCGAGCAGGCCGCGCACGAGGAACCGCTGCATCGAGAAGAACACGACCAGCGGCACGAAGATGGACACAAAGGCCGAAGTCGCCAGAATCTCCCAGTCGCCGCCACGCGAGCCCATCAGGTTCACAAGGTTTCCGGTCAGCACGAGCTGGTCATTGCCGGTGCCGAGGAACACCAGAGCCACCAGCAGGTCATTCCAGGTCCACAGGAACTGGAAGATCGCGAAACTGGCCAGCGCCGGGAAGGACAGCGGCAGGATGATCTTGACGAAGATCTGGAACTCGGTCGCGCCATCAACCCGGGCATTCTCGATAATCTCGCGCGGCAGGCCGACCATGTAGTTGCGCAGCAGATAGATCGCCAGCGGCAGGCCGAACCCGGTATGGGCAAGCCAGATGCCTAGATAGCCTTTGCCGATTCCGATCCAGTTATGGAACTGCAGAAGCGGGATAAGCGCCAGTTGCAGCGGAACGACCAGCAGGCCGACAATCGCCGCGATCAGCAGCGCCCGGCCCGGGAAATCCATCCAGGCAAGCGCATAGGCCGCGAACGCCGCGACAGGATCGGGATGATCGTGGCGGGTATCGCCACCGTCAGCGTGTTCAGAAAGGCCTGTCCGATGGATTGCCCGGCCAGCGGGCTGGTCAGCACGTTGTTGTAGTTCCGCGTGGTGAACTCGGGCGGCGTCGCTGCCGTGGTGAAAACGCGCGGCAGCCGGATATCCTTGGTCGTGACGGGCGATGTCAGCAGATAGGCGCCATTCTCCTGCACCGTCAGGACAACACCGTTGTCCAGCTGTGCTGCATCGCCCGGCGCATAAGCAGTCGGTTCCTTTGTCGAGGTGCCCCAGCGGCTGATCTTGGTGCCCTCCGCGTCGAACAGGTTGCCCTCGATCGCGAAGGCACCGTCCTTCTGCGCCTCTTCGCCCTCCACCCGGATCGGCGACAACTGCTTTTCCTGCGTCGTCAGCGCCTGCCACCAGCCGCTTGTCGAAATCTGGTCCCCGGTCCGGAACGACGATACGAACAGCCCGAAGGTCGGCAGCACCCACAGGATCACCAGCAGCGCCGCAGCGATATGAACGGCCCAGACTGCACCGGACTTCGTGCCTGCAATGTTGTCCATGTCAGCGCATCTCCTTGCGCGCGTTGCGCACATTCCAGACCAGGATCGGCGTCACGAGAAGCATGATGACCATTGCCGAGGCCGAACCGACGCCCCAGTCGCTGGCCCGGAACAGCTTGTCGAACATGTAGTTGGCCAGAACCTGTGTTTCCCATTGCCCGTTGGTCATGGCGAGCACGATGTCGAACACCTTCAGCACGGTGATGGTGATCGTGGTCCAGACGACGACGATGGTGCCCGAGATCTGCGGCACCTTGATCTTGAAGAAAATCTGGAACGGGTTCGCCCCGTCGAGGATCGCGGCCTCGATAGTTTCCTCGGGGATGCCGCGCAGGGCTGCCGACAGGATGACCATCGCAAAACCCGCCTGGATCCAGACCAGCACGGCCATCAGGAAGAAGCTGTTCCAGAACGGTATCTGGAGCCATTGCTGCGGCGCGTCGCCGCCCAGCGCGATGTAGATCGCGTTCAGTATGCCGATCTGGTCGTCGCCCGCCGGGCGGGCGTCATAGATCAGCTTCCAGATCACCGAGGCCCCGACGAAAGAGATCGCCATCGGCATGAAGATCAGCGATTTTGCCAGGTTGCCCCAGCCGATCCGGTCGGTCAGCTGCGCCGCAAGCAGGCCGAAGGCCGTCGACAGCGCGGGCACGACCAGAAGCCACAGCATGTTGTTCCGCATCGATTCCCAGAACTTGGGTTCGGCGAACATCTCGCGGTAGTTCTGCAGTCCGACCCACCCAGTGCCGCCGTTGTCGTGCAACGACAGCCAGAAGGTGGCGAACACGGGATAGGCGAGGTAAAGGCCGAGGGCGATCAGCGCCGGAAGCAGGAACAGCCAGGGGCGGACCATGTTCGCGCGGTTGATGTTCTGACCGGCTTTCGCCCCGACCGCCGGGAAGATCACCTTGTCGAGCACCATGTTCGACGCCCAGAAGTACAGAACACAGCCGCCGACGCCGACGACCACCGTTACCAACGCCTGCATTGCAGGATGCATTTTCCCCTCCCCGATCCGCGCTGCGCCGAAACTCTGGTGTGGCGGCCGACCCGGTGGGTCGGCCGCCGTCAGGTCAGCCGATCACTTCGGCCAGCCGGCTTCGATCGCGTCTGCCACTTCCTGAGCAGACTTGCCGCCGACATAGTCGACCATCCCGGTCCAGAACGTGCCCGCGCCGACGGCCGGGTTCATCAGGTCCGATCCGTCAAAGCGGAAGGTTGTCGCGTTCAGCAGGATTTCGCCCTGTTTCTTCAGCGGCGCGCTGCCGTAGGTTTCGGGGTTCGCGCCCTTGAACGGGGTCAGAAAGCCCGACTGCGCCATCCAGACTTCGTGTGCGATGGGCGTCTTCAGCCATTCGATGAAGGCGCGCGCGCCCTCGCCGTCCTTGGTGATGAAGGCAAGCGTGCCTGCACCCAGAACCGGCTTGCCCAGATCCTTGCCCGCATAGGCCGGCATGTAGAAGAAGTCGGCGTCGGTGCCGAGTTCCGTTCCTTCCGGGAAGAACGACGGAATGAACGACGCCTGATGGTGCATGTAGCACTGGGGCGGCGATGAGAAGAGGCCTTTCGGGCTGTCGCGGAAGTCGGTCGATGCAACTGCCGCGGCACCTCCTGCCACGAAGGCGTCGTTCTTGGCGAACCAGCCGAATTCGTCGATGGCCCCGACCACGGCCGGATCGTTGAACGGCATGCCGTGGCTGTACCAGGCATCATAGACCTCGGGTGCCTGCGTGCGCAGCATCATGTCCTCGACCCAGTCGGTCGCGGGCCAACCCGTCGCACCGCCCGAACCCAGACCGATGCACCACGGAACGCCGCCGTCGGCCACGATCTTTTCCGTCAGCGCCTTCAGGTCTTCCATGCTCTGCGGCACTTCATAGCCCGCATCCTCAAAGTTCTCGGGCGACGTACCAGACCAGCGATTTCACGTCGATCTTGTAGGGGAAGGCGTACAGCGCCGGCGTACCGTCCTTGCCCTTGTAGGTGCCAAGGCTGACCCAGCTGGACCCGGCCGCATAGTTCTCGGCGAGCCAGGTCTCGGTTTCGGCACCCAGCGGCGCGATCAGGCCCTTGGAGGCAAGATCACCGATCAGTCCCGGCTGCGGCAGCACCGCGATGTCGGGCGGAGAACCCGCCTGCGCATCGATGACGATCTGCTGCTCGTAGTTTTCCGACGAGGAGTAGTTGACCGTCACGCCCGAGGCGGCCGTGAAATAGGCCAGCATGGTTTCGACCAGAACCTGGTCTTCACCGCGCCATGGGCCGAACATCGTGATGCTCTGGCCGTCCAGGTTGTACTTGGCATCGAAGTCGGCGTAGCTCTGCCAGTTGAACGCGCCTTCGCCGACCGGGAACTTGAGGTCTTGCGCCGAAGCCGCAGTGGCGCACAAGGCAAGCGCCGCAGCGCTCGCATACAGGCTGGATTTCATTCTATCCTCCCAGATAGAGGCGCGTGCCGCGCCATTTTGATCCTTGCGCTGAGAATCAGATTCAAAGCGCTTTGGATGTCGCACGCTGACCCACTGTCATCTTTTTGTCAACGACGACAACCGCATGTCCGGAAAATATCCCTGAAATCGGACACGGGCACCGCCTGGGCACGTAAACGATTGCGTTGACGCTGGCGGCCATGACGGAATAGATATTCCGGAATTGAAAGCGCTTTGGCTGCCCGGACACCATGAACCTCAAGCAGCTCTCCGAACAGTTGGGACTGTCGCAGACGACCGTCAGCCGGGCGCTGAACGGATACCCCGAGGTCAACGAGGAGACCCGCGTCAGGGTGATCGACGCGGCGCGGCGGCACAACTATCGCCCGAACACGCGCGCAAAAAGCCTTGCAACCGGGCGGTCGATGGCCATCGGCCACGTCATTCCGATCTCGACCAAGCATGAAATCGTGAACCCGATCTTCTCGGATTTCATCGCCGGCGCGGGCGAGACCTATTCTGCAGCCGGATACGACATGGTGCTGTCGGTTGTGTCGGATGCCGAGGAAGCCGACGCCTACCGCCAGTTCAAGGCGCGTGGCACGGTTGACGGCGTCATCCTGCACGGTCCGCGCCTGAACGACCCGCGCATCCCGCTTCTGCATGACATCGGACTGCCGTTCCTGATCCACGGCCGGTCGACCGGGGCCACCCTGCCCTATTCCTGGCTGGACGTGAACAACCGCCGGGCCTTTGAGCGTGCGACGGAATTCCTGCTCGACCTCGGCCACCGGCGCATCGCCCTGGTCAACGGGCTCGAGTTCGATGGACTTCGCCATCCGACGCCGCACCGGCTACGAGACCGCGCTGAAATCGCGCGGCGTTGTCCCGGACCCGACGCTGATGCGGTCCGACGAGATGACGGAATTCTTCGGCTATCGCTCGGCGATGGACATGCTGGACCGGGCTGACCCGCCGACAGCCTTTCTGACCGCCTCGCTGATTTCGGCCTTCGGGGTGCGCCGCGCGCTCGAGGACCGGGGACTGAAAATCGGCCGGGATGTGTCGGTGGTCACGCATGACGACGAGCTTAGCTATCTCCGCAACGGCGAAGACGTCCCGATCTTTACTGCAACCCGGTCATCGGTGCGCGAGGCCGGGCGAAGGACCGCTGAAATGCTGCTTGACCTGATCCGTTCGCAGTCAACAGTTCCGGTCAACCGCCTGCTTGAGGCAGAGCTGATGGTCGGCCTGTCGACAGGGCCGGTTTCTGGAACTGTGAAAGCCTCGTGAAGCAAGGGCGACAGCGGTAGCCATCTGGCTTCGCCGGAACGAAGCCGGTAAACCAGCCGAAACAGACCGGAGTTGAACCCGATGGCCAGCACCCCCCCGCCGCTCCGCATTCTGGCCGATATCGGCGGTACCAACACGCGAGTCGCGCTGGCGCGCGGGACAACGGTGGATCATGCGACCATCCGGCGCTTTGCCAATGCCGATCACGGGCACCTGACCGAGATTCTGGCGCGTTTCGTCGCCGATGCGGGCGCGCCGGGCATTGATGGCGCTTGCGTCGCGGCTGCCGGTCCGGTGCGGGATGGCGTGGCCGAGATGACGAATCTTTCCTGGGTCATCACGCCGGACGATATCGCGGGTGCAACGGGTGCCCGCCGGGTGGCGATCCTGAACGACCTGCAGGCGCAGGGGCATGCTCTGGACCACGTCACATCGGACAACCTTCAGCCTGTGATCACCGCAGACGCGGCAGCGGTGCCGCCGCGCGGAGCGTCGCGGCTGGTCATCGGCGTCGGAACCGGGTTCAACGCCGCCCCGGTGCATCTCGGTCCGGGCGGCTGGGTCGTTCCGGCGTCGGAATGCGGTCACATCTCGCTGCCCGTCCGGGACGACGCCGATGTGCGCGTGATGCGGTTTGTGGAAAGCGCGCACGGCTTCCCCTGTGTCGAAGATGTCCTGTCCGGGCGGGGGCTGGAGCGGGTGCTGGCCTTCGTGACGGCCGAGGCGGGGGCTGAAGAGCATCGCTCCGCCGCCGATATCATGGCGGCCATCGCCCGTGGATCTGACCGCCATGCGGACGCTGCCGGGCAGGTCTTTGTCCGGATGCTGGGAAATGTCGCTGGAAACCTGTCGCTGATCCATCTGCCCTTCGGCGGCGTCTATCTGATCGGCGGCGTCGCGCGCGCCTTTGCCCCGTATCTGGCGCGGTTCGGCTTTGCCGCAGCGTTCCGGGACAAGGGGCGGTTTGCCGAA
Source organism: uncultured Alphaproteobacteria bacterium (assembly GCA_963819585.1). Taxonomy (GTDB): domain Bacteria; phylum Pseudomonadota; class Alphaproteobacteria; order Rhodobacterales; family Rhodobacteraceae; genus JAOADN01. The sequence goes on from CAWFWP010000010.1 coordinate 469,522, forward strand.
TTCATGGCCGGTTTTCCGGTCCACCTGCTGGTCGACGACTACGCCGCCCTGACCGGATGCGCCGCGTATCTGGATAGTCTGGCCGCTTAAGGCGATCCGATGCCCTGCGACGCACAGCGACCGGTGATGTGACCGCCGGTTGCCGCCACCAGAAAGACGGGCTGCCGTCAAAGCTAAATTAATCCATCGATCCTAAGCCTGCGATGCCCCCCTGAACGGGGGCGCGCGCCACGGCGCGGCACATCGACGATCAGGATCGGATGACCAGCATCATCAAGCTCGACGCACGGCTGGACCTTCGCGCGGCGACCGCGCTGGCGGGGACCATCCGCGACCATGATGGATCGCCGCTTGGCATTGACGCAGGTCAGGTGCAGCACCTTGGCGCGCTCTGCCTGCAGATTCTGCTGACCGCCGCCGCATCCTGGCGCGCCCGGGGTCTTCCGCTGTCCGTGACACCCCGGTCGCAGGCGTTCGACGCCGCACTCAGCCACTTCGGAATTGCCCCGGCACAGGTCCAGAACGGCGTCTCCGGATGAGCAGATGTGTCCTTGCCGTCGATGACAGCCGCACCATCCGCGACATGCTGCATCACGCGCTGACCGGTGCCGGCTTCACCGTACACCTGGCCGAGGACGGTCAGCACGGGCTTGACCTGCTGGCGGGTCTGAACCCCGATGTCATCATTTCGGACATCAACATGCCGCGGCTGGACGGGTTCGGGTTCATCGAGGCGGTCCGCATGATCGACCGGTTCCGTGCTGTCCCGATCCTTGTGCTGACCACCGAAAGCGCGCCGGAACTGAAGGCGCGGGCCCGCGCCGCCGGGGCCACGGGGTGGGTCGTCAAACCCTTCGACCCGCCAAAGCTGGTGTGCGCGCTTGAAATGGTGTCCGGGCATGTCGGGGAGCAGGGCAGATGACCACCGACCCGATCGAGGAAATCCGGGCATCCTTCTTCGTCGAATGCGATGAGCTTGTTGAAAATCTCCAGGATGCGCTCGACCAGATGGCCGAAGATTCCTCGGATGCCGAAACCATCAACGTCGTCTTCCGTGCGGTGCATTCGATAAAGGGCGGGGCGGGTGCCTTCGGCCTGACCGCGCTTGTCACCTTCGCCCATAGGCTCGAGACGGTGATGGATGCACTGCGGGCCGGATCGATTGTCGTCGACCCGGCACTGATGAAGGGCCTTTACCGGGCAGCAGACGGCCTGATCGACGTGATTGCCGCGGCGCGCGACGGACGGCCCGGCCCGGCGGGTTCCAACGCGGTCCTTGCGCTGATCGAGGGGTTCCTACCGGACGGCGGGCAACCGCCGCCAGAGGTCGCCGAACCGCTGGACTTCGAACCGCTTGCAATGGCGCTGCATCTTGACGACATGCCCGAACCCGACCCGGCAGCGGGCGATCCGATCGATCAGGGAACCACGTTTGACGGGGCGGCGTCAGAGGCCGCGCAGGAACCGGGCTGGGTGATTTTCTTCCGACCGCACGCAGCGCTCTACACGTCCGGGAATGAACCGCTGCTGCTGTTTGCGGCCCTTCGCCGTCTCGGGTCACTGACGGTCGAATGCGATGCCTCGGCCCTGCCGGACTGGGCCGACCTGCAGGCCGAGGAAGCCTATCTGGCCTGGACCCTTACACTGGTTTCAACTGCTGCCGAGGACGAGGTTCTTGATGTCTTCGACTTCGTGACCGATGTCTGCGACCTGACCCTGTCGCGGATCGGCGAGGCGGCCAGCGCGGCCGGATCAGGCGGCCTGGAACCCGGAATACAGGCAGGAACCGGCGCCATCCCGCACATCGGTGCGCCAAATGCACAGGACCCCGTGCTTCACGCGGCCGCTGTTCGTGCGCCATCCGAAGCCGCGCCGACCGTGCGCGTCGACCTCGACCGCATAGACCGGCTGGTCAACCTTGTCGGCGAACTGGTCATCAACCACGCCATGCTCGCGCAATGCATCGCCGAGGCGGGAATCGAGCGGAATTCCGAGGTGGCGCGTGGGCTGGACGCCTTCATGGCGCTCACTCGGGACATTCAGGACAGCGTGATGATGATCCGTGCGCAGCCCGTAAAGACGCTGTTCCAGCGCATGGCGCGGATCGTCCGCGAGGCATCTGCGGCCGTCGGAAAAGAGATCCGGCTTGTCACCGAAGGCGAAGCGACAGAGATCGACAAGACCGTCATCGAACGCCTGTCTGATCCGCTGACGCATATCATCCGGAACGCCGTGGACCACGGGCTGGAGCTGCCTGAAATCCGCACGGCAAACGGAAAGCCGCCGCTGGGGACGATCACGCTGCGCGCCCGGCACCAGTCGGGGCGCGTCGTGATCGAGGTCAGTGACGACGGCCGCGGCATCGACCGCCCGAAGGTGCTCGACATCGCCCGCCGCAGGGGCCTGATCGCCGAAGACGCGGCACCCGGCGATGCCGATACCGACGCGCTCTTGTTCCTGCCGGGGTTTTCCACATCCGCCACCGTCACCTCCCTGTCGGGACGCGGCGTCGGCATGGATGTTGTCAAGCGTGCGGTCCAGTCGCTGGGGGGGCGTATCGCGGTCCGGTCCGAACCGGAGAAGGGCACCGCACTGTCCATCTCTCTGCCGCTGACGCTGGCCGTTCTGGACGGCATGGTTGTCGGCGTCGGCGGACAGACCCTTGTCATCCCGCTTGCAGCGGTCATCGAGACGTCAAGGCTGACCCCGGGCGACCTCTGCCCGCTTGCCGGTTCCGGTACCGTCGTGCGCCTGCGGGGTGAGTTCGTGCCGCTCTGCGATCTTGCGGACGAGCTGGGGTTCGGGGGCCCGCGCGGCCCCATTGACGGGCGCATCGTGCTGCTGACCCAAGCCGACGACGGCAGCCGCGCTGCGCTGATCGTCGACACCATCATCGAACAGCGGCAGGTCGTGATAAAGGGTCTGGAGAAATCCTTCGGCAGAATCCCCGGAATCGCTGCGGCCACAATCCTCGGGAACGGGCAGATCGCCCTGATCATCGACCCCGGCGACATCGTCCGGCAGGCCCGCATCCGCAGCGACGTGTCCCGGCAGCAAGATGCGTTTCAGCCGCCCTTGAACCTTCAACGTGCAGGCTGATCCATGTCCGACCACATGTCTGCCGAGGCTGACAGCACTGTCGAAATTCTGTCCTTCCAACTGGCCGGTCAGGAATACGGGATCGACGTCATGCAAGTGCGCGAAATCCGCGGCTGGTCCCGCGCGACGCCGCTGCCGCACGCCCCGACCTATGTCCGCGGCGTGATCAATCTGCGCGGCACCGTCCTGCCCGTCATCGATCTTGCCGAACGGCTTGGCCTTGCGCCGCTGGCAGCCGGTGACAGGGCCGTCGTTATCGTGATCGAGGATAAGGGCCAGATCACGGGCCTGCTGGTCGAAGCGGTGTCCGACATCCTGATCGTCGATACTGGCGCACTTCAGGTCCCGCCCGCCCTGTCGGCCCATCCCGGGGCGACCGAAGGCTGCATTGCCGCGCTGACCGTGCTGAACGGCCGGATGCTGCGGATACTGAACACCCGCGCAATCCTGCCGCAGTCCGGGAAAGATGCCGCATGACCGGCCGGGGCATCCAGCGATGCCGCTGAGGGACCAGCTGCGCATCCTTGTCGTCGACGACATGTCGACCAGCCGCGCGCTGATGACCCAGGCGCTGGACACGATGGGGCTGCGCCATGTGCGCTTTGCCGCCGATGGCCAATCGGCCATCGTGGCGCTGGAGCGCGAACCTTCGCATCTGGTGATATCCGACTACAACATGCCCGGAATGGACGGGCTGCGCCTGCTGCAGGCGCTGCGGACCGAAGCGCGGACAAAAGGCATCGGGTTCATCCTGATCACCGGGCGGGCCGAAGCCGAGATTGTCCAGAATGGTCGTCGGCTGGGGATGAACAACTTTCTGCGCAAGCCCTACACGGCCCAGGACCTGCGGGGCTGCATTGAGGCTGTGGTGGGGCGTCTCTGATGGAGGAGCAATCCAGAAGTCCGGCTGTCGGTTCGACCGAGATCGCGCTTTCAGAGCTTCTCGGACAATCGGCGGCAGAGCTTGCGACACTGACACATCTGGCGGTCGATCTTCAGCACCGGCTTTGCCCCAGCCTGATGCCTGCGGGGATACCCCCGGACCTCGCGCAGGCCCTGCAATCGCTCGACCGGATGACGCAGGTGATGGACGACCTGTCCCAACTGATGGCGGCGGCATCGCGGATCGCGCCGCAGGACGCCAAACTGCCTGCCCCACCGCTTCTGACGGCGATGCGGCTGATCGAGCTTCGGAACAGGCTTCACCCCCCGCACCCGGCGAAACCTGCCGCGCCGCTGGTGACGCTGCATGTCCAGGCCGGGGGATGACGACGTCTTCTGGCTGTGAATGGGTGGGCGTGTCACTGCGCGACTTTCCCTTTTGGCCCCTTGGCTTTCCTAGTGGATGCTCGGACCGGGGCAAGCCCGACCGAGCCACGAAAGGGCGAAGTCCGCGTTGGCTCATGTGCGCGCGGTCCTGCGCGCTGACGCATCCGTGAAGGCGCTGCATTGCCTCAGAATCTCGTCCCCGATTGCCTCCAACGGCAGAACCGCATCGGCACCGCCGAGTTCAATGGCCACGCGCGGCATCCCGAAGACCACGGACGATGCCTCGTCCTGCGCAATCCCGTATGCGCCTGCTGCGCGCAGTGCTGCCATCGCCGTTGCGCCATCGCGTCCCATTCCGGTCAGCATGACCGCCACGATGCGCCGGGCCCGAGACAGGGCCGACGCCATCATCGCATCGACGGACGGACGATGACCTGATTGCGGGGGGCCTGCGGCCAGACGACAGCGCAGCGGGTCGCCCGGGCTCAAGCGCAGGTGACACTCGCCCCCCGGCGCGATCAGGACCTGACCTTGCGAAATCTCTGCCCCGTCGGTCGCAAGTCGGACCGCGGGCGCGATCCGGGTGGACAGCCGATCGGCAAAACTGGCCAGGAAACCGGCGGGCATATGCTGGGTGATCAAGATCGGCGGGCAGTCGGCGGGAAGTCCGGCCAGAACGGTTTCCAGCGCCTCGACGCCCCCGGTCGAGGCCCCGATCACTACAATTTTCGGTTCCACCGAAAGCCGCCCGCCGTAAATGCACCCACGGCCCGCGCGGCCAGCGACGGCCCGCGGACGCGCGCCTGCGCGGCCGCCACGACCGTATCGGCAAGCCCTGCAAAGGCACCGGCCACGTGAGCACCATCGGGCTTTCCCACACATTCGACGGCACCGAGCGACAGGGCGGCGACGGCCGCCGCGCTGCCGCGATGCGTCAGGGTCGACAGCATGACAACCGGCATCGGGCGCAGCCGCATCAGGCGCTCGAGAAAATCGAGGCCGTTCATCTGCGGCATCTCGACGTCCAGCGTCAGGACATCGGGCGACAGCGACCTGATCTTGGCACGCGCGTCGAACGGGTCCTGCGCATCGCCGACGATATCGATCCGGGGGTCGGAGGAGAGCGCGAGGCGGACGAGCCTTCGGATCGTCGGTGAGTCATCGACGATCAGAACCCGAACCCTGTCCGTCATGCCGCACCAGACCCTCAGACCGAACGCCGACCGCTTCAACCACGCCCCGATACCCGACCGGGCACTGCGTCCGCAGTCTGGCGCATGGACGCGGTATCGCAGGACAGGCTAGCGGTCGGCCCTGAACAATCGCTTAAGACCTGACGCGGCTTCGGCGGGAAAGCTCAGTGGCTTTCACGCGCGACAGCGTTGCCCCGGCAGCCCTTGAGGAAGTCGAAGTCCGCGCCGGTATCCGCGCCTTCGACATGGACGTGGAACAGATGCGCGTAGCCGCCTGACGGAGCTTCGGCCGGGGGCTTCCATGCCGCCAGCCGCGCCTTCAGTTCGGCATCGGGAATGTCGAGATGCAGGCGACGTCCGGCTACATCAAGCTCGATCATGTCGCCGGTGCGCACAACGGCCAACGGCCCGCCAGCAGCGGCCTCGGGGCTGGTGTGCAGGACGACGGTACCATAGGCGGTGCCGGACATCCGCGCGTCGGAAATCCGGACCATGTCGGTGATCCCCTTGCGCAATACCTTCGGCGGCAGGCCCATGTTGCCGACCTCGGCCATGCCGGGATAGCCCTTCGGACCGCAGTTCTTCATCACCATCACACAGGTCTCGTCGATGTCGAGGGTCTCGTCGTTGATCCGCGCCTTGTAGTCGTCGATGTCCTCGAACACGACCGCCCTGCCCCTGTGCTGCATCAGCGCGGGCGTCGCGGCAGACGGCTTCAGGACTGCGCCCTTGGGCGCCAGGTTGCCCTTGACCACGACCACGCCACCCGACCGTGTCAGCGCCTTTTCGGTCGGCAGGATGACGTCGTCGTTGTGGTTCACGACGTCCTTGACCTGCTGCCACATCGTCTCGCCCGATACCGTCAGCGCGTCCTTGTGCAGAAGCCCCGCCTCGCCCAGCCGTTTGATGACGACAGGCAGGCCCCCCGCATAGAAGAATTCCTCCATCAGGTATTTGCCCGACGGCATCAGGTTGACGATCGTCGGCACGTCGCGGCCAAGCCGATCCCAGTCCTCAAGCGTCAGGTCGATCCCGACGCGGCCCGCTATCGCCAGCAGGTGGATCACCGCGTTGGTCGATCCGCCGACGGCCCCGTTGACCCGGATCGCGTTCTCGAAGGCCGCCTTCGTCAGGATGTCGGACGGCTTCAGGTCATCCTTGACCATCTGCACGATGCGGCGGCCAGTGATATGCGCCATGACACGGCGGCGGGAATCGACGGCGGGAATGGCGGCGTTACCCGACAAGGTCATGCCCAACGCTTCCGCCATCGAGGCCATCGTCGAAGCCGTGCCCATCGTGTTGCACGATCCCGGCGAACGGCTCATCGACGCTTCGGCCTCGACGAATTCGGCTTCCGTCATCTCGCCCGCCTTCACCGCCTCGCTGAACTTCCACAGATGTGTGCCCGACCCGACACGTTCGCCTTTGTAGTAGCCGTTCAGCATCGGGCCGCCCGTCACCATGATCGTCGGAAGGTCAACCGACGCGGCCCCCATCAGCAGGCTGGGCGTCGTCTTGTCGCAACCGACAAGGCACACAACGCCGTCCATCTGCTGTCCGCGGATCGTCTCTTCGACCGCCATCGCGGCGAGGTTGCGGAACATCATCGCAGTCGGGCGGAAGCCGGACTCGCTGACCGAAAACACCGGAACCTCGACCGGAAACCCGCCCGCCTCGTAGATCCCGTGCTTCACGCGCTGGGCAAGGTCGCCCAGATGCGCGTTGCAGGGGTTCAGTTCGCTGAAGGTGTTCAGGATGCCGATCACGGGGCGACCGTCAAACAGATCGGCCGGCAGGCCCTGATTTTTCATCCAGCCGCGATGATAGATCGCATCCTTTGACATCCCGCCGAACCATTCCTGACTGCGGAGCTTCCGGGGCCATTTGGCGGGCTTGAAGGTCATGGAAACGGTCCTTTCAGGGGGCAGTCAGAGGGCGCGGACAGCGGGTGTCGCAGCTGTTGCGATAGAAAGCGGGTTGGTGAGCAGCAATCCGAAACCGGGCGCGGAGATTTCGAAAATGTCGCCCGCCTGCGGCACGATCCCGTCGGCAAAGGACAGCGTCGCGGTGCCGAACATGTGCAGATGCAGATCGCCGGGCTGGCGGAACAGATCGTATTTAAAGTGGTGATGTTCCAGATTGACGATCGAATGGCTCATGTTCGCCTCTCCCGAAAGGAACGGCTTTTCCCAGATTGCCGTCCCGCCCCGCCGGATGCGGCTGGTGCCCCGGATGTCGTCGGGCAACGGTCCGCAGAGCAGTTCGGGGCCGAAGGCCGCAGGGCGCAGCTTGGAATGGGCCAGGAACAGATAATTGATGCGTTCCGTCACGTGGTCCGAGAATTCGTTCGCCAGGCAGAACCCCATCCGGCAGGGCGTACCGTCAGGCGCGATGACATAGACGCCCGCGACCTCCGGCTCCTCCCCGCCGTCCAGCGCAAAGGCGGGCGAGGTCAGCGCGTCGCCCGTGGCAATCGCCTGCGTGCCGGTGCCCTTGTAGAACCACTCGGGCTGCACGCCAGCCTGTCCGGGCGCGGGCTTGCCGCCCTCGATGCCCATCCGGAACATCTTCATGCTGTCGGAAAGTCCTTCGGCAGGCGCATGCATCGCGTCGCGCGCTGCGGCTGATCCGGTATGCGTCAGGCCGGTGCCCGTCAGGTGCATATGAGCCGCATCCGGATGGCGGACGGGCACGTCAAGCGCGCCCGATGCAGCCAGCGCGGCAATGTCCACGGTCTCACCCACGCCGTTCGCCGCGATCACATCGGCGATGCCGCAGCGCGATGTCGCCGCCTCAAGCCCGATTTCATAGGCCGTCACACGGATCGCATGGGCGGCATCGCCCACGCGCCAGACTGCCCCGGCACCTTTTCTCTGCGACAGATACATGTGGCCCGCCCGATCCCGGATGTTGTGCTGATGACACCAGACAATCCGATCCTGAACCGGTCGGCAAGCCGAATGCAGAGGTTCGCGCGCAGGACTGGCGTGGGGCGTCAGGTGCCGCGCAGATACTCGACCAGCGCCCTTGTCGATCCGTCCTTGCCCGCGCCGTCTTCCTTGCCCTCCAGAACCGGGGCGAGCGCCAAGGCGAGTTCCTTGCCCAGTTCGACCCCCCACTGGTCATAGGAGTTGATCCCCAGGATCACGCCTTCGACAAACACCCGGTGTTCATAAAGCGCGATGATCTGACCCAGCACGAAGGGCGTCAGCTTCGGATAGAGCAATGTCGTCGTGGGTCGGTTGCCGGGGAACACCCGGTGCCGTGCTTGCCGGTCAAGCTCTGCCCCGGTCAGGCCCTTCTTCGCCATGATCGCGGTCGCCTGTTCCAGCGACCGCCCGCGCAGCAGAGCCTCGGACTGCGCAAGGCAGTTCGCTGCCAGCAGCCGGTGCTGATGCGCCAGATGCGGTTCATGCCCTTCGCGGGCCAGCATGAATTCGCAAGGCACGACCCGCGTGCCCTGATGGATCAGCTGATAGAAGGCATGCTGGCCGTTTGTGCCAGGTTCGCCCCAGACAACCGGACCGGAGTTCATCGGCAGGTCCGCGCCGTCCATGCTGACGCGCTTGCCGTTGCTCTCCATTTCCAGCTGCTGGAGGTATGCGGGCAGGCGTGACAGGCGCTGGTCGTAGGGCAGGACCGCGCGGGTGGCATGGCCACAGATCTGGTTGTGCCAGATGCCGACCAGGGCCAGCAGCACGGGCAGGTTGTCGACGAACTCCGCGTCGCGGAAATGGTCGTCCATTGCCGCGCCGCCCGCAAGGAACGCCCGGAAATTGTCCGGCCCGACGGCCAGCATCAGCGACAGTCCGATGGGCCCCCACATCGAATAGCGCCCGCCGACCCAATCCTCGAACCCGAAGACGCGGGTTCCGTCGATCCCCATCGCGGCGGTTTTGTCAGCGGCGGTGGACACGGCGGCGAACTGGCGCGCGGGGTGCTTCACCGACCCTGCCATCCAGACCAGAGCCGCCTCGGCATTGGTCATCGTCTCGATGGTCGTGAAGGTCTTGGACGCGACAATCACCAGCGTGGTTTCGGGGTTCAGCCCGCGCAAAGTGTCGGCGACATGCGCGCCGTCAACGTTCGACACGAAATGCGCGCGGGGGCCGTCGCCACCATAGGGCGACAAGGCAATCGCTGCCATCGCCGGGCCAAGGTCCGACCCGCCGATGCCGATGTTCACCACATCGGTGATCTTGCCACCCTGACCCTTGAAGGCACCCGACCGCACGTCATTCGCAAACGCCTCCATCCGCGCCAGCGTCGCGCGCACATCCGGCATCACGTCACGGCCATCGACCCAGACCGAGGCATCGAGGTTTCGCAGCGCCGTGTGCAGCACCGCGCGCCCCTCGGTCTCGTTGATCTTCGCGCCGCCGAACATCTCGTCGCGTTTCGCCCCGACATGGCTCGCCTCGGCCAGCCGGATCAGCAGGTCGCGCGCATGGGTGTCGATGGCGGTCTTGGAATAGTCGAACAGCATCGTGCCGCCGCCCTCGGTGGTCAGCCGGGCCGAGAACGCAGCGGCCCGGCTGCCGCTGGCGAACAGCGACAGGATCGGCTGGGCCGCATGGGCCTCGTGATGGTGTTTCAGGTCATCCCAAAGGCTCATTGTCTTCTCCCAGGCTGGCAGTGCAGGATCAGGCGGCCCAGTGGACCGTGGCATTCGACAGGACCGCGCGCACCGGCGCGTCGTCCGATGGCAGGTGGCGGGCGCGTTCCAGCGCGTCGCGCTTTTCGGCACCCGTGATCAGGATGTGCACCGACATCGCGCCCGCCAGCACCCGCGCCGTCAGCGTCACGCGCGGCTCGGGCACGGTCGGCGCGCGCATCGCCATAAGGATGGGCGCATTCGGGGCCATTGCCTCGGCCAGCCGGTCGGCACCCGGGAACAGCGACGCGGTGTGCATGTCCGCCCCCATGCCCAGAAGCAGGACCGAGATCGGCAGATGCGGCTCGATGGCGGCGGCGAGGTTGCCCAGAGCTGCCTCCGGTTCGGGCGTGTCGGCGTAAAGCGGCAGATACCGCGCCGCAGCCGCCTCGCCGGCGAACAGCCGCGCCTTCAGCAGACGGCCATTCGACCGGTCAGACGTTTCGGGCACCCAGCGTTCGTCGTTCAGGAACACGACGACCCGGCCCCAGTCCAGCTTGACGCCCGACAGCACGTCGAAGACCGGCCCCGGCGTCGTTCCCCCCGGAACGCACAGGCTTGCCGTCTCGTTCGTCCGCAGCGCCGTGGCCAGTTCACTGGCCAGCGTATCGGCCAGACTGAACATCATCAGCTCCCGGTCGGGGTACTCGACGATGTTCATTCCGCGATCTCCCGCCACCTCCGGCCGTCCCGGTGCAGAAGCATAAGCGCATCCTCGGGTCCCGACGACCCCGCATCGTAAGGCTTCGGCTTGTCGCCGCGCTCCTCCCAGCCCTCGATGATCGGATCCGCCCAGGCCCATGCAGCCTCGACCTCGTCGCCCCGCATGAACAGAGTCTGATTGCCACGGATCACGTCCATGATCAGGCGTTCGTAGGCGTCCGGTATGTCCGTGCCCTCTTCCCCCAGCGCATCGGCAAAGGACATATCCAGCGGCACCTCCGTCAGGCGCATGCCGCCCGGACCCGGTTCCTTGATCATCACCGTGAGGCTCATCCCCTCGGACGGCTGCAGGCGTATCGCCAGCACATTCTCGCGCCAGCCTTCGCTGTCGCCGAACAGGGCATGCGGCGTTTCCTTGAACACGATGGCGATTTCAGAGGTGCGCGCGCGCAGTTTCTTGCCGGTGCGCAGGTAGAACGGCGTGCCCTTCCAGCGCCAGTTCGACACATGCACCTTCAGCGCGATGTAGCTTTCCGTCCGGCTGGCGGGGTTTTCGGCGTCGGTCGCATAGTCTGGCTCGCCCGCATGGCCGTTCTTGGCCCCCGCGCGGTACTGCCCGCGCACGATCTCGTCCGGTTTGACCGGCTCCAGCGCGCGGATCACCTTCAGCTTTTCGTCCCGCACCGCGTTCGGATCGAACTTGTAGGGCGGCTCCATCGCGATCAGGCACAGAAGCTGCATCATGTGGTTCTGCACCATGTCCCGCATCGCGCCGGACTTGTCGTAATAGGCCCCGCGGCCGCCCACGCCCACCGTTTCGGCCACCGTGATCTGGACATGATCGACGTACTGCGCCTTCCAGATCGGCTCGAACAGGATATTGGCGAAACGGACCGCCATCAGGTTCTGGACGGTTTCCTTGCCCAGATAATGGTCGATCCGGTAGATCTGGCTTTCCGCGAAGTGGCTGGCCAGAACCGCGTTCAGCTCCTCCGCCGACGTCAGGTCGCGTCCGAACGGCTTTTCGACGACGATGCGCGACGTAGGGGTGGCGATGCCGTGCTTGTGCAGACGCTCCGCAATGGCCCCGAACAGGGACGGCGCGACCGAGAAGTAGAAGGCCGTCACGACATCCTTGCGGATCAGGCCGCGCAGTTTCGCCCAGCCGCCTTCGCCCGTCGCGTCGATGGGCACATAATGCAGCTGCGCCAAGAAGGCCGCGACCGTTGCGGGCACGCGCTTGGCCTCGCCCACGAATTCGGTGATCGCGGCCTCGGCCACGGCGCGGAACCCGGCATCGTCCAGTTCGGCCCGCGCGGCACCGATGATGCGCGCATCCGGCGGCATCTGCCCGGCCAGAAAGCGCCGGTAGAGACCGGGAATGATCTTGCGTTTGGCCAGATCGCCCGTGCCGCCGAAAATCACAAGATCGAAGGCTTCGACCGGAATGACGCGCGATACCATGAAGCTGTCCCCTGACTGGCGGGCCGTCGCCGGCGCAAATGCCGTTAGCGCTAACGCCGGCCTTCTACCGTCATAGCAGTATCAAGTCTAGCATTGCGACCCAAGCCGGGTCACGTCCCTATTCCCGCGACCCCGACGGTTGGCGACCGACCACATCCGGTACGGAATTTGGTCGCCCCCGATTCGCCTGGCCGACATATCCGGCCTTTCCCGCACCGGCCAAACCGCGTAAAGCGCCCGCGTCCGACCCGGAAGGTGCAGGCCATGCCCCAGACGATCCTTGAACGCTGCGAAGCCCGCGGGCTTCGGCTGACCGACCAGCGCCGGACCATCGCGCAGGTGCTCGAAGCCTCCGGCGACCATCCGGATGTCGAGGAACTGCACCGCCGCGCTGCCGCCGCCGACCCCCGTATTTCACTGGCGACGGTCTATCGCACCGTGAAGCTGTTCGAGGAATCGGGAATTCTGGACCGCGTCGAGTTCGGCGACGGCCGGTCGCGCTACGAAGATGCCACGCGCGATCACCACGATCACCTGATCGACCTGAACACCGGGCAGGTCATCGAGTTCGTCGACGCCGAGATCGAGGCGCTTCAGAACCGCATCGCCGAACGTCTCGGGTACCAGCTGCGCGGCCACCGCCTCGAACTGTATGGCGTGCCGCTGACCAAGGCGACGCCGGGCAAGAATGGATAATCTCCGCGCTTGCCTGCTGATGATCTTCAGCATGGCCGCCTTCGCTGTCGAGGATCTGTTCCTGAAGTGGTCGGCGACCGATCTGTCGCCCGGCCAGGTCATCGCCATGACGGCAGGGGGCAGTGCGGTCGTGTTCGGCGCGCTGGCGCGCATGAACGGCGAACGGCTCTGGTCGCCGCTGTTCTGGTCGCGCCCCGTCGTGATCCGCAACCTGTCCGAATCCGCGTCTTCGATGCTCTATGTCACGGCACTTGCACTGATCCCGCTTTCGGTGAATTCCGCCCTTCTCCAGGCCTCGCCGCTTGTCGTCACCATGGGCGCGGCACTGTTCCTCGGCGAAACCGTCGGCTGGCGGCGGTGGACCGCAATTGCCGTCGGATTTGCGGGCGTCCTGATCGTGCTGCGTCCCTGGGCCGACGGATTTCAGTCGGCAGGTCTGCTGACCGTGCTCTGCGTCGTGGTCCTGTCCGCCCGCGACCTTGTCACCCGCGCGATGCCTGCCGAAATCGGCACGTTGCAGTTGATCACATGGGCCTGCTTCGCGCTGGTTGCGGCGGGCCTTGTCCTGATGCTCATCGCGGGCGACCGCTATCTCGCACCGACTGCGTCGCAATGGGTCGAACCTGACGGTCGCCATGATCGCCGGAATTTGCGGGTATTACGCCGTCACTGCTGCCATGCGCATGGGCGAGGTCGCGGTGGTGGCCCCTTTCCGTTATACCCGGCTGATCTTCTCGATGACCCTGGCCATCCTGTTTCTGGCCGAACGGCCCGATGGCCCGATGCTGGCCGGGTCGGCGCTCATCATCCTGTCGGGTCTCTACACCCTGATCCGCGAGGCCCGCGTCAAGCGCATCGCGCGGGCTTCCCCGGCAGGACAGCAGCCGCTATAGAACCCCACGACCCCTGAACCCGGAGCATCCGCCATGAGCACCATCGTCGACATCCACGCCCGCGAGATTCTGGACAGCCGGGGCAACCCGACGGTCGAAGTGGACGTGATCCTTGACGACGGCACGATGGGCCGCGCGGCGGTGCCGTCGGGTGCATCGACCGGCGCGCATGAGGCGGTTGAAAAGCGCGACGGCGACAAGGCGCGCTACAAGGGCAAGGGCGTGCTGGAGGCGGTCGCGGCCGTGAACGGCGAGATTGCCGAGGCGGTGGTCGGCGAGGATGCGACCGAACAGGTCGCCATCGACCGCGCTGATGATCGAACTGGACGGCACCCACAACAAGGGCCGGCTCGGGGCCAACGCGATCCTCGGCGTGTCGCTGGCGGTGGCCAAGGCGGCGGCGGACTTCACCATGCAGCCGCTCTACCGCTATGTCGGCGGCACGTCGGCGCATGTCCTGCCGGTGCCGATGATGAACATCATCAACGGCGGCGAACATGCCGACAACCCCATCGACATCCAGGAATTCATGATCCTGCCGGTGTCGGCGCCGACACTGCGCGAGGCGGTGCGCATGGGGTCGGAAGTGTTCCACACGCTGAAGAAGGAACTGCACGACGCGGGCCACAATACCGGCATCGGCGATGAGGGCGGCTTTGCGCCGAACCTTCAGTCTGCGCGCGAAGCCTTGGATTTCATTCTGAAATCCATCGAGAAGGCAGGCTACAAGCCGGGCAAGGACATCTATCTCGGCCTCGATTGCGCCGCGACCGAATACTACAAGGGCGGCAAGTACGAGATGAAGGGCGAGGGCAAGTCGCTGACCTCGGCCCAGAACGTCGATTTCCTTGCGGGTCTCGCCGCCGACTATCCGATCATCTCGATCGAGGACGGCATGTCCGAGGATGACTGGGACGGCTGGAAGGCGCTGACCGACCGTCTGGGCAAGACGATCCAGCTGGTCGGCGACGATCTGTTCGTGACCAATCCCAAGCGGCTGGCCGACGGGATCAAAGCCGGCACGGCGAATTCGATGCTGGTCAAGGTCAACCAGATCGGCACGCTGACCGAGACGCTGGCGGCGGTCGATATGGCGCACCGCGCGGGCTATACCAACGTCATGTCGCACCGGTCGGGCGAGACCGAGGATGCGACCATCGCCGACCTCGCCGTCGCCACGAACTGCGGCCAGATCAAGACCGGGTCGCTGTCGCGGTCGGACCGGCTGGCGAAGTACAACCAGCTGATCCGGATCGAGGAGATGCTGGGCGAGACGGCGGTCTATGCCGGGCGGTCGATCCTGAAGTCGTGAACGGGCCTGCCCCGTCCCGCCAGAGGAAGGGTCAGCGATGAAGAAGCCTAGGGTGGCACCCCTTCGCCTTCGCACACAGGACGAATTCCGGCGTCATGTCGCCGGGTTCTTGGGGTTGGCGCTGGCATTCCTGATGCTCTTTCTCGGCATCGGAATCCTTGGCTACCATCTGATCGTCGATCTGCCCTGGATCGACAGCCTGCTGAACGCCAGCATGATCCTGACCGGCATGGGCCCGGTCGATCCGATGCCCGATGACGCCGCCAAGGTGTTTGCCAGTATCTACGCGATGGTCTCGGGCGCGGTCTATCCGGTGCTGACGGCGGTCGTCCTTTTCCCCTTCGTCCACCGGATGCTGAGTGTCCTGCACCTTCAGGCGGTCGCGTCGTCAGAAAGCGGGAATGACGATCCGTAAGCCGGAACAGCAGGTTACGAGCCGATCTTGAACTCCTGTATCGTGTTTCCACCATCCACCACGATCAGCTGCCCGGTCAGATAGCTGGCCTCTTCGCTGGCCAGAAACGCCGCGACATGCCCCACCTCCTCCGGCCGCCCTGCCCGCCCCACCGGCGTCCGCCGCCCCGCAGTCACCTCGCGCGGGCTGGATGACCCGGTGTGAATCCAGCCCGGCCCCACGGCATTCACCGTGATCCCGTGCGCCCCGTTCTCCAGCGCCAGCGCCCGCGTCATGCCCAGCAGCCCGGCCTTGGCCGTCGCGTACGACGCCCGACCCGTCGATGGCGGCCACGGGACCGGTCACGGATGACATCATCACGATCCGCCCGTAGGCCCGCGCGATCATGCCCGGCAGCACGGCGCGGGTCAGGCGGAAGGCGGACGTCAGGTTGATCGCCAGCCCGTGGTCCCATGTGGCGTCCGGCATGTCCGCCAGACGCGACCGCTTCACCCGCCGTCCCGTCTGGACCATGCCCGCGTTGTTCACCAGGATGTCGACCGGCCCCAGCGCCGCCTCGACCCGGCGACCAGCCGGGCGATGTCGTCCGGCACGGTCAGGTCCGCCACGAACCCTTCGCAGCCCAGTTCCGCCGCGCGGTCATGGATGCGCGCGGTCGTCGAGGTGATGGCCACGCGCGCGCCCTGCGCCTGCAATATCCGTGCGGTGGCAAACCCGATCCCCTCGGCGCTGCCTGCCCCCGTGACCAAGGCCACCCGTCCCTGAACGCCTGCCATTGCCAATCCCCCTGTTTGGCGGGACGGTAGCCAGACAGTCGCGGCGGCGGAAGGGCGCAGATGGACGATGCGGACCGGATCATTGCGCAGCTGGACCTCGCCCGGCACCCCGAAGGCGGCTGGTACCGGCAGACCTGGGTCGGGCCGGACGTCGGCGGCCGCGCGTCGGGCACCGCGATCCTGTTCCTGCTGAAATCAGCCGAGCGCAGCCATTGGCACCGCGTCGATGCCGACGAAATCTGGCTGTTCCATGCGGGCGCGCCGCTGATCCTGTCGGTGACCGCGACCGACGCGGGACCGGCCAGGGATCATCGGCTCGGGCCGGATGTGCTGGCGGGCGACGCGCCGCAGGTGACGGTGCCTGCGGGCCACTGGCAGGCGGCGCGGACGACGGGTGACTGGACGCTGGTCGGCTGCACGGTCAGCCCGGGGTTCCGGTTCGAGGGGTTCGAACTGGCGGCGCCGGGGTTCGATATTCCGGGGATCGGCTGAGAGATGGACCACCGCAGCTTCCTGTCCGCACTGCCCGCCGATGCCAAGGCCACCCTCACCGCCCGGTCCGACCGCGCAGGCCTTGCGCATCTGGCCGGCCCATACCGGCCCTGATCGTGGCACTTGGCGCGCTGATCGCCGCTGGCATTCCGGTCTGGTGGGCGCTCCTCCCCGTCCAGGGCATCGCCATCATCTTCCTGTTCACGCTGGAGCATGAGGCGACGCACAAGACGCCCTTCGCTTCGGAAACGATCAACGAATGGGCCGGACGCATCGCGGGCTTCCTGATCCTGCTGCCGTTCGGGTGGTTCCGCTATTTCCACCTCGCCCATCACCGCCATACCAACGAACCCGGCCGCGACCCGGAACTGGGCGCGGAAAAGCCCGCGACGTGGCGCGCGTGGGCGTGGCATGTCTCGGGCGTTCCATACTGGACCTCGCAGGCGAAGCTGATGGTCCGGCTGATCCGGGGAACCGAACGCGCGGGCTATCTGCCCGAGGGTGCCCTTCCCCGCATCCAGCGCGAGGCGCGGGTCATGGCGGCCCTCTATGCCCTGGCCGCGCTCAGCCTGATCTGGACGCCCGCTCCTGCTCTGGGTCTGGATCGTCCCGGTGATCCTCGGCCAGCCGTTCCTGCGGCTCTACCTGCTTGCCGAACATGGCGACTGCCCGCAGGTCGCAGACATGTTCCTGAACACCCGGACGACCTTCACCACGCGGATCGTGCGCTTCCTCGCATGGAACATGCCCTATCACACCGAACACCACGTCTATCCCGCGGTGCCCTTCCACCGCCTGCCCGACCTGCATGCGCTGATGAAGGACAATCTGGGCGTCACGGCGGACGGTTACAGCGCCTTCACGCGGGCCTATCTGGCGCGCCGCCCGATCCTCTGACATGAGGGGGCCATGTCAGCGTCCTCCGCCCCTGCCCCGACCCCGGCGCAACCGACCGGCGATACGCTGCCCGGCTTTCTCTTTGCGCTGACCGCCTATCTTCTCTGGGGGTTCCTGCCGATCTACATGAAGGCGCTGGCCCATGTGCCCCCGACCGAGGTCGTGGCGCACCGGATCCTCTGGTCGGTGCCCATCGCCGGTCTGATCATTCTTGCCCGCCGCCGCACCGCCGACCTGCGCGCCGCGCTGCGCAACCCGCGGATGCTGGCGATGGCCGCGCTGACGGCCGCGCTGATCTCGGTCAACTGGGGGATCTACGTCTGGGCCATCGGATCGGGCCACGCGCTGGACGCGGCACTCGGCTACTACATCAATCCCCTGTTCAGCGTGTTTCTCGGGGCGGTGTTCCTGAAGGAAAAGCTGAAGCCCGCTGCAGATCGCGGCGATTGTGCTCGCCGTCGCGGCGGTGGCGTCTGCTGACCTGGTCTGCGGGCCGCCTGCCGCTTGTCGCGCTGGCGCTGACCGTCAGCTGGGGGGTCTATGCCTATTGCAAGAAAACGCTGCCGATCGGCCCCAATCAGGGCTTTTTCCTGGAGGTGCTGCTTCTGTCGCCCTTCGCCCTTGCCTGGCTCCTCTGGCTCGGCGTCAGGGGGTCCGGGCATTTCCGCCGGGACGCCGGGTGACATGGCGCTTCTGGCGGGCACGGGCTTGTCACGGCGCTGCCGCTGATGATCTACGCCAACGGCGCGAAGCTGCTGCGCCTGTCGACTATCGGCATGATGCAGTACATCGCGCCGACGATGATCTTCCTGATCGCCGTCTTCGTCTTCGGCGAACCGTTCGACCGGGTGAAACTGTTCGCTTTCGGCCTGATCTGGGCGGCGCTGGCGATCTACACCGCGTCGATGCTGCGTCAGGCGCGCGCGGCGCGCTGAGGGCGGCTGATCCGCCCGCCGCCGACGGCCGCGCGGACGCCCGTGGTGCCGGGGGCGGAGGTCGGCAGGCCGCGCAGGACGCGGACGGCAAGATAGGCGAAGGCCTGCGCCTCGAGCATGTCGCCGTTCAGCCCGACGGCTTCGACCGGCTCGACCGGGCAGGCGAAGCAGCGCCGCAAGCGCCTGCCATCAGCGTCGCGTTGTGCCGCCCGCCGCCGGTCACGAGCAGACGCGGCGACCGGCGCCGGGAAATGCTCGGCCCCCCGCGCTACGGCGAGCGGCGGCAGCGGCGGTCAGGGTTGCGGCGGCATCGGCGTCCGGCAGCTCTGCCACGGCAGCCGACAGACCCGTGAAAGTCGTTCCGGTCCAGGGACTTCGGCGGCATCCGAAGGAAATACGGGTGCTCCAGAAACCGCTCGACGATCTCTTCATTCGCCGCGCCCGTCGCCGCCAGCGCCCCGCCCGCGTCCTGCGCCAGCCCACGCCGGGCCGTCATCAGGTCGTTGATCGGCGCATTGGCGGGGCCGGTGTCGAAGGCGAGGCAGCGCCCCGGGGCTGTCCGGGCGCGGCGATCGCTTGGATCGACCCAGGTCAGGTTGCCGACGCCGCCGAGGTTCAGGAACGCCACCGGGGCGTCCGCGCCCGCCCAGACCGCGCAGGCGATGGTGGAAGAACGGCGCCAGCGGCGCGCCCTGCCCGCCCATCCGCACATCGGCCGAGCGGAAATCCCAGACCACGCGGCAGGCCCAGCACCGCCGCCAGCAACGTCGCCGTCGCCCGCCTGATGCGTGCCGCGCCCGGCCGGATCATGCGCCAGCGTCTGGCCGTGAAAGCCCACCAGGTCCGCCTGCCCGGACCAGCGGCATCAGCACCTCGGCATGCGCCGTTTCGACCAGCTTCTGCCGCCTCGGCCACGCCCGTCTCGCCCGGCCAGCGCCCCAGCGCCGCGCGCAGCACATCGCGTTCAGCGTCCGAATAGGGCCGATAGGCGGTCGCGCCGAAGCCGAGAATCCGGTGGCCGTCGGTCGTCAGCATCGCCGCATCCACCCCGTCGAGCGAGGTGCCGGACATCGCGCCCAGCGCCGACATCGGTCCCGCCTTCAGCATCTTCCCCTTGCCCCGCCGCCCCGTTAGAAGGCCGCGCAGCGCGATAGAACACGAGACCACGATGACCTACCACCCGAAATCCGACTTCATGCGCGTGATGATGGCGCGCGGCTTTCTGGCCGACTGCACCGATTATCAGGCGCTGGACGAGGCTTTCGCGCAAGGGCGTCGTGCCGGGCTACATCGGCTTCGACGCAACGGCGAAGTCGCTGCATGTCGGCAGCCTGATCCAGATCATGATGCTGCGCTGGCTGCAGAAGACCGGCGGCAAGCCGATCGTGCTGATGGGCGGCGGCACCACCAAGGTCGGCGATCCGTCGTTCCGCGCGGATGAGCGCCCGCTGCTGTCGCCCGCGCAGATCGACGCCAACATCGCGGGCATCAAGCGGCGTCTTCGCCAGCTATGTCCGTTTCGGCGACGGGGCCGACCGACGCGATGATGGTCAACAACGCCGAATGGCTGGACAGCCTGAACTACCTCGATTTCCTGCGCGACATCGGGCGGCATTTCAGCGTCAACCGGATGCTGTCGTTTGAAATCGGTGAAGTCGCGGCTGGACCGGGAGCAATCGCTGTCCTTCCTCGAATTCAACTACATGATCCTGCAGGCCTATGACTTTCTGGAACTGAACCGCCGCTATGGCTGCCTGTCTGCAGATGGGCGGGTCGGATCAGTGGGGCAACATCGTCAACGGTATCGACCTGACGCGCCGGGTGCTCGACCACGAAATCTATGGTCTGACCTCGCATCTGCTGACCACCAGCGACGGCGCGAAGATGGGCAAGACCGCAGGCGGGCGCGGTCTGGCTGAACGCGGACATGCTGAGCCCCTACGAATTCTGGCAGTACTGGCGGAACACGACCGATGCCGACGTCGGGCGGTTCCTGAAGCTGTACACCGAGCTGCCGCTCGACGAATGCGACCGGCTGGGCGCGCTTGGCGGGTCGGAGATCAACGCCGCCAAGATCGTGCTGGCCAACGAGGTGACGGCGCTGCTGCACGGGGCAGAGGCGGCGCACGGCGGCCGAGGCGACGGCGCGGGCGGTGTTCGAACAGGGCGGCGTCGGGGACGATCTGCCGACGCTTGCGCTGACACCCGACGACCTGACCGGCGGCATCACGCTGGCGCAGCTGATCGTCCGCTCCGGCCTTGCCAAGTCCGGCAAGGATGCCAAGCGGCTGATCGCCGAGGGCGGCGCGCGGGTGAACGACGAGGTGGTGACGGATGCGGGCCAGATGTTCGGCGCGGGCCACTTCGCCGCGCCGCTGAAGCTGACCGCGGGAAAAAGCGGCACGCGCTGGTGACTTTGGGCTGAGAATGCGGGCTGTCCACACGTGGACAAACCCGCAAGCCTTTGATTCTAAGATACTTTAGTCCGTACCGCGTTAACCCAGACCTTAACACTTGGCCGCTGCCCTGGCGGACGGTCGAGCACAGACGTTATTCGACCGTAACCTTCACCATCCGGTCAGGGTCGCCTTCGACCGCGCCGTTCAGGTCCGGCTTGCCGCGCTTGATCGCGTCCACGACGTCCATCCCCGAGATCACATGGCCGACCACCGTGTACTGCCCGTTCAGGCTGTCGCCCGGCGCGAACATGATGAAGAACTGGCTGTTGGCGCTGTCGGGGTCGTTCGAGCGCGCCATGCCGACCGTCCCGCGCAGGAACGGCGTGTCCGAGAACTCGGCCGGAATGTCCGCCAGGTTCGACCCGCCCATGCCCGCCTGCGTCAGGTCGCCGCCCGACTTGCCGAACTTCACGTCGCCGGTCTGCGCCATGAACCCGTCGATCACGCGGTGAAAGACGACCCGTCATAGGCCCCCTCTTCGGCCAGCGCCTTGATCTGGGCGACATGCTTCGGGGCGATCATCGGATCGAGGTCGATCACCACGGTGCCGTTGGCCACGCCCGCCACCTCGATGATCATGTTCGGCCCCGGCCCGTCATCCTCGTTGCTGGCGTTGGTGCCGCGCGCATACCAGAACATGCCGACGCCGATCGCCAGCGCCACGACGATGCCGCCATTGATGAAGGCGCGTGTTTCCCGGTCAGCCATCGGACGCCACCTTGACCGAAATCATCCGGTCGGGGTTTGCGGGCGGCTCGCCGCGCGCGATCTTGTCCACATGCTCCATCCCGCCGATCACCCGGCCATAGACGGTGTACTGGCCGTTCAGGAAGCGGTTGTCCTTGAAGTTGATGAAGAACTGGCTGTTGGCCGAATTCGGGCTGGACGACCGCGCCGCTCCGATGCTGCCCCGGTCATGCGGCAGTTTGGAGAATTCAGCTGGCAGGTCGGGCAGGTCCGACCCGCCGGTCCCTGCGCGGCGCGGGTTGTAGTCGGGCGACTCCATGTTGGCGTGCTCCACATCGCCGGTCTGGGCCATGAAGCCTTCGATCACGCGGTGGAACGCCACCCCGTCGTATTTGCCCGCGCGCGCCAGCGTCTTCATCCGTTCGGTGTGCTTGGGGGCCACGTCGGCCAGCAGCTCGATCGTGACGGTGCCGTCCTTCAGCGCCACCAGGATCGTGTTCTCGGGGTCTTTGATCGCGGCCATCTGGCCCTCCTTCGATTTTGCGCGCGACCCTAGTGGCGGACGCAGTCCAAGGAAAGGGGCAAGCGGAACGATCCCCGTCACAGGCGGTTGACCACCGGCCCCCGCCGCGCGCATAGAGCGGGAAACAGGGGTGGCGACGTGCCCCGGCGATGCAAGGAACCGACCCATGCCCTTGAAGACGCTCGACGACATCGACCTGACGGACAAGGTCGTGCTGACCCGCGTGGACATCAACGTGCCGGTCGAGGCGGGCAAGGTGACGGACGCGACGCGGATCGACAAGATCGTGCCGACCGTGAAGGACATCCTCGCCAAGGGCGGCAAGCCGGTGCTGCTGGCGCATTTCGGACCGCCCGAAGGGCAAGCGTGCCGGAGATGAGCCTGCGCGTGACCCTGCCAGCGCTGGAGGCGGCGCTGGGCCGCAAGGTCAGCTTTCGCCGAGGACTGCATCGGCGCGCCCGCGAAAGAGGCGGTGGCGGCGATGCAGCCGGGCGATGTGCTGCTGCTGGAGAACACGCGCTTCCATGCGGGCGAGGAAGAGAATGATCCGGCGATGGCAGCGGCCCTGGCGGCGCTGGGGCAGGTCTATGTGAACGACGCCTTTTCGGCGGCGCACCGCGCCCATGCCTCGACCGAAGGGCATCGCCCGGCTGCTGCCCGCTGCCGCGGGGCGGCTGATGGAGGCCGAACTGCGCGCGCTGGACGCGGCCCTGGGCAACCCGCAGCGCCCGGTGGTGGCGGTGGTCGGCGGGGCCAAGGTCTCGACCAAGCTCGACCTTCTGGGCAACCTCGTCACCAAGGTCGACCATCTGGTGATCGGCGGCGGCATGGCCAACACCTTCCTTGTCGCCAAGGGGATCGAGGTCGGCAAGTCGCTGGCCGAGCGCGACATGGCCGACACCGCGCGGGAGATTCTGGCCAAGGCCGCGACGGCGGGCTGCACGATCCACCTGCCGGTCGATATCGTCGTTGCGCGCGAATTCAAGGCCGGTGCCGCCAGCGAGACGCTGGCGTGTCGGAATGCCCGGCCGGACGCGATGATCCTCGATGCCGGACCCGAAAACCGTCGCGGCGCTGTCGGCGCTGTTCGACACCTGCCGCACGCTGATCTGGAACGGCCCGCTCGGCGCGTTCGAAATCGCGCCGTTCGATGCCGCCACCAACGCCGCGGCGGCCAAGGCGGCGGCGCTGACGCGGGCGGGCAAGCTGATCTCGGTGGCGGGCGGCGGCGACACGGTCGCGGCGCTGAACAAGGCGGGTGCTGCGGGGGATTTCACCTACATCTCGACCGCCGGCGGCGCGTTCCTGGAATGGATGGAGGGCAAGGACCTGCCCGGCGTCGCGGCGCTGATGACGGTCGCGCGGTAAGCCACAACCCCATTGCCCACCCGCGCGCCGCCTTCTATGCCGGTGTGCGACAACCTCGCGGAGCCATCCCCATGCGCACGACCAAGATCGTCCAGAACATCCTGCGGAACTATGAGGGCGAGACGCCCGGCGTGAAGAGGAACCTTGCCGCATGCTGATGGAGGGCAAACTCGGCGGCACCGGCAAGATGATCATCCTGCCGGTCGATCAGGGGTTCGAGCATGGGCCGCGCGCGGTCCTTCGCGCCAACCCGCCGTCCTATGACCCGCACTACCATTACCAGATGGCGGTCGATGCAGGGCTTTCGGCCTACGCCGCCCCCTCGGGCTGCTGGAGGCCGGGGCGGACACGTTCGCCGGGCAGATCCCGACGATCCTGAAGGTGAACTCGCGAACTCGCTGCTGCCCAAGGTGGCACCCAAGACCCAAGCGATCACCGGTTCGGTGGACGATGCGCTGCGGCTTGGCTGCTCGGCCATCGGCTTCACGATCTATCCGGGATCGTCGGCGTCGCTCGACATGTTCAGGACATCGCGGACGATGCGCCGCGAGGCGGCGGCGAAGGGCATCGCCACGGTGATCTGGTCCTATCCGCGCGGCGAGGACCTCGAAAGGACGGCGAGACGGCGGTCGACATCACCGCCTATGCCGCGCATATCGCGGCGCTGCTCGGCGCGCATATCATCAAGGTGAAGCTGTCGACCGACCATCTGAGCCAGGACGAGGCGAAGAACGCGTCTCCAGAAGAACAAGGTCGATGTCTCGACCCAGGCCGCCCGGGTGCGCCAATGCGTGCGCGCGGCGCTTCGACGGGCGGCGGATCGTCGTGTTCTCGGGCGGTGCCGCCAAGGGCGGGGATGCGGTGCTAGACGACACCCGGGCGATCCGCGACGGCGGCGGCAACGGCAGCATCATCGGGCGCAACTGCTTCCAGCGGCCGCGCGCCGAGGCGATGGCGATGCTGGCCACGATGATCGAGATCTACAAGGGCCGGGCCTGACAACGGGGCAAATTCCGGCCTTTTCAGCGCGTTGAAGCTGTGACATTCTTTGCGGCGAGCGGTCCGTCAGAGATCGCCGTCCGAGGCAGCAGTCATGTCCCTTTCCGCAACGCAGCCCCGCATCGGGGCGCTGATCTGCGGCACCGGTGCGCTTGTCGCGGCCTTCGCCTTCACCTTCGCCGCTGTCCAGGGCGATCACGGCGTCTTCCGCCGCGTCCAGATCGAGGCCGAGAAGGAAGCGCTGCTGCATCGAACGTGACCTGCTGAGGCTCGAGGTCGCGCGCGATGGAGAACCTGACGCTGCGGCTGTCGGACAGCTATCTCGACCTTGACCTGCTGGACGAACAGGCGCGCGACCTTCTGGGCTACGCCCGGTCGGACGAAGTCATCATCCACTGACAATCCGGACAGCGCGCCTGACCCGAAACCCGCCGATGCGGGCGATCTGGCTGTGCCTCCGCATTTTTTTGCTCGCAATCCGATCTGCAATGCAGTATAAGTAGTTTAATATTAAACTATATGCTGCGACTGCAAAATACTGGGAGGACTGCCCGATGGCCGCATCCAAGACCGCCGCGACAGCGGCGGCCAAGCCCAATGTGTCGAAGGACGAACTGCTCAAATACTACCGCGAGATGCTGCTGATCCGGCGGTTCGAGGAGAAGGCGGGCCAGCTCTACGGCATGGGTCTGATCGGCGGCTTCTGCCACCTCTACATCGGGCAGGAAGCGGTCGTCGTGGGGCTGGAGGCCGCGACCAAGGAAGGCGACAAGCGCGTCACCTCCTACCGCGACCACGGCCACATGCTGGCCTGCGGCATGGACCCCAAGGGCGTCATGGCCGAACTGACCGGGCGCATCGGGCGGCTATTCGCGCGGCAAGGGCGGCTCGATGCACATGTTCTCGAAAGAGAAGCATTTCTACGGCGGCCACGGCATCGTCGGCGCCCAGGTGCCGATCGGCGCGGGCCTGGCCTTCGCCGACAAGTATCGCGGCAACGACAACGTCGACCTTCACCTATTTCGGCGACGGCGCGGCGAACCAGGGCCAGGTCTACGAGACCTTCAACATGGCCGAGCTCTGGAAGCTGCCGGTGATCTTCGTGATCGAGAACAACCAGTATGCGATGGGAACCTCGGTCAAGCGCGTCCACCAAATCCACCACCCTGTTCGGCCGCGGCGCTCGCCTTCGGCATCCCGGGCGAGCGGTCGACGGCATGGACGTGCTGGCCGTCCGCGACGCGGCGAGTAAGGCGGTCGCGCACTGCCGCGCGGGCAAGGGGCCGTACATCCTGGAGATGAATGACCTACCGCTATCGCGGGCATTCGATGTCGGACCCGGCGAAGTACCGGACCCGCGAAGAAGTGCAGAAGATGCGCGAGGAGCGCGATCCCGATCGAGCACGTGCGCGACCTGCTGTCTGCAGGGCAAGCTCGCGACCGAGGACGACCTGAAGGCCATCGACAAGGACATCAAGGCGATCGTCAACGAAGCCGCCGCAGTTCGCCGAAGACAGCCCGGAGCCGGATGCGTCCGAGCTCTGGACCGACATCTACGCCTGAGGGGGACCGGATCATGGCAACGAAATTCTGATGCCCGCCCTGTCGCCGACGATGGAGGAGGGCACGCTGGCCAAATGGCTGGTGAAGGAGGGCGACGCGGTCACGTCCGGCCAGATCCTCGCCGAGATCGAGACCGACAAGGCGACGATGGAGTTCGAGGCGGTCGACGAGGGGACCGTGGGCAAGATCCTGGTCGCCGAGGGCACCGAGGGCGTGAAGGTCAACACGCCGATCGCGGTGCTGCTCGGCCGAGGGCGAAGAGCGCCGGCGCCGCGGCCGCCGCCGCAGCCGCCGCCACGCCGCCGCCGCCCCGGCGCCCGAAGCAGGCGCCCGGCCTGCTGCCGCCGCAGCCAGCCGCGCCGCCGCCAGCCGTCGATGCCGTCGCCCGACTGGCCCGCAGGCACGACGATGAAGACCATGACCGTGCGCGAGGCGCTGCGCGACGCGATGGCCGAGGAGATGGCGCGCGACGACGACGTCTTCCTGATGGGCGAGGAGGTCGGCGAGTATCAGGGCGCCTACAAGATCAGCCAGGGCCTGCTCGACGAGTTCGGCCCGAAGCGCGTCGATCGACACGCCGATCACCGAGCACGGCTTCGCCGGGCATCGCCGTCGGCGTCGGCCTTGGCCGGCCTGCGCCCGATCGTCGAATTCATGACCTTCAACTTCGCGATGCAGGCGATCGACCACATCATCAACTCGGCCGCCAAGACGCTCTACATGTCGGGCGGCCAGATGGGCTGCCCGATCGTGTTCCGCGGCCCGAACGGCGCCGCGGCGCGCGTGGGCGCGCAGCACAGCCAGGACTATCGCGGCGCTGGTATGCGCAGATTCCGGGGCTGAAGGTGGTGCATGCCCTACTCGGCGGCCGACGCCAAGGGCCTGCTGAAGTCCGCGATCCGCGACCCCAACCCGGTGATCGTTCCTGGAGAACGAAATCCTCTATGGGCGGTCAGCTTCGAGGTGCCGGATGCTCGACGACTTCACCGTCCCCATCGGCAAGGCCGAGGTCGCGCGCGAGGGGTACGGACGTGACGATCGTCAGCTTCGGCATCGGCGATGACCCATGCGCTGCAGGCCGCCGAGGCGCTGGCGAAGGAGGGGATCAGCGCCGAGGTGATCGACCTGCGGACACTGCGGCCGATGGACACCGACGACGGTGATCGCGTCGGTGCATGAAGACCAACCGCTGCGTGACGGTCGAGGAGGGCTTGCCGGTCGGCGCGCATCGGCAGCTACATCTCGGTTCGGTCGCTGATGCAGAAGGCGTTCGACTATCTCGACGCGCCGGTGATCAACTGCACCGGCAAGGACGTGCCGATGCCCTATGCGGCGAACCTCGAGAAGCTGGCGCTGGTGACGGTCGCCGAGGTCATCGCGGCGTGCAAATCCGTCACCTATCGCTAGGGGGACCGCGACATGCCAATCAACATCCTGATGCCCGCGCTCTCCCCGACGATGGAGGAGGGCACGCTGGCCAAATGGCTGGTGAAGGAGGGCGACAAGGTCAAGTCCGGCGCAGATCATGGCCGAGATCGAGACCGACAAGGCGACGATGGAGTTCGAGGCGGTCGACGAGGGCAAGGTCGGCAAGATCCTGATCGCCGAGGGGACCGAGGGCGTCAAGGTCAACACGCCCATCGCGATCCTGCTGGAGGAGGGCGAGAGCGCCGATGCCTGCCGCGTCGGCACCCAAAGCCGCGCCCGCAGCGCGCCCGCTGCCGCGCGCAGCTCCGGCAGCTGCCGCGCGCCTGCCGCCGCTCCGGCAGCGCCCGCGCGCCGCAGGCGGCGCGCGCATCTTCGCCTCGCCGCTCGCCCGCAGGCTCGCCAAGGACAAGGGCTCGATCTGGCCGGCGTCACGGGCTCCGGCCCGCACGGCCGGATCGTCAAGGCCGATGTCGAGGCTGCGACACCCGGCGCGGCCAGACCGGCGACCGCCGCCGCTGCTCCTGCAGCCGCAGCGGCCCCGCGCCTGCCGCAGCAGCCGCCCCGCCCAGGGCATGTCCCTCGCCACGCTCACGAAGATCTACGCCGGCCGCGCGTATCGAGGAGGTCAAGCTCGACGGCATGCGCAAGACCATCGCCGCGCGCCTGACCGAGGCCAAGCAGACCATCCCGCATTTCTACCTGCGCCGCGTCGGTCCAGCTCGACGCGCTGATGGCGTTCCGTGAGCAGCTGAACAAGCAGCTCGAAGGCCGGGGCGTGAAGCTGTCGGTCAACGACTTCATCATCAAGGCCTGCGCGCTGGCGCTCCAGACCGGTGCCCGAACGCCAACGCCGTCTGGGCCGGTGACCGCGTGTTCCGCCTGAAGCCCTCCGACGTGGCCGTCGCTGTCGCCATCGAAGGCGGGCTGTTCACGCCGGTGCTGCAAGGACGCCGACAAGAAGTCCCTCTCGGCGCTCTCGGCAGAGATGAAGGACCTCGCCGCCCGCGCCCGCGCACGCAAGCTCGCGCCGCACGAATACCAGGGCGGCAGCTTCGCGATCTCGAACCTCGGCATGATGGGGATCGAGAATTTCGACGCCGTCATCAACCCGCCGCATGCCTCGATCCTGGCCGTCGGGGCCGGGTATCAAGACCCCGTGGTGCTGAAGGACGGCGACGTCGGCGTGGCGAACGTGATGTCGGTGACGCTGTCGGTCGATCACCGCGTCATCGACGGCGCGCTCGGGGCCGAACTTCTCAAGGCGATCATCGAGAACCTGGAAAACCCGATGGCGATGCTGGCCTGACCGGGACACGGCAAAAGGCCGGGATGCCTCACGGCACCCCGGCCTTTTCATGTCATGCGATCAGAACTCGTCGGCCAAAAGCTGGTCCATCGTCATCGACGGCTGCGAACAGCCCGCCTCTCCGACCACCTTCGCCGGAACCCCCGCCACGGTCGTGTACCGCGGCACGTCGTGCAGCACCACCGACCCCGCCGCGATCCGGCTGCACTGGCCGACCGTGATGTTGCCCAGAATCTTCGCGCCCGCCCCGATCAGCACGCCATCGCCGATCTTCGGGTGCCGGTCGCCGTCTTCCTTGCCGGTGCCGCCCAGCGTCACCGAATGCAGCATCGAGACATTGTCGCCCACCACCGCCGTCTCGCCGATCACGATCGAATGGGCATGGTCGATCATGATGCCGCGGCCGACCCTGGCGTTCGGATGGATGTCCACGCCGAACACCTCGCTGACCCGCATCTGCACGAAATAGGCCATGTCCTTGCGGCCCGTCGTCCACAGCCAATGACCCACGCGATACGCCTGCACCGCCTGGAATCCCTTGAAGAACAGGATCGGCTGCAGGAACCGGTGGCAGGCCGGGTCGCGGTCGAACACCGCCACGATATCCGCCCGCGCCGCCTGCCCGATCTGCGGATCGTCCGCATAGGCCTCGTCCGCGATCTCGCGCAGGATCTGCTCGCTCATCTCGCCCGATGCGAGCTTCAGGGAGAACCGATAGGCCAGAGCCCGCTCCAGCGTCGGATGGTGAAGCACGCCCGAATGGATGAACCCGCCCAGAAGCGGCTCGTCCCGCAGGGCCACACGCGCCTCTTCGCAGACGCGCGACCAGACCGGATCGATCGCGACAACCTTTGATCTTGCCTCAGCCATGGCGCGCCTCTCGCTCAGTTTCCCGGCAAAGATAGGTCGCATCGCCCTGTTCTGCAATCCATGCCGCTGTCTGACCACTGGCCTGCTGTCCGCCTGCCCCGCTCCGCTTGGCCCGCTTTCCAGACCAGCACGCCATCGACTGCGGCCCGGAACGCCCGTAGACGGGCCTCGCTGCCGACCCCGGCCCGTCGTTCCCCACCAGCACGCCCAGCCCGCATCATCGCGTTGACCGCCGCGTTCAGGCTCCCGTTGCCCCAGGCCGACACGCTCCGGCCCAGACGCTTGCGAAGGTGATCCGCCCGATGCGCCTCATCGCACAGCATTCCCACTGCTGCCCGCCGCGCCTGCTCCGGGATCGGTTCCAGAAATGCCGCCAGCACCAGCAGATCGTCGATCAGAACCGGGCGCATCGCGTCAGGGCTGCGGCAGGCTCAGTTCCAGATAGTGCACGGCCAGCCGCACCACCCCGCCCGCGAAACTCCCCCCCGTCGCATCCAGCTGCAACGCCGTCGGCGTGTAGAAGGCCGTTGGCGACCCGAGCACACCCCGCGCGAACGACCCCTGCGCCAGCCCCAGTCCCGACCCGAACCGACCGACCGCGCCGGGGTTGCCCAGCTGCCAGCTGGCCAGCGTCCCGGTGATCGCCGTCACCACCCGCGCCGTCACCCCGAACACCACCGCATTCGCCGGGATCAGCGCCGCCGTCACCGCCACCGCCCCCGCAGGCAAAGTGAAGTCCACCTCGCGTACCTTTAACGCGAGCCCCGCTCCGTTCGGCGACAGCGTCACCTGACCGCTGACCCAGCCCGTCCCGTCATAGATCGCCTCGGCCCCCTCGTCGCGGATCAGCGCCCGCCAGCCCCGCTGCGGCACCGCGAAATCCCAGCCGCCGCCCGCCCCGATCGCCACCTTGCCCGCCTGCCCCGCCCAGGCATTCACCGCACCGACCGGCACCGCATAGCAGATGCCATCCGTCACGACCGCAGGCGGCAAAGTCACTGCCTGCGATTGCAGGATCATCTGCACGATCCCGTCCAGCCGCTGCAGCGCCTGGTTCACCGTCACATGTTTCTGCGCCTGCGCCGGCTGCACCAAGGGCAGCCCGAGTTGACCCGTGTTAGACATCGACCGTCACCTTTCCGAAGGGCCCAGGACCGAACACATCGGACAACTGCGCGATATGAAGTTCAAAGGGCAGGCTCGCCCCGTCCGTCACCTGATCCGCCGCCGCATAGGTCCAGTCCGGCACGGCGACCGTCACCTCGCGCAGAATGCCGCCGCCCTGCACCACCCGCACCAGATAGGCCTCTGCCGCCTCGCCCAGCGGCACCTCGATCCCCGACCAGCTGTCGCCCCCGATCCGCGTCCGCCGGACCCAGGTGACCGCCAGATCGCCCCCCGCCTGACGCGCCGTCTTCAGATGAACCGGTGCGTAGGGCCTCAGGCCGACACCCGCGAAGCTTTCGATCCGGTGCACATAGGACGGGTCGTCATAGGGCCGCTTCGCCGGGCCGATCCGGTAGTGCCGCGCCAGATCGCGCTCGCTCAGCGTCAGCGAAATCTGCTTCGGCGCCCCATCCATCAGCACCACCGTGCTGCCCGCAGGCCAGCCCCCTGCCGGAATGCCTTCCGTCCCCGCCTGCCCCCGCAGCAGCACCGTCAGGTCATAGGTGTCCGGCCCCACCAGCGCCGCGTCCCGGAACTGCACCAGCTCCCAGTTTCCCGGCGCGCCGTCGCCCACCGCCAGCAGGTTCGCCCCGTTCAGAAGCTGGTCCTCCGTCACCGATGCCAGCGCGCCCGACCCGAACTTCACCCGTAGCACCGATCCCCGGTCCCAGACACCCATCCGCGCGGGCCCCAGCGCCGTCTCCGTCAGTCCCACAACCGATCCTGCCGTCAGTGTCGTGTTCAGCGCGTATCCTGCGTCCTGATCCGACTTCCAAACCGCCACGCTGCCCGGCCACGGCGTCGCTGCCACCGCCAGATGCGGGGCATGCTCCACCTCCTGTCCTGTCATCAGCGGCAGGTCCAGAAACACCGGATAGACCGGCAGCAGCGGTACAAAGACCACCGGCACCGCCGCCTCCGCGCTCTCATCCGACGGGCGGTAGACCTCGGCCTCGATCCTCACCGCCTCGACCGCCAGCGCCCCGGCCTGCTCCACCCGGTCGATCCGATAAAGCCCCGCATCCGTCAGGCGCACCACGTCGCCCGCCCCCAGATGCCCCAGCGACGGCGGCAGCGCGAACCGCGCGCCATCCCGTGCCACCCGCGCCTCTGCCAGCCAGCGCTCGACCGTGCCCTGCGCCTCGGACCGCGTCAGCGACAGCGGCACCTCGGTCTGCGCCACGCCGCTTGTCGCCTCGTCGGGAAAGATCGCCTCGACCGCCAGCGCCTCATAGCTCCCTTCCGCCTCGACGTAAGACAGCCGCACCCGCCCCGCGATCTCGGCCTCCGTCGCGCGGCTCGCCTCGACCCAGCCCTCGGTCTCCTCGCCCACCGCCAGATCGTCCGCCGTCACATCCGCCCGCGGAATTCCGTCCCGCATCCGGAAGATCAGCACCCCGTCCCGCTCTAGCGCCTCGAACCCGTAAGCCAGCATCAGGGGCTGCAGAGCCGCTCGCCCCGACCCCACATCCGCCACCGAATATCCGCGCACCAGCCCGTAGAGCTTGGTCACATCAACAGCCGTCACCCCCGACCGCGCGCAGATTTCCGCGACAACCGACGCCAGCGGCTGCGCCGTCGTCCGCCCGCTGACCCAATGCCCCCGCCCGTAGTTCCCCCCATCCGACCACAGCGTCGTGTTCGACGGAAACTGCGGAAACGGCCGCGCGTCCCAGGCCCAGACATGCGCCCGGTCCATGTCCACCATCGGCCCGCCATAGATGGCCGAGACCGGGTTGTTCCCTGCATCCGACCAGTAATCCGTCACCGCCCGCAGGTACTGCATCTGGATGAGGTCGTCGCGCCGCCCGTCCGAATAGTGCGGCAGCACCGATTCCGACGATTTCGGGTCGATGAACTTGTTCGGCTCGTTCGTCCCCTTGTCCACCGAAGGGCAGCCGAATTCCGTGAACCAGACGGGCTTGCTCTCAGGCACCCAGACACTCGGCAGTGCCTGCCGCACGCCGCCCAGCCGTTCGTGATGCAGGTTCCCCCACCAGTTGCGGATGTCCTTCACCCGCCATACCCAGGGCTCCCCGTCCCCGTCCGTGATCGGCGTCCGTATCTGCGCATCCCGGTGGTCGGACGAGGCATAGAACCAGTCATACCCCTCCCCCCCCGCCACGTTCCCCTTCAGATATTCCAGATCATAAGCCGACCCAGCGCCCGCATCCGCATGGCCCGTCCCGTCCCGCCAGTCCGACAGCGGCCATGTAGTTGTCGATCCCCACGAAATCGACATTGGCATCCGACCAGAGCGGATCGAGGTGAAAGCGCAGATCGCCCTCCGGCGTCTGATACCCGGAATATTCCGACCAGTCCGCAGCATAGCCGATCTTGCACGACGGCCCCAGGATCGCCCGCACATCGGCCGCCAGCGCCTTCAGCCGCGCCACCGCCGGAAACGTATCCCCAGCCCCGCGCACCTGCGTCAGGCTCCGCATCTCCGACCCGATGCAGAACGCGTCCACCCCACCTGCCGCCGCGCAAAGCATCGCGTAATGCAGGATGAACCGCCGGTAGGACCATTCGTTCGGTCCCGAATAGCTGACCACCGTCCCGCTTGCCGAAAACTGCCCCGGCACCGCCGTCCCGAAAAACGCCGCCAACTCTGCCGCCGCCGCCGCCGTCCGGTCCGGCGTCCCCGGCTGACCCGGTGCCTTCGATGTCGTGATCCGCCCCCGCCAGGGAAAGGCAGGCTGGCCAATCGCGGGCGACCAGGGATCGGGCAGCACATTGCCCGCCAGTTGCTCCATCAGGATGAAGGGATAAAAGACGACCGCCTTTCCCTTCGCACGCAACGCGCCTATCGCCTCGACCACCGACTGGTCCGCAGGCGTCCCGCCATAGGCTGGGCGTCCC
The DNA here is from genome assembly GCA_963819585.1 of uncultured Alphaproteobacteria bacterium. Taxonomy (GTDB): domain Bacteria; phylum Pseudomonadota; class Alphaproteobacteria; order Rhodobacterales; family Rhodobacteraceae; genus JAOADN01. The sequence continues at coordinate 503,515 of CAWFWP010000010.1, forward strand.
TGATACTGCACAACCGTCTGGGCCTGCGCCCGCCCGATCCCTCCCGCCCGCCAGGCCATCCCCTGCCCGTCGAACGCCGTTCCCTCGACCTTCGGCCGGATCGTGCACGACCCCGCCCGCAGATCGTCGCCGAACCACGACACCACCAGCGACACCGACCCGCAGTTCGGCAGTTCCTCGTCCAGCATCCGCAGCGAGGTCGCAAAATCCGTCGCCGCCCCCGGCCCGTTCACATTCGCGCTGACATTCCGCCCCACGCCTTGCGCGTAATGCACCGGCGTCGTCGCCAGCGTGTATTCCCCCGTCCCCGGGATCAGCGCCACGCCGCGCACCCCCCGCGTCAGGTCCGGCACATCGCTGATCGCATCCCCCTGCGCCGGACGGATCACCTCGAAGCTGAACTGCGGCACCCGGTTGCCATAGGGTGCCAGCGCCAGGTCCTCGAACACCACGTAAGCCACGCCGCGATAGGCCGGGGCCTCGCCCGCCCCCTCCACCGCCTCGATCTTCGGGTCCGGCAGCTGCGTCTCCGACCCCGGATAGACCCGCATCGTCACATCGTCGGGGCTGATCTCCACCCCGTCCGCCCAGATCCGCCCCACCCGCGTGATCTCGCCCTCGCACAGCGCGATCGCCAGGCTGATCGAATAGGAATACTCCGTCACCTTCGGCTTCGGCGCGCCCTTGCCTCCCCGCCCGATGTGCTGACACTTTCCTGAAACCGCGACGACCAGATCACCTGCCCCGCGATCCGCATCCGGCCCCAGATCAAGCCTATCGGCGCGCCCTCGCTCGCTCCCGACAGGCGGAACCGGTCCACCTTTCCCGTCTCGACCGCGCGCGACCCGCCGCCCAGCAGCTTCTGGTCGATCACCCGGCCCAAGGTCGCCCCGATGGCCCGCCCGATCACGGCCCCCGACAGGCCGAGGACCGAACCCCCGAATCCCGCCCCGACGGCCGCGCCCGCCGCCGATAGAAGGATCGTCGCCATGCCTTAGAACCTTTCCGGGAACGCGAAGCGTGCCACCACTCGCCGCGCCCAGGGGGCCGTCAGCGCATTCTCGATCACCCCATGCCCGGAATAGGCGTGGATGAAGCTTTCCGACCCGTCCCGAACCGCCGTCACGCCCAGATGCTTCGCCACCGATCCTGCGCGCATCCGGAACAGCACCACCTGCCCCGGCCCCGCCGCCTCGACCCGCGCCAGATGCCGCAGCGCCGCCGCCCAGAGCCGCTCCTCGCCGTCCGGCTCCGACCAGTCCATCGTGTAGGCCGGCACCGCCTCGGGCTCCTCGCCGTAAAGCGCCCGCCACACGCCCCGGATCAGCCCCAGACAGTCCGCCCCCGCCCCGCGCACCGATCCCTGATGCCGGTACGGCGTCCCGATCCAGCCCCGCGCCTCGGCGACCGCCCTTTCCGCCGCACTCATCCCCGGCGGCTCCCGCCCGAATTGTTGGCTCCGGACACCGGATAGGCCATCAGCCAGTCCTCGCCCGGAATGTCAGGGAAGCCCCGGAAATTCAGGAAGTTCACGAATTTCGTCTGGCAGGTCTCCAGGCGCTTGTCGCAACCCGCCTCGATCCGCAGCAGATCACCCGCCGCCACCTCCGCCCCCAGCGCCTGCCACAACGTCAGCACCCGCCCGCCCGCAACGCCGATGCGGTCGTTCTTCACCACGCCCACCAGCCCCGCCGCCGTCCCGGTCAGCACCCGCAACCGCCCCTTTTCGAACCAGCGGTCCGCAAACCCCGGCAGCGCCGCAAATCCGAACTCCTGCGCCCCCGTCACGTCCTCGGCCGCCACGTCTGTGAAATACCCCGGCTGGGTCAGATCGAACCCGCAGGCCGCATCCCCCAGCACCGCCGAGCAGCGCGCATGATATATCCGCCCCTGCGGCTGGTTCAGCGCCTCCGCCAGCCCCCGCAGCTCCGCCGTGAACGCCCCGCCCTTCCGGGTGATCTCTCCCAGCGTCCCCCGGAACAGCATCTTCCGCGCCGCCACGTCCTGCCAGTTCACCAGCCAGGCCGTCACTTCCGCCCCGTCGAACCGCCCCGCGCGGATCTCACCTTCCGAAATCGCCTCCGACGACAGCCCCCCGAAGGCCTCGCTGTTGTCCACCGCCAGCCCCGTCCCCTGCTGAAGCGCCTTCGCCGTCAGCCCCGTCCCCGCCCGGAACTCCGTCCCGTCAAAGCTCAGGTCCCGGTCATGGTCCGTGAACCCCTGCACCCAGCCGTCGCGCCGCTCCAGCCGGAAGCACCGCGCGACCGTCGTCGCACCCGTCCCCAGATGTGCCCGCAGCGCCGCCGCATCCCCGCTCACAGCCGCACCTCGACCACCGGCACCTGCGGCACGTCGCCCGCCTGGAAATTCGCCACCGACACCAGAATCCGGTCGGTGTCGAACCGCACCGGCACGTCGAATTCAAACCCCGCCGTCACCGTCTCGCCGACCGCCGGGGCCACCGCGAAGGTCACGATCCCCGTCACCGCATCGACCGTGAAATGCAGCCCCTCTTCCTGTTCGTCCCCCTGCAGCCCCACCTTCACAGTCCCCGCGACCGGCTTCGCCACCACCCGCCGCTGGCTCTCGAACCCCGACTGATAGGTCTTCGACAGCTGGAACGCCGTCGTCACCTCGTCCCCCAGCCCGATCACCTGATCGTCGAACGCAGGCGTCCGGCTCGCCGGGCACGACTTCCAGTCCGCCCAGTCCTTCCAGCGGAACCCGTACAACTGCCCCTGCCGCGCCTCGAAGAACGCGATCAGCTCGCCGATATCGTCCATCGACCGCAGCGCCACCCCCGCATCATAGCGCCGCCGCGCCTGCGCCCAGGGCGTGTTCCGCTCCTCGAACCCGTTTGTCAGCTGAACGATCTCGGTCCGCCGCTCGGGTCCGCCGAGCGACCCGAAACTCAGCGCCGCCGGAAACCGCACTTCGTGAAAACCCATGTCCTGCCCCCTCAGCGGTTCCGCTCGCCGCGCGCCAGGGCCCGCGCCATCCCTGCCGCAATCTGGCTCTGGCTCCGCTCAAAGCCCCGCACATCCGGCGTCGTCACGTTGATCGTCACGTTCACCGCCCGGCCCCCCGCGCCTTGCGTCGCCACACCCAGCCGCCCGTCCGCCCCGCGCGCCAAGGGCATGATCGCCTCGGGCCCCGCCTCGCCCATCAGCCCCCGCCCGTTCCGCATCGGAAACGCCGTCGGCCCGCTGACCACGCCGCCCCGCGCAAACGGCATCACCCGGCCCTTGCGCGAAACTCCCGCCCTTCTCGAACGGGAACAGCCCGCTCAGCAGCCCGTTGACACCAGTCGCAATCGCGCCCCCGACCGCGTTCTCCACCGGGCGCAGTGCAATGCGATAGACCGAATCCACCATCGTCTGCGCCACCGATTTCAGCGCATCCGACAGCTTCGCGCCGTCAAATATCAGCCCGTCAAACGCCCGCCCCAGCCCGCGCGAGATCGAATTCGACAGCGTCGTCACCTCGCGCCCGGTGAACACCAGGCTTTCCCGCATCCGCACCAGTTCCGTGTCGAACGCCGCCGTCATCGCCACCGCAGCCCCAAGGCTCCCCTCCAGCGCCGCCGCCTCTTCCGCCAGCCCGCCGATCCCGTCCGCGTCAGCCATCGCCTGTCCCCCTGTCCGGATACGCCCGCAAGAGCGCCGCCAATCCCGCCCGGTCCACCGGCCGCGGCCCCGCCCGGTCCGACAGCATCAGCGCCAGTTCCGCAGGCGTGAGCCGCCAGAATTCCCACGGCCGCAGCCCCAGCCCCTGAAACCCCGCCCGCATCAGCCCCGGCCAGTCGAAGGCACCCGTCATCCCTCCGGCACCGTGAACGCCCGCGCCAGCAGCGCCGCCGCCGCCTTCGCCGCACCCACCGGTCCGCCCGCCACGTCGACCGCCCGCAGGTCCGCCGCCGTCCCCTGCCAGCCGCCGCCGCGCAGACCCGCCACGATCAGCATCAGCACGTCGCGGGTGGAGAACCGCGCGGTCTCGAACCGCTCGACCAGCTCCACCAGAGTGTCCGTCCCCATCGCCGCCTCCAGCTCCGCCAGCGCCCCCAGCGTCAGCTTCGCCACATGCGCCTCGCCGTTCAGCGTGATCCCGACCTCGCCCGCCCAGGGGTTCGCCATGCTCAGATTGCCGTGAAGGTCAGCGCACCCGCCGAGGCCAGCGACAGCTCATAGGTCGCCTCGCCATTGTAGGTGCCCGCATATTCGATGGCCGAAATCTGGAACGGCCCCTCGATGATCCCGAAACTCGGGATGATCACTTGAAACGCCTCGACCGTGCCCGCGAAGAAAATCTGCCGCGCCCGGTCATCGGTGTTCGAATCGACGAACACCCCCGACCCCGAGACCGCCGCCGACCGCACCCCCGCGCCGCCCAGAAGCTCGCGCCACCCGCCCGCACTCTCCAGGCTGGTCACATCCACCGTCTCCGCGTTGAAGCTGATCCGCGTCGCCCGCAGGCCCGCAATCGTGGTAAACTGTCCGCCACCCGTCAGGTCGAGCTTTATCAGCAGGTCCTTGCCGCTCTGCGCCGCCATGATATTCTCCGATTTGTGCAAAACGGCTGCGCCAGTCAGCGCAAATGCCGTCAGGAATGTTCGATAAGTGCTAGTCCTCGACCCGCGCGCGAAACGTCAGGTCGATTCGGCGCACATCCGCCTCCTCCACCCGCCTTGCCCGCGCCTTCACGAACCAAAGGCCCACCAGCCGCCCCCGCGCCAGCATCAGCGCCGCCCCTGTCAGCGCGTCCGACACCGCAGCCGCCGCTGCTTTTACCGTCTGGAACCCCGCCTGATCCGTCACCACGCTGACCACGAAGTCGTGGCTCGCACCCCGGCCCACCTGATCGGATGCGTCCTTCGCATCCTCCGGCCCCAGCGACACATAGGTCCCCGTCACCGTCCCCGGCGGCACCGCGTCATAGATCGCGTCGCCCACCAGCGCATCCAGCGCCGTATCCGCCATCAGCCGCTGATAGACCGCCGCCTGCAATGCCGCCGCCACACCGTAACTCATGACGGCACCTCCTCGGTCGCGGTGCAGACCAGATAGCGCCCGCGTTCGTCCGCCTCCGTCACCGCCTGAATCCGGTACAGCCGCGTGCCATCCCGGAACCGCTGCTCCGGCTTCGGCCGCGAGGCCGCCCCCGCCTGCGCCGCCCGCAGCGTGATCCGGTAGCCCACCTTCGACACCGTCAGAAACTCGCCCGCCGCCTCGTTGCCGCTGCCTGACCGCACCTCGGCCCAGACCGCCCCCAGGGTCACCCAGGTCAGCCGGAACCCGCCGCCCCCGTCCGGCACCCGGACCGGTTCCTGCAAGGTCAGCCGCCGGTTCAACACAGGCCGCCGCATCACGCACCGCCCGTTATGCGCAGGGGTATCCAGCGCGAGAGCAGCGCCTCTATTCCATAGGGCAGTCGCCCGACCGTCTCGCCCGACCCAAAGCGGTTCTCATGGTAATGCGCCGCCAGCAGCATCGCCGCCTGGCCCAGGTCCGGCGGAACCGAGGCCCAGGCCCCGAAGCCGCCCGTGAACACCACCTCCGCCGTCCCCTGATCCGGGATCGCCGGCAGCGATGTCCCCGCACCGACCAGCATCGGAATCGTCGCGTCCGCCACCAGCAGCCAGGCCGAAGGCGCGATCACCGTCGCTGCCCCCGCCCGGTCCTTCACCGTCAAAGACGCAACCGCGCTGACCGGCGCCACCGGCAGGGCCGCCCTGTCGTCAAACCGCCAGTCGTTGACTGTCCAGCGGAAATCCCGTGCGATCAGCGCCTTGCCCGTCCGCCCCTCGACCGCCGCCAGCGCCGCCCGAAGATAGCCTTCCACCAGGCTGTCCTGCACCGCGTCGTCCGAAAACCCGGACCCCATCCGCAGATGGTCCTTCAGTTGCGCGATCGGCAGCGCCGCCTGCGGCACACCCGTTATCTCCGTCAAGGTCATCCCAGCGCCCCCGGCCCAGTCAAAACGTGTCCGCAGTATCGCCGGGCCGGAACGCCTGTCCCGGCCCGCCCCCAACTTGTCAGGTGATCGAGAACTTCAGCAGTTTGATTGCTGCAAAGTCGCTCACATCCCCGCCCACGCGCTTCGACGCAAAGAACAGGACATGCGGCTTGGCGCTGAACGGGTCGCGCAGGATGCGCAGGTCCGGACGCTCCGCGACCGTATAGCCCGCGCTGA
>CAWFWP010000011.1:0-14957 GCA_963819585.1 uncultured Alphaproteobacteria bacterium
ACCGGCTGCTAACCGTTTGAAATATATCGGACGGTTCCGAAAATTAACCATGCGGAAAGGTTTCGGGGCCATCCCGGCGAAGGCCGTGAGACGGATCAGGCAGCAGGGTCTGCACCGCTCGGACGATGCGGAACGTCGTTCCGGGACGTGCATTTCACTGATATTGCGTGCATATTGCGTGCATACGTTGATGGCGCGGAGCCGCGCGGCGGAGCCTGCAGGATGCGTGCCGCACGGACCCTACGTTGCAATGAGCCGGAAAGGAAACGCATGCGTTTCCCCGGCTCACGGCGCGGACTGTGCCGCGTTCGGCCCTAGCGCTGGAAAGCAGAGGTCAGCCCCAGCCCGGGCGGGGGTGAAGCCCCCGCCGAGGGGCGGGCGGGGGCTGGCCGGTGGCTTTGGGCCACCGGCGGTGCAGACTGCGGCGGCACCGCGTGGCAGGCGCGATGGCCCCTGCCATCGGGAAAATGGGTAAGGGCCGGCGCGATTTTGCGCACCGAGAAGAGGCAGGTTCGGAGAATGGTGCGTGCGAGCACGCGCCCTACCGCTCGTTATCTTGGCAGCTTACGCTCTCTATGAAGCTGCGACCGAAGCGGTCTTTATTGGCCAATGGCCAGTTCCAAGGGCGATTGGAGTGCAATGTACGATTACGCTATCAGAGTGCTCGACCGATTTGACCAAGACAACTCAGCCCCGCTGTGGTTCGGTGCCCCTTAAATGAGATAGTCATGGATGAGGTACCGAACATATCCTTGGTTTCCACGAGGTATTGGAGTTTCCACTCCTTGCGTTTCTTTACATAAGCTCTTCTAACAATATTTGACTGCATGCGCTCGGTCTCTTCAAAGTAGTGGCCCCTATTGATAAACAAAAATCGGCCCGGAAGAACGAAATGATCTATCCAACCCTTTCGAAAACTGAAGTCATCAATATGCAAAGGAGAGGATGAGGCGGAGATAGCATCCACCAGATCGCAGTATAGCTTGTGCACTCGATGGTCGTCGCCAAACTCAAACATATCATAGACTGAGCCGCTTATATAGCGATCCGGCGGACATCCCCTGCGAATGATGATCTTGCCGCTCTCATCTACTAACCCCCGCTGAACGCACCTCTCGAACGTGGGTTGGTCAATCCGAGCAGAGTAAATCTGGTGTGATGAACGAGGCAACGCGCCTGTGGTTTATGTAACCCCAAGTGACACCCATGCCGAGAATATCGCCAGCTTCAGCACGCTGATCATGCATAGATACGGCGCTCTTTCTACGTTGTCGACCTCCGATTTCCATCGCCGCTTTGCAGATCGAACATGCTCAGACGTTAAGCTCAATGTTGGATTGCGGAACGTATGTGTTTCGCCATGATGGTCTTGGCACAAAAGAGCCAAGTTATCGGGCGAGTTGTTCGACCCGTCTTTGTCGATGTGGTGAATTTGTACAGTCGGCTTCTGGCAAATGGCACACGAATGCGCATTTCTTGTAGAGAATGTCTACTCTAATTCCCTTAGGATCTTGGGCCGTCTCGTGCGGGTCAATTCCTACCTTCCCCCCTCGCTCCGCTTCCCCCCGCGCATCCCGCCCCGTCCCCCCGTGCTCCGCCCCCGCGCCGCCCCGGCGGCCTCCACCGCCTCCTCCACTCCGACTGCCGGGCCAGCGGGTCGTCGGCGACCGCCAGCTCCACCGCCTCCAGCCGCTTGACCTCGTCCCGCAGCCGCGCGGCTTCCTCGAACTCCAGGTTCTCGGCGGCTTTCCGCATCTGGGTCCGCATCGCGTCCAGATGCGCGGCCAGGTTGGCCCCGACCAGCGGCTTGTCGATCCGCGCGGTGACGCGGGCCATGTCGGTGTCGCCCTTGTAGAGGCCGGACAGCACGTCATCGACGTTCTTGCGGATGGTCTGCGGCGTGATGCCGTGTTCCAGGTTGTAGGCGACCTGTTTTTCGCGGCGGCGGTCGGTTTCGCGCATGGCGCGTTCCATGCTGCCGGTGATGCGGTCGGCATACATGATGACGCGGCCATCGACGTTGCGCGCGGCGCGGCCGATGGTCTGGATCAGCGAGGTTTCCGACCGCAGGAAGCCTTCCTTGTCGGCGTCGAGAATCGCCACCAGCCCGCATTCGGGGATGTCGAGGCCTTCGCGCAGCAGGTTGATGCCGATCAGCACGTCGAAGGCCCCAAGCCGCAGGTCGCGCAGGATTTCGATGCGTTCGATCGTGTCGATGTCGGAATGCATGTAGCGGACGCGGATGCCCTGTTCGTGCATGTATTCGGTCAGGTCCTCGGCCATGCGCTTGGTCAGCGTGGTGACAAGGGTGCGGTAGCCGGCGAGCGGCGACCTTGCCGCACCTCGTCCAGCAGGTCATCGACCTGCATGCTCGACGGGGCGGATTTCGATCATCGGGTCGACCAGGCCGGTCGGGCGGATGACCTGTTCGGTGAAGACGCCGCCGGTCTGTTCCAGCTCCCACGCCGCCGGGGTGGCGGAGACGAAGACCGATTGCGGGCGCATCGCGTCCCATTCCTCGAACTTCAGCGGGCGGTTGTCCATGCAGGACGGGCAGGCGGAAGCCGTGTTCGGCGAGGGTGAATTTGCGGCGGTAGTCGCCTTTGAACATGCCGCCGATCTGCGGGACGGAGACGTGGGATTCATCGGCAAAGACGATGGCATTGTCGGGGATGAATTCGAACAGCGTGGGCGGCGGTTCGCCGGGGGCGCGGCCGGTCAGATAGCGGGAATAGTTCTCGATGCCGTTGCAGGACCCGGTGGCCTCCAGCATTTCCAGATCGAAGTTGCAGCGCTGTTCCAGCCGCTGCGCCTCGAGCAGCTTGCCTTCGCCGCTGCAGCTGGGCAAGGCGCAGGATCAGCTCCTTGCGGATGCCCTGGATCGCCTGCTGAAGCGTGGGCGCGGGGCGTGACGTAGTGCGAATTGGCATAGATGCGGATCTTGTCGAAGGCTGTCGGTCTTGTGGCCGGTCAGGGGGTCGAATTCGGTGATCGATTCAAGATCGTCGCCGAAGAAGCTGAACCGCCAGGCGCGGTCTTCGAGGTGGGCGGGCCAGACCTCGACGCTGTCGCCGCGGACGCGGAAGGAGCCGCGCGCAAAGGCGGAATCGTTGCGGCGGTACTGCTGGGCGACCAGTTCGGCCATGACCTTGCGCTGGTCGTAGGACTGGCCGGTGACAAGGTCCTGGGTCATCGCCGAATAGGTCTCGACCGAGCCGATGCCGTAGATGCAGGAGACCGAGGCGACGATGATGACGTCGTCGCGTTCCAGCAGGGCGCGGGTGGCCGAATGGCGCATCCGGTCGATCTGTTCGTTGATCTGGGATTCCTTCTCGATATAGGTGTCGGACCGGGCGACATAGGCTTCGGGCTGGTAATAGTCGTAGTAGCTGACGAAATATTCGACGCGCGTTCTCGGGGAAGAAGCCCTTGAATTCGCCGTAAAGCTGGGCGGCAAGGGTCTTGTTGGGGGCCAGGATGATGGCGGGGCGCTGGGTTTCCTCGATCACCTTGGCCATGGTGAAGGTCTTGCCGGTGCCGGTGGCGCCCAGCAGCACCTGATCGCGCTCGCCGTTCCGGACGCCGGCGGCCAGTTCAGCGATGGCGGTCGGCTGGTCGCCTGCGGCGCTGAAGTCGGTCTGCATCACGAAGCGGCGGCCGCCTTCGAGCTTGGGGCGGGTCAGCACCTCGGGGCGGGGCATCAGGAGCGTTGGCGTTGTTGTGGGGCATGGCGGGATTCCCTGTCAGCCGCTAATTTGATCGGTTTTTGTTCCCGTTCAAGATGCGGCAACTCGGCTGCGGAATCTTGCGCGGAGAGGCGCGCCATTGCAGGGATAAGGACGAACGGCTGAAGGACTGGGGTTTCACGATGAGCGCGCGCGTATCTATCAGCCAGCGAAGACGGCGATGCAGTCGGGCACGGCCAAGACGCATGGGCTGGGTGCTGGAATTCGTGCAGGCCGATGCGCGGGCGATTGATCCGCTGATGGGCTGGACGTCGTCGGATGACACGCAGAGCCAGGTGCGGCTGCGCTTCGCGACGAAGGAGGCGGCGCTGGCCTATGCGGCGGAAAAGGGCATCGAGGCGTCGGTGACCGAGCCGCAGAGCGCGGGCCGCCGAACATCCGCTCGCGCGGCTACGGCGAGAATTTCGCCACCGACCGGCGCGGGGCCTGGACGCATTGAGCGTCACGATCGCGCGGGAAAGCCCGCTGACGCCTGACCTGTCGAACCTCTTCGCGCGTCACACGGCTGCGATGCACGAGGAGACGCCGCCGGAAAGCATCCATATGATGGACGCGGGCGAACTGGCGGTGCCCGAGGTCGCGTTCTACGTGATGCGGGACGCGGGTGTGCCGGTCGGCATGGGGGCGTTCAAGCGGATCGACGGGGGGCATGCCGAGATCAAGTCGATGCACATCCTGTCCGAGGCGCGCGGGCGCGGGCTGGCGCGGGTGATGCTGGATCATCTGATGACCGAGGCCCGGGCGGCGGGGATCGCGCGGCTGAGCCTTGAGACCGGGGTCGAGCCGGGTTTTGCGGCGGCCCGCCAGCTTTACGAACGCTCGGGTTTTACGGCCTGCGACCCCTTCGAGGGCTATACCGACGATCCGAACAGCCTTTACATGACAAGGGTGCTGGACTGATGTCTTGCGCGGATCGCCCCGCTGACGCATGAAGCGGTCATGTGGCCCCGTAGCTCAACTGGATAGAGCACGGACCTTCTAAGTCTGGGGTTGGGGGTTCAAGTCCTCCCGGGGTCACCAAACCTCACCGCCCGCGCGCAACGCGCGCATGCCTTACCACCCTGCAAGCATCCGAACGCATCCTGCGCGCCGGATTCAGGCGGCGGGGGATGGACATGGCAGATCTGCGGGACTTGCTGGAGGGGCTGCGCGACAGAACCTCGCCGAACGGCGCGGGCGATCCGGCGCGGCTGCGCGTCGTGGGCCAGGACCCGCTGCCGAAGGGCGCGCTGTATGGCCCATCGATGGTGACGCTGACGGGCGGCACGCTGGACGGCTGGGACCTTGGCGGGCGCGGGCTGCTGATCAAGGGGTCAGTGAACCTGTCGAACATCCTGTCGCGCGGCGTGACGGCGGCGGGCAGGACCTGGCCCATCGAGATCGCGGTCGCTGGGGATGTGGAATGGGCGGAAGGGATCGAATTCACCGGCGGTTTCGGGACCGAGGCAAAGCCGAGCGCGGTCATCAACGCGCGGCAGTCGGGATCGGGTGCGGGGTTTCAGGCAGGGCGGCTGCGGCGGTTGCGGCGGTCGCGGTTCGAAGGCTTTCCGGCAGATCACCTGAAGCTGCTGGGCGTGCCGGATGGCGGCACCCTGATCGAGGAATGCTACTTCGGCCCGCAATGGGCGTCGGTGGGATCGAAGACGCATGCGGATGTCTTCACCACCGTCGCGGCGCTGGGACGCATCCATATCCGCGCATTGCCTGGTGGACTGGACGGACAAGGGGCGCCCCGCCGGGCTGAACAATATCTTCCGCGTGGTGCGGAACACTGGCACGACGGTGCCGCTGGACCATGTGCGGATCGAAGAGAACCTGTGTTATTTCGGCCCGTCTCAATCCTGGCCGATCCAGGTGGCGAGCGGCGGACGGACGGGGTTCAATGGGCCGGTGGAGTTCATCGGCAACTGGATCGGGGCGAAGGTGACGCCTGCCGGGTCGCGGCACTACTGGCATCCAAGTTCGGCGGGGCTGGTGGCGCGCTGGGCGGGGAACATCGATGCGCAGACGGGTGCGGCAATCGCGGCCCCGCCGGGTGCGGCGACCAGCTGAGGGCAGCGGGTCAGCCGAAGATGCGGAGACCCGCGAAGCCGACGGCGACGACAAAGCCCGCTACGATGCCGACGGCGATTGCGGCAGCAAGCAATCCTGCGCCGACCCAGAGCCCGTCGCGGGCAGTGAAGCCGAGCGAGAGCAGGACAATGGAGATGGCGGGCATGGTGTTGCCGAAGGGGATCGGCAACATGATGGCGAGGCCGAGGCAAAGGACCAGCGCCCCGTAGATGCGGCTGAGGATGCCGTCGCCGCCCGGCCAGTAGCGGGGATGGGCCATGCGTTCGATCCGGCGGACGTAAGGAAGCGCGCGGGCCACGCCGCGTGCAAGCGTTTCGCGGTTCAGCCTGCGTTCGCGCAAACGCCGGGGCAGCCAGAGCGTCTTCGCGCCCAGCATCAGGCTCGCCCCCAGAAAGACCAAGGGCAAACCCATGACGGTGGAAGACCCCGGTATGATCGTCACGATGTTCAGCAGGGCCACGACCAGGATAACCGGTGCCAGCCCGCGCACCGACAGCCGCCGGATCAGCGCATCGACGGACAGGTCGGTATCGGTGCCCGCAACTGACTGCTCCATCAGGTCGGACAGGCGTGCAAAGGCGGGATGCGCGAAATCGCGCTTTCCGGCATCGGTCATCGGGGTTGGTTCGTCAAACATGCGGCCAACATTCATGCAGCAGAGGTGCGCATGACGGAAGATGGCGACGGCCGGCCGCGATTCAATGGCGGCATGCGAAGGCCTCTCTATTCATCGCCGGTTTTCAGGAACTGGTCGCCGATGATGATGTCGCCACCGCCCCGGAAGATCATCTCGGCCACCGGCGGGCCGCCGTTGGACGGGGTCTGGATCAGCAGACCATCGGCAATTTCATAGGTGCCGCCGTGTTGGTCGGTTCCGCTGTCGGTCGCGAAGCCGCCGGTCAGATCGCCGCTGCCGTTCTCGAAGTTCCCGAAGGCCCCGCCGAAGCTTTCGCCGGTGTAGGTGCCGTCGGGGCGGAAGGTCGTGGAGGATGACGACGTGACGCCGCCCGAGACGCCGGAGCCGGGCGTGAACCCGGAATAGAAGAACGAAGACATATATCCGTCGATACGCTCTCCGTCGGCCAGGGGTTCGACGCGGGACAGGAGGCGGTCGCCCTCGGCCCAGCCGTCGTCCTTCCGTGTCAGCGTCTCGACCTCGCCCGTCATGAAGGACAGCATCAGCGTGTTGCCCGCCTCACTGTAGGTTCCGAAATCTGTCCCTCCCCTCTCGGCCAGCGGCGCGGGATCAAAGGGCATCAGACCCTCGGGCGGCGTTCCGTCGTAGAAATGTCCGTCCGGCCAGAAGACGATGTGGCGCTGCTGGACCTGCATCTGCATTGTTCCGTCCAGCTGCATGGTGAAACCCGTGCGCCACCCCCACCACAGGCCGTCCATGTCGCCGGGCCGCGCAGGCGGCATCAGGGGGGCGGCCCCGTCCGACACGAAGGCCAGCCCCTCGATCATCGGCATGGCTTCCTCCTGAAAGACCGCCATTGCCACAGCGAGGTCCGCCTCGTCATAGCCCGACCCTTCGAAGACGACGATCTCGTAACGGTCCGGCAGTTCGACGGCGACCAGGATCTGGAAATCGCTTCCGGACTTGATGCCCATGAGCGCGGCATTCCGCCGCCCGAGTATCACTGCCTGCGGGGCCTGCATGATCTCGACACCTGCCCTGTCTTCCGGGTCGACAAACGCCGTGGCGCGATACGCGAGGAAATCGGTCAACCTGCCGGATTTCGGCGACCCGAGACCGATATAGACGTAGCAGAACTCGCAGCGGTCATCGGGGGCGTCGTGCAGCAGAACACGCGCGCCGTAACGCATGCCGCCCTGCTCCCAGGTGGCCGGCGCGTCGTAGATGACATTGCCGTACTGGCGCGGCGCGGCGCTGCGCGGACAGCGCCGCGAGGCACAGGGCAAGGCAAACTATGGCTGCGGCACGCATGGTTCCCCACAGTCAGACCGGACTACGGCGACCCTGGCCTTGCCCCGGCATGACCGGCAAGCCCGGCATTCCTGACCCGGGCGGTTTATCGCCGTACGGACCCGGGCGAGCTCGGCGCAGGTGAGCTCGGTGCGCCGCCTTCGAACTGGTTGGGGCGGCTGTAGTCGGGCGGGGCCTCCTGCATTTCCAGATGCAGGCGATCGCCGGTGTAGGGATGCGCGCGGGCGACATCCTCGTCGAAGTCGATCCCGAGGCCGGGGGCGTTGGGGACGATGACATACCCGTCCTGCCATTTGATCGAATTGCGGATCAGCTTCTGGTGGAAGGCCCCGCCGGTTTCGATGGTCTCGACCATCAGAAGGTTGGGGATCGACGCGCCCAGCTGGACGTTGGCGGCCCATTCGACGGGTCCGGCATAGAGGTGGGGGGCCAGCTGCGCCGTGAAGACCTCGGCGATGGCGGCGATCTTCTTCACCTCCCAGATGCCACCGGCGCGGCCTAGCGCCGGTTGCAGGATGCGCGCACCGCCGGTGCGGAGCACGGTGGCGAATTCGGCCTTGGTGGTGAAGCGTTCGCCGGTGGCGACGGGAATGCGGACACCGCGCTGGACCTCGGCGAAGTCCAGAAGGTTGTCGGGCGGGATGGGTTCCTCGTACCACAGGGGTCCGTAGGGCTCGATGGCCTGCCCGAGGCGGATCGCGCCGCCGACATTGAACTGGCCGTGCGTGCCGAACAGAAGGTCGGCCCGGTCGCCGACCGCCTCGCGGATCGCCTTGCAGAAGGCGACGGACCGGGTGATGTCGCTGTAGCTCGGGTCATGCCCGCCGCGGATCGTGTAGGGGCCCGCGGGGTCGAATTTGACGGCGGTGAAGCCCATGTTCGACGAAGCGCGCGGCGGCCTCGGCGGCCATGTCGGGGCTGACCCAGAATTCCGCGCTCTCTTTCCCGGGTTCCGGGTAGAGATAGGTGTAGCTGCGCAGGCGTTCGTTGATTTTCCCGCCCAGCATAGCGTGGACAGGGCGGCCCCGCGCCTTGCCGAGAATGTCCCAGCAGGCGATTTCCAGTCCGGAAAATGCGCCCATCACGGTCGGGTCGGGGCGCTGGGTGAAGCCGGAGGAATAGGCGCGGCGGAACATCAGCTCGATGTCCTCGGGGTTCGATCCCTGCATGTGGCGCGCGAAGACGTCTTCGATGACGGCACGCATGGCATCGGGCCCGACGGTGGAGGCATAGCACTCGCCATAGCCGACAATGCCGTCGTCGGTCGTCAGCTTCGGGAAAATCCAGTAGCGCCCGCCCCAGCCGGGGGCGGGGGGGGCGACGACGAAGATCTCGAGGTCCTTGAGTTTCATTTGAACACGATTACATTGCGTCGTGCTGTACCCGAGCGGGTGCTGGCGATGGCTTCATTGATCTGGTCGAGTTTCCAACGGCCCGAGACGAGTTCGTCGAGTTTCAGACGGCCCTGCCGATAAAGGTCCACCATCCAGCGGATGTCGCGGGCAAGCACGGTATCGCCCATGACGGACCCCAGCATCGACTGCCCGGCAGCCGCGATGTTGACGGGCTCATAGGTCGAGAGCGCGCCGGAATGCGGCATCCCGACCATGACCATGCGGCCGCCGCCCGTCAGATAGTTGGGCGCTGCGTCGAAGGCCTGGATCGCACCGACGCTGACAAAGACGGCATCGGCGGCACAACCCCCGGCGGCGGCCTTCGCCAGTTCCCAGGGCTTGTCCGCAGTCGCCAGCACGCCGTCCGTCGCGCCGAATTCGCGGGCCGAGGCGAGCTTCTCCTCAGTCATGTCCACCGCGATGATCCGCGCAGCCCCGGCGATCCGCGCGCCCTGGATGACGTTGAGGCCCACGCCGCCAGCGCCGATGACCACGACAATCTCGCCGGGGCGGACTTTGCCGGTGTTCACCACCGCGCCAACCCCGGTGATGACCCCGCAGGACAGAAGCGAGGCTGCATCCATGGGCATATCGGCGGGGATCGGGGCGATCTGGCTGGTATGGACGACGACCCGTTCGGCGAACGCCCCGGTCTTCAGCCCGTGGTGCAGGATGCCGCCGCCGGGCATTGAAAGCGGCCCGTGGTTGCGGTCATAGGGCGTTTCGCAGCGCGAGGGGTGGCCGGTGCCACAGGACGGGCAGGTGCCGCAGGACCGCAGCAGCGTGACGATCACGGTGTCGCCGGTCCGGTATCCCTTGACGCCCGCGCCAAGCGCGCTGATGCGCCCGGCGGCCTCGTGACCGTAGACCGCAGGCAGCGTCCCGCCCCAGCCGCCGTCGATGAAGGAAATGTCGGAAAAGCAGATCGCGCAGGCGTCGAGCGTGACTTCGACCTCGCCTGCCTCTGGCGCGCGCAGGTCCACCTCTTCAATGGTGAGAGGAGCCTTGAAGGAATGGCAGACGGCGGCGCGGACTTTCGGCATCGGTTCCCCCAATGGCATCGGGCCTGATGCTAGGTCCTGCGTCGCCCCGGGCGCGAAGGGGTGCGACATGAACCTGTCGCAAATGCTCAGTCCCCCGTGCCGAACCGGGCGATGGTCGCGGCAAACAGCGCAGGGTCGGCATTGCCGCCTGACGCGACGGCGATCACGGCATCGCCCGCAACCGCATCGCCTTGGAACAGCGCGGCGGCGAGCGCGACGGCCCCGCCCGGCTCCAGGACGATCTTCAGCCGGGCAAAGGCGATGGCCATGGCGCGCAGGGCGTCATCATCGGTGACGGTGATGCCGGGGCCGGACAGGCGCTGGAGGATCGGGAAGGTCAGCTTGCCCGGTTCGGGTGTCAGAATCGCGTCGCAGACCGACCCCGTCGAGAAAGCATTCCGCTGCGGCGTCCCGGTGACAAGTGACCGGGCCATGTCGTCGAATCCCGCAGGCTCGACGGGGCGCACACGCAGACCCGGCGCGCGGGCTTCAAGCGCAAGCGCAATCCCGGAACTCAGACCGCCCCCGCCGCAGCACACGATGACATCGGCCTGCGCGATGCCCGCCTCGGCAGCCTGCGCGGCGATTTCCAGCCCCGTCGTTCCCTGCCCCGCGATGACCTGCGGATCGTCGAACGGCTTGATCAGGGTCAGGCCACGCTCCGCCGACAGGCGCGCGCCGATGGCGTCGCGATCCTCGCCAGCGCGGTCATACAGGATGACCTCGGCCCCGAGGGCGCGGGTGTTGTCGATTTTCAGGCGGGGCGCGTCGGACGGCATGATGATGACGCAGGGGGCTGCGTGCATACGGGCGGCAAGCGCCACGCCCTGTGCATGGTTGCCACTTGAGAACGCGATGACGCCGTTCGCGCGGGCCTCGGGCGGCAGTGCGGATACAGCCGACCAGCCGCCTCGGAATTTGAACGACCCCGTGTGCTGGAGGCATTCCGCCTTGACCAGAACGCGCCGCCCGGCGATGCGGTCGATATCGGGCGAGGACAGCATCGGCGTGACGCGGGCATGACCGCGCAGGCGGTCCGCTGCAGCGTCGATCATGGCGATGTTCATCTGATAAGGTCCAGCCAGGCGGTGATTGCGGCGATGGACTCGGGCTCGTCGAGGAACGGCACATGCCCGCGCCCCGGCACCTCGGCGAAGATCATGTCGGGCCGCCGCCGCGCCATTTCATCGGCAGTGGCCCGCGACAGCAGATCGGAATTCGCGCCCCGGATCAGCGCCAGCGGCATCCCCGCGCAGGCGTCGAACATCGGCCACAGGTCGAGTTCCGGCAATGCGAAGGCCGCCACTACCGCATCGCGCAGCGCCGGATCGTAGCGTATCTCCACGCCTCCCGGCACTTCCCGGTAAAGCCGTTCCGCAAAGGCCAGCCAGCGCTCCGGCGGCAGATCAGTGAAGCCCGGCATCGCCTGCGGCAGATGTTCTGCCAGCACGGCGAGCGTCGGCGCAGGCGGGTTCCGCCCGATATAGGTCAGGATGCCGTCCAGCCCGCCCTTTTCCATGACCGGCCCGATGTCGTTCAGGCACAGCCCCGCCAGACGGTCGCGCGCCGTCAGCGCCAGCAGCATCCCGATCAGCCCGCCGCGCGAGGTGCCGATGATCGCAGCCTGCCCGATCCCCAGATGGTCCAGCAGCGCCAGCGCATCCTGCGCCTCCTGCACGATGGTGTAGGTCGCGGCACCGGTTCTGTCCGACCGGCCCCGTCCGCGATAGTCCATCCGGATCAGGCGGACGTCCGGCAGATGCGGGGCGACAAAGTCGAAATCCCCCGAATTGCGCGTCAGCCCCGCCAGACACAGGACCGGCAGACCTTCGCCCTGTTCGGCGTAGAAAAGTGATGCGCCGTCAAGCGCTCTGAAATGCGGCATCAGCCCTTGCCCATCGCTTCGGTGGCCGCTGCCATATCCATCCACATCGGTTCCCAGATATGCCCGTCCGGATCGGCGAAGGCGCGGGAATACATGAAGCCGTGGTCCTGCGCGGGCCGCGCCTCGGTCCCCCCCGCCTTCAGCGCCGCGTCGGCGATGGCATCGACACCGGCGCGGTCGTCGCGCGACAGGGCCAGCAGATGGGCGGTCGCCTTGGTCTCGTCCGCAACGGGCAGCGTGGTGAAATCGGCGAAGCGCTTGCGGGTCAGCAGCATGGCGAAGATCGTGTCGGATATGACCATGCAGGCCGCCGTGTCATCGGTGAACTGCGGATTGAAATCGAAGCCGAGCGCCCGGTAGAACGCCATCGACCTCGGCAGGTCGGCGACGGGGAAGTTGACGAAGATCATCTGGGGCATGGCGTTTTCTCCATTTTCCGTCCGGAAGTATCCCCGGGGTCCGCAGGCAGTGCAACGGCGCTCGCAGCGGGCCTAGCCCTCGGCCTGCGCGATCCCCATCACGTGCACGCCACCGTCCACGCGGATGATCTCACCCGTCGTGAAGGCCCCCGCGTCCGATGCCAGATAGACTGCCGTGCCGCCGACCGCCTCCAGCGTCGCGTTGGACCGCATCGGTGCCGTCGCCCCGGTCTGGCGGTAGGTGGCGCGGGCCGAACCGATCGCGGAACCGGCCAGCGTCTTCATCGGGCCGGGCGAGACGGCGTTGACGCGGATGCCCTGCGGCCCCAGGTCGGCCGCAAGGTAGCGCACCGACGCCTCGAGCGCTGCCTTGGCGACGCCCATGACGTTGTAGCAGGGCATCACGCGGTTGGACCCTTCGAAGGTCAGCGTCAGGATCGTGCCGCCGTCGGGCATCATGGCCGCCGCGCGGCGGGCCACGTCAATGAAGGAAAAGCAAGAGATGTCCATCGTCTGGGTGAAGTTCGCGCGCGTCGTATCGCGGAACCGGAAGTCGGCGGCCAGTTCGGCCTTGTCGGTGTAGGCGATGGCATGGACGAGGAAGTCGAGCTTGCCCCATTCCGATGCAAGCCGGGCGAAGGCCGCATCGAGCGAGGCGGGGTTCATCACGTCGGCATCGACCAGAATCGATGATCCGACCGAGGCCGCCAGCGGCTCGACCCGTTTGCCGAACGCCTCGCCCTGATAAGTGAAGGCCAGTTCCGCGCCCTGATCGGCCATCGCCCTGGCGATGCCCCAGGCGATGGACCGGTCGTTGGCGACGCCCATGATCAGGCCCCGCCTGCCCTGCATCAGTCCCGCCATATGCCTGTCCCCGATCGTGTTTTTATGAAATCAGTCCAGATACTTGCTCATCACCAGCGTGGCGTTGGTGCCGCCGAAGCCGAAGCTGTTGGACATGACGGAATCCAGTTTGACGCCCGTCCGCAGGGTCGTCACGATCTCGGACGGATCGAGCGCCGGGTCCAGCGTCGTGACGTTGGCCGAGGCGGCGATGAAATCCTTGTTCATCATGATCAGGGAATAGATCGCCTCGTGCACGCCGGTCGCGCCCAGCGAATGGCCGGTGAGCGATTTGGTCGAGGCGACGGGCGGCGTGTGGCCGCGCCCGAACACGCGGCGGATCGCCTCCATCTCGGTCACGTCGCCGACGGGCGTGCTGGTGCCGTGGCTGTTGATGTAGTCGATGTGGCGACCTTCGGGCATCGTGGACAAGGCCAGCCGCATCGACCGCTCGCCGCCTTCGCCCGAGGGGGCGACCATGTCGTAGCCGTCCGACGTGGCACCGTATCCCGTGACCTCGCCATAGATTTTCGCGCCGCGCGCCAGGGCGTGGGACAGCTCCTCCAGCACCACGACCCCGCCGCCGCCCGCGATGACAAATCCGTCGCGCGTCGCGTCGTAGGCGCGGGATGCCGTGGCGGGCGTGTCGTTGTATTTCGACGACATCGCCCCCATCGCGTCGAACAGGCAGGACAGCGTCCAGTCCAGTTCCTCGCCGCCGCCCGCGAACACGATGTCCTGCTTGCCCATCTGGATCAGTTCGACGCCATTGCCGATGCAATGGGCGCTGGTCGAACAGGCGGACGTGATCGAATAGTTCACGCCCTTGATCTTGAAGGGCGTCGCAAGGCAGGCGGAGTTGGTGGACGACATGCAGCGCGTGACCATGAAGGGGCCCATCTTCTTGGGCGCGCCCTTGTTCATCACGGCGTCGAAGGCGATAAAGAAGTTTGAGGTGGACGGCCCGCCCGACCCCATGATGAGGCCGGAGCGTTCGTTCGAGACGTCGTGTTCCTCCAGCCCGGCATCGGCAATGGCCTGCTCCATGGCGAGGAAGTTGTAGGCGGCGCCCGGCCCCATGAAGCGCATGTTGCGCTTGTCGATGTGGTCCTCGAGCACGATCTGAGGCATGCCGTGGACCTGGCTGCGGAAGCCGCGTTCGGCATAGTCGGGGGCGAAGACGATGCCTGACCGCCCCGCGCGCAAAGATGCCTCGACCTCGGTCACGTTGTTGCCGATGGGCGAGACGATGCCCATCCCGGTGATGACGACACGCCGCATGGGGCCTCCTCAACCTTGGTTGGGCCTGTGTAAGGGACTGGGGGGAAGGGGGCAAGTCGGGAGGGGCGGGGCGGAGAAGGGACGAGGAATACGATCCCTGACCCGAAGGCTGCCGGTCACCGCAGGTCCCTTGCCCGGAACAAGGCGCGGCACGCGCCGCCGGGCAGCGCCCGACCGCCCCCTCGGGCGGGTGCTTCTGCACCCTCAATGCGGTGAACGACCATAGAGGTGGTTGAACCATAAAGCGCGTAGAACCGGCGTTGAAGCGCCCACCCGGCGGTCAGGCACTGCCCTCTGTCAGGCTCAGCCGTCACGCGACCGACAG
>CAWFWP010000012.1:0-10767 GCA_963819585.1 uncultured Alphaproteobacteria bacterium
ACCCCATCAAGCTCGCATGGATGTCCTCGGCCGCGTCGCGTCCTTCGGCCACGGCCGTCACCGTCAGGTCTCGCCCCCGCCGCGCAGTCGCCCGCCGCCCAGACACCCGCCACGACGTGCGCCCCGCGCCCGTGACGGCGATCTTGCGGCCGTCGAGCGCCAGCCCTCGGGCGCCGCCAGCGTCTGGCCGATGGCCTTGAACACCTGATCGGCCTTCAGCGGGAACGTCTCGGTCGCGAGCTTCAGGCCCTCCGGCCCGTCCATCGTATAGGCGAACTCCACGCCTCGGCCGCACCGTTGCCCGCACCCGACCGGGGCCGCGTTGTGGATGATCCGCACGCCCGACCGACGCGCGTGGTCCTGTTCGTAGCGGCTCGCGCTCATCTTCCCTGCCCGCGGCGGTAGACGATGGTGACGTTCTCGGCGCCCAGAAGCTTGGACTGCACCGCCGCATCGACCGCCGTCATGCCGCCGCCGATCACCACGACGTCGCGGCCGACCGGCACGTTGCCAGGTCGCGCGCCTGCCGCAGCCCGGCGATGAAGTCGACCGCGTCGCGCACTCGGCCAGGTCCTCGCCCGGCGCCGCAGCGCGTTGACGCCCGCAAGGCCGATCGCCAGAAACACCGCGTCATAGCTCGCCTGCACTGGTCCAGCGTCATGTCGCGGCCCAGCGCCTGCCCGGTCCGGACCGCGATCCCGCCGATCTTCAGCAGCCAGTCCACCTCGGCCTGCGCAAAGCCGCCGGGCGTCTTGTAGGCTGGCAATGCCGTATTCGTTCAGTCCCCCGGCCTTGGGGCGCGCGTCGAAGAGCACGACGTCGTGGCCCTTCATCGCCAGCCGGTGCGCCGCGGCCAGACCTGCCGGCCCCGCGCCGACCACCGCCACGCGCTTGCCGGTCGTCGCGGCCGCGCGTGAACGGATGCACGCCCGCTGTCCATCAGCGTGTCGGTCGCAAAGCGCTGCAGCCGGCCGATCTCGACCGGCTTGCCCTCGGCGGCTTCGCGCACGCAGGCCTCTTCGCAAAGCTGTTCGGTCGGGCAGACCCGGGCGCACATGCCGCCAAGGATGTTCTGGTCGAAGATCGTCTTTGCCGCCGCCTCGGGCGTGCCGGTGGCGATCTGGCGGATGAACAGCGGGATGTCGATCGATCGTCGGGCAGGCGGTGATGCAGGGCGCATCATGGCAGAAATAGCAGCGGTCGGCCGCCACCCGCGCCTCGTGCGCGTCAAGCGCGGCGCGATGTCGGCGAAATTCGCGGCATAGGTGTCGGCGGGCAGGCGTCCCGGCACGATGCCGGGCGTCAGCTGGCTGTTCGTCATGCCTGCTGCTCCCTGTCATGCTTTTGCCGAAACGCTGCCACAGGTCATTTTTTATCAAACGGTAAATTTCACTGATCCGGCTGACATGCAGCGATCGGCGACATCGCTGCACATTCGCGGCTTTTCCGCCTCGGACCTCCCGCGTATAAGCGCCAGGCAGCAACCGCGCCCGCACGACGCACGGCGCACGCCAGCGGGACCGATCGAGGATGGCATGACCAAGACGCCCACGAAAGCGACGTGGCCTTCATTCAGGCGCTGGCCGAGCTTCTGAACAAGAACGAGCTGGCCGAATTGTCGGTGAAGCGCGAATATGGCGAAAACGACAGCCTGAACGTCCGGGTGTCGAAATACGCGGCCCGTCGCGCCGCGGCGCCTATGCGCCCCGGCTGCACCCGCCGCCCCTGCGGCCCGTGCTGCCGCTGCGCCGGCCGCTGCTAGGCGGTGGAGACCCGGCCAGCATCCCGGCGCTGTGACCTCGCCGATGGTCGGCACCGTCTATCTGTCTGCCGAACCCGGCGCCGAGCCTTCGTCACTGTCGGCGCCAGGTGAACGAGGGCCAGACCGTCCTGATCATCGAGGCGATGAAGACGATGAACCACATTCCCGCGCCGCGTGCGGGGACGGTCAAGCGCATCCTGGTCGAGGATGGCAGCCCGGTCGAATACGGCGCGCCCCTGCTGATCATCGAATAAGGGCGCGCCATGTTCGACAAGATCCTGATCGCCAACCGGGGCGAGATCGCGCTGCGCGTGGTGCGCGCCTGCCGCGAGATGGGGATCAAGTCGGTCGCGGTGCATTCCACTGCCGACGCCGACGCGATGCATGTGCGCATGGCCGACGAAAGCGTCTGCATCGGCCCGCACCCGTCGTCGCAAAGCTATCTGTCCGTGCCCGCGATCGTTTCGGCCTGCGAGATCACGGGCGCGCAGGCCATCCATCCGGGCTATGGCTTCCTGTCGGAAAACGCGGCCTTCGTGCAGGTGCTGGAAGACCACGGCATCACCTTCATCGGCCCGACCGCGGAACATATCCGCATCATGGGCGACAAGATCACCGCCAAGGACACGATGAAGAAGCTGGGCGTGCCTTGCGTGCCCGGCTCGGACGGCGGCGTGCCGGATGTTGCCGAGGCCAAGCGCGAGGCCAAGGAGATCGGCTATCCGATCATCATCAAGGCGACGGCAGGCGGCGGCGGGCGCGGCATGAAGGTCGCGAAGAACGAGGAAGAGCTGGAGATCGCCTTCCGCACCGCCCGGCAGAGGCGAAGGCCGCCTTCGGCAATGACGAAGTCTATATGGAGAAATACCTCCAGACCCCGCGCCACATCGAGATTCAGGTCTTCGGCGACGGCAAGGGCCGCGCCGTGCATCTGGGCGAACGCGACTGTTCGCTGCAGCGCCGCCACCAGAAGGTGTTCGAGGAGGCGCCCGGCCCGGTCATCGACGAAAAGACCCGTGCCCGGATCGGCAAGGTCTGCGCCGACGCGGTGGCCGCGATCAACTACATCGGTGCGGGCACCATCGAGTTCCTGTACGAGAACGGCGAGTTCTATTTCATCGAGATGAACACCCGCCTGCAGGTCGAGCATCCGGTGACCGAAGGCATCTTCGGCGTGGACCTGGTGCGCGAACAGATCCGCGTTGCGGCGGGCCTGCCGATGGAATTCAGGCAGGACGAGCTGAAGATCAACGGCCATGCCATCGAGGTCCGGATCAATGCCGAGAAGATCCGGAATTCGCGCCGCGCCCCGGCAAGATCACCCAGTTCCACGCCCCCGGCGGGCTGGGCGTCCGGATGGATAGCGCGCTCTATGACGGCTACACGATCCCGCCCTACTACGACTCGCTGATCGGCAAGCTGATCGTGCATGGCCGCGACCGGCCCGAAGCGCTCGCGCGGCTGAAGCGGGCGCTGGGCGAGCTGATCGTCGATGGGCAGGGGGTCGAGACGACGATCCCGCTGTTCCACGCGCTGCTCGAGGAACCCGACATCCTGACCGGCGACTACAACATCCACTGGCTGGAAAAATGGCTGGCGCGGACCTACGCCGCGCCCTGAGGTTGTTTTCCGCGCCTTTGATTTGCCAATCCCGACCGGCTCGGGCATAGTTATCCCACCGATTTCACAGGGACTTCTCCGCGCCTGGTCCAACGCGGCGAGGGCTTTACCAGCGGCTGATGGGGCCGTCCATGCTGACCGCAGAACAGATGCTGAATGGCTATGCCGAGGGGATTTTCCCCATGGCCGAAAGCCGTGATGACGACGCCCTGCACTGGGTCGATCCGCGCCGCCGGGGAATTTTCCCGTTGGACGCTTTCCACATCTCATCCTCGCTTGCCCGCCGCATCCGGCGCGGGGCACATGTCATCCGCATCAGCAGCCGCTTTTCGGATGTCGTGCGGGCCTGCGCCGACCGCAACGAGACCTGGATCAACGACCCGCTGATCGCGCTCTATGACCGGCTGCATCAGATGGGCCACGCCCATTCCGTCGAGGTCTGGCAGGATGAGCACCTTGTCGGGGGGGTCTTCGGGGTGACGCTGGGGGCGGCGTTCTTCGGCGAAAGCATGTTCTCGCGCAGCACCGACGCATCAAAGGTGGCGCTGGCCTATCTGGTTGACCGGCTGAACCGGGGGGGATTCACGCTCTTCGACACCCAGTTCCTGACCCCGCATCTGAAATCGATGGGCGCGACCGAGGTCAGCCGCGGGGACTATCAGGACAAGCTGCGCCACGCGCTGAAGCTGCGGGCGGATTTCAGCGCGCCGGGCGACCCGCCGGGCGCTCAGGAACTGATGCAGCGCAGGACCCAGATGTCGTACCGCGCATCGTCCAGCGCCGACAGGGCCGGGCTGGTCGCCACCATCCAGCCATCGAAGCTCGGCCGCTCCTGACCGGGATCGAAGACGATCAGCTGGGCATAGGCGTTGCTGCCCGGATCGGCGACCGGATAGCGGCAGTCGGTCAGCGAAATCGACAGCCGGCCGAAGGATTTGGTATCGCCGACCATCAGCGGAATGTCGGTTGTCGTGCCCGACGACTTGTCGAGGCCGCGCAGCAGCGCGCCGGGGGCAGAGGCGACGCCGGTTCCACCGGGGATGACCGGCAGGCCCTGCGCTGCGGCTTCACCACCGACCACGGCCGTTTCGCCGGACCCGGCATCGACGCCCGCAAGCCCCTCGGGCCGCGGCGGCGGGGCCTTGTCCTGCTGCGCCGTGACCGGACCGGCGCAGAGGATCGCCGCGGACAGAAGCCCGGTCAGCCGCCAGATCATTCCGACGCCGCGCCCCCGGACGCGGTATCGCCCGACCCGCCGCCCGCGAACTTCATCAGCAGCGTCACCACGCTGACCGCACCTTGGGTATCCTCGATCTCGGCGCCGGGGGCCAGGATGTCCGGGCTGCCGCCCGGCTGCAGTTCGACAAACGACCCGCCCAGCAGCCCTTCGGACGAGATCAGGATCGTGCTGTCATCGGGCAGCTGCACTTCCTTCTGCACTTCGATCCGCGCATCGGCGAAATAGGTCGCGGGGTTCAGCGACAGCGCCGTCACGGTGCCGACCTTGACCCCCGCCAGCCGCACATCCGTGCCGACCGTGACGCCCTCGACCGACCGGAAACTCGCCGTCAGCTCATATCCGCCGGACGGGCCCGCGAAAGCCTGCTGCCCTGACCGGCATAGACCAGAAAGCCCGCCGCGACCGCGACAACAGCGGCACCCGTCAGCACCTCGCCCAGATTTTCGGCCATTCCTGTGCCCCTCTTCGGGTTGTGACGACCCGGCCAGCGTGTCCGGGCCTATTCCGGCGACCACGCCTCATAGTCCCGGCGCTCGGCAGGCACGCCGCGCCGGATCGATCCCGGGGGCGCATAGGCCGCCAGCGTCCCGGTCAGGTTCTCCTCATGCGGCTTCTCCCAGGCCCTGCGCCGGAGCGGGGCCTTGGTCGGCGGCTCATCCCATGTGTGATGCAGCCAGCCATGCCAGTCGGGCGAGACACGGCTCGCCTCGCTCTCGCCATTGTAGATCACCCAGCGCCGCTTGGCGTCATGCGTCTGGTAGAAGATGTTGCCCTGATCGTCCTCGCCGACCCGGACGCCCTTGCGCGAGGTCAAGACCTGCGTGCCGAGCGTCTGGCCGTTCCACCAGGTCAGAAGGCGGAGGAGGAAGGTCATGGGCGGGGTCTCCGGTCGCGGTGCGCGCCCTTGTGATATGGAACAATTGCGCGGGCGCGTCCAGACGGATGACGGGCCGCGCGCGGCACGGCGCTTGAACGGCGGGGGCATTCAGACTATGTTCATTGGGCAGCGGCAGAATGTGTCCCTGCAGGAGTACGGCAGGATGACCCGCGAAGGTTTCGGAAACGGCTTTCCCCGCGAGGGTTTCGGCAACGGGTGACTGATTGCTGACGGCTGACCGCATCGTTCGGGTCTTTGTTTCTCTGACATTTCTGGCGTTTGTTCTTGCTGTATTCTGCTCGGCCCTCTGGCAAGGCGTGGGCTGGCTCCACACCGAATCCTCGGCCGAGATGCGTGGCCGTCTGTCCAGCTTCACCGATCTTGGCGGCATTCTGGTCGCGTTTCTGGGCGTCATCGCTGCAATAACAACCTTCCTGTTGTCAGCCCAGGCCAACCGCCATGCCCAGCGGCGCCAGCACACCTTCACCATGCTTCTGGAGACCCGGCTGTCGTCGGAATTCCGCGAAACGATGCAGAGACGCCGCGCGGTCTTTCCCGAATACATGGACCTGACGTTTGCCGACTGGGATCAGGCCCGCCGGGCGGACGCCCGTCACGGAACCGAGACGCACAGGGCCGAGGCACGCCATCTGAACGAAGGCGCATGGGCGCTGATCACGCTCCTGAACTATTACGAGTTCCTTGCCCTCGGCATCGAAAGCGGCGATCTCGACGAACCGATGCTGCGCCGGTCTGTGCGCGGTATCATGTGCAGCCTTGTCGATGATGCGCGCCACGTGATCGCCGAACTGCGGCGGAATGACCCGAAAACCTACGCCAATCTTGCAATTCTGTATGATCGCTGGCGGGTGGACGGGGCACGTGACATCGACGGCAAACCGAACGAGCGGCCGATCCCGCCGGCCTGAACAGCCCTACCCCGCCGTCGCCGCGACCTTCTTCGTGTCGGAATGGATCAGGAGCGGCTTCGCCTTGGCACCGTCCACCGCGTCCTCATTCACCACGACCTCGTCGACGCTCGTCATCCCCGGCAGTTCGAACATCGTGTCGAGCAGGATATCCTCCATGATCGACCTGAGGCCGCGCGCGCCGGTCTTGCGCTTGATCGCGCGCTGCGCGATCGCGACCAGCGCGTCGTCGGTGAAGGTCAGCTTCACGCCCTCGATGTCGAACAGCCGCTGATACTGCTTGACCAGCGCGTTCTTCGGTTCCGTAAGGATCGTGACCAGCGCCGCCTCGTCGAGGTCGGTCAGCGTCGCCAGAACCGGCAGGCGACCGACAAATTCCGGGATCAGGCCGAATTTCAGCAGGTCCTCGGGCTCCAGTTCCTTGAACAATTCGCCCACGCCCCGCGCCTCAGGGTCTTTCACATCGGCCCCGAAGCCGATGCCCGAGCCCTTGCCGCGCTGCGCGATGATCTTCTCCAGCCCCGCAAATGCCCCGCCGCAGATGAACAGGATGTTCGTCGTGTCGACCTGCAGGAATTCCTGCTGCGGATGCTTGCGGCCACCCTGCGGCGGAA
The DNA here is from genome assembly GCA_963819585.1 of uncultured Alphaproteobacteria bacterium. Taxonomy (GTDB): domain Bacteria; phylum Pseudomonadota; class Alphaproteobacteria; order Rhodobacterales; family Rhodobacteraceae; genus JAOADN01. The sequence continues at coordinate 7,043 of CAWFWP010000012.1, forward strand.
CGGAAGCCACGGTGCCTTCCATGATTTTCAGAAGCGCCTGCTGCACGCCTTCGCCGCTGACGTCCCGCGTGATCGACGGATTGTCCGACTTGCGCGTGATCTTGTCGACCTCGTCGATATAGACGATGCCGCGCTGCGCGCGCTCGACGTTGTATTCCGACGCCTGCAAGCAGCTTCAGGATGATGTTCTCGACATCCTCGCCCACATACCCGGCCTCGGTCAGCGTCGTCGCGTCGGCCATCGTGAAGGGCACGTCGAGGATGCGGGCCAGAGTCTGCGCCAGCAGCGTCTTGCCGCAGCCGGTCGGGCCGATCAGCAGGATGTTGGACTTCGACAGTTCGATATCCGACGATTTCGCCGCGTGGTTCAGCCGCTTGTAATGGTTGTGGACCGCGACCGACAGCACGCGCTTGGCGTGTTCCTGGCCGATCACGTAGTCGTCCAGCACCTTGCAGATGTCGCGCGGCGTCGGCACGCCGTCGGCCGATTTCAGGCCGCTGGTCTTGGTTTCCTCGCGGATGATGTCCATGCACAGCTCGACGCATTCATCACAGATGAACACCGTCGGACCTGCGATCAGCTTGCGGACTTCGTGCTGGCTTTTGCCGCAGAACGAACAATAAAGCGTGTTCTTGCTGTCGCTGCCTGAGTTACTTGCCATGCCAACCCCTTGCGGCCTGCATCAAGGACCGCCCACCTGACCTATAATTCCTGCCCATTGCGACAAGATTAGGGCAGGCGACCTGCCCCCACAACGCCAAAATCACCCCTGCCGCCGCGTCAGAACTGCCCGACCGGATCACTTGCCTGCGTCGTCCAGCTTGGCCCGGCTGTCGAGGATGTCGTCGATCAGCCCGAAAGCCTTGGCCTCTTCCGGCGACATGAAGTTGTCGCGCTCCAGCGCCGCCTCGATCTTCTTCATCGGCTGGCCGGTGTGCTTTTCGTAGATCTCGTTCAGCCGCACCTTCAGCTTCTGCGTTTCCTGCGCGTGGATCATGATGTCGGTCGCCTGGCCCTGATAGCCGCCCGATGGTTGATGAACCATGATCCGGCTGTTCGGCAGGCTGAACCGCATGCCCTTTTCACCCGCCGTCAGCAGCAGCGACCCCATGCTGGCCGCTTGCCCGATGACAAGGGTCGAGACCTTGGGCCGGATGTATTGCATCGTGTCGTAGATCGACAGGCCGGAGGTCACCACGCCGCCAGGGCTGTTGATATACATGGCGATTTCCTTCGACGGGTTCTCCGCCTCAAGGAAAAGCAGCTGCGCGCAGATCAGCGTCGACAGCCCGTCGTGCACAGGTCCCGCAAGGAAAATGATGCGTTCCTTCAGAAGCCGCGAATAGATGTCATAGGCCCGTTCGCCGCGCGAGGTCTGCTCGACCACCATCGGCACCAGCGTGTTCATGTAGATGTCGTTGGGGTCTCTCATGGGCCTCTGCCTGTCCTGCCTTCGGCGGATGTCTACCGCGTGATCCTTACGCTTGTCTTAGTGGTGCAGCGGGGGGGGTTCAAGGGACGCCGCCTCGCATGCCTTGCCGCCCATGCCCTTGCCGCTACGGCGCGGCCGCGAATGAAGGGCCGCCGTGATCGCTCGAAATCTCCAGGATCAGCTTGCGCCTGATCGCGTCGGCGAATGCTGCGGGCGTGTCCGCCGTCACCACGAAGGCGCCCGGCCCGCCGATGATCTTGTCGGTGAATTCCGCCTCGAGCCCGGTGCCGGGCACTCCCGTGCCGGGCGCGCAGTCGCGGCACAGAAGCGGCAGGCCGTTGATAGTGATCCCCGCGGCGAGCGCCACCGCGCGCCCCTCGGCGATCAAGGGTCCGTTGAAGTTGCCCGTCGAATCCGCCGCCACGCCGCAATATCGTTGCCCTCGATCAGGTCGCGCCCCACGATCAGCGCCTGTCCGATGGCGTTGCGCCCGCGCGCCTTGCGCGGCGTGTCCAAGAGAACATCCGCAAAGCGCCGCGCATCCTCGGGCCCGGCGATCACCGTCCAGGGCGCGATGACGAAGATGTTGTCGAACTGCCCCCATTCGACATAGGTGATCGCCACGCTGCCGGTCAGCGTGCCCGTGATCGCGTCCACCACCATGGGGTCGGTCAGCGCGGTCGCATAGCTCTGCCGCTGGAACCGGATTTCCTCTTCCGTGATCGACCCCGACGAATCCGCCAGCAACACCAGCTCCAGGTGGACCTCGGTCTGCGCCAGCGCCTGACCGGGGATCAGCGCAAGCATCACGGCAACCGCACGCCACATGGCTTCCCCTTTTCAACCCTCGCGCGACGGGACCTAGCAGGCACTGCCGCGTGGTAAAGGCCCGACACCCCCCATGTCGCAGACAGGCGTCCGGGGTACCGGCCGGGCCGTTAGCCTCGGGTCCCGGGGGCTGACGATGACCGACACACTTGATGACCATGACGCAACCGGCCTTGCCGCCCTCGTCGCGGCGGGCGACGTCACGCCCATCGAACTCCTCGACCGTGCGCTGGCCCGCACCGCAGCCCTGAACCCTGCGCTGAACGCCGTCGTCCTGATGCGGGAGGATGTCGCCCGGCGCAGCATCGCTGCAGGCCTGCCCGACGGTCCGTTCCGGGGCGTCCCCTTCCTGCTCAAGGACCTCGGCTGCGAGGCGGTGGATTTCCCCAGCCACAACGGATCGCGGCTGTTCCGCGACACACGCTATGACTGCGACAGCGCCATCTTCGAACGCATCCGCGCGACCGGCGTCGTCACTTTCGGGCGCACGACGGCCCCCGAGGGCGGCGTCGGCCCGGCGACCGAGGCTGCGGTCTACGGCGGCGGCCCGACCCGCAACCCCTGGGACCTGACGCGCACGCCCGGCGGGTCGTCCGGCGGCGCGGGCGCTGCGGTGGCCGCAGGGATGTCGCGTTTGCGCACGGGTCGGACGGCGGCGGGTCGGTGCGCATCCCGGCGTCCAACTGCGGTCTGTTCGGCTTCAAGCCGACCCGTGCCCGCCTGCCCGACGGTCCCTATGCGGGCGAAGGCTGGGCGGGCATGTCCGTCGACGGGTTCCTCACTCGGTCGGTCCGCGACACTGCCGCCATGCTCGACGCCTGCGCCGGCCCGGACCTCGGCGCGCCCTATGTCGCGCCACCCCTCCTCGACAGCCATGTGGCCGCCATCGCCCGCCCGCCGCACCGCCTCCGCGTGGCGCTCTGCGACACGACCTTCACCGGTGCTGCCATCCATCCCGACTGCCGCACCGCGGTCCATGATGCCGGGCTGTTGCTCGAAAGCCTCGGCCATGCCGTCGAACCCGCTCTGCCCCGGGCCGACTTTCCCGGCATGATGCGCGCCTGGACCCGGATCGTGGCCTGCGGCACCGCCCTTTCCGTCCGCAGCGCCCTGCGCGGGCGCGACCCGGATGGCCTTGTCGAAGCCGTCGCAATCGGGGCGATGCGCTATGCCGACACGCTTTCAGGGGCCGACTATCTGGAGGCGGTCGGCCAAATCCACGCCTTCGGCCGCCAGATGGCCGCCGCCTTCGACCGGTTCGACATAGTCCTGTCCGCGACCATGGCTGAACCACCCGCCCTCATCGGGCGCTTTGCCCATACAACGGATGATTTCGTGCACTACCGCATCGGTCCCGGCATGGTCTTCGACTATTCGCCCTTCTGCGCCGTCTTCAACGCCTCCGGCCAGCCCGCTGCCTCTGTTCCCCTGCATTGGTCCGCCGAGAACCTGCCCATCGGCATC